>CALXSJ010000044.1 GCA_944391115.1 uncultured Victivallales bacterium | reverse complement strand
CGGCAGGACTGAGAGTCCTGCACGAAGCAATTTTTGGCGATGCAGAGCATCGCGGTATCAACCTAAATTTTTTTGAATGAAAAAACGGGCGCGCCGCCTCCTCTCTCTCAAAAGACGGCACACCCGTATGAGCTCTCCTGAATCTTCTCCGGATGCTCAGGCTTTGCAGTGGCGCCTGCGGATCTTCGCGGATGCGTTCCGGATGCCTTCGACCATCATATTGATCTCCTCGTCGGTCAGTCTCGGATGCATCGGCAGGTTCATCTCGCGCCTGTAGAAGAATTCGCTGGCGACCGGGCACTGGTTCGGATCATATCCCATTCTGCGCAGTCCGGTGAAATGGAAGGTCGGCTGATAGTGCAGGATCGTCTGGATGCCCTCCTCCTCGTAAAGGATGCGCATGAACTCGTCCCGGGAGCCGCCGAGAACTTTCTCATTGACGCAGACGGTATAGAGATGAAAGACGTGCCGGTATCCTTCCGGTTCGTATACGGTTTCAATGCCTTCGATGTCCCGCAGGCCTTCCGTGATCTTATGGCCGATTTCCCGGCGTTTCCCCGTCAGCATTTCCAGCTTGTCCAGCTGGCAGCAGCCGACAGCCGCCTGAATTTCATTCATGCGGTAGTTGCTTCCCCAGTGACCGTTGTGCGGGATCACGTCGAAATGGGCGGGCATCCAGTATTCCAGCGGGGAGGTCTTCCTGCAGTGAATCCTGTCGCCGAAGCTCCACTCGCCGCCCTGTTCGCCCCAGGAGTGGTTGTTGCTCATGCAGCGGAGGTTCTGAATGCCGTGACAGTATTCGTCATGATTGGTCGTAATCATTCCGCCTTCCCCGCAGGTCGTAATGTTCTTGAGGGAGTGGAACGAAAACGCGCCGATGTCGCCGATGCTTCCGGCCATCCGCCCTCTGCAGGAGGCGCCGGTGGCATGTGCGCAGTCCTCCAGCACCTTGAGACCGTGCTTCCGGGCGATTTCCATGATCGGGTCCATATCGACCATCAGTCCGGCGTAATGGACGACATAGATCGCCCTGGTCCTGTTCGTCACCTTCTTTGCGACTTCGGCGGGATCGATGTTGAAGGTGCGCGGATCAATGTCGGCGAAGACAGGGGTGCCGCCCTCCTTGAGGATCGCAAGGGAAGTTGCAACGAACGTGTTCGGTGTCACGATGACCTCGTCGCCGGGGCCGATGTCGAAAATCTGCGTTCCGACATGCATCGCCGTCGTGCAGTTGGAACAGGCGAATGCGTGCCGGACATTGTGAATCTTTGCAAACCTGTTCTGGAACTCCTGGGTTTTCGGCCCCATGGTAAGCGTATCCTGCGCCATCGCCTCGATCGCCGCCCTGCGCTCGGCGTCGTCATAGATGCTCCCCATGAACGAATAGGCGACTTTCAGCTTTACGCCGTCATCCGTGGCGTAAGAACTGGTAATGCCGCCCTCGGTTTTTCCTCCGGTGAAATGTTCTCTGTCAACGGTGTCAATCGGCATGTTCTCCTCCTTGTTTTAATTTACATTATTTGAATTTATAGTGGTTATTAAGAAGTAAAGACATGATATGCTCTCCGCATTTCACGATTCCGGCATCAGGGGGGACGGCTTATTCCGCGTCCCATGCGGTATTGCCGAGAAGTCCCTCCGCGAAATAGACAGGCTTGTATCCGAGTTCCGTGACGAGGCGGCAGCAGGCTTCCACCCGGTCCAGATGATCGGGAATATAGTTGACGTAGCTGCGGAAGGAGTACTGCTCATGTGTCGCCATGCCGATCGTCTGATTCTGCCAGGGGGAATGCGCCGCATCCAGGATTTTTCTCTTCAGCTCTTCCCACGGATGGAGATTCGCGGTCGCGCCGACGCCGGCATTGAGCAGCATGCCGGTGAACTTGTCATAGTAGGTCTTGTATTTTTCGAGATAGAGCGCAACGTCCTTTTCATAAAAGTAGCCGATGTCGCAGACCCGGAAGGCATGGTCCATTTCTCCGACATAGGTCTGCGAGCCGATGAAACTGCCGTTGATCATGTTCATGCCGCGCTGTTTCAGCAGGGAGAACACTTCGGGATTCGCCATCGCCCAGTGGATCACGACGGGGGGGATGAAAGTCTCCTCCCCGGCAAAACGGACGATCTCGTCCCGGACCAGGTCGAAATCCTGCGCGAGCTTCTCCGGAGCGGTGCGCTGATAGGGGCGGTCGGGAAACTCGGAATACGCGTGGAAGGAAAGGCGCAGCCAGTCGGAATTCGCAGTCCATTCGGCTTTGTAGACGTCCGGAAAATCCTTCAGTTCAAACGGGAAATGGTCGTTCCGGTAGAAACTGTTCAGCGAAAATTTCGTGCCGTATTTGTCATGAATCTCCCGGAGACGTTTCAGGAAGAAGTGATCGAACAGCGATTTCGGGCGCTGTTTTGCGATTTCCGTATAGAAAAAACTGCAGTCGTCAATGTAGTAGTTGTAACGCTTGAAGGACTTTTTGTCCCAGAGGACAGTGAGCTTGAGGATGGTTTCGCCGAAATGTCCGTCCGCGGAAACGACGATCTCATTGATCTTTTCCGTCAGGCGGACCGGCGCGGAGAAACTCCGGTCGGCGCGACGCGCTTCGGCCCCGTTCACCGTGACAAACGCCTGCGGATCGGCAATGCCTTCGACTTTGATTTCCAGGAATTCGTCTGTTTCCGCGCCGTGCGAATGATTGAGCACCGCGCCGTTCCGGAAGCTGGTCACTTCAAGCATGGGAGCAGACCTCCGCTTTTTCAGAGGGAAAGGATTTTGAGTTTTTCATTGTCTTCGTGCACGATCCGCGCCCCGGTTTTCCGGGCCTTGTCCGCATCCCGGATCGCCGCGGAAATCGCTCTGGAGGCATTCTTCAGGAATTCGCTCTCGATCTTCTTTCCAAGTTCCGCGCCGGCTTTTTCCGGATATCCCATCACGCCGATTTTCACATCGGCGCGCTGGGAGGTCTGCACGACTTCCTGTCTGAGGTTCGTGAAGGACTCGCGGTGCTGATAGCTGTCCGGATCGTTCCGGAGCCGTTCCGCGACGCTTTTTTTATCCATGACGATTTTCGGCCGGACCACTTCCGGGCACCAGTGAAGCATCAGGGAGGTTTCCGCCTCGGCGGCATGATAATCCTGATTCCGGAACAGATCCAGCCAGGTGGGAGAAAAATCCCAGATCGGAACCAGCAGGATCAGGTCGTCCTTCAGCGCGGGATTGAGCCATTTGAGAATGCGGAGAGACTCCTTCAGATGAAGCATGCTCTCGCTGCCGCCATGGCCGGGGATGATGATGAAATTGCGGAACCCCTGCAGGGTCAGGGACTCGATGATTTCGCCGACAAGATTGGAA
>CALXSJ010000043.1 GCA_944391115.1 uncultured Victivallales bacterium | reverse complement strand
CCGTATCGCCCGGAGCTCTCGAACTTTTCCTTGTGAAAAGTTCTCGTCACTGAGCGGATTGAACCGCTCCGGGCGGGAGATTTCGCGCGTTGCGCGCCCAGCGTTTTGCCGCTGGATCACGCCAAGGGCCGGAGGGCCCTTGACCCCGTGAAGAATGCGTTGCATTCTTCCGTATCGCCCGGAGCTCTCGAACTTTTCCTTGTGAAAAGTTCTCGTCACTGAGCGGATTGAACCGCTCCGGGCGGGAGATTTCGCGCGTTGCGCGCCCAGCGTTTTGCCGCTGGATCACGCCAAGAGCCGGAGGGCCCTTGACCCCGTGAAGAATGCGCTGCATTCTTCCGTATCGCCCGGAGCTCTCGGACTTTTTCTGAGGATTGATTTTTTTATAGGAGAGAAAAATGTTGTTTCGATCAAGTCTCGTCGTTCTGGCGGCACTCTTGTCCGCCGTCCTTGTCGCTGCGGAACCCGCCGCAAAAGAACTGAGCGCAGATCAGTTCCTGTCCATTGTCCGGAATCCGCCGGGGCGCGACTCCTGGGCGAAAATGGAAGGTTATGCCATGCACAAACGTGAAGGCGCACGCACCGTCCGCGCCCCGATCCGCATGGGAACGCTCTTCACGCCTGAACGCACGATCGCTCAGATCATCTTCAATAAGAACGAGATTTACAATATCGGACAGACTTATGGAAAGAATCCGCAGTCTACGATGGAGAGCCGCGGTTTTGCGCCGGGCAAGGCGCAGATCGGCGTTTACGGAATCAATCCCGAGGATCTTACAATGAATTTCATTTACTGGAAACTCAAGGTGGAGAACCCGGCGGATTCCGTCCGCGGGCAGAATTGCCGGGTTTTCACGCTGATTGCACCGAACGGCAGTGATGCGGTCATGGTTTTCATCAGCACGGAATACTTTTTCCCGCTGCGCGCGTCGTGGTACAAAGTGGCGCAGGATGGAAAAAGCCTGGAAAAGAAGCCCTTCCGCACTCTGGAGGTTTCCGGGTTCCGCAAAGAAAAGGACTTCTGGCTGGTCAGCCGCCTGAATCTCAGCGGCGGCGACGGCGCCTGGAACACCGTGATCCGCTTCGATGAGACGTCGGCCGGACTTTCCGGAAACGGAATTCCGGATGACGTGTTCCAGGTTTCCAGATGAAAAAACAGAAACTCCTTGCCGGAAAAACCGGAAATGACGTTGACATAGCCGGAAACGACTATATATTTCCATAAAAGAAGGAAAAACGGAAAACAGGCGCTATTGCGGAAGAAACGGAGTCGGAATGCGGTTTCAATGTCCATTTTGCCGTGGCATCGTATCGGTTGACAACGCCGATATGGGGACGGATGTGCAGTGCGGTCATTGCGGCGTGCAGGTCACCGTTCCGACTTCGCGCGTTGCATCCGGCGCGGTCATCGGCGATTTCATCATCCTGCGTGAAATCGGCAGAGGCGGAATGGGGATCGTGTATCTTGCGCACCAGATCTCCCTCGACCGTCCCGCCGGTCTCAAGATCCTTGCGGAAAATTATGCAAACAACGCCGAATTCGTCGTCGGATTCATCAAGGAAGCGCGCGCCGCGGCGAAACTGAACCATCCCAACATCGTGCAGGCTTACGCGGTCGGAGAGGATGAGGGCATTTTCTATTTCGCCATGGAGTACATCGACGGCGAAACGATGAAAAATGTGCTGAAACGCGACCAGGTGATTCCGGTTGACCAGGCGATTTCCATTATTCAGCAGATCAGCGAAGCGCTGGATTACGCATGGAAGGAACAGAAACTGATCCATCGTGACATCAAGCCGGACAACATCATGCTCACGTCGAACGGCCGGGCGAAACTCGCCGATCTCGGTCTGGCCAAGGTTGCCGGGGAAATCGACGACAGCGAGGACGACGAGGTCATGGGAACCCCGCAGTACATCAGCCCGGAACATCTGACCGGCGCGCCTATGGACAGCCGGAGCGATATTTACAGTCTCGGCGCCACCTTCTATCATTTTATCACGGGCCGTTTTCCCTATGAAGGATCAACCGCGTCCGAGATTGCCCAGCAGCACCTGTTCGGCACTCTGATTCCGCCGGACAAGATCAATCCCGACATTCCCGAGGCGCTCTCCCGCATTGTCGTGAAGATGATGGCCAAGGATCCCGCGCTCCGTTATCAGGATGCCGCGGAGCTTGCCGACGATCTCCGTCTGGTACGGCGCGGACAGAATCCGCTTTCCGCCACCGAAACCGGAACGCTGCGGGTCATCAATTCCAATATGAATCTGCAGGGCGCCGCCGAAGGCGATCCGGCCGGAAAAGTTCAGTTCCATATGCCGCAGTTGAAACTGCGCTCTCAAAATACCGCGACTCAGCCCGCTCAGCAGCAGGAGGGCACTCCGCAGTTTACGCAGACGGAGACGATTGCTGAAAACAAAAGCTTCAGCGAAGCCGCGGACGCGGTCACTGTGAAACCGCCGCCGAAGGCGGTTTCCCTGAAAATGCCGGAAAAGCCGAAGCCGCCGCCCGAGCCGCCCAAGCAGGAGTCCGCACCTCCCCCGGCGGAAAATGATGCCGCTGAAAAATTGAAGAAAGCGCAGGAAATGGCGATGAAAGCCGCTGCGAAGAACAAAGGGAAAAAAGGTGCGAAAGGAAAAACCGGCGAAGGCGGGAAGAAGAACAACGCCGTTTTTGTGCTGCTTGTGATTGTGATTCTCGGAGCGGGGGGCTTTTTCGGATACCGTTACCGCACCTGGATCCTGAAACAGTATTATTCCGTGACGGGAGGACTTGTCGTGACAGGCGGGCAGAGTCCTTATCTGGCGGATATCGCGCAAACCCTGGCCCAGGCGAAAGCCGATCCCTCCGACACTGACGGAATCATACGGAGCGCCGAGGATTTTCTCGCCCGTCATCCCGCCCCCGAGACGGATGAGGAAAAAGAGAAACTTGCCGAACTCATGCAGATTTACATTCCTCTGGATGAATCCCGTTTTGCTGCCGCACGCGAATCCGCCCATCAGGAATATACCAGGAAGGTGGAGGAAAAGGAGCGTGCTCTTGCGGAAGCCGCGGAAGCGGAACGGAAAAGAAAAGCCGAGGAGGCGGAACGCCAGCGCAAGGCCGCCGAAGCGAAACGTCTCGCGGAGGCAAAACGCCGGCAGGCGCAGAAGGAAATTGCCTCCTACAAAAACAAATACAACTGGATGCAGACTGTCACGCAGCGCGGAGTCATCGAGTTCGGAAGAAAAAATGACGAGGCGGGAATGCTCAAGCTGCTTGAGAACAACGCCGGAGAGGTGCAGCAGACCAAGGGAAAAAGCGCTGAAATCCGCAAGATGGCGAACAGTTTCGTCTGGTGGTCCAACCAGCTCCGCAATTATATGCGCGGCGCCTTCGAAATCAAAAACGTTCTGGAAAATGGAAGTCCCGCGATTGTCGGACTGCCCGTGGAGATCCGCTACAATCTCTGCAAGGTGAAATCCATCCGCAACGGCGTTCTGACCGGAGAAACTGCGGGCGGAAAGGATATCTCGATTCCGGTTAAGGAGATGAACACCGGTTCCCGCCCGTACATGAATTTTGTGAAGAAAGTCGGCGAGAAAATCAACAAGCCTGCGGCGGTTCCCTTCTATTTCCTCTGGATTAAGGAATACAATGTCGCTCATGTCGTCGCCAATGAGGAGAGCAATGCGGTCCGGAATCTGGTGTCCTCTGTCTTCACCGCCTATCTCTCCAATGCCCTGAAGCAGAAAAACACCGATAAGAAAGCGCTGGCAAATGAGTTCGGCAGACTTCCGGAATACAGGAAACTGACACAGAAAAAGAAAAAATGACGCTTCCCGCCGGATGCTTTGACGGCTGATTCCCGCAGGCAGCGTGCGGAACAGCAGGTCTCATTCCTCCGCCGGAACATCCTGCAGGATCATTTTCAGAGCAAGGGGGTGTTTATGAATCCATTGTTTGCCGCCGCCGGAATTACGGTGACAGGTCCGCTGATGGGGGGAAATCTTCTGGAAAGCACGATCGCCGGTTCCTGGTATTCCGGAAATCCGAAGGAGCTTTCAAGACAGATTTCCACCTGGATCGAGCGTGCCGAACTGCCCGCCGGGATGCCGGGAAAACCGATCGCCATTCTTCAGCCGCATGCCGGGTATGCCTATTCCGGTCCGACCGCCGCATACGGTGCAAAAGCGGTTTCCGGGAAGCAATATAAGCGTGTCATCATTCTTGGTCCTGCGCATCGCGTTTACCTTGAGAACCGCATCTGCGTTCCGTCCGGTGCGGACGGCATGAAGACGCCGCTTGGCGCACTCGCGATGGACAAGGAGGCGATTCAGACGCTCCGGAATCAGAAATTTGTTGTTGCGGACGACCGGATCGTCGGAACAGAGCACAGCGTGCAGATTCAGCTTCCATTCCTTCAGGTTGCGCTTGGAAATGAGCTCAGTATCGTTCCGATTGTCGTCGGGCGTCTGGATGACAGAACAGCAAAAACGGCGGCGGAGGCTCTGAAACGGATCACGGATCATGAGACGCTTGTTCTCATCAGTTCCGACTTCACTCATTTCGGCGAGAATTTCGACTACACGCCGTTCCGGACGAATATTGAGGAGAATCTGCGGAAACTCGACCTCGGGGCATTTGAATGCATCCGGAAGAAGGATCCCGCCGCTTTTGCCGCATATCTGCATAAAACGGGGGCGACGATCTGCGGAGAGGCGCCGATCCGGATTCTTCTTTTCATGCTTCCGGAGACGGCACGTGCGGAACTGCTTCATTATACGACGTCTTCGGCGGAAAGCCGGGATTTTTCGCATTGCGTCAGCTATGTTTCGGGAGTTGTCACGGGGGAGTGGGGCGGCGTTCCCGAAAAGGCCACTGCGGAGGATTTTCTTTCCGCTCAGGAGAAGCGGACGCTTCTGTCCATGGCGCGGCGGGCGATTGAATATGTGTTCGAACATCGGAAAGCGCCGCGCAGCGATTTGTTCCGCGCCGAGGCGACGGAGAACATGAAGAAGGTCGCGGGATGTTTTGTGACGCTCAATATCGGCGACAATCTGCGCGGCTGCATCGGGGAGATCGAACCGTTCCGGGAGCTGTATCAGGCGGTGACGGCGCGCGCGGTGGATTCGGCCTTCCGCGATCCCCGTTTTCCGCAGTTGTCGCCGGAAGAGCTCAAGCGCGTGACGATTGAGATTTCCGCATTGACGCCGGCAAAGCCGGTCGCCTCCTGGAAAGAGATCGTCATCGGGAAACACGGGATGACGATTACGAAGAACGGTCGATCGGCGGTGTTTCTGCCGCAGGTCGCGCCGGAACAGGGATGGGACCTGCCGGAAACCCTGACATACCTTTCACGCAAGGCGGGATTGGCAGAGGACGCATGGAAGATGCCGGATGCGAAATTCACGGTTTTCGAGGCCATCGTCTTCCACGAACAAAAATAAAAACAGCGCGCGAAGCTGCATAAAAAAATAAAAATTGCGGGAGCAATTTTGTGATCGTGCAGGACTTTCAGTCCTGCCGCGGTCCAGCTGCGCAAGCTGGTCGCCGGAGGCGAAAAGGGGATTTCGTGCGTTGCACGCCCGGCGTTTCGCCGCCGGATCACGCCAAGGGCCGGAAGGCCCTTGACCCCGGGAAGAATGCGTTGCATTCTTCCGTAATTTTTAATAAAAATTGCGGGAGCAATTTTGTGATCGTGCAGGACTTTCAGT
>CALXSJ010000042.1 GCA_944391115.1 uncultured Victivallales bacterium | reverse complement strand
GAGGTTCTCGCCTCCGTTCCGGTTGAGGTTCTGAAGAGCGTGCCTGTGGAGGTTCTCGCCTCCGTTCCGGTCGACGTTCTGAAGAGCGTGCCTGTGGAGGTTCTCGCCTCCGTTCCGGTCGACGTTCTGAAGAGCGTTTCCGTCGAGGTTCTGAAAAGCATCCCGGTCGAAGCGATCCGGGAAGTCGCCGCAAAGCATTTGCCGGACGCGCGGGAAATGCGGGAGATTGTCGCGTTTTACGCACGTCTCAACCAGTTTTTTCCGGACACTGACAATATCAAATGGCACCGCATGAGCGACCAGGTGAAGAGTGACCTTGCCGCATGGGCGGAGATTTACAAGGCCTATGCGGCGAACCGGCCGGAACCGGCCGCAAAAATCGAGCTCGCAAGCGGGCTCCGGATGATCTCCTACATGCGTCTCCCGAAAACGGAGGGAGAGCGCAAGACGCTTGAGAAAAACCTCTCCTACTACAAGGAACAGGGCTACAACGCCGTGCTTTTTCTGGCGGAGGACCTTGACCACCTCGCGGAAACCGTCGCACTGATCCGTGCGGTCCGCGCGGATCACGGGCTCGGCGTATGGGCCGCCTACGGGCCGGACGGCGAAGGATGGAACGCGCCGGCGACCTTCCTGAATCCGGAGAAATATTCATCGTGGCTTGCCGCGCTTGCGCCTGAACTCGACGGCTGGCTCCTCGGCTACAAGCGGACGAGCTGTCACCTGTTCATGCAGGACGCACCCTACATCCACACGGTTGTCACCGCGCTTCGGAAAGGGAATCCGGATCTCCCCGTCGTCGGAGAGCTTTATTACGGTTACACTTACCGCCTGCGCTCCGAGCACACCGCGTATTACTCGAGCAATACGTTTTCAAACGCGAGCGCGGACATTGTCCAGAACCGGGGGCACCTGAACCTTGACCGGAAAACGGTAATGAAACGCCTTGACAAGCCGGGCATCGGCGTCGTCGTCGGCCGGAAGCCGATGTACCTGACAACGACGCGGGACAGCTGGAGCTACGCGCGGAAAATCAAGGAGCGCATCGAGCGCGATTTCCTGCGCGCCGGCGCACTCGGAACGATCACCGAACACGGCGACGGAGTTTCCGAGATCCGCAGTTTCGGGGTCTCCATTCTTTACAACGACCTTTCAAAAACCCTTTATTCCGACCTCAATTCAATCGGAAAACAATAACAAAAGGAGGCACGATGAGCGGTTAGACGCAAACAGGACAAAACAGCACGGCAACAGGAAAAACAACATTCAAACAACCAATTTTCAGAAGGTAAAAAAAACATGAAAACCAGACATTTTCTTTCCAGTATGTTTCTCTCTCTCCTTTTCGCCGCTCCGGCATTCGCTTCCGGAGATTCTTCCTCTACAAGCGAGCGCGACGCGCTTGCCGCGGAACTTGAGTCCGCGACGAAGGCCAGGCAGTATGACGTCATTGTCGAAAAGGCGTTTGCGCTTTACAGCCGCGCGGATTCCGCGACGCTGAAGAAGCCTTCCCGCAGCTCTCTTCCGTATGCGATCACCGAGGCGAAACTCCGCAAGGCCGGCAAGAGCGACTATGCAAGTGTCGTCTCTCAGGTTGCCGCCGACAGGGCAGAATACAATTTCGGCGCATCCGTCTGCTCGTATGAGTATAATGTAATCATGCGCCTGAACTCGGAGGAGGCCGCAAGGGGATTTGTAGCGGCATACAAGGCCGCGGGGAAAAGCGACAGCACGATTTTTACGCTCGTCTATTCGATGATCCGCAACAGACAGCGCGACATCGCCGCAGCGTTTCATTACGCCGTTGAATGCAACAGCTGGAAGCATATCGTGAGCAGCCTCCAGGCTCCCGGTGTCAGGAAACTCACGGATGACGACAGCGGACTGCTGTTCAAGGCCATCAACACAGTCCTCGACGATCCCAACCAGGTCATCGATCTCGGGTTTGCGAAAAACGCCTCCGACAAGTCTCTGCTGAACCTTTACACGACCGGGAAAATCAACAAGGATCAGTTTGTCTCCACGCTCAAAAAGCTCTATCAGAGAACCTATATGGGGCTCTCTTCCGACCGCGAGAAATGGGAGCCGGTGATCGCCTCGATCAAGTCTCTGATCGTGAACGCCGACAAGATCAACGATTTCGCTGAATAAGTTTGTCTGTACCGGGAGGCCCCGCGCCTCCCGGCTTTTTTAAAAGGAGTCCTGATGTATAGCCTTGACCACATTGCCGGTCTGCGTATTTCCTGCGAGGAATACAAACTGCAGGGTCGCGAGATCCTGGAAGGACGGACCGATGAGGAGCTGCTCGCAATTTACAACGGCGCGGGCCCGGACAGCTGGCTTCCGGTCGCCCGCGACACGCTGACCAGCCTGATGGTGCTTTTCGAGCCTGTCATCCTGCTCCATGATGTGCAGTTCGACCAGTCGGACGCGACGGAGCAGGGTTTCAATGCGACCGTCAGCTGCTGGGAGCACAACATGCGAGTCATTTTCGACGCGAATTACCCGCTCTGGACGCTGAAAATGTTCAGCCGCGAATACCGTCTGCGCCGCGCCTACTGGTGGGGAGTCATGACCGCGTCAAATCTTGCCATTTCCTCGAGCGAAGCACGCGAGGCGTGGCTTGCCGCCGCAGAAAGGAGAACTGCCAATGCCTAAACTCATTCTCTGCCTGTTCTGCGCCGCCTCCGCCGCGCTCCTGGCCGGCTGCTCGTCCACAATGCGCAGCGTGACCTCGTCCGCCGGAGGAAAGAACCTCAACCTTGACGGTTACCTGATGTTCGGAGAACTCGAAACTGCAAATCCGGAAACAGCGACTCCGTGCGGCAAGCTGATCATCGGACGTGTCACTTACAAGAGCCGTAAAGTTTCCATCCCGGCGGATCACAAAGTACCGACTGCCGGCTACTTCAAAAGCACGAAAACAAAGTCGTTGTTCGGTACGGAAGAACATATAATCGAGTATGACTTTACTGCCGGCAGTGATGCCGACGCGGAAAAAGCCCAGAAGCTGCTTGAGGAGAAGCGCCGGGCGGCCGAAGAACAAGAAAAAGCCGAGTGACGTCCTGCCTGGAATAAAAAGTTCATTTTCCTCTTATGCCCGGCTTCTGCCGGGCTTTTTTTCTTTCCACAGTGTTAAAACCTTTTTATTTTTCTTCTTCAACATTTTTCAGATGGTTTTAACACTCGACTGCAACAATGCGAAAACCGTTTCCCATTCACTGCGAAAACTTCGTCATACAATATAGGAGGCGGCGATTTGACGGGAAGGGAAGGAGAATGGCGGGGTTTCATGCAAACCCGGAGAAGCGGAAGTCTTGGACCTTTGAATTTCCCGGAAGCCCTGTCGGATGATGCCGGCTGATCTGGAGAGGAAATATGCGGAGAAACGGAAGACCGTTTTTTTTAAAACGAAACACCGTCCGGGCTGTTCGCATCCGGACGGCGGGATTTGCGGACGAGGACTCAGGGCGTCTTCATTTTAATGTTTTTGAATACCACCTCGGATTTCGGCCCTGCGCCCAGGAAGACCTGGAAGGTGTCTGCCGGGCGTTTCCCGTCTTCCACTTTCAGGACCGCTTTCACGTGTTTGAAATCCGCCGCAGTGTTGAACGTATGGCGTTTTGTGAGCACCCAGCCCTTGTTGTTGACATAAATGCCGATCATGGCCGTCCCGGTGCCTTTGGCGTCCGCTTCGATTTCAATTACATCGCCTGCGGAGGTCGGATAATTCGTGTTCAGCGACATTTCAGTATGTTTCGCTCCCGAAGTGAGCTTGACAGCGTTGACTCCGCTGTCCTTCACGAGCTCAATCTTTCCGAGCGGCTTGAAATAGGGGCTGACATTCTGACGCCACTCGGCGGGAATTCCGCCCGGCGTTCCCGTGAGCGGCACATTCTGTTCTCCGCCGGCAAGGGGGAGCAGCAGGGAGGCGAGAAGTCCTGCGAGGATTGTTGTTGTTTTCATTGCATCGAATCCTTTCTTGTTGCTGTTATAGTTACCACGGCGAGGCTTCGGACTCCGGATTGTCCGAATGCAGTGTGATGCTTTCAATTACGACTCGGCGTTCTCCGGCTTTTTTCCACATCCAGAACTCCAGGCTCTGGAAGGCCTCGTTCCGGCTCTTTCCGGGGATATTGAAGGGAAAGATCACGGTTTTGCGTTCTCCCGGAGTCAGGAGAATGGCCTGCCCGTCGCGCGCTTTCCCGTCCGGCGCATGGAATTTCAGTGTCATGGAACAGTTCTTTTCATCCGGATTGAGCAGTTGAACCTTGACCCAGCGATATGGCGCGAGGTCGTCTGCTGTCCGGAAGAGCACGCTCGGGAAGTCGGTGTTCGGCTCATAGGAAAAACCTTTGGCAGGCGAACCGGGAATCGGGAACAGCTTGACCTTCCGCAGGCGCATGCGGCGTTCCAGAACCGGATCACCCCACTGGAACAGCTCATAGGTGCGGTTCTCCCGGCTGCTGATATGGTAGACGCGTTTCAGAGTGCAGCTTTTCCCTTCCGGAGATGTCACGGTCACGCGGAGAGTGAAGGGGCCCGTCGCGGGAGAGAAGGAAAACTCCGCTGTTTTTCCGGAACGTCTGACTGGTGCCGCCGGATGAATGACAATTTTATTTTCCGGGTTGGTGCAGAGACGGAAGGTCAGTTTTGCTCCTTTCGGCAGATTCCCTTCCGGCATGGATGAGTCCAGCAGCGCGACAGGGCCGCGCTCCAAGGCTTCATACTCATCCAGAAGATCGGAGCGCAGTGCCTGCAGATCCGCCGGATTTTTCGTGAATTCGGTCATTCCCGAGGCAATCCGGTTGACGGCTTCATAGATCCGTTTTTCCGGGGAGTATTTCACGTTCAGACTGCGGGCCGCTCCGGCAATCGCCTGCTTGAGCTGGTGCATCATGTCAACTTCCTCATTGCCCTGCGCGATCATTTCCAGACGGAGCGACGGAATCGGCTCCTCCTCCGGATTGGCCGCGGGATAGACCAGATAGCCGTCGCCGTTGGTATTGGGAAACGCCGCCGAATTGTTCCAGATGTCCCGGACTTCATTGGTGAACCATACGGCATTCGGGTTGTTGTTGTGCTGGCGCCAGATGTTCACGCACCAGTAGAGTTTTCCCCGGATCTGATATTTTGCCTCAAGCCAGCAGAGCATTCTGGGACTGATCCCGTAATCGTCAAGCTGATAGGTCGGGAATGGCTGCTTCGGCCAGATGCAGGTGTACCACCAGATTTCCCCGCCTTCGGCTGCTTTCTTCTCATAGAAAGCGCGGTCGTAATCCCGGAGAATGGGGCACCAGATGTCCACTTTGCTGCCCAGAAGCGGCGCGATTTTCCGGTTGGTTGTCAGAAGAAAACGCGCATCCTTCACAGCGGCATGCAGCTTGTCGTAATAGGCGCGGCATTCCGCAGCCCGGTCTTCTCCCGGTTCGTCGATGGTATAAACGAATGTTTTTCCCATCATTCCCTTTTTCCGGAGAGAATCGCAGATTTTCCTGAATTCATCCGGTTTCGCCGGATTGTAGGGAACGGAAAAACTGACAATCCGCGGATCGTTCAGATAACGTTCCGCCTCGGGGGTATCCGGACGGTATGGCAGTTCGGTCGGCATCAGCCGTCTTTCCACAAAAAACTCGTAAATCCGTTCGTAGAGGCGTTGCGCTTCGGGAGAACCTTCCTGCATTCCGGGATACGGCGCGGTCAGCTGACTGGCATAGCGCCGTCCCCGCCAGATGGCAAATGCCGATTTCGAGGAGGGCGTTTTCCCAAGGATCATCGGGCGCACCCGCAACTGGATTGGAATCCGTTTCACCAGCGCGTCCGCACGGACTTCCGCAACACCTTCGTAAATGCCGGGTGGAATGGAGGACGGTACGGCAATGTCGCCGTAGAATGCCTGATTCCTGTTTTTTTCTATCGGGATTGCGCCTTTGCAGGGGAGAAGGGCATCCGGAATCCATTGCGGTTTCGGAATGTATTTCGTGCAGTGCAGATAGTGCGCATAACGCAGTTTCACATTTGCGCTTTCAATCCGGTTGCCCTTGCCGTCCGTCAGATCGCCGACGGAAAGAGCTGCTTGTTTCACTCCGTTTTCTCCGGAATGAACGACAATCTGAAACAGTTCATGTTCCCCCCGCATTGCATCCAGTTTGATGGCGGTTACGGATGATGCAATTTTTTCATCCCGTTCGATTTTCTGTGCGGCGTCCGCGATATGCACCGAGACTTCCGACGCCAGCAGGTTTCCTGCCCAGAAAAGCCCGAGTGCAAACCATGGAAGTTTCATGATTTTCTCCTTTTTTGATTTTTTATATGAAAAATTTTCATTTTGCAAATGCTGTTTTGCTGAATTCCCGTCCGCATCAGCGGATCAAGGCATATTACTTCGGGCTTCCGTTGAACGGATAATTGTTCAGAGACGCACTGCCCCAGTTGAAGCGCAAATCCCCGTCCACCAGGAATTTTGTCTGGTTGTTCTTCATGTCCTGTCGCTGGAGAGCTCCCACATGATTGTCCGCATAGAGCATATTGGAGGTCAGGCCCGGATGTGAAAAGGGCATCAAATCGGGGGTGTCCGCCTCAAAAACCCACCCGAGATTCGACGGATTTTTATTTTTCGAGAATCCTTTCATGCAGAAAAAGCCATGATCGCGGTCCTGGCCCCAGTCCGCCTTGAACACTTCCCATATCAGGGAGTTGACCCGGTAGCATACATCAATCGTTTTGGTGTATTTTGTCCGTCCGCGGCAGCTCATGAGACCGGGAATGCTTTCTCCTTTCCTGTTGCTCATTTTCCACTCAAGATATCCCAGATATGCCGTGTTTGTCTGCGGATAGGACGGAGGATTCGGCCGGGCGAGAAACTGATACCAGAGAACACCGCCCGTGTTTCTCGCGGCATAGCCGCTGTAATTGACACGCAGATGTCCGATGGTCCACTCCTTGTAATCATGACCGTAGGAGACAAGCGCCAGCCCGATCTGCCGGATGTTGTTGATGCAGTTTATCTTGTGAGCGCTTGCCATGGCCTGCCTGAGTGCCGGAAGAAGCAGTGAGGCCAGAATTGCAATAATTGCTATTACAATAAGAAGTTCGATTAACGTGAATTTTTTTCCTGCGTGTCTTTTTTCAGCGCTTGGGCTGGAAAAGTTACGATTTTGCAGCGGGATCTGGACGATTTCATGCTTCATGTTCCATGCTCTCCGGTTCTGTAATATCATGACTTGAATTTTGTTTCAGAATCGACGGATTTTTAATTTTAGCCATCGGATACATCTGCAGTTCTTTCTGGCGGAAAGAGTCGAACAGCACTTCGACAGCCAGCTTGAATATGGAAATGCTGCTGCCGAATTCGAAAATACGCTTATTCAGCGTATCGGTATGACTCCAGACGTCGCCGACAATTCCGATTGGCACTTTGGGCAGATCAAGTTCATACATTGCCGCGATCAGATACGGCGCAACTCCAGCCTCGACAAGCAGGCAGTCGTAAAGATTTCTTTTCTTTTCGAGAAAATGAACGACCTGCCTGGTCCGGTTTGCATCCGGGACAAAAAGTTCGGAATCCTTTGCCGTATGACAATGCCGTTTTTTCAGTTCCGAAAAATAAGCTTCATGCAGGGCATGCGCCGTGCAATATGTTTCCGAAGCATTGAGAAAGGCGAAGCTGCGGCAGTTCATGGCGAAGAATGTGCCGATTGCCAGAACAACATCGTCTCCGCAATCGGAATAAACGGTTTTCACTCCCTGAAAATGATCGTCCTCCGACATCCCGATATTGACCACGGAACAGTTCTGCATGCTGATGAAACTTTTCCATGCGTCATTGATGACACCGGTCACAATGATCCCGGTGGCCTTTTTGAGTTCCTCTGTAATGGTTTCATCGGGATATTCTCCACATGCAAAGGATTTGAAACGGTATCCATGCCGGACGATGTACTTGTGAAGAAAATGAATCCCGCTGTGCACCTGGCGGAATGGTGCGTTGATGTCAAGAAAAACAATGGTGCCGAGTTCTTCCACGCGACTCAGATTTTTTGCCAGAAACATCCCTTTCCCCGGCGTCAGTTTCACGATTTCCGATTGTTCCAGTTCCAGCAGGGCCCTGCGGATCGTAATCAGACTGACTCCGAAATGCCTGCACATATCGCGCTGGGAGGGAAGCAGATCCCCCTGTTTCAGGGAGTGCTGCAGAATATAATCCAGAATTGCAACCTTGCACTTGGAATATTGCGGCATTTTGATCATCTTGTTTCTCCGTCACAAGCGTTATACTGTTATTTATATTATAAACAGTATAACAGATTTTTCAAGAGGGAAAATGAAAAAAACATTATTTTATGGAAAAAGCTTGAGCATCTCCGGAAATCATGAATTGGAATCGTGAGGAATAAGCGAAGAGGAAAAAGAATGCAGCATCAGGTTTGCGGATGAATTTTTGCTGGATGGATCGCCGGGCATGACTGGCTGCACCCGTATAATTCCTGCTGGAAAGGATCCGGAAGCGTGTGGTTGTGAATTGATCTTATTCAAGCTCTGAAAAAAGGAACAAAATCCCGGAGTCAGCTTGAAATTGAAAAGAAAGGATTCATATTACTGCGTTTCCAGTTGTCTGGAGAGATGGTCGAGTGGTTTAAGGCGGCGGTCTTGAAAACCGCAGAGGCGCAAGCCTCCGGGGGTTCGAATCCCCCTCTCTCCGCCATTTGATATGAGAATGGAATTTTCAACGATTGTCTAAGACAGTTCAATTCCATATGAATAATAGAGTGTGTCCCGATCAAGGTTATCCCCGGTCGGGATGTATTGTTTCAGACTTCTTTTTTCCCGCAGCCGTTTCAAAGAAACAACATAACCTTGCTTCTCCAATTCAGCTTTTAATTTCCTGGTTCCATAACGTCCCTTGCTTTCTTCAAAGATCTGGAGAACAACAGGGCGGAGAATAAGATCCTCCTGTTCCCACTGTTTTAATTCCGGACTGCGTAAACTATAGTGATAATATGTTGAACGCAAAACATTCAATGTTTGGCAAAGGACATGAACTGAATATTTTCCTGACAATCTGTCGATTCCTGCCAGCTTTTCAGAAAGAGGCGCATCAATATAACAACCGCAAGTCTTTAAAATCTCATTTTCCTGTCGCAGTCGTTCTAATTCCGACTCCATGCTTGTTATTTCTCTAAAATTAACATTCATATGTCCGTTGAAACTCCTATGAACCCGATCCTGCCGGAGATAATTATAAATAGAACTGCGCGAAATGCGCTTCTCCCCCCGCTTGGACAACATTTTATTGAAAGATTGGTGTAAAAGCCTTTGAATTACTATATCCCATTGC
>CALXSJ010000041.1 GCA_944391115.1 uncultured Victivallales bacterium | reverse complement strand
CAGTAGCACACTTTTTTAGGTTCAGCCATCTTTTTTTACAATTTACACCTGCTTTCTTTTACCATAGCAACTTTCAGACGGCGGCATTTTTCGACGGGAACGGACGTGACAATGAATGAAGAAGTGTATGGCAGAAAGAAATATCTCCTGATTTTCCTTTCCCTCTGCGGCTGTCTTCTTCTGATTCTGGCGGCATGCGCCGCGTGCTGCGTCAGCGCCCGTTTCGGCGAGCTGCCCGGGGAATCCGAGCAGCGCCAGTTCGCTTCGCTTCCGAATTATTCCTCCGGGGGATTCGTGAACCGGGAACCTGCGGGGAGGCCATCGGTCAAAGCCGCTTCCTCCGCCGGATTTTTCCGTTTTCTGTTCACTTCGCCGAACGCGCCGGACTTCGAGTTCCCGCATGTGCCTTTGAACAGAAACTCTTTCCCTGCGAAACCCGGGTCCTTCCATGTCTATTGGCTCGGGCATTCCAGTTTGATCTTCGAGCTCGCCTCCGTCCGCTTCCTGACGGATCCGGTCTTCGGAAACGCGGCGCCGCTTCCCGGAATCGTCAGGCGCTACTGCGAACCGCCGCTGCCGCGCGGGGAACTGCCGGAACTGGATTTCATCCTCATTTCCCACGATCACTACGACCATCTGGAATACGCCACAATCCGTGCATTGCGGAATACCGGAATTCATTTCATCACGCCGCTCGGGGGCGGAGCGCGCCTCCGGGGATGGGGAATTGCTCCGGAACGGATTCATGAGCTCAACTGGGGGAAGTCCATGCAGTTCGCCGGGCTGAAAATCACTGCATTGTGCGCACGCCATTTTTCAGGAAGGAGCACGAGCGACCGCAACCGCACCTTATGGGCCGCTTTTCTGATCGAGGGCGGAGGCAGGCGCATCTTTTTCGGCGCGGACGGCGGTTACGGAAGGCATTTCCGCGAAATCGGCGATCAGTACGGCCCGATTGATCTGGTCTGTCTTGAAATTGACGCATGGAATGAACGCTGGCCGAACAACCATCTCTTTCCGGACGAGGTAATCCGCGCTTTCCTTGATTTGAAAGGGAAAATCCTTCTGCCGATTCACTGGGGCGTCTTCGACTTGGCGATGCACCCGTGGGATGAATCCATCAACAAGGTAATGGAACATGCGCAAAAAGCCGGGGTCCGGATCATGACTCCCCGAATGGGAGAGAAGACGCTTCCGGAATCCTCCGGGACCGGAACATGGTGGAAACGGAAAAAATGAACGGTTCCGGTGCTGTGCACGCGCGGGGAGTAAAAAAAACAGGGGATTCCGCCTGCGGCAGGGAGATTGGCCGGCGCCGGATGGCGCAGGGCAGGGGGCGTTGACTTTACGGGCAGAGTGTTCAGTTTTTCCGGACAGGTGATTCGGGAAAGAAAGGAAATGTCATGAGACATACGGATGCGGAACAGCGGCAGTTCCGGAAAATGACGCAGGAACCTGTGCCGCGCCTGATCGTCACGCTGGCCATTCCGACGATTTTCACCATGCTGATTACCGCCGTTTACAATATGGCGGACACGTTTTTCGTCGCAAGACTCGGCACCAGCGCGGCGGGCGCGGTCGGGATTGTGTTTGCGATCATGGCGGTCATTCAGTCTCTGGGATTCATGATCGGAATGGGGTCCGGCAGTCTGGTTTCCCGCGCGCTCGGAGAGCGGAGAAAGGAGGCGGCGGACGAGTTCGCGTCCACCGCGTTTGCCATGGCTGTCGGCGCAGGAATGCTTCTTGCCGCGGCCGGACTGATCTTTACGGAACCGCTCATGATTCTCCTCGGAGCCACGCCGACGATTCTTCCGTATGCGATGGATTATGCGCATTACATCTTTTTCGGGACTCCGTTCATGTGCTGCTCCTTTGTCATGAACAATCTGCTCCGCGCCGAGGGCAAACCGGTCTTCGCCACCATTGCGATCGGTTCCGGAGGACTGCTGAACATCGCGCTCGATCCGCTCTTCATTTTCGGATTCGGGCTCGGCATTTCCGGTGCGGCGATTGCGACATTGATCAGCCAGTGTGTCGGTTTTTCGATTCTGCTTTACTTTTTCCTTTCCGGGAGGAGCATCACGAAGCTGTCCTTCCGGCGCGTCGCATCGCACACGGAAGTGTATCTGCGAATTCTGAGCATCGGATTTCCCTCCTTCTGCCGCCAGGGTCTGGCAAGCGCCTCGACTGTCGCACTGAACATCGCCGCCGCAAATTACGGGGACGCGGCGGTTGCGGCGATGTCGATCGTCGGGCGGATTTTCTTCCTTGTGCTTTCCGTTCTGATCGGATTCGGACACGGATTCCAGCCAGTCGTCGGCTACAACTACGGTGCGAAACACTATGACCGTGTCCGCGAAGCGTTTTTCTTCTGCGTCAAGGCGGGAACCGTGTTTCTCGCATGCATGGGGGTGATCGGTTTCCTTTTCGCCCCGGAGATCATGGGATTCTTCCGGAAGGAGGATGCGATGGTTCTTGCCATCGGAACAGTCGCGCTCCGGGCGCAGTGCGTCGCTTTGCCCTTTCAGCCGATGAGCGTATTGTCCAACATGCTGTTCCAGTCCGCAGGCAAACCGGTGCAGGCCACATTCATCGCTGCGACGCGTCAGGGAATCTACTTTATTCCGCTGATTCTGATCCTGCCCTGCTTTTTCGGACTGCAGGGGGTGGAATTCACGCAGTGCATTTCCGACGCGCTCTCGTTCCTGAGCTGCATTCCCCTCCTGATTCCGTTTTTCCGGACGCTCCGGGAACGTTCCGGGAAGTCCGCCTGACGGAGGTCACGGTTATTTGAGAAATTCCTTGACGCCTGTGGCAATCATCTGCATGGCGGTTGCCGCGATAATCAGTCCCGTCAGGCGGATCAGCGGACCGAGCAGATGCGTTTTTTCCAGAATGCTGTTGATCGCGGGCGAAAAAATCATGAAGATGAAATTCGTGAAGATTGCCAGAGCCAGCGCGCAGGTCGTGGCGAGAATGCCGAATTCCGCCGTGCTGGAAATCGCGGCGGCGATGGTTCCCGGTCCCGCAATCAGGGGCGCGGCGAGCGGAACCAGCGAAAGATCCGTGAAGCTTTCCTTCATCGACTGATGGCGCTTCTGCATGAAACGGCCTTCCCGGATTGCGGTCCAGCCGATCAGGAACACGACAAGCCCTCCGGTGATCCGGAGCGAATAAAGCTCCACGCGGAAAATCTTGCTGAGCACCATTTCCCCCGCCGCGGCAAGAAAAACCAGAATCAGCAGCGCGGCGGCGGAGGATTTCCAGGAAAGCTCGAAAATCTGCTTCCGGGAAAGATGCGGATCGTAGGTGGAAAGAAACATGACTTTGCTTGCGGGATTCAAGAGCGCCAGCAGATAAAGCGCGTTTTCCAGAATCTGACTGAAATCCATTTTTCTCCTTTGCACATATGTTTTTTTTTTTACAGGAAATGCCGGTAATAGGGATCCTGCAGCTGTTCCGCATGAATGCGCTCCAGTTCGTTCCGGTCCGTAAAACGGCACGGAATCCGGAGCGTCCGGCGCGAAGTGTGCGGAGATTCGATCATCCGGACGAGCATGTTCACGCGTTGTTCCGAAAGTTCGCGGAACGGACGGAAAACTGCGCCGAGAAGCCGTTCATCCCGGAAATATTCGAAGGGAAGCGAGTAGGCGCAGACACATGCCGGGCGGTATGAGGGAGCGGCAAGTGCGGCCGATTCGAGAAAATTCCGGATCACCATGCTTTCCAGAGCGAAAACGCCCGGAATATTTTTTCCGGCGATCTCCGCATACACATGTTCCAGCGAATGGTCGCCGTCTCCGTGCGTGAAGCACTCCAGCTCAATCCCGTGCTCTTTCGCCAGTGCGCGGCGGTGATCCGCTTCTCCGTTGAAGAGACTGCAGATCATTGCAACGTGCCGGATTCCCGCGCGGCGGAATGCGGCAAAGACCTCCGGAAGCGCCGTGTCGTAGTCATACCAGGCGGAAGAGAAGAAAGTCTGCGCGTTATCCTGCAGGAGAATCGGATAACCGCCTTTCCTGAGGCGGAGAGCAAGCGGGGATTCCGGATCCAGCGAAAGCGTGTCGATCACGCCGTCCGTCTGACGGTTCAGCATGTCCTCCAGAGCCTCGCGCTCCTCTTCCGGATCATAGTTTGTGAGGGCGATGATGAGGCGGTATCCGCATTGTTTCGCCGCTTCGCTCAGGGCGTGCGCGACACACCCTTCCATCCGGTTGTAAAACGCGCCGAGAAGCAGTCCGACGGTCCGGGTTCTGCCGGTCCGGAGCGCACGGGCGGCCGGACTGGGGCGGTAGCCGAGGCGTTCCGCCGCACTCCGGACGCGTTCCCGCGTCTCCGGGCTGACATGGCGGATATCCCTGCCGCTCAGCACCCGGGACACTGCGACGAAGCTGCATCCCGCGCTCTCTGCGACATCCCGGATTGTGATTCTCTTATCCATAATATAAAATAAGCGGTCTCAATGCTTTTGTCTTCATGGAAAACGTTTTCCATTCGTTTGAAGAGTAAAATACTCCGG
Organism: uncultured Victivallales bacterium; assembly: GCA_944391115.1. Classification (GTDB taxonomy): domain Bacteria; phylum Verrucomicrobiota; class Lentisphaeria; order Victivallales; family UBA1829; genus UBA11452. The sequence continues at coordinate 7,306 of CALXSJ010000041.1, read as the reverse complement.
AAATTCGGGAAAGCAAGTGTTCCGAAGAGAAAAATACCGGGTATTCCCGGATTCCCGACCGGAATTTCCGGGGATCGGGAAACATTTTCAGGAAGGGAATCGGGGGCGCTCTTGCCATTTCCGGGAAAAGGTGCTACATTCCGCGTATCTCAAAAAAGATGAGGAGGAAATCAAAATGCTGAACGTCTACGCATGGAATCTCTGCCCGCATTGCCACCGGACTGTTGAATTTCTGAAAAAGCGCGGAGTGCCGTTCCGCTATCTGGAAATCGAGGAACAGCCCGGGGACGTGATCCGCAAAGTAATCGACGTCAACGGCGGAGAAGACTGGGTTGTTCCGACGCTGGAATACAAGGGACAATGGCGTCCCGGACAGATTTTTGATGAAAAAAGCCTTGAGCATGACCTCAGGGCATGGGGACTTCTGAAATGACCGTCTCAAAGAACGGGGCAGGGGAAGGTGGAAAAAGAAAACTCACACTCTCCCGGAACCGGAAAACGCTTCAGTCTTAGTCATATCCGAGACTTTACAAGTGTCGCTTAATGTCGGATTATCATATTTAATATCAATCAGTGATATATAGTATCTTTTAATATAATTTGTAAAATAAAAATATCGGATCTGCCATTTCCAGGCAGAAAACAATCAGGAAAGCGGCAGGGGGGAGGGCGGGTTCCGGAAATGCGGGAATTATTCCTGCAGAATCGGTCTGTCCGATGGTTTCCAGAATCCTGGAAAGCACTTCCTCCCACTTCGGGAGGAGCTGCACTCCGAATTCGAAATCTCGAAGATGCCATACCGGATCCTTTTCCCCGCCGAGCGCAAGAAAACGGAACCTGTCGATTCTGTACCAGTCCAGAAAACGGACGGAAAAGAGCAGGCAGCCGAAATACAGGGCAGGGGATGAGCCGGCGGAGCGGAGAGCGTAAAGAAAAAACCGTTCTTCTGCGGGACGTCATCAATCGTGATGCGTATTTTTCAATCCGTGATACACGGGAAAAGCAGCATATCCCCCGTGGAAACATAGATCCCTTCCGTCTCTCTGGAAAAGAAGACTCTTTGAAATCCGCATTTTTCCCCGGGTAAATCCTTCCGTTCCATGCGGAGTTCATATCCGAACTGAAATGGAATGGAATGGTGCGGTTGACCTGCTTCATGTCCTGTGTTATATGGTGATAATTAAGATATATATGAAGGGATTCTGTCCGGAATTCCCGGCCGGGCAGGGGGAGAATTCATTATTTTTCATGCATCCCCTGCTCCCGATTTCAAATCTGGTTTCCCGTCCGTCATGCGAAAACATCATCATTAGAACCCGTTTTAGTAAAAAGTGTCATTAAGTGTCGCGTTATTCCTCTCCTCCCATTCTCCAGGATTTTCATGGATTCCTTTCTCCCGAGTCGCAGAAATTGCTTCGTTTACGACTCTCGGTGCTGCTTCGGTCCGGTTGAATAAGCTGGTCGCCACAGGCGGAGTTTCCAATATTCCCGAGTTGCTCAGCACCGGCGCTTGTGCATTTGGTTCTGAAGATATCAAAATTGATTTTAAGGCGCTCTGACGCATGAAAGAGTCCTGATCCATATCCGGAGCCGTCCGGAAGGTTTCATGGCTTTTCAGGGGTATTCATAACGTCGCATAATATATATTATGTTAAGTCGAAGAGATAAAGAAAAGCCATTCACGCAAAGTATAACATAATCGTAATAAAGGAATTATGATTATTAAGGAAAGAAATGTCAACAACTTGTCAAGAAAAATTCGGGTTTTCAACCATGAAAACTGTGAGGAGATCGCCCATGCCGTTTTCAAAAGGGAAAACTTTGGACGGCCGATAGCGGGAAAGAATGTGCTGAAAAGATGCAGAAGCGGGAATCCCGGAATGTGATATTTTTTTTTGATTGCGATAAAAATATGGTATATTACGACATCTGGCGACATATATAAAAAAGAAAAAAGTATATAAAGGCGTTCATGGCAGAGGCGAGGGAATATGGGATCGGGTGGCCCGTCATCCCGCTTACAATCGGAAGTCCCCCTTCCCCCTGGAAACAGAAAATCCTGTAAGCACATTGTGTGTTACAGGATTTTCATAATGAGTGGTGCCCGGAGCGGGACTCGAACCCGCACACCCATAGGATAACAGATTTTAAGTCTGTTGCGTCTGCCATTTCGCCATCCGGGCGGCTGTCCTCTACATAATGGAGGGTTTCGCATCAATAATCTGAAGCTGTCTGCGCTTTTCTCCGTAATACTCGTTGATGTGCGGCAGGGCGATCACATCCCATGTCGTGCGAGGATCAAGCACCATATTGAAGGCGATGAAATCAGACGTGTCGCCATTGATGTCTCTTACAATGCCTTTTGTATGTCCGGCCTTGATCGGGAAAGTTCTGACGATTTCCAGATGGTTGATCCGGTAGGTCGGCTGCGGATTACCATGACCGAAGGGTCCGAGGCGCGGGTAAACGGCAAAGAATTCATCCTGAAGATCTGCAAGATCGACGGTGCCGTCATAGGAGACACTGTCAACGATATCGTTCGGCGAAATCTCATTTCTGACATGCTGCTCGAATTCCTGCTGAAATTCCCGGATTTTGGAACGGTGCAGTCCGAGACCGACCGCCATCGGATGCCCTCCGTAACGGGTCAGAAGGTGAGAGCATTTTGCAAGAATTTTGATCAGATTCACTCCGGGAATGCTCCGTCCGGAGCCGTGCGCTTCATCCCCCTGAATCGTAAGAACAATCGCGGGGCGGTTGTAATCCCGTGCAAAGCGTGAGGCGACGATGCCGATCACTCCCTGGTGCCACCCCTCCCCTGCCGCCGTAATTGTGATGGATTTGTCAAAGAACGGGTCGGATTCCACCTGACGCTTCGCTTCGGAAAAGATTTCCTGTTCTTTCGCCTGGCGGCGCTGGTTGAACGATTCCAGCATGTCTGCGAATTTATAGGCGTCCACGATATTGGAGGCGTTCAGCAGCTGCAATGCGGAAATGGCGTTCCCAAGCCTTCCGGCCGCATTGATGCGGGGGGCAAGCTTGAAAGTGATATCGGAAGGACTGATGGATGCGTCGACATGAGCCACCTCGATCAGGGCCCGGATCCCCGGACGCAGCTGTTTGCGGAGCGTCTCCATGCCGTATTTGACCAGAATTCTGTTTTCCCCGAGCAGCGGAACGATATCTGCAACGGTTCCGAGCGCGACAAAATCCAGCACGTCCTGCATTTCCGTGGCATATCCGCCGAGATTGTTGTCGCGTCCGTATTTCACAAACGCATGCGCGAGTTTGAAAGCCACCCCCACGCCGGAGAGCTGGTGCATGTCCGCCAGTTCCCTGTGAACTTTCGGATTGATGACCGCCAGAGCCGGTGACGCCCCCTCCCCCGGTTCATGATGATCGGTGATGATGACGTCGATTCCTTTTGCCGCCGCCTCCGCAACCGCGGGACAGCTGTTGATTCCGCAGTCGACCGTGACCAGCACTTTGCATGGCGTCGGTGCGGTTTCCAGAGCCTTGGCCAGAGATTCGGGCGTAAAGCCGTATCCGTCATCAAAGCGGTGCGGAAGGAAGGAGCTGACAACAGCTCCGTTTTTTTCCAGCACCCAGGAGAGCAGTGACGTGGCGGTGATTCCGTCCGTGTCATAGTCTCCGTGGATCAGAATCCGATCACGGTTGCGTATTGCCAGCCAGAGGCGCTTGACGGCGACATCCATACCGGGAAACCGGTAGGGATCGGTCAAATCCGCAAAAGAGTTGTTGAAGTAATGATCCGCTTCTTCAGCACTGATCCCGCGGGCCGCCAGATACATGGCTACAGCGCGCGGAATGTTTTTGCGTCTTATCAGATCCTGTATAATGTTTTCTTTGCCGTCACAAGCCGATATCCATAGTTTTGTTCCCATTCTGCCTTTCTCATGTTAATCATTACGGGGAGCAATATAATATGCTTTCCTGAAAACATCAAACAAAAACCCGGAGCAATTTTCATTTTTTTTTGAAACTTTGCTTGAATAATGAAAGAAGACCGCTAAATTATGGCTCTGTGCCCGGGAACGGCACAAAAATATTGCCGACGTGGCGGAACGGCAGACGCGCTGCGTTCAGGTCGCAGTCTCTTCACGGGGGTGTAGGTTCAAATCCTATCGTCGGCACCAGTATTTTGAGTTCAAAAAGCCCTGTTTTCGATAAAATGCAGGGCTTTTTTATTTTTTCATTTTCCTTGAAAATGCTGTGGAAGTTTTTTCTCCGTTTTCTGATCGGGAATCCGGGAATTCTTTTTCCTTTTTTCTTGACATCCCGGCGGAAACGGTGTATTTTCTCCGAATCAGGCAATCTCTATACATTAAAGGAATTTTTATGAAGCAAACACCGGAAACCATTGTTCTTCTGAACTTCGTCTGCGAAGATATCCAGAAGATCGCGCGGGCGATCCGCGACAAGCACATTTACACGATGGTCATGCCCTATACCGTCAGCGTCGAACGTCTGATGCAGGAAAAACCCGTCGGTCTCATCACCTGCACGGACGCCGGCGCTCCGGAGCATAAGGAAGAGCTTGAAAAGTTCTCCTCCCTGGGACTTCCCGTCATGAAAATCATCAACAGCAAGGGGGCGGATCTGACGGAAAAGATCGAGCGCGCCGTTGAGTTCTGCCACAATCAGTGCGGCTGCAGGGGAACTTGGACAATGGAGCATTTCATTGAAGAGGCTCTGAAGGATATCCGCGAGCAGGTCGGCGATCAGAAGGTGGTGCTCGGGCTTTCCGGCGGCGTGGATTCCTCCGTTGTCGCGGCCCTGATCCACAAGGCAATCGGCAAACAGCTGACATGCGTGTTCGTCAATCACGGGCTTCTCCGGAAAAACGAGCCGGAAATGGTCCAGGAGGTTTTCGCGCGAAACTTTGACATGAATCTCTGCTACATTGATGCGTCGGACCGCTTTCTCGACAAGCTGCAGGGCGTTGCGGATCCGGAACAGAAACGCAAAATCATCGGCAAGGAATTCATCGACGTGTTTGCGGAGGCTGCCGCAAAGATCAATGCCCCCTTCCTCGGACAGGGCACGATCTATCCGGACATTCTCGAAAGCATTCCGCTGGACGGCAATCCCGCCGGCGTCATCAAGAGTCACCACAATGTGGGCGGACTCCCCAAAGACATGAAGTTCAAACTGGTTGAACCGGTGGAACGCCTGTTCAAGGACGAGGTCCGCGCGGTCGGACGCCTGCTCGGTCTTCCGTCCGAACTGATCGACCGCCATCCCTTCCCCGGCCCCTCCCTCGGCGTGCGCCACCTCGGCGCCATCGACCGCTCGACACTCCGCATCCTCCGGGAAGCGGATGCAATCGTCACGGAGGAGCTTCTGAAATCCGGCTGGTATCATAAGACATGGCAGACGTTTGCGATCTTTGTTCCGGTCAAGACCGTCGGCATGAAGAATCACAAGCGCACCTACGACTATGTAATCGCCATCCGCTCGATCAACAGCGTGGACGCGGTTACGGCGCAGGTCGTCCGCCTCCCCTGGGAGCTCCTCGACACGATGACGGAACGGATCATCCGCGAAGTCGAAGGTGTCAACCGCGTTGTCTACGACATCACCTCCAAACCCCCGGGAACCATCGAATGGGAGTAAAATCTTCCGACGGCGGGCCAGGATGACATCACTCCCCTGCCCTGCTGCAGAAAGCTCCGTCCAAATCCTCAGGAAACGGGCGGAGTTTTTTTATTCAAAAAAATTTAGGTTAATACCGCGATGCTCTGCATCGCCAAAAATTGCTTCGTGCAGGACTCTCAGTCCTGCCGCGGTCCAGCTGCGTAAGCTGGTCGCCGGAGGCGAAATCCCCAATACCGCGCATGCTTGCATCGCGGTAATTTATTTCAAAAAAATCAGATTCATACCGCGATGCTCTGCATCGTCAGAAATTGCTTCGTGCTCTCCTTCCAGTCCTGCCGCGTTCCAGCTGCGCAAGTTGCTCGCCAAAGGAAAAATCCCCGGTGCCGCACATGCCCGCATCGCGGTAATTATTGCGTTTTCTGAAGCTCACTGCATCATATTTCCATTCCAGTCTGCCATGCATATAAGAAAATATAGAAAAAAATAAAATCCGGATATTGACAAAAAAAGCTTTGTGTGTATAATATTCTGAAACAAGAAATGAAACAATGAAACAAAAATGATACAAAAGAAACTAATAAGACTTTTTCAGGAAGAAATCGCTTCCGGCGAGATTGTGGAGAATGGGCAGATCCCGACTTTCCGCAGTCTGTCATGCCGTTATGCCTGCAGTGTGGCGACCGTGAAGCGGATGGTGGATGACCTGACGCGGATGGGCCTGCTGCGTGTCGTCCGCGGACGCGGAACATTTGTTGCAGGGCATTCCGCAATGGAAGAGGTTTCGACGGAACGTTCTGCTCAAATTGGAGCCATCCTGCTCGATGACCAGTTTCTTGACGCGATGGAACACTGCAAGGACGAATTCCTGCAGGAAGGCTGGATGTTCAGCATCTACCGCTCCACTCCGGACGCGCAGTCTCCGGAACGGGAGAAGAACTTTCTCCAGAAAGCGCGGGACCTTGCATTTTCCGCCATCGTCATGGAGGCTTCACCAATTCCACCAGTCAATGCGGAACTCTTCCTGCGGATGCGCAGTGACGGCATGAAGATTATTCACCTTTCTCCGTATCTGGATGACATGTCGGCGGAATGTGCGTTCCTTCCGGATTTCCGTTCCGCCGGTTTGCTCGCCGCTGTCAAAGCCGCTCTTGCAGGATACAGGGGAATTGTTTTCTTCCCCGCTGACAACGATGCGCCCTTCAGCCGTCTGGTCGATTCCGGCATCCGGCAAATCGCCGATGAAATTTCGCTGACAGTTCTGGAAAATGCTCCGCGCGGCCGTGATCTGGAGGTCATCGGCAGCTTTCTGCAAAACATGCCGGAACGGACCGCAGTAGTAGCCCTCGACACGGAACTCGGCCACAACATTATGGATACCGCAGCCGCCGCGGGAATGGTCCTCCGCCGGGATTTCGGCATTGTTTCCATCATGGAGTCCCCGGAGGATAAAAGCAACCATTCGTATCTGACCTTCGATTTCGACACCATTATCCGTGATGCGCTTCATTTTGCCATTGACCGCAGTCAATCCCCGTTTGAACCGGTCTGCCGCTGTTATCCGGCACATTTCCGCGATCTGAATACTCTTTAAGCAATCATGATTTTCATATGGAAAGTTGCTATGGTAAAAGAAAGCAGGTGTAAATTGTAAAAAAAGATGGCTGAACCTAAAAAAGTGTGCTACTGA
>CALXSJ010000040.1 GCA_944391115.1 uncultured Victivallales bacterium | reverse complement strand
CGGCATCTCCCTCCGGCTCTTCCGCGTCTCCCGCCGTTTCGTCGCCGTCTCCTGTTCCGCAGGCATCTCCTCCGGGCCCGGCAGCGGGGAAAGCGAGCGACGGGGATGTGGCGGATGTTCCCCGCAAGCTCCCGTCGCTTTCGCTTCGCCGGGAAACGGCGTCTCCCGCTGTTTCCGAAGCGGCATCTCCCTCCGGCTCTTCCGCGTCTCCCGCCGTTTCGTCGCCGTCTCCTGTTCCGCAGGCATCTCCTCCGGGCGGGAAGACGAAGGAGCAGATCCGCGAAGACGAGGCGGAACTTGAGGCTCTTCAGAAAATCCGCCAGATTGAGGCGATGGCGCAGGCGGAGAACCGTTCCCTGCTTGAACGCTGCGGGTTGAACCGGCGCAGACTCTTTTTCCTCCTGTTTTTCATCATCGTATTCGTCTTCCTGCTGTTTTACGCTCTGACGATGGAACGGGGCGCGAAAGTTGTTGCGGAAGTGAAAAATCCGAAGGGGAAGTTCGGCAAGATTCTGCCGCAGAACAATGAGCTTTTCAACGAACTGCTCGGCGAAACTCCTCAGGCGGGGCAGAAACAGGATCCGCCCGGACAGAATGCGAAAGAGGAAAAAAAGGATCCCGCTCCTCCGAAACCTCCGGAGCCGCCGCCGAAGTCTCCGGAAGAGCTTGCCGCGGAAAAACTGCGCGAGCTGGTGCGGAAAAATTCGCCTGCCAAGGAGATTGCCGCGCAGATCCGGGATTTCCAGAACGGTTTTCTGCAGAACGAGCCGTTCCACCGGCAGACGGTCGAATACCTGCTGGGGACTTCCTATCATGCCGTCTGCCGGAGTGAATATCTGCGCTGGGCGGATGCTGACCGGGAGTCCTGGCTTCCGAATCTGATTGCGGGCATGTATCTTCTCCGCGGACGGAACTCCATCCCGTATCTGGAACGCGCAATCGCCGCCGCGCCGAACAGGAAACAGCCTTACGGGAAACTGATCGGGGAGTATTACAATCTCGGGCAGTTTTCCCGTGCCGCGGCGGTGTGTTCGAACTGTCTGCGGATTTTTCCGGACGATCCCGACCTGCGTGTCCGCCGGGCGCGGATCCGGTTTGACAGCGGAGAACCGGCTGCGGAAATTCTTGCGGATCTGAATGAGGAAATTGCGCGCAACTGTCCCGCGCTGACCGGCACGCGCCGCATGGTGAAGATTCTGCCATTTCTGCTTCACGCGGGGCTTCATGCCGAGGCGCGGAAGATGCTTGATGCCGTGGGGCGCGATCCCGCGCTGCGTTCCGAATGGGCGCTGTATGAAATCGTCTATGCTCTGAACGGAAACCGCGAGGCGCCTCCCGCCGCTCTGGAGGCGGCGGACGGGAACACCGCTTCTCTTAAAGTGCTGTATTATGTGTCTCGCAAGGATTTTGATTCCGCCATGCATGTTTCCGCGGGGAAGGAAGCCTCCGTTTATCCCGGGTTCTGGGACACTTTCGGGGCGTGGTACTGCAGAAACGACGGCTGGAAAGTCAATCGCGTGCGCCTGGAGGAGAAATTTGCCGCCGATCCGTTCCGGGGAACCATGCTGCGGCTCTGGCTCGGGCTGATTCCGCTTGCCGGGGCGCGGGAAATCATGCAGCATGTTCCTCCGCATGAAAAGGGCGTGATGGCGTTTCTGCTCTCCCTTGCGGCGGACCGCGAAGGAAATCCGATCGCAAAACGGGTTCTGGAGCTGACCAGCGAGAAAAGTTTGCATGTGGGTATTTACTCCACGCTGTTTCGGCATTATATTACACGATAAATGGAAATCATAATTCAGGAGTCGCAGCCATGATGATTGAAACACTCAGAAAATACGGACAGGATTTTGTCGCGTCCAAACTGGAAAAACTTGCGGGGGAGGCGCGCGCCAAACTCGAAAAACAGCTTTCGGAAATTGATTTCTGCGAACTGGATGAGCTGATCCGCGAGTATGTTCTTCAGAAACCCGTGACAGAGATCCCCGCGCATCTTTCTCCCGCGCCGTTTTTCCCCTTCCCGGCGAGGGACGAGACGCAGAAAGCCTATTATGAAACCGCGCGCAAAGAAGGGGAACGGCTTCTTTCCGAAGGAAAGGTCGCCTTTCTTGTCGTTGCGGGAGGGCAGGGGACGCGTCTCGGGTTCGACGGTCCCAAGGGAACCTATCCGATTACCCCGGTCATGCACAAGACGCTGTTCCAGTATTTTGCGGAAACGATTTCCCGCGTGTCGGAAAAATACGGAAAGGCGCTGCACTGGTTCATCATGACCAGCGAACTCAATGACAGGCGAACCCGCGAATTTTTCTGTGAAAACGCTTATTTCGGGCTCGGGAAAGAAAACATCACCTTCTTCACGCAGGGCACGATGCCCGCGGTTTCGTATGAAGGCAAACTCCTGATGAATGCGCCGGACTCCCTTGCACTTTCTCCGAACGGACACGGCGGCACGCTTCTGGCGCTCAAAAAGTCCGGCGCGCTCGAAGACATGAAGCGCCGCGGCGTTGAATACATCTCCTACTTTCAGGTGGACAACCCCCTTGCGCCGATGGCGGATCCGCTCTTTCTCGGTCTGCACAGCCTGGAGAAATCCGAAATCAGCAGCCGGATGCTTCCGAAGACGAATCCCTATGAAAAACTCGGCAATTTCTGCGTTTCCGACGGACGGCTTCAGATCATTGAATACAGCGACATGCCCGCGGAACTCGCCGAACGCCGGAATTCCGACGGCACGCTCGCGTTCCTTGCGGGCAGTCCTGCAATTCATGTGATAAGCCGCACCTTCATTGAGGAACTTACGAAGGACGGAAGACTCAACATGCCGTGGCACCGCGCGGACAAGAAGGTCCCTTACATCAATGAGAACAACGAGCTGGTCAAACCGGAGCAGCCGAACGCCGTCAAGCTCGAATCGTTCATTTTCGACGCGCTGCCGCTTGCAAAACGCACGCTGGTGCTGGAAGGTTCCCGGAAAGATCATTTCGCTCCGACGAAAAACGCCACGGGAGTCGATTCCGCCGAATCCTGCCGCCGGATGCTCTGCGAGCGCGATGCGGAACGCCTGGAACTTGCGGGCAAGAAGGTGCCGCGCAAGGCGGACGGCACTCCGGACTGTCTCGTGGAAATCTCGCCCGCGACCGTGTGCGACAATGACGATGCCGTGAACATTCTTTCCGATGTCAGATACAAAGCACCGGAACCGGGAAGCGAGGTCTATTATGAATAAAATCGTTCAGATCAATATCGATGACATCGTGCTCGATCCCGAGGCGATGGGGGAAATGCTGACGGACTGCCTCAAACGCCGCCGGATGGTCCGTCTTGCCGGCGCGTGCGACATCGGCGGAATGCTGATCGTTTCGTTCGAAGACTCCCCGGTCCGGGTGAAATCAGAGCTGGTTTTCGCGCCGTTTGCCGATACAAGCTGCGACGGGGTTTCCTCCGAAATCTCTTCCCGCTACACATCCGGATTCAGTCTCCGTTCCTCGTTCCGGCACGGGGACGCGGTCTGGGGACTGTTCGAACAGACCGAAGCAAACTGAGTGAATCCGGAGATTCCGTTGTGGAGAACAAGTTCTGCGAGTCTGCGCGTGTCCGGGAGCCGGTGGCCGGAGACGGCAGGAGCGGCTGTGCCGGCATTCTGACGGAAGGCTGTGTCAGCGGCTGCGTCTCCTGCTGTTTTTTTTATGTGCTGCTGCTGATTTCGTTTCTGCTGGGGGCGATCGGCTTTCTGATTCTTCTCGCCTGGCTTTTCAGCAGTCTCTTTTTTACGGCGGGAACCGCATGAAGCGCTTTGCACGCGGGATGGCGGCGCATCTCCGTCTCGGCGCGGCGGGGGAGCGCGCCGCTGTCCGCATGCTGGAGCAGGCCGGGTATGAAATTCTCGCGCGCGACTGCCGGATGCGTTCCGGAGAGCTGGATATTGTAGCGCGGGATGGTCTGCGTCTTGTATTTCTGGAGGTCAAGAGCCGCCGTCTGCGTCCGGGGGTGGAAATTGCGCCGGCTACGAATCTCCGCGCCGCGCAGAAACGCCGGATCTACCGTGCCGCATCCGGCTATATGAAAAAGATCGGTAGTCCGTGCGTGCCGTATCGTTTCGATCTGGTTGAAGTGATCTTCTCGCGTTTCGGATTGCATGCGATGTTTCACCGGAAGGGACACTTTGGCGCAAGGGATGCGAAACGCGGCGGACCGGGAGATCATGCGCCCGTCAACTATTTCAACTGAATGGAGGGAGAATCGTGAGCTGCCGCATCCTGATTCCCGCATACCGCCCGGATGAAAAGCTCCTGCATCTTCTGGAGTCGCTTCATGAATCGGGACTGTGCGGAATTCTCATCGTAAACGATGGAAGCGGTCCGGACAGCGATGGCATTTTCTCCGAAATTCAGGCGCGCTGGAGTCATGTCACGATTCTTTCGCACGATGCCAACCTCGGCAAGGGATGCGCCCTGAAGACCGGGTTCCGGTATCTGCTGGAGCATGCGCCCGACTCCATGACATGCGCCGTGACGGCGGATGCGGACGGGCAGCATACGGTCCCTGACATTCAGCGGATCCTTTCGGAAATGGAGCTTGCTCCCGGTGCGCTGGTGCTCGGCGCCCGCGCATTTGACGGCGCTGTCCCGTTCCGGAGCGCATTCGGCAACGGTCTGACCCGGTTTCTGATCCGTTTCCTGTACGGTCTGCGGATCTCCGATACGCAGACAGGACTGCGCGGCATTCCGCGTTCCGTCATGGAACTGTGCCTGGAAATTCCTTCCGGTCGATATGAATTCGAGCTTGACATGCTGCTTGCCGCCATGTCCCGCGGGATTGAAATCCGTTCTGTTCCGATTCATACGATCTATATCGACGGCAATGCGTCCTCGCATTTTCATCCGCTCCGGGACTCCGCCCGGATTTACTCCGTCCTTTTCCGCAATCTTTTCCGTAGAAAGAGGTGACATCATGAACAAACTGAAAATTCAGGAACTTTTCACCAGCATTCAGGGAGAATCCACATGGGCGGGCCTGCCCTGTTTCTTCATCCGGCTCGCAGGCTGCAATCTGCGCTGCTCCTACTGCGACACGCGCAAGGCGCAGACATGCGAAACGGCCGTGGAAATGACCGTTGACGAGGTGGCCGCCGAAGCGATGCGCGCGGCGCCCCGCCTGATTGAAATCACCGGCGGCGAACCGATGATGCAGGCGGATGCGCTCTGCATGCTCGCCGAGCGTCTCCTTTCCCTGAAACGGCACCGCATTCTGATCGAAACCAACGGCTCCTGCGACCTTTCCTATCTGCCTGATGAAGTGATCCGCATCGTGGATTACAAAACCCCTTCCAGTGGGGAATCGGAAAAGATGTTTGCTGAGAACTTCCGGAATCTGCGGGCCTTTGATGAAGTGAAGTTTGTGCTTTCCGATCGTGCAGACTACCTCTTTGCGCTGGAAAAAATCCGGGAATTCGATCTGGCGCGCCAGACGCCGAACATCCTGTTCAGCCCGGCCTTCGGCGCGATCGAGATTCCCCGTCTGGTTTCGTGGATGCTGGAGGACAGGGTGCCCGCCCGTCTGAATCTTCAGATCCACAAGTACATCTGGGGACCGGACCGGGAAGGCGTCTGACATGCCGCTTTTCCGCTCCGCTTCGGGGGAACATGATTTTTTTTTGTTTTTTATGAAAAAACGGAAGCTTTCGCATTGTATTTGAAGGCAACAGGAATTACATTCAGGAGCGGGAAAAAGCTGTTGGAAACTGCGTCTTCAAAGGAATAAGGAGAAGTCTTATGAAGTTCAATAGGAAAAAAGTCTGGGCCATCTCAGGAATCGTGCTGGGGATCATCGTTGTTCTGCTTGTCATCGTCTATTTTTCTCTTTCGATGATTCTGAAAGGCAGCGTGCAGACCTTCGGCAGCATGGTCATGGGAGTGCCCGTGACCGTGGACCGCATTGACCTGAAACCGTTCAGCGGAGCATTGCGCATCAGCAACCTGACGGTGGGAAATCCCGCGGGATATTCCAGCCCGCACGCATTCAAGCTTGGAACATTTGAGGCGGTTCTCGTTCCCTCCTCCCTGTTCGGAAGCGGAAAAATCATCATAGACAAACTGCTTGTGGACGGTGTGGAACTGAATCATGAAACCAATTTCCTGCGCAGCAATCTTTCCGAGATTCAGGAGAACATCAACCGTCTTTCGAAAGGCGGCTCTTCCGATTCCTCCGGCAAAAAGGAGTCCGAACCGGAGAAACAGGCGGAAAGCAGGCCGCTTCAGATCAACAGGATCGATCTTTCCGATATCAGGATCTACACGATCATCAAGGGGAGAGAGGATACCAGAGTCGTTCCGCTGATGGCTCCGCCTGTTCATCTTCAGGATCTGGGAACGGAGCCGGAGGGGATTACCCCTGTGGAAGTGATGAGCAAAATCATGTCCTCCCTGCTTGTGAACGTCGCAAAAGCGATTGCCGATGGAACGCTTGATGCCGGAAAACTGCTCGGAGACGGCGCTTCTTCCGCCGGAAGCAAGCTCGGCGAGGGTGTGGAAGATACGGGAAAAGCGGTCGGCGGTTTCCTCAAGGACCTGATCGGCAGCGAAAAGAAAAAGTAAATCCGCCCGTTCCGGAACCGATTTTTTCCTGCGTTTTTTGCATCAGGACGCAGGCTGCTTGAGAATCTGCGGGAAGGTTTTCCGCAGCAGTCCGGCGGAGAGAGGTACTGCAATGAAAATTATCGACGCGCATATGCATTTTTCCGACAATCCGGGATTTGCCAGGGTGGCTCTCGCTGCAAAACACGAGAATACCGCGGCACACCTGGTTCAGACCTTCCGGGAGAACAATATCGTTTTCGGGATTGCGATGGGGACCCATAATCCCGGAAAAAAGCCGGGAGTCTGCTATCCCGGGATTGTCGATCTCGCCGGAGAGTTCGATCCGGAGCATTACAACCAGCCATCCTGCATTGTCTACTGCGCCGGAGTCAACGGCATGGAGCTGGACCGCTGCGACATGGAACCGACGCTGGAAGAGTTCCGCAGGGTGCTCCGCACGAAGCAGTGCGTCGGGATCAAGCTTTATCCCGGATATGACGCCGTCTATCCCGGAGACAGACGCAATTATCCTTTTTATGAACTGGCGCGGGAATTCGATGTTCCCGTGGTGTTCCATTCCGGTGACACTGCCTCGCCGCGTGCGCTTTTGAAATATTCCCATCCGCTTGCCGTGGATGAAGTCGCCGTGGCGTTTCCCGATGTCCGTTTCGTCATTGCCCATTACGGCAGTCCGTGGATTGTCGACGCCACGGAAGTCGCAATCAAGAACGACAACGTGTATCTGGATCTCTCCGGACTCGCGGAAGGATATTTCACCGCGGAGGAATACTGCCGGAAAAACCGCGGCTATCTGGAACATTTGAAAACCTGGATGGCCTACATGGACGATTACAGCAAACTCATGTACGGTTCCGACTGGCCGCTGATTCACATCCCTTCCTATATCGGGGTCATCAGAAGCGTGATCCCCGAGGAGCACCGCGAGGCGGTTTTTTACGGAAATGCCCTGCGCGTTTTTTCCAGACTGAACGCCCTGCTCTGAGACCGTCCGGGGATCAGATGCCGGAATCCCCGTTTTGGTCCTGGCGGATTGCTGCAAGAGCGGCCGATGCGGCGGCCTGTTCCGCAGATTTGCATTTTGCCGCGGTTCCGCGTCCGAGCAGGCGTCCATTGACCAGAACTTCCACCTCATACACGGGATTGTGCGGCGGACCGCTGACAGTCACCGTCCGGTATTCGGGCGCTTTCCCGTACCGTCCCTGGGTGTATTCCTGAAGCGCTCCCTTCGGATTCATGGAGCGCAGAAGTTCCGCTGGTTCCTTGCAGTTTTCCTGAAGAATCCGGAGGAGAAAGGCCGTGACGCACTGTGCTCCCTGATCGAGATAAATTGCTCCGCAGAGAGCTTCGAATGCATCGGAAAGGGTGGAATCGCGATCGCTTCCATGCGCGTCGGTTTCCCCGCGTCCGAGGAGAATGTAGTCGCCGAGCGATATGGCGCGGGCGAACTTTGCAAGCGAATCCTGATTCACCAGCGCGGAGCGGATTTTCGTCAGGTCGCCCTCCTGAAGACCGGAGTAACGGTGAAAAAGATGTTTCGTCAGAATGATCTGAACAACGGCGTCTCCCAGAAATTCCAGACGCTGGTTGTCATATTTCAGGTTGAATTCAGTGGCATAAGACGTGTGCGTCATGGCTTCGCGGAGCAGTTTCGGATCATTGAAACGGATGTCGATGACCCGCTGAAGCTTCGGCAGATCGGCGATCAGCATGGCGCCACCTTGTCCACATTCCACGCTTCTGTGGCATATTTCCGGACGGCAAGTTCCTCCGCCGAACGCAGCAGGGAATCCGGCACGGCAAAGGGTTCGTAGACAAAGGATAGCTCTTCGGCGAAAGCGTTCCGGATCGCCTGGATGATGGAATCGCGTCCGCCGCCGGGTGATGCCTTCAGGCTGACGCTGCCCTGATGCAGAATCCCGTTTCTGGTTCTCCGCTGCGCCGCGCCGGCAAGCTTGACGCCGTCCGAGGCGATGACGTCGTTCGGGGAGGGCGAAACAAAGCACTGCAGCGTGGCGCGGTCATGTTTTTCTCCGAGATCAGGAGCCAGATGCGCGCC
Source organism: uncultured Victivallales bacterium (assembly GCA_944391115.1). Taxonomy (GTDB): domain Bacteria; phylum Verrucomicrobiota; class Lentisphaeria; order Victivallales; family UBA1829; genus UBA11452. The sequence continues at coordinate 5,574 of CALXSJ010000040.1, read as the reverse complement.
TTTTCCAAGACGCAGAATTGCGCGCATGATCGGTTCGTGGATTGCGCGGTAGCTTTCCATCCGGTCGAGTCCGCAGATCGGGTGTCCCGGCGGAATTGCCAGCGTATAGGTCAGGTCGCAGTCATGATACACCACGCCGCCGCCGGTCGGGCGCCGCACAAGAGTCAGTCCCGTGCGCGTGACGGCGGAAATCGGCTGGGAGTAGCCGAAGGATGCGGAAGGTTCATTCCAGCCGTAGAAACGGAGTACCGGCGCACCGGCTTCCGGCGCATGTTCCAGCAGAAGCTCGTCAACGGCCATGTTCATGCAGGCGGAGCGGGATTCGTCCATCCATAAGAGACAGCGCGAGGCGTTTGAAATCATGAGGATCCTTTCCAGTGGTTTTCCGGTTCCTCCTGACTCGGCAAGTTTCGCCTGAAACTTGCCGAGTCAGGATTCAGCCGCCGCTGACGGCGGCTGAAGTGCGGGAATGCGTCAGAGATTTTTGACGACGAGGTCTCCGACCTGCTTCGTCGAATACCCCATCTTTCCGGCGGACATGCTCTTGAGCTTTTTGCCGGTGACGAATTCGACGCTCTTTTCAATCGCGCGCGCGGCCTTCGCCTCGCCGAGATAGTCCAGCATCATGGCGCCGGAAAGGATTGCGGCAAGCGGATTGATGACGCCAAGTCCCGTGTATTTCGGCGCGGAACCGCCGATCGGTTCGAACATGCTGATGCCTTCCGGATTGAGGTTGCCGCCCGCGGCGACGCCCATTCCGCCGGAGGTCATGGCGGCAAGATCGGTGATGATGTCGCCGAACATGTTGGTCGTGACGATGACGTCGAACCATTCCGGATTCTTGACCATCCACATGCAGGTGGCGTCAACGTGGCAGTAGTCGATTTTGACTTCCGGATATTTCACGGCCATTTCATGGAACGCCCGTTCCCAGAGGTTGAAGACATAGGTCAGGACGTTGGTTTTGCCGCAGAGCGTGAGTTTGCAGGTCTTTCCGGCGGCGATGTCCTCTTTGGAGAGGCCGCGCCACGGATTCTTTTTCGAATGGCGTTTCTTCGCAAGCTCGAATGCGAATTTCAGGCAGCGGTCCACCTGCGTGCGGGTGTAGACCATTTCCTGGATCGCCACCTCGTCAGCAGTGCCCTTCCGCGCGACGCCGCCCATGCCGGTGTAGACGTCTCCGGAATTTTCGCGCACGACGACATAGTCGATGTCTTCTGGCGTTTTGTTGGCAAGCGGCGTTTCGACGCCCGGATAAAGCTTCACTGGGCGCAGGTTGATGTACTGATCGAGATCAAAACGGAGCTTGAGGAGGATTCCCTTTTCCAGAATGCCCGGCGCCACATCGGGACGGCCGATCGCGCCGAGGTAAATCGCATTGTATTTCTTCAGGATTTCCGTTGCGTCGTCGGGCATGATCGTGCCCTGTTCCACATAACGCGTTCCGCCCCAGTCGTAGGAGTCGAACTTCATCGAGAAACCGAATTTCTTCGCCGCCGCCTTGAGGACTTTCACGCCCTCGGCGATGACTTCCGGACCTGTCCCGTCGCCGGGAAGGCATGCGATTTTGTAGGTCTTTGCCATTTCTTCCATCCTTGAAGTGGTTAAAAAATTAAAACTTATTAATATAAGTTCGCAGAGACAAGTTTCAAGCGGATTTCCATGATATTTCCGCAGGAAAGGAATGCATGCGGAGAAACGGGACGGGTTCTTCCTCCGCCGGCGCGGCTGTTTTTTCAGAATGCGCGGCTTGTATTTTCCCGCGTCCGGGATATAATACCCGTCTGTTTGAAAAAAAGGAGGAATGCCGTCATGGCCGGAGAAAACGTTGAAACCATCTCGTTCCGTCCTTCGGATCTCGTCTGCAGTGAGGAGATTCGTATTGTGCTCAAGGACAATAAAATCGAATCGCTGGAGTTTGTCGGCGGATGTCCCGGCAATCTGATCGGCATTGCAAGGCTGGTGCGCGGAATGGACGCTGACAGCGTCATCCGGCTGCTCTCCGGCATCCGGTGCGGAGGAAAACCGACCTCCTGTCCGGATCAGCTCGCCGCCGCGCTGAAACTCTGGAAGCGGAAGAAAAAGTGATTCCCGCGGAATTGCCGGGTGTTGAACACCCCCGCTGAGGGAGGGAAACATTTTTTGCGGGCGGCGCATGGGGGGGTGTTATGTCTGCATGTGCCGCCGGGCGCCGGATGTGACGGCGGCTTATTCCTCAGCATCCGGGGTGAGTTTGAACGCCTTGCGCATTTTTTTCGCGATTTCATCGCGCGCGGCGTCGGATTCATATTTCAGCTGCCGCCAGTTCCAGTGGAAGGAGTCGTCGGTGCTCCGGGGAACGACATGCAGATGGGCGTGCATGACCACCTGCCCCGCGCAGGTGCCGTCCGCGAGATGCAGATTGAACGCGTCCGCGTCCAGCGCGCGCTTGAGCGCCACGCCGATCCGCGAACCGACATGGAACATGCGCCCGCAGGTTGTCTCGGGAATGGTCGCGGAGCTGGTGTGATGCTCTTTCGGAATGACAAGCGTATGCCCGAAATTGATCGGCGCGATGTCCATGAACGCATAGACGAGATCGTCCTCGTAGATTTTGACCGACGGAATTTCGCCCCGGATGATTTTGCAGAAAATGCAGTCTTTCATATCGTTCTCCTCTGTTGATGGGTGCTTCGTTCAATCACGGTTCATGCTGGATGCCCGGAGGATGTAGTAGAGCAGCGTCAGAAGCGAGCTGATGACGGCGGCGACATAAGTCATGAATGCTGCATTGAGCACTTTTCCCGCGCCGTCGCGCTCCTGCTCGGAGACGATGCCGCTGGAGACCATCAGCTTTTTCGCCCTTGCGCTTGCATCCCATTCAACCGGCAGTGTGACGATTGAGAACAGCACGACCGCGCTGAAGAGAATTGCCCCGATCATGACCAGATGCCCGGAGTGCATGAGAAAACCGACGATGATGGCTCCATAGGAGAGGTAGGAGCCGATGTTCGCCATCGGGACAAGCTGGCTTCTGATGTGCATCGGGAAGTAGCCTGCGGCATGCTGGAGGGCGTGCCCCGCCTCATGGCAGGCGACGCCGATTGCGGAAAGGGAGTCCTCGTCATAGACCTTTGGCGAAAGACGCAGGGTTTTTGCAAGAGGATCGTAATGGTCGGAGAGGAATCCGTCCACCCGCTCGATTTTCACATCGTTGATTCCGGCCCGGGAGAGCATTCTCGCCGCCGCCTCGGCGCCGGTCATGCCGGAGGACGCGCGCTTGCGGGAATATTCCGCAAACATGCTGTGGGTGTACATGGACGCGAGTCCGGCGATAATCAGGCCCGGAATCGCAAAGACGAGATACATGGGGTCAATGTAGAACATGGACAATCGGCTCCTTGTTGTGTTTTCCGCTAATTTTTCCGAATTCCGATTCCGGCAGGTCCGCGGATGCGTCCCGCTCCTGGTGCGGAAGACGCCGGTCCCGCCGGGCATGTGGAAATGTAATCCTCTTTTCAGACAAGGCAAGGCGGGAAATGTTTCTTTTTTCCGGAAAATTCATTGAAATAATCGAAAAAGCGGTTAAATTACACGGACTTCTTTTTTGAGAAGGAAGTCTGGATACTGTTTTTTCGGATGAAAAAGAACCAAAGATCGGAGCTGCCTGAAAATGGGAAGAGCCAAGAGCGTAGCGGTTGTCGGCGTCACGGGCGCCGTCGGAATTGAGATGTTGGAGACCTTGGAGAAGCGCAATTTTCCGGTGTCCTCGATAAAACTTCTGGCCTCGTCGCGTTCCGCCGGGAAGAAACTCAAATTCAAGGGCGAGGAGATCACGGTGGAGGAGCTGACGGAAAACTCCTTCAAGGGCGTCGATTATGCGCTGTTCAGCGCGGGCGGTTCCACATCCGAGGCGTTTGCGAAGGCCTGCGTGGACGCCGGCTGCGTGATGATCGACAACTCCAGCGCGTTCCGCATGGTGGACACCGTTCCGCTGGTGATTCCGGAGATCAATCCGGAGGATGCGTTCAAGCATCAGGGGATCATTGCGAACCCGAACTGCACGACGGCGATCATGGCGGTTGCGGTCTATCCGCTCCACAAGGCGAAAAAGGTGAAACGTCTGATCGCTTCGACCTATCAGGCGGCCTCCGGCGGCGGCGCGCCCGCGATGCAGGAGCTCATCGACCAGTCCCGGGCGGTGCTGGAAGGCAGACCCGTCGAGGTCAAGGTCATGGCGCAGCGGATCGCGTTCAACCTGTTCCCGCACATCGACGCGTTCAAGGAGAACGGCTACACCAAGGAAGAGCTCAAGATGGTCAATGAGACGCGCAAGATCATGCATGCGCCGGAGATGCTCATCAGCTGCACTTCGGTCCGCGTCCCGGTTCTGCGCGCGCATTCCGAATCGCTGAATCTTGAGTTCGAAGAGGATATCACCCCGGAAGAGGCGCGCGCAATCATCGCGGCTGCGCCGGGCGTGCAGCTCTGCGACAATCCGGCGGAGAAGATCTATCCGATGCCGGTCGACGCCACGGGCAAGTATGACGTGCTTGTCGGACGCATCCGCCAGGACATTTCCCGCAGCGACAAAAAGGGTCTGGAAATGTTCGTCAGCGGAGACCAGCTTCTGAAGGGCGCCGCGCTGAATGCCGTTCAGATCGCCGAAGTCCTGAACAGCAAGTAATCCGCATTCTGCATTCGTGCGGCGGAGACGTGCTCCGCCGCACAAACGGGCGCAGAGGTTCCGGCTTCAAAACGGGAATCTTTGCGCTTTTCTTTTTACGACAGACAACAGAGGGGAGATCGGATCATGATGCCGGAAAGTTCCAGTACGGTTGTTTCACTGATTGACATGCAGGAGCGTCTCTGTTCCGCGATTGCCGAGAGCGCGCAGATCCTGCCGCGTATTAAAGTTCTTGCCGAGGCGGCGAAAACGCTTCGGATTCCGATTGTGGCGACGGAGCAGTATCCGCGGGGCCTGGGGCCGACGCTTGCGGAACTCAGGGCGATTCTTCCTCCGGAGACGAAGTATCTGGAAAAGACCGCATTTTCCTGTTTCGGCGAGGAGGCATACCGGAGGGAGACCGCAAAAACATCCGCGAAAACCATGGTGATTGCGGGGGTGGAGGCGCATGTCTGCGTGCTTCAGACTGCGCTTGACGCGGCGGAGCGCGGATACGATGTGTATGTCCCGGAAGATTGCGTCGCCTCCCGGCGCGCATCTGATAAAAACGCGGCTCTCGCATGCATGCGGAGTGCGGGGATTCATGTCGTGACCTCGGAAATGCTGATCTTTTTCTTTCTTCGCGACGCGTCTCATCCGGAGTTCAAAACTATTTCCAAAATTATCCGCTGATCCTTTCGTTTTTCACTTGACAAATCCGATTTGTCAAGTAAATTATGAATCCTGTTAATTTTGTGTTCCCATCGTCTAGAGGCCTAGGACACCAGGTTTTCATCCTGGTAACAGGGGTTCGAATCCCCTTGGGAATGCCAATTTTTAACGGAAAAACGCGTTCCCATCGTCTAGAGGCCTAGGACACCAGGTTTTCATCCTGGTAACAGGGGTTCGAATCCCCTTGGGAATGCCAT
>CALXSJ010000039.1 GCA_944391115.1 uncultured Victivallales bacterium | reverse complement strand
CGAGAAGCGAAGCTTCGAGAGCCGCCGGTACAGTGCATGACTCAGAGATATGCCCGAATCTCTCGTATTTTATCAACTATGAAAGAGACGGAAGAATGCGCATGCATTCTTCTCGGGGTCAAGGGTCTTTGACCCTTGCGCGGTCCAGCTGTGTAAGCTGGTCGCCGCAGGCGAACTCTCCCCGGCGGCGGTTCCACCCGCTAAAGGACGAGAAGCGAAGCTTCGAGAGCCGCCGGTACAGTGCATGACTCAGAGATATGCCCGAATCTCTCGTATTTTATCAACATATGAAAGAGACGAAAAAATGCTTCCGCATTCTTCTGTCTCCATGAATACGCCCGGAGCTCTCGAACTTTTTCCGTGAAAAAGTTCTCGTCGCTGAGCGGATTGAACCGCTCCGGGCGGGGATTTCGTGCTCCGCACGACCAGCTTGCGCAGCTGGACCGCGCAAGGGCCAACGGCCCTTGACCCCGGGAAAAATGCGCATGCATTTTTCCGTTTTAAGTCCAAGCGGGGATTTTGTGCTCCGCACGACCAGCTTGCGCAGCTGGACTGCGCAAGGGGCAACGGCCCTTGACCCCGGGAAAAATGCGCATGCATTTTTCCGTTTTGTTTCCTGCGGGGTCGGAATGGGTTCAGTTGTCGGCGAGTTCGGCGAGAAGCTCGTCTGCCGATACGGTCGCAGTGCCGAGTTTTCCCACGACGATGCCCGCCGCGTAATTCGCGATTTCCGCGGAAGCCACCGGATCGTCCTCCGCCGCGAGCGTGAGTGTGCAGGCGGCAATGACGGTATCGCCCGCGCCGGAAACGTCGAACACCTCTTTTGCCCGTGTCGGGATGATCGTGCAGCGCGTGTCGTCCGTGAAGAGCGCCATCCCCTGTTCTGCAAGGGAGATCAGCAGATATCTGACCTGCCATTCCCTGCGAATCAATGCGGCGACATGTGCAAGTTCCTCCATGCGTTCTTCCTCAGTGGCGGTCTGTGCAGGACTGAGCGAGGCGAGCGCATAGGCTTCCGCCCGGTTCGGCTTCATGATCGTGAGTCCGTGAAGGCGCATCGGGTTTTTCGGATTCGGATCCAGCGCGACCATGACGCCTGCATGGTTGGCGGCATCAATCAGCGCCTGGGCGAACGGTTCGGAAAAGAGCCCTTTTGCATAGTCCTCCAGCACGAGCGCATCAATTTTCCGCTGTTGCAGCAGCGGAATGACGGACTCCAGAATCTTCCCGCGGATGGAGTCCGCGACAGGAGCGAGCAGTTCGTCATCGAGGCGGAGCAGCTGCTGGGCTCCCGCCATGACACGCTGTTTCAGAGTGGTCGGACGCGCGGGATCGGAGACGAGTCCCGTATGTTCGATACCGTATTCCGCAAGCTGTTCCTTGAGTTTCTCGCCGTTCGGATCGTTTCCGACGACGCCGAAGGCCGTGACCGTTCCTCCAAGCGTGACGAGATTGCGCATGACATTCGCCGCGCCGCCGAGACAGTAGCTGCGGCGGGTGATCTGCACGACCGGCACCGGCGCCTCCGGGGAAATCCGGCTGACCTTGCCCCATGTGTAGGCGTCCAGCATCAGGTCGCCGACGACGGCGATGCGCCTGCCCTTGAATTTTCTGACGAGCTGCGCCAGTTTTTCCGGATTTCCGCTGTTCATGAACCGCATTCCTTCCGTTCCGGGTTGCATTGATCTCTTTCGGACACCGCGTACAATAACGGTTTTTCAGGGAAAAGCAAGCCGCACGCCTTGAAAAATGCCTCTTCCCGTAATATTGTCCCGGGAAGCTGAATCACAATATCCAAGGAGGATGGCATGGAAGGAAAAGTTCTGCATGGGGAGAAGCGTCCCGACCATAAGACCGCGCTGCTGGATTTCACGAAGGAGGATCCGTGGCGGGTCTTCCGCATCATGGCGGAATTTGTGGAATCTTTTGAGACGATGTCCAAGCAGGGGCCGCTGATTCCGATCTTCGGCTCGGCGCGCCTGAAACCCGGAACGAAGTATTACGAGAGCGCCGAGGAACTTGCCGGCATGCTTGTGAAACGCGGTTACGGCGTTCTTTCCGGCGGCGGCCCCGGAATCATGGAGGCGGCGAGCAAGGGGGCTTACGAAAACGGCGGAATTTCCGTCGGACTCAATATCGAACTTCCGATGGAGCAGCATCCGAACCAATATCAGAATGTCGCCCTGGATTTCCGCTACTTCTTCATCCGGAAGGTCTGTTTCATGAAATACGCGGTCGCCGTCGTGGCGTATCCCGGCGGATTCGGCACTCTTGACGAGTTCAGCGAGGCGCTGACGCTGATGCAGACCAACAAGGTGAACCGCGTTCCGCTCGTGCTGGTCGGCCGTGATTTCTGGCAGCCGATGATCGACTGGTTCCGGAATGTGATGCTGGTCGACGGCACGATTCATGCGGAAGATCTGGATCTTTTCCATCTGGTCGATACGGCGCAGGAGGCCTATGACTATATCGTGGAGCAGCATAAGCACGGAATGACCGATACCATCAAAATCGACTGATCCGCTTTCCGTTCTTCCACCGGATTTCATGCGCCTTTCCCGGTTTTTCCGGCAGGGGCGCGTATCCTTTGCATTTTATGACGCGGAAACGGCTTGCATTCCGGGAAATCTGCTGATATCTTATCGCGCGTAAAATGCAAAAACAAGGAGCCGGAGTCAAGATGACGGAAACGAATCATTATCGTGTGGAAAGCGACAGCATGGGGGAGATCAAAGTCCCCGCGGACAAATACTGGGGCGCGCAGACGCAGCGTTCCAACACCTATTTCAATATCGGTCTGGACTTTATTCCCTCGGAGGTGATCCGCGCGCTGGCGATCGTGAAAAAGGCCTCCGCGATTGCGAACCGGAATGCGGGGCGTCTTGATCCAGCGCTCGGCAATGCGATCTGCGAGGCGGCGGACGAGGTGCTTGCCGGAAAACTCGACGGCAACTTCCCCCTCAAAGTCTGGATGACCGGAAGCGGCACGCAGTCCAACATGAATATGAACGAAGTGATTGCGAACCGCGCTTCCGAACTTCTCGGCGGCGTGATCGGCTCGAAAAAGCCGGTGCATCCGAATGACCATGTCAACATGTCGCAGTCTTCCAACGACACCTTTCCGACGGCGATGCACATTGCCGCCGGCGAAGCCGTTGTCCGGCGTCTGATTCCCGCGGTGGAAAAACTTCGCGGCGCTCTTGCGGAAAAAGCGGCGGAGTACGGTTCCATCGTCAAAATCGGGCGCACACACCTGCAGGACGCCGTTCCGCTGACGCTCGGACAGGAATTTTCGGGTTATGTCGCCCAGCTGGATTACGCGGTCAGACGGATCAAAGGCGCGCTGCCGGAGATTTTCGAGCTCCCGCTTGGCGGAACCGCGGTCGGGACCGGGCTCAACGCGCCGGCCGGATTCGCCGAAAACGCGGCCGCGGAAATCGCCCGTCTGACGGACCTGCCGTTCACTTCCGCGCCGAACAAGTTTGCGCTGCTTGCCGGACACGATGCGATCGTCGCGCTCTCCGGTTCGATCAAGGCGCTTGCCTGCTCCCTGATGAAGATCGCCAACGACATCCGCTGGCTTGCCAGCGGGCCCCGCTGCGGAATCGGCGAACTGATCCTTCCCGAAAACGAGCCGGGATCCTCCATCATGCCTGGCAAGGTCAATCCGACTCAGTGCGAGGCTCTGACCATGATCTGCGTACAGGTGGTTGGACTTGACACCGCCGTCGCCTTCGCCGGTTCGCAGGGAAATTTCGAGCTCAACGTATTCAAACCGGTCATGATTTTCGATCTTCTCACGGAGGTCCGGCTCCTGTCCGACTCCTGCTCCAATTTCACGGATTTCGCCGTCGCCGGGCTGAAGCCGGACAAAAAACGCATCGCCGAACTGGTCGAAAAATCGCTGATGCTCGTGACTGCGCTCAGTCCCCGGATCGGCTACGACAATGCGGCGAAAATCGCGAAGCTTGCCCATCAGGAAAACCTGACGCTCCGCGAGGCCTGCGCAAAGGCTGGACTGGTCTCTCCGGAGGAATACGACTCCGTTGTCTGTCCGGAAAAGATGACCCGCCCGCAGGAAAAATAACCATGCGCGGCATACCGGAAACGGCCTTTCTCCCATGAAACGTTTTCTGACGCTTCTGCTGTTCACATCGCTGGCGCTTTTTTCCGCGGAGGACCGCGTGCGTGTTGTTTCCCTGTCGCCCGCGTTGACGGAGCTGGTCTGCCGTCTCGGGCAGGAACCCCTTCTTGCCGGACGTTCCTCCGCCTGCGACTTTCCCCCCGGAATCCTGCGCGTTCCCGTCGCGGGCGCCTTCGGCAGACCGAACCCCGAAGCGGTAATCGCTCTCAAGCCGACACATCTTTTCGCCGATGTCCTTGCCGATCCGTCCGCCGCGGAGCTTTTCCGCCCGGCGGGAATCCGCGTGATTCTGAAACCGTGCCGCAATCCGGCGGAATACATGGAATGGGTCGAACTTGCAGGGAAGGAACTGAACTGTGAAGTCCGTGCGCGCGCGGAGACCGCCCGCGTCCGGCGTGAACTGGAGGATGCAAGGCGGAAGTATCCCCCGGGAAGCGGACCGTCCGTCCTCTGCCTGATCCGGGACAATCCTCCCGTGGCGGCGGGTTCCGGATCCTTTCCCGATGCCTTGATCCGTCTTGCCGGGTTGCGCAACATCGCCGGGAATGCGGGACGGGAATATTTCACGCCGTCCGCGGAATGGCTTCTTGCGCATCAGGCGGATATTCTGCTGCTGCCCGGATTTCCGGAGGAGCGTGTTGCCGCTTTCCGGAAAGACCGCCTCTGGAGCTGTTTCCGCGCCGTCCGGAACGGACGGATTGTTTCCGGGATGGATCCCGATCTCCTGCTGCGTCCGGGCCCCAGGATGACCGACGGGATTCGGCTTCTTGCAGAACGCTGTCATAACAGGAAAGGGAATTGACATGCCGCAGAAAAAAACAGCGATGGAATACGCGATCCTGCTTCTGGGCCGCCGCGCCTGTTCCACGGCGGAGCTCCGGAAGAAAATGCTCGCCAGGGAATATTCCGTTCCTGAAATTGCCCGGGTGCTGGAGGAGTGCACGCGCCGCGGATTTCTCAACGACCGCGCGTATGCGGAGAGTCTTGCCGAATCGGTCTATCTCCGCGGCGGAGGACGGAACAAGGCGGCCCGGAAACTTCAGCTCAAGGGTATTGACCGCGAGATCATTGAGAATACGCTGGCGGAGCGCGAGACGGACGGAGACGGGAGCGGGAGCGAACTCTCCTCCGCGCTGTCCGCTCTGGAGAGAAGGAAAGCGCTTTTCGAGCGGGAACCCGATCCGCGGAAACGCCGGGAGAAGGCCTTGCGCTTTCTTGCCGGACGCGGATTTTCCGCGGCGGCGGCCTATGAGGCGCTGAACCGGATCATGTAGGAGCTCGAGAGATGCGCCGCATCAAGAAAATCCGTTTCCGCACCCGTTTCCCCGGGATTGCCGCCACTCCCGGAAGACGGGAGACGCCTTTGCTGGAAAGGCGGTGATTTTTCCCGTTTTTCTGCTTGCCCTTTCCCGCTTCCGGTGTTACATTAATCGCTGTCTTTACGATTCCGGAAACGGCAGCGCAGAAAGGATTGAATATGATTGATGTTGAAACATTTCCGATTAAAACAGTGGGGGAGTGCAAAATTTCCTCTCCGCTCGACAAGACCTCTCCGTTCGTGACGGACGCCTCCCAGATTCTCTACGAGCACGACATGGCCGATATCCGCGCCGGCGTCGAAAAGGACAACAAGGTCTATGCGTTCCAGAAAGCCGGACCGCGGGAAAAAATCTTCTTTGATCCTTCCTGGTGCAAGGCCGCGATCCTGACGGCGGGCGGCATCTGCCCCGGACTGAACAATGTAATCAAAGGACTGACCGAAACGCTCAAGCAGGTCTACGGCGTGCCGGTCGTCTACGGCATTCCCTACGGTTACGCGGGACTGAATCCCGGGCTCGGATACCGTCCCGTCGTGCTTGACGAACTGACCGTGGACGGCATTCACGAACAGGGAGGAACGATTCTGGGGTCATCCCGCGGGCAGCAGGACACCGACATCATGCTGGAAACGCTGATGCGCATGGACATCAACATGCTCTTCTGCATCGGGGGGGACGGCACGCTCCGCGCCGCGCATGATCTTGCGGAAGCCGCGCTGAAGCGCGGGCTCAACATCTGTGTCGTAGGCATCCCGAAAACGATTGACAACGACATCTGCTACATCGACAAGACATTCGGTTTCGAGACCGCCGTCTACGCGACGAATCCGGTGATCACCGTGGCGCACAACGAGGCGAAGGGCGCGCCGAACGGCGTCGGACTCATCCACGTGATGGGCCGCGACAGCGGATTCATCGCCGCCTACTCTTCTCTGGCCAATCCGCACATCAACTACTGTCTGGTGCCGGAGGTCAAATTCACGCTGGAAGGGGAGCCCGACTCCTTCTTCCCGATCCTGCACGACCGTCTGAAACGCCGCCATCACGCCGTCATCATTGTCGCCGAGGGCGCGGGCCAGGAGCTCATGCAGGGCGAGCGCCAGCTCGACAAATCCGGCAATCTGCTCAACAACAACATCGGCGTATTCATCCGCGACAAGATGAAGGAATACTTCAAAAAACAGAATTTCGAGATCAACATCAAGTATTTCGATCCGACCTACCTGATCCGCGGCATTCCCGCGAACGGAACCGACGCCGTCTTCTGCCTTCTGCTCGCGCAGAACGCCGTCCACGCCGCGATGGCGGGAAAGACCGATCTGCTGATCGGCCACTGGAGCGACACTTTCACGCATGTCCCGATCGAGATGGCGGCGAGACAGCGCAAGAAAATCGATCCGAACGGCTCGCTCTGGCGCTGCGTCCAGATGAACATCCGCTGACCTTTGAACATTGGAAGCTGCAAGATACGGAGAAACTCATGAACGAATCCTTTCAATCCTACCAGAACCCGCTGACCGGACGCTATGCCAGCAAGGAAATGAGCTACAACTGGTCGCCTCAGCGGAAACACTCCACATGGCGCAGGCTCTGGCTTGCCCTCGCCGAATCCGAAAAGGAGCTCGGGCTCCCGATCACCGACAAACAGCTCGAACAGATGCGGGCTCATCTCGACGACATCGATTTCGAGGCCGCCGCGAAGAAGGAGGCCGAACTCCGTCACGACGTGATGAGTCATATCCACGTATTCGGCGCGCTCTGTCCCGATGCCCGTCCGATTATTCATCTCGGTGCGACAAGCTGTTTTGTCACGGACAATACCGAACTCATTCAGATGCGCGACGGCTTGAAGATTCTGCTGGCCAAGCTGCTGAAGGTCATTACCATCCTCGCCGACATTGCGGAAAAATACAAGGATATGCCGACGCTCGGATTCACCCATTATCAGCCCGCCCAGCTGACCACACTCGGCAAGCGGTTTGCGCTTTATCTCCAGGATTTCGTGATGGACGCCGGACGCGTCCGCGAGGAGATCGCGTCGATCCCCTTCCGCGGCGTCAAGGGCACGACCGGAACGCAGGCGAGCTTCATGGAGCTCTTCAACGGCGACCATGAGAAGGTGCGGCGTCTGGACTCTCTCGTTTCCGAAAAAATGGGATTCTCCTCCTCCATCGCACTGAGCGGGCAGACTTATACGCGAAAGGTGGATTTCTACGTTCTCTCCGTTCTTTCCGGCATTGCGCAGAGCGCCTACAAGATGGCGGGGGACATCCGGCTGCTGGCGAATCTCAAGGAGATCGAGGAGCCGTTTGAAAAATCCCAGGTCGGCTCCAGCGCGATGGCCTACAAGCGCAATCCGATGCGTTCGGAACGCGTCTGTTCGCTTTCCCGCTATCTGATGAGTCTTCCGGTCAATGCGGCGATGACCCATTCCACGCAGTGGTTCGAGCGCACGCTCGACGATTCGGCGAACCGCAGAATCGTGCTTGGGGAGGCATTCCTGTCCGCGGATGTGATTTTGTCTCTCGTCGCGAACATCTGCAACGGCATTCAGGTCTGGCCGAAGGTGATTCAGGCTCACATCATGGCGGAGCTCCCCTTCATGGCGACGGAGAACATCCTGATGGAGGCGGTCCGCGCGGGCGGCGACCGGCAGGATCTTCACGAGGCGATCCGCTCGCATTCGATGGAGGCCGGGAAGGTCGTCAAGGCGGAGGGGAAACCCAACGATCTGATCGAGCGTCTTGCCGGAGACCCGCTGTTTGCTAAAGTCGCCCCGATGTTTCAGGAAATTCTCGATCCGAAACGCTTTATCGGGCGCGCGCCGCAGCAGGTCGAGGATTATCTGAACGGCACTGTCCGTCCGCTGATCGCCGAACTTTCGAACGAGGTGAGCGCGGGCGCGGACGAGGAAATCCGGGTCTGATGTCATGAAAAAGCGCTTCCTGCCCGCACTCTTTTCCGCTCTCTGCCTGATCCTTCTCGGGACGGCGTGCCAGAGCGTGCCGTATTCCGGACGTTCGCAGTTCCTGCTGACTTCTGTGGACTATGAGAACGAGCAGGGGCTGGCGGCATGGCAGGAGACGCTGAAAACGGAGAAGCTTTCCACGGACGCCGCCGCAATCGGCGCGCTGAATCGGGTCGGCCCCCGGATTGCCGAGGCGTCCGGACAGAAGGATTTCCAGTGGGAGTTCAAGGTGATCGAATCGGAGCAGGCGAACGCGTTCTGCCTGCCCGGCGGAAAAGTCGCTCTTTACACGGGCATCCTCCCGTATATGGACAACGAGGCGGAAATGGCGGTGGTGATCGGGCATGAGGTGAGTCACGCGATCGCGCGGCACGGCGGAGAACGCATGTCGCAGGGCGTGCTCCAGAATGCGGGCGCGGCGGTCGTTTCCGTGCTGACTTCGGGAAGCGCGTATCAGGAGCTTGCGGTGAGCGCCTACGGCGTCACGACGAATCTCGCCGGAATCCTGCCTTACAGCCGCCTTCACGAGAGCGAGGCGGATAAAATCGGCATGATCCTGATGGCGAAGGCCGGATACGACCCGAATTACGCGATAACCTTCTGGAAAAAGTTCGGCGGGAACTCCGGCGGTTTTCTCGAGGCGTTCACGTCGACCCATCCGCTCGGCGAAGACCGGATCCGGGCGATGCAGGAAAATCTGCCCGAGGCGCTGAAAATCTACAACGCGTCGAAGGTCCGTTACGGCGCGGGGAATAAACTGCGCTGAACGCTGTTCCGCGGGACCGGCGCACGTGCCTGCGGCTTTTTCCGGCTATTTTTTTCTGCCGACCGGCGTGAAAATGAAAAAGAGTCCGCCGAGAAGATTGAATCCGACAATGATGGCGGAGATGACCAGCGAAACGGCAAGCGCGGCGTCTCCGTTCATTCCTCCGGACTTGAGAATCGGAATGACGAACATGTCGCGCACCCCGAGTCCCGCTGGCGTTGTGGGGAGGAGCCCCGCAATGTTGCCGACCGTGATTGCCGCGAGCGTCGGAGTAAAAAGCGTTTCCGGACCGTTGACCCCGAGCGCCACGCAGTATGCCATCAGCGCAAGCGCCAGATTCACGAATACGACGCTTGTGACGATGCAGAGAAAAATTTCCATGCGGCAGTGGTTGTAGGAGTCCAGCGCATCGGAAATCCGCGAAAACAAGCCGCCGCTGAAACGGTCCGCCAGGGCCTTCATTGCCCGGTAGAGCCGGAAGTGTTCCAGTTTCTTGTGTCCGAACACGACGAACGCCGCGAGAATGCCGCAGACGCTGCCCGCCAGCAGAATGCGGATGAACGTTTCGATGATCCCCTTTACGCCGGCAATGGAATCCCATGCGAACGGCAGCATCAGGAGCGCGACAAGAAAAATCCCGATCATCCCCGTGAAACGGTCGATCAGGATGGTGAAGGCTCCGTCGAATTTGCGTCCCTTCTCAATGTGCGCGGCGAGAAACCCCGCGCGCACGAGATCGCCGCCGATCGCGCCCGGCAGAACCAGCGAAAAGAAAAACGACTGCATCGTGAGCGATACCGCGAGAGAAAGCGGGCAGTCGATGTTCTGCGCCCGGAGCAGGATCCACCAGCGCCATGCGTTCGCGAAGATGTGGAGCGCATAGAGAAGAAGCGCGCCTCCGATCCAGACGGGATTGATATCCCGCAGTGTCTCCGCAAAGCCCGGAGGCGCCTTGTGGATCAGAAAGGCAAGGATCGCTCCCGCGAGCAGGGCCTTGCACAGCATTTTCACCGGCGGGGAAAAAAGCAATCTTCCGACTCGTCCGCGCGGGACCTCCCGATCCGCATCGGAATCCTTGCAGCATCTGTTTTCCGTCATCCGGCGTCCTTTCCGCGTTTTTTTCGAAATAATTTCCGTGATTTGTGTTTGTAGAGACGAACTTTCCGATTTATATTTCCCCGTTGCGGAACGCACGCGCCGCAGACGGGAAAAGATAACCCGTTTCCGGATTTTTTCAATCTGTCGGACGGGGCGGCGTGCCGGAAAAATCAAAATTAAATCACGGAGCGGGAAGATGAGCGGGAATGGACCGGTTCTGAATTTACTTTTCATCGGCGATGTCGTCGGCAAGGGCGGCAGAAACGCGGTCAGATCGCTGGTCCCGGAACTGAAGCGGCGTTTTCACTGCTCCTTTGCGGTGGTCAACGGGGAGAACAGCGCAAACGGGGCGGGATTCAGTCTCTCGTGCGTCCGGGACATGGAGGCGGCGGACGTGCTGACCGCCGGCGACCATATCTGGGATCAGAAGAATTTTGAGACGGAAATCCTTTCCGTCCGGAATCTGGTGCGTCCTGCGAACCTGAGCTCGCTTCAGCCGGGAAAGGGCTGGAATGTCTTCCGGAATCCCGCCGGAGGCGAAGTCGCCGTGATTTCGCTTCTCGGGAAGGTCTTCATGCGGGAGAGCGCCTGCTGCCCCTTCGAGACGGCGGAAAAGATTCTTGCGCAGATTCCTCCGTCCGTCAAATGCATCGTTGTGGACTTTCATGCGGAGGCGACCAGCGAGAAGGCCGCGATGGCATGGTTCCTGGACGGAAAGGTTACAGCGGTCATCGGGACCCATACGCATGTGCAGACCGCGGACGGACGCATTCTGCCCGGCGGAACCGCCTTCCTGTCCGACGTCGGCATGACCGGCGGGCACAATTCGATCCTCGGGAGGGATGTTCCGGATGTGATCCGCAAGTTCCGTACCGGAATGCCGACCCGTCTCAATGTCACCGAACACGACATCCGCCTCGACTACGCGGTTGTCTCCTATGAACTTATGACCGGCCGGGCCGTTGCGCTCAGAACCGGATCGGAATTTTTAACTACGGAGAATGTCAATGGATGAAAAAGTGATTCCGCCGATTGACTGGAAACAGGCGGACGCCCTGATCGAACTCGCCCTCCGCGAGGATCTCGACGACATCGGCGATACGACAACCAATTCGGTAATTCCCGGAAATCTTCAGGCAAAGGCTGTTTTCCTGGCGAAGGAGGACTGTGTCTGTGCGGGTCTGCCCGTTGCGGAACGGCTTTTCAAGACACTCGATCCGAAACTGGAATGGAAGGCTCTGGTCGAGGAGGGCGCATTCTGTCCGAAGGGGACGCGCATGGCGGAAATCCGCGGCAACGCCCGTTCGCTGCTGACCGGGGAGCGCACCGCACTCAATTTCCTTCAGCGGCTCTGCGGTGTTGCGACCGCCTCGAAGCGTTATCAGTCCGCCGCGGACGCATCCGGAATGCATTGCCGGATCCTCGATACGCGCAAGACGACGCCCGGATGGCGCAATCTTGAAAAATACGCGGTCGCCGTCGGCGGCGCGTTCAATCACCGGATCGGCCTTTACGACCGGATCATGATCAAGGACAACCATCGCGAACTTGCGGGCCTTGAGGGGGCCGGCGGCATCCGCCGTTCCGTCGAGAGGGCGCGCGCCAAATATCCGGGCCTTGAGGTCGAAGTCGAAGTCGATTCCCTTTCCGAGCTTGCCGAGGCGATCGGTTCGAAGGCGGAATACATCCTGCTGGACAACATGAGCGACGAGATGATGGCCGAAGCGGTCCGCCTTGTCGCCGGGCGTGCGAAGCTGGAGGCCAGCGGCGGCATCACGCTTGCGCGCATTCCGTCGGCGGCGAAGACCGGTGTCGATTTCATCTCCTCCGGCGCACTGACGCATTCGGTCAAGTCCTGTGACATTTCCATGGACATCGTCCTGAACTGAAAACGGAGAAACTGCCATGATTGCACAGATTCGCGGCACCTTGATTTCATCATCTTTCACGGAAGCGGTCGTGGATGTCGGCGGCGTCGGCTACCGCGCCTTCATTCCGATGAGCACCTTCGACACGCTGCCGCAGCCGGGCGGAGAGGTCACGCTCCTCACCCATATGCACGTCCGGGAGGATGCCATCATTCTGTTCGGTTTCGCGACACGCCAGGAGCAGGCCGCCTTCGAGCTTCTCATCACCGTCAACGGAATCGGCGCGAAAACCGCACTGAACATCATGAGCTGTATGAACATCACCTCGCTCTGCGCCGCGATCGCAGGAGGCGACATCAAGACCTTGAAACGGATCAGCGGCGTCGGCCCGAAATCCGCCGAGCGGATGATCGTCGAACTCCGTGACAAGGTGGATGCCATTGTGCCGGAGGCTCCGTTCCTGAACAAGAACGGCGAACCCGCGCGCCTCAAGGAAGCCGAGGACGCCGTTCTTGCCCTCGGACAGCTCGGATTTCAGGGACCCAAGGTCCAGAAGCTCGTCAATGAAATTGCCATGTCCCTGCCGGAGAACGAACGCTCCAGCGAAAATATCCTGCGCAAGTCCATTCAGGCGCTGAACAAATAGAATCCGGAGAATATTGTGCTGGAAGGCCGTATCGAATATCCCGCCTATATTGTGCTGGACATTCCTGTTCCGATGGAGAAGAGAATCCAGTCCCTCCGGAGCCGTTTTGACGCGGAACGCGCCGACATGCCTGCCGAAGTCACGCTGACGGGTTCCTGCGGCGTGGGCACGATTCTTCCCGGACAGGAAATTTCCTTCATTGCGCGCGAAATGGACAAGGTGGCCGCGCGTTTCGCGCCGTTCGAGGCGGAGTTTGACCACGTGGAGCGTTTTCTCAACACGGACATTTATTATCTGGCGTTCCGGGATCCCGCTCCGTTTGCCGCCCTTCACAAGGCTCTTGCGGAAACCGAGATCCGTTTCCGTCATACGGAATATCCCTTTGTGCCGCACTGCACGCTGAAATTGCGGCAGCATCCGACCGAACAGGAACTTCTGGAACTCTTTTTTCTCAATGCCCCGCGGGATCCTTTCCGCCTGGGACGCATGTCGCTTTATTCGCTGCCCGGTCCGACGGAATGCATCCTGCATCACCGTGTCGCTCTGAGCGGATCCCAGCCTCCCGCATAGGAAACGGGCGGCTTGCGGCAGGACAGGAATCAAAAAAACGCCTCTCCCTCTGTTCCGTGGGAAAGGCGTTTTCGTTCCGGAGCGGAGCGTCAGAGGGAAGCGTTGACGATCAGATCGAAAATCTGCTTGGCTTCGCCGTCTTCCGGGTCTTTTCCCCAGAGTTCCGCAAGGCCCGCGCGGATGGCGCCCGTATCCGTTCCGAACTCCTTCTTCGCGGCGAGAAGCGCGCCTTTGGCGAAGTTGACGGGCTGCACGCCCTGGCTCAGGGCCAGGCGCATCGTTCCGACAACGCGGTCGTCCCAGGAGAGTTTCCGCCGGATGTCGCGGATGACCCGGTCGATCGAGTCGGAAAGGTAGACGTTCTGCATCCGGTCGATCAGGCCGTTGGCGTAATTCGCCATGCCGGATTCGGTGAACATATCGTCCACGCCGGCGTATTTCCGGCAGAGCGCGACTCCGGATTCGTTCAGAAACGCTTTCCTGCCGATTTCCACAAGTCCGGGGTGCGCCGAAAGTTCGGACATCTTTTTCAGACCGATGGAATCGCCCAGGATCCCGAGCAGGAAATGCGTTGCGTTGTGCCCGTAAAGCTTGGCAAATTCAAACGGGAAAAGATCCTTCTTGACGTAGAGATTCTTCACCGAGCGCGTTTCGATTCCGGGCGCGTCGGAGATCAGAATCCAGTTGAATTCCTCGACGAGATGGGCTCGGCCCGCTCCGGGACAGAGTTCCGCGAGATTGCGTCTTGCGCATTCCTCCCCGCGCGCGACATCGCTCATTTTCCCGATTACCGTGTTCAGGTAATAGGTTGCGGGGAAGGCTTCCCCGATTTCCTGTTCGAGCTTTTCCGCCGCGTGGTTGTCATTTTCCGCCGTGTAGACGAAACGCGTTCCGGACGGGTTGCGCCGGAAGCCCTCGCGGAGCCACTGTGCCGTGGGGCCGAAGAATTTCACGCTCGGGAGAGCGGTTGCGATTTCCTGCGCTTCGGCGGCCGCGGCGATGAGTTTTTCCAGTCCCTGCGGATCCGCCGGAGAATAGACTTCGATGTTTCTGCATGCTTCCGTGTAAACGCGGTCCGGCGCCGCGATATTGATGGTGATTGTGCCTCCCGATGTATTGATCGCGTTCCGGATGGTGTCGTCGACTTCCGCAACGACAATTCTGTCGAAAGACCCTTTTGACGCGCCGGATACAAAGATGCCGGTTTGAATCGGCCCGAGGCCGATGCCCAGAAATGTTTTCATGTTCCTTTTCTCCGCAAGTTAGGATGTTTCCCGGTTTTTCAGCAATTTCATTACTATAAGTCGTCGGAAAATGCTTTGCAAACCTGCGGGGGAATATTTTTCCCCCAAAACGGCGATCCCCATTTGCATATTCCGCGAAAACGGACTATTTTTCACGGAATTCAGAAAAGCGGGGAACAATATGTCTGAGAAAGAACGGATACGGATTACATTGAAGCCGAAAGGGGGAAAAATCAAAATATCCCTGCCTTCTTCCGCTTCTCCCGCCGTTCCCGAAGCGGCATCTCCCTCCGGCTCTTCCGCGTCTCCCGCCGTTTCGTCGCCGTCTCCTGTTCCGCAGGCATCTCCT
>CALXSJ010000038.1 GCA_944391115.1 uncultured Victivallales bacterium | reverse complement strand
AAAATATCGAAACAATGAACTTGCCCTATCGGGCTGGGAAGGCAATTAAAAAATCCCAGTCCGACAGGCTCCTAGCCTTCGCTTTCGCTTTTCCAAGGGCGGGCAGAAGCATTGCGGCGAGAATGGCGATGATCGCAATCACGACCAGGAGCTCGATCAAGGTGAAATTCCGTGCGGTTCCGCCTGCTTTTCCGGTGGATCCGACTCTTTCATTCAGTTCCGGAACGGTTCTGCTCCGGGAAAAACGTCCTGCGGAAATCTGTTTCAAAGTCTTCATTGGTTCTCTCTCCGACTTTCTTTCTGCTGTGACGACTGTCGTCTTCTCCAATCCGGTCATCCCGTTTTTCAAAACGGGATGACGGATATAATTTACTTCATTTCATCTCGTTTTCAAGTTTGCCTTTAAGACGGTACTGATACATGTTCTCACCGACTTCGCGCGCGGCCTTCGTCATTTCCGGATACGGCGTGTCGGCGACGTCGACGAATCCGATCTGGTATCCCTCGCCGTCATAGCGTCCGGTCAGCGGCTGGTCGCGGAACTGGAAGTAGTGCGCGCCGACATAGTTCGGGTGCACCAGCGCGCCCTGCATGTATCTCTTGTAGGAGACCGCGCGGTCCTCCTGGGAATACTGCGGCATCAGGCTGTTGGAGAACATGCCGCGGTCATAGGTTCCGAAGTGGAATTCCCCGACGATGACCGGCCGTTCGCGGAAATCGCCGCGGTTGGTGTTCGCGATGCTGTTTGCATAGGAGTTCACGCTTGAGACGTCGCAGTATTTCGTCGTGGCCTCCCAGACGTCGCCCGGATTGCGGAATCCGACGAAGCGGCAGCCGAGATAGAGCCGGTGCGGAGCGGCGCTCTTGATTCCCTGTTTGCAGATGCGGAAGTATTCGTTCACGAACTTCTTGTAGAATGCGCGCTCGTCCTTCCTGTAAGCCTCCGTTTTCGGGAATTTCGTATTGTTCGCGACATCCTCCCACGATGCGAATTTCGTATTCCAGGCCTTGTTCAGCGCTTCCACGGAATCCTTGTATTTCGCCTTGAGGTCCTTGACGAACTCGACTTTGGCGGGCTGATCCGCAGGCGCGTTCATCACGGCATGCATGATCCGGTCGAATTTCAGTTCATTGTCGATGAAGTAGCCGATGCACATCGGGTCGGTGATGGATTTCTTCACCAGCGGATTGGCTGCGGCGCGGTTTGTAAGGATATTGCCCATCAGATCCTCGAAGCCTGGATCAAAGACATCATAGAATTTGACTCCGCTGTTCTTGACGACAGTCTGGCCGTCCTTGACTTGGACTTCCTTGAATTTCGGAAGTTCGCGGTCGAAGTCGCAGAGGGAGAGGACATAGGGTTTTTCGCCCATGAGCATGAATTCGTCCGCGCCCCAGTTTCCGATCGTGTTGACGCCCCATGCGGTCATGCGCTTGCCGAGCACCTTGAAGAAATCCGCCTCATAGTTCTCCTTGCCGTATTTTTTCTGGAGGTTCCAGTGCGTGAAGGGCATCAGGCCGTCCTGGGGCACCGCCTTTGTGAACCACTGCGGATGCTTGTTCCCCCAGGTCGCGTCGGTGTGGGTGCGGAGCACGTCGATGCCCGAGGACCAGAAGAGGCGTCCTTCCGGATCGACGAAGAACCATTTGTTCTGATATTTCGAAACGCGGAAGTAACCGGTCGCCTTGAGCTTGGGACCGTTCTTCCAGCCGCCGAAGCGGTTCCACTCCGCGGGCGCGGAGGCCTTCTCCAGCTCGGCAAGTTCTTTTTCATGATTCTTTTTGAGATCGGCGTCGGAATGGATTTTCTCGGGCCATTCGCCGTGTTTGTACTGGCCGTAGTCGTCGATGAACGGCATGTATTTGTCGCCCGGAATCTTTTTGGCGAATTCAGGCGTCCCTTCCAGACGGAGATTGGAAAGGCGGCAGTAGACGAGGTCTTTTCTGCCCGCTTCGTAAGGCCAGATCATCTTGAACTCAATGGCATTGATTTTCGCCGTGTCCAGCGGATTCTTGAGATTGTGGGCGTCTTTCGCGTCGATCTTGAAAATCGCCTCGTGCGGGAGATAGAGGCGCATCGTGCGCTTTTCTCCGGGATTCAGTCCGATTCCCGTGTAGGCTTCGCGGAAATTCTTCTCCTTGCGGCTGCCGGTCGAGATATGCATGGTCAGGCGCAGCTGGTTTTTATCGGAGAGGTTCTGCACATCGACGGCGAGGACCTTTCCCTTGGAAAGATCGAGGAACTTTTCCCCCTTGGCGGGATTGATCCGGACGCCGGAATCCCATTCCGGAGTGTCGGTCCGGAGCACGAGACTGTCGCCTTCCCAGTTGATTTTCGCCTTGTAGCAGGCTTTGTACTGGTCTTTCGCATAATTCAGTGGCACGCTTGTTTCGGCTGCTGCGGGCTTTTCCTGCGCGGCAAGCGCCATGCCCGGAAGAACGGACAGAACGGACATTGCCGTCAGGACGGATGTGAGTTGCAGAAACTTCATGTCTACTCCTTTTATTTTATGATATGGTAATGATTGAATTGCGTTCGATCAGACGGACCGGCATCCTGATCCGCTGGAGTTCCCGCAGATCATCCCGGAGCACCAGCTCGACGGCTTTTTCCGCCATTTCCCGGAGCGGGGAGGCGATGGTCGTGAGGGACGGGCAGAGGAATTCGGAGATGCCCGGATTTTCGAATCCCATCAGCGAAATGTCCTCGGGAACACGCTTCCCGGCGAGCTCCTGAATCAGCCAGTTGACTTCCAGCACCTTCATGTCTTCTCCCGTAACCCAGACTGCCGTGCAGCCGGCGTCGATCAGCTGCTTGACCGCCAGGTGCAGCGGCATCGAATTCGGAATTTTCATCAGATTCTGCGCGGGATCAATCCCCTTTTCCCGCATGGCCTGTTCCACGCCGCCCGCACGCAGGTATCCCGCGTAGTCGACGTCATGGATCACGGCGATTCTGCGATGTCCTTTTCCGAGAAGATGTCTCCCGGCGAGAATTCCGGTTTCCGTTCCGTCAATGTAGATGCAGTGAAAGAAGTCCCTGTAAAGATCGCTGAGCCAGACCACGGGGATGTTCTTCATTCCCTTGAGAATGTCCACCGTGTGCTCCTCCCAGGCCACGCCGATGATGCCGTCGAACCAGGAGTTGACCAGATTGTCGATCCGGTCCTCGGTAATCATCCGGACGGTCGCGTCGGAGCGCGAGAGCGCATGGCAGATATACTGCGTCATGGTGTTGACGTATCCGCCCATCACTGTCTTCTGGGGAGGTTCGGTAATCAGCGCGATCTGCGGAGTTCTCACGCCGACGCGCGGACGGAATCCCAGCTCCCGGGCGGCGGAGAGCACACGGCTTCTCGTGCCGTCCGGAATCAGATCGCTGTTGTTGAAGACCCGGCTGACCGTTCCCGAGGAAACGCATGCCTTCTTTGCAACCTGCGCCAGTACCGATGCGGTACCGGGCATTCTTGATTTTGCCGCTGTCGCCATGGCAAATTTCCTTTCTGCATGCATTTTGTAATTTTTTCTTCCTATACATTATAATCATTTTTATGCAAATGTCAAGGATATTTATAAAACTTTTTAATAAATTATGCAAAATTTGCATAAAAATCTCCGTTCGGATTGTCTTCTCCTCCACGGAAGGGAATGCCTCCGCATGCGGGAATCCCGTATTTGACGATCCGCAGTCCGCGGGACATCGGGGAAGCCTGGCGGATGAAATGAAAAAAATACTATTGAAAAAGCGGCTTTCCCATGCTATATTGCCTGTATTCTAGTGTGTTACGCAATCATACAAACGGTTTTCCGTGAAGGAGCGCCCTATGGCCGGCCAGGACAAAAAAATTATCAACATGACCCTCCTCTATATCCTGATCGGAGTGTTTTTCATACTCCTGACGGGATTGAACATTTACGCTTATCTCACCATTGTCGGAATGAGCCGTTCGTATGCGGAACTGGGATTTGTGTCGCGCAATTTCCGTTTTGAATTCAAAAATGCCAACGATGCCTTGCAGGAGATCCTGAACGGGGACCGTGAGAAGAAGCTGGACAAGGATGTCTGGGGCCCCTTGAAAAAGGCCGAGGATTTCATTCCCGTTCTGAAAAAACTTGAGCCGAGCCTGGACGATCTGGTCAACAACATCAACAAGTTCAAGGAAACGGCGCAGGAGGCCTATCAGGAAAGCGATCTCAACATCAAGCAGCAGCACATGACCGTCTGCGAACGGTATTATCTGACCTCCGTCCAGAAGCTGGATATTTTCGAAAGCAAACTCAAGGAGGTCATTGAGAACGAGATGGGATTCGTGAGGCTCATCTACCTGGTTCTCCTTTCCTCCAACATTCTGGTTTTCGGCGCGATTTTCTTCGTCGTCTACAAAAACAATCAGCAGCATCTGGCCGTATCGCAGCGGATGATGACCGAAAACGCCAATCTCAATGCGATCATGGCGGGACTGGACTCCATTCTGCTGACAGTCGACAATTCCGGCATCATCCGGAACTGGAATGCCAATGCGGAGAAGTATTTCGACAAAACGGAGGAGGAGGTCGTCGGGAAAAATATTTATGAAGTTCTTCCCATTTTCAATCAGTTCAAGGACTTTTTCAATACCGTGCTCTACTCCTCCAAGCGGTATTTCAAATATCATGAGAGAATCAGTCTCAACCGCGGGCCTCTGCGTGTTGTCAACATTCTCTGCGTTCCAATGCAGTCCGCCGCCTTCAAAAGCGGTTATTCCGAGCTTCTTGTCAAATTCGATGACGTGACATCCTACCGGATTGACGATGAATCCTATATTCAGGCGTGTCAGCGGAATTCCGTCAAGGATTCCCTGCAGCGTATTTCCATGGATTCCGTCTCCATTTTCAGCGAGATGAATGATTCTCTCGCCTCTCTGAACGCCCTTGCCGAGTCGGAGGGACAGGGGGATGTCGTGGTCCCCTACAGTTCCTATGTGCAGACCCTGGCGTCGCAGCTTGCGATTCTGCCGCGGAAATACATTTCTTCCCTGAACCGTCCGGAAGAGAACAAGATTCACATCGACTTGAATGAAATGATCATGTATGTCATGCGGATCTGCCAGAAGACCTTTGCGCATACCATCAATATCGAAGTCGCCCTGAATGAATCAAAGTCATGGGTGCTTGCCGATCCCGCGCAGCTTGCGGAGGTGTTTCTGAGTTTTATGGACAACGCCTCCGACGCCATGACGCAGATGAAGGAGCAGCGCGGTGAAAAGGAACTCGGGGGAATTCTTTCCGTTTCCGTTGAAAAGATCACCGGCGACAAGGTCGCGTGCGATACTCTGATCCGTTTCCGGCAGGCCCTGAACGAGCCGGCCTACTGGGTGGTCATCATTTCGGATACGGGCGTCGGCATTTCTCCGGAGGACCAGCCGCGCATTTTCGATCCGTTCTTCACAACGAAGAACAATCCCGAAAACAAGGGCCTCGGCCTGACTCATGCGCTGACGACAATCAATTCTCTCGGCGGCTGCGTCGATGTCAATTCGAAGCTGGGACGCGGCACGATTTTCAAAGTCTACCTGCCTGAGACCGATAACGCCGCCAGCAAGTCGAACGATGCCACGGCGGATTCCTCGCTGGATGCCGATGAGAAACGCATTCCGCATGGCGAGGGACTGATCCTGCTGGTCGACGAGGACAATCTGATGCGGAAGGTCACCAGAAAACTTCTGGAGAAAATCGGATATGCCGTGATCGATACGGACAACGGCTACAGCGCCTTGAATCTGTATGCGGAGAATATGGAGAACGTCGTCTGCGCGATTCTGGATGTATCCGTGCCCCAGATGACGAACTACGACATCTACATGTCGCTGAAAGGGATGAATCCGGAGGTCGACGTGATCGTCTTCCCGGATTCGGATCAGGACGAGAGCTCGAAAAAGCTTCGCGGCGAGGGATTCGGAAACTTCATCCGGAAACCTTATTCCCTGGAAATGCTGGCGAAGATGCTCCAGCGTCTGATTGCCGCGCGGCATTCCGCGGACTGAAACAGGACTGAAACAACATACGCCGCAAGGCGGAATAACCGGAAAGGGTGGACGATATGATTTATGTGATTGCTTCCATTGAAGTCAGGGAAGGTGCAAAGGAGGAGTTCCTCAGGATATTCAAGGCGAATGTTCCCGCCGTGAAGGCGGAGGCCGGCTGCATCATGTATCAGCCGACGGTCGATTTCGATTCCGGCATGGAGGCGCAGAAACACATTCCGGACAATGTCGTGACGATCATTGAAGGATGGGCCTGCGTGGAGTGCCTGAAAAAGCATCTCGCATCTCCCCATATGCTCAAGTACAAGGCGGATGTCAAAGAGCTTGTCAAAGGGTCCGCCCTGCGCATTGTCGAACCCGCGTGAGCTTCCGGGACGGAGTGTCGCAGGAATGAGAACCGTACTTTATCCCGGCAGTTTCGATCCGGTTACGAACGGACATCTTGACGTTGCCCGCCGCGCGAGCCGGATTTTTGACAAGGTTTTGATCGCGGTGGCCGAGAACGCGGAGAAAAATCCTCTTTTCACATTTGAAGAGCGCATGCAGCTTCTTGAACTTGCCTGCAAAGGAATTGACAATATTGAAATCGTGACCTTCCGCGGTCTGCTGGTCGACGCGGTTCCCGCATTCAAGGCCTGCGCTGTCCTGCGGGGCATCCGGGCAGTTTCCGATTTCGAATATGAATTTCAGATGGCGCTGATGAACCGGGAACTCAACAATCTGTGCGAGACGCTTTTCATGATGCCGAGCCCGGAATACTCCTATGTGAGTTCGCGCCTCATCAAGGAAATTGCCAAATGCGGCGGCGATATTTCCCCGTTCGTGCCGGAGATTGTGCGCCAGGCGATCCGGGACAAGTTCACGTCCAGAAAGGGGGCGTGACATGATCCGGGTCAATACCGCGCGGATTGCACCCGAAGGCGAGCGCCTTGAGGGAGAGGAGGATTCCTCCATTCTGGAGCTGGAATCCCTGCCCGGAGTACCGGTGTTCAGCCGCGGTCCGATCCGCTATGATCTGAACGCGTCGATGGTGGGGCGCGATCTGCTTGTGACAGGTTCGGCTTTTGTCGAATTTGAAACGGAATGCGTGACCTGCCTGGCAAGAATGAAGGTCCGGATCGGCGATCCGGCGATCTGTATTCATATGGAAAAAGTTCCCGAGGAGGAAGTGGATCTGACTCCGGAGATCCGGGAGGACATTCTGCTTGCCGTGCCCGCCCGCTTCAAGTGTTCGGAGGAGTGCAGAGGGCTCTGCCCCGGTTGCGGCGCAAACCTAAACCGGGAAAAATGCCGCTGCGGCGCAAAGAGAAAAAAACGCGGAGCGCTTCCCGAAAATGACGCATGGAGCGCGCTGGACGGATTGAAGTTTTAAGCTTCCGGAGCCGTTTCCCCGCTGAAGATGCTTCAGCTGCTGCATTCATCCACAATGTCGCGGAATTCCTCCGGGGAAACTTCATCCAGCGACTTCCCGCGCGACGAAAGTTTCTCGTTGATTTTGATCGCGGTTTCCGTCATGCGCTCGTGTGTTTCCTCCGAGCCGCCGACCAGCACGAAGTTGTCCCCTCTGGTGATGCGTTTGTGTCCGTCCTTGTTGTCCAGGCCGATGCCGAGCATGGCCGACTTGTGTTCCGGCGTGTTTGGTTTCATGGGCGCGATCCTTCTGTCAGGGTTCCGGAGGTCAGGTAGACCTCCCGCGCGAAACCTTCGAATTTCAGAAGGGCGCCGCGGAAGGTGATTCTTTCGCCGTTCAGGGAGCGGAGTGTCTGCAGTTCGCTTTTCGGGAAACAGACAATCCCTTTCACTTTTGCCTTCATCGAGTAGGCGCCCTGCCGGATTTCCATCAGTTCCAGCGTGGCTTTCACGCCGCCCTGACTGCCGAATGCAAAATCCATGCCGAACTCATACTCTCCTTTCAGAAGACCGTCCCAGACGACTTCCTTTCCCCGGACAAGCTCAAACAGTTCCTTTTCCTTTGTCCCGACGAACGTCGAAGCAAACAGTGCGGGCAGGAGAACTTCCTTTTTCAGAAGCTCATCGCCGGATGCGGGCGCGGCTGGCGCAGGATTTTGTTCCGGCTCCGTTTTCTTTTCTTCCTGCTGTTTCTGAGCGGAAACGGCAGGTTCTGGCTCCGGGGACCGGATATCATGCGGAT
The DNA here is from genome assembly GCA_944391115.1 of uncultured Victivallales bacterium. Classification (GTDB taxonomy): domain Bacteria; phylum Verrucomicrobiota; class Lentisphaeria; order Victivallales; family UBA1829; genus UBA11452. Next base: position 15,723 of record CALXSJ010000038.1, on the reverse strand, counting down.
GCGTGACTGCGGATTCTTCCGGACGGTCTGCCGGAAGCGGATCTGCGTCGCAGCCGAACATGCGGGCGAACATCAGCGCTGTATTGATGCGGGCGCAGAGTTTTTCGGATTTCTCGTCGATGCCGTTGTAGGTCGCCGTAAGGGAATTGTCGTCGATCTTGACATTTTCGTAGAGGCGCAGACAGCGCAGGAGAGCGTCTCTGCGTTCCTTTGTCAGAAAGCGGTTCAGAGCTTTTTCCTCGTAGGCGGAAACGGCGCTGTTCACCAGATCATCCGGGAGAAGATTCAGGATTTTGTCCAGGCGTTTCCGGCCGCTGAACTGGCGGTTCAGCATGGTTGCGGCTTCGTCGCGCATGGCGAGAAAACCGATGTCGATGTTTTTCGGAAACGTGATCCGGTAGATGGTCTTGTCCGGATCGTGTTCGGTGAAGACGCTGATTTCAAATCCTTCGATGCGCCCCGCGATGGAAGGGCTGTCATAGATGGTGGAGGGGCGGAGGAAGGAAAGCCCGAGATCGCCCGCCGCCTTCATCCATGCCTCATTCCGGGCGGAGGCGTTGAATGCCTTTCCGATGTTGTCGAGAAGGCCGCCGCCGGACGCTTTTGGCCCGGGCTGTATTTTTTTTGCCGATCTGGCGATTTTTCCGAGGACATTCAGGATGACAATCAGAAAAACCAGAATGAAAATCAGATGCAGCATGAGATTCCTTTCTTTTTCCCCTCCCGTTCCGGATGAACGGATCAGCGTTTGAACGACGCTTCAAATGCGAGCACCGTATTGCGCATCAGCATGGCGATGGTCATCGGTCCGACGCCGCCCGGAACGGGAGTGATCTTCGCGGCTTTCGGCGCGACCTCGTCGAATGCGACGTCGCCGACAAGCCGGTAGCCTTTCGGCGCATCCGGCGCTTCCACGCGGTTGATGCCGACATCAATCACGACGACTCCTTTTTTCACCATGTCGCCGCGCAGGAATTCCGGTTTTCCGATTGCGGCGACGATAATGTCGGCTTTTCTGGTGAAGTCCGCAAGATTTTTCGTGCGGGAGTGGCACAGCGTCACGGTTGCGTCCACGCCTTTTGCCGAGAGCAGCGCCATCATGGGTTTCCCGACGATGTTGGAACGGCCGAGCACGACCGCGTTTTTCCCGGCGGTTTCAATGCCGGAACGCTGAAGCAGCTGGAGCACTCCGTAAGGCGTGCATGGCAGGAAGCCGGTCAGATCGCCGAGCAGCATTCTTCCCACGTTCTGCGGATGGAAGCAGTCCACGTCCTTGTCCGGGGATACCGCCTTCACGACTTCCGCCTCGTCGATCTGCGGAGGCGGCGGAGACTGCACGAGAATGCCGTGGATCGTCGGATTGCGGTTGAGCTTGCGGATCACCTCAAGGAGTTCCGGTTGGGAGGTCTCTTTCGGCATTACGATTTTTTCCGAATAGATGCCGAGTTCGGCGCATTTCTTCACTTTTGTGTTCACATAGACCTTGGACGCGGGATTGTCTCCGACAAGAATGACAGCGAGTCCCGGCGTCGCCCCATACTGTTTTCCGATGTCGGCCACTCTGGAGGCCGTTTCGCGGTTGACCGCCTCCGCGATCGCTTTCCCGTCAATCAGGTTGGAGGATTCCGGCTGAATAGTTGTCATGATAGTGTTTCCTCCCTGTCACTTTTTCTGAAGAGAATCGATTTTCGCATCCAGACTTCTGAGATCGTCGTTGAGCAGCGTCATTTCGCGTTTGGAGTCCAGCTCCAGCGCAAGTTCCCGGTAAAGCGCCGTAATCTGCGCATGAATCCGTTTGAGTTTGGGATCCTTCCGGATGAGTTCCATGCGCGTCCGGTGCATTTTGAGAATCAGCTCCCTGCGTTCCTTGAGCAGTGTTTCAGCGGCTTCGCGGTCGGCGAAAAGCGCAGGATCAAGTTCTTTCCTGTTGAGTTGCGGCTGCGGTCCGGCTGCGGTTTCCGGAGCGGCGGGCAGCAGCAGCGGAAACGCTGCGCAGAGCGAGCACAATAGCAGTTTCTGATACATGGACGGCACCTTTTCTTGAATCTTTGTTTTTTTGACAGGGAAATATACGTTTTCGGATTCCAGATTGCAAGAGAAATGCGAATATTCCGCGCAACTATTCAAAAAATCATTTTAAGATTTTCATTTCCGGAGTATATTACAGCATCGTTTCCAGATGAAACCCTGAAATGCAAAGGAGTGAAATCATGAGTGTCCCTCTGAAAATTGATCTGAAAGACAAGGTCGCCGTTGTGACGGGCGGCGGCGGCATTCTCTGCAGTTCCATGGCCGCGGCGCTTGCCGAGTGCGGCGCGAAAGTCGCGATTCTTGACCTGCGTCTGGAAAACGCGCAGAAAGTTGCCGGGGAGATCCGGAAAAACGGCGGAGAGGCCATGGGCATTGCCGCGAATGTCCTGGAAAAAGAGAGCCTTCTCGCCGCCTGCCAGACAGTGAAGGATGCCTACGGCCCCTGCGACATTCTTGTCAATGGCGCGGGCGGAAACCATCCGAAGGGGACAACCTCGAGCGAATTTGTGACGAAAGCGGACGCCGAGGGCGCGTCGGATGGAAAAATCTCCTTTTTCGATCTGGATCCTGCGGGGGTCGGTTTTGTCTTCAACCTGAACTTCATCGGAACGCTGCTTCCGACGCAGGTGTTTGCCCGCGACATGGCGGTCAAGGGTCATGGCGTCATCATCAACATCTCCTCGATGAATGCGTTCCGTCCGCTGACCAAGATTCCGGCATACAGCGGCGCCAAGGCGGCGGTCAGCAACTTCACGCAGTGGCTTGCCACGCATATGTCCAGGGTCGGCATCCGCGTCAATGCGATTGCTCCCGGATTCTTCCTGACGGACCAGAACCGCACGCTGCTCACCAACGCCGACGGATCGCTGACCGCGCGCGGCAACACGATTCTTGCGCACACCCCGATGGGACGCTTCGGAACGCCTGAAGACCTGCTCGGAACGCTGCTCTGGCTCGTGGACGATCAGGCGGCCGGCTTTGTCAACGGCGCGGTCATCCCCGTGGACGGCGGGTTCGCCGCATTCTCCGGAGTCTGATTCGATGTCCTTCATCGCCCTGATCGATTACGGAATGGGAAACCTGATGAGCGTTTCCAAAGCCCTGGAGGCTGCCGGCGGGAAGATCCGGATTGTGGAGAAGCCCGCCGAGGCCGAAGGGGCGTCCGGGGTGGTTCTGCCCGGCGTCGGCAATTTCGGTGACGGCATGGAGCACTTGAACCGGAGCGGTTTCGTGCCGTTTCTCAAGGAGACCGTGCGTTCGAATGTGCCGCTTCTGGGCATTTGTCTCGGCATGCAGATGCTGCTCGACTCCAGCGAGGAAGCGCCCGGCGTTCCGGGACTTTCCATTTTTCCCGGACGTGTTCTGCGGTTTCCCGAACGCGGCTGGAAGATTCCCCAGATCGGCTGGAATTCCATTTCGTTCGACCCGGGCAATCCGTTCCTGAAGAACTTGAAACAGGACTCCTTCTTCTATTTTGTCCACTCGTATTATGCTCTTCCGGACGATCCCTCCGTGACTGCCGCAAGATGCACGTATATGATTGAATTTGCGGCCGCCCTTTCAAAGGGCAGGATCTTTGCCGCCCAGTTCCATCCCGAGAAAAGTCAGGAGTGCGGGCTGGCCATACTCAGAAATTTTGTAACGATCTGCGGAAAGGATGGTTCGGAATCATGCTGATCATACCGGCTATCGATATGCGCAACGGGCGCTGCGTCCGCCTGTTCCAGGGCGACTACGCCAGAGAGACTGTCTACGGGGACAATCCCGCCGAACAGGCCGTCAAATGGCGGAACGACGGTGCGAAAATCATTCACCTTGTCGACCTCGACGGCGCGCGGGCGGGGCATCCGGTCAATCTGGAGGCCGTCCGGAGCATTTGCGCGAGCGTTGACATTCCCTGCGAAATCGGCGGCGGAATCCGGACGGAACAGGATGCCGAACTCCTGTTCAAGGCGGGGGTTTCCCGCGTGATTCTCGGCACCGTCGCCTGCGAAAACCCTGAACTTGCCGGACGTTTTGTCAAAACATTCGGACCTGAAAAGGTCGTGGTCGGCATTGATGCGCGGGACGGCAGGGTTGCGGTTCGCGGCTGGCTGGAAACCAGCGGAATCGAAGCGGGGACGCTTGCCGTGAAAATGGCGGAGTGCGGCGTCACGCGGATTATTTTCACGGACATTGCCACGGACGGCGCCTTCACCGGCCCGAGCCTGAAACCGACCGGCGCACTCTGCCGTCTGGTTCCCTCCTGCCGGATCATCGCCTCTGGCGGAGTGTCCTGCGCGGAGGATGCGGCGAAACTCGCCGCGCTGAAACTGCCGAATCTGGAGGGCGTGATCGTCGGAAAGGCGCTTTACGATGCCAGAACCACCTACCGGGAACTTGCGGAAGCCGCCGCGCGCGGGTAAGGAATGACGATGTTCACTTCAGAAAATATCACGACCCCTTTTACGGGAAACACCTATGACACGCCGGAGAATTTCCCGCGCAGCGTCTGGGAGTATCTGACGCTCGGCACGCGCGCCTCGTTCTATCTGCGCAACTTCTACGTGTTTTATGATTCGGGAAAATCCTGCCGCGCAAATGACTTCAGCGGTCAGAAACAGGCGGACAACGCCGTGAAGAACTTCCGGATCGTGGAAAGCTGCGGCGGGAAGATTCATCTGCGCGGGCTGGACAATCTTTCCCGCTTCTCCGGACCCGCGGTGATTATCGGCAACCATATGAGTCTGCTGGAAACCGCACTGATGCATGCGTTCATCCGTCCGCGCCGCGAGTTCTGCTTTGTCATCAAGCGGTCGCTGCTTGACATCCCGTATTTCGGCGACATCATGCGCTATCTCGGGTGCATTCCCGTGGACCGCGCCAATCCGCGCGACGATTTCCGGACTGTCATGGAGGAGGGGAAGAAACGCGCTGCGGAAGGGAAGACCATTGTGATTTTTCCGCAGGCGACACGTTCGGAGGTCTTTGATCCGGCGCAGTTCAACACGATCGGCGTCAAGCTCGCCAGACATGCGGGCGTTCCCGTCATTCCGATGGCGCTGCGGACGGATTTTCTTGCGAACGGGCGTCTCATCAAGGATCTGGGACCGATCCGGCGGCATAATCCGGTCTATTTCGAATTCGGCGAGCCGGTCATGGAAATTTCCCCGTCCGGCAAGGCGGAACATGCGCATATTGTTGAATTCATCCGCGACCGTGTGAACGCATGGGGCGGAAAAGTCGCCGGACTGCACGACGGTCCGGCCGCAAAGGAAACGGCTTTATGAATCAAGTCATTGTGGAGCTGGGGGAGCGTTCCTATCCGATTTTTGTCGGAAACGGACTGCGGAAGACGCTTGACGGACTGATCGGGGAACATCTCGCCGGCCGTTCCGTCTGCATTGTCACGGATTCCAACCTGAAGGAACGCTTTCTTCCCGATATCGAGCGGAGTCTTTCGGGATGCGCGCGCTCTCTTCACTGCTGCGTGTTTCCGGCTGGCGAAGCCTCCAAGCGTCTTTTCACGATAGAGACAATCTGCCGGGAAGCGGTGCGCGCCGGGCTTGACCGCAACTCCGTTTTCGTCGCGCTCGGCGGCGGCGTCTGCGGCGACATGACCGGCTTTGCCGCATCCGTCTACATGCGCGGCACGCGTTTCATTCAGATCCCGACGTCGCTTCTGGCGATGGTGGATTCCTCCGTCGGCGGAAAAACCGGTGTGGATCTCCCCGAGGGAAAAAATCTCGTCGGCGCCTTTTTTCAGCCGGAGGCGGTCGTGATCGACACCGCGTTTCTGGAAACCCTGCCGAAGCGCGAACTCTCCTGCGGATATGCCGAGCTTATCAAGACAGCGGTCATTCTGGACGAAACGCTGTTTGATTTTCTTGAGGCGAACGCCGGAGCCCTGCTGCCTCATCCGGTGCCGGAACAGACGACCGAGGCCGTTTCCCGCTGCTGCGCCCTGAAGGCGGGAGTGGTGGCCGCCGATGAAAAGGAGTCCTCGCAGCGCGCCATCCTGAATTACGGACACACGTTTGGTCATGCGATTGAATCCGTGACCGGATACACGAAAGTGGAACACGGCGAAGCGGTTGCAGTCGGGATGTCCATTGCGGCGCGTCTCGCGGTTTCCCTCGGATTCATTTCCCGGGAGACGGCGGAGCGGCAGGATGCCCTGCTGCGGGCGTTCTCGCTGCCCGTCACCGTGCCGGAGGGCTGTCCGGCGGAAACCATTCTCCAGGCGATGGCTTCGGACAAGAAGAACAGCAACGGAAAATTGAAACTGATTCTTCCGGAACGGATCGGGAAGGCGGGCATCCATGCGGATGTCCCGCGTGAAATGATTCTGAAGGCGATCCGGGAGCGGAGCGCGCAATGACGGAACGCGAGGCCTATATCGTTCTGAACATGCTCAACGGAATCGGGCCCGCGCGGGTGGCGACGCTTCTGGCTCTCTGCGGAACGCCGCGGGAGATTTTCGCCTGTCCCGAACATGCGCTGGCGGCGATTCAGGGAATCGGTCCCGTGCTTGCGGAGAAAATCGCTCACTGGGACCGTTATGTCGATCTGAAACGCGAACTGGAACTTGCCGGACGCGGCGGCGTCCGGATCATCACGCGGGGCGAGGAGGCGTATCCGGAACTGCTTTCCACGATTCATGACGCGCCGCTCTGCCTCTACGTGCGCGGCGAGATTCCCGACTCGATTTCCAGCCGTTCGCTCGCAGTGGTCGGCACGCGCAACATGACGCAGTACGGGCAGCGGATGGCGCAGCACCTTTCCGAAGCGGCCGCGTTTGCCGGATTCACGATCGTCTCCGGTCTTGCCTACGGTGTGGACGCGGTCGCCCACCGCGCCGCCCTGAATGCCGGCGGACTTTCCGTAAGCGTGCTCGGCGGCGGACTTGCGCGGATCCAGCCGCAGGAGCATGTGCCGCTGGCACGCGAGATCGCGCAGCACGGCGCGGTCATCAGTGAATACCCGATGGAGTTTTCCCCGACGCGCCACTCGTTTCCGATGCGCAACCGGATCATTTCCGGCATCTCCCGGGCGACGCTTGTCGTCGAGGCGGGCCTGAACAGCGGTTCGCTGATTACCGCGTCCTTCGCCTGCGAACAGGGCCGCACGCTTTTCGCCGTTCCGGGGCAGGCGGACAATCCGCAGGCGGCGGGATGCAACAAGCTGATCCGCCAGAACGCGATTCTCGTGGAGAACTTCGACCATATTCTCGAAGAGTTCGATTTCCTGCCCGGTTTTTCGCGCGGCCGGAACACATTGCGCGAGGAGAGCGCCGCCGAACAGTTCTTCGAGGAACAGGCGGATGCCTCGCTTTCGACGGAAGGCGCGAAGATTGCGGAATTTCTGGCGAAGGGAGACGCCACGGTCGATGACATTTCGGCGGCGACGGGAATTCCCGCCTCCGAGGTCATGGCGTCGCTGATCGGGCTGGAGCTTCTGCGCAAAGTCCGCAAGGAAGGTTCCCTCTATCACAGACTGCGCTGACTTTTCCGCAAGGCATGTTATTATGAGCGAGGATTGTTTCCCGTGATGGTTCCGGCTCCGTCATTTGTCCGCGAGCGGAATCCGGACGCCGTACGGCGGAACATGCGCGGAAACGGCATGATCCGTGACACACAGGTTTTTCCCCTGAAGCGGAGAAGACCGTTCCATTTTTTGTCTGTGGAGTTGAAAAGCGCGAACTGTTAGCCTGATTTTTTTAAAATAAAAAAAAGCTTTTTTTTTCGTTCGGGGCTTGACATTTTATAAAAATTTCCTATAATTCGCTACTATACGGGGTCCTGCACAAAAAAGGAGAAGAGAAAATGGTAATAATTTGCCCTTACTGCGACATTGAGATCAATGAAAAGCTTGTGGAAGCCGAAGACGGCTGCTGTCCCGAGTGCGGAACCCTGATTACCGCCGGTTCCGTGGTCGATGATGAGGAATCCGACGATATCTATGAAGACGAATTCGGGGATGATGATCTGGGCGATGAGTTCGGCGATGATGAATTCGATGATCTGGATTTTGACGATGAAGAATTCGAGGAAGACGACAAAAAATACAAATAAATGATTCCTCCCCTTGTGAGATAGTCTGAGCCGGAGACCGGATCGTCCGATCCGGTCTTTTTTTTGCCCCCGTCCGTTTTTCCGGAAAGGTTTCCGCAGCATTGTTCAGACTGTTCCGGAGCGGAGTCTTTCCAGGTTGAGGCGGATCTCCTGCAGGAGGGCCAATACCGTTTCAGCGTCCTCTGCTTTCGGAGAAAAGGTTCCGTATTCCAGTTTGTAGAATACAAGGAAAATGCGGGAGGTTTTTTCCGCAAGTTCCCGGTCCGTGCTCCTCAGTGAATTGGCGTAATCCAGCAGTTCCATATTGCGCCTGCGCAGGAATCCGGCAAGCTCGAGAGCAAGACGAAGCGCGAAATAAACGGCCCGGATCGCCTTCTCCGGATCATTCCGGATTTCATTTTCAGCGGTTCGGAGGAACTGTTCCATTTTTTTCCTTTTCCAGTAGTTTGCCGCAAGTTTCGCCGCGCGGCGGCAGATGGAGCCGGAAGCGAGAATGATGATGAGAAACATCAGAAGCACGATCCAGGATCGGCGGATGTAGAGAAGCAGTTTCGTGATTGCCCCGTGAAATTCATTTAATTTCCGTTCCAGACGGAACAGGAATCCTTCCCTGTTTTTCCGGTCAAGGTGTTTTTTCGCCTTTGCGTAGTTCTTCTTGATATTCTCCTGAATTGCCTCCTGGGCTATGGCGGTTTTAATCAGGGCTTTTTCAAGTGCGGATGCGTCTTCCTCTTTCCGCGCCTCCCGGATAATGTCTGAACGGATGTGGTCAAGCGTCTGTTCCGTGATTTCCGGCGGCGTGATGCGCCATTCATCGCCGAATGGATCGCGCATGGAACCGAATCCGGCGGGGCGTGTCTCCGAGCGGATGTGCTGGGGCGGCGTGGCGTCGAATGTGAGCCAGCCGATTTTATCGATGTAAATCTGCGTCCAGGCGTGCGCGTGGTATTCATGCACTTCAAACTGCTTGGTCAGGGTATTGTAGTTGCCGGGTGAGAATCCCGTGGCGACGCGGGCGGGCAGTCCGGCGAAACGCGCCAGAACGGTGAGGGCGGATGCGAAATATTCGCAATGACCCGCCTTGAGCGTGAAAAGAAAATAGTCCACGGATTCCTTGCCGGGAGGCGTTTTCTGCGCGTAAAGAAGATATTTGAAGTTGTTCCTGAGGTAGTCTCGCAGCGCGACAGCTTTTTCGTAGGGACTTTCGAGATTTTCCGTCAGTTTTTTCGCCAGTTCCGCAACTCGCGCGGGGATTTTCCGCTTCGGCAGCTGCAGATAACAGGATTTCGGCACGTTCTCCGGCCAGTATGGGTCGCGCGGGATGCGCCGTTTTTGCACAGCCGGATTTTTCCGGCGGACGGGCTTTGCCGCGGAAGATGCCTGTTTCAGCTGTTTTACCGCATTTTTCCCTGCGTTTTTTCCCATGGCGGCCGGCAGGGTGCGGGAGGACGGAGACAGTGAGCGTTCCTTTTTTTCCGTTTGCCGTTTCTGGTTTCCCCGTGGCGGGATGCGGTTTTCTTTTCTGAAAGGAAGGGGAAGACGCTGCTGGTGTGAAAGTCCGGGATTCTCTCTTTTCTGCGGAAACACGATGGCGGAATTTGCCGTGTAAGGGAACGGAGTGGCCGGATATTCTTTTCCGAAAAGTTCCGCGCTGAAATAATTGGTGTTGATCCGGACCTGCAGGAGTCCCGCGTTCTGGGACTGGTAGGAGAGCGGCGCGAAGGCTGCATAGAGCTTCGGTGAAATCCATTTGACAATTGTGTAGTTCTGGCTGATCTGGTGGAAGAGGGATATTTCGTTTCCAGTGCGGAGTCTTGTCCGTTTCTGACGGACGGAAGTGGTCCATTTCTCCCCGTCATAGACATCGTAAAGCTGTGCCAGATGATAAAGTTTCAACGGGGTTTTGACATAGAAAAGCAAATCTTTCCCCTGAGAAGCCGAGTCGCCGTTTCCTTCCGCGGCGTTCCCTTTTTTCCTGTTTTGAATGCTGAGTGGAGTGCCCCGGGATGCCAGTGTGTCCGGCTTGTTGTTCCGGACAATGAGCTTTCCCGCGGGAGAGCGCTTCACTTTGTCGCCATACAGCCAGAGCTGAAATTCAGGGGGCAGAGCCGAATCCCGTTCGGTCAGGAACGATACTTCGAAGATTCCGGGAATATCATTGTCCGTCAGAGGCATGATCCCGAACAGATACCAGAAGATGCACACCCCGGACAGCAGGTGAACCAGATAATACGGCCAGCTCCGGAGAAGGGAGAGGCGGTGTTTTCCGGCAACCGGTCTGCCGTTTGCCAGAGCGTCCGGCCTGTTCGCATACAGAAGCACCAGGAAGAGAATGAAGTAAGGCGTCAGGAGCCAGAGATAAAGCATGCGCGGAATGAGTGCGCCGTAGATGAACAGGAAAAGACTGATGAACAGTACATAGGCCAGATCGCGCCGCTGTCCCTTCATCAGAAAAATCAGCGATGCCGCCGCAAGCGACTCCAGCATGGCTTTGTCGGGCATGATGCCTTCTTTCATCCGGTAGAGCCCCCAGAGACAGATACTTCCGAAAAAGATGCAGTTGACTGCGACGCGGAGCATCGAAGGATAAATGCGGTATGGAAGAAACACAACGAGCGAACAGGGCAGCACCGCGGCCAGCAGTCCGATGGTCAGGCGCGGGTGTCCGTACTGCCATAAGGCGGCTGCGAAGGCGACGGCAAGCAGAAGCGCATAGAGAAAATGGAGAGGATGCCGCGCCGGCGCGGCAAGCATGGCCGAACGGTCCACGACAACAATCGGTTTATTCCTCTTCCAGAACATTTTCGTCCCTCAGAAGCTGCGCCGGATCCTTTCGGTAGGATGCCGTCAGCGGTTTTACGTCTCCGGTTTTCTCTTCCGGCTGGATCACGGTCATGCGCCGCGGTTCATCCGGTTCGCACGGCGGAAAATGTTCTTTCGGCGCAAAAATCCAGCGGACGGAATATCCCTGGGCTTCCATGAGATTCAGAAGATCCGAAAGTTCGCGCGAGGCGGACATTGTCAGAACATAGACCACGGCTCCGTCCGGGAAGTTTTCCATGGCATCCGCAGCCAGTTCTTCCACACGGGTGTCGGAAGGCTGGAGGTCGGTCAGGATTTCCATGATTCGCAGCCGGATGCCGGCCGCGTCTCCGTTCTCCCGGAGCATGCCGCTCTCCATGGATGTGGTGAAGAAGGTCAGGGCGCAGTATTTCCTGCTCAGATAGTCCGTGATGGACGCCGCCGCATTGATCAGATATTCGAAATTGCTTTCAATGTCATCGTAGCCGACATTTTTCCCATCGGAATCCAGCAGCAGCATGATCCTGTCGACGGTCGTCGCTTCAAATTCCTTGACCATGATGCAGCCTTTGGAGGCGGAACTTTTCCAGTGGATTGCACGCATTTCATCTCCGGGATGATAAGGCCGGACACCGAAAAAATCCATGCCGGAGCCCGCGTGCCCGAGCGGACGTCCCTCCTGATCGTTGCCTGAGCGGTGGTCGTTGCGGAGATGAAGATTTTCAAGCGGCTGGATTTTCGGAGTGACAGTCACGTGGGCCGGGATGCTGAATCTGCGGGTTTTGCGGAAGAGGCCGCACGGGTCGCCGCCGGTCAGAAAAATGGAGTCCAGCGTAAAATGACCGCGCTTCAGTGGAATGACGCGCCGTTCGGCCCGGATGGAACTTTTCGGCGCAAGCGCCGGAATGACCGTGTCAAATTTTCCTCCCCTGCAGAACGGGAGTTTTTCCGTGGCGACAAGCGGCATGCGGTAGAGGAGTGTCCGGTTCACCGCAATGAGAGGCAGTTCCATGGTTTCCCCGCAGACTGCGTCCCGGGATCGTCCGCGGGAAAGCGTGACTCCATGGAGCGAAAACTGCGCCATCAGGAATCCCGAAATCGTGATCGCGCCGAGCAGCGATGCAATCATGGCCGTGGAGAACCCGACGTTCATGATTGCGCTTCCCGCGGCGGCGAGCGACGCGATTATCAGCAGAATGCCGCTTTTTGTCGGCATTGCAATGATCATCAGGCCGGTTCCTCGTTTTTCAATTTGATGGAGTCCAGAATGGAGTCGAGGACATGATCGACGCTCTTCCATTCGTTCCGGCAGCGCAGTTTCAGACGCAGACGGTGGCCGATGACCTGTTTCAAAAGGGAACGGACATCTTTCGGCGTGACAAAATCACGGCCCGAATAGGCCGCGAGACTCTGGCTGCAGCGCATGACCGCAAGCGAGGCGCGCGGACTGCAGCCGTTGGCGAGAGCCGGATGTTCGCGTGTGGCGTTGGCGATCCGGATGATGTAGTCCTTGATCTGCGGGGAGACTTTCACTTTGCGGACCTGTGCCTGGCAGTAGACCACGTCATTGCTTTTGATGACGTAGGAAATATTGTTCAGAGGATGGCCGGATATCTGCGAGGTCAGGATTTCCATTTCCGCTTCGGGCGCGGGATATCCGATGCTGAGGCGCATCAGAAAACGGTCCAGCTGTGGCTCCGGAAGCGGATAGGTGCCGTGATAGTCCTCCGGATTCTGGGTCGCGATCACGAAAAAGGGTTTCGGAAGGACATGGCCTTTCCCGTCGATGGTGATCGAGGATTCCGACATGCATTCAAGCAGACTCGACTGGGTGCGCGGTGTCGTGCGGTTGATCTCATCTGCGAGAATCACGTTGCCGAAAATCGGACCCGGCAGAAATTTGAAGGTTCCTGTCGCCTCGTCGAAGATATTGGTTCCCGTGATATCCGAAGGCAGCATGTCGGGTGTGAACTGAATTCTCCGGTACTGGGCCTGCACGGATTTCGCCAGCGTCTGCGCAAGCAGGCTTTTTCCGACGCCCGGCGCATCCTCGAGCAGCAGATGGCCGTCTGCAAACAGACATACGATGATGTTGCGGATCACCTCCGGTTTTCCCTTGAAGACCTGCGCGATGTTGGCCTCCAGCTGACGGATGATTTTCTGCAGGGTTTCGATGTTGAAATTTTCCGCGCTCCACTTGGTTTCGATGTTTTTCCTGGCGAATTCGGGATTGTTCGGATCGTTGAAAACGATCATGGCGCCGCCCATCTGAATGATGTCCATGTGCTTGATGAGCTGCATTGTGACAGGCTGGGAGTTGACGAATGTGCCGTTCGCGCTGTTGAGGTCCTTGATGAAGAATCCCTCCTCTTCACGCGAGATCACGGCATGGTGGCGCGACACATTCTGGTCGCCGATGACGATGTCGCAGTCCGGTTCGCGTCCGATTACGACATTGTTGCGTTCCATGAGGACTTCGCGGTTCTGGCCGTATCCCTCCTGAATGGTCAGGGAGGGATGGTCTCTGTGTTCGGAAGAAGGCAGTTTGCTCATACTGTGATTTCCTTTGAAGGTGCTGCAATGAGGAAAAAGAGGTTACAGGAGGTCTTCATCCGTCACGGAGGCTTCATACTCGATTCCATTCTCATCGAACATTTTGCGCAGGTCGTTCCGGTCGATGGACTTGAAGAGCGCCTCCTCCGGCGTGATGATGTCGCGCATGACGATGTCAAGCAGCGAACCGTTGAGCGAACGCATGCCGAGTTTGTATCCGGTCTGAATCACGGAGGGGATCTGGAAGATCTTGTTTTCACGGATCAGGTTGCTGACCGCGGAGGTGACGACGAGAATTTCCAGCGCCGCGATACGGCCCCGGCCTTTCCGTTTGCACAGAGTCTGGGCGACAATTCCCTTGAGCGAACCGGAAAGCATTGCGCGGATCTGTTCCTGGCGGTTTGCGGGGAACTGCTGGATGATGCGGTCGGCGGTACTGGCGGCCGTGGTGGTATGCAGCGTTCCGAACACGAGGTGTCCGGTTTCCGCCGTTTCCAGTGCGATTTCGACGGTTTCCAGGTCGCGCATTTCTCCGACGAGCACGATGTCCGGGTCTTCACGCAGGGCGGCGCGCAGGGCGGCGGCAAAACTGTTGGTGTGCCGCCCGATTTCACGGTGGTTGATGAGGCATTTTTTATTCGGATGCACGAACTCGACAGGGTCTTCGATCGTGATGATATGGTCGGTCCGGTTCCGGTTGATGTAGTCGACCATGGCGGCGAGTGTTGTCGATTTGCCCGAACCTGTCGGACCTGTTACCAGCACAAGCCCTTTGCTCAGCGTGCAGAGGTCTGCGATCACGGGAGGCAGATTAAGCTGCTCGAATGTCAGGATATTGGCCGGAATGAGTCGGGTTACGATGCCGACACCGTGCAGATCGCGGAAGATATTAACGCGGAAACGGTCTCCGGATGGCAGCGAGTAGGCCAGGTCGGTGTCATTGCAGGCCTTGAACTGGTCGATGTTGCGCTGCGGCATGATCTCGAATGCGAGCGCCTCGATTTCGTCGCTGGAGAGCGGCGGCGTGTCCGTGAACACCATTTCTCCGTCGATGCGGTATGCCACGGGGGTGTCGCTGCTCATATGCATATCGGAGGCTTTCTGCTCGATCAGGAACTCTAGATATACGTCAATATTCGGCATCGGATTTCCCTTTCTCAATTATCTCTGTCCGCAATGGATATCACAATAGCACGCCAAGCGAGGTTTTCAAATCGAAAAGAGGAACATTTGGAGCTTGTTGAACGAGTTTATCCCGGGAGTTCGGGAAAACGTTTCGTTTCCCGAAGAATTCCTTTTCTGTTCTTCTGACGGAATCCGTTTTCTCTGTTTCTCAGACGGCTGGTCCGGCCGATTTTTTACACCGGGAACGATTTGCAATCCGGATTGCGGCGGCATGGAGACGTCTTTCCTTCCATCCTTTTGTTCCTGCCGGGATTGCCGCTGTTGTCCGGACGCGAGGCATTTTTTCGGGAAAAAAAAACTTTTTACTTGACAAATCTTTCAGGAATGCTAAATTACGGAGCTTAAACGAATGGTGGTTGTAGCTCAGTTGGTTAGAGCGCCTGGTTGTGGCCCAGGAGGTCGCGGGTTCAAGTCTCGTCATCCACCCCATTACGATTTCTCCGTCCGAGTCAGACCTCTGATTCGGACTTTTTTATTTCTTGCGTAAAACCCCTTGTGTCAAAGGGATTTGCAACTTTTCTGCTTCTGCTGAATTTTCTCTGTAGAGAATGGTGAGAGGGCTGTTTGCTGACAAAATCCGCATAAAATCTCCCTAAATTCTCCGCTGCAGGAGGTCACGCGACCTCTGCCAGAGAAAGAAAAGCACTTGAAACACACTGCATCTTTATGACCTCTTACCCCAAAACGGAGAATAATGACCTCCACCCTCAAAAACGGAGGACATTTGGTAGGTCGGAATGTTATCAAGGGGGTAAATAAAATTAAAAAAATTCTCTGACCTCTTGCAGACCGAATTTTTCAAATAAAATTATCCCCCACTTCCCGACCTCTGAAAAATATAGTTTTCTGCTCAAAGCCACATTTTCTGCAAGTCATAATACCGCAGTTAATTCAATATGCAAAAATTCCACTTAACGCTATATCCCACCCGATGACTTCTGCGAAAGACCTCTTGCCTCAAAATCCGAGGTCGTTTGGTTAAAGGGAATATTATTTGCCGAAAACGGAGTTGAACTGTCGCAAAACAACGCAAGACGGCGGCAGTCAGGAACAGCGCCGAACAATGAGCCAATCAAGAGAACAACTGCCGCGACACGCC
>CALXSJ010000037.1 GCA_944391115.1 uncultured Victivallales bacterium | reverse complement strand
AAATATCGAAACAATGAACTTGCCCTATCGGGCTGGGAAGGCAATTAAAAAATCCCAGTCCGACAGGCTCCTAGGAGCAAACATGCGCAGTGGTTGTGATTTGACGTAATTTGAAGGTGTGGTATATTGTGTCGCAGGTCGTGAATATGGGTATTTTCGTTGTGATTTGACGTAATTTGAAGGTGTGTTATATTCTGCTGAACATACGGTTTAAACCTTGCTGAGTTGTGATTTGACGTAATTTGAAGGTGTGTTATATTTTGATCTCATGACATACACGAAGAACGGAGGTTGTGATTTGACGTAATTTGAAGGTGTGTTATATTTTCTTGGAGGTTCTTCTGGTCGCATTCATGGTTGTGATTTGACGTAATTTGAAGGTGTGTTATATTTTGAACCTTCCGACAGAAGAAGAAGAATTTAGTTGTGATTTGACGTAATTTGAAGGTGTGTTATATTCGCGGCAGTAGCCTGCGACAAATCAGCAATGTTGTGATTTGACGTAATTTGAAGGTGTGTTATATTTTTTCTCCAGGACACCGGCATAAGCCCTGTCGTTGTGATTTGACGTAATTTGAAGGTGTGTTATATTAACAGTTCAGAACGTAAAGCCGCGCGAGGCGTTGTGATTTGACGTAATTTGAAGGTGTGTTATATTTTTGGAGATTTAATCATACTCATAGTTACGGTTGTGATTTGACGTAATTTGAAGGTGTGTTATATTTTCAGTTTGTCAATGCTGTTGTGCTTTGCGGTTGTGATTTGACGTAATTTGAAGGTGTGTTATATTTTCAGCAAGCAATTTTGCCGTATATGCACAGTTGTGATTTGACGTAATTTGAAGGTGTGTTATATTAACAACAACGGAATCATCAAGCTTAGCCATGTTGTGATTTGACGTAATTTGAAGGTGTGTTATATTTCCAGAAATGGCTACAATATCTTCTTGTTTGTTGTGATTTGACGTAATTTGAAGGTGTGTTATATTTTTTGGCGGTTCTTCCGGTCGCATCCATGTGTTGTGATTTGACGTAATTTGAAGGTGTGTTATATTTCCTGTTTTGAATGCTGAATTCATTCAGGAGTTGTGATTTGACGTAATTTGAAGGTGTGTTATATTGGCCGACTTGAACATGTTTTGTCGATTGTCGTTGTGATTTGACGTAATTTGAAGGTGTGTTATATTACCTGGTGTTGAGCTTCCTTTAGGTGGTATGTTGTGATTTGACGTAATTTGAAGGTGTGTTATATTCCTTCTCCATGCGCTGAACATCATACGACAGTTGTGATTTGACGTAATTTGAAGGTGTGTTATATTCAGTTACCTACTTGATGTAACTGTGCGGACGTTGTGATTTGACGTAATTTGAAGGTGTGTTATATTCTCGAAGGTGAAGAAGAAAAATCTTCGTGCGTTGTGATTTGACGTAATTTGAAGGTGTGTTATATTACAGGATTCTGTTCCTGTAAATCGCGATGAGTTGTGATTTGACGTAATTTGAAGGTGTGTTATATTAAAATGAGCGCGAAGAATCTCAGTATAGCGGTTGTGATTTGACGTAATTTGAAGGTGTGTTATATTCGAGAGAATGTGGCGGACCCAGTTTCGGGGGTTGTGATTTGACGTAATTTGAAGGTGTGTTATATTTCCTTCGTCTTTACGTGCTCGTTTTCATAAGTTGTGATTTGACGTAATTTGAAGGTGTGTTATATTGATGAGGACGCTGACCAAGAGAACCATATTGTTGTGATTTGACGTAATTTGAAGGTGTGTTATATTACGAGCAGAATTACCCATCGGGTTACCAGCGTTGTGATTTGACGTAATTTGAAGGTGTGTTATATTTCTCCTTCCTGACAGGACTTGCGACAGGAGGTTGTGATTTGACGTAATTTGAAGGTGTGTTATATTGACAATACAATAAGCGAAACGAATCATTACGTTGTGATTTGACGTAATTTGAAGGTGTGTTATATTATTGGAGATATAACTCCTTTAATACCAACGACATTTTCAAGTTTTTTTGGAGTTTTTTCTCTAAAAAAGCTCCAGTTGGATTGGCGCAGACGGTGGAGGAACGGTTTTTTCCCCGACAAATGTCTGCGTATCGCTGAATTGACGATCAGTCACTTTTAGAACTGTGACGATCCCTTCCGGCGGCACCATCGCTTCAACCCTGGCAATGTGCACCAGAGCATTTTCTCCGGAAGCGCAATGCCTGATATAGACGGAAAACTGCATCATCTGGAAACCGTCCTTGATTAGATCACGACGGAATCCCGCCGCCGCTTTCCGCTGCGCTTTTGTACTGACCGGCAAATCGAACATCACATAGATCCACATCGCCGCATACCTGCTGATCGCTTGATATTCCGCACTCATTTTTTCACGAATTCCGGATATTTGACAATCGTTTCCTCCCGCAGAAAACAACGGACCAGCGAAGCGGAAGTATAACTGATGCTGTTCAGCAGGGGACGTTTCTCCGCTCCCGACATGACATCCGCCGTTAAAAGCTGAAGTAACTGCGCTTTCTGGAGTTTCCCTAATTCTGGTACCGTAAAAAAATCACGGGATGAAAAAACCATTTCATCCACAAACGGGCGAAACGGTTCCATGATATCATCTGCCAGTCCGAATGGATTGTACTGATTCGAGTGGTGAATCCCTGCCACGCAGAGCAAACCGGACCCCGTCAAAGCACGTGCCACTGCAGCCCTCAAAACAGCATATCCATAATTCAGTGCGGGATTGGGAGGAATTCCATCCCGACTTCTGGAAAATGCCTCCATACCTGCAAGCTGCTGAAAATAATACCGCGCAGCCACGGCTTCCGCATTGCCGGAATCTCCCGCCTTAACCGATTCCGCCAGCACGCGCAGGTGCTGATCCGGCAAGCCCAGACGTTTCAAGCATTCCGCCTGATTGGAGATCTTGGCCTTGACCGTCTGCCGCCAGAGACGACCTTTCAACGCGTCAGAGGCCCGAAGCTGCGCTTCCGTATGCCGTTGCGCCAGCGTGTTTCCGGAAAACGGTTGAAGCATTGCCGAGGGCATGTGCGCGGCATTGCAGACGACAACGGCAATATTCTCTTCCGCCAGCGCATTGAGACAGGCGGTTGTCACAGACAGCTGCAGAGATTCCAGAACAATAAAACCGATATCCTCCAGCGGAAAAGTCCGTTTTTCCGAAACATCGTTTGCATCTCGCGCCTCATAGGCCAGCAGGGTGTGCTCAAGAAAGAGCCTGCCGGGCGATCCGAAAAAGAGCGTTCGCTTCAGCATGAAAACCTCCTTTCGGAAAGTTTTATTTCAGAAAACGTATTCGGCCGTCAATGGACATGGCAAAATCGATCCCTTCAAAAATCAAATGGCTGGAAAATTCTCCACTGGTGATTTTCAGCAGTTTTGCCGGCTCCTGAAAGGAAATGGCCGACGCTTCTTCGACACCCAGCGTTTCCTTCATCTCCGCCTGAACCTCGGATTTGGCTCTGGCCTCGCAATGATAACGAAGGTTCAAGCGCTGCATGTCTTTCTCAATTACGACAATTTTGTATAAACGCCTGGAAATTTCACGGGGAGACAAGTTTTTCAATTCATCAGGAGTTTTCTCATAAGCCAGAGCCATGGTTCCCGGAGCAATGAATCCGAGGAACGCACCCAGCCCCGGTCGTTTTTCCGGAGGCGCATAGTCCGGCTTCTTATGCGTATTCGCCCAGTCCCAGAGCGATTGCAGACTGTAACAGAGTTTTCCCTGAGGCGACCGGAATAAGGCCGCCTTGAAATTCCCCCCCTTAGCAGTATCGGCATAAATGTAGTTTTTGTATTCCGGTCCGGAAGCGTAGGCGTGTCTGCGGATTTTCAACGGCTCTGCAAGCCGGACAAAACACCGGACTTTGCAGATCGGCGGTCCCTGGAAGGAATTGTCTTTCGATTTCATGCGGAAGCCGCCTTCATCCATGGCGTCCTTGAAAGTTTTCCCCGCACCCATGCGGAGTCGTAGCTGTGCGGACACGGCCTCCCGAACCGCGGGATCGACAATTGCGGCAAGAGCGGATTCCGTCTTGAAATTTTGAAAGATCAATTCTCTGCGAAGTACGCTTTTCTCCTCTCCGGATTCCCGATCTCTGATGCGCCCGAAATAACTTTCTTTATGCAGCGGACCGCGGACCGTGTCCCCGCCGGCAGGCACCACCCGCCGGATCTCACCCTCCGCCGTTTTGCAAGGCGTGACAAGGTGCACCTGTTTTCGGGTCTGCTTCGTCTCATTGTGCCGGGTAAAGTGGGAAACCAGAATCTCTTCGGACTTCTCAAACACATCTTCCGGGAAAGAGCGCCATGGATAAGCCTCAGGAAGCGTGCTGCTGTAACGGGCATATGTCATCGTCTTTTCCTCATCAAGACGGTATGCCTCGCTGATCTTCTGGTAAAACCCATCAGTCAGAGCCGCAATGCACATGGCGTCAACGGCATGGTGTCTGTGATCGCGCCGTTCTTTCTTTGCATAGATCCCCTGCACGCCCCAGGCTTTTCTCACCCATTCCGTTACTCTTCCGTTTCTGGAACAGGTATTTTTATAGACAGACTTCAGCAGAAAAACCGCATGCCTGGCGATAATTTCGGTATCTACAAGCTGACGTCTGGAAAATCCTCTCCGGAGCAGTTCCTCATCTGTGACTTCAAAAGCCGCCAGTTTCGCACACCAGTATTGAAATTCTCTTTTGCATTCCAGCATTTCCACCCGTTTCTGCGGATTGCCTCTGGCCGCGGAACGGAGCTTTTCCAGACGGGAACGTAACTCTTCCCGTTTTTCCTCCCATCCTGCAGCTCTGATATTCTCCCGGATTGAGCTGCAGTTCTGCCATTTCACATCATAATTCGGGCACGCCGACGGCAAACAGTTTTTCTTGGTGTAACGATTGTAATCCGTAAAACAGAGAGTCAGATTCTCCATACTGCTGTCTCCTCCCCGGGAACGGGGAACAGTATGTTCTATCTCAACAATGTTGGCATCGCTCATCAGGTCTGCAAAACCGATCATGCTGCCCGTATAAAGGCAGCGCCTGTTCTGTTCCTGCCAGAGGGTATAGCGTAAGATCCGCTCTTCTGTTGCCTCCAGCCCCTGTGCTTCGATCGCCTCCTTGTATTGTCTGCGCAGATTCTCCTGTTTTTTCTGACAGTTTGCAACTGCCATGCGAGTGTTTTTGTCATTTACCGAACGGGCAAGTTCCACGTGAATTTCAGTATTGCCATCGATTTTTCCCGTTTTGCGTAAGTGATTGACCAGACGCCGGAGAATATTCAGCGACCGGGATACCATCGGATTGTAAATCATCCCGAGATTGACCTCCGGCAGAATACCGCTTCGGGAGTTGTCCGGATAATCGGAGCGGCTGTTGTAGCGATAAAGCTGTTCGAAGCGATCCGGGGTCACACGGAATTCATCTTCCAGATATTGCTTCAGCCGTTCCGTCTGGGAAAGGAATGCGGCCCGTTCCGCAGGCGATGACGCTGCTTCGCGTTCCATGCGCCAATCGGCCTCCATACGGTCAATGTCTGCAATGATTTTTCCGCTGTTTTTCTGAAAAATGTCTTTCCCGAGTACATCCGGCAGTTTTGCCAGAAACACCGCGCGGGTCTGGATATGTCCTTCCTCAAGGAACGGTATGATTTTTCGAATTGCGCAAAGGCTGAGAGCGGCATACCCGGCAGGAATTCTGATCCTGACAAATTTTTCCGCCTGATCGGCGCTCAGACCGGCTCGCTCCATGGCGAACTTTTTCAGCATATCGTCGTCATCGAAAAAGGTCAGCGCATCAAAGAGTGTCTGATAATCCATCGTCTTTGTTTTATTGTCACGCCCGGTATATTCATGATGCCAGGCAAAGAGATTGTCCGTCCCCAGTATTTTCTGCAGCTGATTCGTGACTGGCGATGAAGCAATGGATTTATCCGGGGGGTAATTCCACTCCGTCCATTCCCCTTTCGCGTTTTGGGGATGTAATTTGCGGACCAGTTTCTCAAATTCGAAACTTGGCTTGCTTACCAGAAAAGCCGCTTGCGCTTTCTGCCGTTCCTGCTCATTCAGCGGAACACCGTTTTTTCTGATACTGTTAAGGAATGAAAGCATCCGATAGCGTTCAAACAGCGGATGACCGATCAGGCAGCGGACCTTTTTCTTCTCCAGAGAACAGTGTCCGGCAAGATGTTTCTGCGATCGCAGAGGGCGCTGCAGGAAAATTGCCTTTCTCATTTCGGAGACAAAGGCTTCCGGAAGCTCCTGCACTTCACATATTTTATCGAACTCCGGTTCGTAATGTTCTTTTCTGCCGCAGCGGTTGACTTTACGAATTTTTTCTGAATTCCGAAAGAGTTCATAAAAATATTGTCCCAGGGTGCAGCGGTTCTTTTGCAGGATCTCCGTCAACTGATTAATTTCTTTTTTAAAACCGGTCACTTCTTTTTCATTTGATGACTCCTTGCGGGAACTCCGGAATCCCCGGCGTATCGCCAGATGATAAAAGGCCCGTCCCAATTCCAGCGGTGGCAGTTTTTTTTTCGGCAGCCTTTGCACGAAAGTAATAGGGATTGGATTCTTTCGTGCTGCCGAGCCAGGAGATGAACTGTCTGTTATCGATGGGAAATTTTCCATTTCTGATCCAGTTCTGCAATTCATCCATGCTCAATGGACACATCTGATTTGCAATCAATACCTTCAACGTGTGATACTTTCTCAGACGGCGGCGGAATTTCAGGCGGCGTGCAGCCCGGAATGCCCGTCGTTCTGCCGCAGGAGATCGTTCGGCTTCCCTTCCTTTTTCCTCCGGAATTCCCTGCTGAAAGACCACAACTCCGGCATCGGTAAACTTTTTCTGAGAAGGATCCAGAATTGCCCAGCCCAGTGAATTCGTCCCGACATCAAGCCCTAGAATATTGCTCATAATTTTACCCCCCTTTTCAAAAAATGGATTTGAAAAATTTTAAGTTTGCTGTAAATTATTATTGTCTTATCACAACAAGGCTATATGCCGAAGGTGATTCCACCTATGGGACCGGTTCGCCGGTCCTTTTTATTTTATGCAATTGCATTTTCAAGAGGAATCCGGCAGGAACAAGGCAGATTCAGTGCTTCCGGCAGATTGCTCTCCCCCCATTTCTTCCATCAATATGATATCATTCGTTTTCATCAAAGCGGCCAGAGAACTGCCGCAAAAAAAGCCGTATGTCTGTCATCCCATGCGCCCGGTTTCTTAGCGCTTCTCGGGGACGACCTCCAGCCAGTAGTCATCAGGATCGTTCACGAAGTAAATGTGCATCTCGGGGTTTTCGTAGCAGATGCAACCCATCTTTTCATGACGGGCGTGAGCCGCATCATAATCATCGACCTTGAACGCTAGGTGAAATTCGTTGTCTCCGAGATTGTACGGCTCCTTGCGGTCGCGAAGCCACGTCAGTTCCAGCTGGTGAGAACTGTTCCCATCCTCCAGATAGACGATGATGAAACTCCCGTCTTTCGCATTGATCCGCCGGACTTCATGCATGTCAAACGCCTCAGCGTAGAATTTCAGGCTCTTTTTAAGATTGAGCACATTGAAATTATTATGAACCATCCGGAATTTCATTACAAAAATCTCCTGTTCAGGAAACGCTCTCTCTCCGAAGGGTAATGTATCATTAGTTGCCAATATTTCAAACATGAAGGAAACCATTTCGAATCAACAGGTCTCTTACAGGGGAACAGGAGGAACGCCCCCATACTTCCCAATTTTTCTTTTTTCAGGCTTTTCTGCTGAAAAACGCCTCCTTTTCGGGCATAATAAACTGGTGGAGCTTTTACTTCCGCCGTAAACAGGAAAAGGAGGAAATATGAACTCACAGGAAAGAACATCCGGCGGTTTCCGCCGGGAAAAAAGATCCATCCCGAAGACATGGCTTCACGCGGCCTGGCTGTTCGGAATGACTGCGGTGCTCGCGCTGGGATGGCTGGGGACAACCTGGATTCGAGAACGTGTGCAGGAAACCAATTCGGCGGCGAAAATGGCGCGCCTCGCCCGGCTGGATGCGGAAGCGCAACCGTTTCCGGATCAGGCGCACAGGGGCCATTCCGGAAATCGTTTTTGAGCTTACGAGATTCCCCAATATGTTCCGGCTCTGGAAGCGTCTGGCGCGGGACAAGCTCTGCGGCACCCAACGCGCGCAGGAGTTTCTGGCGCAGAAACTGACGCGACTCACGGAGCCTTGCCGTTCTATCGCTTCCATTTACGGCGTCGAACCGGCCGAAGTGCCTTTTCTGCAACAGGTCGGCGCGATTGCCGGGGATGCTGGACTGGCCTCGCTTTCCGCTGTCGGCGGACTGGGACTTGAGCTTGTCTTTCTGAGGACGACGCTGCATGCCATCGCCCGTGTCGCAGGCGCAGCCATCGGAAAATTGACCCTCTCATGGGGAGCTGGCGCGGCTTCGGCTCTGGCGGACGGTCCTTTTCCCTTCGGAGATGCCGTCGGCGTTGTGATGGCTGTCGGAGGGACGGCATGGAGTCTGATCGACCTGAAGCGGGCACGCACACAGCTTCCGCCCGTTCTTACGGCGGAATTGGAGCAGAGGTTGCAGGCCTTTCATGAAGCGTGCAGAAGGAGCGTTTCGCCATGAAACACTTCCTTTTGGCGACTCTGCTTCTGCTGGGCTTCGTCTGTGAAGCTCGTCCGATGAGGCCTCGACTGTTCCGGCAGCTCCCGCGAAAAATCGAGCGTATTCGTCCGCCCTCCTGGAAACAGATTGCGGCAGGCGGTGTTGCACTCGGCACTGTCGTCGGAGCATACAAGGTTGCCGACGGGGTGCAGAATGGCGTGCGTTACGCCGCAGAAAAGAACCCCGAACGGTTCTTCGCGCTCTTAAGCGGTCTGACTCTGCCGCTTCGTTTCGTCCTCTGGAGCCTCGCGTTTCTGGGCCTGGGATGGATCGCACACAAAATTCACAAAAAATACAGTATTTGCCAAAAAAAAGGAGAAGGTGAAAAATGAAACTTGAACTCAACAAAAATGAATTGGAGCGTGCGTTGATTGCGCTCGGAAAGCTGGTCAGCAGGACGGCATCGCTTCCTCAGTTCCGGTCCTTGAAAATTGAGGCGGCAGAAAAGGAAATCCGGTTTCCCACCTGCACGCCATTGGAACAGATCACGTTCCGGATGGAGTCTCCATCGGAAGGACCTTTCCACTGCATTGTCCCCTTCGAGGAGTTCCGGATGGCACTTCGCTCCTGCCGGAATAAGACGCTGGAACTTGAATACGGAGAAGGGATTCTGCGCGTCGGAGAGACAACCCTCTTGCACGAGCAAAGCGTCGAGTGGCCGATCATCTGCAAGGGGGAACAGGAAGCATACAGCGAGCTTCCGAAAGAGTTCGTTTCCCTGTTGGCAACGGCTGCTCCGCTCGTGGATCGGGAGGAGGCGCGCGCCATCATGCGGGGGATCAATCTTTCCCGCGAAGGAATCACGGCGACGAACGGCAGGGAGCTGCTGCATATCCCGCTTCCGCTGAATGTGGATGATTTCACGATCCCGCTTCCGATTGCCCTGCTGCAGACTCGGACAAAGGAAGGCGGAAGCCTCTTTACATGGAACAGCCGCGCAGGGAAAATCTGCCGCGTTGAAACGGAACACTGGATCTGGCTGGCGTATGGTTTGAAGGGGGATTATCCGAACTGGAGACAGATCATCCCGCATCCAAACTCTCTGATTCGCTCGGTCTCGTTCCTGCCGGAGCGCGGAGAACAGCTTGCGGTCTTTCTCAGGAATGTGCCCGCGCAGGAGCCGCACAATCCCGTGGAACTGTATCAGAGCGAGGATCCGGGGTGTCTGAATATTCTCGCCGGTGAAATGCACACCAGCATTGCGGCTGATTTCACGGGCGACTGGAGCGATTGCTCCCTCAGGCTCAATCGGAAAATGCTTCTCCGCATGTTGTCGGAGGGGCATACGAAAATTGAGTCTGGAGATGGTCATTATCCGATCCTTGCAACCGGAGGCACGGGACACAGAGCAGACGCTCGTATCGGTGATTTCGCCTGCGGCGACCAGCTTACGCAGCTGGACCGCGGCAGGACTGACAGTCCTGCACGAAGCAATTTTTTGCGATGTAAAACATCGCAATATTAACCTGAATTTTTTTAATAAAGCCAAGTGGGGACTACGGGGACGTCGTCCTATTCTCCTATAAGAAACCTATTTATATACCTATTTTATCCTATAATATTTAGGTTTCCTATAGCGTGTGGGAGGCTGCTCACCCAACTCCCCACTTTCTGATTTCTTGAGGCTCGCAGGGGAAGTTTCCTCTGTCGGGCTTCTTTTGTTCAAAAAGAAGGAGGTTGTTATGTTGAAACTCAATGCATCGTATTCGAAGAAGGTCCCCGCCGGGGAAGAGTATTCCAGTCAGAGCTATCATGCGTCGGTCGAAGTCGAACTTCCGGACGGCCTCACGCAGGAGCAGCTTCAGGCGCGGATTCATGAAACGTTCGAGCTCGTGCGGAATTCGGTCGAAGCGGAACTGCATGGAAATGATCCCCGCAATTACGACCTTTATCCGCCTTCAAACGGATCGAAAAACACTCCGCAGGGCAGAAGAACAGGAGATCGTCAGAATGATGGCCCGGCAAGTCCGAAACAGCTCTCATATCTGCTTGATCTTGCCCGGCAGCGTGGGGTTACTCCGCAGCAGATCGCAGCACGGTTCCAGGTGCCGGATGTGCGTCAGCTGTCCCGTCAGCAGTGTTCCAATCAGATCAACGAATGGAGGGCGGCGTGATGGCAAGTATCGACAAACTGAGGACAGAACCGCAACTTTTTCCGTTACGTGAAACAGGCCGAAATCGAACGGACTTCAGCTTGTTTCCCGTTCGGCAAAGCATTTCATGCTGTATTGACTGCGCAGGCGTGGGAGTGTGTAATGGGAAACTCTCTGACGCATAAGGAGAGCGTGGAGTTATTCGCGGAGGCATTCAAAATCGAGGCAGAATCGGCATCGAACCTGATCTACAAGGAAGGCGAGAACTTCGATTCGATGCTTGCGCTGGCAACTCGGATGCTGGATGCCGCGCTGGCGAACTGGTCGGATTACTACACGATTAAGGGCGTCGCGCAGGCGTTTAAAGTCGACGTTCCCGGACTCAAACATCAAGCGGCGGCATACCTCCCGGATCGAATTGTACGATCTGGTGAACCGTGCCGTGGAAACGCTCGAAAATGAATTCCTGATTCTGGAGGATGTTGCCGGGGAGCTGAAAACAAAGTATCTGGAGAGCGATGACGAGGCAAGAAGCCGGATCGTCCGGGCAGCGGAGATCGGAGCGATCAATTCTAGCGATATTGTGCCGGTCTACAGGGAATTCAAGAACCCCTCTCACGAGGCGTTTCTGGAGCCGACAAGATGGAGTCTCCTGAACGCGTTCACGGAGACGATCAAAAAATATACGCCACAGCGTGTGGATGTCTCCTATGCCGCCTTGAACCGCGGTTTCGGTCTGGACGGCAATCGTCCCGAGCTCTGGAATTGATCGACAGTTTATTCAAAAAAATAGCTTCGTGCAGGAGTCTCACTTTTCATTCAGAGATAAATCCGGCCCCGCCAGCTCTTCCAGAAGAGGGAGAGATTCCGGGAAACCCCGTCGTATCAGGGGAATCCCGGAGCGCCGCCCGCGCGAAGTGATGCCCCGCGCGGAATGCAAACAGGCATCACGGAGGTCGAAGGAGTCCAAGCCTTCCCTCCGTCTTTTTTTACTATGCAGTGAGGAGCAGAAGCCCTCTCCATTTGAAATTGAGCTTCCCTGAATTTTTTTACATTCTCTTTGACAAGCAGGCGAAGAGTTAGAAAATTTGTCTCAGAAGAGTATTTCTATCGAGTGTGTGCGCAAAAGACATTTTGCGTACGCGCACACATATATTATGTGTTTAAATAAATTTCCCAGAAGCGTCCGAAACGTCCGAGCAGCCTCAAAATGCCGGATTTCATCCGTCCGAGAACCGTCCGGAATTGTCCGAAAGGCAGGAAAGTCCGGAAAAATCGCATGGATAGAGCCATGTGATCCGATGCCGGAAGGGAAACTTCCCTTGAAAAAACGCCCCTTGGAGCTGGATTCGAAAAGTGCGCTCCGAATGTGGGACGAATGTTTCCTTTTTACCCTCGAAAAACAGCGGAAAAAGAGGAAAAGAATCGGAAAGGAGACTGAAGAGGATAAATTAATATAACTTTATAAAACTGAGTTCAAATGAAAGGATTTACATCAGAAAAAGAGTTGGCAACCCCGTCAGGATTCGAACCTGAACTGAGTGGACCAAAACCACTTGTGCTACCGTTACACAACGGGGTTGCGGAAATGCCGTTTACTATAAACCTTTTTCAGGTCTTTTCCAGCCGCACCGGAAAAATTATTCCGTTTTTGCCTCCGGTTTCATGACAAACTTATGAACTGCAATATAAGCGGCAACAACAACAAGAAGGAAAAGTATGATCCAGATATAATGTTCGGCAATCATGTCCTTGCCCTTGTGAACCATTTCCGGATATCCCATGTCTTTGGTCAGATGCGCCAGATACCAGCCGATTCCTGCAAGAATCGCGGTCCAGATGCCCGCTCCAAGGCCGGTAAAAAGCGTGAAACGCCCGAACTGCATCCGGGAAAGTCCGGCGGGGATGGAAATCAGCTGCCGGATCGCGGGAAGAAGCCGGCAGACAAACGTCGCAATGTCGCCGTATTTGCGGAATATCTCCTCCGCCCTGTCCAGATGCTCCTCGGAAAGAAAGAAATATTTGCCGTACTTGTGCAGAAAAGGCCGCCCGAGCCAGACGGAAAGATAGTAATTCACATACGCCCCCGCGAGCGAGCCGAGAAGTCCGAAGACGATGGAAAGAATCAGATCCAGCCACGGAATCCCTGTGGTCAGGGCGCCCCGGTAGGCAAGAAATCCGGCGGGAATCATCACCACTTCACTGGGAAAGGGAATGAAGGAACTCTCAATCGTCATGAAGACAAAGATAATAATAAAACCCCAGACCGCCGCATGCGATGCGGCGAACTCAATATGTCCGGCAATAACGTCTACCATCCTGCACCTTGTTTTTTAACCGTTTTTTAATCATTTTTCATTATGAATGAAGAGAAAACTGTGTTACATTACCGCATGTTCTTTTTTTTTCCAGTTTCGGATGGAATTTTAACGGAATTTTAACAGAATGGAAGCGGAATCATGCACAGCATCGCTTTTCAAATCGGCGGATTGAGCATTCACTGGTATGGAATTTTCATTGCCCTGGGTTTTCTGGCCGCGCTGATCGTGCTTCAATGCAAGCGCAGATACGCGGGCATGACGCCGGATCAGATTTTCGACATCGGGATCATTGCCGTTGTCGGCGGAGTCATCGGGTCGCGTATTTTTTACGTCATTGAATTCTGGCACCAGTTTTCCGGAAATCCGCTGAAAATCTTCCGCATCGATCAGGGGGGACTTGTTTTCTACGGAGGTTTCCTGCTGGTGCTTGTCATTCTCTGGCTTTACTCCCGCTGGAAAAAACTTTCCATCGCGCGGATTTTCGACATCTACGGACCGGCAATGGCACTCGGGCACGCTTTCGGGCGGATCGGCTGTTTCATGCAGGGATGCTGTTTCGGACGGCCGACGCAGCATTGCGGAGTCTCCTTTCCTCCCGGAACGGCGCCCGCGTTGAAGTATCCGGATTTCACCACGGCGAAAATCGCCGAGAACGGGCAGGCGTTCATCCGTTCGCTCGCATTGCATCCGGTTCAGCTTTATGAATCTCTCGCGAATCTTCTGCTCTGCATTGTTCTGCTTCTGCTGTTCAAAAAGGTCAGAAAGGTCGGACAGGTCGCGGCATCCTACTTCATCGGCTACGGGCTCATCCGTTTTTCCCTTGAGTTTCTGCGCGGCGATCACACGGATTCCATTCTCGGCATGACGCCTGCGCAGTTCATCGGCGTCGTCATCATGATCCCCTGCGGAATTTTCTTCTATCTTTATTTTGGGAAATACGGGGAAGACGCTTATGGCGGAGCAGAAGAAACGGCAGGAAAATGACATTCTGTCCCTGACGGTCCCGGAGCAATTCGCCGGAATGCGCCTGGATCAGTGCCTGGCGCAACTGTGCGGCGATTTTTCCCGCAGCCGCCTCCAGAATTTGATCCGCCGGGGAGCGGTCGTCCGCAACGGCGCCGTCTGCGACTCTCCCCGCTCATCCGTTGCGCCGAATGACCGGATTGAGCTCAGCCTCCCGCCGAAACCGGAACCCTTTCGAGCAGAACCGGAACGGATCGGCCTTGATGTCCTTTACGAGGACGAATTTCTTCTGGTGCTCAATAAACCGGCAGGCATGGTGGTGCATCCCGCCGCGGGAAACTGGAGCGGGACAATTGTCAATGCCCTGCTCGGGCGCGATCCCGGACTGGCGGCGGATTTCGAAGAGATGGATCCCGGACGTCCCGGCATCGTGCACCGCCTGGACAAGGATACCTCAGGATGCCTTGCCGTTGCAAAAACGCCAGGGGCATTGTGCAGACTGTCCGAATCGTTTGCTTCGCGGCGCGTCTCCAAAGTCTATGCGGCGATTCTCGCGGGGCATTTCAAAGAACAAACGGGAGAACTGTGCGGCCGGATCGGACGCCATCCGGTGGACCGCAAGAAGATGGCGGTTGTCCGGAGCGGCGGAAAAGAGGCTCTCACCCGTTACCGCATTGCAGAGGAGGGCCGGATTGACGGCATTGACGCCTCCTTTGCGGAGATCCGTATTTTCACAGGCAGAACCCACCAGATCCGGGTGCATATGGCCTCGCTGGGACATCCGGTCGCGGGAGACGCAATTTACGGCGGGGCGCGCAGGCTTCCCGCACCCAGGCAGATGCTTCACGCATGGAAACTGACCCTCCCGCATCCGGAAACGGGAAAGGAAATGGCTTTCGAAGCCCCTTTCCCCTCCGATTTTGCGGAAATGCTCGCCAGGCTGCACTGACCGGCAAAGAACGGAATTTCTCTTGTGGCATCGGAACGGGCTGCATATCTCGTTCGAATCAGCGCAAGTCATGATATTCGCATAATTGCCGGATCCACTGCATCAGCTTTTCCCGATATTCCGCGCGCAGAGCGGGTTCCGGCATTCGCCGGTCCGCGGCGTATTTCAGCAGCGATTCCAGAATCCGCTCCTGCCGGAGATTGTCCGCTCCCGGACTTTCCGGCAGGAAACCGGATTCCCGCAGAAACATCAGCTTTGCCGCGGCAAGGGGAAATTCGGGATTTTCCGCCGTAGTCAAACGGAATAAAAGCGTCTCAAGCGCATGAAATGTTTCAGGCGCTTCCAGCATGGGTTTCGTGTGTTTCAGGAGAAATGCGGCAAAGGCGCACATCGCAAGATAATTTTCCGTCCGTGCCGCAATTGCGTCAAAAGCCTCGGCCGGTTCATGGGCGGTCAGCGTGCAGAGCGTTCCGGAGGAGTGGAGACGCGGGGGACGGAACTCAATGACAAGTTCCCGGAAGAGTTCGGCATAAGGGAACTTTTTCGCTCCCGTGCCGCGGGCGCCTTTCAGAAGAAAATCCAGTCTGCCGAAATCCGGAGAGAGTCCGGATACAATCAGGCTGCTTTCCTGGTAGGGTATTTTTCTGAGTATGATGTATGTCGTTTTTTCCGCCATTTTCCCGCTTTCTCCGTCAATGTAATATAACGGACACGCGGAGCGAATGCAACGGAGGAAACGGAAAAACCGGCCGTCGGGCTTTCCCGGCAGCCGGTTTGGAACAGACGAAATGTTTTTATACGATTTCCACCGGTTTCCCGCTGCCGGCGGAGGCGTAAACCGCATCCAGGATTTTCATGACGGTGACGCCTTCTTCCGGCTGAACCAGGAAGGGCTTGTCATCCCGCACCGCATCCGCAAAGAGATGAAATGCGCCCGGCATCGGCTGCGCGGCATGCATCTTTCCGTCGAAGTGCCTGCCCGCGACATCGTAATAATACTCGACGTCATAGGTGTAGCCTTCCTCCAGATTGTACTGATACATGCCGCCCTTGTCTCCGAGAAGGCGGATGGTCTGCAGCTCGTTCTCCTTGATGTTGCACGCCCAGGACGCATCCAGCTCGAGGGTCGCGCCGTTGCGGAATTTAATCATGGCGCAGGCAAGATCCTCCACCGTGTAGCTCAGGGAGCGTTCCCTTGCCATCCGGGACCCGAACTTGTCATAGGTGCTCGCCAGCACCCATGCCGGTTCCGGATATCCCATCAGCCACAGCGCGAGATCAAGCCGATGCACGCCGAGGTCGATCAGCGGCCCTCCGCCGGACTGTTTTTTATCATAAAACCAGGAACCCATCGGCGCGCCGGAAGCGGTATTGAAATTACCCGCCGCCATGCCGGGAATGCCGCGCCGCCGGAACCAGACGCTGCGGGCGTAATAGATGTCGCCCAGGACGCCTTCTCCGATCATGTCCTTCATCGCGCGCGACTGCGGATTGAAACGGTAGGAGAAATCGATCCCGAGTTTTCTGCCGGTCCGTTTCGCCGTGTCAAGCATCTCCTGCGCCTCCCGCGCATTGAGCGCCATCGGTTTTTCGCAGAGGACATGCGCGCCGGATTCCAGCGCGGCGATGGTCAGCGGTTTGTGCTGATCGTTCGGAACGGCAACGGAAACAATGTCAAGCTTTTCCTTCTCAATCATTTCCGCGCCTTCGTGGTAAACCCTGCCATGGAAGGCGGGATGATTGACCGGGAGAAGCGCACGGCGGTCCTCCCGGCGGTCGGCGATTGCCACCACTTCCACATCGGGATGGGTCAGATATCCCGCAAGATGCCCGCTTCCCATTCCCAGACCGATTACGCCGGCTTTCAGTTTTTCAGCCATAAATAAACACCATTCCTTGAAGTATCTGTTGAATCAGTCCCAGAAACCTGCAGTCGGGAAGCCCCGCGGGACAATCCGGAGCCTCCGGTTCTCACGGAGGGACAATGCATGCCGCGTCCGGGAAAGGATGCGGCGTCCTCGTGCGGCGTCCGGGCCGCCGTTCACTGCTCCAGCTTGGTCCGGATCTCTTCGAGCGGCTTGACACAGGGGCACGGGATTTCCTGAACGATTCTCGGAGCCGCCCATTTCGCCGCGTTGACCAGAACTTTCCGGATGTTTTTGTCATAAAAGATCGGGAAGGTCTCATGACCGGGCGCAAAATAGAAGATTCTGCCGTATCCGCGCTCAAATGTGACGCCGCTGCGGAAGACTTCGCCGCCTTCATACCAGGTGATGAATACAACATCCTTGGGAGTCGGGATGTCGAAGCGCTCGCCGTACATTTCCGTATGCGGAAGTTCGAAGTGCTCCGGAAGTCCCGCCGCGATCGGGTGTGCGGGCTCAATGGTCCAGATGCGTTCCTTTTCCCCGACTTCGCGCCATTTGAGGTTGCAGGTTGTTCCAAGCATCCTCATGAAGATTTTGGACTTGTGACCGGAATGAAGCACGATCAGACCCATTCCCTCCTGAATGCGTTTCTGGATGCGGTCCACAATCTCATTTTTGACTTCTCCGTGCGCCATGTGCCCCCACCAGAAAAGAACGTCGGTTTTGTCAAGAAGCTCCTGGGAAAGGCCGTGTTCGGCGTCCTTGTCAAGCCAGGCATATGTGACATCGAACGATCCGTCTTCGAGAAGCGCCTCTCCGACGGCGGTGTGAATTCCCTGCGGATAGGCTTTCCGGCAGACCTCGTGCTGAAGTTCATGGCGGTACTCATTCCATACTGTGACATTGATTTTCCTGTTCATTCCGGCCTCTTTTGTTACGGATTACGGATTTTTTGTGACGTTTTGCAGAATCCATATTTTTTAATTTATCTGCTTGAAAAAGAGATTCAAGAACTTATAAGTATACAAAATGTGATATTAGTGCCACAATTTGTGAGGATTGCCATGGCCAACTTTGAGGATATCCGCATCTGGTCGCTGCGTTTTCAGCTTCTCCGGCCGATGGAGACGCTGCCTGTGCCTTATGAAGTCGTGCTGGAAAAGCAGACCTCCCCCGCCTATCACCTGGAAGGGCGCGGCCGGGTTCTGGATCACGCGCAGATCGTCTGCACGATGTCGGGCGAAGGCGCCTTCCGCCTGAAGGACAAAGTCTGCAAGCTGACTCCGGGAATGACGTTCATGGCGCAGCTGGGAGATCCCGACACGGCGTATTATTACCCGGGACATGCGACGGAACCCTGGATTTTCCTGTGGATCTCCTTCGACGGTTTCCGGGCCGTGGAAATCATCCGCGAAATGAACGAACGGTACGGCTACGTGTTCCGTCTTCCTCTTGACACCGGCTTTGTGAAACATCTGGAAGCCTATAAAAGCCCGCGCGGCACCCTCCGCTTTGTGACGCCGACGGAGGGAGCGAAAATCGTGCATGACGCGCTGGCGAGTCTCGGCGACACGATCGAACGGCCGGAAATGCTGTCGCGCCGGAACGAACTTGTCCGTGCGGCGCAGGAGCTGATCGCCGCGCATCTGGACCGCTCCATGGACCTGGAGGCGATTGCCCGCGAGCTTCACGTCTCGCGGGAGCATTTGAGCCGGGTATTCTCCGCGCAGACCGGTATCAGTCCCGGCGCATTCGCCGCGCAGGAAAGAATGCGGGCGGCAAGCCGTCTTCTGCGGGACCGCACGCTGAACTGCAAGGAAATCGCCGCGCGGCTCGGATTCAGTTCCGCCGGAAGTTTCGCACGGGCGTTCCGGAATCATTACAGGATTTCCCCGACGCAGTATCTCAAAAAATAGGAACGCCCTCCCCTCTTCCGCGGGACCCCGGCAGAACCGGCATGGGGGGTAATCCGGGTTCCCCGCTCAGGAAGGACATGATCGATAAATATCTGTTATGAAAATATAATTAACAATAATTTTAATTTTAGATTTCCGCAGTTATATTATCCCCCGTCTCTGCAAAAACAAACAAAAACAATACCGGAAAGGAAATCAGGATGGACGGAAAAATGACGGGAGAACAGGAAAACGGCGGAACGCATCAGGCGTCCGCAGCCGATACAAAAGAGTGGATCAGGCGGATTGTGTTTCTGGCGGTTGCGGCAGCCTTTTTCCTGGTTCCTTGGATTTGCACGCCGGTACGTGATTATGCGCCCGGCGTGGCGGTCATCGCGGGAGTGATCTTCGCCGTGACGTATGGAAATCCGTTCATCTCGGTAACCGGAAAACTGACTTCCACGCTCCTCGGCGCGGCAATTGTCGGCATGGGCTTCGGCATGAATCTGATCGATGTGCTCCGCGCGGGAGCCAACGGCATGATTTACACGGCGATCGGCATCACGCTCGGCATTGCGCTGGGAGTCTGGCTCGGCAAACGGCTCGGGCTGGCGCGCGACACCATGTATCTGGTCAGCGTCGGGACCTCGATCTGCGGCGGCAGCGCGATTGCCGCGGCGGCCCCCGTCCTGAAGGCAAAGGCGCATGACGTGGCGATCGCCTCCGCCACGGTGTTCACGCTGAATGCCATTGCCCTGCTGATTTTTCCGCCGATCGGACATGCGCTCGGCATGAACGAGGTGCAGTTCGGCTTCTGGTCCGCGCTCGGCATTCATGACACCAGCTCGGTGGTCGGAGCGTCCATGCAGTACGGCCCGACGGCGCTGGAGGTCGGAACCACCGTCAAACTCGCCCGTGCGCTCTGGATTGTGCCGGTGACGCTGTTCCTGTCCTGCTTTGTCGCGGGCTCCGCAGACGGTGAGAAGCGGAAAATCAAGCTGAAAATTCCGTGGTTTATTCCCGGATTCCTTGCCGCCGCGGCTCTTGTGACCTGGATTCCGGCCACCGCGCCCGCCGGCGGATTTCTGAAGGAGCTTTCCAAATATCTGATGATCCTGACGCTGTTTCTGATCGGCGCGAATCTCAGCCGCGAAAAACTCAAGGAACTCGGACTCAAACCCGTGATTCACGGCATTGTGCTCTGGCTGGTGCTGGCGACCGTCTGGGGTGCGGCGATTCATCTCGGCTGGGTGCACTGCGTGAAGTGACGTCACCCGGCGGCGGGTTCCTTCACATCAGAAGCACGAGCGAACCCGCCGTAATCAGCAGCCCGCCGAGAATCACTTTCGGATCGGCGGGTTCATGAAGAAACAGGATCGCAAGCAGAATCGTGATCGCGACGCTGAGCTTGTCAATCGGCGCGACCTTCGAAACGCTCCCGAGCTGAAGCGCCCGGAAATAGAACAGCCAGGACAACCCCGTCGCAAAGCCGGAGAGAACCAGAAAAAGCCAGTTCTGCGCGCCGATCTGACGAATCTGACCGCCCGCGCCGGTGAACAGGACGATACTCCAGGCAAGCGGCAGAATGACCGCGGTCCGGATCGCTGTCGCCAGATTCGAGTCGATATTGCGCACGCCCGCTTTCGCCAGAAGCGCCGTCACAGCCGCGAAGAATGCGGCAAGCAGTGCACAGATTCGCCAGTCCATGATGATCCGCGCCGTCCTTTCTTATGATTTGGCAAGCATTTCCTGCGATTCCCGCACAGCTTTGACCAGCGCCTGTTCGGCGATGGCGGCCATTTCGTCGAGAACGGGTTCCGGCGTGTTCAAGGGCGGCAGGAAATAGATCGTGTCGCCGGTGCCGAGCTCGCGGAGAATGACGCCCGCGTCGATCACATTCCGGGAGAAGCGGAATCCCGTCCGCAGGTCCCGCGCGAAGGATTTTCCCGTATCCGGATTGATGATCTCTCCGGCGGTGGAGAATCCCAGTCCGCGCACGCTGGCGAGCATTCCGGTGTCATCCGCAATTTTCTGCATCCGCGCGCGCAGTTTTCCCGCGCGTTCCGCCACCTGTTCGACAATTTTCTCCTCCCGATAGATCCGGATCACGGTAAGCGCGGCTGCCGCCGCGGGCGCGTAACCGGCAAAGGTCGTCGAATGCATGAAAGTGCGCCCCGTTCCATAGTCCGCGTAGAACGCCTCGTAGACCTTGTCCGTCGTGACAACGGCGGCAAGCGGGCAGTAGCCCGAGGTGAGCCCCTTGGAGAGCAGCATGAAATCGGGCTGAATGCCGGCATGTTCGCAGGCGAGGAATTTTCCCGTGCGTCCGAATCCGGTCATGATTTCATCGGCGATCAGATGCGCTCCGTGCGCATCCGCCCATTTCCGCAGGCGCCGCAGCAGATCGGGACTGTAGATCAGCATTCCCGCCGCGCCCTGCAGAACCGGTTCGAAGACGATTGCCGCGATTTCATCGGCGTGCTCCTCCAGCTGCGCCTCGATTTTCTTCCACTGCTCCTCGGGCATGTGCGCCCACTCCGGGGACTCCTCGCCGCTCAGGTAGTGGAGCGGACCGAGCTTCGGGATTTTCGGGCAGAGATGGAGGAACGGCTTCGAGTAAAGCTCGCAGTTGCCGGCGGCAAGCGTGAGGATCGTCTCTCCGTGATAGCCGTTATGGAGGGCGGCAAAGAGATTCTTTTCCGGGTGCCCGGTCTGCATGTGATACTGAAGCGACATCTTCATGGCGATTTCCACGGAGACGCTGCCGTTTTCGGCGAGATAAACGCGCTCCAGCCCGGGGGAGAGCTTCGAGAGTTCCTCGCAGAGCATCGCGACCGGTTCCGTGCAGCAGTTCGCCATGATGACGTGCTCGAACTGGTTGAGCTGATCGATGAACGCCTGGCGGACACGCGGCTCGCCGTGACCGAGACTTTTGCACCACCAGGAGCTGATGCCGTCGATCAGGCGCCGCCCGTCCTTCAGCGTGATGATGCTTCCGGAGGCTGTCGCGACCGGAAGCGGAGGAAGCGTTTCGCAGTCCTTCATCTGCGTGCACGGGTGCCAGAAATGCCGCAGATTCAGGTCGACAAGTTCATTTGCCTTCATGGTCATTCTGCTTCAGATCCTTCTGCACGACGGTCCCGGGACGCATGGCGGCGTCGGGCCAGATCTTCCGTCCGGGATAAATCGCGCTGTGAATTCCGGTGTGGACGTTGTCTCCGATGATGGCCCCGAATTTGCGGCGGCGCGTATCGACGAGTTCGCCGTTGACCATGGAGCGGTGGTTGCATCCGTCGTGGCGGAAATTGGAGATGATCGTGCCCGCGCCGAAATTCGTCTTCGGGCAGACGATCGAATCCCCGATATAGGAAAGATGTCCGGCGGCGACGTGATCCATCAGAATCGAATTCTTGATCTCGACCGCCTGGCCGACATGGCATTTGTCGCCGATGAAGGTCGTCCCGCGGATATAGCAGTTCGGGCCGATCTTGCAGTTTCTGCCGATCACCACGACGCCTTCCATGTAAACGCCGGGGAGGACGACCGACCCTTCGCCGAGAACCAGCGCGCCGTCGATCGTGACGCGTTCGCGCACTGTTCCGGCGATCCGGCTTTCCCGGATGGTCCCGAGCAGATCCTCATTGACAGAGAGAATGTGCCAGGGATAGACGATGCGGAAGGATTTCTCATCTGGCGTGACGGTGACGGCGTTTGCATCCGCCTCGTCTCCGTCGGAAAGCCATGCGACCGGTCTGCCGTCTGCCTTCAGGGTGAAATTTCCGCCGCCCCGCGCCAGGATTTCGATCAGATTGCGCGAAGGCCAGAAGTCAGCCGCGGCGGAGAGACGCTTTCCCGCCAGAAGCGGCGCAAGTTCAAAAAGTTCATTCCAGCGCTGCTCCAGCGCGCCCTTGAGCGTGGTCCCGCCGACCTGGATTTCCAGCGGGGCGCGGCGGCAGGTCAGCGGTTCGAGAAGCGCCGCGTCTCCGGATTCAAAAATGCGTATCATCTTACCCGAGCTCCTCTTTTACCGCGTCGGTGAGTTTTCCGAGCCAGAGATCGACGTCGGAAGCGTCCTTCGCCTCGACCAGAAGACGAATCTTGTTTTCCGTCCCGGAGTAGCGGACGACAACGCGGCCGCTTGCCTGAAGCGCCTTGTCCGCGTCGGAGATCACGCCGGAAAGAACCTTGAGCTGTTCGATCGGAATGCGTTCGCGCACCGGCATGCTGAGAAGCTTCTGGGGATATTCCTCCATGAACGAGGCGAGTTCGCGCAGAGGCTTGTCCTTCTGCTTCATGAGATTCAGAACGTGAAGCGCGGAAATGATGCCGTCTCCGGTCGTCACGTAGTCAAGGAAGATCAGATGGCCGGACTGCTCGCCGCCGAGGGAAAGGTTCTTTTCCCGCATCGTCTCGATGACATAGCGGTCCCCGACCGCGGTGACGATCACATCGATTCCGGCCTTTTTCATCGCCGCCAGCAGTCCGAGATTGCTCATGCTTGTAACGGCAATCGCGTTATTGGAAAGGCGGCCGTGCGCCTTGTAGTCCAGCGCGCAGAGTCCGATGATCCGGTCGCCGTTGACAACGCTGCCCTCGGCATCGCAGAAGATGACGCGGTCGGCATCGCCGTCCAGGGAGATTCCGACATCCGCGCCGTATTTCCGGACCAGAGCGGACATGTTTTCCGGATGGGTCGCCCCGCAGCCGTCGTTGATGTTGAATCCGTCGGGTTCCACGGCGGTCGGAATGACTTCAACGCCGAGTTCGCGGAAAATCAGCGGGGCGATGGAATATGCCGCGCCGTTCGCACAGTCGAGCACAGCTTTGATTCCCTTGAGGGAGTGGTTTTTGATCGAGCTCTTGGCAAACTCAATGTAGCGGCCGCGCGCATCGTCGATCCGGTATGCCTTCCCGATTCTGCGGGAACCCTGAAGTTCGTTGCCGCGTTCGGATTCGAGAATATAGTGCTCAATGCGCGCCTCGACATCGTCGGGCAGTTTGAATCCGTCCGCGCTGAAGATTTTGATGCCGTTGTCATCGGAGGGATTGTGCGAGGCGGTAATCATGATGCCGCAATCCGCGCCGAGCGATTTCGTCAGATGCGCAACGGCGGGCGTCGGCATCGGACCGACCTCCAGCACGTTCATGCCCATGCTGACCAGGCCGCTGGTCAGGGCGGTTTCAAGCATATAGCCGGAGAGCCGGGTATCTTTGCCGAGCACGGCTTTGGGGGTATTGTCTCCCGCGCCGAAGACGTGTGCGATGGATTTTCCGACGCGGAGTGCGGTTTCCGGAGTAATCGGATAGACATTGGCCTTGCCCCGGATGCCGTCGGTGCCGAACAGTTTTCCCATAATGAGACTCCTTTCCTTAAAAAACCAGACCTATAAGATAGCGTCATTTTCGTGATATGGCAACTTTTCCGGATGATTTTTTATCCAAAAAGCCGTTTAGTATCATGGATATGGACACAAAAAAATAAAAAAAATTGCGTAAGCAGCTAAAAAAATAATTTGCAAGGCAAATTATGATTCGTGCAGGACTTTCAGTCCTGCCGCGGTCCAGCTGCGCAAGCTGGTCGTGCGCAGCACGAAAAAAAATGCGAAGCAACTAAAAAAATAATTTGCAGAGCAAATTATGATTCGTGCAGGACTTCCAGTCCTGCCGCGGTCCAGCTGCGCAAGCTGGTCGTGCGCAGCACGAAACAAAAAATTGCAAAGCAACTAAAAAAACATTAAGAACGTGAGGGCTCCGCGCCCTCACACTCCGCGGCAGGTGTGAGACACCTGCACCCGGCAAACACGTTTGCCGTCTTTTTTTTATGATGGAATTTTATTTTTTTAAGAACGTGAGGGCTCCGCGCCCTCACACTCCGCGGCAGGTGTGAGACACCTGCACCCGGCAAACACGTTTGCCG
>CALXSJ010000036.1 GCA_944391115.1 uncultured Victivallales bacterium | reverse complement strand
TCGGAGATACCCCAGGCGCCGGGACCGCCGCAGGCTCGCTCGTGATTCTTCCCGTCGATCATGACCGTATTGTGCGCGCCGGCTCCGCCCCGCCAGTACTGGATGGGAACTTTCGGTTGGTTGGCGGGATATTCCGTCGTGTTCAGCATCAATGCACCGTCTCCCCAGTAAAGAAGATTCAGCATGTCGTTGTGGGAATGGCCGTCTTGCAAATTTCCCCAGTTCATTGCGGCAACTGTATTTTCATGCCGCAGGGCGCCGACTCCCCAGCCATGGTAGAGATCGCTCTCTTTCGGAGGATTTTTCGTTATCATTCTGGACAAGGCATCTCCGAACGGGATCGCCTCGCCATTGGGAAATGCCACATCATGATGTCTGCTCAGCGGACGAAGAAGGTCCGGACGATCGGCAAAGCTGGAACTCGGGAACGGCTGATAACCGCGCTTGACGGGATCATATCCCGCAGGAGGCTGGAATCCATCCAGATGGTTGCGCAGCAGTTTGGAGACTCCCCCCGCAAGCATCACCTGATACGCAACCGTCGGCTCATGCATCAGACCGTCGGAATACCAGTAGGTCGAAACCAGATTCTCCAGGCCGTTCCGGCCCTGAACCGTCTCATACACCAAGTCCGTTCCGCTCAGAATCCGCGGCTTGCCGTTTTCATCAAGTGTATAGTAGTCGATGATTCTGGCTTCGGGAAAGGTGCGCCCGACATTAATACAGTCTCCGAAAGCGGCTCCCATCGGATTGCCCATCCCACGCCACTGCCGGATAAACGGAAGCGTGATCTCCGAAATGATGTCTTCCAGAAGGGCGCGGTATTCCGCGCGTTCCTCCGGCGTGATACGGAGGCCGCTTTTTTCTATGTCACGGTACATGCCGCAGAACGAGGTAGGAAACACATAATCCCCGAAATGACACAGACGCCCATAGTTGCATTCATGCGGATAACCCGGACGGAACATTTTCTTTCCGGTTCCGCGCACCATATGCTTCCGGTAGAATTTTCCATAGGCAAGCATGGTATTCAGCTTCTTCCTGGCCGTTGGGATATCCCGGGCTCTGGTCCGGGACGCAACGCTGTAGGCGTAGAGCACCTTCATGCACCGGAGGACCGGTTTCCAGTAGATTTTCGTCCCGTCCGGAAGCTGATGGTATTCATGTTTCATCCCTTCAAAAACATCCGCGCCGGTGACAGGAAGAGTTTTGTCCGAAAAAACAAAACCGCATTCGGCGCATTGCATGGGATCCTCCTCATACGGCAGAAAGGCGATGCAGTTTTTCTTCCCGCATTTCGGACAGAAATAGTCCTTCCGCCTCGACGGATCGTATTTGCTCGACAATGCCATGGCGGTTCCTGAAAAATCGATGAAGCGTTCGATCCATTCCGGCGTACCGAAATCGAATCTTGCGGGAAGAGCTCCAAGCTGCACACGCCAGTTGTACTTGGACACGCTCTCCTTCTTCTCATCCCCAAGTTTATAGACAATCCGGAGATTTCTGTCCGCCTTCCGGTCCTTGAACTCCTTCCCCGTAAAACGCGGATGATTCTGAATCGAAAGATACGTGCCGTATTTCACCTCTTTCCGGACCTTCTCCGTAATATCCACCGCTTCCGGGCCCTGGCCGCAAATTGCGGAGATGATTTCCAGCTTCGGCGGATCCGATGCGTTTCCATACGCCAGGCATCCGCACAGGACGGTCATCCCGAAACTCAGCAATCCTGTCAGCTTCATTGCATTCCCCTTGTCTTTTATTGATATAACCCCTTGAATTTTAATAACAGGTAACCGTCATCTTCAACCAAAGCTCCGCCACAGTCAGTTTTTTCCCTGAAAACGTTCCGACGTGCCCGTCCCAAAACAGGCTGTTGCTCCGATCCGAATGCCGGTAGGCA
Organism: uncultured Victivallales bacterium; assembly: GCA_944391115.1. Lineage (GTDB taxonomy): Bacteria > Verrucomicrobiota > Lentisphaeria > Victivallales > UBA1829 > UBA11452. Next base: position 23,817 of record CALXSJ010000036.1, on the reverse strand, counting down.
ATATGCCCTTCGACAGTAGTATTTACAACGCCGAACGTACGACACACTTCGGGTTCCACTCCGTAAACAGAATCAAGCCGGAGATAGCAAGTTGACGGCTGTTTCACACGATGAAACCGTACGGTCTCGAACTTATTGGAGTTCCATCTCTTATGCCATCCACCATAATCAGAGGTGTTCGAACCGGATGAGAGGTTGTTTTGCGACGGACAGTAAAATGCCTTCGAACCGTTATATCCGAGGCGAGGATTGTATTTTCCATTTTCGACATTGCCTTTCACTCCCAGATATGGACTCAAAGGAATACATGTCAAATGCGGTTCCCCCGGAGACACCACCGGATAGCAATCATTCCAATCTCCCGCATAAGTAATAAAAGCCACTCCCTGCTGTCTCAGATTGTTCTGGCAGAAAGCCGCCTGAGCCGCCATCCGCGCCTTGTTCAGAGACGGCAGCAGCAACGCCGCCAGAACCGCGATGATCGCGATCACGACGAGAAGCTCGATCAATGTAAAACTGTGTTTCATGAAATCCCTCCTGATATATTCGGATGATAAACTTTTCCTGAAGCTTCCATTACATCAGGCAATCTCCCGGCGTGCGGAGAATAACGTACATCCGCGGCATTCCGCGATTCCGTCCCGCATTGATGTGTCTTGCCTAAGCCGATGTTCATGTTTCCCTTTCCTTAAATCCACCTGTATCGATACAGTTTCTTTTTATATTATAACGGAAAAACGTTTTTTTTCAAGAGCAAAAGGGGAAATAAAATGCAAAATAATTGCAGAAATCACGGAGCGGAGCCATTCACGCGGCCCGTTTTGTACGAATTCCCTCGATCTTATTTTTCCGTGAAAACGACCAGGATCATCCCGGATGTGATATCCCGTATTTCATCCTGCGCTCCCAGATTTCTGAACTTGCATCTGAGGAAGTGAATTCGAAAATTATCTCGTGACAGCACCCCGCTGGTTCTCCATGAACAAGACGCTGTCCCGGTGGTTCTGATGGCACGCCGGGAGAAGCGCAACGGCTGCATTGAAACCTGATCCGTTTCAGCGGATATCTTACACCGGAAGTGTGATATTTCACCGATTCCTGCTGAAATCCACGAATCCGCTGAGCATAATAAAGATTGACCGGCATTGCACCCTCCTATTGTTTCCTGCGGTAAATCAACAACAGGCGCAATGCCGGCATTATTCCATTTCATCGCTGAGTTTTTCTCAAAATACACGCATTCCTGTCAAATATCGCCGAAGAAACGGAAAAACGGCATCCGGCGGAAATCTGGCCGCGGATGCCGCATAACCTCATCGTCCGGCAAACTCAACAGTCCGGCTTGTCATCACCGTGTAGGGATCATCCGGACCGAACTCCGTCACGGGGAAGCGCATCTCTCCGTTTTGCGGAAGAGGCTTCTCCACGGTCAGCGCGGCATTTCCAAGTTTTTTCACACCGCCTCGGTTGAAGTTGGAACGATCCACGGTCTGAATTCTGTAACTCCGCCCGTTCACAACAAGGAAACTGTCCGGAAGGACTCCATCTCCGCCGCCGGAAAGGATTTCCATATCCCGCCTGTTCGGCGCAACAGAAACCCGGAGAATCATGTGCCGGGCGGAGCGGTCCAGCTCCAGTTCCGTCCGGTTCCCGGAAAGAGGCTTCACGCCGATAATCTTGTAGCTGGCCGTGGCAGTCCGGTGCTTCACGATCAGCATATTCCCGATCGCCTCACGCGGAACCTTTCCGCCGACAATCACCGTCGCATTCTTCTCATTCTGCAGCCATTCCGAAAGTCCGGTCGGCATGCCCGCAAGCCGCCCCCGGATCAGAGTCCCGACAGGAATCCTCTTTCCGTTCACTTCCAGAGAACGCCCGCCGGTCGTCGTCACCTTCAGAAGCTTTCCGTTACGGTCAAGGCTCAGAAGCGCAGCGATCCCGTTAAATGCGATCTTCCCCGCGGAGGTGTTCACAGACATCTTCTCATTCCCGTCGGACAGCAGCAGAATGTCTTTCCCGCTTCCATGCGTCACTTCCGCCGCACGAGAGGCGGAAGAACCGGAAACATTCAGGCGTTTCACCTTTTTGAGATCCATCTTGCCGCCTGTTTTCGCATATTCAAACGCGGCAAGGAAACAGCTGTGCATGCTTCTTTCCGAAACACCCTTCTCACGCCGCCAGATGACACTCTGCACCCTGCGGTCCAGTGAATCATGCGCCCCGGTCCGGAATCCGGGCGTGGAGCCGGTATACAGAAAACTGCTGCCGACCGCCTCGGGCACCAGAATCCCGCGCAGACAGAGTGCCGATCCCTGATACGGAAGCGTCCAGAGAACCTCCGCATCCCCCCGGAATTTTCCGGCCTCCGGCTGGCGGATATGCGGATAGACATTCTTCTTTTCCGCATTGGAAAGAACGTCCGCCAGACTCTTTTTCCCCGTCGGAGACATTTTCGGAGAAATCACCTCCAGTTTTTCCTGCGGTTCATGATGGCGGGACTGCGCCCGGAGAAAATAGTCATGGCTCTCTTTGCCGCCGTCCACCTGATAAAAATCAACAAGATAAGGCGGAAGCCCCGGACGGGAATTCACAAGGAACGCACTCCGGCGGAGAACCGCTCCGGAATAGCTCCTGTCGGAGAAACCCTGCATCACCTTGAGATGATCCGTAACGCCCCATGCGCCGGCTCCGCCGCGGGCACGCTCATGATTTTTCCCGTCCACCATCACGGTATTGTGTGCGCCGGCTCCGTTCCGCCAGTAGTCGATAGGAATTTTCTCATCATTCCTGGAGGGATATTCCGTGGTGCTCAAAAGCAGCATGCCGTCTCCCCAGTAAAGAAGGTTCAGCATGTCGTTGTGAGAGTGCCCGTCTCTCAGGTTTCCCCAGTTCATTGCGGCAACCGTATTTTCATGCCGCAGGGCGCCGACTCCCCAGCCATGGTAGAGATCGCTCTCTTTCGGTGGCGTCTTGTTTGCCATGCGTGTCGTGCAGTCGCCAAACGGAATGGCCTCTCCATTGGGGAACGCCAGGCAGGTATGCCGAATCATCGGTTTCCGGTATCCCGGACTGTCCAGAAAACTGAAATCAGTAATCGGGCGGTAACCGCGTTTCACCGGATCATATCCGGAGGGCGGACGGAACGCTTTCAGGGCTTTCAGCGTTTTACTGACACCGCCGACCAGCATCCCCTGATAAGGGAATGTCGGCTCATGCATCAGGCCGTCGGAATACCAGTAGGTCGAAACAAGATTTTCCAGACCGTTCCGGCCCTGAATGGACTCATACACCAGATCCGTTCCGTTCATGACACGGGGTTTCCCGTCTGCATCAAGTGTGTAATAATCGATGATTCTGGCTTCCGGAAACGTCGTGCCGCAGGCAATGCAGTCGGCAAACGCCTGCCCCATGGGATTGCCCATCCCGCGCCACTGCCGGATGAACGGAAGAGTGATTTCCGAAATAACATTTTCCAGCAGGGAGCGGTATTCCGCGCGTTCCTCCGGCGTGATCGGAAGTCCGCTCTGTTCAATGCTCTGATAGATGCCGCAGAACGAGGAAGGAAACACATAATCCCCGAAGTGAGTCAGACGCCCCCAGTTGCAGTGGCGCGGATAGCCCGGACGGAAGGTATGTCTTCCAACTCCCCGCACCATATGCTTCTTGAAGAACTTCGCATACGCAAGCATCGTATCCAGTTTCTTCCTTGCAACGGCGGGATCCTTGGACCGGGTGCGGCTGACCATATTATAGGCGTGCCGGGCCTTCATCGCGCGCAGAATCGGTTTCCAGTGGGTTGTCCGCCGGTTCGGAAACTGATGATATTCCAGTTTCATGCCTTCAAAAATCTGCACGCCGCTGGTCGGGAGTGTTTTATCCGAAAAAACAAATCCGCACTTTCTGCAGCGCAGATGATCCTCCTCGACCGGACGGAATTCCACCGTGCCTTTCTCATCGCATTGCGGGCAGTCCAGCGGACTGAGAACCAGAGCGGCTCCGGAAAAATCGATGTAATGGCGAATCCATTCCGGCGTGCCGAACTGAAATTTGGGCAGAAGCCGCCCGATGGTCACCTGCGCATTGTTCGGAAATACGGCCTTCTCCGTTTTTCCCCCGAGCTTGTACTCGATCCGGATATTCCTGTCCGCCTTGCGGTCTTTGAAGTATTTATTGGAAAAACGAGGGTGATTATGAAAGGACACATAAGTGCCGGCTTTGATTTCTTTCCGGACCTTCTCCGTAATGTCCACCGCTTCCGGGCCCTGGCCGTAAACGGCGGAAATGATTTCCAGTTTCGGCGGAGCTTCCTCCGCCGCCTCCCCGGACATCAGATGTCCGCCCGAAATCAACAGACACACAGCCAAAAACACTGACCGCTTCATCCTTTTCTCCTTCTTTTGCTGTTTATTTGCAAACCTTCAAAACATCATCATTCGATTTTCATGAGTTCATTAGCCTCGTTAGTCGACAGTCTGCGTCCGTCGAAGGTCGCAGCATGTCCGTCGAAAAACAGGCAGTTGCTCAGATTGGAATGACGATAGGCAATCCGATCCGAGCCTGTCATATTGACAATCCCGTAAAAACTGGCATCTCCCGAACCATAGACCGAATCAAGCCGGAGAATGGAGACAGACGGACGTTTCAGACAGTCTATCCGAAGTTTCGTGTGGTCCGGATCCCACATCTTGTGCACTGCGCCATAACCTGAATACTGTATTTGTCTTAATCCTCTTCTGTTGTCTACCGCTGGACAGTACAATAATTTCGAACCATTGTAACCCAGATAGGGATTGTATCTGCCGTGATCATCAATGGTATCCAGCCCCTTCAACTGCAGATAAGGCGAAAGAGGAATACAGGCGAGAGTGGGATTGGGAGGATCGCCCGGCGTCACTGGATAGTGTCCCTTGAAATCTCCCGCATAAGCGATGAAAACCAGTCCCTGCTGCTTCAGATTGTTCTGGCAGGACTTCGCCTTGGCAGCCATCAGCGCCTTGTTCAGAGCTGGCAGCAGCAGCGCCGCCAGAATCGCAATGATCGCAACCACGACCAGGAGCTCTATCAAGGTGAAATTCCGTCTGCCGCGCAGGAAAAAACGGCACGTTGCAGATAAACCGGCCAACCGGCATATCGAATTTTTCCGCTGTTGCATTCTCCACTTGCCTCCCCGTTATGTTTTATTCTGTTAATTCAACAGTCCGGCTTGCCATCACCGTATAGGGATCGTCCGCGCTGAACTCCGTCACGGGAATCCGCTGTTCCCCGCTTTCCGGCAAAGGCTTCTCCAGTTTCAGCGTCGCATATCCCAGCGTTTTCCCACCACCTCTTCTGCAGCGGGAAACATCAATGGACTGGACTTTATATGTCTTCCCGTCGACAACGAAATTATTCCCCGGCGCAATAAATTCATGAGTCCCTCCGGAGAGGATCGTCATATCCTTCCGGTTCGGCGCAACGTCGACAACCGCGATCACCTTCCGCGCGGAGCGGTTCAGCTCCAGCTCCGTCCGGTTCCCGGAAAGCGCCTTGACCCCGGTGATCTTATAGGAGGTCGTGCCGGTCTTATGCCGGACGATCAGAAGCTGACCGATCAGTTCCTGCGGAATCCGTCCCTCCGCAACGACCGTTGCATTCTTCTCATTCTGAAGCCATTCCGAAAGTCCGGATGGCAAACCGGCAAGTTTTCCACGCTTCAGAGTTCCGACGGGAATCCTCTTCCCGTTCACTTCCAGAGAACGTCCTCCGGTCGTCGTCGCCTTCAGAAGCTTTCCGCTCCGGTCAAGGCTCAGAAGCGCCGCAATCCCGTCAAAGACAATCCTTCCCGCGGAGGTGTTCACGGACATCACTCCATTCCCGTCGGAAAGCAGCAGGATGTCCTTCCCGCTTCCATGCGTCACTTCCGCCGCACGCGAAGCCGGAGTTCCGGAAACGTTCAGGCGTTTCACATCCTTCAGATCCAGTTTGTTCCTGTCCTTCGTGTATTCATACGCAGCCATGAAACAGCTGTGCATCTCTTTTTCCGACGGTGCCTTCCCGCGTCTCCAGATGACACGTTTCACGGTCCGGTCAAGAGGATCCTTGTATCCCCTCCCGGTAGCGCGGATTCCCGGAGCGTCTCCGGTATACAACGTATTGCTTCCGATTGACTCCGGCACCAGAATCACCCGGAAACGATACAACGCTCCCTCATACGGGAGAGTCCAGAGCACTTCCCCGTTTCCGGCGAAGTTCCCCGAGGCCGGATTCCGGATGAACGGATACACATCCGCTTTTTCCGCATTTGCGAACTCTTCCGCAAACGTGGCCTTCCCCGTCGCCTTCAGCTGCGGAGAAAGCACCTCCATTTTTTCCTGAGGATCCGGACGCATCCCCTGAACCAGAAGGAAATAGTCATGGCTCTCCTTCCCGCCGTCCGCCTGATAAAAATCGACAAGATAAGGCGGAAGTCCCGGACGGGAATTCACAAAAAACGCCGTCCGCCGGAGAACGGCGCCGGGATGGCTCTTCTCGGAGAATCCCTGCATCACCTTGAGATGATCGGAGATACCCCAGGCGCCGGGACCGCCGCAGGCCCGCTCATGGTTCTTTCCGTCCACCATGACCGTATTGTGCGCGCCGGCTCCGCCCCGCCAGTACTGAATCGGCATCTTCGGTTCGTTGGCGGGATAGCCCGTCGTATTCAGCAGAAAAAGTCCATCCGTCCAGAAAATGATGTCCAGCATGTCGTTGTGGGAGTGGCCGTCCCTCAGATTCCCCCAGTTCATCGCAACGGCCGTATTCCCGTTCCGGAAGACTCCGATGCCCCAGCCGGGATAAACCTCGCTGTTCTGCGGGGGATTCTTGTTCACGATCCCCGTCATGGAGTCGCCGAACGGAATCGCGCCGCCGTTGGGGAACACCACCTCCCAGTGTTTGTTCAAGGGGAGCCGGAGTTCCGGACGCTCCAGAAACTTGATATTCGCCGGGAACGGCTGGTAGCCGCGCTTGACGGGATCATAGCCCGCGGGCGCCTGGAATCCCTCCAGAGTGCGCAGCGCACGGGAAACACCGCCGGCAAGCATTCGCTGGTAAGCGACCGTCGGCTCATGCATCAGACCGTCGGAATACCAGTAGGTCGAAACCAGATTTTCCAGACCGTTCCGGCCCTGAACCGTCTCATACACCAGATCCGTCCCGCTCAGGATCCGCGGTTTGCCTTTTTCATCAGGCGTGTAGTAATCGATGATTCTGGCTTCCGGGAAGGTGCGCCCGACACGGATGCAGTCGGCAAACGCCTGTCCCATGGGATTGCCCATCCCGCGCCACTGCCGGATGAACGGAAGCATGATTTCGGAAATAATATCCTCCACCAGAGAGCGGTATTGCGCGCGTTCCTCCGGCGTGATCCTGACTCCGCTTTGTTCAATCTGCTCATACTGCTGGCAATAGGATGCAGGATAGACATAATCGCCGAAATGATAGATCCTCCCCCAGTTGCAGTGGTAGGGATAACCCGGACGGGAAATGCGTTTCCCGTTTTTCCGGATTATATGCTTTTTGAAGAACTTCGCATACGCCAGCATCGTATTCAGACGTTTTCTGCCGATCTCGGGACCCTTGCCGCGCATTCTGGCGGATGCCAGATATGCATGATGAGCCTTCATATTGCGGAGAACCGGCTTCCAGTAGAACTTTGTCCCGTCCGGAAGCATGTGGTATTCCAGCTTCATTCCTTCAAAGACATCTGCTCCGGTCGTCGGAAACGTCTTTTCCGAAATCACAAGACCGCATTCCCTGCACTTCAGAGGATCCTCATGGGAGGGACGGAAGTCCACCGTTTTTGCCTTCCTGCACTTCGGGCAGTCCACACGCGCATACACCAGGCCGGCTCCGGAGAAATCAATGAAGTATTCAATCCATTCAGGGGTCCCGAACTGGAATTTCGGAGGGAGTGTCCCGAGTTTGATCCGCGCGTTGTAACGGCACTCGAGTTCCTTCCGTTCGTCTCCGAGTTTGTAGACAAGGCGAATCTTCTTGTCCGCGTTGGGGATCTTGAGGTCACTGCGTGTCCAGCGGGGATGGTTGTGAAAATTCAGGTATACGCCTCCCTGGACCGCGTTCCGGATCGTTTCCGTAATGTCCGCGGTTTCCGGAGCTTTCCCGTAAATGGCGGAAATGATTTCCAGTTTCGGCGGCGCTTCCTCCGCCGTCTCTCCGGACATCAGGCATGCGCATGAAACAACCAGCCACATACTTAAAATCACTGACAGCTTCATCCTTTCCTCCTTTTTATTGCTGTTTATTTACAAACCATCAAAACATCTTCATTCGATTTTCATGCGCTCCTTAGCCTCGTCAGTCGACAGTCTGCGCCCGTCGAAGGTTGCAACATGACCGTCGAAAAACAGGCAGTTGCTCAGATTGGCATGGCGGTAGGCAATCCGCTCCGGGCCTGTGATATTGACAATTCCATAACTGCGGTATTCCTCTTCCAGCCCATAAACCGAATCAAGGCGGAGAATGGAGACAGACGGCCGTTTCAGGCTGTCAATTCGAAGTTTCGTATGAATGTGTTCCGGTTCCCACATGCTGTGCCATACTCCATAGTCGGAATATTGTATTTGTCCTACCCTGTTGTCTTGCACTGGACAATACAATAATTTTGAACCCTTGTAACCCAGGTAGGGATTGTAATGGGCATGATCATTGACGGCTTCCAGACCTTTCACCCCAAGATAAGGCGAAAGAGGAATGCAGGAGAGAGTGGGATTGCCGTCCGGCGCCACTGGGTAATGTCCGTTGAAATCTCCCGCATAAGCGATGAAAGCCAGTCCCTGCTGCTTCAGATTGTTCTGGCAGGACTTCGCCTTGGCAGCCATCAGCGCCTTGTTCAGAGCTGGCAGCAGAAGCGCCGCCAGAATCGCGATGATCGCAACCACGACCAGGAGCTCTATCAAGGTGAAATTCCGTCTGCCGCGCAGGGAAAAACGGCAACGCGCAGGCAGACCGGACGCCTGGCATGCGGATTCAAATACTCTTCTGCCAAATCGCTGACATTTGCATTCCATGGCTGCTCCTTGTTGTATCTGAATTTCCATATGGGAAAGGCCGGATGGTGCCATCTCGCCCCGGCTGTGGCCTGTCCCGGAGAACATCTTTTCCTCATTTACATTACATCGATACAGAAGATATTGCAATGTCTCTTCCTTTTTTATCGCTCCGTTCAAATTCCTTTATTTCTTCCCGACGAAATAAGGTCCGCCGTTCCCCGCGGAAACAGCCTGCAGGGAACATCATTCCGCCGGCGCCTCACGCGCCGTATGAACAGCGGCAATCCCACAAGCTCGAAACCGCCGGACCGCCCGGCGGCTTCAAACCGGAAACATCACAGAAAATGTAACCTTTCCTCAGCTCTGCACCCGGCTTACGGCCCGTGCCGTTTCGGCAAGGTCCGCGGGAAATTCCGCAAACGGGTAAAGATGAAAACGAAACACGTAACTTCCGCTTCTGCTTCTGTATTTTTCCAGTGTGTCGGGACCGCAGGAGGCGGTCCCCAGTCCGCGCTGGAAGAAATCCAGTTTGAGATGGATGCAGTCGTCCGGCTCCAGTTCATGCTCGTGCAGAGTTTCGTAAAGTTTCCGCATGGAGTAGCGGCTGACCGAAAACTCCATGCCTTCCGGTGCGGCGATCAGAACCCCCTGCCCCGCGTCATTGCTCAGTGCGGCGAACCGGACATCGGTGCGCTGGCCGTTCTCCTGCGGCATGATGTAGGGCACATGCATTTCGTCCACGGTGGCGTGGTAAAGTCCGACCGGGTATCCCGCCTTCCGGTCGCAGCTGTTTTCCAGCGGTCCGCGCCCGAACCATGCCACATTCCCGAATTCGGCAGGAAGATCGAGCAGGACGCCGATGCGCGGAAGATCGTCAAGCCCGTCATCGATCTCGAAACGGTTCTCCACGCAGATGACGCCGGAGGGAACGGCGGAAAAATTCTGCGTCAGGACAATCCGGTCCTTCAGCAGACCGCCGCGCCAGACCGAGGTGATCCGGGCGTGATTCTTTTCCGAAGCAATCGACTTCCTGATCCGACGGAAGGAATAGATCCCTTTCTCCTTTTCCCACTGATACAGGGCCTTGTGCTTCTGCCCCTTCCGAAGTGTGGAGAGCTTGAGTCCGTCGTTGTCGGTCGGCGCACGGACGATGTTGAGTTCCGGCGCTCGGTAAATCAAGGGGCGGTCCTCCAGCGTAAGAAACGCTTTTTTCTCCCTGACGTCAAGAACGGCGGATTCCGGCGCGGAAAGCCGTCCGCGGTTTTTCCGCGTCGCGCCGAAAGGCATCCGGAACTGATCCCAGGCGACCTCGAATCCGGGATCCGCCCACGGCGCCGCGTTTTCCAGAACCGCATGAAACGCAAGGAAACACTCCTGGCCTTCCGTCATTTCCGGAGGCGTCAGCTTCAGCCGGACCTCAACGGAATGCGCTTTTTCCTCCGCGGGACCATTCTGAAGACTGAAGCCTTCCAAACGGCGGGGACGCGGCGCGATGTCCATTGTGCCGAGAGTGCCGGACTGGACGCTTCGCCCGTCCACGGAAAGCTCCCAGTTGATGCGCAGATCGGAAAGGTCCTTGAAATAGCGGAGATTGACGATGCGGAAACGGCCGGCTTTCCGATCAATCTCCTCGAATTTCACGTCCTGTGCAAGTTTCTTGAACTCATAAAGAGCAGGATGCGGCGTGCGGTCCGGCCAGACAATGCCGTCTGTAATGAAATTGTAATCGCTGGGATTGTCTCCGAAATCCCCGCCGTAGAACCAGCAGGGACGACCGTTCTTTTCGCCCCGGCGGATACCGTGGTCAAGCCACTCCCAGATGAAACCGCCCTGCAGGCAGGAATACTTTTCAAACGCATCGAAATATTCCCTGAGCCCGCCGTTGCTGTTGCCCATGGCGTGCGAATACTCGCACATGATCATCGGCCTGGGATCATCCGTCAATTTCTCCGCCCATTCCACAATGCGGTCCACATGCGGATACATCGGACAGATGATATCGGAAAGGTGGGCATTGGAGTCGAACTTCCAGCCATGCGTCGCGCCTTCGTAATGGATCGGACGCGAGGGATCATAATGGCGGATCCAGCCCTCCATCGCGGCATGGTTCATCCCGACACCGGACTCGTTGCCGAGCGACCAGAGAATGACGCTCGGATGGTTCTTGTCGCGCATGACCATGCGCATGGCGCGGTCGGCAAACGCGGCGGCCCAGGCGGGGTTGTTCGCAAGATCGTTGTAGAAGGCATGGCACTCAAGATTCGCCTCGTCGATGACATAAAAGCCGTATTCGTCGCACAGGTCGTAAAACTCCGGCGCGGCAGGATAGTGGCAGGTGCGGATCGCATTGACATTGAACTGCTTCATCAGAATCAGGTCCTTCCGCGAAAGTTCCCCGGAAACGGTGCGACCGTTCATGTCGTCATGCTCGTGACGGTTGACGCCGCGGATCAGGACCGGCTGGCCGTTAATCAGCAGCTGCCGTTTTTCCACTTTGACGGTCCGGAAACCGATCCGCTGCGCAACGGCGTCGAGCTCCTTTCCGTTTTCCTCATAAAGCGTGACGGTCATGGTGTAAAGGACGGGCGTCTCGGCACTCCATGCGCGCACTTTCCCGATTTCAGCGGTGAATCCGGCGAACACTCTCCGGAAATCGGAAAATCCCCATCGGAACTCGGGATGGGATCCGCAGATCTCCTTCCGCTCGAATACCCGTTTGCCGCCGGAGTCGTAGACGCGGACGGCAAGATACGGCGCATGTTCCGGATCAATGGCCTTGTCATGACCGGTCTGGATGTCGACCCGGAGACGCCCGTTTTCGAAGGTTTCATCCAGGGTCGCAGTCGCATGCACATCGCAGATACGCGTCTGTCCCGCGGAGCGGAGATAGACGGAACGGACAATCCCGGCATGCCACCAGTGGTCCTGATCCTCGAGAAAGGAGCCGTCGGACCATTTGATGACAAGCACCGTGATCTGGTTCTCTCCGGAATGCACAAGTTCCGTCACATCGAATTCCGTAGATCCGCGCGAATCCTTGCTCATGCCGGCGGCCCTGCCGTTGACATATGCGGCAAAGCAGGACTCCACGCCGTCGAAATGCAGATAAATCCGTCTCCCGATCCATTTTTCCGGAATGCTGAACGACCTGCGGTAAACACCGGTCGGATTGCGTTCCGCCGGAACCCGGGGCGGCAGATCCGGCCACGGCATCTGGGCATTCGTGTAATGGGGATAATCACAGCCGCGCATATCCCAGCAGCTAGGAACGTCGATCACGCCCCATTCCGAATCGTCAAGGGCGGGAAGAAGAAAATCTTCCGGAACATCCTGCGGTTTTTCGTAATAAGCGAATTTCCAGTTTCCGTTCAGAGTCCGGTACCATGGTCCGCGCCCGCTACCCGCGCGCCGCGCGGCCGGCTCCGTATTGAAATGGAACAGAGGCGAACGATTCGGTTCCCGGTTCATGCCGACACATTCGGGACTCTGGTAGATCAATTCGTCCAGTTTGAAATTCATACAGGTTTTCCCTTTTCCGCCATTTGATTTTGGATGAAGTCCGAATTAAATTACTTCTTTAAAATATAAACGGTTTTTTCAAAATCGGAATATCGCGGATGGCTGTATCGAATATGCAAATTGGTAATAATGCGTTCTGTCCCCCTTTCCCCGGACTTGACGCAGTGGAATGGACAAAAGTTTTCCGTTCCATGGGCACGGCCAGTTCCCGCGAGGGAATCGGCGCGGGAATCCTGCCAAAAGCCGGAGGAATCGAGTTTCAGAACTATACTGCGCCGCGCTACGTGATGGTCATCATTCTTCGCGGGCGCGGCTCATTCACGGACGACCGGGGACGGAAATATCCGCTGACTTCCGGATCTTATTTTCAGCGTCAGCCGGGCATCCCTCACGCCAACGTGGTGGAACCGGACAGCGGCTACGTGGAAGCCTATCTGGAAATCGGTCCGCTTTTCTACCAGGCGCTGCGTGCAATGCGGATCATCCGCACGGAACGTCCGGTCGGAAAACTGGCACACACGGCTTCCCTGCAAACTCGTATCTGGCATTTGATTCATCTTCTGCGGAATGCGCCGGAGGAACAGCTTCCGGAATTCGCGGCGGAAATGCTGGAACTGCTGCGGGAATGCCAGACTGACATACATCCCGTAACGCCGGACGGAAACAGGGAAGACATCATTGAGCTGGCCTGCAGCACCCTCGGAAACAATTTCAACCGCCCCGTCGACATGCACGAATTCTGTGCCAGGAACGGGTGGGGATATGAACATTTCCGCAAAATATTCAGGGCCCGCATCGGGGTATCACCCTGGCAGTACCGGGTCCGCCGAAGACTGGACGCGGCATCGGCCCTGCTTCAGGACAAGCAGCGCACAATCGCGGAAATCGCAAAAACGCTCGGCTACTCCTCCGCCTATGAATTCTCGGCACAGTTCAAACGCTATCTCGGTGTTTCGCCGCTCTTCTACCGCGAAGGGCGCAAAAACTGATGTCCCGCTTCTTTTCCTGACCGTTTTTTTCACTTTTCCGCTTGAAAAAAAACTGCACCGGTGTATAGTTCCATTTTGGAACAGTTCCAAAACAGGACAGTTTTATGAAAGAGATGAATGTTTTCTTTGAAATGCACCGCGACATCGAAATACTGCGCCGCAGAGCCATCGCGGAATACTGGAATGACAACCAGAGCGACGACGTGATCGCCCAGCTCAGCCTGCGCCAGCTTTCGCATCTGGTCACGATTGAAAAACTCGGTTCCTGCTCCCTGCAGACCGTCATGCGCCATACGGGACTCTCAAAATCGGCGGTTTCCGCCGCTGTGGACAAGATGGTCCGTCTCGGCCTTCTGAGCCGGATCGAAAATCCGGAAAACCGGCGCGAAATCCTGATCGGGGTGCTGCCGGCGGTCAGAACGCATCTGGAAAACATCGACCGCCGCTTCCGGCATCTGGTCACGGGGATCTTCCAGAAGGAGTGCACGGAAGCGGAAATGACGGAGATTGCAGGAGTCTCGGCGCTGATAGTGGAAAAACTGAAAAAATATGATCTGAAATGAAAAAAGAAAACGCCTCTTTCACAACCGCGCCGATCGGGCGCACCATGATTGCAACCGCGGTCTCCATGCTTCCCGGAACCCTCGCGATCTCCGGGTACAATATCGCGGACACCTACTTCGTCGGACAGCTTCACAATACAGACGCCCTCGCGGCGATGGGCTACACCTTCCCCGTCATCATGATCATCGGATGCATCTTCCGCGGACTGGCAACCGGAATCATGGCGACCGCGGCGCAGGCGCTCGGAGGAGCAAAGCACGGCAAGGCGGCAAAACTGGTCACATCCGGCCTGCTGCTGACACTGATTCTCTCGCTGATCTGCGGCCTTCTCGGCGCATATTTCATTGAGGAAACCTTCCGGCTTTTCGGCGCGCAGGACAATGTCATGCCCTACATCCGCAGCTACATGACGATCTGGTACTGGGGCGTCTGCACCGCCGCGCTCACGATGAGCTGCAACGACGTCCTGATGGCGGCGGGCGCCACGAAAATCGCCAGCGGCATGATGGTCTCCGGCATGCTTCTGAACGTCATCATGGACCCGATCTTCATTTTCGGATTCGCGGGCATCCCGGCCATGGGAATCGCGGGGGCGGCGTGGGCGACGGTGCTCTCGCAGGCCTTCGCGGCAGTGGTGATGCTGCTGATCCTTCATTTCCGCTACGCTTTTCTCGTATTCGCCGCCCTGCAGTGGCGCTTCCTGAAAAACACCTGGATGATGATTACGCGCTTCGCGGTCCCTTCGATGCTGGGCATGCTGCTGATGCCGATCGGAAACGGCGTGGTCACATGGGTGCTCTCGCAGTTCGGCGACGAAGCGGTCGCGGCCTCGGCGGCGGCGGGACGGCTTGAAGTGCTGGCGTTTTTCTTTCCGATGGCGCTTGGCACGGCGCTGATGCCGATGGTCGGACAGAACTACGGCGCGCGCCTCTACTCCCGGATCAACCAGTGCCGCCGCTTCGCAATGCGCTTCGCGTTCTACTATCTGCTCGGCATGGCGCTGCTTTTTGTCGTGCTCGCGCCGAAGATGGTCGGATTCTTCTCCACGGACCCGAAAGTGCTCCCGATCATGATCGCCTACCTGAGGATCATCCCGTTCGGCTTCGGCATGATTGAGATCCACCGCTACTCGACCTTCTTCTTCACCGGGTGCGGCCGGCCGGGAATTGCCGCATGGCTGAACGCGCTGCGGATCGCGGGACTGATGATCCCCTTCACGCTTCTCGCCCTGCTGCTCCATTCGCTGAACGGCGTGTTTCTCGCGCGCCTGGGAGCGGATCTGATTGCGGGAAGCATCGGCTTGTACTGCGCCAGAAGGATGACCATGCGCCTGCCGCAGGACGGTCTGCCGGACCGGACGCTGATCCGGTCTCTGTCCGAAACAATGCTCGAAGCCGAAAGCGAAAATGCGGCGGAAGAGCAGGCCAACGGATGACCGGACGTCCCGTGCCGCCTCTGCGGTTTTTCTTTTTTTTCCGGCTCATTGAATTGAAATTCTGCCGATGATGCGCCATATTACGGCATATTGTTTAATAACCGGCGGATTTGATTATGCCTAAAAACAGAACTCTATTTCTGACAGATTACTGTCTGACGCCGCACGTCAATATCCCCAACGCGGGAATTCTGTGCGAGGGAAACAAGATCATTGCCGTCGGAGGCGCTTCGGCATTTTCCCTGGACGAACCGGGACTCCGCGTCATCGACCTCACACACGCCTGCGCGACACCGGGATTCATCGACAGCCATATCCACGGCGGCGGCGGTTATGACACAGGCAGGGCCCTGGAGCCGGATGCGGACATCGGCATTCTCTGCCGCCATCTCGCGGCGCACGGCGTCACAACCTACCTTCCGACACTCATCAGCTATCCGAAGGACACAATGATCGCGCTGACGGCAAAACTGGCGGAACTGACCGGAAAAAGCCAAGAAGGAGCCGATCCTTACGCCATCAATCTGGAAGGTCCTTTCATCAATGTCAGGAAATGCGGCTCCCAGAATCCGGAAGCGGTTTCCCCGATTGACCTGGGATATGCCAGAGAGCTGCTTGCGGCGGGCGGCGGCAGGATCAAACTTCTCACCTTCGCACCCGAACTGAAGGACGCGGACAAGCTCATCGAACTTCTGCTTGAAAACGGAGTGATCCCTTCCATGGGACACAGCATGGCAGGGCCGGACGAAGTCCTGCGCGCAGTGGACGCGGGAGCGCGCAGATGCACCCATCTTTACAATGGACTTCCTCCGCTTCACCACAGGATTTCCTCCATCACGGACATCATGCTGACGCACAACGACATCTCCGTGGAGCTGATCGTGGACGGCGTGCACATCGACCCGCGCATGGTGGACATCACGGCACGCGTCAAGCCGAACGACAAAATCATCGGCATCAGCAACGCCATCGAATTTGAGAACACCGCAAATACGCCCTTCATCAAAAAAGAGGACGGGCTTGTCTACACCCGCACCGGCGTCATCGCAGGAACCACCATGACATTGGAAACGGGATGGGCCCATCTCAGAAATTACTCGCACATGCCGGAAAATCTCGCCACCGCGTGCTTCACCAGCAATCCGGCGGAGGACCTCGGACTTATCACGCGCGGAGAGATCCGCCCCGGAAAAAGAGCGGATATCACCTTCTTTGATCTGGAAACCAACAAGGTCTGCATGACGGTTTCCAACGGAACTATCGTCTACACGGCACCGGAGCAAGCATGAAGAACAACACGCATCCCCCTTACATCCTGCTGGATTCCGGAAACTGCAGGAAACTCGAACAGGCGGGCGCATACCGCATTGTGCGCCCCGCACTGAACGCCTTCTGGAAACCGACGCTCCCGGAAAGCGAATGGAAGAAGGCGGACGCCGAATTCAAACGCGACTCCGGAGGCGGCGGAACCTGGACCTGGAAAAACGGACGCAGGCCGGACGACTGGACTCTCTCCTGGGGCGGAATCAACCTCTATGTGAAGCCGACCCAGTTCGGACACCTCGGATTCTTCGCCGAGCAAGCGCCAAACTGGGACTGGCTCCGCTCATGCATCAGGCAGATGCCGACACATCCGAAAACCCTGAATCTTTTCGCCTATTCCGGCGGCGCGACGCTCGCAATGTCCTCCGCCGGAGCGGAAACCTGCCATCTGGACGCATCCGGCGGCATCATCGAATGGGCGAAAAAAAATCAGGCGCTTGCCCAGAACCCCGGAAAAATCCGCTGGATCTGCGACGACGCCATGAAATTCGTCGGACGCGAGCAGCGGCGCGGGAACCGGTATAACGGAATTGTGCTGGATCCCCCCAGCTTCGGGCGCGGCGCACAGGGACAGGTCTGGAAAATCGAGGACGGCATTGAGAACATGCTCCTGAACTGCAGGAAAATTCTGGATATGGAAAATCCCTATTTCATTCTCCTGAGCTGCCATTCGCAGGGATTCTCCCCGATTTCCCTCGGACGGTGTCTCGGAGAGGTTTTCCGCGAGGACGCGCCGCTCATTGAAACCGGGGAAATGACCATTCCCGAACACAACACGGCCCGTCTGCTGCCCGCGGGGATCTATGCCCGCATTTTCAGAAAGTGAGCTTCCGTTCCACGGGACGCGCGCCCGCGGGAACCGGAGCGCGCCGCCGCGCCGGAACCGTCCGCACGGAGGATTCCCGGAGGCGCCGGACCTTTTCCGCATCTCCGACCCATGTGTAAAAATCCGCAAGAGGCGGAAGCAGACGTTTCCGAAGCAGTCTGTTCTGCGCGGGGAATTTTTCAAAGCAGTTGGCGAAAAATCCGGAAAACGCCGCGGTGAACTTCTCCTTTCCAATGGATTCCTTTTGACGGACCAGGATTTCGAGAAGATGGACGCAGGCGTCGGGATTCCCTGCGGGGTTGTTCCCCGTTTCGCGTGAAAGCGAAGCGGCAATGCCCTGGAGGAATTCGAGTTTCCGGGGCGAATCGGCAAAGAGCTCCGGATACATGGAAAGCCACCGGCGCTCAGCGGGAGACGCGCTGTTGTTCAGGAGACGCTCCCCCAGACGTTCCGCCTCGCGGCGTGATTCCTCCGAAAGTTTTCCGCAGGCCGCCTCGTCCATCATCCGGAAGAGTTTCCGGGCAGCGGCCGCCGCCGGGGAAGCGGACTTCACGGATGCGAATGCCTGATTCAGAAAGGCAAGGTCCGCAGGAGTGCGGAAATGCAGTCCTGCGATCAGATGAATTGCGGCCTGCTCCCCGAAAGCGTCCGGAAAAATCTGCGCAAACTCCCGATAGAGTTCCGGGAAACGCCGGACCCGCCCGGCGGGCGGCGTGCGCAGATATTCCGCGCGGAACAGACGTTCCAGCGTGACCGGCGTCAAATCCTTTGCGGACTTCAGAATCCCCGCCTCCCGGATTTTGCGCCAGATCAGGAAATCCGGCTGGAACCCGAAGATCATCTGCACCTGGAGCATGGGATTGGAGCTGTTCAATGCGAGCCCGATGAGATGATCCGCCAGTTTTTCCGCCCGGGGAGGATCCTCTTTCGCAAGCCGGCGATACAGTTGGCGCAGTTCGCCGCAGGCGGTCAAATCTTCCGTGGAGGGAACCTCAGAAAGCGCCATTGCCCGGACGTATTGCGCCTCGCAGGCTTTTCCGATATCGTCGGCAATGAGTTTCTCCAGCTCCGGACACCCCTTCCGGACGGCTCCGGACCGAAATGCGGGAAAACCGCTGTAAACCGTGCGGAGCGTCATCCAGAGGGCGCTTCTTTTTTCCTGTCGCACGTTCCGGAGTTCCGGCAGTTCCCCGGCAAGGACCTCCATCAGCGATCCGTCATACCAGCGGCCGCAGAGCGCACGGACAAGTTTCATGCCGAACGTTTTCTCTCCGCACGCGTCGATGTCGCGGATGAGCTTCTGTTTTGTTTTCCTCCCGAGCCGCATGAAGAATCTTGCGGAGACGCAGCCGGGGAGAGAGAACTTTTCTCCGGAAGCAAATGCATCGGTCTGTTTCAGAATCCGGAACAGGTCAAGTTCCGGACAGGCGGGAGATCGGCAGAGATCGGAAAATTCCAGAGTCCGCTGGAGATCCCCTTCCTGCCGCGGCGGCAGCGGAGGCCGCCGCGGTGACAGAATCGCAAGCAGAAAACCTTCAAGTACAGTCTTGTTGTCCGAATAAGGGGTATTGATTGTCAGAGGAATCCGGGCAAGCAGATAATCCAGATATTTCCGCTGCGTCTGCTCCTCCCATGTCCGCGGAGCGTTTGCAGAAGCCTCTGCGCAGAGCGTATAGAAATGAAGCAGGAAATCACGGATTTTTTCCGGATCCCGGCGTTCCGCGGCAAAATCCAGACAGGTATGCAGGAGTTTTATAGCGGACAAGGAATCGCCGCGCATGCCGTCCTTCAGAAGATAAGGCGCGACGGGAAAGGAAAGATTCCGGGCCTCGCCCGCCAGAAGAGCGCTCCGCAGGAGAATCTCACCGGAAATCCGCCGGGCGGCCAGCGCTTCGGAAAAGACCTGTTCAAACTGAGCGGCGGGAACGGTCAGGAGCGCGCGGGTGAAGGCCAGACAGGACTCGAACGCTTCCGCCGCCCCCGGCGCACTTTTCCGCAGTTCCGCAATCAGGTCTTCCATTTCCGTAAATTTCCGTGTCCGGAGCAGGAATTCGCAGACGGCGCCACGGAGCGTATCCGAAACGGCGGAGGGCGCACCGGGAGGATAAGCGGAGCGGATTTCCTGCAAAAGATCCTTTTCCGCGAAAATTTTCTCCGGACCGGCAAGTTCCAGCTCCGCATCCAGCACGGCACGGCGCAGTTCCGGAACCTGTTCCCCGTAACGGCAAAGCGCAAGATAAAGCGCGCGCCGGCGTGCCGCAAGGGACGCATCCTCCGTTCCGGACGGAATGAAGCGGTATCTTCTCCTGACAAGCGGCTTCAGGACGGTGCCGTCTCCGGTATCATAGGATTTCCGGAGAAGACTCAGAAGGTTGCCGAAAACAAGAGGAGACATGCCACGATTCCGGTTGTCACGCATGACCAGCTCCACATAAGTCATTACGGCGGCGGGATCATTCAGATTCTGCATCCGGAGCATGAAATTGATTCCGGTGGTCCGGTGCAGAATGCGGTAGTTTTCCTGTGCGGCATCCGCGGAGGTTCCGGCCTGAAGCAGGAAGAGTCTCCAGCGGGACCAGGTGTCGTCCGGAGTCCGTTTCAGGATCTTTTCATACAGTGCGGCGGCCTTCGTCCTCGGTTTCGGAAGCAAATCCGCCATTTCCGCGGCATAGCGGAGATCGTCCGGATCTCCGCTTTCCGAAAAAGTTCTGCAGCATTTCTCCAGAAGCGCCATTCTTCCGGGAATGCGCGCAGAAACAGCAAGGTCCCACAGAAACCGCGGACTGGAGAATCCCGTGGCGGCCGGGAAATAAAAACGCCACCGTTTCTCCAGCAGTCCGTTCCGGAGATGCGGCCGCAGCGCCTTGCACGCCCCCTCCGGATCCGTCCGCGCCAGGTCGAGAATCCGCTGCGCCTCGGAGGCGGCATGCCGGACGACGGGAATCCGGATATTGTCCGAATCCCTCTTCGGGCTCAGGCGCGCCGCCTCGCTTCCGTATCCGTTCCGCCGCAGGAAGGAGAAGAGCGCATTCCGTTCCTCCGGGGTCGGCGTTGTCCGGGAAAGCATTTCGATCAGTTCCCCGGTCCGGGGATTCGTCTTTTCCCCCGCCCGGCATTTCAGAAGAACCATGGCGCCGATCCGCCGGGCGGTATGATCCGCTTCGGGGAGAGCGCATAACTGCTCCGCAAATCCGGCGGCCTGCTCCCTCCCCCCGAACTGGATGGAAAGAGCGGCGGCGTTCAGCAGAAATCCGGGGGACGGACGCGGATTTCCGGCAGCGGCCTCCTTCAGGAGCGCGCGCCCCTCCTCCGGGCAGTCGAGCATGTTCGCGGCCGCCGCCTTCAGCAGAAGCGGCAGTCCGGAGAAACGGATTGCCGCCAGGAACGCATTCCAGTCGATTTCGGGCGGACGCCCGTTCCACAGGAAAGAGAACTCCGACGGAGGCGCGGGATTCCGCTTTTCCTTCAGAAGCCCCATCAGGATGGCGGCAAGAGGACGGGGAACTCCGTCAAGAACGTCCATCCGCCGGAAGTCCCTGGAATCCAGCTTCCGGGAGAGATGGCTGACAAGAGAAAGCGAATCGGCGTCGGAGATCCCGAAAAAACAAGCGGTCTGCGCCAGTCCGGAAGATCCCGGAAAAACCGGAAATCCGGAGGAAAAATGAGAGTACTTCCCGTCACGGCGTGCCAGGAGGCGGCAGTTCCGGCCGCAGTCTTCCAGAAGGGAAATCAATTCCGGAAAACGGTTCCGGTCCCGCAGCAGGGACGCATAGCGGAAAAGCGCGGCCAGATACTGCTCCGGAGAAAGCGTGTCGGCGCCGGGATTCCTCAGCAGCGCGGTCCATTTTTCCGTCAGGATGTCCAGATACTCCGGAGGCACGGCAAAACGGCTTCCCGCGATCTGATCGGGAGACGCGGAGAGCAGGCTCCCGGCCAGTTCCCGGAAAAGTCCGCGTTTTTCCGTCGCGGAAAAATCGTTCCGGGCGTATATGGTGTAAAAGACGGATTCCGCAGAAGGGAAACGGTATTTCAGAAGCGTCTTCAGGATTCCGGAAAGCTCGTCTCTGGAAAAGCGCCGCTGCGCCCGTCTGCCCTCCATAAAAAAGGTTTCCGCGCAGACGGGATCGTCCGGATGCTTCCGGAAAAGCGCTTCGGCGGCTTTTCCGGCGTCGCGCCGCCAGTCTTCCGCGCTCCGCCCGAGATAAAGCGCGGCATAGCGGCATCCGGCTTTTTCCAGTTCCTTCCGGACATCCGCGCACAAATGCGGGTTTTCCCTGCTCAGCGCATAAAGCAGCAGGAAGGATTTCCCTGCGATTTCCGCATCCGGGTTCCGCTGCGGCATCAGCAGTTGCAGCGAACCGTTTTCGGCAAACAGAATCCGCTGAATGCTCAGGTTCTCCGGCGGAGCCTTCCGGGAAACTTCCAGATAAAGAAGCTCCGGACGCTCGAGGATGCGTCCGTTGACACCGAAAAACAGGCAGGGGGCGGATCGCAGGACTTCCCGGACGCGGCCGGGCGCCGCAAGGGAAGCCAGCAGCGGAAGCGCCTTGTCATTCCGCCCTTCCAGCAGATGCAGGAGCGCACTCAGATACTGTCCGCGCTCCGGGGAAAGACGTCTGCCGTCACGCTCCAGAAGCTCCCGCGCCGCGGGGATCTCCCGGAAGCGAATCAGGAGAAGGATGTCCGAGAGAATCTCCTCCTGCGTTTTCTCCGCGGAATTCCCGCTCCGGAACAATGCCAGGGCTTTTTCCCTTCTTCCGCTGATGAGACAGAGCGCCGCAAGATCATTCCGTCCCATCGGATTCGGCGCCTTTCCGGCATGGCGCGCAAGCAGAGTTTCCGCTTCGGCCGCATCGCCGTTTTCCAGCATTTCCCCGCCGAGTTCCAATGCGATCAGCGGATTTCCGGGAGCCAGTTCAAACGCTTTTTTGAGATGGCCGAGACGGTCAAGGCCCATCACGCTTTCATGGGGGCGGAGCAGAAGCGCCAGAGAGAAATGAAGATCGGCCGAATCCGGATTCTTCGCGAGAGCCCCGGCCAGCATGAAGCGCAGATACGGTCTGCCGGGATAATACGGACTGGAGGCGGAATATGTCCGCGACATGCGGAAGCCGTCCAGAAAGCGGGCCTTGTCCTCCAGCGTCTTCTGTTCCCAAAAGAGCGCGCAGAGCTTTTCCCCGTATGCCTCCGGAGAGGGCTGCTTCTCCAGAAGTCCGGCAAGAAAGCGTGTCTTGTCCTCCGTGTTCCGGAATGCAGCTGCAAGGGTGGCGTTTTCCCCGGTTTTTCCCGGAGGCACTGCCGCGGGGGAGATGGAGCAGAGGAAGAAAAGGAATACGACAGGCAGACGGCGTCCGTTCATGATTCGGCTCCTTTCAGCTTGCGCGGCAAAATCCCGGAAATTCCATTTTCCGGATCTCGCCGTTTTCTGAAGCAGCATCCCTGCTTCCCGGAGGGGGGATCTCATTTTGTCCGGTCAGGAACGGCGCCGCCGCTTCGGACCAAGGCTCCCGCCCCGGGAATATTCTAACACTTCAAGACCTTTATTTCAAGTCCCCTCCCGAAAATCAGTCATTTTCCCCGATGTGTCAGCAGACGGCATTCCGGGGGAAACGGGACAATCTTCCACCGTTCCTCTTCCCTTCCGGCAGACATGATGGACGCTTATTCCACGGGACCTTCTCCGAACATGAGCTCCAGAATCCCCAATCCGGAAAGCCGGAATTCCAGCTTGTTTTCCGCCGTTTTCGCCATCCGGACCGGCCCTCCGGAAAAGGAAAACGCGGACGGGATCTCCCGGATTCCGCAGAACAGAATCTGCGGCTGCCCCGTGGCGGCAACTTCAAAAAAACGGCATCCGGCGGAAATCTGTCCGCGGATGCCGCATAACCTCATTCTCCGGTAAACTCAACACTCCGGCTTGTCATCACCGTATAAGGATCGTCCGCACTGAACTCCGTCACGGGAATCCGCTGTTCCCCGCTTTCCGGCAAAGGCTTCTCCAGTTTCAGCGTCGCATATCCCAGCGTTTTCCCGGCGCGATGCCTTACCCCGGATTTGTCCAGGGAAAGGATTTTATATGCCTTCCCATCGACAACGAAATTATTCCCCGGCGCAATAAATTCATGAGTTCCT
>CALXSJ010000035.1 GCA_944391115.1 uncultured Victivallales bacterium | reverse complement strand
ATGCTCCTCCTTTTGAGACTCGAAAAATTCGCCATTTTGAGGTGGAGAGAATTTTTCTGGAAAATAAAAAAATGCTCGACCATTCATTATCAATCAGTTACAAATAAAATACAGCCCCTGTTTTTTTTCATTTTGTTGCTTTTCTATTGCCACTTCTGCCGTATTGGCATAGTAACCTCAACACCAGAAATGCCGATTCCCATATTTGCACTTCAGATTTGCATGACATTCAAAGATCATCAAGGAATGTTTTTTCAAGTATCCAATCAATTGCGATACATACAAATTTTTGGGGAATACCTACCAATATGTGAATGTACTCAGGACCAGCCTCTGCCTCCACGATCTCCGCCTTTTTAAAATCACACAGTTGACGCAGGATTTTTTCATCTCTTTTTTGATTTTCTGATAGAAATTCTTTAGGTTCAGAAAAATCATGAGAACAGGATCTGTCTGAATATTCAATTTCTGAATGTCATAATGGTTTTATTCACAGAAAAGTCTGATACTATTTATCAGCTTGCTTTTCATTTCTCATTCCGTGATCTTATAACGAGACTCAGACACCCAAACAAAATGATATTGCCAATACCATAAAATGTGTGCTATTTAATGAAATCTGCTTATGCAACAGTCTTTATCTTACAGGTATAGAAAACGAGTTCAAACCGCAGAAAATAAATGGTGGGCGCTGAGGGACTCGAACCCCCGACATTCACGGTGTAAACGTGACGCTCTAACCAACTGAGCTAAGCGCCCTGTTCATGACAGAGATATCAAATTTATCATTCTGGCATGTTTTTTTCAAGTTTCCCCATTGAAAAAAGTCCTGATTTATTCAAAATACTCTGATTTCTTCCGCATTTTCAGAAGAAATAACAGGAATGGCATGCTATATTACAGTTTCAGTGTTATGGTTATTCATCATGCATTTTGACAAGGAGACTATCATGCATATGTTCAGAACACATACATGCGGGGCGCTCAGAAGCTCCGATGTCGGCGCCAAAGTCAAACTTTCCGGCTGGATTCACAGTGTGCGAGACCACGGCGGCGTGATCTTCATCGACCTGCGCGACCATTACGGAAAAACCCAAATCGTCGTCGATCCCAAAATGCATTTCTACCAGGAACTCGACCGCTGGCGTGTCGAAACCGTGGTCTGCTTCACTGGAACCGTTGTTGCCCGGACTCCCGAAACGGTCAACCCGAAACTCGAAACCGGGGAAATCGAAGTCGCGGCGGAGGAAATGGAAGTCCTCGGCGAGGCGGACGTCATTCCCTTCCAGATCGCCAAGGATGAACAGGCGCCAGAGGCTCTGCGCCTCAAATACCGTTTTCTGGACCTGCGGCGCGAAAAACTCCATGAAAACATCATCCTGCGCTCCAAAGTCATCTCCGAGATCCGCAGATTCATGTGCGACATGGGCTTCATGGAATATCAGACTCCGATTCTGACCAGCAGCTCCCCGGAGGGAGCGCGCGACTATCTGGTCCCCAGCCGCGTCCACCCGGGAAAATTCTATGCGCTGCCTCAGGCGCCCCAGCAGTTCAAGCAGCTCCTGATGGTCGCCGGATTCGACCGCTACTTCCAGATCGCCCCCTGTTTCCGCGACGAGGATGCGCGGGCGGACCGCTCCCCCGGCGAGTTTTACCAGCTTGACGTGGAAATGAGTTTCGTCACCCAGGATGACATTTTCGCGGTCATAGAGAAACTGCTCTGCCATATCTTCACGAAATTCAGCAGAAAGGAAATCAGTTCCGCGCCGTTCGTGCGGATCCCCTATCGCGAAGCGATGGCGAAATACGGCACCGACAAGCCCGACCTCCGCAACCCCCTCGAAATGATCGACGTTTCAAGCGTGTTTGCGGACAGCGGATTCAATGCATTCGCCTCCACCGTGAAAAACGGCGGCGTGGTCCGCGCGATCAAGGTGCCCGGCATCGGCGGCGCACAGCCCCGGAAGTTCTATGACGACATGATCGCCTTCGCCCAGAGCGTCGGAGCCAAGGGCATGGCCTACATCATCTGGACCGCCGAAGGAGAAAAGAGCCCGATCGTCAAGTTCATGAAGCCGGAAGAGCTCGCGCAGCTCAAAGCCATGGCATCCATCCAGCCCGGCGACGTGATGTTCTTTCTCGCCGACAAGGAGGCGAAGGTGCTGGAAATCGGCGGACAGGTCCGCACTGAACTCGGGAACCGTCTCGGCCTCATCGACCCGAACGTCTTCAAGTTCTGCTGGATTGTCGATTTCCCGATGTTCGAGCTCGACGAGGAAACAAACCAGATCATCTTCAGTCACAACCCCTTCTCCATGCCACAGGGCGGCATGGAAGCGCTTCTCAACAAGAAGCCGCTGGATATTTTCGCCTATCAGTATGACATTGTATGCAACGGAATTGAGCTCTCCAGCGGCGCGATCCGGAACCATCGCCCGGACATCATGTACAAGGCGTTCGAAATCGCCGGATACAAGCGCGAAACCGTGGACGAGCGTTTCGGCGGCATGATCCGCGCATTCAAGCTCGGCGCGCCCCCGCACGGCGGCATCGCCCCCGGCGTCGACCGCATGGTCATGCTTCTGGCCGACGAGCCGAACATCCGCGAAGTCATAGCCTTCCCCTTCAACCAGCAGGCGCAGGATCTGATGATGAATGCTCCCGCGGAGGTCGATATGAAGCAGCTTCGCGAACTCCGCATCATTCCGCTGGAACCGGAGCTGAAGTTCGAAGAGACCTTCAAAAAACTGAAGGCCGAGGCAGCGCGAATCCGGGAAATCGAACAGACCGCCCAGGCAGCGGCGAAAGCCTGAGCAGGAGACACGGCCCATGGCATACGGTGTCAGGCAGGAACGAAGGAAAAAAAGCCGGAAAGCACAGTTTCTGGTTCTCCTTGCCATCTCCCTGATCGCCGTATGCTCGGTTATCGTTCTCTGGAGAATCGGCGCTTTTCTTTATGATTATTACGCACGCTTCTCCCGTTATGACGAACTGATCGTGAAGGCGGCTCTGCGCAACGATGTGGATCCATGCCTGATCAAGGCGGTCATCTGGAAGGAGAGCCGTTTCGACAAGCGCGCGCGCGGACTCAAGGGGGAAATCGGTCTGATGCAGATCATGCCGGATCTCGCCGCTGCGGACTGGGCGCGCGTGAAAGGCTTCCGCACTCCCTCGCGCGGGGCCCTCTTCGACCCTGAACTGAATATTGAAATCGGTTCCTGGTATCTCTCCCGCGCGCTCCGCAAGTGGCGTGCCTACCGGGAATGCGTTCCGATGGCGCTGAGCGAATACAATGCGGGAGCGCGACGCGTCAATCTATGGAAACCCGCCTCGCGAGACGGCGCATTCCGGGAACGGATCGCAATCCCCTCCACGCGGACCTACGTGGATGAGATCATGGAAAAATACCGGGACTACCGCAAAAACTGGAACCCGCAACAATCCTGAAAGGAGCCAGCCATGAAACACTGGAACGCCATCGCTGCGGCATTCGCCGCCGCACTCTGTGCCGCAGGAACCCTTTCCGCCGCGGAAAACGCCGGATACCGGATCGACTTCTCGAAAGCCAGAACGGAAAAAGACACCGTCAGCGGATGGACCTACAAGGGCAAACCCGGAACCGGCAAAGCGACATTCACCATCGTCACCGAAAACGGCGTGAAGGTTCTGAAGGCGGAATCTGTCAACGGCACAGGTTCGATTCTGTTCGACATTTCCAAAATCGATTTCAAAAAATATCCCCTCATGCGCTGGAAATGGAAGGTGGATGTGCTTCCGACCGGAGCAGACGGCCGTTCCGAAGAAAAGGACGACCAGGCGATCGGCATTTATGTCGGCGCGGGCCGCTGGTCCACAAACAGCGTAGCCTTCCGCTGGGAAACCGAAACCCCGAAAAAGGCGGAGGGAGAAGCCTCTTACGGGCTCGGAATGGTTTCCGTGAAATGGTACTGCGTCCGCAACAAGGAGGATAAAACCGGCGTCTGGTATGTGGACGAATGCAATATCTACGAAGCCCTCGACAAGCGTTTCAAAGGAAAAATCCCGACGAAAAATGTCGCGCTGAGCATCTCCTGCAATGCCCAGTATACGAAATCCAGGGCGGTGGCGTATCTCGAATATGTGGAATTCCTCCCCGCGCAGACGGAAAAGAAACTCTCAAAATAAGGATTTCCGAATCATGAACTTCATGGACAAACTTTCCGCAGCATGGAAAAACGGCAATTCACTTGTCTGCGTCGGGCTGGATCCCGACAAAGCAAAACTTCCCGCATGCGTCCGTTCCCTGCCGCATCCTGTGTTCGAATTCAACAAGGCGATCATCGACGCGACATGCCGGGATGTCTGCTGCTACAAGCCGCAGGCCGCATACTATGCCGGACAGGGCGTCGACGACGAACTGCTCATGACAATGGAATATCTCCGGAAAAACCATCCGGAAATTCCCGTGATCCTTGATGCGAAACGGGCGGACATCGGAAACACGACAAAAATGTATGCAATGGAAGCCTTTGACCGTTACGGCGCGGATGCCGTGACCGTGAATCCCTACATGGGCATGGATGCGCTGAAACCGTTCCTGGACCGTGCGGACAAGGGGGTTGTGGTTCTCTGCCGCACTTCGAACGCGGGAGCAAAGGATATTCAGGAGCTGAAACTGGAAAACGGGCAGCTTCTCTACCAGCATGTCGCGCAGCTGATTGCGGGACCGTGGAACTATAACAGAAACACGATGCTGGTTGCCGGAGCCACCTTCCCGCAGGAACTCGGTGAAATCCGCAGGCTCGTCGGCCGGACACCGCTTCTGGTGCCGGGCATCGGTGCACAGGGAGGCGATCTGGAAGGCGTTCTGAAACACGGGCTGACTCCGGATGGAACAGGGCTGGTCATCAACTCATCCCGCGGGATCATCTATGCTTCTTCCGGGAATGACTTTGCCGAGGCTGCGGCCGCGGCATGCCGCGACCTGAAAAACGCGATCAACGCTCTGCGCTGACTCCCCTGCCCTTTCCCGGACCATCCCGCAGAGGGCGGATGGTCCGGCGTTCCTTCGCGGGAAAATCCGTAAAAATTGGAATCGGCATTTTTTTTTCGCCGAAACGGATATATATTAAATGGATTTAAACCACACTGGAACCAATCTCTGAGGAAAGACGCACATGGACAGGATCGATTACAACTGGCGCGCAAAACGTGAAAAAAAAGCATTTCTGGCTCTTGCCGACGGCACCGTCATGCACGGGTATTCCGTCGGCGCGCCCGTTGACGCGGTCGGAGAAGTTGTATTCAACACGGGGCTGAGCGGGTATCAGGAAATTCTGACCGATCCCTCCTATGCGGGGCAGTTCGTCACCATGACCTATCCGGAAATCGGCAGCTGCGGAATCAATGCAGCCGACATGGAATCCCGCGGCGTATTCCTCAACGGGTTCATCATTCACGAATACAATGAACCGAGCAACTGGCGTTCCGAGGAGTCGCTGGCGGAATTTCTGAAAAAGCACCGCGTTCCCTGCATCGCCGGCATCGATACGCGCGCCCTGACGACCAGACTGCGCAGAGGTGGAACCGTCAAGGGTTTTCTGCATTGCTCCGGCACGGAGCTTGCGCCGGAAGAAGGCGTCGGCAAAGCCGCCGCATGGTGCGGGCTGGACAATCAGGATTACGCCTCCAGAGTCACAACGGAACGCGCCTATGACTGGGATCCGGATCTTTCCAAGACCCGTTCCTGGGGCATGCCCGGAGAGCTGCCGCCGGCGGATCTCAAGGTCGTCGCCTGTGACTTCGGAATCAAATGGAACATCCTGCGTTCCATGCGCCTCTGCGGAATGAATGTGCATGTCGTGCCCGCGCACACCACGGCGGAGGAGATTCTCAGGATGAAGCCAGACGGCGTGTTTCTCTCCAACGGACCCGCAGATCCCGCCGCCCTGCCCTATGCCGCTGAAACGGCAAAAACTCTCCTCGGCAAAGTGCCGATCATGGGAATCTGCCTCGGCCACCAGATTCTCGGGATCGCCTGCGGGGGAAGCACCTACCGTCTGAAATTCGGGCATCACGGCTGCAATCACCCGGTCAAGAATCTGGGTGCGGGAACCGTGGAAATCACCTCCCAGAATCACAATTTCGCCATTGATGCGGAAAGTCTGCCTGACACAGTCGAAGTGACACATATCAACCTCAATGACGGAACTGTCGAGGGGCTGCACCATAAAAAAGAACCCATGTTCTGCGTTCAATACCATCCGGAAGCGGCACCGGGGCCGCACGACCCCGCCTATCTTTTCCGGCAGTTCCGGGAACTGATGAAACGCTGACAGACCACAAACCGGAGGAGTCATGAGGAAAGCATGGATTGTTTCCGCTCTCGCACCTCTTCTTCCGCTCTTTTTTGCCGCATGCACCAATTCCGGGGACCGGCCGCCGGAACGCATTCTGCCGGATCCCGCAGAGCTGATCGCGGAACGCCGCATGGAAACAATCCGCGCTCACCGGATGCTGATCGTCGGGATTGCTCCGTCCCCGCTTGCAGAGATGGAACGGAAACTTGTCACCGCGCTGCTGGACGGGACGGGATACCGCTTCCGGATCATCAGCGCGGACAGGCAGACGCTCGGCGCATTTCTCCGGGGGGGCCGGGCGGATATCATCTGCGGACTCTTCACGGAACAGGAACTGAAGGATGCATATCTGAATCCTGCCGCGCCGTATCTGCGTCTCTCCTTTTATCTTCTGCATCATAAGGATTTCCGGGAACCGGAAAAAGCAAACGCGGGCGAGGAGCTGCTCTATCCCGATTCCGCACCGGAAATTTTCTTTCTGTCAGGATTGCAGACAAAACTCCTGAAACGCCCGGTTCCGCGGGAATCCATCTTCCGGGAAATGGAGCAAGCCCCTGGAAAACGGGCGGCATTTCTGTCCAGCGTCTCCATTCCGAAAGAAAATATCACAGACCTGAAAGTCAGCCCTGTGCACCTCAAGGGAGGGACCGCGCAGCTGTATTTCGGCCTGCGGAGACCGGATGCCGAACTGGAAAATCTCCTGACGGTGCGCCTGGCAAAACTTTCCGCGGACGGAACACTGGAAAAACTGACCCGATCCGTAAATTATCAGCCGGAAATAAAAATGGCTCCGGAGGTGAAACATGAAACGAAATAAGATCATCCTGCTTGCCGCGGGAATTCCTCTTGTCCTGCTTCTTGCCGCGGGGGGAGCCCGGCTCGCAGGATTCCGTTACAGGCCGGACATTCAAGGACAGCTGGTCGCAGACATGATGCAGTCCAATGCCTACAAAAGCGCTCTTGCCCGGCTGACGGAAAATCCCGCGCTGGCTGACAGAATCGGAAAGCCCCTGAAAACAGGGAAAATCCTGAATCTGGAGGCATGGGAAAATGAAGAGAACGGCGCAATCCGCCTCGAACAGGAGGTGACGGGAAGCCGCAGCTCCGGCATTTTTCAAGTGGACGGCGTCATCAACGGCGGACAGTGGCAGTATCGGGAATGCAAAGTGATTTTCCCGGACCGGACAGAATGGAATCTCCTGAAACAGACGGAGTAAATCATGGAAACGGAAAAACGGAAAAAGGAGGCGATACTGATTCTCGGAATCACCTTTGTTCTGCTTCTGATCGGCATCGGACTGCGGATCGCAGGAATCCATACGCGGAATCTGGAATACGATGAAATCTGGACCTTCTCTCATTACGTAGAACTGCCCATCCATGAGATTTTCACCGACCTCGCCACACCGAACAACCATCCCCTGAACTCGCTTTTCATCAAATGTTTCCGGATGTTCAGCATTCCCCAGCTGCTCCAGATCCGCCTGCCTGCCCTGTTCGCGGGAATTCTCCTTCTCATCATGTTCGGATCCGGTCTCCGCCGCTTGACGAAATCAATCCCCGGACTCTGTTTCGGAGTTCTTCTGCTTGCCCTGAACATTCCCCTGATCCGTTATTCACAAACAGCGCGAGGATATGAGTTTCAGGCGCTTTTCACGACATGCGTCATGCTTTCCCTGCTCTTCTTCGAACTGGATTTGCAATCGCGCTTCCGGCGGAGTCTCTGGGCCGCGCTGTTCCTGATTTCCGCGGCGGCGGCCTGCACGAGCGTCACAAGCGGCGTGATTTTCGTAACCGCGCTGGCCTTTTCCTACGGACTGCTTTTCACCGACTGGCGGAAGTGGAATGATCTCAAAACATGGCTGGAAAAGAAGGAGCTCTGGATCGCCTTCCTTCTCTTTGCAGTCTTCGTTCTCCTCTGGTACGGACTGAATTACAGCACGCTTGCCAAGGGGCAGACTTTCGGTGCGTCAGTCGCCTCGCCCGGCAGATTCACCGCCTTTGCATGGCGTACAATTGCGGAACTGCCGCTGACTCTGACGATTCCGGTCACAGTCGCGGCCGCAATCCTGCTGAAAGCTCCCTTCCAGCGGCGCATCGCATTCATGGGACTGCTTTCCACATTGCTGGTTTTCCTGAGCGCACTGATATTCAAGGCGGGAGATCCCCGCGTGTATATTCCCCTGATTCCGATTCTTGCCCTGCCCGCGGCACTGATCTTTGACTGTCCGCATCTCGCGGAACGAAGACCGCGCCTGATCCTGCCTCTCTTCGGAGCGTTCCTCCTGATCGCCGGACTCCAGTTCAAAATGCGTTATGCAGACATGAATCCGCCGGACATGGGCGGTGTTTTCGCCACTGCGGCGCAGATCGTCCCGCCGGAAGCGCTGACAATCTATTCCCCCACGGATTCCTATATTATTTCCTGTCTTCTTACAAAAGAGTTTCAGTATGATCAACTGCGCAGAATTCAATCCAGACCGCTTTCCCTGCTTCTGATCAATGCAAACAGCATTGGCATTTATCAGGAATGGACAGGAAACACTGTCGATTATCCAATTGCAGCCAAGCCCATATCTCAAGGCAGAATTGCAAATGAAACGACCTATTTGGAATATCGTCTCCGCCCGCTCGCAAAATATGAATCTCTGAAGAACAAGTTTTTGATTGTCCTGATGAATGGCCCGACAAAGGAACAATTTCTGCGCTGTCTGAACTTATTCAGGAAGCATTTTCAAACAGCCAATATTTTTTGTTTTCTGACAATGAACGCAGCCAGAACAATCGAAACACCACTGTCACGCACCCGTCTTCTGATCTATTATTCTCCGGAGCAGAGCGTGGAACAGATGCTTGCACTGCAGTCCGAGCCAGGATCAAAAATCCGTTTTTTTGTCATGGAAGGAAAAGAAACAGGTTCCGGCCGGTAGTTCGGCAAACGCCGAACGGAATCCCGCTTCCGTTTTCTATGGAGTTTCCACGGCTTTCCCGTCGATCTTTTCCACCTGCTTTCCGCGGGGAACGGACACGCCTGCCGGTGCACTTCCGGCCGGTTCCACGGCTTTCCCGTCGATCTTTTCCACCTGCTTTCCGCGGGGAACGGACACGCCCGCCGGCGCGCTTCCGGACGGCTCCACGGCTTTCCCGTCGATCTTTTCCACCTGCTTTCCGCGGGGGACGGACACGCCCGCCGGCGCGCTTCCGAACGGCTCCACGGCTTTCCCGTCAATCTTTTCAGAGCGTTTCTTCTTGACGATTTTCTCCGCAATCACCTCCGGGAGAGAAGCTTCATCCTTCTTTTCCGTTTTATACACGGGAATTCCGCTTGAAGGCGGCTGATAGGCAGTGAGATTTTCCAGAACGGCCGCAGCATCCTTCGAAGTCCCCTGGAAAGAAAAACCATTCACGGCATGGACCACAGCCGTCAGAGTCTTTCTTCCGGAATCCGCCAGAGAGACCCGGTCTGCGGGAACGCTCTGCGCCAACGGCATCTGAGCAAAACAGCTGAGGAGGAATGCCGCCAGAACCGCGCCGGAAAGTGCGGCGAAAGCCATCGCTCCGACTTTATTTACGGGAGCTGGAATCGGATAATCGTCAAAATCAATGGTGATGACGGCGTCCGTCACCTTGTAGAGTGCGATAATCAGAACAAGGAACAGCGCCAGCATAATCGACGGCAGCAGATACGCCTCCGTTTCTCTGCCCGGCTTCAGGGAGGGCAGCAGCAGATCCCGGATCAGCGGAGACAAAAATACGGACAGATAAACGGAAAACACAAGGTTGACCAGAAAAATCCATGACTGATACAAGGTCTGCTTCGCGCATGCCAGTCCGCCGAGAATCGCGGCAATCAGAATGACAAGAGTCCCCATAATGCACAAACACCTTCGTTAAAGATTCAGCGTTACGCGTTCGAATTCCTCATAAGACGTGACGCCGCTGCTGACAAGAGTCAGAGCCTGCCCGGCGATGTTCGCCGTCGTCTGATGAGAGTCCACATACTCCTGAATGGTCGTATTCGATGCGTCGGGAGCCTCCAGAACGGCGCGCAGACCTGCATCCACCACCAGAATCTCAAACAATGCCTGGCGTCCGAGATAACCGGTCCCGTCACAGTTCGGGCATCCCTGCGGCGCCTGCACATTTTCCGTCGGGAAACCGTACTGTTCCATGAACGCCTTGCGGTCCGGCGAAAGTTCCGCTTTTTTACGGCAGTGCGGACACAGCTTGCGGATCAGCCTCTGCGAGATAATGACATGCAAAGTCGCGGCGATGGAGCGCAGCGGAATGCCGAGATTCATCAGACGGTCGATCGTCCCGAGATTGTCGTTGCTGTGCAGCGTGGCAATAATCAAATGCCCGGTCTGGGAAGCATGCACGGCGATTTCCGCGGTTTCCTCGTCACGGATCTCCCCGACACAGATCACATCCGGGTTCTGCCGCAGGGCGTTGCGCAGCAGGGAGGCGAATGTGATGCCGGCCTTGACATTGACCTCCATCTGGCTGATGGCGGGCATCACATGTTCGATCGGGTCCTCGATCGAAATCACATTTTTCATATTGTAGTCAATGGCGCCGAGCATGGCATAAAGGGTGGATGTCTTGCCGCTGCCGGTCGGTCCGCACATCAGAACCATGCCGGAAGGAAGCCGGATCGCCGATGATATGATCCGGTACTGATCGTTCGAAAGCCCGATGGTCTCCAGCTTGCGCTGCCCCATATCCGAAGCCATGACCCGGATTGTAAGTTTTTCTCCACCGAAAACCCCCACGGAGGCGACGCGGAACGAGGGCTGATCCTCCTCCACCAGGGCGCTGAAGGAACCGTCCTGCGGACGGCGTTTCTCGGCGATGTCCATTCCAGCGGCGACTTTCACGGTGCTGATGACGGCCAGTGCGGCATCCGCTGCGAGCATATTATAGACCTTGATTGCACCGTCGACACGGATCCTGACGGAATAGGCATCGTTTTTCGGATCGATGAAGATGTCGCTGCACTGCTTTTTCACGGCATCATAAATCAGCTGTTTCAGGAAAGTCAGCGTTCCGTGCTCATCGTCGGATTCGGCCAGAGGATTGCCTTTCGCATCCCGGATCACGACCGGGATCTCCTGTTTCACCGCCGCTTTTTTTTCACGGAAAAGGCCAAGAATGAATTCCCGGGCATCCCCCTGAAGGCAGCAGAAGGCAATCGCAGGCGGTCCCAGAAAAAGAGCCAGAAGATTGTAATATTCCTTCCAGATGCCATGACGCTTGCCCAGCTTTTCCTCGCCGAGCTTCAAGGCGTAGAGGCCGCACAGGAACCAGGCGAAAAGAAGAATCAGTTTCACCGGAGCAAACGCCATTTTTTCTTAACCTTTCCAAATTTTAATCTTTAACGTCATAATCTAACAAAATATTTTATAAAATGCAACCGGGAAGCGGATTTTTTGAAAAAAATAAAAATCATTTCCGACGGAGGGCTTCCTGAAATTCCTCCGAATCCGCACCATATGCCATCCGGACACACTCCAGATAGAAATCATATTTCCGTCTTCCCGGCCCGGAAACAGCCTTCCGGAAGAGCGTTTCCAGAAAAAGACGTCTTGCATCCTCATCCGGACAGGCGCCGCGGATCTCCCGCAACAGAAAGGGATTCTTCAAAAAGCCGCGCCCGACGGCAACCCCCGCGCATCCGGAAGCCTCCCGCATCTTTCCGGCATCCTCCGCCGTCTGGATGTCACCGTTCCCGAACACAGGGACAGCGCCGGCGGCCTGAACCGCCATCCCGATCCGGCGGAACGCCTCGTCTCGGCCGACAGACACGTAATTTTCCGAAACCGTCCGGAAATGGAACAGAATCCAGGAGACGCCCGCGCCGCAGAGACGCCGGATCAATTCCCCGGACTCCCCCGCACAGGAGAATCCCGAACGGAGCTTCACGCTCACACAGACCTGCGGAACCCGGGAGCAAAGCGCCGCGGCGATCTCCCCCGTATGCCGGACATCACGCAGCAGTGCGCCGCCGGAACCGCTTCTCACAACCGTCCGGCTCGGACATGCAAAATTCAAATTCACGGAGCGCACCCCGCATTCCGCAAGGCGAAGCGCCGTTTCCGCAAGAGAATCCGCATCGTTTCCCAGGAGCTGGACAGTCAGCGGCAGAGCGGAATCCAGAAAACGGGCAAAGCGTTTTCGCAGTTTTCCGACAGAGGGGACCGCTCCGCGGGAAATGCCGAGGAAAGGAGGCATCCAGGAGTCCAGCAGTCCGAGCGAACACGCGGCGTCAAAAAAGAAATCCCGGTTCATGATCCCTTCCAGCGGAGAAAGAATCGCTCGCGAGGGAAGAGAAAAGGAGGGATGCAGCGTGATCGGTTCGGAAAAACGGGAAAAAATCATGAACAATCCGGATGAAATGAAGAAAAAACCAGCCGCGGCCGGAGCCGGGCTGGTTTTTCCGAAGCAGGCGCATGCCTTACTTGACGGCGTTTCCGGAAATGTTCACGGAACGGGAGTAGAAGATCAGCCCGGACTCGCTGTACTGGGAAGCGAGATCAAGCGTCTTGGTCGCTCCGAGCTCCTTGCTCTTTTTCGTAAGAACAGGCATCAGGGAGGGCACGTTGACCGTATCGTTCAGCACGTCGATGCTGCCGGGATTCGTGGTGGAACCGGTGAACAGCGGAATCGTGAAAAGGTAAATTCCCCAGTTCTGTGCATCAATATGGGCGATCGTCCTGCCGCTGTTGGCAATGGCCTGACCGTTGAGATTCGGATTCTTGACGACTTCAACGCTGGCGCAAGCGCTCATGAGAAGACCGACGGCGGCAATGGAGAGAAAAAGCATGATTTTTTTCATGATGAATTTCCTGTGTTGGAGTTTTCCGTTTCGGGGCGGATTATTTCACGGCGTTCCCGGAAACCGTCGCCGTCTTCCAGTAGAACAGGAAGGGAATCGGAATCGGAATATTGGTGCTGCCGGTCATGGAAACAAGATCAACCGTCCGGTTGGCCTTCAGATCCTTGCTCTTCTTCGTAACCATTTTCGTGACCGCGGTGACATTGACGGAATCTTCGCCGAAGGCTGTGGAATCCGGGGTCTCGGCGGATCCGACGATCAGCGGGATCGACAGAAGGTAAAGCCCGCTGGCATAGCCGCTGACGTGCGCCACAGAAGTTCCGGAGGCGGTAATGGCCTGTCCGTTCAGTTCCTTGCTTCCGGCATACTGGACGGTGGAACAACCGGCGAACAGAACCGCCGCTCCGGCCGCGGCAATCAGGAGTGAGAGTTTTTTCTTCATGTTCATCTTTCCTTTCTTCAAATTTGGATAGATTGTTTCTGTCCGGTCCTGACACCGGGCATTTTCCCATAACTATAATGATTTTTCTGAAAAAAAACACTGAAAAATCATTTTTTTCCTTATTTTTTTCCATCCCGGACGGAATTAACGCCATCCTGCATGCCGCAAAAACACCGGAGCAGAACGTCGGAGGCTTGACTTTTTCCGCTTCGCATTTATATTATTCAATATTATAAAATATTATTCAATATTATTGAATAATTCACTTTCATCCTTTTCTGAAGCGCACGGCGGGAACGTCCGGGCGGAAAAGATGCAATGCCGCCGGAAAAACCGGTGCAGTTTTCCGCATCGGGTATGAACGGCGGCAGCCAGCGCTTCAAGAATTCATCCTGGAGAAAAAATTGAAGGTCTACGAAAAAATCATCTTCGGCGCCACCTGTTACGGAATCGGCGCCGCCTGGAATGCCGGACCGGACACGCTG
This sequence comes from uncultured Victivallales bacterium, assembly GCA_944391115.1. Classification (GTDB taxonomy): domain Bacteria; phylum Verrucomicrobiota; class Lentisphaeria; order Victivallales; family UBA1829; genus UBA11452. Next base: position 11,909 of record CALXSJ010000035.1, on the reverse strand, counting down.
ATTCTGGAGCCGGGCATTCACCCCGGCGGAGAGTTCGCCGACGCATTCGATCCGGGCAGCGCCTGGAATGGTCCGCTGCAAACCGGCGAGGCCCGCTGGTTCCGCGCCTGCCTGGAAAAACGCAATGCGCTGCGGAACGGGGCATTCCACCTCCCCGCATTGATTCCGCTTCTTTCTTCCATGATTCTGGAAAACGGAATCGGGATCCGTCTGGGGCAGACCGTCACCTCGGCAATTCCAGAAAACGGCGTTCTGCGCATCCGGACTGCCGCGCCGGAAGGGGAACTGGAATATCTGGCCTTCTCCTATCTGGACACTCTCTCCGTTGAACATGCCGCGATCCGGAAAAAATCCTTCCATGCGGCAATTTCCAGCGACACAGACGCTCTGCCTCAGGCGGAAGGGTTTCAGAGAGGCGCCTTTCCGGGAGAAGGATATTTCAAGATGCCGCTGGAAACATCCTGCACCTATCCGGACGCCCGGCTCCGGCTTGAGAACTTCTGGCGGACACGTCCGGCGGAGCTTGCCGCCTGGACCGTGACGGGCAGCGCCATGCGCTTTGCCGTAAAGCTGGAAAAAACCGCGCGTCGGATTGCGCCGAACCATCTCTGCGTCTTTTCGGGAAATTACGAGAATCCGGCGGCGGCGTTCGACGCGGGCGTCGCCGGAAAGGAGGCGTCATGATCCGTTCCGTCATATCCGGCGGCAAACTGGTGCGGACCGTTTGCGATGATCCGCGGGAAGAGTTTGACATCATTGTTGCGGGCGGAGGAACGGCGGGCGCAATCGCCGCGCTTGCCGCCGCTTCGCGCGGAATGAGGACGCTGGTGCTGGAAAAGAGCTGCGCCTGCGGCGGCATCGGCACGGGGGGACTGGTCTCCAACTACTATTACGGAATCCGGCACGGCACGCATACGGAAATTGACGAAAGCGTCCGCGAACGGGAACGGAATTCCGGTTATCTCGTGCGTCCGAACTGTTTCTCTCCGGAGCTCAAGAAAATCGAACTGGAACAGAGGATTCTGCGGGCGGGCGGCGTCATCCGTTTCGAGGCGGTCGCCGACGCCGTCCTGATGCGGGACGACTCTGCGGTCGGAGGCCTTTCCTGGCATGAGGCGGACGGTCCGCACAGCGCGCGCTGCCGTTATGTGATCGATGCGACCGCCGATGCGCAGATCGTCTTTCTCGCAGGCGGGGCGTTCCGTTTCGGACGGGACAGCGACGGTCTGGCGCAGACCTACACGCTGAACTACTCCCGGCTCCGCAACGGCGGACGGCAGATCAATTACGGGGACGGCGGCTATGTCAATCCCTCCGATTCCGGGGAAGTGACGGATGAAATTCTGCATCAGTCCGCCCTTCTTCTGAAGGAACGCTTCACGCCGGAGGACCGGATTGATTTCCTTTCGGACCATTTCTGCGTCCGGGAGGGACGGCGGATCGTCGGCGAGGCGAACCTGACGCTGCACGACGTGATCCACGGTGTGAAGATCCCGGAAGCGGTCGCCTGGGAGCGTTCCAACTGCGACACGCACAATCTGGACCTCGGATTCGAAGACGACACCATGATGCTCTGGTGCGTTGCCGCCATGCAGTGGGGAAGGGTCCTGCACATTCCGGTCCCGCGCGGTGCGCTGATTCCGAAGGGACTTCACGGAATCCTCGTTGCAGGCCGGATGCTTGCGGTGGATCATGACCTCTCCCAGGCGGTGCGCATGAAAGACTGCATGCAGTTCACCGGGGAAGCCGCCGCCGTGATGGCTTCGCTTGCCGTCAGAATGCGCCGCGATGTCAGGGACGTGCCTTACGAAAGGATCGCCGCGGAACTCGCCTGGCAGGATTTCAGCGGGGAAAACGAGAAGATTCTTCTGAAACATCAGCACGAAATCGTGGAAGGGCTCCGTTCCCCGTCGCCGGGACGGGCGATCTGGTCGGCTTACCGCCGCGGGGAATCCGGATACCTGGAACCGCTGCTCCGGGAATCCGGCGCAGTGCGTGCGCACGCGGCTTTTGCGCTGGCTCTCCTGCGGCACCCGGACTGCCTCGGCGTCCTGCGTGAACTGGCGGAACGCCGGGACGCCACGCTGGCGGAAACGCCGCGCAACGAACCGCACCGGCAGGAATACGGCGCAATCGCCGCCTATCTGCTCGGCTTCCTGCATGACAAGACGAGCGTCGGGATTCTGAGCGGCATTCTCCGGGAACGCCGTTCAGCCACCTATGCGGTCAACGCCTGGAATGCGCTGACAAGGATCGGGGAAGATGCTCCGGAACTGCGTCCTGTGATCGGCGAGGTTCTGGAGGCGTCGGCGCTGGCGGACTCGCCGCCCCTTTTCATCCGCTGTTTCGGCAGCGACCGGCCTCTCGGCATTCTGAACCGGATGCGGATCCTGACCGCGGCAAAACTGGACCGCTGGGGAATCCCCCACGGCATCCATGCCGTTCTGGACAGGACGGAACTGACGGCGGTGGAAAAAGGCATTCGGAAGAGGTGCGGCAGATGATCCAGGTGCTGAAACGCTTTGCCGTCATTCTGGAACATGTTGCCATGCACAGGGGGCGGCCCTGCCGTCTGCGCGACCTTGCCGCACTCCTGGAGATCTCGCCTCCGGCATGCGCCAACATTGTTTCCAGCATGGTGAAACTGGGATATCTCGAATCCGCCGGACGGGAAGGCTACCGCCTCGGACCCGCGCCGTCCCTGCTGGTCCGCTTCGGAACCTACAAACAATATCTCGCGCAATGCGCCGCCCCGTTTCTGGAGGAACTGGTCGCCGCCGTCAACGAAAACTGCCTGATCGCCACGCGTTCAGACGACAAGCGGATCGTCCTGCTGATCCGGAAAAGCGCGCGGGAACTGCAAGTCAACGATCCGGTCATCACGGAAAATCTCATGCTCAGTGCGACGGGATGCGTCATGCTTGCATGGATGCCGGACGCGGAACTGGATCGCTATGAGCGGATTCAGCCGTTCGAAGGCTCCATCTTTCCGGACGTGTCCGGATGGAAGGAATTCCGCCGGCGTCTTGCGCAGATCCGGCAGGCGGGCATCGCCTTCGACAACCGCGGAACCGGCCTGGACAGCACGCGCGCGCTGGCGGTTCCGGTCCTGTCCCGCGGAACCCTGGAATGCGTGCTCGGGTGCTGGTATCCGACTTTCCGGACAAAAGGCAGGCGCGGGGAAATCATCGCAGCACGCTGCCGCGAAACGGCGGAACGCCTCTCCCGGGCGCTGGAAAATCCGGATTGCGGAAATTCCCCATGCGAAAAATCCGCGGCAAGCTTGTAAAAACATCCGCCAGGGAGTATTTTAAAGCTTTCCATGATTTTAACAGCGAGGAAAGACAGGCAGAAATGAAAACGCAAGCAAGACACGGACGGTATGTCGAACTGCTCGATACAACCCTGCGTGACGGAGAGCAGACGCCCGGCGTCGCTTTCACGCCCGCGGAAAAATTTGAGATCGCCCGCATTCTCATTTCCCACCTGCGCATCGACCGGCTGGAAATCGGATCGGCAAGAGTCTCCGACGGAGAACGCGAAGCGCTCGGAGCGATCCTGAAATGGGCGGAACACCGCGGCTGTCTGGACCGCATGGAGATTCTCGGATTCGTGGACGGCGGAAAATCCGCGTCCTGGATCAGGGAAGCCGGCGGCAAAGTCATGAATCTGCTCGCCAAAGGTTCGGAGAATCACTGCCGCGTCCAGCTTCGCAAGGAGCCGCGGCAGCATTTCGACGAGGTCTGCCGCGAAATTGAAAATGCGCACAAGCTCGGTCTGGAAGTCAATCTTTATCTGGAAGACTGGTCGAACGGAATGGCGCATTCCTTCCATTATGTCTATTCCTTCCTGAGCGCCCTGCGCGGCATGCCTCTCGAGCGGATCATGCTGCCCGACACGCTCGGCATCATGACCCCGGACGATGTGACACGCTGTCTGGACTGGATGTATGCGGCATTTCCGGATGCGCGGCTCGATTTCCACGGTCACAACGACTACGGACTTGTGACGGCAAACAGCCTCGCCGCCGTGAAAGCCGGCGTGAACGGCGTCCATGTCACCGTGAACGGACTCGGCGAGCGGACCGGAAACCAGCAGCTCGCCCAGCTGGTCGTCGTCATCAACGACCACACGGACCGGACGACACGGGTGCCGGAAAAGGAACTTCAGCACGCCTCCGAGCTGGTGCAGACGATCTCGGGCAAACGTTATTCATGGAACACGCCGGTCATCGGATCGGACGTCTTCACGCAGACATGCGGCGTCCATGCGGACGGAGACCGGAAAGGCAATCTCTATGCGAACCGCCTGCTTCCGGAACGTTTCGGCCGCAAGCGCAATTACGCGCTCGGCAAACTTTCCGGCAAGGCCTCCCTGGACCAGAATCTCCAGCTCATGGGAATGGCGGAACTGGCCCCGGAAGTGCGTTCCAAAGTTCTGCAGGAGGTGGTCCGGCTCGGGGACAAGAAGAAACAGGTGACGCCCTCGGATCTCCCGTTCATCATCGCCAGCGTCCTGCGCACGCCGATCACGGGACGCGTCAAGGTCGTCGACTATCAGGTGGAAAGCACGCTGAAATCGACGCCGAAGGCAATCGTCACGATTGAACTCGACGGAGAAAAAATCACCGAAAAGGCGTCCGGGGACGGCGGATACGACGCATTTGTCAAGGCGTTGCGCAAACTGCTCAGAAAACGCGGCATCACTTTCCCGAAACTCGCCGACTATGAAGTCCGGATTCCGCCCGGAGGCAAAACCGACGCGCTGGTCGAAACCACGATCAGCTGGGAAATGCCGGACCGCACCCTGACTACAACCGGAGTCGACAGCGATCAGCTCACCGCCGCGGTCGTCGCAACGGAAAAGATGCTGAATCTCGTCATTCAGTAAGCGGGGAAAATATCGGGAGCGGCGTCCGCGGAAGGAAAGGCAACGCCCTGTCCGCTGTTCAGCAGGATCCGATCCGGTTCAGAATCAGCATGCAGTCCCCGTAGCTGAAGAAACGCATCCGTTCCTTCACGGCGCAGCGGTAGGCCTCCATCACAAGCGCGTGGCCGGCAAAGGCGGAAACCAGCATCAGGAGCGTGCTTTTGGGAAGATGAAAATTCGTCAGGAGCATGTCGGCGGACTTCACGGCATAAGGCGGATAGATGAAAATGGAGGTATCCGTCTCAACGGCGTCAAACAGTCCGTCATCCCGTACGCAGGATTCCAGCGCGCGGAGCGAAGTCGTTCCGATCGCGGCAATGCGCCCCCCCTCCCGCCGCGTGCGGTTCAGGAGCGCGGCATTTTCCGCGTTCAGAATGAAATGCTCGCTGTGCATCGGATGATCTGCGATATTCTCCACCGTAACAGGCTTGAAGGTGCCCTGCCCCACGTGAAGCGTCAGCTCCGCCCGCCGGACGCCTTTTTCCGCCAGCGCGTTCAGAACCTCCGGAGTGAAATGAAGTCCCGCCGTGGGAGCGGCGACTGCGCCGGGCGCCTTCGCGTAGACGGTCTGATAGCGTTCCGCATCGGGCGCGTAATCGGCCGTGCGGCGGATGTACGGCGGCAGCGGCATATGCCCGCATTCGGCAAGCGTCCGTTCCACATCCGGTTCGAGAAACTCGATCACGCAGTTCCCGGCCAGGTCCTTGGAGACGAGCCTGACCTGTCTGCCCGAGTCGGAAAGGGAAGGATCGAGAAGGCGGAGAACAGCATCCGGCGCCACGCGCTTTGCGGGTTTCAGAAGACAGTTCCAGCGCGTGCCGGTCACCGGCGAAAGAAGCAGAATCTCGATTTTCGCACCGCTCTCCTTTTTCGCGAACAGACGCGCCTTGATGACTTTCGTATCGTTGAGCGCGATCAGATCCCCGGCGCGGAAATAGTCCGGGAAATCATGAAACGGAACAATTTTCATCGTTTCCGCCGCGGGATCCAGCACAAGCATGCGCGAATCGCCGCGACGCTCCGGCGGATGCTGGGCGATCAGCTCCTCCGGCAGATCGTAGTCAAAGTCACTGGTGCGCATCCCGGTACATCTTCTCATATTGCGAGGCTGTGTTGTCCCACGAGAAATCCGCGGTCATCCCGTTCCGCCGCAGCTGCGCGACCGCCTCGGGATGCTTCCGATAGACATCCCCCGCCCAGCGGATCGTGTTCCGCAGGGAGACCGGATTCAGATCCCAGAGGACGAAACCGGTCGATGCGGAAGGATCGTCGGCATTGTAGTTCCGGACCGTGTCGGCAAGTCCGCCGGTGCTCCGGACGATCGGCATCGTTCCGTAGCGCATGCTGTACATCTGGTTGAGCCCGCAGGGTTCGTAGCGCGACGGCATGACGAAGAAATCCGAGCCAGCCTCCAGAAGATGGGAGATCTTGTCGGAGGCGTAACCGATGTAGGCGGCGAATTTCTCCGGATATTTCGACGCGAGCCACGAGAAACGCCCCTGCAGCCACGGATCGCCGGAACCGATCAGAATGAACTGGCTGTCGTCGTGATAAAGCATGTCTTCGAGGGAATCCGCAAAGACATCCAGTCCTTTCTGGTAGGCGAGACGCGAAATCACGCCGAAAAGCGGGACATCCGGACGGACCGGAAGCCCGAAATGCTCCTGAAGCGCGGCCTTGCAGACGGCCTTTCCCGCCATGTCGTCCGGCGAGAAAACGGCGGGCAGGCGCTGATCGGAAGCCGGATTCCATTCGGAAACGTCGATCCCGTTCAGAATGCCGCGCAGTCTGCCGTGATACGCACAGTGGCGCAGGGAGGAATCAAGGGAAAAACCGTATTCCGGCGAAAGAATCTCCTCGGCATAACTCGGGCTGACCGTGCTGACCATGTCCGCGCACATGATCCCGCCCTTGAGAAGGTTCATGCGGTTGTAGAACTCCAGGCAGCGGAAATTGAAATACTCCCATCCCAGTCCGGTCCAGTAGAGATTCCCCTGGTCGTAGACTCCCTGATACCCGATATTGTGGATCGTCATCACGGAACGGCAGTCCGCAAAATTCCTGAAGCCCGAGTAGAGGCTGCTGCGCAGATAGACCGAACAGAGGGCGCAGTGCCAGTCGTTCAGGTGCAGAATGTCAGGATGCAGCCCGAGCGCCAGAACCGTCTGCATCACGGCGCGGGAAAAGAAAATGAAACGCTGGGCGTTGTCCGGGTATTCCGAACCGTTCCAGTCATAAAGGGTGGCGCGGTCGTAGAAGCGGTTGAACTCGATGAAGCAGTAGGTCAGATTCTTCTCCACCTTGAGGATGCGGATCTGCGCCCACTCGTTGGCGTCGCCGAACGGCACGCCGAGCATTTCATGGACGGCATCGAATTTCAGATTCAGTTTCGCCATCTGCTGCGGATAGTAAGGCATGATGACATGGATGGAGTGGCCCCGCCGCGCCAGCGCCTTCGGCAATGCGGATGAAACATCCGCAAGTCCGCCAGTCTTGGCATAGGGAACCGATTCACTGGTCGCCCAGACGATATTCATAAGCTGCCTCCGTTGTTGTTGCAAGCCCTCTCCATGAAAATCACGGAAAAAAGGCAGGTTCACCGTTACTGCTTGCGCATCCGTTCGCGCAGTTCCTCCAGGACCTTCACCTCCTCCGGCGTCAGGCTGTTGATGCCCGTGCGGGAGAGTTTTGCCAGAATCCGGTCGATTTCATTGCTGTCGGGCGCACCCGCCGGCGGTTTCGGATTGAACGTATAAACCGGACGCGCGGATGCGTTCCCGCCGGCGCGTTTCGGCAGAAGCACATCCAGAAGCTCCCAGCTGACATATTTCCGCGCGAACAGCTTCATGAAAAGGTATCCCCCGAGAAATCCCCCGACAATCGTGAGGGAAAAAAGACTCAGCTGCGCGAAAAGCAGATAGAATACGAAGAAAACGATTGCCATTGTCTTGATCTTGATCGGAAAGGGAATGAAAAGGAGATACATCTGCATGTTCGGCAGAACCATTGCGGAGGCCATCAGGACGCCCATCACCGCGCCGTAGCAGCCGAAAATCGGCGTGGCGGGATAGTTCCAGACGAACGGCAGAAGCAGAAGATTGCCGACGATTCCGCTGAACAGATAAAGGCAGATCGTCTTGTGAGGCCCCAGAACCGGCGTGGACAGGTTGCCGAAGATATAAAGCGTGAACATGGCGAAAAAGAGATTCCAGGGATCGGAATTGACAAGAAGCGAAGTCACGAGCCGCCAGAGCTGGAAATCGCGGAGCGTTTCCGGCGTCAGCACGAGAAAGTTGACCAGCGGAGCATTTGCCCCGCCGCGGATCAGGATGAAGAAAAGAACGGTCAGGCAGATGATCCCGAACAAGGCGATGTTTCCGCTCTTCGAACGCGTTTCAAAATCGTTGTTGTCCATATCGGTTCCTGTTTTGCTGTATAAAAGTCCTGTCATCAGAACGCATAATATACCGTAATGTTCCGCAAACTTCAAAAGAGAGTTGAAAAAAATATGATTTTATCCCCGGCACGGAAGATTTCGCGCCTCGAACGTCAGAATTAATCAGACATGCGTTTCCGCTGCAATGTCCACAGAGCAGAAATGCTTCCGCAAGGCCTCAGATTCCGGAAACGCCACATTAGTGCGGCATTCCGCAACATGGCCGCAAACATGAGAGAGAACCGGATTCCGCAGTTTCATCCGGAACCAGGGTTCGGATGCAGCACATGGTTTCGCACAGACGGCATTTTTTTTATTTTCAAACACAATAAAAACACTTGCGGGGGCGTTTTACCGGCATCAGACAACGGGAATCACAAACGAAAGGGCCTGCAATGAAAAGAAAAAATTTCACATTGATTGAACTGTTGATCGTAATTTCTGTCATCGCAATTCTGGCAGGACTCCTGATGCCCGCCCTGAACACGGCGCGAGGCCAGGCGAAACGGATCGCCTGCAGGAGCAATCTCAAACAGCTCGGCATCGCAATTCAGAGCTACACGGATGACTTCAAAGGAATTTTCCCGCGCGTCGCCGTAATGAAATCCATTGAGACGGATCCGGAGGTTCCTGCGCTTCAGGAAGTGCTCGCCCCGCAGCTCGGGAGCGAAAATTCGAAGGTTTTCTGCTGTCCGGCGGACCGGGGAATCAATGGAATCGTGGGCGTTTTCACGGATGAGGAGGAGGACAGCGACGAAGTGACAAGCACCAATTTCAATTACGCCAGCAGCAACGGGAAACCGGATTTTGAAAACGAGGGCAGCAGCTATGAATTCAATACGCGCCTTGCCGGACGCAGGATGACCAACCGCTCGCGCAGCATGCTGATGCACGACCTGCGCCCCTACCACGGTCCCGCCGGAAAAGCAGGGTCATGCAACTATCTCTTTGCCGACGGACGTGTCGATGACTGGCAGTAATGCATATGCCCGCCAGACAGAGCGCATCTTCAACTCATTCACGGGAAGGAAAATCACATCATGAACCCCTGGAAGAAAAAAACGGAAAAAAAGCGCCTCGCAAAACGGACGAAAATCATCCTCTCCGTCACAGCGGCCCTTCTGACGGCAGGCGCGCTCGGAACGGCCGCATATGACATGTTCCGCACACCGCGTCCGAAATCGGAGGCCCGGGAGGACATCATGAAGTTCGTCGCCTCTGCCGATTTCAACCGTCTCAGCTTCGCCGAACGTCAGAAATGGCTCAAAAAACTTCGCCCGGAACAGCGGGGAAAACGCCCCGGCCCGCCGAAGCGAGGCGAAATGCAGACGATGTCCGGAGAGGAACGCTCCGCTTTCCGGGACAACATGCGGAAGGTGTTCGAACAGGAGCGGAACCGGCATATGAAGCAATATTTCGCGCTTCAGACGCAGGAGGAGAAAAACGCTTTTCTGGATGCGGAACTCGCGAAAATGGAAGAACGCCGCGCCGAATTTGAAAAACGCAGGACGCAAATGGACGCCGAGCGGAAAAAACGCCAGGCGGGCAACCAGAACGGCGCGGCAGATGCCAAGCGTCCGCCGCGTCTGACAGAAGCGCAACGCACGGCGCAGATGAAAGCCCGCACCGAAACGACTTCCCCCGAAAGCCGCGCCATGCGCAATCAGTATATGCGGGAACTTCAGGCGCGGGCAAAGGCGACCGGAAAAAACTTCGGGCCGCCGCGTCCCCGGATGGCGGCACGCTGAATACAGCAGCCCCGCACGGAACAAACGTCACTTCTTCCCGGCATCAAGAATATAACGGCTGACAATCAGCATGGACGGCACAACCACGCTGCCATGATTGAAGGTGGGGAGAAGAATGCAGCGGACGTTCCTGTCGTTGAAATTCCGCCGGAGACGCGCCTCCAGCAGCTGATTTTCCTCGACGCGTGCGGGCCACTCCACACGGGTGTCTCCGACAAGCAGAATCAAGGGCGGAGCGCCGGACGAGGCGTTGAAAACCGGTGCGTATTCGTCCAGGAAAATCGCAGGGGTTGCAGGATCTTTTTTCCTGCGCTCGTTGAGAATCTGGAAATGCGTGGTCATCTGGCCGGAAACGGGAAACACGGCGGCCAGCTGCCGGGGCGAAGCGCCGAATGTCCTGAGATATTTCGGAGCCAGAGCGATCATTGCCGCGAGATAGCCGCCCGCGGAATGTCCCGCGACATAAACCCGGTCCGGGTCTCCGCCGTATTCGGCAATATGCCGCAGAACCCATGCCGTCGCCGCCGCCGCGTCATGGAGATAATCCGGACATTGCGCCAGTTCTCCGGATAAGCGGTAGTTGACCGCCGCCACGGCAATCTGTCTCGTATCGATATTCACCGGATAATGTTTCCGCCCGCTTGTAATTCCGCCGCCGTGGAACCAGACCAGTGTCGGGAAGTCTTTCTTTCCGTCGGGAAGTTTCAAGTCGAGGACACAGCGTTCCACGAGGTAATCCCGATTGCCCCGTTTCGGAAAATCTCCATCGTAGTAGGGGATGTTTTTCTTCTCCAGGGCAGAAAGCGGAATGCATGCCATAAGCAGGAATGCGGGGAACAGAATTTTTATCCGCCGATTCATCATTTCTCCTTTGCTTTTCCATTTTTTAGGTATACTGTATACAATAAAGCGGATCATGCCGGATAACAAGCGGAGTTTCGGAAAATGCTCAGGAAAATCAATCTTGCGGATCAAGCCTATGAGGAGCTTGTGAAAAAAATTGTGTCGGGGGCTTACCCGGCAGGAGAAACCCTCCCGGAGGAAAAACTCACGGCCGAGTTCGGAATCAGCCGGACTCCGGTCCGGGAGGCTCTGCGCAGACTTGCGGCGGAAGGGCTGATCGAGCCCCTGCCCCGCGGATTCCGGGTCGCGCTGCCGGATGAAAAAGCGCTCCGGGAGCTTTTCGAATGCCGCTGCATGCTGGAACTTCAGGCATTGAAACGCGCAATCGGACGGATTCCGGCGGAAAAAACCGACGGGCTTCTCGCCGCGCTCCGGCAATGCACCCGGGGGGAAAACGCCCGGAAAAACGCACTTGCGGCGGATCAGGAAATGCATGCGCTGATCCGGGATTACTGCGGCAACCGCTGCCTTGCCGCGCTGATCGAACAGTTCCACAGAAAGACCGCGCCCTACCGGAATTACCGCAACTATGAAAATGCGCGGCTCAAAGATCTGATCGCGGAACGCTCCGGCATTTTATCCGCCATCCGGGAACAGAATCTGGAACGTGCGGAAAAACTGCTGGAAGCACATATTCTCAGCGGCTGCATCGGACCTGTGCAAAAAAAAACGAAATGAACTACCGCGATGCAAACATCGCGCGGTATCGGGGATTTCGCCTCCGGCGACCAGCTTACGCAGCTGGACCGCGGCAGGACTGAAAGGAAAGCACGAGGCAATTTTTGGCGATGCGGAGCATCGCGGTATTAATCTGAATTTTTTGAAATAAATTACCGCGATGCAAGCATGCGCGGTATTGGGGATTTCGCCTCCGGCGACCAGCTTACGCAGCT
>CALXSJ010000034.1 GCA_944391115.1 uncultured Victivallales bacterium | reverse complement strand
GCCCGGAGCTCTCGAACTTTTTCCATGAAAAAGTTCTCGTCACTGAGCGGTCTGAACCGCTCCGGGCGGGGATTTCGCGCTTCGCGCGACCAGCGTTTCGACGCTGGAGCACGACAAGGGCCAATGGCCCTTGACCCCGAGAAAAATGCACACGCATTTTTCCGTTTCCGCATCAGTTGGCGGAGATGCCGCGCGGCGTCCAGAGACTCGCGACATCGGCTGCGCGCATCCAGCCTTCGGCATCCCCGGAGCGGACGCGGACCCAATCCATCCGCCGCTCGCCGATCAGGACCTCCTCACCGGCCTTGAGTTTCATCTCGATCCGGCCCGACTTCTCGGACGGCAGAGAATAGACGGGAGCATTGCGCACCGTCACAATCGCGTATTTTTCATTGTAGACCGTCATTTTCTGCGAGAGCGACGCAACGGCGGACCCGGCAATCAGGACGCACCCCGCAATCAGGAAAATCCGGAACAAAATCCGTTTTTCCGTAATCCGACGGACGCCGAGACCGGCAAAGATCAGTGCAATGCCGAATGCGAGAAGAAGCATCCATTCGTCCGGGCGCAGGGAATCGCGCAGATAGACCGGAATGTCCGAGGGCGACGCGATCAGATATTTTTCCGGCAGCCCGAGTTTGCGGCGCACAAGATTCAGATTCTCTAGAATGTCTGAATCGCGCGGCGCCAGACGTGACGCGCGCTCATAGCAGATCAGCGCACGCGGCAGATTGTCCAGCTTGTAAAGGCAGTTCCCCATGTTGTAAAGGACATGTGCGGACGGTCTGGATTTTTCCAGGCGCGACGCATAGAACTTTCCGGCATCCTCGAATTTGCCCGAGTCATAGGCGGTCATGGCCTCCACGCTGTTTGTGATCGGAGGCTCCTTCGCAAGAGTGACATCCGCACCGTAAGCCGGAACGGAAAACACGATCAGCGCAACGGCAACAGCGGCGAGACGGGAGAGCGCCTTCACCAGACGCTGCCGGAATTCCGGCGTGAAACGCGTCTCCTGCGACGGCATCCACGCGGACTGCGCAATTTCCTCCAGCATGTCAGCGAGTTCCGGCGAGTCCGAACGCACGGCGGAAGCCGCTTCGCGCAGATCACTTCCCGGCGGAAGATCCGCAAGATCGGCAAGATAAGAGGCGATGTCGCCGGAAATCGAGGAAAGTTCCTGCGGATTCAATGCCTTCAGACGGGCGAGCAGTTCGCCTTTGCGCTTCTTCGCCGCATTCCGCCGGAGAATCGACGGATCGTTTTCCAGAGTCTTGCGCCGGAGGTGGACGATTTCGCAGACGATCCAGAACAGAAGTCCGAGAATGACCAGAGGCACTCCCGTGAACAGCGCATTCCGGTAAAGCGGCATCCGCACGCCGGAACGATCCAGTTTCTTGAGATAGAGAATTTCCTCGGGCCTGCGCCGTTCGGGTTCGCCCGCTTCCGTCGCCGGGACGGACGGCGCGATATAATCGGCCGCAACGGAGGAGGCGGAATAGGACCCCTGTTCAATATCCAGTTTCCGGCTGAACGACTGCGTCTCGTATTTCCCCGTTTCGGGATTGAACGTGGCATACGGAGGAAGCACAAGATTGTCTTTTCCGGTGTCGAGCCGTTCCGTCGGAATCAGGATGTAGCGGACCTCCGCGGAATTGACGCTCTTTTCGATTTCAGGCGGATAAATGCGGTATCCTTTCAAGTCCAGCGTCTGGGCGCGAAGCGTGTCGAGCGAGCCCGTCCCGCGGAATTTGATCCGGAGCGTAATGGGTTCGCCGGTCTTGTAAGGCGGGGGAGTGATTTCGACTTCCGAACGCCAGGACCCGACCAGTCCCGTGAAAAATGTGTCCTTCGGAGGCGGCGGAAGCGCCTTTACCGAAATCGTTGCGGGTTCCGTCTGAAGCGTGCGGGCGATTTCACGGTCGCGGGAGAAGAAACTCCCCCCGAAAAAGTCGTCGAACAGCGAATCCGCGCGGGAGGGACGGTTGTCCGAAACAACCAGCGCGCCCTGCGTAACGGTGGAGACCTTCATTTCTCCCGCCGCGATCGGACGGAAAGCGGTCTGGAAGGAATACACCTTATAAAGGCGGCCGTCCACTTCGGCGGAAGTCTCCGTCGGACGGTCGAAGTTCGGATTCTGATCGTTCACTCTTTTGTAATCCTTGAGCACTGCACCGTCCCGCTCGCCGAAATTCACCGTCGGCCAGGACAACTGCGCCCGGACGCCGTGAAGAATATAGACATTGATCTGAAGCGGAATCTCCTCGCCGACATAATACTCCTTCCGGTCGGAGGCGATCGATGCGCGGGCGAACATCGCCTCGTCCAGGGTAACGCCACCCTGCGCGGACTTCTCCTGTTCCTGTCCGGACGGATTCTGAGCCGGAGGCGCACTCCGGCGGGAACGCCGGGAAGGTGCGGGCATTCCGTGCAGACGCGGCGCCGGAAACGCATTGCGGAGCCCCGCGTTCACCTGCGGAGAAGCAGGCGTCGGCATGACCGCCTGAAATTCAACAGGCTTCGTGCGTTCCTTGCTGTGTGTCAGGCGCAGGGAGGGAATCGTGTATTTCCCCTCCTTTTCCACGGTGAACGGAATGCCGAGCTCATAAACCGAGGAGCGGCGCCCGTTTATGATGCTGATGCTCCGGCTGCTGCTGGAGCCGTTTCCCCAGCGCAGGCCGTCGATTTCCGGAAGGCGGCTCCGGACCTGGTTCGCGGCGCCGTCGTTGGAACGGATCACCAGCTGAGCAGGAACACCGACCTGTACCGGATTCGGGGAGACAAACACCTCCACTTTGTCCGCCGCGCAGAGAAGCGCCGCGCAGAGGGAAAGTCCCAGTATCAGAATTCCTTTTCTCCATTTCTGTTGCAACATTGTCACTGTCTCCCGTTGTAATTACCAGTCTTTTTCGACCGGACGGATGCCGCGGGCGCGTTTCATGCGGTCCTTGAGTTCATCCTTCAGAAGTTTTTCGTCATTGGACATCAAGTCGAGCAGGGCTCGGGCCTGATTCTTGTCAATGTCCTTATTGTCCTCTTCCTCCTGCGGCCGGGGCTGTTCGCCCGACTCTTTCGGAAGTTCACGATCTTTCTGATCCTTTTGATCCTTGTTCTGATCCTTCTGATCCTTGTTTTGATCCTTCTGATCTTTGTTTTGATCCTTCTGATCTTTGTTTTGATCCTTCTGATCTTTGTTTTGATCCTTCTGATCTTTCTGATCGGACGAACCGCCAAGCTGCTCCAGAGCTTTCTTCAGATGTTCTTCCGCCTCTTTGCCTTTGTTTTCCTCCTGGGCCTGACGGGCCTTGTCGAGTTCTTCTTTTGCTTTCTTCGCCTGATCTTCCAGATTTTTCTGGTTCAGCTCCCGAGCCTGATCCTGCAGTTTCTGCGCACTTTCACGGGCTTTTTCCGTCTGCTGTTTTGCCTGATCCTTCTGATCCTGCTGGTTCTGCTGCTGATCCTGCTGGTTCTGCTGCTGGTTCTGCTGCTGATCCTGCTGCTGATTCTGCTGCTGGTTCTGCTGCTGATCCTGCTGGTTCTGCTGCTGGTTCTGCTGCTGTTGCTGATTTTTCGCCTGCTGCGTATTCTCACGCGCCTGCTGCTGCTGTTTCTTCAGATCTTCAATCTTCTTTTTCAGCTCCTCGGCCTTTTTCCGGTCGATAAGAAGAAGCTGCTGATTTCTGGAAACGGCAGAGGAATCGGCGCTCTCACGCAAAGCCTCCCTGTAAATATCCTGGGTGGCGGCAATCTGCTTCAAGGTCTGATCGACCTCCTGCAATGCGGCGTCAAGCTGCTGGGCGGCAAGTGTCTGCTGCGCCTTGTCAAAGACGGAGCGGGCCTGCTGATGATGAAGGACACCGAGATTCTGATAGGATTTCGCACGGACTTCCCGGTTGTCTCCGGCGCTTCCGATCGCCTGTTCATAACGCGTCAGAGCCTTCTGCGCGTCTTTTTCCTCGGACTGCGCCTTCAACCCTTCGTTGTAGAGTTCCACCGGCGTGGCATCGGATTTCTCCTCGACGGTCGCAGGCGCGGTCTCTTGAGCGGAGGGAGCCGGTTCGGGACCCGGAAGCGGCGCATTCTCCGCGCCGAAGGAATGCAGTCCGGCGAAAAGAAGGCCGAAAAGAAGGAGACTTCTTCCCGCAGACGCGCTCATCCGCTTTTCCGAGAGACAGAACCAGAGGCAGAGAAGCAGGAACGCTCCCGCGAGCGGATAGACGGGCCGCTCGATCGGACGCGTCTGCTTGCCGCTGTCGATCTCCTGTCTGGCGAGCTTCCCGATGCGCGCTTCAAGACGGCTGAGCCCGGAATCGGTCGTTGTGGACCGGACATAGATTCCGCCGGTTTTCTGCGCAAGGGTGCTCAGGGCGCGCTCGTTGAGCGGACTCTTCACCGGATTTCCCTGCGCGTCCTTCAGCGTGCGGAGTCCGCCGTTTTCAGACGGGACCTGAATCAGCGACGGCTGGGACGGATCGCCGATGCCCGCGACAAAAAGCGGAATCTTCAGCTTGACGATCTCGCCGACAGCCTTGCCGGAATCGCCGTACAGCTCGTCGCCGTCGGTAATGAGAAGAACCGCGCGATGGGAGGTTTCCGCCGCGCGGAATCCCTTGACCGCCGTGGCAAGCGCCTGTTCAATATTGGTGCCGCCGACGGGAATCGTATCGGTGGAAAGATCGTTGAGCGAAGCCAGGAAACTGGTCTTGTCAATGGTCAGCGGGCATTCGAGAAACGCCTGCCCGGCAAAGGCGATCAACCCGAAACGGTCGCCGGGATTGCGTTTCACCAGCTCGCGGACCAGCCATTTGGCGTGTTCGAGCCGGGAGGGCCGCACATCCTGGGCAAGCATGCTGCGCGACGTGTCGAACACCACCATGATGTCGCGTCCCTGCCCCGTATAGGGCTGAATGCTGACGCCCCAGGACGGACGCGCCGCCGCAACAAAAAGAAGAACCAGCGCACCGGCGAGAATCACGGCACGCCAGAAACGGCGGTGTCCGGACACGGAGGTGTATGAGGGATCACCGGCGCGCTTTCCGAGAAAACGCCTCAGAAGCGTGTCGCGCCTCCGCCATCCGAAATAAAATACAAGAAAAAACAACGGCAGAACCCAGAACAGGTTCCAGAGAATTTCTCCATTCAAAAAACGCATCTTGCGGAACTCCCCCGTTTACGGTTGACATTGCATGATCTTTTCCAACGTTAGCGATAGACACGATGGAAAGGAGAATGTTCCCGCGCACGGAGGAAAAAAGAGGCGGAAACCGCGTTCAGCTGAAGCAGACGTCCACATCGCTGCGGCACATCAGCACCTGGCTGATCTCGCTTTTCAGGAAGGCGGCGAATCCCTCGATCCGTTCCGGCTGATCGACGATTTCGATGATGACGGGACGCATCACCTGCATATTGA
Source organism: uncultured Victivallales bacterium (assembly GCA_944391115.1). GTDB lineage: Bacteria > Verrucomicrobiota > Lentisphaeria > Victivallales > UBA1829 > UBA11452. The sequence continues at coordinate 20,799 of CALXSJ010000034.1, read as the reverse complement.
TGATTTCCGGGGACTTGACGGGATCGTTCAGATAGTATCCGCCGTTTCCGCGGATCACCGTGGCTCCCGCGATCCCGCGCTCGCAGGCCCGGCAGACGATCCATTCGCACAGCGGCTGGTCGTCCTTCATCCGGCGTTCGGGGATGTAGATTTTCAGGATCTGAGCCTTGGATTGAAATACCGATGCCATGACGGGCCTCCCTTCCCTGCATTGAAAAATATGGTTACAGCGATTCGCGTTCCTCCGCCCATTTCCGGATGTCTTTTTCCAGAGCGGGGCGTCCGGATCCCATGACCGTGGTCGCGAAAAGCCGGAAATATTCCTCCAGAGCGACATGCAGCGTGTGAAGGAATCCGACACGTTCCTCGAAGCGGGCGTTAAGCTCCATCTCATCGCCTTCCGGAAGATTCAGCCCCGTCATCGTGAAGTTGTCCGCGTCGAATGTGAAGGTCCAGCGCTCCGAATCCCCGCGGGCAAGCAGGATCTTCGCCTTCTTGAGCTTCTTGCCGACGGCAAGAGCCGCCTTGGCCTCCGCGGAAATCTGCGGACATCCCTTCTTGAGCACGCTTTCGGTCGCGCCGCGCGCCTCGTCGGAGGCAAAGGCAAACGAAAGCGGCCCCTCGATAATCAGATGAAACTCTCCGAGTTCTCCTATCTTGAGCCTCCCCTCGTTGGTCTCCGCGTGATACCAGAGCCAGGTGAGGAAATCGCGTCCGGGAACGGCCTCTCCCTCGTCGCGCCCGTTGAAGGAGAGACGCGGAAGATCCACGTCGGAAGCGCGGAAAAGCTTGACCATCAGTTCCGGAATCGTGACGGGAACGGGTTCAATCTCCATCGCGCGCGCAAACTCCGCCGCAATCGTGTCGAAACCGGAAAGGGAGGCGCTTCCGACATACATCACATTCAAGGCGCGGTCCACGATGATCGGCGTGGCGGAAATCGTCGGAGGCATCTTCATCAGATTCCGCTCGACGGCATCCTCCTTGATCCGCTTGCGTTCGGCTTTCGGCACCGTAATCATGTTGTTCGCCTGCATGTAGGCGAGCTCCTCCTTCCGGCAGATCGCCTTCAGAAGCTGGGCGGGAATTTTCCGTTCCGCCTTGCGCAGGTTGACATAGAGGTGGCCGCCGCAGATGGAGGTCGTTTCGCTGATCTCGCTTTCCAGAAGATGGCGTCCGCTGACCCAGCCGACCGTGGGTTCGTCCTTGACGTCGTCGAGCCGTCCCGCGCTGTATTTCGCAAGGCGCTCCAGAAAATCGTCGGGCAGTTTCTCGCTGAGCGTGCATATCATCAATGCGGTGCTTCCGCTTTCAAAAGGCATGACAGAATCTCCTTGTTCTTGAGTTATCCGGGTTTCTCCCGCGGGGGCTAATATAACCATGTTTCCGTTTTTCGGCAAATGCCGAAGGAATATTTTTTCAAAAAGAAAACCCGCGCCTTGTCAAACCGGAAAATGACGCTACATTAATTCCCGGAAAACAACAACTCATTTTCAAGCAGGGAGTGGAATCATGCTTCAGATACTTGCCGCCACATCGAACAAACACAAAGTCGAAGAGTTCCGCGCCGCCTTCGCGCCGCTGCTCTCCCGCATGGAAATCCTGACCGCGGACGACATCCGCGGCTATCCGGAAATCCAGGAAACCGGCACCTCCTTCGAGGAAAACGCCGACATCAAGGCGCGCGAAGCCTCCGCCTACGCAGACATGCCCGCATTCGCGGACGATTCCGGACTCGAAGTTGCGGCACTCAACGGCGCGCCGGGGATTTTCTCCGCCCGTTACGCCGGAGATCACGCCAGCGACGCCGAGCGCATCCGGAAGCTTCTGGACGAGATGAAAGGCAAAACCAACCGCCGCGCGCGTTTTGTCTGCGTGATCGCCCTGGCATACCGGGGCACAAGCGTCAAGACCTTCCGCGGCGAAGTAAACGGCACGATCATCGACGAACCGCGCGGCGCCCATGGCTTCGGCTATGATCCCGTCTTTGTGCCCGACGGATATGACAAAACCTTCGGCGAGCTCGGCCCCGAAGTCAAGGACAAGATCAGCCACCGTGCGAAGGCGCTGGAAAAAATCGTCGCCTTCATCCAGGAAGAGCTGGATTCCATGGATGATTTTGAATTCGAATAAATTACCGCGATGCAAGCATGCGCGGTATTGGGGATTTCGCCTCCGGCGACCAGCTTACGCAGCTGGACCGCGGCAGGACTGAGAGTCCTGCACGAAGCAATTTTTGGCGATGCAGAGCATCGCGGTATCAACCTAAATTTTTTTGAAATGAAGCGTTTCCTCCTGTTTTTCGCCCTCTATTCCGGACTGCTGCTTTCCGGCGCGGAAACGGTTCTGTTCGACCGGCCGCTGAAGGCGGGAGACCGTTTCGACTGCATGGCGGACTCCTCCCAGTCGCAGCAGTACACGTTCCGGATGCCCGGCGTCGACAACCCTCCGGTGCGCCTGAACACTGTCAGGCTTCGGTTCGCGGGGCTTCTGACGATTGAAAAGGTCAACGCCGGAGGGAAAGCGCTGAACATCCGCCTGGAAATCCGATCCCTGCGCGGAAGCATCAACGGCCGGAAAGCCGACTGTTCCGCAATCGAGGGGAAAACCGTCACGGGAGACCTCTCCCGTTCGCCTGCCGTGTTCCGCTCTCCGGACGGCACTCTGAACAGGGAGGCAGTCATTCTGCTCTCCGCCCTTTTTCGCCCGGTCTCCACGCACAGCCTTGCGGAGCTGACCGGAAGACAGCGCACGCTGGAACGGATCGGCGAAACCTGGAGTCCCGATCTGCGCGCGTTCAGCGAATCGCTGCGCAGACGCGGAATCGATCTCCCGCCCGGTGCGATCAAAGGAACCATCACGTATGCGGGGAAGGAAACCTTCCGAGCTCTGGAATGTTTCGCATTCCGTTTTTTCATCCAGTCGAAGAAAACCGCCGGGTATGACTTCCGCTTTTCGGGGCAGATTCTGTTTCCCGTGAATCCGGAGGCGGGACCGGCGGTCCGGGTCACGCGCGACGCCACCGAGGTGATCGACCGCCTGCTCTCCGTATCCGATCCCGTTGCGGCGGGATCGAAACTCAAACTGATCAGCACGGACAGAACGGACATGATGCTTTTTCCCGTCCGTTTCCTGAAAGAAGAAGCGCCCGCTCCGAAAAAGGAGTCCATCTGGGACGCTCTGCTGCGCTGAAAACCATCTTTCAGAGGCACGCGCAGATGCGGCGGTCAATCCGCTTCCGGAGCTCCGGAAGCCATTGCGCATCATGGGGATAATGCGTCATCGAAATCGGATGCTCCACTCCTTCCTGAATCACCTTCAGCGTCTCCTCGCGTCCGATTTCCGACTCGAGAAGCCGGAGCGCGCGCAGATCCTGAAGCCCTTCGGCAAACACCTCGTAATGGATGGAGTCGACGGGACCGTCCTTTCCGGGATAGACCATGAACGCTCCGCCGCCGCAGAAGGCGCGTCCCGCGTCCGTCACGGAATAGGGATCGATATGCCAGTTCAGCGAGTGCTGCGTGAACCAGAAGTTGTAGCCCCAGTTCAGAAAACCGTCGATTCCGTGCACGTAAAGGAGCACGCCCAGCACGCGGTTCCGCGCAGACGGCATGCCGAACTGCCGGTTCGGCACGCCGTGCTCCCAGTTGCCGCAGTAGTAAACCCAGCGCTGCTCGAGATCTTCCCCGCGGAAATCCTCCAGGCGCGTCGTCGCCGGAACCGGGCGGCGGATCAGTCCGCGGCGGCAGAACTCCACATCGGAGAGGGCGTCGATCACGGGATACCCGCCGATCAGGCTTCCGAGAAGTCTGGATGCATATTCATAGGAGTCCGCGACATCGGGCGTCGGTTCGTCCGAGACATGGAAAAAGGTATTCTCCGGCGTGAGCCCCTGCTTTTTCAGGAAGGGAATCAGCTGCTGTGCAAGACCGGTCAGAAATTCGCGGTATTCGGGAGAATCCGCCGGAACGTGCCAGCCGAAACGCTTTTTTTCAACGCCGTTTTCCTTCACGACGATTTTGGGGGTCGCCTTCGCACCCCACTGCGTGAAGGCGTGCGCCATCTCGAAATGTTCGAAGCCCGCGCGCCGGGCGGTCGCAATCCAGCGTTCCAGACGCGAAAAGTCAAAGCGGTAGACGCCGTCCGCAAAGGTGATCTCCAGAAGCTGCGCGGTGGGGCGTTCATGTCCGACCGCGGTGTCGAGCGGAACGCTCCAGAGCGGAGTCAGAATCACGTTGTTTCCGTGCCGCACCATGTTCCGGAAGTATTGCTCCAGAAGTTCCCAGTGTCTTTCGCTCCAGCAGGGAACGCGGTAATACGCCTGCACGCAGTCCGCGTAGAACCAGTTGACGGAAAGAAGCTTCTGCTTCGGAAGACGGAACGGGAGCACCTCGACGGAAACGGATGCGGCATGACGCAGAGCGCCCGGCTGACTGAACGGCGTTTCCGGCATCGTGACGGTGAAGCGGATTTCATACGTCCCGGGTTTCATGTCTTCCGGAATCCGGATCGAACACCAGACGGCATGCCAGTTCCCGCGCGTCAGGCGCATGCGGTTTCCCTCCAGAGGAAGGAGCGGATCGGGGAAAACGCCGGCACGGCTTGTCAGAACAAAGGGATCGTCCGGCATCGCGGGCATCAGGCACGGCACCAGACCGACCTCGCGCATCGTGAGGAATTCCGCGATCTCCGACTCCGCGCGGATCTCAATGACGGAATTGCTTTCATTTCTGCATGCAAGCTGAAATGCGACGGTTTCGCCGCGCGCGCCGCTTACGGATTCGATTTCTTCCGCCGGAAGTTCCGGGGAACAGAAGACCTTTTCCAGTGAACTCACAAACCGTGTCGTAAAAGACATGTCCCTTCTCCTGTTTTCCTGAAAAACAACCTTGAAACACCAAATTCCGCAATCAGGCCGTTCCGGGGCGGACTGCCTGCGGCCGGATTATAGTATAATGGCAGAAATGAACTGAAACAAGAAGTTTTTCATGCAGAATATGATGTTTTTATAACACTTTCGATGCAGAAAATAAAAATAATGACGAAAAACACATGGCAACGGGAAAAAGAAACGGGAAAAATCACGCGGAGGGCGGATCGGAAAAAACGGCACGGGAGAAGGCCTTCCAGGCGGACGGCAGGGCGATCTCGCCGCGCAGCGCATCCCGCGTCACCCAGCGGAAGGCGGAATGCGGCTCCGCGCAGTCAATCCTCCATGCGCCCATCTCCCACTCCAGATGCGTGAAGACATGGCGGGCGCAAATCGAACGGGAAAGCCGCAGGACACGGATTCCCGATGCCTTCAAGTGCTCCCGGACGGCAGACTCGGAGAGTTTCCCCTCCATATTCGGGAATTCCCACAGTCCCGCCAGCACGCCTTTTTCCGGACGGCGGCGGAGGGCGGCGCAATCTCCGCAGCGGAGCAGAAAGACCGTCAGATTCACCACGCGCCGTGCCTTCTTTTCCGGACGGAGCGGCAGATCGCGCGCACATCCGGTCCGCAGTCCGACGCAGAATCCGGCAAGCGGACACTCTCCGCATTTCGGCGCACCGTTCGGCAGGCAGACCGTCGCGCCAAGCTCCATCAGACTCTGCGTGAAATCCCCGCAGCGTCCCGGCGGATAAACCGCCTTGAGGCGGTTCCCGATTTCGCGCCGGAGGGCGGGTTTCGACAGATCGGCACGGGTCCCGGTCACACGGGCGATGACCCGCAGCACGTTGCCGTCCACAGCGGGACAGGGCTGCCCGAATGAGATCGAGGCGATCGCTCCGGCGGTGTAATCCCCGATCCCCGGCAGGGCGCGGATCTCTTCATAGCGTTCCGGAAATACGCCGCCGAAACGCTCCCGGATCGCCAGCGCGGCTTTCCGGAGATTGCGCGCACGGCTGTAATAGCCGAGTCCCTCCCAGAGTTTCAGCAGAACCTCCTCGGGAGCCTCCGCCAATGCGTCAACGGATGGAAAACGGGCAAGAAAACGTTCAAAATAGGGTTTCACCGCCTCAACCCGGGTCTGCTGCAGCATGATTTCGGAAATCCAGACACGGTACGGCGTCGGATTCTCCCGCCACGGAAGAACGCGCGCATGGAGGTCATACCATGCCAGCAGGGGACCCGGCAGAGAGGCGAAGAGTTCAGCGTTCATTGTCCGCTCTCCGGAAGAAGGCGCGCCCGGCAGTCCGGAAACAAAATGAAACCGGAACGGAAGCCGCCGGTCAGAACAAATGGAATGTGCATGACTATCCTCCGGCGATACAATAAGGCGCATCCGGAAAAATGCAAGCGCAGTGAACATCTTTTCTGCCCGGGAAGACGTTGCTTGCGGCAACAGGGAAAAAGTTTTTTCACAGGGTTCCGGAACTTGATTCAACGATCCGGCGCAGAGCGGCAGCCGGACGCGGAGCACGCATGCCGGACTTGACGGAAAAACCTTTCTGATCCGTGCGGCAATCGTCCGTCAGGCGGAGGAGACGGTCACGGATCAGACGCTCGGGAACCGGAACCGCCGCATCGTCGTAAGCCTCAAGCGGGCGATGGCGACACAACGCGGGAAACGTATTCCGATTTGCCTGCGTGATGGTGTGGGACGGACAGGAGCTGAAACCGGTGAGCTGGAACAATGCCGGGGACGATTACGTCGATACGGAGCGGGCGCTGAAATTAAAAAAAAGCGGATTCTTATTTCCCGCAGGCCCTCAATCGTGAGGTAACGCACACACTCGGGAGAATCCGCTCTCTGAATATCATGATATCACATTTTTCTGAAAATTCAAGAAAAATCAAGAAAAAAACGGAAGGGGTTCAAATGATCTACTGGATTGCCTTGTCCGCGGAGGGAGCCGACGTAATACGCGGCGCGAGGAGCATTCCCCGTAAATGGGCGCGGGCGCTGAAATAAAAAAGAGCGGATGAAGCTTCCGCAGGCCTTCAATCGTGAAGCGCGCACACTCGGAAAACCGCTCTCTGAACATCACAATATCACATTTTCCTGAAAATTCAAGAAAAATCAAGGAAAAAACGGAAGGGGTTCAAATGATCTACTGGATTGCCTTGTCCGCGGAAGGAGTCGACGTAAAACGGCGTGCCCGTCGAATGGACGCCGCTCCGGATCGGCGACAACCCGATCCGCCGGGAGGGCAAGAACGGGAACATCCCGCTTCAGCATCTTTCCGCAGCAATGCGAAAACCATTTTGCAATCGCTGCAGGAACTGTTCCATGCAATATGCATAAAGAAGCATTTCTTCCCGACGGGTGAAATTTTCCGGAAAAAAGCCTTTCCTCCCCCTTGACAATTCATGAAATTTCGCCTATAATTAATCGCACAATCGATTATGTAAATTCTGCGGAAGAGTAAAATGAGCATAACCATCTATGATGTCGCGAAACGGGCGAAAGTGTCCCCGAGCTGGGTCTCCTGGGCGCTTCGCGACCATCCGCGGGCCCAGGAAATCCGTCCGGAGACGCGGGAACGGATCCGCAATGCGGCAAAAGAGCTCGGCTATCTGAAAAACCGCTCCGCCACGACAATCCGGACAGGATTCAATGCGTCCACCGTGGCGCTTCTCGCTACGGGAAATGTCCATCCGCAGGGAAATTTCTCTCTGCTGACCCGTTTGAACGCCCTTGGTTATGAGCTCCGCTTCTATTCTCTCGGCGAACCGAAAAAGGCTTTTGAAGAGATCCTTGCAAACCAGCTCCGTTACGTCATCTGCAAAGTCCCGATTCATGAAGTCCGGCTTCAGGTGGCGGAATTCTGCCGCGCCAACGGCATTCGCGCGGTTTTCCTGGGCGCGGGCGCCGTGGGAATGGGATATCCCGTCTTCTCGGTTGACACCCGCAGGGAAATGTGTCAGCTGACCAGACGCTTCTTCTCCCTGGGACATACGGAAATCGCTCTGCTCTGCGGCGTCCACAGATACTGCGCCACGGAACTCCGCCATCTGGGATACCTCGACGCCTTCCGGGAACACGGTCTGGAACCGGATCCGGAAATGACGCTCTGCGAAGAGTACTCCACGCAGTCGTTCCTGCGCTTCGTGGAACGGAAACGCCCGACGGCCCTGGCGTGCATCGACGGACTTCTCGCAACCCGTGCTCTGAACGATCTGATCCGGCACGGAGTGCGTGTCCCGGAAGATATCTCGATTCTGGCGATTACGGGAATGGACCTTCTGCCTTCGATCCTGACGATCGGCCGTTTCACGGAACCGGAAGGAATCAGCGAGCAGAACGCTCTGGAATTCCTTTTTTCCGGAAAATGCTCCGCTCCGCTGACCGAAGACGGACTTCAGCTCGTGCTCGAATCCGTCTATCACCCAGGGGAAACGGAAGCCCCCCCGCCGCAGCGCGTCCGCCGCTACAGAGAGTTATGGAAGCATGACATTTTCAGAAAAACATCATCATAAGGGGAAACGCATGAAGATACGAAAATTCACGTTGATCGAGCTTCTGGTAGTGATTGCGATCATCGCAATTCTGGCTTCGATGCTTCTGCCCGCCTTGCAGAAGGCGAAAAACAGAGTGAAAGCCGTGCAATGCCAGTCTAACGCCAAACAGCTCGGAGTCGCCTTTGCGGGATATTTTGCCGACTCCAGAGATTACTTCGCCCCGACGGAATACGGAACCGCGGATCAGCTCGCGTCCACCATCTGGTGCGATCTCATGGCGGACTCTCTGAACTTCAAACGGTATACGAACAGGACGCTTCGCCCGAATCATCTGCTGCGATGCCCCAGTGTCGTATCCCCGATGGAAATGAACACGGATGTCTGGTCAAACGGGGGAGTCGGATACAAAAGCATTCATTACGGATACAATCAGCTGCAAAGCAGCGATCCGAAACATTTCATAAAAACCGCACCGATCCATGCGCCGTCCCGGCATCTTCTTGCAGCCTGTTCCATGATTACGGAGACGGGAAGCGTTCTGAATCAGACCAGCAGCAACCGTGGAGTCTACCGCCTTGACTTCACACAGCAGGTGGCCTTCCGCCACCAGCGGCGTTCCACAGCGCTTTATCTGGACGCCCATGTCGAAATGGGGGACCAGCGGTGGCTGAGACTCGGATCCGCGAACAATCTCCCGTTCAACAGAGATCTGAAAAATGCGCCATGGACGCGGGGAACCGCGACGGCGCTGAGCAGTTTTCACCCGTTCAACTAAATGAAAAGGAGCTTCCCGAAATTATGAAAAGAGCTGTCATCATGTCTGCTGCGCTCTGCCTTTCCTGCATCGCCGCCGCGGATTCCCCGGACGACTGGGCCGGACGCGACGGAAAACCCTCCAATTTGCGCGCCGGAACAGGCTGTCTGTCCGTCGCGGACACAGCGAAGGAATTTTATGTTTTCAGCGCAAAACCGCTCCCGGTTCATCCCGATGGGAAATATCAGCTCACAGGCACTTTCCGCCGGACAGGAAGCAATAGAAACGTCCCGCGCCTTTATTTCGGCATCGCCATGTATGACGGAAACGGAAAATGGATGAACGGATTTCAGTCCTGTCCGCTGGAAGGAACGCACACGGAACTTGCCGCCCCCGCGAAAAAAGGAGACCGCGTCCTGAAACTCAGGGACGCATCCGCATGGAAAAAACAGGCAAGCGCAATCGCCTTCGGCGCAAAAGCGGACTTCAGCGATCTTCCGAACCGGAATATCTCTCCGGCCATCACCCACATTGAAAAAAGTTCCGATGCATGGGAAGTCACTCTGCGCCATCCGCTCGGGAAAGACCATCCCGCCGGTACGCCGGTGAGACAGCAGAGCGGCCCGCCCTATCTTTACGTCCGCGCGGGCGCGCCTCTGGACGGAGAATGGAAAACATTCACCTCCGGGATCATCGGCGGTCCCGGACTCGGACGCGACCGCCTCTGGAAAGGCACGGCAGCCGTGAAAATCGTGATTTTCAGCGCAGGCGGGCAGAAAGCCGGAATGGACCTGAAAGAGATTGTTCTGAAAGAAATCAAACCGTGAGGCATTGCATGAAACACCCTGTCGCTTTCCCTTTGTTCCTCGCCGCGTTCTGCGGCGTCCTGTGCGCCGCGCCGCATGCGGAATATGACAATCCGGCCCTGAACAAGGTCCGCTTCGAAAAGGCGCGGAATCACTCCCCGCTGGAAATGGTCAAAGACGGGAAACTCCGTTTCGCCATCGTCTGCGACCTCGCCGCCGAAAACCAGGCAAGAATCGTAGGGACAGGAAAACCGCTCAAGGCGTCCTGCCGCTCCCTTCATGCCTCCGCGCGCCTTCTTCAGAAATATCTGGAGCGGTGTTTCGGCGAAAAGCCGCGGGTGCTCCCGCCGGATTCTCCGGAACTCGCCGCTTATCCACTCAGAATCCTGCTCGGAAAAAGCAGTCATACGGACCGTCTCGGCATTGACATTGCGAAAATGCCGCCTGACGGGTTCAAAGTCATGACCTTCGAAACGGGAATCGCCGTCGTCGGGCGCGACGGTTCGATGATTCCCGGGTCCTATCAGTGGAACGACATGGGAAATTACGCGGAAAACGGCACAATCGGCGCGGTGTTCGACTTTCTGGAGCGCTTCCTCGGGATGCGCTTCTACTATCCCGGACTCGGCGTCGTCCTGCCGGAACGGCGCGAATGGAAGGTGTTTCCCGTTGCCTATGCGGACAATCCGAAATATCTCACGCGGAGTTTCGGGCGTCCCGGCGGAGCGTTCCACGCAAAAGGGGAAAAACCCCGTCCGCTGGGACTCGCCAAGACCAGCGAATGGCCGTGGCCGGACATCCCGAACGATCAGGATGACTTCACCGCGGCCTACCGGATGCAGAGCAGGCCGACCCGCTGGATGTGCAGCGAAGGCCCCAATCCCTACCGGGTGGCGAAGGCATTTCCCGACAAGCTCGACATCTGTTTCCACCGGGACAAAAGCGGCAGACTCCGCCAGTCCTTCACGCAGTATACGGCAAACTACTTCGACCTGAGCAACATGGAATTCTCCGAACTGCTGGCGGACAGTTTTGTGAAATTCTATGAATCGAAAGGGAAAGTCAATCTTCTCTGGGACAATATTTTCTGTCCGAATCCGGAATACATGTATTTCGGCCCGGTGGACGCTCACTGCGTCATCGACAACGAGCGGACGCGGCATCTGCCGAAGCGCCGCGAAAAATACGCCGTCATGAGCGAGGTGAACGGGCAGTTCTACCTCGATCTGGCGAAACGTCTGGAAAAACGGCTCCCCGGGAAGAAAATCGCATTCATGGCCTATTCCAATTTCCTCGCAACGCCGCAGAGCGTCGCGAAATTTCCGGACAACACACGGATTCTGGTCTGCGCGGGGACCCCGGTCTTCATCCGCGACAAAGGGTCGGAAAAATTCTGGAGCGACCTCTTCCGCGCATGGAACCGGAAGGTGCCGGAAAAAGTCGCGATCTATCCCTATGACCCAGCCTACAACCCGCAGGGAGGAATCTCCCATGCGCTCCGCGGACGCTTTGAAGGGGAATTCCTCCGGAAAATGGCTCCCTTCATCAGCGACCGCGCCATCTTCCCCTGCGTCTATTTCCGCTGGGACTATTACTATTCGCTCTACCTGATCGCGCGGGCCTACTGGAATCCGGATTTCAATGCCGAAGCCGCGCTCGACGAACACTGGAAACTGCTCTACGGACCCGCCGCGCCGCATCTGAAGGCATTTTACGATCTGGTCACGGAACGCTGGAACAGCGTCTATATCCCGAACGCGGCAATCGCGCACGGCAGCATCCCCGGCCTGGATTACGCGACGCTTTACAAAAAAGCCTATCCGCGCGCCGTTCTGAAGCAGATGCAGGCACTGCTGGAAAAAGCCCGCGCATCCGTGAAAAAAGGCTCCGCCGAGGAACGGCGTCTGAACTTCTTCGCCATGCCGTGGATCCGGATCATAAACGAGGCGACGGCCTACGGCATGCTACGGACGCCCCCGCCCTGCCGGGCGGTCTATGCCGAAAAAGAAATCCGGATTGACGGAATCCTGGACGAAGCGGTCTGGAAAAAAGCCGGAAAACTCCGCTTCAAAACCGCCTACTACGGGGAGAACGGCAGAATCGTCTCACCCGACGCAAGACTCGCGTGGAACAGGGACGGCATCATCCTCGGAATTTTCCAGCCCGCGCCCTACAGGAAAACGGGAAGTCTCTGGAAGGACGACAACTTTGAATTCTTCCTCGCCCCCGGACAGGCAAAGAACAAGCTCTTCCAGTTCGTCCTTTCCTCCGGCGGACTTTTCGAAGACTATTTCCAGTCCTTCGATCCTCCGCGCGATCTCGAAGTCAACTGGAAATGCAAAGGCGTGCGCAAGGCGGTTCGCGCGGATGAAAAGGGATGGTCCGCGGAGCTTTTCATCCCCTTCGCCGCGCTTGACGGCTCCCCCGCTCCGCTCCCCGGCGACAGCTGGTTCGGCAATCTCGTCAGCAACCGGACGGACTCCGAAACAGCCTCCTGCGCCCCCACGCTCGGAAACAACCGCAACATGAACTTTTACGCGCGCATCTATTTCGCGGGAAACTGTGAGTGAACCATGGCATGCAGACTTGACAACGGCGTCATAACCCTTCTCCTGGACAACGACGGGAAACTGAGCGGAATCACGCACGCTTCAATCGGAATCAATCCCCTCCGCCCCTACTGCCTCTGGCGCGCGGTCATGGAGTATGACTCCCGCCGCGAGGTGGAACTCCGACCATCCGGAAAGGCGGAAGTGCTCGCAGGAGCAGACCGGGCGGAACTGCATTTCACGGAGTGCGTCACGCGCAAAGGGGAAAAATTCCCGATCGACGTGCGCTGCACGATCACGCTGGAAGGAGAGGAGATCCGCTTCGCCTCCACAGTGAGGAACCTTCTGGAGGGCTCCTTCCTCCGGGAATTCCAGTATCCGGTGCTCGGCGTAAGGCGCGGCCTCGCGCACATGAGCATCATCGACTCCATCGAAGGCGGCGAGCGTTACAACGACTTCTACGACAACATCCAGAAATGGCGGACCGCCTACTGCCAGCAGGACAACAAATACCTGCGCCGCCAGTATCTCTATCCCGGACTTGTCGGCGCGATGAACTGTTTCGTTCTCGACTTCAGAACCTGGGGAATCTATTACGGATGCCATGATCCCGGATTCGATTCCACCATGCACATCATGGAACTTGAACAGGAAACGGAGGAGCTGAATCTCTACATGGTCCGCTATCCGTTCCTTGCTCCGGGGAAGGAATGGAGCGAAGGAAATTTCGTCATCGCCCCCTATTCCGGCTCCTGGCATCACGCTGCGCGCAAATACCGCGCCTGGGCGGAAAGCGCCTGGTACAACCCCCCGGAAATTCCCGCTTCGGTCAAAAAAAGCGAGGGCTGGCAGCGCCTGATTCTGAAACAGCAGTGCGGCGATCTCATCCACCCCTACTCCACGCTCGAACAGGCATGGGAGGACGCGGAGAAGGCAGGCATCGACACGCTCTTCCTGTTCGGCTGGACCCGCGACGGCATGGACTCCGGATATCCGGTCTACGCTCCGGATGAACGCCAGGGCGGAACCGGAGCGCTGAAACAGGCGATCCGGCGCATTCAAAACCGCGGAGGAAAAATCATTCTCTATTTCAACGGTCAGCTGATCGACATGGAGAGCGAATACTACCGCTCCGGCGAAGGAAGAAAAGTCTGCATCAAGCGCAGGGACGGAAGCGAACACCGGGAGTTCTACAACTTCGGCGGCGAAGGAACCTGGCTGAACTGGTTCGGCAACAAGGCGTTCACCGTCGCGTGTCCGGCGGTCACCTCCTGGCGGGAGATTCTCTTCCGGCATATCGATTTCGCGCTGGAGCTGGGAGTCGACAGCATTTTCTTCGACCAGATCGGAAGCATTCAGCATCCCTGCCACGATCCGGCGCACGGACACAAGGTGCCGTTCACGGGAATCATGAACGCCAAGCGCGAACTCCTGAAGGAACTGCGAACCTACCTCAAAAGAAAATCTCCGGGAACCGGGCTCGGCATCGAAATCATCTCCGACCAGACCGCCCAGTTCGCGGACTTCATCCACATCTGCGTGGCAAGCAAAATCCGCTCCTACTCCGAACACGGAATCGAGCCGTTCCCGGAATTCTTCAAATACACCTTTCCGGAAATCATTCTTTCCAACCGGGACATCCGGGACGAGCGGGAACCCGTCGAACCCGCGGTCAACGAGATGTTTCTTCTGGGAAGCCATTCGGATGTGGAGATCTACCGCTGCCGCGCGACGATCGCGGAAACCCCGCACTATCAGGCGTATCTCGGGAGAGTCAACGCGCTGCGGGAACGCTTTGCGGATGTTCTGCTGGAGGGACGATTCAACAGCACGCTCGGCTATGAACTGGACGAGCCGCTGATCCGCAGCAACTCCTTTGTGCGGGGCGAGTGGATGGCCGTCGCGCTGACACACCGTCAGGAAAGGGAACTTTCCGTCGCGGTGCAGGCTCCCGGCTTCCGTCTGGAGCGGATCGACTCCGCCCTCGGAGACGCCCGTCTTGAAAACGGCCGCCTGTTTCTTCCGAAGTACAGCCTCTGCGTCATGCTCTTCCGGAAAGAGTGACACGCTCCCGAAAACCCGGGAAATGTCCCTGGAATCCCTCCCGGGAAGCGGCATTCCGGAGCGTTCGGAGAATCCCGGAAAAATCTCCTTCTACAGCGTGATTTCCTTTACAAAACGCATGCCGCTCCCGTCGTCTCCGAGAGAATGCAGAATCTCCGATGCAGTCCTGTGCAAGGTGGGAAACACCGCGCCGGGAGCGATCTCCGCGAGAGGGCGCATGACAAACAGGCGTTTATGCGCAAGCGGATGGGGAATGACGAGCTCTTCCGTATTCAGAATCCTCCCGTCAAAGAGAATCAGATCCAGGTCCAGCGTCCGGGAATGCCAGTGCGGATGATCCGCCGGACGTCCGGCGGCAGCCTCAAGGCGGCGGCAGAGTGCAAGAAGCGTTTCCGGCGTCCCGTTCCAGAATCCGTGCGCAACGGCATTGTAAAAGGGCGGAGCTCCTTCCTCGCAGCCGACGGCCGCATTTTCATAGAGCCCGGACACGGCGTCAACGGCAAACCCGTTTTCGCGCAAAGAAGCCAGCGCGGCACGGAAAACCGCCTCCCGGTCGCCGAGATTCCCACCGAGAGCCAGAAACACGGACGCTCCGGCCGGAGCGTCCGCGGCATGGCGCGTTTCCCGCTCTTCCGTCAGCATGAAAAGGAGAAGGCCTTTTCCGCCTTGACTTCCTCTTTGATCCGGGCGATCAGATCCGCCGGAACGGGAACGTTGGTTTTCACGACGGCAAGCGAGCGGCTGCGCTCCAGATCCTGCGGAGCGCGGATGTCGATGATGTTGATCGAATTCTCTCCGAGGATGCTGGCGATTTTCCCGATGATGCCGGTGGCGTCCTTGTATTCGACGAACAGATTGTTTCCGCTGAGTTCCAGGTAAAGCTTGTCGTAATTGTTGATCCGGGAAAGCATCATGTGGCTTTCCGCGATCGTGCCGCGGACGGAGACGGTATCCTTGTTTGTGACGAGGTCGATCGTGATGGACTCGCCATAGTGCTTTTCATCATCGACGGCGCGGTCGATCATTTCAATGCCGCGCGACTTGAGGAAATCAAGCGCGTCCTTGGCTCCGAGATAAGGATCGAAGGTCTTGCAGATGCCTGCGGTAATCGGGGCGAGCATCCACTTTCCGAACGGATGAAGCGCACCGTAGAAGCTTGTCTCGACGCGGGCGATCTGGGCGTCTGCGCCGAGATAGGCGGCGGAAACTCCGGCGAGCAGGGAGGCAAGCGTCTGGTATTTCTCATCCATTCCGTCCGGAACGCCCTTGTTGACGACGCAGGTCGTCACGCCGTCGGCAAAGTAGGCGACAGTCTGGTCCGCGGCGCGTTTCGCGGCCAGGAAGTTGGCCTCCTTCGTGCTGGCGCCGAGATGCGGCAGCATGATGTCGGCAATGTCAGTGACGCTCTTGGGCCCTTCGGCGTCCTTCTTGTAGACGTCATTGCAGTAGATGAGCTCCTTTTCCGCCTTGGCGGCGCGGATCGCCTCCTCGTCCACGATTCCTGCGCGTGCGCAGTTGATCAGCATCGCGCCCTTCTTCATGAGGGAAAGAAGCCGGGCATTGACCATGCCGCGCGTGGCGTCGTTCTCCGGGATGTGAAGGCTGATGATGTCCGCCTGCGCGAAAATATCCTCGACGCTGCAGAGCTTGACGCCGAGCGATTTCGCCATGTCGGCGGAAAGCACGGGGTCGAATGCGAGAACGGTCATTTCGAAACCGGAAACGCGTTTCGCAAGCAGTCTTCCGATGTTGCCGAGTCCGAGGATGCCGAGGGTTTTGCCGGTGATCTCGTGGCCCATGAATTTGGACTTTTCCCATTTCCCCGCGCGGGTGGACTCGTCGGCGGGCACCAGTTTGCGGTATGCGGCAAGCGCCAGGGCGACAACCTCCTCGGCAACGGCGTTGGAATTCGCCCCGGGGGTGTTCATCACGTCGACGTTGCGCCGCCGGGCATATTTCGTGTCGATGTTGTCATAACCGGCGCCGGCGCGGACCACGAGCTTGAGCTCCGGCAGCTGATCCATCACTTCGGGCGTGACTTTTTCGCTTCTCACAATCACAACCTGGGCGTCGGCATTTTCCTTCGCAAGATCCAGAACCGGTTTGTCCGGCACCTGAACGACTTCAAAACCGGCATCCGTCAGAATTTTGGCGACTACTTTGTCCAGTTTTGTCGGAATCAGAACTTTCTTCATAAAAACAACCTCCGTATTGTGTATTGCGGTCATGGAAAAATAATGAATGAAAAGATACCATGACTTTGATGTTCTTGCAAGTCCGGGAACGCAAAAAACGCGCAAGAAGTTGTTTTTTCAAGACATGCGCTCCGTTCTTCCGCCGCCCCGCATACGGAAACGCGGCGGGAAATGCTCCTCTTTCTTCGTGAAACCCAACGCAAACCCTCTTTCCCCCTTGACATTTTCACGGAATCGCGTATAATGTAAGGAGTGCAATCTTCAACAGAAATCAGGACGGAGTTATGGCGGAAAAACTTCCAGGCGGACATGAGACAATACTTCTGGTCGACGATCAGGAAACGGTATGGGACTTCCTGATCGAGGCGCTTCAAAACCTCGGCTATTCCGTGATCCTTGCGGAGAACGGCCTGGACGCAGTGGAAATCTGCCGGGAAAATCCCGGACAGATCGATCTGGTTCTTCTGGACATGATTATGCCGAAAATGGGAGGCCACAGCACCTTCTACCGCATCCGGGAGCTGGATCCGAACATCAAGGTTCTGCTTTCCAGCGGCTATGTCGCGCCGGACGCGGTCAACGACCTGCTCGCAAACGGCGCGGCGGGATTCCTCCCGAAACCGCACCGGATCAAGACGCTCGCCTGCGAACTGCGCCGGATTCTGGACGCCGCGCTGCAGGAAAAAAAGCCTCAGGCCTGAGAACACCTTCCGCGGCATCCCCGCTGCCCTCCGCCGGGGCATGAAAAGAAAGTCAGGACTGTTTCCCGGATTTTTCGCGCCGCAGACGATCCCAGTAGGCGATCCGCTTGAGAATTTCGCGTTCGAAGCCGCGTTCCGGAGGCTGGTAGAAACGCTGGCGCGGCATTTTTTCGGGAAAATAATTCTGTCCGGAAAAACCTTCCGGCGTATCGTGGTCATACTGGTAGCCTTTGCCGTAGCCGATCTCCTTCATCAGTTTCGTCGGCGCATTCAGGATGTGCGGCGGCGGACTCAGCGTGCCGTATTCCTTCGCGGCGCGGCGCGCCCTGCCCCAGGCAGCGTCGGCGCTGTTCGATTTCGGCGCGGTTCCGAGGTATATGACAAGCTCCGCGATGGCGATGTCCCCTTCGGGAGAACCGAGCCGTTCGTAGGCGTCCCAGGCGGCGATGGCGACGTTCAGCGCATTCGGATCGGCCAGACTCACATCCTCCATGGCAAAGCGGGTCAGACGCCGGAGGAGGTAGAGGGGATCCTCGCCGCCCTCGATCATCCGCGCGGCCCAGTAGAGCGCGGCATCGGTGTCGGAGCCGCGCAGTGATTTGTGGAGCGCGCTGATGAGGTTGTAATGCCCGTCCCTGTCCTTGTCATAACCCGGCGCTTTCTGCTGCACGATTTTCAGGAGTCCTTCACGGTCCAGGGTTTCGCCGTCCGGCGTCAGATTGAAAACGCTTTCCAGAAGATTAATCATGTAGCGGCCGTCGCCGTCCGCCAGATCCTTCAGCGTTTCGCGCGCTTCGCCGTCGACCGGAAGATTGCGTCCAAGTTCTTTTTCCGCGCGCGCGATGATCTTTTCCAGCGCATCGTGATCCAGCGGCTTCAGGATGAAGACCTTGCAGCGGGAAAGCAGCGCACTGTTCAGCTCGAACGAGGGATTCTCGGTCGTCGCGCCGACAAGCACCACGGTGCCGTTTTCGACATAGGGGAGAAACCCGTCCTGCTGGGCGCGGTTGAAACGGTGGATCTCATCTACGAACAGGAGCGTGCCCTCCCCCATTTCGCGGCGGCGCGCCGCCTCCTCGAAGGCCTTGCGCAGATCGGCAATGCCGGAAAACACGGCGGAAAGCGCCACGAAATGCAGCGAGGTGTGATTGGCCATGATCCGTGCGGCGGTGGTCTTGCCGCAGCCGGGAGGACCCCAGAGGATGAAACTGGAGATTTTCCCGGAGTCGATCATCCGCCGCAGCAGTCCGCCGGGACCGACCAGATGTTCCTGCCCGACGATCTCATCCAGCGTCTTCGGACGCAGACGATCCGCCAGAGGACGCCCGGCAAGCGATGTAAACAACCCTGTTTCCTCGAACATTTCAGTTCAACCCCAGAATAAAACGCCGCAGCGTGTTCAATGCCACCGCGGCAGTCCGCGCACGGATCTGTTCACGGCTGCCGCGGAAACGGTTCTCGGTAATCCGGACGCGGTCCAGATAACGGACGCCGATATAGACCAGACCGACCGGCTTTTCCGGCGTTCCGCCGCCCGGCCCCGCAATTCCGGTTACGGAAATTCCGCACTCCGCGCCGAGTTTCCCGCAGACGCCGTCAAGCATCTCCGCGGCACAGTCCGCACTGACCGCGCCCGCCGCCCGGAGCGTGGCATCCCTGACCCCCAGGGCGCCGGCCTTGACCTCGTTGGCATAGGACACCACGGAACCGAGGTAAACTTCCGAAGCGCCGGGGATCTCCGTAATCAGCGAGGCAATCAGACCGCCTGTGCACGATTCAGCTGTCGCGAGGTTGTGGCCCGCGCGGGCGAGCAAACGCACAACCTCCTCGGCGACGGTGCGCGATCCATCGGAAAGAAGGGAGTCCGCAAATATCGTGCGCACCTGTTCCGAAGCGCTTTCAAGAATTCCGGAATCCGGAGCGCTGAGAAAAAGCTTGACAAACTCCGGCGCAGCACAGTAGGCGACCGAGAGTCCCGGCGCGGCGGCAATGACCGGCTGCATCCCCTCCTCGACTTTCGACTCCGGCACCCCGGAAACATGAAAGAGCCGGGAAAAGATTTTCTCATCCAGATTCTCCCGGACGATTGGAAGCACCTGGTCGTCGAACATCGGATGCAGTTCGGAAGGCGGACCGGGAAGCATGACGATTTTCTTCCCGGGGAAACGGTCGCCGTCCCGCGTGGCGATATAAATCCCGGGCGCGGTGCCGAAGCGGTTCATCAGCACGCGGCATCCCTTCGGGACATACGCCTGATTCAGAAAATGGTATGGCAGGGAATGCTGCGCACTCTGTCCCCAGCCATGCGCGTGCCGGAGCGTCGTCCAGCGCGCCTTGATCGCTTCGGCGGCCTCGTTGCAGAGCTCCAGCGGATATCCGAGATACTCCGCAATGCTGGGTTTGGTCAGATCATCGGCCGTGGGGCCGAGTCCGCCGGAAGTGATGATGAAATCGGCACAGCGCATGGCGAACTCGAGTCCGCGCACCACGTCTCCGGGACGGTCCGGCACCTCAAGCGAGAATTCAGGCACAATCCCGAGCTCCAGAAGTTTCTGGCCCATGTAAGCAAGATTGGTGTTGACGACCGCCCCTTTGAGCAGTTCGTCGCCGATGCATAAAACGCCGATTTTCATAAAAAACACACTCCGTCTGTTTCCCGCAATATACTTTGCTTTCCGGAAAAAGCAAAGCTCCTCCGGCAAACAAATCCGACTTGCGGAACCCGCCGAAGACAGAAGACCGCTTGATTTTCCTTCTTCCCGGGGCTATATTAACGGAAAACAGGAAACCACGCCTGTCAACCAAAAATGCGAAAGAGGAGAACAAAATGAAAAGAATGATGGGAATTCTTGCCGGAGCTCTGGCCGCCGCCGGCATTCTCTGCGGATGCGGGGAGAACGTCGATGAAAACAAGCCGATCGCGGAAGTACGTGCCGAAGCGGCGAAACTTGATGCAAAGCAGCTGGAAGCGAAAATCGAAGCCTGCAAGAAGTTCCTGGACGAGAAAAAGAAGGAAGCCGACGCCCTGGCCAAGCAGATCAGCGAAATTCCGCTCAAGGAGATGCTCGGGGAAAAAGCCAAGGGGCTGAAGCAGCAGGTCGCCGAGATCACGGAATCGACCGGTAAAGTCACGGAGCAGATGAACGTTTATGCCGAAGAGCTGAAAAACAAGGCTTCGGCCAAGTAATCCGCGTCAGACGGCAAGCATGAAACAGCGGGGAAGGAGAAAATGCCACCCCGCTGTTTTTTTATCTTCCAGACGGAAGGGAAAATAAATTACCGCGATGCAAGCATGCGCGGTATTGGGGATTTCGCCTCCGGCGACCAGCTTACGCAGCTGGACC
>CALXSJ010000033.1 GCA_944391115.1 uncultured Victivallales bacterium | reverse complement strand
GCAGGATATGAATGCCCCGGTCAGAGAGGTTTCATTTCTTGGTGGCTTGCTTCACGGTTATCGACGGGAACCGATGGCGGCGTGAACGTGAGGAATTTATGCACCCCCGTTACGCGCGCGTGAGGATTTTCGCTCTTGTCAGAAAAAATAGGGATTTTATGACAGTCTGCCAGTCTGATTTTTTCGTATGACAGGTCATGAGTAGAGGTCGGAAGTTCGAATCTCTTTTCTACCATTTTCGCGATGTTCAAACTCTTTTTTGAGGCAGAATGAAGTTCCAGTTTCTCCCGGAGAATTTTTCGAGATAGTGAAAATAGCTCATCTTGAGGGATTTGAAAAATTCGCCGTTTTGAGGTTGAGAGAATTTTTCTGAAAAATAAAAAAATGGTCGACGATATTACGGCGATAATTCAATTTCTGTGCGGCATCTAAAATTTTCTGCCGTGTTGCAGCTGACATCCGGACAGGAGCGGCATTGTTCAGCACACTGCTGACACTGGTCCGCGATACTCGCGCCAGATTCGCCACATCTTCCAATGTTATTTTCCCGTCTTTCATCTCATCAGATTTCCTGCATGCATTTCATGGTGTAGCGTTCAACCAGAATAAAAGCTAATATATGCCGCTTTGGCCGGTTGTCAAGAAGTGTTGCAAAAAAAATAATATTTTTCTCCCGGTCCGGGAATCCCCCAAGGCAAAGAGCCGCAGATCATGAGCATACTGCCTATCCGGTCCGCAAACAAGCCGGACACACTGCAGAAGCATTGAAAAACGATGTCAAGCACCGGGAAAACGAGTTAAGCGAAATGCAAAAAATGAACTGTCCCGGTGCAGAGCACGTGCGGTATCGGGGATTTCGCCTCAGGCGGCAGGCCTGCGCAGCTGAACCGCGGCAGGACTTACGGGAAAGCACGAAGCGGTTTTCACGACGCGACGCATCGCACTGTCAACCTGATTTTTTCAATAACGGAAACAGGACGAATTCCGTTCGGGAACTGAAGACAGGCCGCTTCATTCATGGCGGAATCCATTCTGACACTTCAGGATCATGCGGGCAGATAACAGTTTCCTGGATTTCCGATCCGTCAACATGCAAACATACCCGCCAGAACAGCCGGAGTCATCAGTCTCATCCTTTCCATATCCACCAATCCCGCTTGAGGCCTCAGACCGGTTTCTGTCTGATTTCCCATACCAGAAAATGGGAATCCTGAAACTATGGAAATCCGGCCTGCTCCGCTCCCGGGTCAAAGCGGATGCATAAGACGGTCCGCCAGCCCGGACTGACGGATCGTCAAACGCGCAAGAGATGCGGCAATCACCGCGCGGTCCGCCCACAGCTCCACATGCTCCTCCGCACGCGTAATCGCCGTGTAGAGCAGCTCGCGCGTCAGGATCGGCGTATCGTGATCCGGCAGGATGATGAGCACATTCTGGAAGCCCGATCCCTGCGACTTGTGAATCGTCATGGCGAATACAGCCTCATGTTCCGGAAGTTCGACAGGCAGGAATGAACGGAAGGCTCCCGGCGTCCGCGAATCGGGAAAATACACGCGGATGCCGCCGGAATCCGGGCGCCAGACCAGTCCGACATCCCCGTTGAACAGTCCCGTATCCGGATGGTTGCGCACGATCATCAGCGGCAGCCCGGCGCTGAACGGCTCCGTCATGTGCAGATGCGCACGAAGCGCGGCATTGACCGCAAGAGTTCCATATGGACCGTTCCGGAGCGCACAGAGAATTTTGAAGCGCCCGATCAGGTCAAACGCGCTCCGCATGGCAGCTTCTCCGCCGCATTCGGCAAGACCGCGCAGTTCGCGAAACGCATGAAGGGTCTCATCCCCGGAAATCCGGATGCATGGGGAGGAGATCTGCTGGAAAAGCATCTGCTCAAAATGGCCGCGCGGCAGATTCCGCGTATGAAAGTCGGGCATCCTGCAGTCCGCCACACGGGAGATGACGCTTTGCAGATCCTCCGGAGAGGCGATGGACCGGATTGCCGCGCTGATCGAACTGATGCCCGGCGCATTCGCCGAACGGTGATTCTTCACAAGTTCCGCGATATGCCCGGACAGCGGAAGGGTGTCGGAGACAACGGGAATTTTCCAGGCGGTCTGATGCTGAAACGCCTCCGCCGCGGGTTCGCACATGACGTTGCGGGATCCGCACGCGCAGAGATCCGCCAGAACCGCGCCCGCATCCACCGAAGCGAGCTGATCCTTGTCTCCAAGAAGAACGATTTTTGCATCGGGGCGCACGGCGCGGAACAGTTTTGCCATCAGCGGAAGCGAGACCATGGAAGCCTCGTCCACGACAATCAGGTCCGCGCGCAGGGGATTCTTCTCATTGTAACGGAACTGCGTCGTGCCGCGCAGGGGACGCAGAAGGGAATGGATCGTGCCGCAGGGAATTTTTTCCAGACGCTCGCGGATCTCCGAAGCACAGGCAAGTCCGGCAATTCCCTGTGTGACCGATTCCTGGAGTCTCGCCTGCGCCTTCCCGGTCGGCGCGCAGAGTGCGATTTCCAGACCGGGATTGCGCTCAAGTTCCAGCGCGAGGAACGCCGCTGCGACTGTTGTTTTCCCTGTGCCGGGCCCGCCGGTAATGATGGAAAATCTTCCGCAACAGGCAAGAAACACGGCGGCTTGCTGGAAATCAATTTCCCTTTCCGCCGCCTTCCGGAAATACGGCGAAAGCGCGGCAAGACGTCCCGGCGCAAAAGAGGGCGGAGTCTCCGGCGCCGCACACCGGCGGCGGATCTCGTCAGCCAGCGAGATTTCATAAAGAAAATAACGGTTCAGGTAAAGCCTGTGCGCCTGGTCGAGCACCAGCGGCGCGGACGGGCGCACCGTTTCCGGGTAACGCTCGATCACCGTGCGAGGCAGTATGCGGAGAACGGAAAGCCATTCCTCCAGTTCCGGAAGGAGGATGCGGGGCTGTTCTCCGTCCGGACCGGGATCGGAGGAAACAGGAAACCGCTGCCCGGCATAAAGTTTCAGATCACAGCAGCTGTTTCCCGCACGGACGGAATACGAGGCGAGTGCTGCGGCGGCAAAAAGCGCCGGATTGTCTGAACGGGCCCGCTTCAGCAGAAATTCGGCGAATACAAGATCAATGGGAGAGAAGGCGTCCTCCCCGTTCAGCTGTCTCAGTTCATCAAGCGTCATCCTTTCACCCCAGCCGTTGTTCGAGTTCTGCCAGAAGCGCAAACGGAGGACGGTCGTAATAAACGCCTGCGCCGGGACGGTCCGGCGTGATCCCGCGCACAAAAAGATAATAAACCCCGCCGAAATACCGCTCGTGCTCCTCCTCCGCGTATGTCCCGATTTTGAGCCGGAGGAATTTGATCAGTGCAGCAGAGTAGATCAGATATTGAAGAAAATAAAAGTGATTCAGCATCGCCGCACGGATGCCGTCTGGCTGAAAATTGCGCGGATCGCCGCCGAGACGGTTGGATTTCCAGTCCGCGAGATAAAAGCGTCCCCCGTGCTGAAACACCAGATCGATGAAGCCGTTCAGGAATCCGCCGGAAATCGTTCCCCGCAGGGAATTCCAGGAAGGCATGCCGAATTTCTCCGTTACATACGGCTCCAGAACCGGACGCAGATCTTCGATACGGAATCCCTTTGCCAGACAGTAGTGGAACTGCATTTCACTGACGCGGTCCGCACGGGAAATCTCCGAAAGCGTGAAAGAGCCGCCGTCCGCGCCGGGCAATGGAGAAGCCAGCACCTTCCGGATCATCTCCATGGTCAGCGAAATCCGTTCCGTTTTTTCCCCGCCTTCTCCAAGCACGCCGTAAATGGAAAGTTTCTCCTCGACCAGCGCGGCAAGGTTTTTCTCCGGTGCCTGGAAATCAGTCTTTTCAAAAATTTCATGCCACGCATTGCCGGTCCGAACGCCGCCGGGAACTGTGAAAATCCCTTCCGGATTCGGAGAGGGCGGAAGACCGGCGGTTTCGTGATCGTAGTCGACAGGAGCGTCCGTCCCCCCGGAGATCAGCCCGGAATAGCTCGTAATCCGCCAGCAGGGATCGATTTTCCCGTTCCAGACGGGAAGATGCAACTCCCCGATCTCCTCGCGCCGCATCAGATATGGAGACAGCGCTTCCGTTTCGGGAAGCGGGGCGGCAAACCAGTCCGGCGGCACGGCATTCAGCACAGATTCCCGGGATGCGGCAAGGCTGGAACAGAGGTCTTTCAGGGCGGGAAGAGCCGAAAGCGTGCGCATCCGGAAGATCCAGTCCAGAGCGGACAGCGGAGTTTTGCACGCTCCCCAGAAGATGTGGCAGAAATATTTGGCGCGTGTAATCGCGACATAGGCGAGGCGCAGCAGTTCCTGAAGGCGCTCTCCCGAGGCAAGTGCGGCGGATTCCGGAGAATTGGTGAAATCCCGTTCGAGACGTCCATCCGGGAGATGATAGTTTTCCGCATGTTTATCCGCGTTCCATGCAAACAGCGTCGGCAGCATGACCAGCGGGAATTCGAGTCCCTTGCTTTTGTGGACCGTCATGATCCGGACCGCGGCGCGATCGGTCTCCAGCTGGATTTCATACTCCTCGTCCCTCTCCCGGAGACGATCCGAACGCTGGCGTTTGAGGAAGCTCAACAGCCCGGAAACGGAAAGGGAGCGTGCCGCACTCTCGTGATGAAGGATTTCCCCAAGATGGAGCAGATCGGTCAGTTTGCGTTCCCCGCCCGGTTTTCCGAGAATGTGTTCCCGGACCTTGAATTCCTGCTGCAGCTCATGAAACATCTCGGCAAAAGAGCTGTTTTCCCAGCGTTTGCGGAGGCGTTCAAGTTTTTCCTGCACGCCGTCCAGCGGCAGCTCGCTCCGCCCCTCCCCGTCCGCCGAATGAATCCGGATCAGTTCGGGCAGTTCGTAACCGATGATATCGGTTTTCATCGCCCGGGGCACGGCAGATGCATTGCCCGGATCGGCAATCGCATCCAGCACATATTCCAGCTCTCCGGCCGCCTCGGAGTCAAATACATTGCAGGCTTTTGCAATCACCGACGGAATGCCGTATTCCGCAAGCGCGGATCTTGCAAGTTTTCCCTCGTCCCCGGAAAAAACCAGAACGGTGAAATCCCCGGGACGGACACCGGGATCCGTCCGGTCCGGCAGACGGAGGGAGGAATCATCAAGCATGGTCCGGATTTCTTTCGCGCAGAGGCGTATGGTGCGCTGCGCCAGCTGTTCCGGAGTCGGCGGTTTTTCTTCGGGAGGCAGCCATGTGATTTTCAGCGGGAACGGTTCCTCCGCTTCATTGCGCAGGAGTCCGGGGCGGATATTGCCGTCCGCGCCGGCAGGCGCGCGGATCTCTGCAAATGTGATGCCCGGATCGGCAAACGGATACGGATGGTCATGAAAAACTGTGTTGACGGCACGGATCATTGCACCGGACGAGCGGTAGTTGGCAGTCAGTCCGTATTTGCCGCCGTGCGGAGAGTCCAGAGCATCGGATTCCGCCACGCGGTAGGCGGCAATGTCTCCGCCGCGGAAGGCGTAGATCGCCTGGCGCGGATCCCCGACCATGAAGAGCGTCGGACAGGGGCCGCAGCCAAACAGGGAATGGAAGATTTCATACTGCACGGGATCTGTGTCCTGAAACTCATCGACAATCGCGGCACGGTATCTGCCTCTGACCGCCCGGACAAAGGAATCGTCGCCGGAACGGACGGCGGCACGGACGCGCAGCAGCAGATCGTCAAAGGTCAGGAAATTCTCCTTGCGTTTTTTCCGCTCGAACTCCCGCCGGACAAACCGCAGCGCCGCGGGAAGAAGCGTATCGCAGTAAAGCTGAAGCGCGGCAAGAAGTTCCGCATTCTTCGCGAAAAACGGATCGCGCAGACATTCCGGAACATGAGCGGTCTGAGCCCTCTTTTTCCCTGAAATGTGTGATTGAATCAGTTCCGGGGAAAACTTCTGCAGTGTCGCGAGAACGCCGTGGAATGAAGCACTTTTCCTCCATTCCAGCAGAATCCGTTCCCCTTCCGCGCAATCCGCCGGATAATACCCCTTGTTCATGATGTCGCCGAATCCGGTCAGCACCCCGGGGTGAACTGCAGCGGCGACCTCTTTCAGAAGCCGGACGATCCGGGCGAAAACCGGAACGGTGTCGAAAGGCTCCTGGGCACGTGTCCTGAGTCGGAGATCCGGACGTGCATACAGTCTGGCAACCGTTTTGAAATGTGCGCCCGGCGTAAAGGCGCTGAGTTCCTGGAGCGCGGCGCGCAGCGAGGAATTGTCGGGGGCGTAAAACTCTCTCCGGTAGAAATCCGTCAGAAGCCCGCGGATGATCTCCTCCTGATCCGTCCGGATAACGGTATCGAAAAGTCCGCCGCTTTCAAACGCGTACTCCGCAAGCATCCGCTGACAGAAACCGTGGATTGTGGAAACCGTTCCCGCGTCAAAATCAAGGTAAGCGCTCCGCAGACGCCGGAGAAGCACATCCTCCGGCAGAAAATTTCCCGCATGTTCCAGAATGGCACGGATGCGCGGAAGCTCCCTGTCCGGAACTGCGCCGCCCGTCATGGCATGCAGAGCGTTGCGGAACATGTCGCGGATCCGGCTCTGGAGTTCGGCGGTTGCCGCCTCCGTGTAGGTGACCACAAGAATCGTGGAAACCGGAAGATCCCGTTCCAGAACAAGACGCAGGACCAGATTCTGAATATTGTAGGTCTTTCCTGTTCCGGCCGCGGCCTCGATCATGCGAATGCCGTCAAGCGGACAGGTCACGGAATTCAGTTCGGGGATATCAGGATGCATCTTTCACCTCTCCGTTCAGAAAAGGACGGTGCACGATACGGGCCAGTTCCGCGAATTCCGAAACAAATTCAGGAGAATCAAAGTCCTCCGGACGGAAGAAGAGAGCCACAGCCGGTTCCATCCAGTCGCCGAATCGGATGCTGCCAGGCGGAATGAACGTATAAAACGCCTTGCGGGCCTCTGCAAGATTCTCCCGATGCGACGCATAGGCGTAGGACGCGGCTTTGAAGAGAGGCAGAGGAGCCGCGCATCCGCGAAGATAAAGCGCGAGCAGTTCCCGCAGACGCGCCATGCTTTCCTCCCGGGACATGCCTTCCATAAGAAGCACGACGCCTTTTTCACGGTTCCATGTCAGGGAACGGGCGGCGGGACCGTACACGGCGGAAAGAAGCAGGTGCCGCAGATACCAGCGGACTGCATCAGCCCCCGTCGGCTTCGCATTTCTGCAGTATATCTGCGTCAATCCGGACGGATCGGCAGGAATGTCTCCGGCAAGAAGCGTATCATCCAGGCGGACCTCCAGCGGAACAGTCTGCGAGGAATGCCATAATTGAAGAAAATCGGCGGGAAGTTTCCGCGCCGTTTCCCATTCTTTCAGAAACGCCTCTTCGCCGGCGGCGCCGACCGGAAGGCGGCTTGTTTTTTTCAGGATATGATACTGTTCCCCGCGCGGCACGCCGCGCTGCATCCAATCCATAACGGAGTTCCCCACGGCATATTTTTCCAGGCCGTTCAGAGCAAGGGGCTCATCGTTTTCCTGTTCCGGGGGTTGTCTTGCGGAATCCGTATATTGAAGCCCGGCGGCCTGCCGCAGATAATATGCCTGCGGCGCGCAGAAAAACTCCTCCAGATTCCGCAGAGACATTTCCCCTGGCGGAGCCTGAACCTCGCAGAAAGGCAAACTCTCGCGCACCCCGCATGAAGACAGACCTTTCCCCGTCAACGTTTTCGCCAGCGCAGCGGCGGCCATGAAATTCGTTTCGGAAAAAGAAAAAAGTTCTGGATTCCTGCCATTGAAGTAATCGAATTCAAAGGCCTGAAGCCGATGCTCAATCACAAGCTTTTCCGGAGCGATATGAAAGGATGCGCCCAGCGTGTCGATCAATTCCGCCAGCGGAGAAGCGGGCGGATACTCCTTGTCGCCCCGGCAGTCCCGTCCCTGATAGAACAAGAGAAGATTCTCCCGCGCGGCAAGAACGGATTCCAGAAAGAGATAGCGGTCCTCCAGATTCGGGGACGGGTCCAGTTTGCGTTTCTCGCGGGCGAGAAGACTGAATCCGATCGCGATGTCCCTGCGCGGGAATGTTCCGTCCCGGAGTCCGAGAATCGCCACGACCTTCATGGGAATGCTCCGCATCGGCACCAGCGAACAGAAGGTGATTCCCCCGTGCAGGAAGGATTCGGAAGCATTCAGCTCCCCGAATCCGTTTTCCAGCAGGGACAAAATCAGTTCCGGAGAAAGTTCCTCCGCAAGTCCCAGCTCCTGACCGTATTCCGCCAGCTGACGCAGAGTCCCGCGGACAGCGGAAAGTTCCAGATAAGAGTCTTCGTCGCTCAGGAAAAATTCATCCGTCACGGCAAGAAGCAGTTCACACCAGGACTCAAGCGGACGGGCGGAAGCCAAACGCTCCCGCAGGGAAAACAGAGCCTGAACGAAACGGATGAAGGCCCCCAGCGTCTCCGCATCGCTCCCTTCGACGGCGTCAAGCGAGACCACCTCCTCCCGTCCCTGTTCAGCCTCGTCACGGAGAACCGCGTAACCGAGCAGAAGACGGTCCAGCCCCTGTTCCCAGGAGTATTCCTCAAATCCGACACCGCAGAGCTCTTCACGGTGTTCCGCATCGACGCCCCAGCGAATGCCGCTTGCCGCAACCCATTGCCGCATCAGATTGAGATCGCTGTCGGAAAGCCCCCATCGGCGGCGGAGCGCGGGATGTTCCAGGAGGTCGAAGACGGCGGATATTTCATATTTGCTGTTCCGGAGCTTGAGCAGGGAAAGAAATGCCGCGGCGGTCCGGTTGCTGTCTCGGATGCTGCGGTCGGAAAACGCATATGAATTCTTCAGCTTTCCCGTGCCGAACACCGCATTGACATACGGTTCATAGACGGTGATGTCCGGCGCCATCACAATGATGTCGCGCGGCTGAATCCTCCTGTCCTGCAGCAGCGCAAGAAGCTGATCGTGCAGAACTTCGACCTCGCGAAGAGCGCTGTGACAATTATGGATCGCAATGGAATGATCTGCGGAATTGTGTGCAAGCGGAGGCATGAAATACCTTCCGGATGAGGACCCGCCGCGCCTCCGATTCTCCAGAACATCCTGCTGGATCGTGCCGAGCATTGAAGTCCGCTCCGCCGAAAACGGTTCAAAGCAGCTGTTTTCCTCCGCGATGCTCGTTTCGGGAATCTCCATCATCAGGGAAAAGAAGTCGCGTCCCCGTGTGCCGAGCGATGCCAGAAGCGGATTGCCGCCGGCGAGAACGCCGGCATCCACTCCCATTCTGCGTGCCAGTCTGGAAGCCTGCCGGCCCGACAGCACATCGCTCCAGTAGTCTTCACAGGGATTCATGTAAAAGAAATGGACATCGCAAAACTCCGCGAGCTTGACAAAGAATTGCAGATACACGCTCGCCATTGCATTGATTCCGAAAACGGTCACCCGTTCCGGCGCCGCGTGAGCCGGAAGCGTCTCCCGCGCGAGGAAATCGCGGAAGTATCCGTCCATTCCGCACCCATCTCCGACGAGTTCGAGGAAAAGCCGCGCCTGCCAGTTTTTCCCAGGCGTGGCAACCGTGCGCCACTGATTCAGCACATCCCCCCGGTAAATCTGATACTGGTCAAAGAGTCCGGCGATCCTTACGGCAAGCTGATATTTCTTGAGATCGGCAGCCCCGGTATCATGAGAAAAATATTTTCCCAGTTCCGGATAGACTTCCGGATGATCCATGAAAATATGGAAAAGACGCCATGTCATCCGCTCCCTGGAGAGATTGCGAACCGCATCATGGTAACCGGGAAAGACCCGCTCGAACACAGAGGAGATGAACGCATTCAGAAACGGGAAACTCAGATTCGCGGCCACGGGAGAGGATTCCGCCAGTTTCAGACGAAGCCATGCGGCCATGCCCTGCGTCTGCACCACGACGGTTTCCGGCGTCAGCCATGCCGCCCCCGGGCGCACATACACATGTTCGCGGAACTGATCCGCCAGCCGTTCCAGTTTATTTCCCGTGTAAAGATAAAAGCCCACCGGGTTCTCTCCGTTCAATCATTGTTTTTGTATAATAAATATGGACAAAGAAACGATTTCAAGTTTTTTTAATGCTTTTTCCGGTTTTAAGTGAGCCATCGGAACGAAGTGCCGCAGTGAACTGAAAAAACAGGTCTCCCAAAAAACTCCTGGCTGAAATTGTAAAAATTCACACAATGCAATTCCGTAAAATTGAGTTGCGGCAAGCCGGCATGCCCTTTGATTTTGATGTCCTCATCTTTCAATACTCGCCGAAAATGCATCCATATGAAAAATACGGTGCTTCAGTTCGGCAGTCAAACGGAGGAACTCCGGAAGTGGAGTATCCGGCGGTTATCGCCAATAACGAAGATGAGTTTAAAATCTGAATTCTGGGGACAGAGGGAACGATGGAGGCGAGAATAAACGATTATCGGATTACGGATTCCGCCGCACGGAACGGAGAGTCTCTCGCAGGAAAGATGCAGGGAGGGGAATGGACTCCGGAAAAGCCGGTCCACCTACGGGAAGGAAACCTTCGGGTCTTCCGTCAGACACGCTGAAAGGCCCGCCCGGTCTCTCCGCCTTCGGAAGACCGGGGCCCGCAGACGGAGAATATCCTCCCGGGTTCCAGAAGAAAGTTTTCCGGTTCAGAAAACCGGAAATGAATTCTTCCTTCCGCAAACCGGCGCCGGACCTTTTCCGAAGACGGCGCTATGCGGAATACTTTCTGATAAGGCGGTTGATCTTCTCACGCACGGCAAGCATGCTCTTCTCGCCGCGCGGATAATTCGCAATGCTCATTTTTCCTCCGGGGGAAAGTCTGTCAAGTGTCTTCAGAATCTCTTCGCGCGGCATTCTCGTTTCCAGGAACTGCATGGCGCGCTGATCCTGAAGCCCTTCCCTGAATACCTCATAGCGAATGGAGTCTTCCGGCCTTCCATCCCTGCCCGGATAAACCAGGAAAGGATCGCCCGCGGGATATGCGCATCCGGCATCCGTGCATCTGTAGGGATCAATCGGATATCTTGATCCCCGAGCAAAATAAAAGTTAAATCCCCAGTGAAGGAATCCGCTGATGCCCAGATAATACAGGAGCGTCCCGAGGATGCGGTTGCGCGAGGAGGGCATGGGAAGAAAACGGTTGGGATAGGTCACGGTCGGGCTGCAGCAGTAATAAGTCCAGAGCTCTTTCACTCCCGCGGCAAGGAACTCCTCCAGATGCGGTTCGGACGCCACCGGAATTGCGACGAGTCCGCGTTTGTAATATTCCACACTGGACAGGGCGTCCATGATCTTGAATCCCTTCAGATGCCGGCGCATAATGCCGGAAGCCTTTTCATAGGTCTCAATATGCTGCAACCCCGGTTCATCGGAACAGTGGAAGTAGACTTTGTCCTGAAGTCCCTTCTTCCGGAGATGCGCGGCCAGTTCCGGCAGGAACGTGTCCAGAAAACTGACGTATTCCTTCGAATCGGACTTCACATCCCGGTTGAAAATGCACTTTTCCACGCCCTCCGCCATCGCGATGATTTTCGGAGCAAAGGCCGCGCCTCCCTGAGAGAACAAATGGGAAAACTCCAAATATCCGATCCCGCATTTTTCCGCAAGCGCAATCCAGCGGTCGAGTTTTTCAAAACGGAACGAGTAACGTCCTTTCGTTCTCGTCACATCGATCAGCTGAACAGTCGGACGTTCCGCGCCGGGCAGCGTGTCAAGCGGCGGCGTGAAAAGCGGTGTCAGGATCATGTTGATTCCGTGTTCCGCCGCACTCTTCATGAAGTTTCCGACAATGTGCCAGTATTCCTCACTGAATACAGCGGTCTTGTAGTAGACGGCAAGACAGTCCGAGTGGAACCAGTGCGTATTGAGCAGCGTCTGCGCGGGGAGCCGCGCGCCGAGGACCTCCAGTCTGAAGGAAAGCTTTTTCCGGATCGGCTTTTCCTGTGTCCCGGGAAATTCCACGGAAAGCTTCACTCCGATCGTGTATTTTCCCGGTCTGCAGTTTTCCGGAACCGCTACCTTGAACCAGAGGGCGCGCCACTGATTACAGACTGCCGCCACGGCGTTGTTTTCCAGTGAGGAGAGGAGATCGGGATAAAACCCGGGTCTGCGCGAAATGTAGTCCTCGTCAAAGTTGCATCCGGGATACTCGCCGGGCACAAGATTCACCCGACGGATGGAAATAGATTTCTTCAGCTCAGACTCAAGTTCAATCCGGATTTCCGAAAGATGAAAATCCACCGGGTTGTAAGCCAGCTGAAAAGAAAAGGTCTCCCCCTGGAGGGCCGTGCCGGAGCGGAACGGTTCGGATTCCGGCTCCGTATCCGGGAAAACCTTCACGAGAGAACTGCACCATTTTGCCTTGAGTTCCATGACTGCATCAAATCCTTCTGCTGCATTGGTTTTCGTGTTTTGCCCCCTCTCCCGCGGCCCGGAAACTCTTCCGGATTTCCGGGAGTCCGGCAAAGGAGGCCTTTTCCATTCCGGCTATCGGCCGTTTCCGGTTCCGGCATCTTTCTTTTCAAGCAGGAATCCGTAGGTAAAGCCGGAAGAAGCATGCCACACCGGTTTTTCCGGATTGAATTTCACGCGCGGCCCGAGAATCTGACGTACGGCAAGTCCTTTGCCGAACAGCAGTTCCTTGATTCCTTCCGAGGCTGCATGCAGGATCAGGAAATCATTGCCGGCATACAGCACGTCTCCCCCTTTCTGATAGGAATGCACGCCGGAACGGCTCATCAGTTCGCGCAGCAGCGGAACAGGCAGAGCGAGAGCGGCGGAAAAATAATCCGTGCGGCCGTTCGCACTCCGCCCGACCAGAACCGGTGTTTTTCCGGAATACGCGGCCACGGTGTCATATCCGCCGACGGGCAGGAAATTGGGAGAGGTTGTCAGATAGCTGAAGCGTTTCTCCGAACCGAATCCGGACGCGGGGATGCAGTCCAGGGGGAGTTTGGCGTTTTCGCGCCGGACCTGAATGCCGGTCATCTCCTGGATTCCAGCGGCATCCACATTTCCGCCGGGCCTGAGCACGCCGGGCGCGTAGAGCCACAGCGCGGAGGCTTTTTCCCGGTTCAGACGCGCTTTCAACTCTTTGCGCTGGCTGTCGCTCAGCTCGAAGGTATTGAGGAAGCAGTAGAACTTGTGTGCGGGAATCAGTCCCGGCGTCAGCAGGTCGCTGAGCTGGACATGGCGGTAGCAGACTCCGGTTTCCGGGAACGTGCGGCAGAACTCCCCGATCACGGCGCGATGGACGCCGTCGCCCTGATTGCTGGCTGTGCGCAGCGCGGAAGCTTCATCACTGACAAGACACACTTCGACAGGCGTCGTCCCGGCAGGCAGGAGCGGCAGCGAACGGTAGAGTTTCATCAGCGAGGCGATATGGGAAAGCAGCAGCTCTTCCCGGAACCAGCGTTCCGACATTTCCATCCAGTGCCCTCCCGCGGATCGGGTCAGCGCCATGCCGAAACCGCGATCGAGCCCGTTCAGGGACAGCGCCGGCGTTTCCATTCCCCCGTTCCGAAGCTGGCGCGGTTCCGATTCCGAATAAGTGCGGTAGTCGAATTCCACAACGGGAATCGCGCCATGGCCGGTAATGGCTTCCGCAGGCTGCATGAGACTTTCCGCGCTTCCGAAGGGGCGCCAGGCATACAGCGAGGGGGCGAGAAAGAGATCGCATGTGCCTCCGGACACCACTTCATGCAGCTTCAGGTGTCCGCAGGTCTGAAACTGCTTGAACATCCTCGAGAACATGAGATGATATCCGTAATATACACCGGTCAGAGTTCCGCCTTTCGTTTCCTCTTTCACAATTCCCGTCAGCGTCCGGATCGCCTGAGCGACCACGGCATTGCGGAAATCGAAATAGTCGATGACTTCACGGCTTTTCCGCGGATCCAGGAAAATTCCCTCGTCATGGGTCTCCCAGCGGGCCGGTTCCGGAATGTCCGCCCCTTCGGGGATTTTTCCATGCTTCCGTTTCAGGAACGCCCGGTATGCCTCGTGGTCCGCGGGAGAGTTTCCGCTGAACAGCCACATTCCGAAACGTCCGCCGTAGGGTTCGTTCGGCCAGTACCACTCCTGCGTGCCGCCGTCATGGACCATGATTCCGATCACCCGCGCGGCGTTTCCGGAATCGCGCAGATGGTTCAGAAAGGCCCGAAGCGCCTTCGAAGCGTCTTTCCGGTATTGAAGAGAAGCCATGGTCTGATAGGTGCCGGGATAATTCCGGTGATTCCGGAACCAGCGGACCCGCGATCCGGGATTCCGTTTCAGCCACCAGTCCGGCATGTAGGTGCCGTAGTTAATCATGACGTATCCGTCCGGCATCCGGCTCCGGATGACGGCAAACGCGAGATCCAGCGTGCTGAAATCATACTCATCCGGCCCGCTCCAGTGGTCCCTGGAGCGGAAGGAGATCCGGATGATGTCGCATCCGGCGGCCGCCGTGTTTTCCACCGCATAAGCTTTTTCGAGGGGCTGGTCGGTGAAAAACGGCGGCGAATCGAAATAGAACGGTGCAAGATTTCTGCCGTTCACCCGGATCCAGGGACGTTTTCCCGCATGAATCAGCTTCACGGACGGGAAATCCGCACGAACCGCCTTTACTTTCCGGAAAGCACACTCCGGCACGGCGGAGAAATGGAGAAAGGCAGGCGTCCAGCTCAGTTTCAAGGCATCGCTCTTCATGCCGGCGGCCATATCCGGCGGGACATGGAAGGAAACGCGGTTCCACTCTCCGGGCTTCCATTTTCCCGCGTCCGGAGTAATCGCGGTCGGAATCCGGCGCTGCTCCGCGCCGCCGGAAAGGGTCAGCGTAATCCGCTTCATGGCGGACAGCTTTCCCGCGGGACGGATCTCAAAGCCGTCCCGCGAAAAATTCCGGATTTCAGCCTTGATTTTCCGTCCGATCCACGGACAGTCCATGCTGGCGCCCCAGGGAGGGCACGGAGGAGTTCCCAGTTCCGCGGCCCTGGCGGTCCGGCCATCAAACACGCAATCCCAGTTCCGGTCGCTCGTCAACCGGAACTCGGAGCCGTCCTCCAGTTCCGCGTAAAGCTCCAGAAGCAGTCCGCCGTAGCTGTTTCCGTTGCTGACTTTT
Organism: uncultured Victivallales bacterium; assembly: GCA_944391115.1. Classification (GTDB taxonomy): domain Bacteria; phylum Verrucomicrobiota; class Lentisphaeria; order Victivallales; family UBA1829; genus UBA11452. Next base: position 15,113 of record CALXSJ010000033.1, on the reverse strand, counting down.
GCCGTAACGGTGTTTTCTCCGGCCTTCAGAGCCTTTGAAATGTCGTGCAGAGCCGTTCTCTGCCAGTGTCCCTTGTCCCAGAATTCCATGCCGTTGATATCCGGACAGAGGCGCGGTCGTCCCCGGTAAAGCGGAGCATCGCCTGACGGACCGGCGCAGGCAGCGTGAACTGCCGCCTGAACTCAAGCGTTCCGATCTGCTGGCCGTCCACGGCATTCCAGATCCAGCGCGCATTCCAGACATCCGCCTGCACATCGGGAACCGGCGTCTTCCGGCAGATCAGAAGCGGCATTGTCTCTTTGTCACGATACGAGATTCTTGCGGAAACCGTATTAAGCGGCGTGGTGAATTCCTCCGACTTCCGCGACGGTTCAAGGCGGATCGTCCGGATGGTATTGCCGTCATAATCCAGCAGTTCCAGAGCAAGCGCTTCGCCGCTTCCGCCTGTACGCGAGAGCGTGTAATCCGCTCCGGGGCGGATCAGGTCGATCTCTTTTCCACCCGGTTTCTCGGCAAACGGAATCAGATTGCACGCGGTTCTTCCCGCAACACGTGTGACGCGGAAACGGGTCTCCCCCGCCGGACAGTTGCTGTTTTTCAGCTCCAGGCTCGTAATCTCTCCCTGCCATTCACGCACTTTTCCCATGTCGAAAATCACCGTCCGGACCTTCCGCCCGGGAAGCAGGCTCCGGTATTGAAATCCGGAAAAGCGTTTTCCCCCCGCGACTCCTTCAAACTGAAGCAGGAGAGCCGCCGGTTTTTCCTCGGCGATGTCCACTTCCACGGAGCGGATGCGCGACGCCTGCCATTTCAGATTGTCGATCCGGATGCTGCTGGAAGGAGCCAGGATTCCGGAAAAGCAGTCCGTCTTCCCGTCGTCCTTCCGCAGCCGGACGGCCCGCCAGAAACGCCGGAGTTCCTCTCCTTCAAATACCGTCTGCTCCGGATCGAACCTCGGCACCTCCTGCAAGGTGATCTTCCTGACGCATACCGCGCCTTTCCCCTGCTCCGCGCAGAAATTGAACTGAAGCTGCCGCTGTTCCTTTTCCGGCGTGAACTCCATGCGGAGCGTGCCGTTCTTCCGCAATTTCTCCGAATGGAGATACTTTGCCTTTCCCTTCCCGCCGGACAGCGTGAGCATCATGCCGCCGGCGGCGCTTCCGGTAATTTCCACTTCCGCCGAAGCCAGATAGTTTTTTCCCGGGACGACGGCAACTGGCGTTCTCCCCGTCGAAATCCAGAGGGAACCCGCCGCGCCGTCGCGGATGATCCGGAGCGAACCGTCCGGAGCGCGCTCTACGCGTCCCGCCGCGCCGTTGTTCCTCCGGAGCGGGCTCCAGGCGCTGTCCCGCAGATAATCCGGATTCTCCGCATTGACCTCCCGCAGACGGATCCGCCGGATCAGCACGGAACCCGGCGCGTCGCCTTCCGCGGTGACATAAAAATACAGCTGATTTTCATTCTGACCCGCCGTAAAGCGGATTTGAAGCGTTCCGCTCTCCCGGGAAAGTCCGGAATGGAGAAACCGGTTCTCCCCGGAACGCGTTCCGCCGGGAAGGCCGAGCGTAAACCACGCGGTGGCTTTGCCGGAAGTCTCAACTTCCGCGGACGCCAGATAGGTCTTCCCCGGAACCACTGCGGCAGGGGCGGAATTGTTCACATAGCGGATAAAACTGCCGGGACCGGCAAGAACAAGACGGACCGTTCCGTCATTCAGATTCTGCGCTTCCCCGCCGGACCGGTTCGGCGCCTTGACGGTCTTCCAGCTCAAAGTGCGCAGACAATCCTCCTCAGCATGCAGCAAGCCTCCGAAAAGCAGTGCGTACAGCAACAAGCAAACTTTCATCAAAAACCTCTGATTTGTGCGTTAAATTAAAGATAATTACGGTAGAAATACTTCTGGTAAATCGGCTTATGGAAGCTGCCGTCACGCCCGGAAGGAAGGGCGGGCACTTCAAGCTGGCTGCTGTGGCCGTCTACAAACGTGGCGTTGCAGTGCTTGCCGTGCCGCCGTTCCAGTGAACCGTAAGATTCACCGATCACAATGGACATCGTCATACCGTGATATTCCGGATTCGACAAGTTCCAGAACTGAGCCTCCGCCAGCATGCAGAGACTCGACGGTTTCTTTTCCTGTCCCGGTTTCAGGGCCGAGGGAAAAGATTTTGACACGGAAGAGTATTTGATCGGATAATAGGGGTTGTTTCCATAGTAATCGTCTCCCACTCCCATGAGATTGTAGGCATATCCTCCGTATTTGCTGTACCATTCGTATCCGGGCTTCATGTAGTTCTCCTGTGTGATTTGCAGAATCCAGGTTGCATCGTAGTGACCGACGACGCGTTCCGCCGCGCTCGGACATTGGAAGATCTTCGGATGCTTCAGATATCCCAGGCCGATCAGATGCCACTGAAAATCCCAGCATCCGCTGTTGGCATCCAGATCGTTGAACTCCCAGCCGAGCGGGAATAAGTTGTAATCCCCGGCATATCCTGTCAGAGCGATCCCGATCTGTTTGGACTGGCTCATGCAGCTTGCCGACTGCGCTTTTTTCCTGGCCGCATCCAGCGCAGGCAGCAGCATGCCCGCGAGAATCGCGATGATCGCAATCACGACCAGGAGTTCGATCAATGTAAAATCTCCCTGACGGATGGATTTTCTGAAAAGCTGTTTTTCTTTTCTTACCGCTGTCATTTTTGAACCTCCTTTAATGAAATGCCGGCAGTATCCATGGGAAAAGCCATGGCATTACAAAATGTTTTCAGAATCATGAAAGTCTCCTTTCCTGCAAATTGCAATCCGGAGCGGCGTGGCGTTTGCCTCCGTCCTTCACTCCATAATTTTACTCAATTCTTGAAATAAAACCTTAATTTTTCATTCAAAAAACATGATTTTCAGATCATATCGCAGAAACCGGTCTTATCTCTATCCGGAATGGAATGCCATCCGTAAACATATTCTTCCGGGGCATGCGGTACTTCCGCTCCCTCCGGAGTTCGTGCGGAAACAGATGCGCATGCACATTCCAGCAGGCGGCTTTTGCGGTTTTCCGGAACAGACGCGCGGGGTTCCGGAAAACCGCTTCCTTACCGGCGCCGTCAGAACCATTCTGGCGGGAGATGTTCGCGTTCGGCTTCGAGGAGTTCGTTCATGATGTTTTTCGCATCGGAGATATTGTTGACGATCGGATCGGTCGCAAGGGCAAGCAGAAGAGTCCGGCGGTCGTGTGTGACCGCGGCTTCCGCTGTCAGTTCATGCGTGTCAAGCACCTGCTGCGTAAGTCCGAGAAGTCCGCGCGGCATGTTTCCGACGGGCAACGGCCGCGGGCCATGTTCCAGATCCAGTTCGCAGCGCAGCTCGAGAAACGCATCGTCGGCCAGGTTTGCAACCGCACCGCGGTTCGGCGAGTTGATGTAGAACTTCTTCCCGAGCCTGCCCCACATGGATTCGATGATGTCGGTTGCATGGTCGCCGCGTCCGGATTCAAAAAAGGAGGAAATCGGCGTTTCCCCGGTTGCCAGCCTGCGCGTCTCCGCCCATGCCGCGGCCATCTCCTCGGCACGGTGATAGCCGTCAAAGCAGATGAGCGGTTCCGGCGTGACCGGCGATACGCCGTAGCCCTGGAAGAAGGGGACGTACTCCTTGGTATGGCTGGGAGCCGTGGGATATGCTCCGTAAAGCTCCATGAGAGCGAGAGCGTAATTTGCGATGAAACGGGGTTTCGCCTTGAATGCCGGACGCTGTTCGTATTCCAGCCGGGCGGCTTCACGGGCCTTTTCAAGCAGCAGAGGCATAAGATCTCGCCCATCATAACGGCATTGGAGCACCCAGGTGCAATGATTCACACCGGCGATTTTCAGTTCAAACTTCGACTCGACTTCCGGAGTGAATTCCGCATCGGAGCGGATGATCCCGAGTTTTTTCAGATATGCGATGCGGACATAGGGTTCATGATTGCCGTCACAGAGGGCGAAACTGCGGATGTCGGGGGCATAACGCATAAGTCCGATACCAAGCGTCGAAGTCGGATTCACAAAGTTGATGAGCCACGCGTTCGGCGCGAGGCGCCGGACATCTTCGGCAATGCGCAGAACCTCCGGCAGTTCACGAAGGGCGCGGAAGATGCCGCCGGGGCCGATCGTGTCGCTGGAGCACATTGTGACACCGTATTTGCGGGAAAAGCGCGTATCGAGTTCCCGGTAATAGGCGTTGCGGAACGAGAATGAGAGAACGACGAAATCGGCGTCTTTCATGACCTCGGAACGGTCGGTCGAAGCGAGAATTTCAAGCTTGACTCCGGCGTGTTCCTTTGCACGTTCCGCGATGGTTTTCATCGTCTCAAGGACTTCCGGATTGATGTCCACCAGCGCAAGAGTTCCTCCGTTCAGGATGGGACTGTGGACCATATTGTAGATAAGGGGTTTACCGAAGAAAAAGCTTCCGGCTCCGATCACGACGACTTTCGGCCTGCTTGACATAAGATTCTCCTTTTTCCTCCGCATGCCGGCATTCGGAAGAAGCGCCTTTCTGCGGAATCATGCTGTTGTTCTGCGACTCAAAATACTGCCTGTCCGACGGAACAGCCCACGCCATCCCGTCCCGATAAGAAATTTCTCCGCGAACTCCTCCTTTTCTGAACAATCCGGCACGGACAGGCGGCGGATGAATGATGCCTTTTCCGGGCAAGGTTCCCGGAAAAACAGATGCCCTGCGGATTGGTTCCGTTGAAGTTTTCCTTCATAATTATACGCCGCATCACTTGCGGAACAAAGAGGATGGATGTATTATATCGGGTAATTTTGTCGCAAAAAGCAGAGGAAGACATCCCATGATAACATCTGCATACCGTCCGATGCGGAACGGTTCCATTGCCGCTCCGCTGCGCGCCCGCTCCACAGGACATTACAGTGTAGACGCGTCCTGGAACGAGCAGCCGAACCGGAAAATGTTTCTGGAACTTTTCTGGGGAGTCTCCGGAGAGGGTGATTTTGTCGCGGAAGACGGAAATTTCCGGACGCTGCATCACGGGGAAGTCACTTTTTATTTCCCCGGCGACACGCACCGGATCGTGCCGCGGAGTGCACGCTGGGAATATTACTGGCTTACCTGCGATGGAGAGCACCTCGATGAAGTGATCGCGGCGTTCCGCCTGGAACGCCGTCCGGTTCCCGCAGGCCCCTGCCCGCAGGAACTCTTTGCGCAACTTGCACGGGAACTGTGCGATCTGACGGCGGCGGGAGAATTCCGCGCTGGAGCGACCGCATACGAGATCATCTCCCGCGCATGCATCCGGGGCGGAGAACAGGGAGATCCGCTGGTCACGGCGTTCCGCGACATCGTCGAAGAGCTTTTTGCAGACCCCGCTCTATCCGTGAACGGAATTGCGGCAAAACTGGGTGTGCACCGCTCGACTCTTGCGCGCCTCGTCCGGAAGCAGACGGGATATTCACCGGGAGAATACCTGATTTCCCGCAGAATTCAGGAAGCCGCGGGGCTTCTGGCCGGAACATGCCTCCCGGTCAAGGAAATCGCGGCGGTATGCGGCTGCTCTGATCCGAATTATCTGGCGAAAGTTTTGCGGAAACGTCTCGGCCATTCCCCCACGGAACTGCGCAGGGGGGAACGGTGACTGCCCGTTTCCACGCTCCGGAAGAGGAATCTCTGCGAAAGCGGCAATTCAGGGAAAGCGGATGCTCCCGCTTCAAAACGCTTAGCGGCAGAACTTTCTGCGGAATTGATGCGGCGTGATGTTGTAATGTTTCCGGAACTGCATTCCAAAATAATTGCTGTCGCAGAAGCCGCATTTTTCAGAAATCTCCGCAAGAGAAAGCGAAGTGTCACGGAGCATCGCCTCGGCTCTGCCCAGGCGAAAATTAAGGATATATTCCTTCGGAGAACAGCCGGTCGCCTCCTTGAAGCGCCGAAAGAACGTCGCTTCGGACATGTTCGCCATCCGGGCGAGGCACTCCCGATGCAGGGGCCTGCTGAAATTCGCCTGTATGAAATGGATGACCCGCGCAGTCTGCAGCAGATCGTTGTCTTCGGGATTCTGTCTGACGCTGAAGCGGCAGATCATGACAAAAAGTTCCGCCAGAAGGGAGCGGGCAAGAAGCCTGTAGCCGCTGCGGCGGACTTTAATCTCATCATGAAGACGCTCCACGAGAGCCTGCGTGAATGCCAATTGTTCCCGATCCAGATTGAGGTGGCGTCTGAACCGGGTGCTGTCCCGGACATTGGGCTCCAGATGAAAAAAAAGGTGATAGCCGGGAAGATTTTCGATTTCCTGCAGATCGAAGCAGCATTCCGCCGACTTCCACAGGATATTGTAGACAGTCAGATGATGCTGGCGGGAAAAACCGTGCACCTGACCGGGAAGCAGCAGAAAAATATCGCCGGGTTTGAGCTGATATTCTCCTGACGGCGTTTCGTAGTTTCCCGTTCCGGAAACCACCAGAAGAAGCTCGAAAAAATCATGGGAATGCGGTCTTGCCAAGGCCTTTGCGTCGCGGACCATTTTCACGGTCAGCGGAAAATCTCCGGCTTCTTCAAGATTCTCCCATTTGAAAACCCGTTCCGGCTGCACCTGTCTTTCGATCATTTTCCTTCCTTCCTGACAATTATGACTGAAAAATAATGTTTTTTGATTGAAAAATCAAGGTTTTATTTCAGAAATCAGAGTAAAATTATAAAAAAATTGGGAATAGGCGGGAATTACACCATTCCCCATTCCGGCTTCCGGGAGGAAAATCCTGCCGCCGGAGCCAATGTTTCCATGGATTGAAATACAGAAAAGGAATTTGGCATGGAGATGAATCATTTCAATCAAAACTGGGAATCTGAAGGGCCCGCACTGCGTGTGAAATGGCATGAAAAAGCCGATGCTCTGTTTCCGGAACTGCAGCATAAAAGCGTTCAGGCGGACTCGCTCCTTGAACTGATCGACGATCCGGTGGCATGGCAGGGAGTCCGTGCGGTTCGCACGGAGGAAGCGTCCGGACTTTCCCTGCGGGAATGGAAGAAAGGCGATTCGCTTTTTCTCGACTTCGGAGAACACCATGTCGGGTATTTTACGTTTTCAATGCATCTTGCAGACGGATGCTGCGGCTCTCCGGCAGCGCTGCGTGTGCTGGCGGCGGAACTGCCGTTTGAACTTGCCTACAAGGCGGAGAATTTCAGAGGAGGACTGAGTCAGGCATGGATTCAGGAAGAGTTTATCAAAATCGACGTGCTTCCCGGATCGATCCGCCTTCCGCGCCGTTACGCATGCCGCTATCTGCGCATCGACGTGATCGCAACACCAGGCGCACTGATCTTCGACCAGATTGAATTCGACACCGTTTCCACCGCAAATTATCTGCCGCCCGCGCCGGAATATCTTTCCGCATTGGAAAAAGAGATTTACACCACGGGATGCCGGACCTTGCGAGACTGCATGCAGACCTGTTTCGAAGACGGACCGAAACGCGACCGCCGCTTATGGCTCGGCGATCTTTATCTTGAGGCGAAAGTAAATGCCGTAACCTACCGGAATTTCCGGCTTGTGGAACGCTGCATCTACCTCCTGGCGGCAAACTGCAGTGAAAACGGCATGCTTCCCGCATGCGCGTTTGAGCACAGTGGCATGCGGACGAGATGTTTCATTCCGGATTATTCCCTGCTTTTTCCCGCTCTGCTTCTGGAACACGGCAAGGCCTTCGGAAACCGGGAAATCATGGAGGAATTCTATCCGCTTGCCGTGCATCAGGCGAACCTCTTTCAGGATTTTCTGCAGGAGGACTGCACGCTCAGGAACACCGGCAGTTACTGGTTCTTTGTGGATCACGATGCGAAACTGGAAAAGGAAACTTCGGAATTCTGCATCTATCTCTTTGCTCTCCGGAACCTGGCGGAACTGGCACATCTGCTCAACAGGGAAGACGACAAGGCGGAGTTTCTCGGAAACTACAGCCACTGGCGCGGGATTGTCCGGCGGGAAGCCATGGATCCGGATACCGGAATCCTTCTTTCCGGAAAAGACCGCCAGATTTCCGAAGCATCGCAGATCTGGGGGGTTCTTTCCGGAGTTCTCGACGCCGGAGAGGGACGGCGCGCCCTTGCAGAAATGAAAAAGCTTCCGGATGTGATCCGGTCGCGCAATCCCTATCAGCTTCATTATCTGCTGGAGGCATACTGCGTCTGCGGGCAGGAGGAGAAGGCATACGATCTAATCCGTGACTACTGGGGCGGCATGATCCGCCTGGGCGCGGATACGTTCTGGGAAGTGTTCGACCCAGACGGCATCGCCCCGGTTCTTTACGGAGACCCCTGTCTTGTCAGCGCCTGCCATGCCTGGAGCTGCACACCGTGCCTCTTCCTGCAGAAGAAGGGAAGCGCGCCGGAAATCTGCTGACCTCCTGAAAAAAGGTTTCTTCCTGAAATACGCAGCTCCAGAAGGATTCCGGACTGCCGCAGATTTTCCCGGAGCTCACATCCCTCTTCGGACGCGGAGAAAAAATACGCTGTCTCCGCCGAGCGCGCCGGAAATCCGCCTCAATCTAGCTCTTTTGGCAGAGGATGCGACAAACAAGGAGAATGAAAAATGACTAGAAGAGAAACCGCCTCAATCTGGCTCTTTTGGCAGAAGATGCGACTCTGTCCCGGGGCGATCCTCGGAGTTTATACTCCGCCGCCTCAATCTGGCTCTTTTGGCAGAAGATGCGACTCTGGCTCCGGCGTAGGAACAACGGGAGACGACATCCGCCTCAATCTGGCTCTTTTGGCAGAAGATGCGACGAAGATGATGAGCTTTTTTTGCACGAGAATATAACCCGCCTCAATCTGGCTCTTTTGGCAGAAGATGCGACCCCGTCTGACAAGCCTTCCGAAGCCGCATGAACTCCGCCTCAATCTGGCTCTTTTGGCAGAAGATGCGACGAGCTTCTGGAGTGCCATTTTTAAGCCTATTTTGACCGCCTCAATCTGGCTCTTTTGGCAGAAGATGCGACTGCCTCTGCGGACGCGAAATCCTCGAGCGCAACTGGCCGCCTCAATCTGGCTCTTTTGGCAGAAGATGCGACCGAAGACGAAAGGACTTCCGCGCATCGGACTCGCCCGCCTCAATCTGGCTCTTTTGGCAGAAGATGCGACGAAAGAACCTTGTCGGCGTATTCAGCCTTGGGCGCCCGCCTCAATCTGGCTCTTTTGGCAGAAGATGCGACGAGCTTCTGGAGTGCCATTTTTAAGCCTATTTTGACCGCCTCAATCTGGCTCTTTTGGCAGAAGATGCGACTGCCTCTGCGGACGCGAAATCCTCGAGCGCAACTGGCCGCCTCAATCTGGCTCTTTTGGCAGAAGATGCGACCGAAGACGAAAGGACTTCCGCGCATCGGACTCGCCCGCCTCAATCTGGCTCTTTTGGCAGAAGATGCGACGAAAGAACCTTGTCGGCGTATTCAGCCTTGGGCGCCCGCCTCAATCTGGCTCTTTTGGCAGAAGATGCGACAATGACAAGTCCTGATATGGTTCCTGTTTTTGCCCCGCCTCAATCTGGCTCTTTTGGCAGAAGATGCGACGGCAGATTCCAAAAGATACTCAATCGCAGAGAGTTGTACAAGCCTGTGCGATCACCTCATCCCGGCACTCCAAAAAGATACGGGAAAAACATCGGAATCTCTGCATATCTCTTTGATTTTCAATAAGCACGAGCGCAAGTACCGTCACATGGAAGGCACCACCACACTCGCAGCATTTACAAGGGATCGAATCTGCTGCCAAAAAAGCAAAAAAGTCTTTCCGATGGCGGAAGAAAGATGAATGACACGGGACATGCCCGTAACAATACTTTATTGCCAGTTTTTCCAATGTCAAATCAAAGAAATGTAATTTTCGGAATTTTTATGAAAGGACGCCCCAAAACAAGAAATGAGTCCAACGGATCGTCCAGCTCTCCCAGATCAATCAGACAACATTGATCCGCCTTCCAGTGAATAATCTGACGGATTTCATTTTCCAGTTCCGCTTTCAACGTCCCTGAAAGAGAGCAGAGAAACACAGAATACTGAATCCGATACCCATATCCGGAAATCAGGCGATCCATTCGCCGAAGACGTTTCGGGTCGGAAACATCATACATTACAAGGTATTGTCTTCGTGCGGCCATCAGGATTCACCTGGTTGTCATCGGAAAATAAATATTTCCGTCGCCGCGAAAGATTCTCCAGAGTTGAGCCGCCTGAATCTCCAACATGCGCCGATAGGAAAGACGATAATGGAAAACGGGATGTGAAACCTCTTCGTTCATTCGTCTTGCATACGCATTCTAGAAAGCCTGGTGCCCCGAACGCAAAAGTCCGCATCCTGTCGATGCCTCCAGAAAATCGGCAGGTGAAATTTCATTCCGATTAATCAAAGAAACAACCACACTGTCTGCAATCAACGGCCGAAATTCCTCCATCAAGTCCAATGCAAGAGCCGGTCTTCCAAACCGCGGGACATGCAGCAGTCCACACGCCGGATCCAATCCCAGAGAGGCGCAAATCCCGGCAATCTCCGAAGACAATACACTGTAGCCCAAAGAAAGCATTGCATTCACCGGATCCCGCGGGGGGCGCCGCGTCCGTCCCTGAAAACGTTCCGCAAAACTTCTTTCCGTCAGCATTCCGGGAAACGATGCAAAATACAATGCGGCCGCACGCCCCTCAATTCCCAGTAGTTCTTCCGCACTCTCCGCATACCGGGCCTGTTGTTTCAGATTTTTCAACTCTGCAAGAACGGAATCCGGACGCCGTTTTGAATTCCTGAGCAGAATCGTCCGCTGATTCTGAATTTTGCCTGCAATCATTTCCCGCGTTATCATCAAAGCCAGATGCGGATTTTCCGCATAACGATATTGCCCGTGTCGTGAATCCAGGCCGGAAATGGAAAGCGTATCCAACCGTCCGAGGAATCTGCCTGCGGGAGAAAAAAATGAAAGATTCAAATGCCGTTCCAGACAGAGATGAAGCACTTGTGTCGAAAATTGAGCACCCCCGAACAGATGGATGGAACGAATCCGATGGATCGGGTGTGTGGAAACACTTTTCCCTTTTCTTGCAGCAACCAGCATTTCGCCGCGGCACGAAAGATAGATATCAGGTGATTGAATCACGATTACCTCATCGCCGGGTTCCTCGCAGATTGGCGGACGCAATACTCCGGAAAGCTTCTTCTGCCGTTTCCAGAAAAGGGACTCTTCAGGAAGACAAACCGGATACAGGGAACAGAAAAGACACCGGACATCTCCATGAAGAGGCTCCGGCATCGTTTTTCCTGCCAATGCCCGAATCTCATCAACCGTTTGGCGGACAGTCTCCCGCAGATTTTCCGAACAGGTCACTTCCACCATTTGTTTTGTTTCCGCATAATAAATGCTTCCGCCGGAAATTCGCCAGCCGTTTCGCTCAACCAGCATTACATAAGCACAAAGTTGAACGGCGTCCGCTTCTTTGGGGCGGACTGTTCCATCTGAATTACGCAGCGGTGCACCTCGCTTATAATCAAAAACTCTCCAGGAGTCCTGCTCCTCCCGCAGCAGATCCAAAACTCCATGAATCCCCAGTTCCGGATCAGACAATGCCAGAGAACGAATCATCTTCCGGCCATTTTCTACAGCGACAGGATATTCCGGGAGGAGGTCCGGCTCGTCAACATGCTGATGAATACCCTTACCTTCCATGACATCGGCATTGGGAACAAATACATTCTCCACAAACTGAAAATACATCAATCGTGGACAATAGATGTAATTCTGCAAGCGCCGAACCGGGATGGAGGACAGCGGATTTTCCTCTCCGGTCATTTTTCCGTCCGTTCCGACGCCCGCTTTTCCGCAGCGGCCAGACGCAGCCGGTTCAGAGTCAGACAGCGCATCCATTTTTCTTTTTTGACCGTTTTCCAGAGATCACTTCCGGGAATCAACGTCAGACAATTCCTTCCGGTGTCTGCAAAGCGGTAAATCCCATTTTGTCTTCCTTCAAAAAGAGTCCGGGGAACCGGCAGAACAAACAGTAGATTCGGAAGGTCTCCCGTCTCCGGCGTCTCGATACGGTCCGTTTCAGAAAACACCATTCTGGCAAGAGCGGAGTTCCTGGCAGGAACCAGACCATCCCCGCTTTTCCGGACCCTGAGCCGATTATGAACTGTCAGCATTGCCGGATGCGCCACCGCTCGAAGACCAATGTTGAAAGCGGCGTTGATATCCGCCTGAATCAGGGAATCGGATCCGCAGAAGGGCACAAAAAGCGGTCCTCCCTCTTTCGGCAGAAGAATCCGCTCTCCGAGCTGTTCCAGTCTTTCCGCCGTTTCACGAAGTTCCCGGACCATTCGCTCCTCCACGGGAAAACGCTCCCAGGGCCACTGTCCGAATACGGCTGTCGAACAGAATTCCGCACGAAAACCGGGAATGCCGTCGGAGGTGAATTTCGAGGAGTATGCCGCCGGAACATCCAGTACAGGCAGGGCGAAAATCTCCGCAGCCAGCATTTCAAGCTTCGCGCGGATCTGGCGATGAGACCACTTCATCAGGCGGGAATTTTCAAAACGGGAGCGATCCTGGTGAAAACGATATCGGCTCAAGTTCTCCAGAACCAGAAACGACGCCGGTTCCACACCGGGAATGCGCTCATATTCGCCGTGAATCTCCTTCGGACGTCTGCCCGGCCCATGAGACTTGAGACGGAGCCCGAGCGCCTGAACCAGAATCTGATTCGCTGTCTGATTGATCCGGTTTTCCTTCATCCGGTTCAATTTCAGAAGGACATCGGGACAGGGATCCGGAATCCGCAGTTCGCGCATTTCCGACGGCCGCTGCGGTGCGGCTCCGGGACAGCGCATCAAGGCACGGTTCAACGACTGCACCCGTTTCCGGAACTCTTCAAGCTGTTCCAGACGCGCAAATGAAATGCCTCTCTGTCCGCAGATCCGGACTCTGCGCGGATGTTCCGCCGGAACCTGTGTCAGACGATGCGATTCCCCGTTCCCGCTTCTGCATGTTTCCCATTTCCAGACCCGATCGCGCAGCGGAAGAATTCGTCCTGCCAGAGTCAAAACGGCATCCGGCAGCATCTTGCGAAGAAAGGCCTCCTGACCGGTCAGCAGGTTACGGAGAGCATCCACATCCGCGACAGGACCGGATGAGTCCGGCAGAGCGGCGGAATATTCCCGAAGCGCCTGGTCCGTTCTTTCCGGAGAATTCAGCATCCAGAGCCAGCGGTTGATCCGGCTCCATTTCGCCTGGGCACGTCTCAATGCGATGAGTATGCGGTCATTCTGTTCGGGGAAGGAATCTCCTTCTCCGATGAGGTCGGCTCCGGAAAGACGGATGCAGAGTTCCCGAGCTTCCTTTGTCTCCTCCGCATCCGCGGAACGTCCCCTGCTTCCATATCTCTCTTTCAGGAGTCCGCTCTTTGCCGGAAATTTCGCATCTTCACCGGAAAGGCGGAGGAGGCCGGCATAGATCCGTTCCGCATACCATTCCGTCGAACCGTCGCTGCCGAGGAGGACGGCATGCGGACTCGGCCTGGGCCCCGGCGATACACGGATGCGGACAACTGCACCCGCACTCCGCTGTCCCAGATCCACGGACACAAACACAAACGGTTTTTTTGCTTGAAACCAGTCCGGCTTGTTCTTTCCGTTTTCAATTCCGGGCCAGAGAAGCATCTGACGCGAATTGTCGGCAAAATAAAACTGGTTCGCCGGAAAATGATGCGGAAAGGATGCATGGATTTTCCCGACCGGAACCCCAATTGAAAAATTCAGCAGGAAGCGTATCCCGCCGCATCCGTCGCGGTCCGGCATCAGGAAAACAGCGCTTTCCGCAAAGTCCACTTCCGGAACAGATTCCATCTGCAGCGCATGCAGGACCGGAGTCAGATAGCGGAAGGATTCTCCGCCGATCAGACCGTCCCGGTACAGCCGCGGAGCGGAGTAACGCAGCGTGCAGTCCTGCAATTCAAATATGCCATTCTGATTTTTAAGCGCAATCTGCGTCGTGCAGACCGTGTTTTTCCCGAGCGGAGATCTTCCGGTGCAGAGCTTTTTCAAATCGCACTGACGACTGGAATAAACTGCATCGGCAGGTGTAAACTGAATCGGTTCTTTCAGGCGCTCCATCCGGTCGCGCATGTCAAAATAGCGTACGGCGTCACCCAGAAGATCGTGCGACTGCTGTTTTCCCGCCGGATAATCCTCGCGCCAGAGATCCTGGTATTTCGCCTCGGCCAGTTTGTGAAACAGATCGGCACTCCCCATCCGCTCAGGATTTTTCTGCTGAAACAGATGGAGCTCCCGGATCAGTTCGGATGCCGGGGCCTTTCCGTCCGAATGCGCAAGAATCGTCTGCCAGCGGCGGCGCAGCTCAGCAAAACAGCGGATTGTCCGGAAGGAGAGTCCGTATTCCACCATCTCGTCTTCCGTAAAAGAGTTGGATATTCCGAGAGATTTCAACAGTTCCTTGAGCAGCTCCCAGCGCGCATCGCCTGCCAGAACCGGAAGCGGCGATTCCTCCCCATCCTCCGGATTCTCCCCGCAGACGCCGGCTCCCTTCTTCCGAATGCCATCCATATAATCCAGAGCTGTCTGAAGACTCTCACGTTCCTTTTCCCGCTCCATGCATTTCTGCTGGAATTGATTGACTGTTTTCAATGCTTCGGAAAATGCGCTGATATCAAATTCCTTGCGCCAGGTATTTCCTGTCAGCATCCTGCTGAAATATGGAAAAACAAATCCCCGCTTCCCTCTAGCAAGTTTTATCGGATCATCCGGCAGGGAGTAGGGATTCTCCGGGAGAGCTTTCTTTTTCCCTTCCGGAATGAAACATTTCATCAGACCGACGGTAAATTCATCCGGGAAGTATTTCAGAAGAAGGATGGCATTCCTCCTTTCCGGATCCGTTTTCCTGTTCCGTTCTATTTTCAGATCCGAAAAAGAAGCGATCCGCTCCCGATATCCCCTTAAGTTCTCCATCCGGCGCGGATGCGCATTCAAATAACTCATTGCCCGGATGTTTTTTACATTATTTTCAGTGCCGTCCCATAATTCTTTGAAATCGTCATTCTAACCACCCTATTTGAGCCTGAGTTGATTGTTTTTTTAAA
>CALXSJ010000032.1 GCA_944391115.1 uncultured Victivallales bacterium | reverse complement strand
TTTTCCGCTGCTCCATCGGCTTCGCCTGCCAGCGCAAATGTCAAAGGACCCTCGATCGTAAAGGTACATTCCCCGACATCTGGAACCTCCAGCATACCTCCGGTTTCCTGTTCGGAAAAATACCACAGCCAGGTCAGAAAATCTCGTCCGGGAACAGTTTCACCATCCGCCCGGGCGGAGAATTCAATCACAGGAAGTTCATCGGCATGCTTCCCAAACTCCATTTCACTGTAATAGTCTGGATTGATCTGTACCGGTTCAAACTGGAATGTTTTGATAAAATATTCGATAAAAAGGTCTATTTGTGCGGAGGAGGACGTCCCGAGATAGAGCATGTGATTTGCCCTGTCAATGACTGCTGGAATAGAGGAAAGCGTTGGAGGAATCGACATCAGATTCTTTTCAATCACCTCTTCCTTAATTTGCTTCTTCTGTTTCGAGGACACGTTGCTGCGTCCGTTGGCGCGCATCCAGACCAGTTCCTCCTGCTGGCACCATGCCTTTAGCATAGAAGATGGAATCTTGCGCTCCGCTTTGCGCAGACTGATGTAAATCAGATTGTTCCAAAGCACGGTGCTCTGTTCTATTTTTGAATCCAGCAGGCAACGTCCTGACGCCCAGCCAATCTCAGGCTCATCTTTCACCAAATCTATGCAGCCTGCACGATTGGCGTTCAGCAAATCTATATAGTTCTCCGGCAAATCCTGCGGGAGTGCAAATAACGTAACGGAAAAAGTCCCAATTTCAAAAGGCATGATTTTCTCCTCCTGTATTTCATGTCTTATAGCAAACTGATACGGTGAATATATACCATAAATGATTGGTTTACAATAGGGGGAATTTCTATTTTTTGATTGCTGACCGGAATTAGAATAGCATAAAAGTTGAATATTGGTCGACAGGATTGACGTTGTCCGAATGTTGCTTTCAGGTCGTTTGTTCTGAAAAGCGAATTTCGCAAAACTCGAAAAATTCTCTGAATCAAAAAGACTTTTGTTATGAATTGCGCGAATAAGGGGTCGACCTCTTGATTTTTTGAACGCATGTCCTCTGCAAGTTTATTCTTGCATTATTATTTGATTACAAACATGTTACCTTAATAAAAGATTACAAATTGAATGTATAGCAGAGAAAAATTGACGATCAAAGGTCGAGCTTCTCGACGTGTGCTTCCTCCAAAAAATGCTCTCCAGACCAAAAGACCGGTCTTTTACTCCCCCGGAGAATTTACCGGGAGAGGGTCTGAAACACACCTTCATAAGAGAAAAGTGGAGATTCTCCGCTTTCGGGCAAAACGCGAGTTGAGCTCAAATTTACCCCCAAAACGAAAAAAACGACCAGAAGACTGGTCGGCGGAGAATTTTGAAAATGGTGGTCGCTGGGAGACTCGAACTCTCGACCTCATCCGTGTGAAGGATGCGTTCTAGCCAGCTGAACTAAGCGACCACTGAAAAAATCTGCACGTAAAATAACACGCATTCTACAAAATACAAGCGCTTTTTCTGTTTTTTCAGTCAAAAACTCCTTTGCGTTCCGGAACGACCTGTCCCTTGGAACCGATACGGGGTGTTGAAGTCTTTTCTTCCTCCCAGAGCGGAGCAGGAGATTCACCCGTGGCAAACACAAGCAGCTGGAACACGCGGGCTGGGCGGCTATTGCGCTCCCAGGGCCGTTTGTATCCGAGGCGAATACCGCTCCGGCCCGGGCCGACGACGGAAAAGGTCAGAATCCGTCTCCCGGGGGCGCCGGTCACGCCTTCCGCCTCCGGATTGGCAAAGGTATCGGAAGACAGAATCAGCACTTTTTCGTCATAAGGAGCGTCAAAACTCCAGGCGTATCCCGTGGTCGGATTGCTCGGCAGCGAAATAGTAAACCGTTCGCCGACTTTGAGCGTCAGCGTTCTGCCGGAATCCGACTCATTCAATTCCGCTGGTGCGAAGGTGGTGGAACAAGCGCTGAGAAACAGCGCGGCCCCCGCGGCAATGCCGGAAAAAAGTATTTTTCTTTTCATCATTTCCTCGTCCTCAAAAGTGTTTTTTCAAACAAAAGACAAAACGCTGCTCGGCTGTTAGCTACGGTAATGTAATCCCTGCATGAGATTTTGGAAAGTTTTCTTGGTGTTTTTCTTGACAATCTTTCCAATGCGGTGTAATTGTCTACTTCAGAATCATGCGAGACTCCGCCGGGAAGCCCCTGCAGCCGTGCGGATCCGGATCGCACTTCATCTCGTTCATAAAAATCTGAAAGGAGTTTAACATGCATCTTCCAAAAAGAACCGTCCTGGGCTTTCTCCTCATTGCAGTCATCGGGGCTTCCGCCGCCCTTTCTGCCGCCGAGAAAAGCATCAAGCTCCCTTCGCCGGATAAAACTGGAGGTAAACCCCTGATGCAGTGCTTTACCGAACGGAAATCCGAGCGGAAATTCAATGCAAAGCCGCTGCCGGCGCAGATCCTCTCCAATCTCTTTTATGCGGCCGACGGCATTTCCCGTCCCGACGGGCGCAAAACCGTGCCGACTGCCCGCAATCTTCAATCGCAGGATGTTTATGCGGCAATGGCGGACGGACTCTATCTCTACAACCCGAAGAATCACTCCCTGGATCTTGTCAAATCCGGCGACATCCGCGAAAAATGCGGAAAACAGGCAATTCATAAAATCGCGCCTGTCGTGCTGATTTATGTCGGCGATGTTTCCCGAATCGGAAAAAATGCGGCGGAAAAAGTTTTTTATGCCGCCAATCATGCCGGATATGCCAGCCAGAATGTTTATCTCTACTGCGCATCCGCCGGACTTTCCACCGTCGTCTGCGGACTTGTCGACAAACCCGCGCTGGAAAAGGCGATGGGACTGCCGAATACGAAGCGGGTGCAGCTGACCCAGCCGGTCGCCTATCCGGCAAAATAACTTTCTGCGGAAGCGGGATTCCGGATATTGAACGTTCCTTTTTCGGGATTTTCTCCTTTTCCGGATACTTTCCTGCAGGGAACGGGGATCTGACGCATTCAAAACAGGAGGCACATGCATGAATCTGCTTAAAAATTTCCCGGCTTTTCTCCATGGAGGCGACTACAATCCGGATCAGTGGCTGCGGACGCCGGAAATCATTGACGAGGATTTCCGCCTGATGGACAAGGCGCGCTGCAATACTTTTTCCATTGGAATTTTTTCCTGGTCTCAGTACGAGCCGGAAGAGGGTAAATTCGATTTTTCATGGCTTGACGACATCATGGAACGCTGCCGGATTCATGAGAAGAAGGTGTTCCTCGCCACTCCGTCCGCCGCGCGTCCCGCATGGCTCGCGCACAAGTATCCCGAGACGAACCGGGTTTCCGCAGAGGGCGTCCGGCAGCCCTGGGGCATACGGGAAAATCACTGCTGGAGCTCTCCCGTCATGCGGACGAAACTTGCTCTCATCATCCGGAAACTCGCGGAGCGTTATGCCGCGCATCCGGCGCTCGCCGGGTGGCACATCAGCAACGAATACAACGGCGCGTGCCACTGTCCGCTCTGCCGGAAGGAGTTCGTCGATTTCCTGAAACAGCGCTACGGCTCGCTGGAGCATCTGAACGAGCTCTACTGGTCCGCATTCTGGGGGCATCGGTACACCGCATGGGAGCAGGTGGATCCGAATGACCGGGCCATGGATCTGGCAATGCTCGACTTCCAGCGTTTCAACACGCAGCAGGTGCTTGATTTCATGCGGTTTGAAATCGAGGCGCTGAGAGATTATTCCGACGCGCCGGTCACGACCAATATGATGGGCCTTTACGAAGGGCTGGACTACTGGAGAATCGCGGAGATTTGCGACTTTATCGCGGATGACTGTTATCCCGTCTGGTACAAGGGGGAAACGGAAGAGACCGCCGCGCAGTATGCCATGATCCATGACATGCATTATTCGATGAAGGGCAGGCCCTTCCTGATGATGGAATCCTGCCCCGGCATCCCGAACTACAAGCCTTACTGCAAGATCCGCCGTCCCGGGGAGTTCGAACGGGAAATGCTTCTCGCGCTTGCGCACGGAGCTGACGGGACCATGTATTTCCAATGGCGGAAAGGACGCGGCAACTGCGAGAAGATTCACGGCGCCGTGGTCGGTCATGACGGAACCGACCGGACGCTGGTCTTCCAGCGCGTCGCGGATTACGGAGCAAAGCTGGAACGCATCCGCGAAGTGGCGGGATCCCTGATCCGTCCGGATGCGGCGATTCTTTACGACTGGGAATCCGCCTGGGCGCTTCACAATACGAAAGGATTCGGCGAACACGCCAGAAATGTTGCGGAACAATCCCTGCGTGGAACCGTATTTTCCCATTACCGTGCGCTCTGGACGCACAGCGTGCCGCTGTCCGTTCTGGAAAGCGCCTGCGATTTTTCAGAATACAAACTCCTGGTTGCGCCGATGCTGTTCATGATGAAACCGGGCGTCATGGAACGTCTGGTCCAGTTTGTCGAAGAGGGCGGCACTCTGGTGATGACTTATCTCTCCGCCTATGTCGATGAGAACAATCTCTGCTTTTACGGCGGAAATCCCGGTGGAAAAATCCTCCGCGAACTCTTCGGCATCTGGAATGAGGACATCGATCTGTTCGAACCGGAAACGAAGCAGACACTGCGTCTTTCCGGCGCCCCGCTCGGCGGAAAAACGGAATTCGAGGTGCTGCGCCGCTGCGAGTATCTGCATGCGGAAGGCGCGCAGGTGCTCGGCGTTTACGGACGGGAATTTTACGCGGGCTCTCCGGCCCTTACCGTGAATTTCCGCGGGAAGGGAAGGGCGTATTACATCGGCGCGGACACGGGGGCGGATTTTCTGGAGGCGTTTTACGGAAAGCTTCTCGGGGACTGCGCCATTGCGCCGGTGCTGCCGGATCTTCCGCCTGCGGTGAAGGCCGCACGGAGGGAAAAGGACGGAAGCGCTTATTATTTTGTTCAGAATTTCTCCGATGAAACGCAGTGTGTCCGTCTGCCGTTCGCAATGACGGATCTCTGGAATGATGCGCCGGCTTCCGGGGAACTTCTTCTTCCGCCAGCCGGAAGCGCGGTTCTGAAACCCTGAGGGAACGAAACGTCAGGAAGGGTCCCTCTCGTCGTCCCGGGAGCGGACGCTTTCCCTGCGGAGCAGAAGATAAGGCAGAACTGTGCGTGCCGGAAATTTCCGTCCGGCGATCCGCGCTTCGATCACGTCCGCGACGGCGGAGGCCATGGCTTTGTAGTCCGGTGTGATCGTAGTCTGCGGCGGCGTTCCGTAACGGGAGAAAAACGTCTGTTCCGAGGCGATCAGGGAAATGTCCTCCGGAATCCGCCTGGAGAACAGCGAAAGCGCGTAGGCCGCCAGAATCCCGCCGCTTCCGCCGGGGCAGAAGAGAGAATCTATTTTGCGGCGGAGAAGTTTTCCCGTGATTTCCAGATACTCCTCGTCGCGGGCGAAACAGATGAGCGAGTCGTCCGCGGGAAGTCCTTTTTTTCGGAGAAAACGGCGGATCGCCTCGTGCCGGATATCGGCGTTTCCCGTGCCGGGAGAACCGTGAATGATGCAGCCGATTCTCCGGCATCCGCTCTCGAAAAGATGCGCCAGCGCCAGTTCCATGCCCTGCGCCTCGTCGGAACGGACAAGATAAACCTCCGGGGATTTCAGTTTCGCTTCCCGGTCAAGAATGACCAGGGGCACGCTGAAGCGGTCTTCCCAGTCCTGAAAATCCCCGGGTTCCGCGCCGATTGCCGCCGCCGCGCAGAACTGGATGGCGTCGAGACGCTCCAGATTGTCCTGCGGCAGGATCTCGATCCGGAATCCGCGGTTCGGCAGCTCGCGCGTCAGCGCCATGAGAATCATTTCCACGCAGCACTGCACCGGATAGACCGACTGATACGGCGTGATGATGACCACATTGCGCTGCTTGGTCGAAAGGCGCGGATGATAGGCATGCTGCTTGGATATGGCGAAAACCCGTTCGCGGATCTCCTCGCTGATGCTCGGATGATGACTGAATACGCGGGATACCGTGGACGGCGAAACTCCCGCAAGCCTGGCGATGTCCTGAATTTTCATGATGTGTTTTCCTGTTTTATGCTTCATTTGCACTATATCACAGGCTTTTCATGAAATCAAGCAGGAATTTGCATCATTCTTTTCAGAAAGTGCTCCTTTTCTGATTTGTGCAGCAGAGAGTTGCGGAGTATTTTGAAATCGTGCGGATGAATGGAATCTGTGCTGTATCGGAAAAATGACATGGGAGATCTCAGGATGAATTTGGTTTGCGGCATTTCCGGGAATCAGAATGCCGGGCCGGCCGGAAAAGAAGCGCTGAAACAGATCGGAGACGGTTTGATTCAAGGAGCGGTATTCGGAAGAGCCGGCGGACCGCTTACTGCGCTGGGGTTCCAGTGTGTCAGTCCCCGCAAAATCCCGATGACGGAACAATCCCGTTTTGACATTGCTTCCGTCGGCAAGGTCTTCACCGCGGCATGCTGCTCGCTGCTGGCCGCGGAGGGGAAACTTGATCCGGACGCGCCTTTCACGGAATATCTTCCGGAACACATCCTTGGAAAGAGCTGTAACGTCACCGTCCGCGATCTGGCCATGCATGTCGGCGGTTTTGACAACAGCAAACCGTACAACTCCCCGGAACGGGACGTATTCCTCCGCGAACTCTTCGAAAAACGCCCCGTGCGTCCGCGGGGGACGGAATTTGAATACTCCTGTTCGGGCTTCATCCTGCTCGGCATGATCGCGGAGCGGATTTCCGGAATGAATCTGGAGGACCTTGCGCGGATACGAATCTGGAAGCCTTTGGGGATGAACCGGACGCGTTGGACCGCTCCCGGAAACGGCCCGCATGAAGTGGAACACTGGTTTCCGAACCGCGAACCGGGGAACCATAATGACGATGTCTGTTTCAACTGCGGATTCCCGATCGGGAGCGGAAGCTGCTTTTCCACGGCAGGAGATCTGCTGCTGTTTGCCCGTGACATGCTGGAGCGCGGACATTTTCCGAGCCTCTATTATGAACTTCAGACCGTCTGCGGATTTGAAAAAGACGGCATCCGCCGCAGTTTCGGATGGGATATGTCCGAAGCGCACCGTCCGGCGCTCTTCTCCGGGAAAACCTTCTATCATTCCGGATGGACGGGACAGTCCATCTGCATTGACCCGGAAAACGGATTTGCCGCCGTGGTTCTTACATCAAGGACCGGGGACTGGGATGCCGCCTACGCCGGGCGGGTCCGCATTCTGGAGAAGCTGGCGCAATCCCGTATGAGCTGAGAAAGATGGAAAAACGTCCGTTCATCCCGAACGGCGGAACAGGGGAGAAAAAAGATAATGTCTTTGAAAGGAAAAGTCGCCGTCGTCACAGGTGCGGGCGGCCTGATCGGAAAAGAGATCGTCCGGCGTTTTGCGGCGGAAGGGGCGCGTGTTGCCGCCGTGGATCTTGTCGTCAGCAGGCAGCTTGCCGCCCTGGTCCGGGAGCTGGAAACCGGCGGGGCAAATGTGATTGCGGAAGCACTTGACATCACAAAAAGTGCTGATGCCGCTGCCGTGTTTCGGGATATCGAGTCAAGGCTGGGAGCGGTCGACATCCTCGTCAACAATGCCGGAATCGTGCGAAAGCAAAGCCGGGCGTTCCATCTGGAGAAAGAGGAATGCTGGAAACGTCTGATCGAGGTGAATCTATTCGGGAGTATGATCTGCACCCGGTGTGTGCTTGGAGGCATGATCGCTCGCAAGTCAGGCAAAATCATCAATATCGCCTCCATCGCCGGAGTTTCCGGGCTTCCCGGCTGGGCCGATTACGCCGCGTCGAAGGGTGGGCTGATCCTGTTCAGCCGGACGCTTGCCATGGAGACGGGGAATTCCGGCATTACGGTCAACTGCATCTCTCCGGGAATGATCTCTGCGGAACGGACGCCGAGCGAGGGCACCTGGCTCGGCAGGACGGGAACCCCGGCGGACATCGCGGGAATGGCGCTTTTTCTAGCCTCTCCGGAGGCGGATTATATTACGGGATGCAATTATCTGGTTGACGGCGGCCGTACCATCGGCCCCAAAAATGCAACATGGAACATTTAAACCACGGGGAGGAGACAATGGACTATCCGGAATTCAAGGGAAAAACCGCAATTGCGACAGGAGCGGCTTCGGGAATGGCTCTGCTTTTTCTGCAGAAAATGGCGGAAGAGGGAGCAAATGTCGTGCTTACCGACGTGAACGCGGAGGCCGTCGAAGCCGCGGCGGAGGCGATCCGGCGGAAGGGCGGGAACGCCGTCGGCGTCAAGGTCGATGTCCGGAAATATGATGAAATCGAAAATTCGGTCCGGATTGCGATGGAGAAATTCGGGAGAATCGACTATCTGATGAATTCCGCGGGCGGATGTTCTCTGCGCGTCTGCAAGCAGACGGGGGGATTCCTGAACGCCACGCCGGAGAGCATCGAGTGGGGGGTGGACGTCAATCTGAAGGGAGCCGTGCTGTTCACCCGGGCCGTGCTCGGAAAAATGTTTGATCAGAAATACGGCGTCATCATCAATATGGGATCGATTGACGGCGTGAGCGGAGGCGCCTGTCTGGACTACACGGCGTCCAAATGCGGCATGATCGGACTGAGCAAGGGAATCGCGAACTACGGCGCGGAGCGCGGCGTCCGTTCGGTATGCGTCTCGCCGGGGCCGGTCCTGACCCGCGCGTCGATGGCGGGAATGCGGACGCTTCTCGGGCGCGCCGCGGAGCCGGAGGAGGTCGTGAACCTGATTCTTTACATCTGTTCGGACAAGGGAGCGTTCATCACCGGGTGCAATTACATGATCGACGGAGGACGCAGCTGCGCCGCCGCGCGCTTCTGACTCGGGAAAGCTTTCAGAACGCAGCTTCCTTTCCCGGACCTGAAGCGCGTTCCGGATCTGTCGCTTCCTGAATATGGGTCGTCCGGGGGAACATCCATTTCCGGAACTTTCCGGATTGCAAAAAGGAGCTGAAATACATGCATGCAATGATTCTTGATGAAAACAGGAATTTCCTCTGGGCGGAAGTTCCGGATCCGGTGCGGAAAGAGGGAGAGGTCCTGATCCGCGTTCACGCCGCGGCGGTCAACCGCGCCGACCTGATGCAGAAGGACGGCTGTTACGCTTCGCCGCCGGAGTGGCCGCAGTGGTGCGGTCTTGAGGTGTCGGGCGAGGTGCTGGAAGCTCCCGCGGACGCTTCCGTCCGGAAGGGGGACGCCGTCTGCGCGCTGCTCGGGGGAGGGGGATATTCCGAGCTCGTCACGGTTCCGGCCGGCATGGTCATCCCGATTCCCGAAGGACTTTCGATGATCGAGGCGGCTTCTCTTCCGGAGGTCTGGTGCACGGTTTATCTGAATCTGCAGATGGAAGCCGGCGGCATGAAAAAGGGGGATGTCTTCTACATGCAGGCAGGCGCCAGCGGCGTCGGTCTTGCGGCGATCCAGTATGCCAAGCAGATGGGGGCGGAAGTCATTACGACGATCGACTCGGAGGAAAAGGCGGCATTTGTCCGGAAGCTCGGCGCGGATTATGTGCTCGACTACCGCACGGAGGACGTCCGGAAGGTCATCAAGGCGCATCCGCCGACCGTCGCGCTGGACTGCATCGGCGGCCCGCTGATGGGGGAGTGTTTCCGCAATATGGTGTTCGGCGGACGCTGGATCATGATTGCGACCATGGGCGGCGCGGAAACCACGGTCAATCTGGAAACGGTCTGGCGCAAGCGCATCCGCCTGATCGGGAGCACCCTGCGCAGCCGCACGCCGGAGGAGAAGAGCAGGATTCTCCAGGCATTGCAGCGCGAGCTCTGGCCTCTTTTCAGCGCGCGGAAACTGATTACCAACATTCACGCAACCTTCCCGATCCGGGAGGTGGAACAGGCGCACGGCGTCCTCCGCAGAGCCGAAAACATCGGGAAGGTCGTTCTGACATTCATTTGAAAAATCAGCTTGACACTGCAATGATCCGCATCGCAAAAATGCTTCGTGCTCTCTTTTCAGTCCTGCCGCGGTCCGGTTGTGCAAGCCGGCCGCCGCAGGCGGAATCCCCGATATCGTGCATGCCTGCATCGCGGTGATTTATTAAAAAACTTATGAAAACAGAAAACGCAAGGAGAAGTGTCATGAGACTCTCTTTTCTGAACAAACCGTATCCGGTCATCTGCGGCATCATGGCCGGCCAGACGCCGGGGGAACTGATCGCCGGAGCCCGGGGCGCGGAGGATGACGGCGCAAACGGCATCACCATGGAGCTGTTCGACCTTAAGCCCGAATTCCGGAACCGGGAATCCCTGAAAAGCGTCATTGATTCCGTTGCACTGCCTTTCATGTTCTGCTTTTATCGCAACGACCGCTGGGGGCTGAAAAGCGACGAGGAGCGTCAGGAAGTGCTGCTCGCCGCGGCGGACGCAGGCGCATCGATGATCGATGTGATGGGGGATCTCTATGATCCTTCCCCGATGGAGATCACCCATGACCGGAAGGCGATTGCCCGGCAGAAGCGCCTGATCGACCGGATTCACAAAAAAGGCGCCGATGTCGTCATGTCCTCCCATATGTCGTGCGCGCGCACGGCGGAGGAGACGGCGGAACATCTCGCCAGCCTGGAGGCGCGCGGCGCGGATGTCGTGAAAATCGTGACCCGTGCGGAAACGGAGGAGGAGCTTGCCGAGGCGTTCCGGACCACCATGCTGCTCCGGCGCGAGCTCAAGGTGCCTTTCATTCATCTCTGCGTCGGCGCCTTCAGCCGTCCGCACCGCTTCCTCTGTCCGCTTCTCGGCACATCCATTTTCTTTGCCGTGCATCGGCGCGATCCCCGTTACGGTTTCCCGCAGCCGACCATCCGTTCCATGAAAAAGGTTCTGGAGAACATTCACTGGAACATCCGGGATGTGAGCCGGATGGATCAATAACGCGGAGAAATTCCGGAATCAGGGGAAGAGGAATCCGGAGAATTGTTTCCCCTTTTTCCATGCGGGGACTTGAAAAAACGGCCTTCCCATTGTATCTCTTTCTCCGGGGGAATGTGACTCCTGCGGATCGTTCCATTCCGGAAAACGGTTTTCCGGAACGGAAGCTCCGTTGCAAACAAGCGGGCGCCGTTCTTCCCTCCCATGGAAGCGGTGTCCGGAACATCCGGAAAGGAGAAAAGCGGGATGATGGAAGGCAAAATGTTCTGTTTTCAGTGTCAGGAAACCTGTGGAAACAAAGCCTGCACCGTCAAAGGCGCGTGCGGAAAGAACGCGGAAACGGCGGATGCCATGGACCGTCTGATTGCCGAGCTCAAGCGTCTGGCGTCGGCGCTGGAAAGGAAAAAGGAAACAATATCCGGAGAGACGGCGGCATTTCTCATGCGCGCCATGTTCTCCACGCTGACCAATGCGAATTTTGACGAGGCCAGGATGGAGGCATACATCCGCGAAGCGCGGGAGCGGACCGCGCGGATTGATCCGGAAGCTCCTCTGCCGCCTGCTGGCGTGCTTGCCGAATCCGACGAGGATCTCCGCTCCCTGAAGGAACTGCTCACTTACGGACTGAAGGGGGTCTGCGCCTATGCGGAACATGCCGCTGTGCTCGGCTTCCGCGATGAGACGGTCGACCGTTTTCTGATCCGTGCCCTCGCATCCCTGTGCGGGAACCTTTCCGCGCAGGAGCTTACCGGCCTTGTTCTGGAGTGCGGCAGCTGCGCCGCCTCCGCAATGGCGCTGCTCGACAAGGCGAACACATCGACCTTCGGAAAACCGGAAATCACGGAGGTCGGAACTGCTGTCGGAACGAATCCGGGCATTCTGGTTTCCGGACATGATCTTCTGGATCTCCGGGAGCTTCTGGAGCAGACCGCGGGCAAGGGAATCGATGTCTACACCCACGGTGAGATGCTTCCTGCACACGCGTATCCCTGTTTCAGGAAATATCCGCATCTGGTCGGAAACTACGGGGGAGCCTGGTATCGGCAGGACCGGGAATTCGCTTCGTTCAACGGGCCGGTTCTCATGACGACAAACTGCATCGTTCCCGTTCAGGACTCCTACCGGAACCGCATTTTCACAACCGGCGCGGCCGGTTATCCGGGCGTGAAGCATATTCCGGACCGGAAAGCGGGCTCAAACAAGGACTTTTCGGAGATCATCGCCCTTGCCGGAACATGCCGGGCGCCGGAGGCGCTCGACAACCGGAAGATTGTCATCGGCTTTGCGCACGATCAGGTGCTTGCGCTTGCGGACAAAGTCGTGGAGGCTGTCAAGTCCGGCGCCATCCGCCGTTTCATTGTCATGGCCGGATGCGACGGGCGCAGCCGGAAACGCGAATATTTCACCGAAGTTGCGGAAAAGCTGCCGAAGGATACAATCATTCTGACCGCCGGATGCGCGAAATACCGCTACAACAAGCTGAATCTCGGCGACATCGGCGGCATTCCGCGCGTGCTGGATGCGGGGCAGTGCAACGATTCCTACTCTCTGGCCGTGATCGCCCTCAAGCTCAAGGAAGTGTTCCAGCTGAACGACGTGAACGATCTGCCGCTCTCCTTCGATATCGCCTGGTATGAGCAGAAGGCGGTCGCCGTGCTTCTCGCCCTGCTTGCGCTCGGATTCAGGAATATCCGTCTGGGACCGACGCTTCCGGCATTTCTTTCTCCGGGCGTTGCCGCAGTTCTGGTGAAGAATTTCGGCATCCTGGGGATTTCCGATCCGGACGCCGATATCGCGGACATGCTCAAATAAGCGCAGGCACTTTGATCCGTCTCCGAATCCTTGCACGGCAGAAAAAAACGCGCATGGACATTCAGAGACGGAATATCGCGCCGATCTTCCGTCCGAGCAGAATCCCCGCCGCGCCCAGCGTCGCCGCCATGAACGCCATTGTCCAGACGCCGAATGCGCATGCCGTGACCGGCCCCGAGCCGAGGATCAGCGAGAGTTCAAAGATGGCGCGCGTGATCGGGAAGAACTCCGCCTTCTGCGCCAGAATCAGCGAGTCGGAAACCTCCAGCATGGAAAAGCTGAAGGCGAACAGGCCGCCGACCACGATGTTGGCCGTAATCAGGGGGAGCGTCACGCGCCGCAGTGTCTGAAATGCGCCTGCTCCGAGATTGCGCGCGGCGAATTCCAGTTCCTCCGGCGTCTGTTCGAGTCCCGCGGTCACGGAACGCACCACATAGGGAAGACGCCGGATCGCATAGGCCGCGGCGAGCAGCAGCAGCGGATTGTCAACCGGATTGAAGATCTCGTGCGCCCAGGCGTATTTCACCGACATTCCCAGATACCCGAACGCAATCACGATCCCCGGCACAGCCAGCGGCGTCATGGCGAGAATGTCGAGAATTGCCGCACCGCGGAAACGCCAGCGCACCACGATCAGAGAAAGGAGGATTCCGGCGGCAAGAGCGAAGATCATGGCGAGCGAGGAATACTTGAGACTGTTCACAATGCTCGGCAGCACGATCTTGTGCGAAAGGGCGTTGTCGAAATGCAGAAATGTCAGGTGCTCGGGCAGAATCGTGCCATACCAGTTCTGTGAAACCGCCGTCAGAATCAGCGCAATGTGCGGAGAAACCGCGGCAAGCATCACGGCGAGAAATGCCAGCGGCGCAAGAACTTTCCGGATGCCCCGCGCCGGACGTGCGGACGAGGAGGCATGCCCCTTGACAGCGGAATTCGCTCCGCCCGCGGAGAGGGCAAGGCGCGAAAGAAGATACATGGCAAGCGCCAGAATCAGCATCACCACGACCAGCGTGTAGGGCAGGGGATTGGTTTCCAGTTCGGTGATTCCGTTGAACACCTGGACCGCCGTGGTGCGCGTGTAGCCGAACATCAGCGGCGTGCCCAGTTCCGTGAAACTCCAGATCAGGACGATGCTTCCTCCCGCCAGGATGCCGGGCTTGAGAAGCGGGATCGTGATCCTCCGCAGGCGGTACCAGCGGCCCGCGCCCAGATTTTTCGCCGCCTCGGTCATGGCGGGGTCGATATTGCCGAGCGACGTCACCAGATTCAGATAGAGAATCGGATAGAGATGCAGAGCCTCGATCACGCAGATCGACCAGAATCTTCCGTTTCCTCCGAGGAAATCGATCCGCGCGAATCCAAGATCGGTCAGAATCGTGTTGACGACGCCGTAATGTCCGAGAATCTGCTGAAAACCGAGCGCGCCGACGAACGGCGGCAGAATCATCGGCAGCATCATGGCCAGATTGCAGATTCCCTTGCCGGGAAAATCCAGCCTGTCATAAATCAGCGCCAGGGGAAGCGAAATCAGAAATACCAGACAGGTCGTTACCGTCGCCAGAAGAAACGAGTTCAAGAGCCCTTCCAGGTAAAGGGGGTTGCGGAACACTTCGCAGATCAGGTCCCAGCGGAGCCCCTCCTCGACCACCGTATAAATCGGAAGAAGCAGGAAGACGGCGAAAATTCCCGCAAGCAGAGCCACTGCTGCCGTTTTCAGAAATCCTGTTTTCATGGCTTATCTGCCCTCCTTCGCCAGACGCGCCGCGCGCTGATACTGTTTTCGTGCTTCATCGCTCCATCTGCGGCAGACCTTCGCAACATCCAGCGCCGAATGGCCGGGACGGATCTGAAGCGATGCCGCCGCTGCCGCCGCGTCACGGTAGGCGAAGGGAAGTCTGCTGAACTCCTGCATCGCCTCGGGCACGGCGGAGGGACCGCCCGCTTTTATGATTTCATGCCAGGCATGACGCAGTTCATCCTGCACGTCGAGCGTGAGACAGCGGATCAGAATCCGGATCATACTGAAATACCGTCCTGTCCATTCCGGGCGGTAAGTGAAGGAGAGTCCCGCCTGATAAGGATTGTAATCGGGATCGGCGCGCAGCTCCCGGTAACGCGCATCATAAAGGTCTTTGCGGACCGGTGAGCGGCGCAGCGCGTATTTTTCCGGACCGCCGGGAACCCCTTGTTTGAAATCAAGGAGTTTCTGGCCTTCCTGTCCGAGCGAGAAGTCCAGAAACGCTTCCGCAACCTTCCGGTTCGGAGCGCCGCGCAGAAGCTGGATCGGGTCGGCGGAGACCGCCGTGCCGCCTTCGGGGGCGACATAGAAAATGACCGGTTTCCCTCCTGTCTGCAGGGCGTTCCATTCCTGTTCCGTCAAGCCGTAGAAATCGATTGCCATGCCGACGGCCGCCTCGCCGGATGCAACGTCGCGGGTGACTTTTCCCGCGCTGTCCGTGATCGTCCGCGTGTTCGCCATGATGCGCTTAATCAGGTTCAGACCGTCCGCCCAGCCCCGGTCAAGATCCTCCGGACGGACTTTGCCGTCCTTCGGAAGCGCCTCGTGCATCGCCTGCTGCAGGATGATTTCGTAACACTTGTTGGCGGAACCGGACTTTGTCGGATCGGCGGTCACGACCGTATTGAAGAATTCCGGTTTTCCAAGGTCGCTCCAGCGTTTCGGCGCTTTTGCGCCTTTCCCCGCCAGCTCCGCGAGACGGTCCGCATTGTAGCAGATCCCGAAACTTGCGAGACAGACGCCGTAATAGCGGCCTCCCGAATCGTAGATCACGTCGCCGCCGAACTCCTGCGGAATGACATCGGTTTGGAAGTATTCCGGATGGCGTGCCTGCAGACCTCCGTCGACGGCGAAGCCCCGCGCCGCGTGCTTGCCCTGATCGTAGGTGCCGCCCCCCGCAAACAGGTCGATCCCGATGCCGACATCGGATTCCAGAAATTTCTTCCGGGCAAGTTTCGCCTCGGCGTTCGCGTGCGGATTCCTGTCGGTTTTCGGATCCGCGTAGGCGGCGGCGATGTTTGCGTTCCATGGCGGATTGCTCCCGTCGGAATTCCAGAAATGGCGGAACTCCGCTTCAAAACGGTCGGCAATATAGCGGACGATGTCCGAGGTTCCGCCGGGCGCGCGCCAGTCGATCACGACGTCGCGTCCGTATTTTTCGCGGTAATATCTGCGGAAACCCTGTTCCAGCTCGTGTTTCATGGGTTCGCTGTGCGCGCTGATGATGACGACGGTGTCCGCGTCATCGGTGTTGGTTCTGACGCTTCCGGAATCTTTGCGCAGCAGAAACGGAAGCGACAGAACCGCAAGCAGAAGAAAAACGGCGGAAAAAATCCTGTATTTCATCGTGCGCCTCAGTCTTCAAGGGGAACGACATTTTGCGGAAGCACCGAAAGAAAATACTTTTTCCCCGCTTCGCGCAATTCGGAAGAATCCTCGTTTACGTCGAGAATCCTGCCGCTTTCCGTCCGGAATTTGAGTTCGCATCGTTCTCCGAGGAAGGTCCCGGAGAGATATTCCGCACAGAAACAGTTTTTCTCTGACGGAGCGGCGGAGACGCGGATGTTTTCGGGACGGATCAGCACACTCGGCGGATTCGCGTTTTCCATGTGGACGGTAAGCAGCGTTCCGATTTCCGTGCGGATGCGGAGCAGTGCGTTTTCGCGCCCTTCCGCAACGGCGTCAAGCAGATTGACATCCCCGAGAAAGGATGCGGCAAAACGCGAACGGGGCTTTTTGTAGAGCTCCACGGGAGACCCCGTCTGCTGAATTTTTCCGCGGTCCAGCAGTGCGATCCTGTCGCCCATGCTGAGCGCCTCGCGGCGGTCGTGTGTCACATAGATCGCGGTCAGGGACCGTTCACGGCAGATGCGGGCGATTTCACAGCGCATTTCGTCGCGCAGTTTCGCATCCAGGTTCGAGAGCGGCTCGTCCAGCAGCAGAACCTGCGGGTCCACCGCGATCGCGCGCGCCAGAGCCACGCGCTGCTGCTGTCCGCCGGAAAGCGACGGAACCTTGCGTTCCGCGAAGTCGGACATGCGCACCAGCGCCAGGGATTCGGCGACTTTCCGCGCGATTGTTTTAGCGGAAGCTCCTGCGGCGCGCAGTCCGAACGCCACATTTTCAAAGACGGAAAGATGCGGCCAGAGCGCATAGTTCTGGAAAACCATCGCCGCCTGGCGCTTTTCCGGGGGCAGGGCGGTGATGTCGCGCCCGTCGAAGAAAATCGAGCCGGAGTCCGGTTCCACGATGCCGGCGATGATCCGGAGCAGCGTGGATTTTCCGCAGCCGGATGGACCGAGCAGGAAAAAAAGTTCCCCCTTTTGAATTTCAAGATCAAGCGGCAGCAGAACGGGCACGCCCTTCTGATACGATTTTGCGATTCCCGATATTGTTACAGAAGCGGACATAGGCAGATGTTTTCCATGTTGCGGATTTGGATGTTTCAAAACAACTGCATGTAATGTACTGTGAAAATCTTTTTTTTAAAGAGATGGGAAAGAAAATTCCTGCGGAAGAAAAAACGTCCCCCGCTTCCGGAAGCGGGAGAAGCGGGATGATCTTTTCAGCGGAGCCTGATTTTGTAGATGTGGCGGGAGAGGGCGGGGAAGGAGTCCCTGAACATCCCGTCCGTCACGGGGATTCTGCGGTTTTCGAACTCAACTTCCGCGTCGCCGGCATAACGGTATTCCGCGGGAAGAGTGACTGTGACACCGTTGTGCGGAACGGAATCGACATTGACCGCCATCACATACAGGAAGCCGGAGGATTTTCTTGTGGTCCAGAAGAGTCGTTTGTTCGAAAGCGTGGCTTCGGCGGA
The DNA here is from genome assembly GCA_944391115.1 of uncultured Victivallales bacterium. GTDB lineage: Bacteria > Verrucomicrobiota > Lentisphaeria > Victivallales > UBA1829 > UBA11452. Next base: position 14,061 of record CALXSJ010000032.1, on the reverse strand, counting down.
ATCCTCCTCCGAAAGGATCACGTCATTCAGCGCAATGACTTCCCGGTTCAGCTGCCGGAGCGCGTCCCAGTTGCCGGGCCACTTCGGCATTCCGTAGAAATAGCCGAGGCCCGTCGCTCCGCAGACAATGCTGCCCCAGGTCTGGGCGATCTGTTCGTCGCGGGTCGGTTCCCGGTAGGTGTTGTGGGTGTTGTTGCCCTCCAGCCAGAGCCAGCACGGCTGGTTCCGCGCAGCCCGGCTCGCCTGATGCAGAAGCTCCAGCGGACGCAGGACCATCTTCCGGATGCTGTCGACGCCGGAAGTGTCTCCGGTCAGGTAATTGTCCAGGATCAGGATGTCCGTCGTGTAATCCGCATAGCGGTTCGGAATGCCGATCACGGTGTTGTTCATGTAGACGGGATAGTCCGGAATCCGTTTCATCATGCGGAGCATGTATTCTTTCGCGACCTCTGACTTGTAAGTCAGATCCGGCTCGTCGAGCACCTGCCAGGCGGCGACGCTTCCGACCGCAGCGAGCTGCCGGATCTCTTTCCGGACCGTCTCTTCGTCATCCATCCGGTACCAGTTTTCATTCCAAGCCACAACCGCGATGCCGTGCTCCTTCGCCCGGGTGAGAAAGTCGGTGATCTTTTTGAGCCCGTGTTCCATCCGGAAGAAAAGGATGCAGTGCCTGAATCCGTTGTCATGCAGCCAGTCCGCCATTCTGACGCCGCTCTGCACCGGGGTGGGCTGCGTGCACAGGAGCGGCATGAAGAAGAAGGTGTTCCTCCCGTTCAGCTCCAGGCATTTTGCAAAATTGTTGATCCGGGCCGCTCCTTCCGGCAGCGTCTGCTTGACCAGAGGAACGGTGACTGCTGCAACGGTTTTTGCTCCGTTGAAAAGACGGACGAGCGCCTGATGACGCCCCTCGGGAATTTTGTCAAGCGGAAGCGTGACGTCGAAACGCGGCGAGCAGGGAACGACACGGACCGTGTCTCCGCAGCGGATTTCCGCCTTCAGTTCCGCAGCGTCCGGAAGGCTGGTTGCAATCCGGAAGACCGCTTCCCGGTCTTTCGGCGTATAGCGGCTGTAACGGGTGATTGCGCTCATCCGGGAAACCGGTTCCGCGAAAATCCGCTGATCCAGCAGAAGCTTTCCGCGTCTGTCATGAAGCCGGCAGACGATCCACGCATTCTCCGGCAGTGCCTCACGGAGACGGACGGAATAGTCAGCCGAACCGTTCCGGAGGGAAATCCGCATCGTCCCGACAGGTTTTCCCGCGGAGAAGACCGTGCCGTCGGATTCCAGAACAGCTCCCGTATTGTTGACGATTCGGAGCGTGACGGCATCACGTTCCGGACGCGTCGCCTTTTCCACGCCGAGCAGATACGCCTTCAATGCCTCCCGGGGCAGTTCCATGGAGGGATACTGTTCCGGCTGATGAAAATTGACTGCGGAGGAGAGCTGAAGCGAAGGGTTTTCTCCGGTTTCCGAGTCATTTCTCGCAATGTTGATCCCCCAGTCGCCCAGGATGTCGCGCCCGGAGAAAATTGTCAGGGGAAAGCGCAGCTCGTAATCCACGGAGGATTTCTCCTTGTTGAAACGGACCGCGCTCTGCCATGCTCCGTTCCAGCTTTTGTCGCGCCCCTTTCCAAAATCGGTGAGAGAGCCGGACGCGCCCGCGACGAAATGGAAATATTCCTTCCCGCTTCTGCCGGGATCGATCAGAATTTCAATGTTTTCCTGAGCGAAGATTCCGAAATTGTCGCGTTCCGTCGGTTTTTTCCTGATTCCGGAGAGATCCTTTGCACGGGCGCGGATCCCCAGATACAGATCCTCTCCGGAACAGACGGCGTAGACTTCCGTTTCATTTTTCGGTTTTGCAGTTTTGAAGGTCAGCGGGGGAAATTTCACGGCCGTTCCGATCCATGCGTCCAGATTTCCGTCCATCGCCGGAATCCTGGACGCGCGGGGGACTGTGACTCGGGGCTGAACGGCGGAGAGCTTTTTTGCATCTTCAAACAGGATGTCATTGTCGGAGACCCGGTAGGGGGATGGCTTGTCCGCCAGTTCCAGCTGCAGATCGTCCACCCAGAGCGTTCCCGGCTGCCGGAAGGCGACGCCGCATCGGAAAATCGCGAATTTCGCAGCGGGAATCGTGAAATCATAGCGTTTCCACTCCCGCGAGACGAAGATTTTCTTTTCCGACCATTTCGGGACATATTCCCAGATGTAGAGGATCACGGGAAAATTGTCTCTGTCCGCCTTCAGATACACGCTGAACGTGGCGGGCGATCCGATGATGCCGCCGGTGTTCCGCGTGAAAATTCCCTGCTGCCATGTGACGGATTCGTCGAAAACCATTTTCAGGGAATTTTTTCCGGAGCGCTTTTCCGTGCTGTCGACGGAACAGGTTTTCAGGAATTCCTCGAAAGGACGCTTGTAGCTGTAGACACGGCCCGTGTCGAAATTGTAATATTCCGGCATCCCGTCCAGAAGATGTTCAAAGGAGGAATTGACAATCAGATTCGGAGAAGAGTCTTTTGAAACGACCTTGCTCAGAATGAAATCATCAATGGCGGCCTGGCGGTTTGTTGCGGAAAAGCTCAGGATGGGAGTTTTTTCCAGATTCCGCACCGATATGATGGAATGGAAGGTCCCGTTGATGAAGCAGGTGAACCTGCTGAACTCTCCGTTGCGGATGCAGCTCAGCTTCAGCTCGATCGGCGTCCCCGCCTTGAAATCCCGGAAGAGCTTGTGTCCGTATTTCTGGCCTTTGTCCTTCGAGGTCATGTAGGTGTGGCCGTCATCCCGGATGTAGCCGAGAAACTTGCCGATCCGGATGAAGAAAAAGCCGAGGGATTTGTCCGCGGGATTCTTTTCCCCGAGGATGATTTTCATCGAAATCTGGAAGTCGTCGGGAAGCTTCTGTTTCAGTGTCATTCCGGTCCCCGGAGGAAAGACGATCCGTCCGTCACGGAATTCAATCCGTCCGTTTGCCGTCCAGTTCGCCGCGAACGTTCCCCGTTCGTCGAAATTGTCGCTGAAGACGGCTGCTCCGGCTTCCGGCGGCTCCGCGCTCAAATTCAGGCAGAGCGCCGAAGCGCACAGAATGCAGAGTTTCATGATTTTCATAAGTTTTCTCCTTATTTGCAAATGGTTGGGGTGGCAAATGCCCTTCCGTCTGCGGGGAAGACGGAGGATCATATCTTTTTTCTCTTTTCCGTGTTTCATGCAGGCGCGCGCCGGAAAAGCGCGCATGATTCAGGACCCTGGCATTTCATAGCGGTAATCTTTCCCGTCCGCAGCAAGGCCCCATGCATATCGGAATTCATCGCTTGTATTGTTGCAGTCCATGGAGATCGTCGCCTCGCGGATGACTTCGCATGTTTCCGTATTCAGGGCGCCCGGAATGGTGCCTGGCTTGTTCAGACGGGAATACTGTTCCGCTGTGATATGCCCGTCCAGATAGCCTGTCGGAATCACCCGGTTGTGGAAGTTTGCGACCGGATTGGAATAACCGTTGATCGTGGTATAGCGCGTCGGTTCGTAGTCCGCGCAGGTGATCCGTCTGGAAGGCTGGCGGATCCGTTCCGAAAGCAGGAAGTCATTGAACGACGTGGTCCATCCATGAGAGGGCTGGATATTGTTGAACCATGTGCCGGGGTATTTATGCAGGACGCCTGCGATTGTCTTTTCGCAGAGGGGACAGCGCAGCTTGACGGCGATAAAGTCGACATCATGCTTCGATCCGGCGTGCACCATGGCGAGCGGCGGCAGATAACCGGTAACTTTCCACATCGCAGAATACAGGCGGTTCCGGATTGCGCCGTCCGTCCCGTCCGACCATGAGGCGGGTGTGACATAGCCTTTGTAGTCATTGACATACAGGGCGTTGTATTGCAGCAGATTCTTGATGTTGCCCGTGCATGCAAGGCGTTTCACAGTTTTCCGGGCCGTGCTCAACGCAGGCAGAAGCATTCCCGCCAGGACGGCGATGATTGCAATGACAACAAGAAGTTCAATCAATGTGAATCCGTGAATGCTTTCATACGGTTTTTCACCGCCTGTTTTTCCTGTTTTCTTTTTTTGCATATGTGTTTTTCTCCTGTTTTCCTGCGGAAAATCGCTTTTCAAGATTTGTATTGCCAGGATTCCGCCGGTTTCCGCAATGTGTCGCCGGGCAGAGGATCCACCGGCAGCAGAATGCTTTCCGGATGTCCCCTTTCGGCGATCAGGTCGCAGAGAAGCCTTGCTCCTTCCCGGCCGATGCGGTAGGAGGGAATGCGGAAGGAGTCCACCTGAATCAGGGAGCCGAGATAAAAGCCGCCCGCTCCGGTCACGGAAACGGCCTCAGGGACCTTGACTCCCCGGCGGGAAAGTTCCCGGATGCAGCCCCATGCAGTGAGATCGCTTGCCGTCATGATACAGGTTGTTCCGGGGGCGCGTTCCAGAATTTCATCGACTGCCGGCTGTGCGATCCTGTCGTCAAATCCGGAGATGGCTGTGAAGAGGGGAGGGACGTCCGCCGCCTTCAGCGCATCCGTCACGCCTGCCAAAAAACGTTTGCCGAAGAGCGAAGTCAGCGTGGCGGGGACGACGGCAATTTTCCGGTGTCCCGCCCGGAGCACCTCTTCCGTCAGCATTCTGGCTCCGGCGTAGTCATCGGAAGTCACGGCTGGAGTTTTTCCCAGATCGGACTGAAGCATCACAAGAGGCAGTTTTTCTTTGAGAATGTCATCCAGATAGGAGTCATCCTCAAGGGTTCCCCAGAGCAGGATTCCATCCAGAAGCCCGCCGCGGATCAGGCGCAGATAGCGTTTCTCCCGGATAAAATCCTCATTGGTCTCGATCAGCAGGAGATCCATGCCGCGGGCGGCGAGCTCGCTCTGGGCTCCGATCAGGCAGCAGCTGAAATTCTGATCCACATAAGTCATGCACGCGTTTCCGATGACCGGCGGGAAGAAGATTGCCGCGGTATTGGCTTTCCGGGAAAACATTCTGCGGGTGTTCTCGTTCGGGTGATAGTGATATTTTGCACAGACTTCCAGAATATGCCGCCGCTTTTCCTGCGAGAGCTTCGACAGGGGATCCCCCTTCAGCGCATAGGAGACCGCTGTTGCGGAAACGCCCGCCAGTTTGGCTATTTCCCGGATGTTGACGCTTTTTTTCAGCATGGCTTTTTTCTGGTTAGGTTTACATGTTCACCTTTAAATTATAAACATAAAATCCGATTTGTCAAGAGGGGAAAGAAAAAGAAAAAAGATTTTTCCGCTTCCTCCCGCCATTTCCGTGCACGCATGACGTGGCAGGAAATGGAAAAGGCGCATTCCCGGAAAAGAAATGCGCCCGGAAAAGGCGGAGGATTGTCACATCGCTTCCGGAACACCGATTGTCAGTGTTTCCAGTCCATCGGCCAGAATGTCCCGCACCGCCTTGCAGAGGGCGAGCCGGACGCGGATGAGAGCATCATTTTCCGCGTTGAGCACCTGTTTCTCCCGATAGAAGCGGTTGAAGGCCTTTGCCAGATCCAGCAGATAGTTGACAAGCACCGAACAGTCCATTTTTTCGGCTGCGAGCTTCAGCGCTTCCGGATACCGCGCCATGCAGACGGCAAGAGAACGCTCCTCAGCGGAATCGGCAAGCGGCCAGTCGATCTGCATGCCTTCCGTTTCGATGCCGCGTTCGGAGGCCTTGCGGGAAATGGAGCTGATCCGTGCGCAGGCATACTGCACATACGGTCCGGTATCGCCTTCAAACTTGAGCGAAGCCTGCGGATCGAACATCATCGTGGTCTTCGGGTTGAACTTGAGAAGCATGAACTTCAATGCGCCCATGCCAATGACTTCGGAGCGTTCCTCAAGATCGGAAGGAATGTCTTCGCCGGCACGCTCCAGGGTCGCCTTTTTCGCCAGCTCATGCATTTCATCGAACAGATCATCCGCGTCAACAACCGTTCCCTCGCGGCTTTTCATCTTGCCGGTAGGCAGATTGACCATGCCGTAGGCCATGTGATAGAGGCTGTCCGCCCAGGGGTTGCCCATTTTCCGGAGAATGGAAAAGAGCATCTGGAAGTGGAGAATCTGTTCGTCGCCGACCACCCACATCAGGGAGTCCGGATGGAAATCGTCGTATTTGAGGAGGGTCGTCCCGATGTCCTGCGTGATGTAGACGCTCGTGCCGTCCTTCCGCAGCAGGACTTTCGTGCCGAGCTTGCCGAGATCGACAACCACCGCGCCGTCGTCGCGGCGCGTGAAGATGCCCTGGTCCAGCCCCTTCTGCACGGAGTCCTTCCCGAGGAGATAGGTATTGCTTTCCAGATAGGTCTTCTTGAACTCGACACCCATGCGCCAGTAGGTTTCGTTGAATCCGGCGATCACCCAGGAATTCATCATCTTCCAGAGCGCGACGGTTTCGGGATCCCCCGCCTCCCATTTGCGCAGCATCTCCTGTGCGGCACGCCCGATTTCGACTTCAAGGAAGAGCTCGTCATCGGATTTTTCCGATAATTCGGGTTTCGCCTTGCGGAGTTCCGCGATCTGCTCCTTGAGCGCGATGTTGTATTTGACATAGTAGTCGCCGACGAAATGGTCTCCCTTGATGCCGGATTTTTCCGGCGTGTCGCCGTTGCCGAAACGCTGATATGCGAGCATGGATTTGCAGATGTGAATGCCGCGGTCGTTAATCAGGTTTACCGGGATCACGTCGTGCCCGACGCGTGCAAGAAGCCTGCAGACGGACATCCCGAGCGTATTGTTCCGGACGTGCCCGAGATGCTGGGGCTTGTTCGTGTTCGGCGCGGAATATTCGACGACGATGCGGCGCCTTGCGCTTTCCGGCAGAATCCCCTCGGCAAGTATGGCGTCCGGGTCCGCGGCCGTGTCACGGAAGAGCGCCCCGGCTTTGAGCGTCACGTTGACAAACGCCTTCACTCTGACCGCGTCCGCCACGTCGGGATCCGCCTTCAGCAGTTCCGCGATTTTTTCCGCGATCGCATCAGGTTTTGCTTTGAGAATTCCGGCAAGGCGGAAACAGTTCACTGTGATGTCGCCTTCCATTCCTTCCGGACACTGTTCCGGGACAATTGCCCGGTTTTCCGGGATTTCCGCCGCGGGAAAGGCTTCGGCCAGTTTCGGGCGTAGCGCGTCAATGGCTTTGATGTGCATGTGATAACTTCCTTCAACAGCTTGGCAATTATGATAACGCTTCAGAGTGTTGTTCTGACGACGGTTGTGGTGACGCCGCGCGCGGCGAAGACGGTGTAACTGCCGAACGAGGCCGGAACCAGACAGGTGGAACCGACGGGAACCTCGGCTGTTCTGTCATCCCGCCCGACCCGGATCGGACGGTTGATTGCGGTCAGGAGATGAAAACTGCCCGTCGAGTCGGTTGAATCATACCAGTCCTCCACCAGCTTGAGATCGTCGACGCGGAAGAAGGGACAGCGGTTGATCAGCGGATATTTGCGGTTGCGGTCCGTGGTGTCGCTGGCTCCTGTAATGCGCGGAACCGTGCGGTCCATGAAATCAATGCTTTCCATGGCCTGTTCGATATGCAGTTTGCGGGGCTTTCCGTCCGCGTCCGTCCGTCCCCAGTCGCTGATGCGGTAGGTCGTGTCGCTGTTCTGCTGGATTTCCAGAAGGAGGTTTCCGGCGCCGATCGCATGAACCCGTCCGGCATTGATGAAATATGCATCGCCCGGATAGGAGTCGAAGACCTGAAGAAGTTTCTCGATGTCGGAGGAGTTGATGTTGTCGACAAACTGCCGGCGCGTGGATTTTCCGCTGAGTCCGGCAATGATTTTCGCGCCGCGCTCCGCGGCAATGATATACCACATCTCCGTTTTGGGTTCGGCGCCGTTTCCGATCTTCGCGCAGGCGGCTTCATTCGGATGCACCTGGAGGGAAAGGCGTTTCCCCGCGTCGATCAGTTTCACAAGAAGCGGGAAATACTGTCCGCTGAAACGGTGCCCGACAAACTCCTTTCCGCATCCTGCGACCAGTTCGTGCAGCGTGGTCCCCGCAAGCGGACCGTTCGCCACGCTGGAGGAAAAACCCTCCCGGTCGCAGATTTCCCATGCTTCGCCGATGGGCGGGCCATCGCTCGGAATCGGACGGTTCAGCTTTGATGCAAGCTGCGTGCCGCCCCACATCACCTCCTTGTAGAGGGGTTCGAAGAGAAGCGGATAGAGTTCATCCTTGTCGAAATTGATCATAGCATTTCGCCTTTCCGTTCCTGAGTTGCGTCTTTTTACGCCGTTAATATAATCCGTATTCCGCAAAATGCACTGGCGCTGCCGGAAAAATATCCGGATTTCCGGAAAAAACGCACTGCCGCCGAAAAAAAGGGGAGGCGGGCGTCAGGATTCCGCGGGCATGGTCAGAACCGCCTGTCCTTTGTAAAAGAGATTGATGTGGCGCGCCTTGTTTCTCGTTTCCAGAATATGTTCCAGAACCTGAAGAAGGCGTTTGAGGCTTGTTTCAATGCCCGTGTCCGGCATGACGACACGGTAGATCTCATCCGTCCCGATCCGGTTTTTGTAGTAAACGGCGCAGATCAGCGTGTCGGGTGTTGCGACGGAAATGCTTGCGACCCGGATCTCCGGCCATTTCGTGCGGGTCAGCTCGATGAGTTCGACCGCGCCTTTGATCGCGCCCGCCTTCATTCCGGGCACGAAATTCTGCTCGTTCCGGAGCCCGATGATGATCGGCAGGCTGTAGGAGATGTCCATGCAGCGTCCTTTCTGCATCAGCACGCACGATGCGTCCGTGACGTAGCGTGACCGCGGACTGTTGATGAGTGCGACCGGAATGCGTTCCATGATTCCGATTTCAAGCGTGTCCGGCAGAATTCTCGTTACAGTCGCATCGGCGATGCTCGGTTCTCGCAGGAGCTTGGCGCGCATTGCGGCGGGCTCCAGGGCGAAAAGGTTGGACAGGCCGGGACGGAGACGGAGCATGGAGCAGATCTGCTCCTTTTTGTCCGTCCAGAATCCGTTTCTGTTTCCGCTGATCCGGACCTCCGTCAGGGTGAAGCGGGGATTGCCCCTGAACATGCTGAACGAAACCTTCCAGATGAAAAGCACCGCGCCGGCAAGCAGCAGAAGAATGATTGCGATGGCACACCAGACGGCATATGATTTCTTTCTGAATGACTGAAGGTTCGGTGTTTTCATGGGGCCTTTCCCGTATTCAGACATCCAGATGCCTGGACTGTCTGTGATATTCCTGAATGCTGCACACTTCCATGCGCTCCATCACGCGGAGCGCCTTGAGTCCGTCGATCGCCGCCTGAAGTCCCTTCAGCGTCGTCGTGATCGGCACCCCCTTGATGACCGCGTGGGCGCGCATGTGGATCTCGTCGATGCGCGGCGTCACGCCGGTGGAGGGCGTGTTGATGATCCATTGGAGCTTGTGCGAATTGATGAAGTCGATCAGATTCGGGCGTCCCTCGGAGATCTTGAAGATCGGGTTGACCGGAATGCCCGCCTCGCAGAGTTTTGTCGCCGTTCCGCGCGTCGCGTAGATGTTGAATCCGAGCGCGACAAGTTCCTTCGCATACGGGATGATGTGTTCCTTGTCCATTTCGCGGACGCTCAGGAAAATGTTGCCGCCGTCGGGGAGAGTGTTCCCCGCGCCGATCTGCGTCTTGAGATACGCCATGCCGGGATAGAGATCGATTCCCATGACCTCTCCGGTGGATTTCATTTCCGGGCTGAGCACGACGTCGATCCCCGGGAAGCGCACGAACGGGAAGACCGCCTCCTTGCTGCAGAAATGCTCCACCTTGACTTCCTCCGTGAAATTCAGCTCCCGGAGCGTTTTCCCCGCCATGACGAGTGCTGCCAGCTTCGCCAGCGGAACGCCGATGGATTTGCTGACGAACGGAACCGTCCGCGAGGCGCGCGGGTTGACTTCGAGCACATAGACTTCCCCCTCGCGCACCGCGAACTGCACGTTCATCAGCCCGCGGACGTTCAGAGCTTTCGCCAGCGCGTAGGTGTCGCGCCGGATCTTCGCAAGGGTTTTGTCGTCGAGGGAAACCGTCGGGATCATGCACGCGGAGTCGCCGGAGTGGATGCCGGCAAGTTCGACGTGTTCCATGATCGCGCCGATCACGCTTGTCTCCCCGTCGGAAATGCAGTCCACGTCAAGTTCCGTGGCGTCCTCAAGGAAGCGGTCGATCAGGACCGGACGCTCCTCCGAGGCTTCGACGGCATCCGTCATGTATTTGCGGAGGAATTCCTCGTTGTAGACAATGACCATTGCGCGTCCGCCGAGCACGAAGGACGGGCGCACCAGAACCGGATAGCCGATCCGCGCAGCGGCTTCGACCGCCTGTTCGATGTTCGTCGCAATGCCGCCGGGCGCCTGTTTGATGGAAAGGCGGTCGACCAGCTTGTTGAATTCGTCGCGGTCCTCGGCCGCGTCAATGTCGTGCGGCGAGGTGCCGATGATGTTGACCCCGCAGGCCTGAAGCTGCAAAGCGAGCTTCAGCGGAGTCTGTCCGCCGAACTGGACGATGACGCCGTCGCATTTCTCCCGTTCGTAGATATGGAGAACGTCCTCCAGGGTAAGCGGTTCGAAATAGAGTTTGTCGCTCGTGTCGTAGTCGGTGGAGACCGTTTCCGGATTGCTGTTGACCATGATGGTCTCGTATCCGGCTTTCCGGAGCGCGAAAGACGCATGGACGCAGCAGTAGTCGAACTCGATTCCCTGTCCGATCCGGTTCGGACCGCCGCCGAGGATCATGATTTTCCTTTTCCCCGAGTCGCGGACGGGTTCGTCAAAGCTGCCGTAGGTGGAATAATAATACGGCGTATAGGCTTCGAACTCGCCAGCACAGGTGTCCACAAGGCTGTAAACCGGCATCAGGCCGAGTTCTTTCCGTGCCTGATAGACCTCCGTTTCGCCGCAGTGAAGCAGGAAGGCGATCTGGCGGTCGGAATAACCGAATTCCTTGATCTGGCGGAACAGTTCCGGATCCCGTTTCAGGTTTTCGAGCGTGCCCGCCGCGGCGATTTCATCCTCGAACATCGCGAGCTCATGAATATGGCGCAGGAACCATTTATCGATTTTCGTATATTCGTGAACGTCTTCGATCGTCCAGTTCCGTTTGAACGCTTCGCGGATATGGAAGAGCCGCGCGAAATTCGGGCGGATCAGCTCCGCGCGGAGCTGGCCGTCGCTCAAGGCGGAATATTTGCCGTCCTTTCCGTCGACGCCGAGTCCGGCGCGCCCCGTCTCCAGCGAACGGAGCGCCTTCTGGAGCGACTGCTTGAAATTCCGTCCGATCGCCATCGTCTCTCCGACGGACTTCATCTGGGTCGAAAGCGTGCTGTCCGCCGTCGGGAACTTTTCAAAGGCGAAGCGCGGGATTTTCGTCACCACATAGTCGATGGACGGCTCGAAACACGCGGGCGTCTCGCGCGTGATGTCGTTCATGATTTCGTCGAGCGTGTATCCGACGGCGAGTTTCGCGGCGAATTTCGCGATCGGGAAGCCGGTTGCCTTCGAGGCGAGGGCGGAGGAGCGCGATACGCGCGGGTTCATTTCGATGATGACCATGCGGCCGTTTTTCGGATTGAGTCCCCACTGGACGTTCGAACCGCCGGTCTCGACGCCGATCGCCCGCATGACGGCAAGCGAGGCGTCGCGCATTTTCTGATATTCGCGGTCGGTCAGGGTCTGGGCGGGAGCCACGGTGATGCTGTCGCCCGTGTGCACGCCCATCGGATCGAGATTTTCGATGGAGCAGACGATGACCGCGTTGTCCTTTCTGTCGCGCATGACCTCCAGTTCGAACTCCTTCCAGCCGAGGAGCGATTCCTCGATCAGCACCTCGGAGTTCATGCTTGCATTGAGCCCGCGCGTGACGATGTCGCGGAAATCCTCTGCGTTGTAGGCGATGCCGCCGCCTGTGCCGCCGAGGGTGAATCCGGGGCGGATGATCAGCGGGTAGGAGCCGATCTCCTTTGCGATTCCGAGCGCCTCGTCCATCGTGTGCGCCGATCCGCTTTTCGGCAGATCGAGTCCGATCTTCCGCATCGTCTCCTTGAAGAGTTCGCGGTCCTCGGCCCGGCGGATGACCTCTGCGTCCGCGCCGATCATTTCAACGCGGTAGCGGTTGAGAATGCCCGAGTCATGGAGTTCCAGAGCCAGATTGAGAGCCGTCTGGCCGCCGAGGGTCGGAAGAATCGCGTCGGGGCGTTCCCGGCGGATGATCTCATGCAGAATGTCTTTCGTCAGCGGTTCAATGTAGGTGCGGTCCGCGAAATCGGGATCGGTCATGATCGTCGCGGGATTGCTGTTGACCAGGATGACTTCGTAGCCTTCCTCCCGGAGAGATTTGCATGCCTGCGTTCCGGAGTAGTCGAATTCGCAGGCTTGTCCGATGACGATCGGCCCGGAGCCGATCAGCATGATCTTCTTGATGTCGTTTCTTTTTGGCATTGCGCATGTTCCAGCTTAGGGATTCCGGCAGGAGCGGCATTTCCGCATGGAACCGCGGGATTCTGTACGGAAATGAGAGAGAGCCGTCCTGCTTCTCAAGAGTGAATACTATACATTCATTCTCTTTTTTTTCCACAGGTGAAATGAAAAATCGCGGAAGTTCCCCGGCGTTTTCCCCGGAGACGCGCGGAAGGGATCAGCCGGAACAGCCGAGAAATCCTCTGGCGAGAGTCCGTCCGAAAGAGCGGCAGGCGTCCGCCGTGAGCGTGAAATCCCGGACATTGGCGTAGGGGATCTCCATGCTGGTGACAAGTTCCGCAAAAGGAAGGTCTCCAGCCCACTGGGCGAGCGTCTGTCCCTGCGTATAGTTCGCCGCCGTATTCCACTGGGTTCCGTAAGGAATGATATTCTCCGCGGAAAACGGAACCTGCCTGGACGGATCATTCGCCATCAGAGCAGAGAGCCGGAACGTTCCTTGTTCCATGTGTCTGGAACGCGGCCCGACGAAATAGAGGTATTCGTTGCCCTCTCCGTAAATCCATGGACAGTGGAGATCGAACACCATGTCGATCTTTTCGCGTTTCACCAGCTCCATGATGGCATCCGTTTCCGGATAAATCGGATTTTCTCCGTAATCCCGCGCATGATCGTGCGGTTTCCGGTTCTTGCCCTGATCTCCGTCCGCGACGCCGTCGCAATCCGCGAAGGGAACGGCGAAAACTTCCACCCGTTTCCGGAATCCGGGATTTTCAAGCGCTTCGCGCAGCATTCCTTCGAGCACATAGGTCGCAGTCATCTCGCAGCAGTGATGGCGGCTGGTCAGGAGCAGCTTGTGAACCGGGGGGCTCTCTGGTTCCGCGATTCTGAGCAACGGTACGGCGCGCCCTTTGCGGCTGCGGCAGAGAATGGAATGTTCCAGATACGGAGAATCCGCGTATTCGCTCAGGAAGGCGTTCAGATTGATCTCCTGATACTGCATCGCAAGGCAGAAAATCAGCGGATTCGCTTCCCCGCCGTCGTAATGAAAACGGAAGAAATTCTCTTTCCGGTCCCATGTTCCAGGTTCCGCCCAGCGCCATGTCAGACCGCCGTCGGCGCTGATTGCCGGCCCCCGTGAGCCCACGGCCGGACTTGCCGCAGGCTCAAAGCGGAAGGTGTATGTGCCCTTTTTGTCGAACGCGGCGCGGAAACACCAGTAGAACCAGTCTCCCTCCGTGTCCCGAAGATCCTTTTTCAGAACGGCTTCCCGTTCATTCGAACTCAGAACGAGAACATTCCCGCCGGGAATGTCCGTGTCGATCTTCAGCGCCATATGCCTCTCCTTGTCTTTTTATGGGATCGTTCCTGATTGATGTCAGGATACTATATTCCACCTTTCTCAAGTGTCATTATGATTTTTGATCTTTTTCCCCAAAAAACGGAATTCGTTTCAGCCTCCTCTGCTTTCGGGGAGAGGGCGGTAGTGTCTGCCCGCCTCACGGAGTGCCTGTATCTTTTTCCGGATTTTCCATTCTCCGATTTGCAATCGGACGTCTCCATGCTACATTGTTCCTTGTTATGTAAAATTCAAGGGACTGAACCCCAGATTTCACGTTTTTTTTGTTTTTTCACGTTTTCTAAACTCATTTTT
>CALXSJ010000031.1 GCA_944391115.1 uncultured Victivallales bacterium | reverse complement strand
AAAATTATACTTCAAGTAGAAAGAACTTCTAAGTGTTGTGTCAACTTTTCCAGCTCCTTTGTCGGGAGTCCGGAAAGTTTGTGGAGGAGTGTTTCCCGTACAGGATCAGAGCCCTTTTCTTCTTCCGCCTTCAGAAGCGGCAATGCCCCAATCGCTTTGTTTTTCGCCTCATCGGAGATATGCGCATAATGTCGGGTCATTGCCGTGCTGCCGTGGCCGACAATTGAAGCAACCACATCCAGCGGGACCCCCGCATTCGCGCAGAACGACACAAACGTATGGCGGAAACTGTGCAGACTGTAAAGATTTGCCCTGTGAACTCGATGTTCGCCCCGTTTTGAAGCACTTGCCGCACATCCTGTTGCACAATGAATGATTTTTCTGACGTCCTCCTGTACACCGCCTGGATTTCTCTGAAATCGTGCCGCGACAGAGGGCAGGATAAAATCCTCACCTGCCTGATTCCGGGAACGGAATGTTTCCGCCTGCACCAGGGCATCATACAAAGCCGCGTGCAGAGGAAGTGAGACTTCCCTGCTATTGGTCTGTCTGGCGGTTTTCCGGGGAATATAATGGATGAAGCCATGTTCCATATCCACATTTTCCCATTTCATCAGACAGCCGTCCTGACCACGGCATCCGGTCCAGCAGCAGAGATTCAGAAGAACAAACATTTCATCCTGATACATCGGCTTGAACTGCAAGGTCTTGTTGACTCTGATATGCTTTCTGCCAGGTCCCAGCTGTGTCAGTTGCGTTTGATAATAAAAACCTTTATCGAATCCCTCAAAGATAGCTTTGATCTGCTCTTCGGTAAATGGAAGACGGCTCTCCATCTGGACAGCTTTCCGCTCTATCATGGCAAAAGGATTGTTTTCCAGACCGGCGGCATCCTGAATGTGCTTGAAGATCAGCTGAAGCGCCTGACGATAGATATTGAAGGTTTTGCCTGTGACATGTTTCCGGCTCCAGACATCATTGAAATATTCTCCCGCGATTTCCTCTGTGATTTCTCCCGCCTTACGGATTTCAGGATGTTCCACAGCCAGCCAATCCGTGAAATGTTTCAAGGACTTCCGATAACTTTTCAGTGTTCCTTCACTGCTGTCCGGACGACGGTATTGAGCAAGATAGGTTTCCCAAATCTGCTCAACAGACAGATTGCTTTCTTTCCTCAATTTGCGTGCACTGGCAACGTGCAATGCGATTTCTTCCTTCTGTCTGGCTCTTAAGACGGGACGCAATAATGCGGCGGCTTTTTCCGCATCTTTGCGTGTTGTAACCGGTTTATCATCCTGCCCGAGCAGCAGCGTCGTCCTGGTTTTTCCGCCGATGCGCATTTTCAGATAAAACCGATTTCTCTTTTTCTCAATGGTTCCGGTGCCTTTTTCTCTGTTGCGGACATTCTTCATCTTGCATGAATCCTTTCATTGTTTTTTTTTCCTGAACTTTTCCGATCTTTGGTGTTCAGGGCTCTGAAAGGATTCAAGCGTCAGACATTCGTCCCGCATTTTTCTGTTCAGGTGTTAAAAACGAGTGTTATCGCTTAGAGTAGCACAAGTGGTTTTGGTCCACTCAGTTCAGGTTCGAATCCTGACGGGGTTGCCAACTCTTTTTCCTGCGGTTCCATGACTTCTTTTACTCCGGACACCGTAACGGAGCGTCCTCTGCCAAATGAGCTGGATCGGGGCGGTTTCCGGCAGCCTTTTCGTCATGCGGAAAATATGTAATGTGAAATACTTGCAAATGGTTAGAATATTAGTGCGAAAAATGATGTGCCGCTCTTGCAATGTTCCCTTGGGCAAGGGCGGCATGATGCAGACATGAGTCCGGCAGAAGAAGCCCCGGGCCGGGGATGCGGAATGTCCGGTCCCGCAATCATGCAGGATCGGCAGCTTGTTTCTTTTTCAGCCGGCTTTTCCGCATCCCGGAGGTGCGCTTATTTCCTGCGCGGACCGACTGTCGCAAGGCGTGAATTGATGTTGATATTGAAACTTTCCAGACCTGGTTCCTGGCCGTGAAGATCGAATTCCAGATTGACGTGCGGGCCGAAGACGAGACAGTAGGTCGATCCTCCGAAATGGAACATTCCCGTTTCCTGTCCTTTCTCAATATGCTGTCCCTGAAATACTGAAATCTCACAGGTGGAGACTTCCGCCATGCCGATGGCGATAAAGCACATCAGACCGATATCGGGATTGTCCGCCTCAATATAGATGACTGCGCGTGTCGCGATCTCGGCAAGGTAGCCCTGCGAGTCGTTCGGCGCGGAGGGATCGAACCCCGCACTGCGCGCTTCGGAATAGTAGGTTCCCGGAATGAGAGCGGTTTTCACGACGCGTCCGGAAACCGGCGCATGCCATCTGTGATAGCTGAAGGCGCTCAGGAAGGCCTGATAGACGGTTCCTCCGACAAATTTTTCAGCCAGCGGATCGTTGTTGAGCATGAAACGCAGGGCATACGGCTGCGCTTTGATCCAGAACTGATCCAGAAGTCTGACATTCCGTGCGATGGCGAAGGGAGCGGATTCACAGGCATTGGCGATCACCGCGTCATTCTCCGGTTCGACGACAGGGCGGACGCCTTCCCGGAATTCCCGGATGAAGAAATCGTCCCAGGATTTGAATCCGTAATGCGGTTTGGACGGATCGCAGACAAACTCTTCGGCAAAACCCGGCATGGCTTTTTTCGCATCTTCGCCGAACCAGCCGTGGCGCGGGTCGTCATTGAGCACATAGGCGCTGTCCGGTGAGCGGAGGAAGGTGCCCCACTCGTTGAGGATCGCCTTGATGTGGACGTTGACCTTCCGGTCGATGAATGCCGCCCAGCCGTCGGTCGTCGCCATGGACCAGTCCAGAATCGCGTTGAACGGAAATCCGACCAGGCCGTTTTCGGCGAAATCCGGCGCATGAGTCAGAATGACGTTGAAAAGCCGGAGCATGTGCTGATAATCGCGCACCTGCGGCAGTCCTGTCGGAGACTGTGTTTTATCCGCCGGGACCTCGCTGAACATCTGAGAAAAGAACATATAGGCGTCCGCATCGGTTTCAATGAAATTCCTGAAATCCTCAAGCACCGGTTTCAGCGGTCCGGTGTCCTTTTCCGCCTTTTCCATGATTTTCAGCAGCCATTGTGTCAATGTCTCCCGGTCTTTCGGCATCCATTTGCCTGCGGCGAACATTTTATTTTTCGGTTTTACCGGCGAGTTCATACTTCCCCCTCCTCGTATTGTTGTTTTTTTGTCTGCATCCGGAGACGTTTGTTGCGCTTCCGGTCCGATTGCACAGAAGAGCCGGCGTCCGGAACGGGAGGAGAACCGCGGAAGCGGATCCGCTGCACAACCGGGTTGATCCGCCGGGCGGCAAGGCGATGGTATCCGCGAGAGTCAAATCCCGTTTACGGATGTCATCCGGTCACGGGACAAGGCGCGGCAAGGCGCAGCTGGAAAAAAAGCGAGAAATCAGAAAACGCGATTCGGCGCTCATTGCAAGTCCCCCCATATTCAAACTCTATGGAAGCCGGGCGGCTTCCTCATCCCGTTTTTAGTATAATCCGCATTCCTTCACTTTCAAGCGTACCTCATTGTTTTTTCGATTTTTTCTGAAAGGCCTGCGGAATCCTGGCATTCCGGAAACAGATGCCGCACGTTCCGGGCAGTCGCTGGAGAAGGAGTTTCCGGATTGCAAGGAGGCAAAGCGTTTTTTTGTTAGAAAAATGTTTGATTTTCATCTTGAAAATACAAGATATACCTCTTATATTCTTTCTCTCTACAATATGTAGTGTTTTGGAAGGGTGGTGCGACGGTTTCGGCGTCGCATTTTTTTCGGGATTCGGGAAATATGGGGAAACTTCATTTCGGGCTGCAGAAATTAACTTTGCTTGATTTTCCGGGCAAAGTGGCGTGCACCGTGTTTACGTTCGGGTGCAATTTTCATTGTCCCTTCTGCCACAACGCCTCGCTGGTGCATCGCGACGGCGAGGCGGATGCGTGGGATGAGGACTCCGTTTTTGCGTTTCTTGAACGGCGTCGCGGGATTCTGGACGGCGTCTGCGTTTCCGGAGGAGAGCCTCTGCTGCATCCCGAACTTCCGGGGTTTCTGCGGAGGGTGCACGACGCCGGATTTGCGGTCAAGCTGGATACCAACGGCTCGTTTCCGGAGCGTCTGCGCGAGATCGTGGAATCGCACTGCGTGGATTATGTCGCGCTGGACATCAAGAACGCTCCCGAGAAATACGGGGAAACCACCGCGGAGGAGGGAATGCTCGACGCGGTGCGCAGAAGCGTCGCCTATCTGAAACAGGGAAAAGTCCCGTATGAATTCCGGACCACCGTGGTCCGGCAGTTTCACAATGCCGTGGATTTTGAGGCGATCGGAGCCTGGATTCAGGGGGTGCCGCGCTATTTTCTGCAGGGATTCGTCGATTCGGGGAATCTGCTGGGGAAGGGATGCAGCGCGCTTTCCGGCGATGAGATGGCGCAGTGTCTTGCGGCGGTGCAGCGTTTTGTTCCGAATGCCGGAATCCGCGGGGCGTGACAGAGAACGGCAATTTCAATTCAAAAAATCATGAAGGAAGAGACAACATGTATCAGGTCCAGAAACGTGACGGAAAAAACGTCGACTTCAATCTGCAGAAGATTTCCGACGCGATCCGGATGGCTTTTGAAGCCCAGGAAAAACAGTATCACCCGTCGGTCATCGATTTCCTCGCGCTGAAGGTCACGGCCGATTTCGAACCGAAGATCAAAGAGAGCCTGATTTCCGTCGAGGACATTCAGGACAGCGTGGAAGCCGTGCTGGTGCAGGCCGGCTACGCCGATGTCGCGAAGGCCTATATCCTCTACCGGCGCCAGCGGGAAAAACTCCGCTCCATTTCTTCAACCGCGCTGGATTACAAGAGCACGGTGGACAGCTATCTCAAGATCAGCGACTGGCGCGTCAAGGAGAATTCCACCGTCACCTACTCCGTCGGCGGGCTGATTCTTTCCAACTCCGGCGCCATCACCGCGAATTACTGGCTCTCCGAGGTTTATGATGACGAGATTGCCAATGCGCACCGGAATGCGGACATCCATCTGCATGACCTTTCAATGCTGACCGGCTACTGCGCCGGCTGGTCCCTCCGCCAGCTGATCCAGGAGGGGCTCGGCGGCGTTCCCGGCAAGATCACCAGCGCGCCGGCCCGCCATCTTGCGACGCTCTGCAACCAGATGGTCAATTTCCTCGGCATCATGCAGAACGAATGGGCGGGCGCGCAGGCCTTCTCCTCCTTCGACACCTATCTCGCCCCCTTCGTCAAGGCGGACAACCTCTCCTACGACCAGGTCAAGAAGTGCATCGAATCCTTCATTTTCGGCGTCAACACGCCCTCCCGCTGGGGAACCCAGGCGCCCTTCTCCAACATCACGCTGGACTGGGAGGTCCCCAACGACCTCGCCGAACTGAACGCGATCGTCGGCGGAAAGGAGATGCCCTTCAAATACAAGGACTGCAAGAAAGAGATGGACATGATCAACAAGGCGTTCATCGAAACGATGATCGAGGGCGACGCCAACGGACGCGGATTCCAGTATCCGATTCCGACCTACTCCATCACACGCGATTTCGACTGGTCCGACCGCGAAAACAACCGCCTTCTTTTCGAGATGGCTTCGAAATACGGCACTCCCTATTTCTCCAATTACATCAACAGCGACATGGAGCCGAGCGACATCCGCAGCATGTGCTGCCGCCTGCGGCTCGACCTGCGCGAACTCCGCAAGAAGTCCGGCGGATTCTTCGGCAGCGGCGAAAGCACCGGCTCCATCGGCGTCGTCACGATCAACATGCCGCGCATCGCCTATCTCGCGGAGAACAGGGAGAATTTCTTCAAGCGCCTCGACCATATGATGGACATTTCGGCGCGCTCGCTCAACATCAAGCGGAGAATCATCACCAAGCTCCTGAACGAGGGACTGTATCCTTACACCAAACGCTACCTCGGCAAGTTCGACAACCACTTCTCCACCATCGGACTGGTCGGGATGAACGAGGTCGGACTCAATGCAAAATGGCTGCGCGCGGACATGACCGACAAACGGACGCAGGAGTTCACAAAAGAGGTTCTCAACCACATGCGCGAGCGTCTCTCCGACTATCAGGAGAAATACGGCGATCTCTACAACCTGGAGGCGACGCCGGCGGAATCCACCAGCTACCGTCTCGCCAAGCATGACAGGAAGCGTTTTCCGGACATCATCACGGCGTCGGAAAACAGCGAAACGCCCTACTACACCAACAGCTCGCATCTGCCCGTCGGCTACACCGACGACATCTTCAGCGCGCTTGACATTCAGGACGATCTGCAGGTTCTGTACACCTCCGGCACCGTCTTTCACGCGTTCCTCGGCGAGAAGCTCCCCGACTGGAAGAGCGCCGCCAGTCTGGTGAGGAAGATCGCAACCAACTACCGGCTCCCCTACTACACGCTCTCTCCGACCTATTCGGTCTGCAAGCAGCACGGCTATCTTCCGGGGGAAAAGCTCGAATGTCCGCACTGCGGACAGCGCACCGAGGTCTACAGCCGCATCACCGGCTATTACCGGCCCGTCCAGAACTGGAACGACGGCAAGCTTCAGGAGTACAAACAGCGCAAGGTCTACAGCGCGAAGAACATCGCGCTGCAATGCGCCGATGCGCCCGCCGAAACGAAAGCGGAGGCGAAGAAAGAGGAGGAACACTTCATCCTCTTCGCCACAAAAACCTGCCCGAACTGCAAGACCGCCAAAGCGTTTCTGGATCAGGCCGGAATCACTTATGACGTGGTGTTCGCGGACGATGATCTGGAGACCGCCGAACGCTTCGGGATCCGTCAGGCGCCGACGCTGGTTGTCAAAAAGGACGGGAAGGCGGAGCGCATCATCAACGTATCCAACATCCGGAAATATATTGACGCGGTCTGAAGCGGAAATGATTCCGGGCGAGTCCGGCGGGGGGGCAGAAACGCATGGCGCGCCGCTCCGTTTCCCTCCGCCGGCGCAGACGGAATCCGGGATGATTGCGGAGACGCTTACCGCTGTTCCTCCAGCGCCGCCAGAATTGCCTTCACGGCCTGCTCAAGCGGGATTCTGGAAGTGTTGACAACAAGGTCGTAATTGCCTGCGTCGTCCCACTTCCTGTCGGTATACTGCCGGTAGTGATTGGCGCGCTCCCGGTTGACCCGGAGAATTTCACGGTCGGTTTCGGGAAGCGGCAGTCTGGTATAGACTGCGACGCGCTCCCTTGCGAATTCCAGTCCGGACTGGACGAAAATCCGGAAACAGCGGGGATGATCCTTCAGAATGAAATCCGCGCAGCGTCCGACGATGACGCAGGACTTCCGTTCCGCCAGCGTCCGGATGATGCGGCTTTCCGTGACAAAAATGGCATCGTCCTCCGAAAGCGACATCTCCGGAGAAACCCCGCCGCCTTTTTCAAAAATCATTTTCAGCAGACCCGCATTGGAAAGACTCTGCTCCTTCTGCATCACCCGTTTCGGCGTGCTTCCCAGTTCTCTTGCGGCTTCATAAAGAATGCTTTTGTCATAAAACGGAATATGCAGGGCTTTCGCCAGCCTTTCCCCGAGTTCGTGTCCGCCGCTGCCGTACTGCCGGGAAACCGTGATGACCAGCGGATAATTCCGGACATTGTCCGCCTGCGCGTTTTCCGTTGCCGTCCCGCACAGCCAGTTGTCCAGCCAGCGCATATGCGGATTGACCAGGCGGACGATGAATCCGACATAAAACATCGAAAACAGCGTGCCGAATCCGACCATGTCCCAGCGCCATCTTCCCCAGAAGAAATAGCAGAGCGCGACGGCCGCCGCCACCAATGTCACGTCGAATGCGATTTTCACCTTGCCGAAATCAATGCGGAAAACCCTGGCAATGGTTGCGGGCAGCCCTTCGCCGGGGATCATGAGGACGTCGCAGCGCACTTCCCAGGCCACGCCGATTCCCAGAATCGCGCCGCCG
The DNA here is from genome assembly GCA_944391115.1 of uncultured Victivallales bacterium. Lineage (GTDB taxonomy): Bacteria > Verrucomicrobiota > Lentisphaeria > Victivallales > UBA1829 > UBA11452. Next base: position 24,428 of record CALXSJ010000031.1, on the reverse strand, counting down.
AACGCCAGCTGCAGCCAGCGGAGCAGATACCCGGACAGGCCGCCGCCCCATTGCAGCGGTTCCGTCAGAAACATGGCGACATCGGTAAATGTGCCGAAGATCAGACATACCGCAAGCTGAAGCAGCTGGATTTTCTGAAAATCCTTCCGCAGCAGAATGATCTGCGCGAGAACAAAAAAGAACTGCATGCAGAAGATATATCCGCCGATCGAAAGCAGAGGCTGCGGCGCACGGCTCAGCACGTACGGGGGACAGGAGATCGGAGAGGAACCCAGATCCGCGCGCAGCGTGAGCGCAACCCCCAATGCCAGAATGAACAGGGACACCACAAAGGCCGCATAACGCCTGCAATGTTCCCGGATGCCGCGAGATTCCTTCATTTTTCCACTTCAATCCTGATGGTTTTCCCGGAGATGCAACCTGTTTCCCCCGTTGCGGAAACGGTTTCCGGAAATGCATCGCGGAATATATTTGCATTTTCCATATGATTCAATATATTATTTTCTAAAAATCAAACTGTTTTTCAGATTGAAAATATGGATCTCAAAAGACTGTCTTTTTTTCTGAAGCTTGCGGAGACGCTTCATTTCGGACGGGCTGCCGAGGAACTCGGGATTGCGCAGTCCGCGCTCAGCCGTCAGATTCTGATTCTGGAAGAGGAACTCGGGTGCCGGCTGTTCGACCGTTCCAACCGCTGGAAAGTTTCCCTGACCCCTTCCGGAGCCGCATTTGCGCCTGAGGTCCGGAAGATTCTGGACCTGGCGGGGAAGGCAAAGGATGTTGCGCTTGCCGCCGCAAAAGGAGAGCTGGGACGTCTTTCCGTGGAACTGGTTCCGTCCGTGATGAGTTTTCCGCCTTTTCTGCATGCCGTGCATGAGATGCGCATCCATCATCCCGGGCTGCATCTGAATATTCAGGAAAGCTCAAGCAGCCGCATTTACGGGCGGGTTTGCGGGAAAGAGACGGATCTCGGGATCCTGCGGATCGCATCCGTTCCTGACGAAGAGCTGGAGATGCGTCTTCTGGCGCGGAACCGTCTGCTGATGGCGATTCCGGAAAAACATCCCCTGGCGGAAAAAAAGAGACTGTTTCTGCGCGATTTTTCCAGGGAGCGGTTTGTTGTCCCGCGCGCAACGGATGCGGCGCTGCCGGGGAATCTGCTTGACCTGGTCTGCCGGAAGGCGGGATTTACTCCCGAGATCGCCCTGGAGACTGAAAGCATGACCGCCGTTCTTTCGATTCTGGCCGCCTTGAACTGCGTGACGCTGGTGCCGGATTCTTTTGCAGGAAGATTCGGCGGACTTGTCTTCCGTTCTCTCGACGATTATGCGGAAATGCTTCCTCTGTCCGCGGTCTGGCGGCGGGACAATCCGTCGCCTGCCCTGAAGAAATTCCTCCGCATTCTGGAAGGTGCGCCGCGCGTGTCCGGCGGCAGTTGCGGACACGCGCGGCATGTGCCCGCTCAGGGCAGCAGCACCTTGATGAAATCGATCATGAACCATCCCCAGGTATAGTCGCGTTTCGCCATGAACCGGACGCCGCCTTCCCCGTCGATCTCCCTGTCCGGCGTGATGTTCAGAAAGAGAATGTCGTTGTCTCCCGCGACAAGCAGTTTATGCGGGACGGAGAACGGAATTTCTTTCCACTCCTTCTTGGAAAATGGCGAAGGACCTTTGAATATGCTGACGCCGTTGACCCGGATCTCCATCAGGGAGGGATCCTTTTTTTCATTGTCGATGCCGTAGACGAGCAGCTTGAGATCCGCTTTCGGAGTCTGATCCAGCTGCAGCACGGCCGTGGCGCTTCCGAATGTGGAGCTCGGGCGGCGCAGGACCTTGCAGACGGCCCCGTCGCTGCGCAGCCATGCCCGGCACTTCTGTCCCCCGATGATCCCCTTGTTCGCAATCAGGAAGCCGTAAGGTGTCTTTTCCTGCACGACCGGTGTGGAAGCTCCCAGCACTTTCAGCGGGTTTTCCGCAAGACGTTTCAGAGTCGGTGCGTCATACCACGGGCGCGTCTTCTCGATTTTCAGCATCGCGGTTTCCCAGAGCCAGTCCGCCGCGATGGGGTGTCCTTCGTAATGAATTCCCAGCTCCCGGCAGACTTCTACGTATTTCACCAGGCATTTCGCATAGAACGGCATCTGCTGTTTTGTGATTCTTCCGTTGCCGCGGCAGTTGTCCGTCAGATAACTCCAGAGCAACGGAAACATCTCGCGCTGAATTGCTTTCCATTCCTCCGAATTCCTTTCGACCATGCCGGAGGCCTGTTCGAGATATTGCACGGCCTTTTCCGCGAGTTCCGGCGTGACGAATCCGCGCCTGATCTGTTCGGTGTTCTGTTCCCAGTTCTGTTTTTCCGGTTCCGCTTGAATCAGATCGAAATAGCTTCGCATCGGCGCGGCGGCGCTTCCGTATGCATCGCGCATATAGCTGTCGATCAGTTTTTCCACGTCCGCATCCGGATTGCAGAGCACCTCGTTGAGCACCTTCATCTGAAGCGCCTGAAAACTTCCATTCTCGCTGATGGCGCCCGCGGCATAGGCCGGCGTGAAACCGCAGTGCGCGACGACCCGGTATTTCTTTTCCGCGAAATGCCGCCAGAGTTTGCAGTTCATGCGGAACGCGGGCCAGACGTTGTAGTGTTCCCGGCAGGAGTTCGGATAGACGAATGCGCCGATCTGGCGCGGAAACAGTTCCTCCCATTTCCGCATCCGTTCCCGGCCGGGCTGATTGCTCCTGTGGTTGTACACGAGATGGCTGCCCCAGCTGTGTCCGTAGGGCGCATAGAGCACGATGACGTTGGCCGGCAGGGTGCGGACCTTTTCCGGCGGAACCTGGGAATCCACATAGGCGAGCGTGACGATGAAGCGGTCCGGATGCTTTTTTCCGGTAATTGCCGCGATGGCGCTGATCCAGTGCAGAAGCCGGTCCGTTGTCGAGCCGAGCTTCCGGCATTCGGCGCACCGGCAGAAGAAGTTGCCGCCGTCGCCGGGGAAGAAGTAAAAATACCGCGCCTCGGGATCGGCCTTCATCATTTCCAAGAGACGCGACGCGGCAAGACGGATCAGTTCCGGATTGCTCATGCAGTAGTGTGTCTGGACATTCTTTCCCATTGAGGCATGCAGACGTTTTCCCGATTCAGTCAGCGCGAAATATTCGGGATGGGAATCCTGAAACTCCTTCAGCGGGATGTAGGTGATTGCCGCATGGCAGTTTGTGCAGTGGCTGCCGAGCATCCGCATCGTCACCCAGTCCTGATGGGATGTGTATCCCCACAGTTCGGGCTGTTCCACCCGGTACATCAGCTCCCGGTTCGGCACGGCGGGATTCTGCGCCATGGCAAAGTCCTTCAGTTCGGCATTGCCCTGTGTTTTCCGGAACCGGTGCTGGCTCAGCAGGACGACTCCCGCCTTTTCCAGAAAACGGAATGCGCCGAAGGAGACGCCCGAGGGCCTTGCGCCGGCAATCGCCGCCTGATGGCCTTTCAGACGCATGGCAAAGCCTCCTTCGCGGATTCCCGCCAGCGTTTTCGCATCCAGAAGAAGCGTTTTCTCCGCCGCTTTCCCGACGAAGACGCCGCATACGCCGGAAAGCGGAGAACCCGGAAGCGCCTTGACCGGATACAGATTTCCTCCGGCTTTTGCGAATGCGTAACGCAGCATCTGCGCGGCCTCGCGGTCCAGGCGGGTCGTCACGGGATCTTCCGGATCGTTCAGATAATAAAATCCTTCACATTCCCTGCCGTTCAGCAGCAGTTTCCGCGCGTTGCGTTTTTCCGGCTCGATCCCGCGGACCTGAAGGTTCCGGACTTCCAGAAACGCGTTCTTTCCCTTTACGCCAAATGCCAGAACGCCGTCGATGGCTTCCGGGTGCACCGCAAGACGCAGAGAGACCTTCCTGAACTCGGCAGAAGGCTCCAGAGTTTTTGCCGAATAGGCCGGAATCTTCTTTTCCTTGTGCCAGCCGCTGGAAGTTGCCGAGGCGTTTCCGTTTGTCCGGTATTCAAACGAGAGCTCATAGGCGCTGATGGTGCGGTAAATGCCGCCGGGATATTCCATCTGTGCGCTTTTGAATTCCCCATTTGCACCTGCGTTCACATGCAGAACCCGGTTCTCGACCGTGAAGAAATCGCGTCCGTTCCAGGGGCCCCACATCAGTTTGGCCGGCGCGTAGGAGAGCTGCGGTGTCCAGTAGGCTTCGTCAACCTGTGCGTGAGCGGCGCTTCCTGCCGTCAGCATGACGGCAAGCGGAAGCAGCACAAGAAAGCGGAACCGTTGTTGCTGTTGCTTCATGAGAGCCTCTTTTTACTGCTGTTTTGAAAATGCGATTGAGAAGGAAAAGACGAAGGATTCCCCTTTTTTCAGGCTGTAGGGAGTGCCGTTTGTGCTTTTCCGGAGGCCTGCGTAAATTTCGCAGCTGGTATCGCTGTAACGCGCGATGCGGAACGCGCAGTTCTCACCGGCAAGGGAAACGGACATGCCGTCGCCGGAAAAGACAATCGAATCATAGCTTTTGTTCAGGTTGAAATGTCCTTTCACAAACGGAATTTCAATCGGCGCCATCGTCAGATCATCTCCGATTTTCGCTTCGACGGTCCATCCCTTCATATTCTGCGCCGTCATGGAAAATCCCATCCGCAGAGGATTGGCTTCATATCCGTCGAAATTCAGATCGGAAAGCGCGGTCGCCCTGCACTGAACGGTGATGGAAGACGCCCCGATCGTCATCGCCGTGTCCAGGACTGCAAGCGGGGACGCTCCGGCTTTCTCCTGGAATTTTTTCGAGAATTTGCAGATAACATCGCCTCCCGCGGTTTTTTCTGTTGTGCAAACGGATGCGGGATCGAATTTCGTCTGGAGAATGACGCGTTTCCCCTCATTGTTTTTGATCCGGAGATAGTTGTTGTCGCCGCGCAGAAGCTGTTTTCCGCCGAAGGAAACTTTCTTCAGGCCGGACGATTTGGAGTATTTATCCTGAAGCACAACATCAAGCGGGCCGTTTTTCACATTTGCAAGCGGAGCGGGCTGTTCCGCGGCATGAAGGAGAAAGGCGGATGCGAGGGCGAACAGGACGGTGGTTGCGGTGTTTGCTTTTTTCATTGAAAATCCTTTTTTTGTAAGAAGTTGATGGTTTATTTCACATCGCATACGCATCCGCTCCGGCGGGATTCTTCCGCCTTGAAGCACATCAGATGCGATTCCAGCGTGTCGTCAACACCGGATCGGATTGTGGACGGGTCTCCGGTTTCAAGTGCGGTGACAAAGGAGTCCATGAGACCGCCGTCCCCGCCTCCGTGGCCGGAGAGGATGCTGCCGTCGTCAACGGCGTTCGGATCGATTTCAGTGATTTCGTCCGTGAGAAAATTCGTGAGACGGATCGTTGCGCCGTTTCCGAGAATGGCGCCGTGCGTGCCGCAGATTCTCGTCTGGCGGCCGCGCTCGTTGCAGAAGGCGGTCATGAGCATCTGCGCAGTGGAGCCGTCCGCGAAACTCATGTTGACCACCTGGTTGTCCACGACGTCGTTGTCGCAGCGGTAGGCGCAGCGTCCGTAGGGACCGTTCCGCAAGGCCTCGGCCACTCCCGCGGGCGTGGTGTCGGGCGTCAGAACATCGGTCGGCCAGAGCTTTCCGCGTCCGCGCGCCACCCTGTCGCGCAGGTAGATTTTCAGCGCGGAGGCCGGACACTGCGACTCCACTTCCGGCGGGCATTCCATGCAGCGGTCCGCCCCGCCGGCGGGCCGGTTCTCCTTCCGGAATTCAAACAGGGAACCGAAAGATTGAATCCTGACGCACGGGCGGTTCATGATATAGCGGATCCAGTCGAGATCGTGACAGCATTTTGCAAGCAGCATGAAACAGGTCTCCTTTTCATTGCGCCAGTTGCCGCGGACAAAGGAGTGACACTGGTGCCAGTGCCCGACCGGCTCCAGATGCTGGATGGTGACGATCCGCCCGATTTTCCCTTCATCGATCAGTTTCTTCACCTGTCTCGTGTAATAAGTATAGCGCATGACATGGCAGACGGCGAACAGAATGCCGCTTTTCCTTACCGCGTCCGCGATTCTGCGGCAGGCTTCCTCCGTGGGCGCCATCGGTTTTTCCAGCATGATGTGATACCCCATGTCCGCGAAGGTCACGGCTGGAATCTCGTGCAGATCGTCCATCATGCAGATCAGAACCGCGTCGGCGAATTTCGGGCGCGCGGCGACCTCTTCCCAGGATCGGAAACGCATCTCCTCGGGAATGTTGTGCTGATCTCCGATCCGGTTCCGGTAGAAATCCCGCGGTTCGGCGACGGCGGCGATTTTTGCACGGTCCGGATGGTTCAACACCCAGTTGGCGTATCCGGTGCCGCGTCCGCCGCAGCCGCAGATGATCAGTTTGACTGGTTCCGACATGTTGCTTCCTCCTTTTTTTATTCAAAAAATTGGATTGATCCCGTGATGCCTTGCATCGCAAACATTGCTTCGTGCCCTCCTTTCAGTCCTGGTGCGTTCCAGCTGCGCAAGCTGGCCGCCGGAGGCGAAACCTCCGATCCCGCGTATGCTTGCTTCGCTGTAATTCATTCAGGAATCAGGATGCTGCTCCTGAAAAAATGCTGAGATCCGTTCCATGGCGCCGAGTTCCGCCTCGATGCCGCCGAATGCAATGGCGCACAGTTCCTCCGCAGAGGTGTCCGCGATTTCCGGAGCCAGAAGCTCCTTCATTGCATTCCTGGTCTCTTCCATGTCCTTCCGGATTCCGGGGAAGGCAGGAAAAATTGTGTTTTTCCCTTCCGGAGCGCGGGGGACCGGAAGAAGAGTCAGTGCGGCGAGGGCGATTACGCCGGAAGAACAGCTTTCCAGCTCGATCCGCTCCAGCTCTTTTTCCGGGAAGGGATTCGGCAGCGTGAACTGATGGAGTCCCAGACGGAGGGACGGTTTCGGAGACGCCGTGAACGCAATGCGTGTCCTCCTTCCCTGCAGAGGCTGATACCACGCATTCAGATTGTCATACTGGATCAGCGGCTCGCAATGACGGCTCCCGTCCGAATAAACGAGGCGGAGTTCGCCCCATTTTCCGTGTTCCGTTCCGCAGCCTCCGACCGCCGACTGGAGGAACGAGAGCGCCGCATATTTCTTCCGTTCGCACGTGATGACAGTTCCGGACGGAATGGAATCATATCCGCATCCGTAAAGAAGGAGTCCATTTCCCAGGCGGAAAGGAAATCCATGACGGAAGTGCATCCCCGCGGGAAGGAACGAGAGCGTTTCATCCGTGAACGTGCACTCCCGATCCCCGACCCGGAATCCGAGCGTGCTGTTGAAAAGGGGTGAAAGATCGGGACAGACACAGGTGTCCGGCGGAAAGAACCGGGCGTCCCGGAATTGCGCCAGACGCTTTTCCAGACGCAGTTTTCCCGCAATCGGATTGGTTCCGGGAATCCGGTCCGGCATTTCCGGAAGCGGTGCGAAGTGATGTTCCAGCGAATGCAGGAACTCCAGCTCCTCCCCCGTCCGGATTTTCGTTTCCGCATGTGTCAGGAAACGCATGAAAAAGCTCTTTTTTTCTTTTTGCTCGAATGCAAGGTTCCATGCCGCCGCCCCGAGCAGCGCCGCGCCCGCCTTCCTGAGTTCATAAACGGAATACGGCATGGAAAGGGAGTTGCTCGACGCCCAGTATGTCCCGATCACGGCGTCCGAACCGCAGTGAACGGCGGCCTCGGCATGAGCGAGAATGTTTCCCGGATTCGCAATGTTTCCCGCGCCAGCAGCCCGCATGCCGTCTTTTTCGATGACTTTCCGGTGCGGAAAGGCGAACAGCGTCCGGGTTGCGGCATCCGGCAGAAGCACTTCGGCATAGCGGGCGGCTTCCTCCGTGCCGAACAGGGCTCTGCCGCACGGAATTCGCGGAAACGCGGCCGATTGGGCTCTTGCGGAGGTTTCTCCGTAAGCCCAGTCGACGGCGGTGCATCGCAGATTTTTCAGCTGGGGGATTGCGTCGTGATGCCGGTAGAAGTCTCCCCAGAAATATGCGTGAATCCCCTTTTCATTAAGAAAGCGGATGCATTGCGCAAGATAATCCCCGTAGAGCGCGGTGATTCCTTCCTTGCGGACTTTTTCCGCGCACGCGGGGCACTTTCCCAGCAGCCGCGCCTCGTCGCCGCCGATATGGAATGTGCGGACATTTCCGTGCAGGGCAATGACCTCCTCCGCCATGGCGCAAAACAGCCGGAATACCGCGGGGTTCCGCGGACATCCCTGCTGGATGACGGCAGATTCCTCCCGCAGCGGAGCATACCGGCCGTGACGGAGAATGTATTCCCAGTGGCTGAAACACTGCACGAGCGGAATCAGTTCGATCCCGAGGCGCTCCGCCTCCCGGACGACTGCGCGGATGTCATTTTTTGAGAAGGCGCGCGGATGTGCGATTCCGGGAGAGTTTTCATATGGGAACTTGTCTTCATATTCGATCAGGCAGCCGTTGATTTTCCAGTCTGAGAGTTCTTGCAGATGGCGCAGGAACGCCTCCCGTTTCCAGACAATCCGCTTCAGGTCGATCATGGCGATCCGTTTCGGGATATCGGCATAATCCGTAATGTGTCCGATGAAATCCAGCCCGTATCTCTGTTCCAGGGAACGGAGCGTCTGATCCGCGTATCGGAAGGCGCGTTCCCCGGAACCTAGAATCCGGATTTCCGTTTCCGTGAAGACAATCTGATATTCATCCGGGCGTCCGGAAAGAGGGGAGGGGATTTTCCTGCGGGTTCTTGGACATCTCTCTGTTTTCCGCTCCAGTCCGATTTCATGCGGCTGGGGAAAAAGAAGAATGGAGGGTTCCGGATTCATGACAACACCTTCTGCATGGATGAAAATTCCAGTTCAGAACGAAAAAACCGTCGTATAATCCACCATGGAAAACACGTTGTCGTCTCCGATGCCGCTGGTCATGGCCGTAATGAATTCATTGGGCGTCCAGCTCCGGACGGAACCGTCTACCATGCACATGTTGCCTGTGCGGACATGAACGAATGCAAACTCTCCTGTTCCGCCGACACCTTCTCCGGAATTCGGCGTCCAGGTGCCGTTGTTCTGGATAATGGAGGAGGGCCGTTTGCTTTTCCCCAGCCAGGAACAGCCGATCCAGCCGAATCCCGACGGCTGTTTCATCACTTTCAGATTGTATCCCTGATACGACTGGCCCTCAATGGTATAACAGTAAGGTTTCCATTTTGCATAGGAAGTTCCGGAGGCGATCATCCCATACGAGGTATTTAACGGATCTTCGTATGGCAGACTTGGACAGTGCGTCAGCTTTCCAATGGCGGGAGTCGGAGGAAAATATCCCTGAGCTCCGGCTTTCACGCCACTGTAACCCATGCCGGTGAGTCCCACATGCCATGCAGGATTTTTATAGTCTTCGCTGGCGCCGAACGCATAATCGGTTTCTCCGTTTTTGTAGTATCTGCAGAGAATGGAACAGCCGTTGAAATCGCTTGTGTACATCGTCAGCATCAGCCCGATCTGTTTCTGATTGCCGACGCAGGAGATTTTCTGTGCGGTCATTTTTGCCCGGTTCAGGGCCGGCAGAAGCATTCCGGCGAGAATCGCAATGATCGCAATGACAACCAGAAGCTCGATCAGGGAAAAGTTTTTCCGAATTTCACCGCCGCGATTTGCGCCGGGATGTGTTGTAAAGAGTTTCATCGTTCCTTCCTTCCGCTGTTCTGCAATTGAAAAATATTTCCGCGCCGTCCCCCGGATCCGCAGAGGGAAGGCGGATCCGATCCGTTTCAGTGTCTGTTTCCGCGAAAGACGCGTTCCCATTGAAAATGCAGGAAGGCAAATGCCGAAACCAGTTCTTTCTCCAGTTCGAAGTCGCGGAGCTCTCCGGCGCTTCTGTGCCGCTTGACTCCGTTTCCCGTCATTTCCATCATCAGGGGGCCGTCATAGCCGGTCTCCCGGAGGGCTTGCAGAACGGAATGCCAGTCGATCCTTCCGAGGCCCGGCGGCTGATGATCGTCGTTTTTCCCGAAATTGTCGTGCAGATGAGTTGTGATGAGACGCGAGCCGATCTTCCGGATCACTCCGGCGAGATCGTCGGTCTCCCCGCAGAAGGCGTGCCCCGTGTCAAGATTGAAACCGACGTCCGGGCGGTCCAGCGCATCAATCACCCGGATGATGAAATCGACATCCCCCTGGAAGGCGCAGTTTTCAATTGCGAGACACACCCCGTATTTTGCTGTGATTCCGGCGAGGCGCGAGAGAATGTCCACGGCGCGCGCGAAATCGAAACGCGGCTGCAGATTCGGCAGATGGCAGACCATTACCCGGGCGTCAAGCGCATCGGCGATTTTTGCGCAATGCTCCTGAATCCGGAAGTATTCCTCGCGTGCGCCTCCCTCGTTCAGGTGTTCCGAATGGACGGACCACGGCACAATCCCCGCGCGGCGGCAGCACGTCCGGATTGCGGCGGCATCCTCCGGACTCAGCGCCAATAGATGCGAAAATTCCAGATGGCGGAATCCGTAGTCGCGGTAATCGGCAATCCGTTTCAGGTAGATTTCCCTGGTATAACCGGGAATGTCGTCCACTTCGGGAGCCACAATATTGCAGCCGATGTTGCAGTGAAATCCCATGATTGCTCCAATGTTGATATATTAATAAATCCAATTTATAAGATAGATTATAATGAAAATATTGATATTGTCAATGGATGGAAGAAATTATTTTTCTATTTTATTGGCCTAATCTGATATAAAAAACAGATATTTTCCTGAATTTCCGCTTGCAAAGAATTCCCCGCGCGGAGTATATTACGGCAAAACCGGAGAGTCTTATGACAGGAAAAACCTTTACGCCGCAATACATCCGCATCCGGAACGACATCATCAACCGGATCAACAACGGAGAACTGAAAAAGGACCAGCGTCTGCCTTCCGAACGCGAGCTTGCCGACGCGTTCGGGGTTTCCCGGATCACTGTGGTCGGCGCTCTCCGGGATCTGGAGGCGCAGGGAATCATCCGCAAGGTCCGCGGGAGCGGCTCCTACATCAGCTGCTCCTCCGTGGACAACGAGGAACCGGGCGAGATGTTCGGCTCCTTTTTCGGCCCCGCGCGGATTACGATCCGGCACGGCATCCTGATCTGTCCGCCGCAGACTCTCTTCATTGTCAAGACGCTGGCCGCGCTGTTCCGCATGGAGAATCCGGACATCAAGGTGGAGGTTTCGATGCTCAATCCGGAAGGGTATGTGGGAAGCGAGGATCCTTATCTCGGGCTGATCGGGGCTGGGACTCCGCCGTCGACCGGGGAGTTTTTCTTTCACTCGGACTATTCCGCGATCAATGCGCTGCATCCGCTGGAGCATCTTCCCGGGTTTGAAGAACTGGTGTCGCAGCTGGTTCCCGGCGCGGCGTTTCCGACCATGGACATGAACGACGAACCGCATATTCACGCCATCGCACTGAAAACCAATGCGCGGCACTGCATTGTGAATACGGAATTCCTGGCGCGCGCGGGAATCCGCAATCTTCCGGAAACCTTGACTTTTGAAATTGTGAACGAATGGTGTGAACGTCTGGGCGCTTATGCCGAACGCCATCCCGGAAATTACGGAACGAGCATGCCGCTGCCGTTCAGCTGGCACAATGTGACCGGATATCTCCCGTATCTCTGGGCCGATGCGGCGGGGATCGACTCGTCCGCGCGGAGTTTTCTTGCCGTGCTGGAAAGCAAGTCCTGCCGCCGCGGGCTTGAGGCGCTTGCCCGCTGGCGGCGGACGAGCCGGCCCGCTCCGCCGGAAGAGGACGATCTCTTTCTGTTCGGCCGGATCGGGATGGTCTTTGCAACGACCCGGCATCCCTGCCATCTCAACGGCATGCCGTTCCGGGATTCGCCGTTCCGCTATTATCCGATTCCTGCTCCGGAATCCGGCATGCGGAGCGTTTCCATACTTGGGAATTTTTCCGTCGGCATTTTCCGGGGCGGCGTCCGGAACGAGGAGGAGCTGCATGCGGCATGGCGCTGGCTGAAGTTTCTCTATCAGAAGCGGGCGCAGTATCCGCTCTCTCTGGAGTATGATTTCCCGGCAAGGAGAGATGCTTCCTGCCGCCTTGCGGAACTGCCGGCCTCTCAGAAAAACACGATTGTTTCGACCATCGCCGGAGCGCACCCGCAGTTTGATTTTAAAAACATCCGCGCGGCGCTGGGAGTTTTCGGCGAGGAGCTCCGCCCCTGTCTGTGCGGGACGATCCCCCCGGAACAGTGTCTTGCCCGTGCGCGGGAACGCCTGCATGACATTATCCGGCGATAGATTTTTCCCGCCGGCGGTTCCGGAATTCTTTTCCATAATCCCCGTCCGCCGTTTTGATTCCGCCGCAAGCCGTGCTATCTTATATCGAGTGCGGTCCACAGTCTGGCGTCATGAAGAAGAATGTGGTCCGCGAATCAGGCAGACAAGGAGACAAGGGAAATGATTCCGCCGGAAAAACAGCAGGAGCAGAGAGACCCGGATTTCCTGCTTCCGCGTGAAAATCCTCTGGGATTGCGCGGTTATGACCAGATTGTGAAGCTGACCTATCCCGACGAGGCGTCCGCCGGCGGATGCCGGATTTCCGCCGCGCCGCTGCCTTGCCGGAAAAAACTGGCGTTCTCCTGCCGCTGGGATGACAACAATCCCGCCCATCTTCGGATGCACGGCCTGATGTGCCGCTACGGATTCCGCGGGACATTTTATCTGAATGATCTCGGACTGATTCCGCCGGAAGGGATCTCGCCTGAAGTTTTTCTGGGAGAACTGCTTTCCGGGGGCTGTGCGGCCGGCGCCCACGGAGTGCGCCACGCCAGTCTGGCGGAACTGACGGATTCCGATGAGATTTTCCGTGAGCTCGGTGTCTGCCGCGCCATGCTGGAGGCCGCGTGCAATGCGCCCGTCACAGCGCATGCCTTTGCTTACGGGGCATACCGCCGGGCCGGGGATCCCGGAGCCGGGCGCCGGATTGCCGACTGTTTTACGCGCTGCGGGTTTCTGCATGAATCCTACGGGAATTTTCCTGCTCCGGAACAGGGACTGCGTTCCAGTGATTTTTCCGGGGAACACTGGATCCTGCCCGGAGACTGCGACACAAGTTTTTCCCTGTTCCGGCAGCAGCTGGAGGAGCGCCTTGCCGATTCCCGGGCCCTGGAGATCAATCCGAACCTGACCGTCGGGCTTCATTCCCGGCAGAACGGGGACGGCTGGAGGGAGATGGAAAAGTGCTATTCCGCCTATGCGTTCCGCCCGGACTGGTGGTACTGCACCGCGGGCGATTACGGCGCTTACCGCTATGAATACCATCATGCGGAAATCCGGCGTCTTTCCGTGTCAGGCAGAGAGGCCGTCTGGCGAGTCCGGCGTCTGCCGCCTGCCGAGCTGGGAGGCGATGTGCCGCTGTATCTTCACTGCGGAAACGCGGTGTCTGCGGAAGCGGACGGCGTTTCCGTCTCCCTGTTCCCCGGCGGCGTAATGGAACTCCGGCATGCCGCAGACCGGAAACTTCCCCGGTGGATTTCCACAACCTCCAACAGGGACAACCAGAGCGGTTTTTCAGGGAAAACCCGGATGGATGGCTTGTACGCGGGCCTGTCCTTCGAACCGCGGGGGAATCTCCTGCTGCTGAAAGTGCTCAACCATACCGGAGAGGAACTGCGGAATCCCGCCCTTTCCGCGCGTTTGTCCCCGGTCTGCCGGACCGGTGTGGTCCGCCTGAGTCCGGAGAATCTGCCGCAGGGGGAAACTGTCGTCAGGATCGAACTGCCCGGCGGAAAAATTCCTTCCGGCGCCCGGCCGTTCTTCTGGTGCGAACTGGATTTTTCCGCCGGCGGAATTCCCGGGCGGATTCACGCCCTCTGCAATGCCTGAAAAAACGCCGCCTGTTCTTCGGATCGGCAGCCGTCTGAAGAACTGCGTTCCGGCCGGGCATCGCGTCACTGATCGAACAGGGAAGGCTGGATCGGGCCGTCGTCTGTTTTGTCCTTCCGGTATTTCTGGCGCGGATCGCGGATCATGTAACGCGATTTTGTGACGAGGGATGGCTGGCCCGCTTCGGCAATGGAATTGTTCTCGAGGTTTTCCAGAATGTCCTGCGCCCGGGAGATCACCTCTTCCGGCAGACCGGCGAGTTTTGCGACATGGATTCCGTAGCTTTTGTCCGCTCCGCCCGGAACGATCTGGCGCAGGAAGATGACCTGGTCGCCGTATTCGCGGACGGCGACGTTGTAGTTTTTCACGCCGCGCCGGGTGATCGCCAGTTCCGTAAGTTCGTGATAATGCGTTGCAAACTGGGTTCTTGCGCGGCAGGACGGGTGGTCCAGCAGGAATTCCGCGACGGCCCAGGCGATGGAAAGTCCGTCAAACGTGCTGGTTCCGCGCCCGATTTCGTCCAGAATCACAATGCTCTTCGGCGTGGCGTTGTTCAGGATGTTTGCGGTTTCGACCATCTCCACCATGAAGGTGCTCTGCCCGCGCGCGATGTCGTCGGATGCCCCGACGCGCGTGAAAATCCGGTCCGCGACGCCGATGTGCGCACTTGCCGCGGGGAGGAAGGAGCCCATCTGCGCCATGATCGCAAGGAGCGCGGTCTGCCGGATGTAGGTGGATTTTCCCGCCATGTTGGGACCGGTGATGATCATCATACGGTTTTCGTCTCCGTCCAGGAGCGTGTCGTTGGGAATGAACCGCTCCCCTTTCATGGCGCAGTCGAGCACCGGATGGCGTCCCGCGCGGATCTCCAGAAGATCGTCGTCCGCGACTTTCGGACGGCAGTAGGAGTAGCGCTGGGCGCAGTCTCCGAGCGCGCAGAGAACGTCGATTTCCGCGAGCGCGGCGGCGCTCAGCTGAATCTGCGGCGTGAATGTCCCCGCGAATTTGCGCAGTTCCTCGAAGAGCTGGATCTCCAGCGCCTTCGCCTTGTCCTCCGCCCCGAGAATGCGGCTCTCCATCTCCTTGAGTTCGGGTGTGATGAAGCGTTCGCTGTTGGCCAGGGTCTGTTTGCGGATGTAGTCGTCCGGGATGGAGGCAAGATGGGTTTTCGTGACCTCGATGAAATAGCCGAACACACGGTTGTAGTTGACTTTCAGCGACTTGATGCCGCTCCGCTCCTGTTCCTTCGCCTGCAGTTCCGCGACCCATCGCTTGCCGTCCGTCGCGGCGGAGCGGAACGCATCCAGTTCCGGATGGTATCCCGTGCGGATCACGCCGCCGTCGGAGACGGTGGCGGGCGGTTCGTCGACGATTGCGCTCAGGATTTTTCCGGAAAGCTCGGGCATTTCGCAGATGTTTTCCCGCAGGCGTTCCACAAGCGGGAGATCGTAGGAGGAAAGCAGCGTCCGGATAGCGGGGATCATTTCGAGGCTGTTTGCGAGCGAGAGCATGTCGCGGGGATTGACGGTTCCGACGTTGAGGCGCGCGATGATGCGTTCGAGATCGCGCACCGCGCCCATGGTTTCCCGCAGTTCCGCAAGCGTCAGCGGATCGTCCTTGAGAATGCCGACCACATCCTGGCGTTCGACGATCCGGTCCACGTTCTTCAGCGGTTTCAGCAGCCAGCTGCGCATCAGGCGGCTTCCCATCGGCGTGCAGGTCCGGTCGAGGACGTGAAGAAGCGTGTTTTCCTTTGATGCGCCGAACATCGGCTCGACCAGTTCCAGATTGCGCTGGCAGATCGGATCGAGCGCGAGATAGTCCTCCGGACTGTGGAATTTGAGCGTGCGGATATGCCCCACATTATGGCGGAGATTTTCCGATGCGTAGTGAATGACCGCTCCCGCGGACTGAATGGCGAGCGTGCGTCCGCGCAGCCCGAAGCCGTCGAGCGTCATGACCTGGAACTGCCGCTTCAGCAGCTCCTCGGCATTTTCCATGGAAAAAATCCAGTCGTCAAGCGGTGTCCAGAGGATCTGTTTCTGCGTGTAGGGAAACGCCTTTTCCTCTTCCCAGAGACGCATCAGCGAGGCGGGCAGAAGGCATTCCCGCGCCTGAATGCTGTAGAGCTGGGATTCAAGCTCCGCCCTGGAACCGAGCTCGGAGGTCTTGAATTCCGCCGTGCTGATATCCATCCAGGCCAGTCCGAATCTGTCTTTTGCAGCGGTCAGCGCGCAGAGGAAATTGTTCCTGTGGGGATTCAGCACCGAGGAGTCGAGCACGGTGCCGGGGGTGATGATCCGGGTGATGCCGCGCTTGACGATGCCTTTGGCCAGGGCGGGATCCTCCAGCTGTTCCGCGATGGCGACTTTGACACCTGCCTCCAGAAGTTTCGGCAGGTAACTGTCCAGCGCGTGATACGGAATGCCGCACATCGGATAGCCCGCCCGTTTGGTCAGCGCGATTTCGAGGATCGGGCTTGCCTTGTGGGCGTCCTCATAGAACATCTCATAGAAATCGCCCATGCGGAACAGCAGAACGGCGCCCTCCGGGGTTTCCGCCTTCATCTGCATGTACTGCCGCATTGCGGGTGTAAGATTGCTGGTGTCCTGCATGATTCTCCCGTCGGCCTGTCAGTCGAAGATGGACTTGGTTCCCTGTTTCGCAATCTCCACATTGTCTTCCCAGACCGCCAGTCCGGTGGCGAGATCGGTTAAGACCATGTGAATGAAGAAATAGGATTCCTCCGTCCGTCCGGAGTGTCTCTGCTGCTGGACGATTTCGCCGGAAAGACTCATGTCGGGTGCGATCACCGTCCCGCGCTTCTGCACGGTGGACTGATTGAAGAGATCGTCGTTTTCCAGTTCACGGACCTGGCGCACGGCGGTTTCCTCCGCTCCTTTGGCGCCGACCGCGGTCGTGACGACCGCCTGCCCGGAGCGCAGAACCGCCTGCCGGATCTTGTCGGTCAGAATGCGCGTGTTGACATTCTCGCGCGTGCTGTTTTTCACATTGCCGACCATCAGAACCGTCTTCCGTCCGTCCGCCCGTTTCATGGCGCCGGACTCCAGCATGGAGCTGATTCCCTTTTCCGCCGCAATCTGCCAGTCCTTGAAATCAATCTGATGAACCGTGGTGATTCCCTGACTGGAAGCGGTGTCGATTCTGACGGGGGCGGAACCGCAGCCCGTCATGCCCAGAAGCGCGGCGGCTCCGGCGAGCGAAAAGAAAATATTGCGTTTCATTCTGCAACCCTTTCCTTGATGAAATTCAGTTTTCCTTGAAGCTGATGAAGAAATCCCTGCAGTTCGCGTTCGGTGCGACGGACTGAATGAATTTCACTTCGCCCGGCATGAGGATTTCAGGAAGCCAGACGCTTGTCGCCGTATTGACTTTCATGCCCTTTGCGTCGAGCCAGTCCACGCGGTAGGAAATATGATAGGGATTCGCTCCCATGATGTCGCTCCAGAGTTCGGACCAGAATCCGTAGCGGTTGCTCCGGATCTGCACCTGAAGCTTCATCAGCCCCGCGTCTGTCGTGGTTTTGCTGATCCCCAGAATCGTGATGCGGTCCCGGCAGTAGGAATCCGTTGAGAAATACCGGCTGTTGACATATTCCCGCCGGGCGGTCTTGTCGGTGTTTTCCAGCGTGTTCACGGAATCCTGACAGGCGCACAGCGCCGTCAGTGCCGCCAGCACGGCCAGCAGAAAAGCTGCTTTCGCGTATTTTTTCATGAAAGGCCCCTCCTTTTCGATGTTTTCTGTGACAGTTCCCTTTTCCCGTCAGGCGTTTTTCTGACGCTGGATCAGAACGGCGATGATGATGATCGAGCCTTTGACCAGTCCCTGCAGGTTGACCGGCGCCCCCCACATGTCCAGCGCGTTGGAAATGATGCCGAGAATGAATACGCCGGCGACGGTTCCGGCGATGGAGCCGCGTCCTCCGTTCATGGCGGTTCCGCCGATGATCGCGGCGGCGATGGCGTCCAGTTCATAGGAGAGTCCCGCGTCCGTGGAACTGATGGAGTTCAGGCGCGTGCTGAAGAGAAAGGCGGAAACTCCCGCCGTGAATCCGGCGATCGCATAGGTGATGAAACGGACCGCGCCGGTTTTGATTGCCGCGTATTCGGCGGCTTTCGCGTTTGCGCCCGTCGCGCAGATATGCCGTCCGAGCGAAGTCTGTCGCAGGATGACGCCGAAGATGACCGCCAGGCCGAAGAAGACCCATGCCGGAAGCGGCAGCCCGAGAAACCCCGCGCTGCCGAGCGCGCGGAACATGTCGTTGGAGCTGCTGACCGTTCCCGCGTCCGCCATGTACAGGGAGAGCGAGCGGTAGATGGAGAGCGTGCCGAGCGTCGCGATGAAGGAGGGGACTTTGCCGAGCGTAATGATCGCGCCGTTCACGACACCGCCCAGAATTCCGATTGCGAGCGTCGCGGCGAAGGCCGCCAGAACCGCTGCCGCCGGATCCGCGATTTTTCCCATGAGCATGATGCCGGAAACTCCCGCAAGCGCGAGAAGCGATCCGATGGAGAGATCAATTCCTCCGGCGATGATGACAAAGGTCATGCCGAGCGCGACGATTCCCGTGTAGGAGACCTGGCGCGTGATGTTGATCAGATTCTGCGGACTCCGGAAATGCTCGTTGGAAATCATGCATACGAGCAGCAGCGCCGCAAGTGCGAGAAAAGGTTTGCTTTCATTGAGAATGTCCGTCCATGCCCGCTGTTGCCGAAGCGTTGTCTGATTCCGATTCATTTTACACCTGTTGCCAAATACATGATTTCTTTTTCGTTGACGTGTTCGTCCTCCAGAATGCCCGCGACCGTTCCCTCGCGCATGACCGCGACCTTCCGGCAGAGCCCGATCACCTCTTCCAGATCGGACGATATGATGAGGCACGCCATGCCCCGGCGCGCCAGTTCGCCGATGAAGGAATAGATGTCCCCTCTGGACTTGATGTCGATTCCGCGCGTGGGTTCGTCGAAAATGAAAATTTCCGGCGAATGATCCAGGCTTTTGGCAATCGCCCCCTTCTGCTGGTTGCCGCCGCTGAGCTCTCCGATCGGCGTCGCGCCGGAGGTCGTCCTGATTTCAAACCTGCGGATATACTCTTCCGCCGCGGCGTTTTCCCTTTTTTTCCGGATGAATGAGGCGAGACAGTATTTGCGCAGGGAGATCAGGGAACAGTTCCACGCAAGCGGAAATGACTGGATGATGCCGGAACTCTGCCTGTCCTCGGTCAGATATGCAATGCCGGATGCGACCGCCTGCGCCGGGGATTTGATCCGGACCTCCCGGCCGTTCACGAGAATCCGTCCGGACACGGTTTTCCGGATGCCGTACACTGCTTCGGCCAGTTCGGTCCGGCCTGATCCTCCCAGTCCTGCAAGTCCCAGAATCTCACCGCGGTGCAGTTTCAAAGACGCGTGATGCACCAGTTTTTCCAGCGTGACGCCGTCCAGTTCCAGAGCGGGGGGCGCGTCTTCCGCGGGCGGCGCGGGTTTCGGCGGAAAAATCCGGCTGAGTTCGCGGCCCACCATCAGACTGGCCATGTCCTTGGCGGTGAGTTCTTCCACCGGTTTTTCACAGACGAATTCTCCGTCGCGCAGAACGGCGACCGTGTCGCAGATGGTCTTGACCTCGTTGAGCTTATGGGACACATAGATGATGCTGATTCCGTCGTCGCGCATGCCGCGCATGATCCGGAAGAGATTTTCCACCTCCGGCGGATTCAGGACCGTGGACGGTTCGTCCATAATCAGAAGACGGCAGGCGCGGTTGAGCGCGCGCGCGATTTCGACAATCTGTTTTTCCGCGATGCTCAGGTTGGAGACCTCCGCATCGGGGGAGATCCGGCTTTCCAGACGTTCCAGCAGTTCCGCCGTGCGTTTCCGCATGGCGGAGTGATCCAGAAAGACGCCTCCGTGTTTCAGTTCATGGCCGAGAAAGATGTTTTCGCGGACGGTCATCTCATTGGCGAGATTGAATTCCTGCGGGATGGTCACGATTCCCCGGCGCAGCGCGGATTCGATTGTCGTCCGGCGCAGCGTTTCCCCGGCGAAGAGGATTTCGCCTCCGTCGGGACGCGTCACGCCGTTGATGCATTTGATGAGGGTGGATTTTCCCGCTCCGTTTTCACCGATGAGCCCCGTGACGGAGGCGCGCCGGACGGACAGCGAAACGTTGTTCAGGACTTTGACTCCCGAATAGGATTTGGAAAGCCCTCTGATTTCAAGAAGCGATTCCGCGCTCATACGATGCTCCACCTTCTGAATTGACTGCAACTGCGGTAATTTACACTGGAAAGGAATGAATGCAAGTTCCTGTCCGGCGGCATTTGCGGAAAAAGCGCCGCGCGGAGCGCCGGCGCATTGTTCCGCATGTTTTTCCCATCGCTTCTCCATGCCTCCGGGGTGCCGTTTTTCCAGTTTTCCTGTGGAAAAGATGCTTGCATTCCGGGAAAGACGTTATAAATTATGAAGTCTGTTCTGGAATATTTTACCGGATTCCGGCGCATGGTCCGCTCATGACGGCGGATGCGGCGTTCCGGCGGTCCGCATATTGCATATTTTTATAGATAACAATCGTATCGTATTTGTTTGCAACATAAAAAAGGGAGAAAGTCATGCCTTCCAATGAATGGCTGTTGATTACAGTCGGCGCCGTTCTGGTGAACAACATCGTGTTATCCAGAATCCTCGGGATCTGCCCGTTCCTGGGCGTGTCCAAAAAAATCAAGACCGCGCTCGGCATGGCCGGCGCCGTGATTTTCGTCATGGGAATCGCGTCCTTCGCCACCGCGGTGCTGTATCATCTGATGCTTTCCGCGAAGATCAGCATCCGGATCGGTTCGCTCCAGATTCAGGATCTGGATCTGGCGTTCACGAAGATCCTGATCTTCATCGTCGTGATCGCCGGACTCGTGCAGATCGTCGAGATTCTGCTTCAGAAGTTCAGCCCGGCGCTGTACGGCGCGCTCGGCATTTATCTGCCGCTCATCACGACCAACTGCGCCGTGCTCGGCGCGGCGGAGCTCAACGCGGCGAGCGGTCGTTCCATTCTCGCTTCAACGGTATACGGTATCTGTTCGGGCGTCGGGTTCGGCCTTGCGCTGATCCTGTTTGCCAGCATCCGGGAGCGCCTGGAGCTTTCGCGGATTCCGAAAATGTTCCAGGGAACGGCGATCGCCCTGATTACGGCGGGAATTCTCGCGCTGGCGTTCATGGGTTTCTCCGGACTGGTCAAATAACCGCAAAAGGGGATAAGTTATGGAAAGTGTGCTTGTCGCCGTCGGAGTGGTCGCTCTGGTGGGGTTGATTCTCGGAGTCCTGATCGGGTTTACGGCAAAGAAATTCGCGGTGGCGTCCGATCCGCGTATCGAGCAGGTCGCGGAGCTTCTGCCCGGGGCGAACTGCGGCGGATGCGGTTACGCGGGCTGCGCCGACCTGGCAAAGGCGATTGTCACAAGCGGCGCCGATCCGGCGCTCTGCGCGGTCTGCTCCGCGGAAAATGTCGCAAAAATCTGCGCTGTCATGGGGGTGGAGGCCGGAACGAAGGAAAGGAAAGTCGCCGTTGTCTACTGTTCCGGCGACCGCAGTCATGCAAAGATGATCGCGCAGTACAACGGGCTCAACGACTGCCGTGCGGCAGCCTCGCTGCACGGCGGCGGGAAAGGGTGCCGCTTCGGATGCATCGGACTCGGATCCTGCGCGAGGAGCTGTCCGTTCGGCGCGATCGAGATCCGCAACGGTCTTGCAATCGTGCATCCGGAGACCTGCGTCGGATGCGGAAAATGTGTGGACATCTGCCCGCGCAAGCTGATCCGCCTGGTGCCCGCCGAATCCAAAGGACATGTTTACTGCAACTCTCTCTTGAAAGGTCCGCAGAAAAAGAAATACTGTTCGATCCCCTGCATTGCCTGCCGCAAGTGCGTGAAGGCTGCGCCGGAGGTCTTCAATCCGCAGGGCTTCCTGGTCCGTGCGGTCAAACCGGAGCTGGTGGACGCTGAACTGGTGAAGAGCGCGGGCTGTCCCACGGGCGCGCTTCAGACGGTGGAAGACCATCTGGCGCTCGGACAGGCTGCCGGGAAGGAAAAGGAAGGTGCCGCATGATTTCATCCATTCATCCGAAAAAATTCGCGGGCGGAATTCATCCGGAGAACGAGGGCAAGGAACTCTCCGCGAACGAGCCGCTGCGCGTTCCGCCGCTGCTGGAAAAATATACGCTCCCGATCCATCAGAACATCGGTGCGCCGCCGAAACTGATCGTCAAGAAAGGCGATGAGGTCAGGAAGGGGCAGTGCATTGCCGAGGCGGACGGCTTTATTTCCGTTCCGCTTCACGCGCCGACCAGCGGAAAAATCGGGGATGCCGTTGAAATCCCCGGCGCAAACGGCGTGGCGGTTCCGGCCATCGAGATTCTCTCCGACGGCGCAGACGAGTGGGGCGCGTGCCTCGAACCGTATCCGGACTGGAAAAACACCGACCGGGAAAAACTGAAAAAACGGATTCAGGAAGCGGGCATCGTCGGCATGGGCGGCGCGGCCTTCCCGACACATGCGAAACTCTCTCCCCCGCCTGAAAAAATCATCGACACGCTGATTGTCAACGCCGCCGAATGCGAACCGTATCTGACCGCGGACGACCGCCTGCTCCGGGATTCCGCGGAGAAGGTGCTCACGGGCGCGGCAATCGCGGCCAAGATCCTGAAGATTTCGCGTATTCTGGTCGGGATTGAAAACAACAAGCCCGAAGCGATCGAGGCGCTTTCCGCCGTATCGGAAAAATTTTCCGCGGAGATTGTCCCGCTGCACGTGCGCTATCCGCAGGGCGGCGAAAAACAGCTGATCTACGCGCTGACCGGGCGCAAGGTGGTTGCGGGAGGGCTTCCGATGGACGTCGGATGCGTGGTGCAGAACGTCGGCACGCTCGCGGCGATCTGCGAGGCCGTGACCGAAGGGCATCCCCTGATCGAGCGTCTTGTCACCGTGACGGGATCGCCGCTGGTGCGTCCGGGGAACTTTGTTCTGCGGCTCGGCACGCCGGTCGGAAAGGCTCTGGAATTTGCCGGCGGAGTCAAAGGCCCGGTCGGAAAGCTGATTCTCGGCGGGCCGATGATGGGATTCGCGCAGTCCTCGCTGGAGGTGGCGGTCTCGAAGAACACTTCGGGCATTCTGCTGCTGGCTCCGGAGGAGGTCAGGCAGTTCGAGGCGGGACCCTGCCTGAGCTGCGGACGCTGTGTCGACGCCTGCCCGATGCGCCTCCTTGTGAGCACGCTGAGCAAGGTCTGCGAGAACGAGCGCTACGATCTCGCAGAAGAGAACTATGTCATGAGCTGCCTGGAATGCGGGATCTGCACCTATGTGTGTCCCGCGGGACGTCCGAACGTCCAGCATTTCCGGCTGGCCAAAGCGGAAATCAACGCGCGCAGGCGCAAAAAATAAGATGGTGTGAAGAATGAGTGAAAATGAAGTGAAACGTGAGGAAGGCAAGGTGCGGCTTCCCCCGGAAGGCACCCTGATTCTGAGTTCCTCCCCGCATATCCGCACGGAGGATTCCACGCACAAGGTCATGCTGCTGGTGATTCTGACGCTGATCCCGGCCGTTCTGGCGTCGGTGTGGTTCTTCGGACTGCACGCGCTCCGCGTGGTGATTTACTGCATGGCGTTCTGCGCGCTCTTCGAGTATCTCTGGTGCGTGCTGGCGAAGACGAAGTCGACGCTCTCCAATCTCAGCGCGCTGGTGACGGGGCTGATTCTCGCTCTGAATGTGAGCCCGCTGACGCCTTGGTGGCTCTGCCTGGCGGGCGCGTTCATCGCGATCGTGGTGGCCAAGCAGGTGTTCGGCGGCCTGGGACAGAATCCGTTCAACCCGGCGGC
Source organism: uncultured Victivallales bacterium (assembly GCA_944391115.1). GTDB lineage: Bacteria > Verrucomicrobiota > Lentisphaeria > Victivallales > UBA1829 > UBA11452. Next base: position 666 of record CALXSJ010000031.1, on the reverse strand, counting down.
GGTCGCCCGCGTCGCGATGCTGGTCGGCGCCACGGGGCCGATGACGACGTGGATGGATCCCGCGCCGGGCGCGGTATTCGGTCTGGCGGACAAGGTGGACGCGGTTGCGTCCGCGACGCCGCTTGCCGCCGCAAAGGCGGTTGCGGGGAATGCCGCTGAAATCGCCTACTACAACTCTTGGGATTTTCTCTGGAACGCCTTTCTCGGCAATGTCGGGGGAAGTCTCGGAGAAACCTCCGCGCTGGCGATTCTGATCGGCGGTATCGCGCTGATCGCCCTCCGCGTCATTCACTGCTATATTCCGCTGGCGATTTTTGTCACGATCACGGTGTTTGTCTGGATCGTGAACCTTGCGAGCCCCGGATTGACGCCCGGGCCGCTGTTCCATCTTCTGACCGGCGGCGTGATGATCGGCGCGTTTTTCATGGCGACCGACATGGTGACCTCGCCTGTGACCCATCTGGGGGGGATTGTCTTCGGCGCCGGGATCGGCGTCATCGTCTGCGTGATCCGCATCTGGGGCTCGTTCCCGGAGGGGATGAGTTTCGCCATCCTCATTATGAACGCGCTGGTGCCTCTGATTGACAAGATGTGCTACAAGCGTCCGTTCGGCTGGCATCCGTCCTCGATCAACATTCTTCAGCCGCGCAGAGGAGAGATCAAATG
>CALXSJ010000030.1 GCA_944391115.1 uncultured Victivallales bacterium | reverse complement strand
CTGCGCAAATGCAAGATAGAGCGTCCGAATCAGGTATGGAGTACGGACATTACTTACACGGCGGTTGCCGGTCATCGGGCATTTGTGATTGGAATTGTCGACTGGTTCAGCCGCAAGGTCCTGGCTTATAACGTAGTGAATACAATGGACGCTTTTCATTGTGTTGAAACGTTAAAAACGGCAATGGATTCCTACGGGAAACCGGAGATTTTTAATTCGGATCAAGGAAGCCAGTTTACCAGCTCGGAGTTTGTAACGGAACTCCGGAACCATGGCATTCAGATCAGCATGGACGGACGTGGACGATGTTTGGATAATGCAAAAATGGAGCGTTTCTGGTGGGCATTGAAATATGAGGACATCAAAATAAAAGAGTACGTCAGCTTGCCGCAACTCCGTTTCGGTGTGCAGCATTATGTGAATTTTTACAACTCCAGGCGGATTCATTCGGCTCTCCAATATCGGACGCCGGATGAAGTCTATTTCGGAACTTGCAATCGGCAAACAGTGGGATATAGTAAACCAAGGGTCTTTACACCAATCTTTTAATAAAAGTTGTCCAACCTAGGGGAGAGGCGCAAAAAAAACTTTATGGCGATGTCAATATTGCTGATTTGAATGATTATGCCCAAAAGATTTTAGTATACATACAAGAAAAAAATAATGATTTAAATGCTTTTCGGTTACTTGCTAAGATTGCCTTTGCCACAGATAACGATTATTTAAAAAATAGAACGATACTGTTTCTTCAGGATTTGGTAGCCGTCATCCGGCAGAAATATACTGCGGAAGAATATGATTATATTATAAACGTCTGTGATCGATCTATGCAGCTTATAACTAAAAACCTAACTATTTTGATATTGTACATAAAAGCCTTAATCCACGATGAAAAGTATGAAAAAGCTCAGGGAATATTAGACAATCCCCCTGATCTTTTACCAAGAAAAGAGTTGTTTTATCTACAGGGGTTCTGTGCTAGGAAACAACATGACTATAAAAAAGCGATAGCATATTATGAGCTTTCAAAAAAGCTTGGCCGTACAGAAAGTTCAATTTATAGAGAGTTGGCGATCTGTTATTTTTACCAAAATGATATGGACAATGCGGTTCCTGCGATTGAAAATGCAATTGAAATGGATAGATATAAAACACCCCTGATTCTTGACTATGCAATTCGAATTTATCTTAGACTTGGAGAAATTTCCCATGCAGAAGATCTTTTGAAAGAGCGGAAAATAGCTGAAGGGGAAACTAATTTTTACTACTTAATTCGGAAAGCTGAATGTGAGACGAAAAAAGGTCAAACAGCTAAAGCAATAGAAACTATAGATAAAGCCATTCAAATAAGATCCAATAGTTTTTCTGCATATTTTATGGCTGTAGTCATTTGTATTGAAGGGAATAACTTGAAAATGGCATATGATTTTATGACAAAAATAAATAACAAATTTAAATCAAAAAATGAAGACAAAATATTATTAAATAGTATGATACTTTATGCTGAGGGAAAATATAAGATAGCGTATAAAACACTAAAAGAACAACATTCTAAAGATCCAAGACATACTACGCTTTTGTGTCGATGCTTAAGATTTTTAATAAATGATTATTCCTTAAATCAAACTATACGTGCCCAATACCGAGATGAATTAAACCAAATCCCCGAAAGTAATATCCCTTTTCTTGATTTTTGTAATATATAACTACATCGCTACTATCCGCTGATAATATCCGATAATTTGTGCACATTCCCCAAGGAGGTTGAGGTCGTTTTCGGAAAGTTACTCAGTTCAGTATGCCCCCGCAGCCGGGGCAATCTGCTTATTTCACTTCCGGGAGCTGATTCCAGTCGGTGGTATAAGACGGGGTCAGCATCTCGCGCTTCATCGTCCAGGGCCTCTTGATCCCTTCGCAAGATGGAACAGACTTCCCCGGCCGAAACGCCGGTTGATTTCATCCATCGCCACCGATAAGCGATCCTGTTTTTCCGCGTTTCCGTGATCCGCAAAAAGATCCATCTGGCGGTGTTCGGCGGATTCCAGACCGAAGAAGAGCACGCCCGCCTTTTTGTAACGACGGTCTGCGCCTCTCCCCTTGGGTGGACAACTTTTATGAAAAGATTGGTGTAAAGACCTTTGGTTTACGATATCCCATTGAATGCCGATTGCAAGTTCCGAAATAGACTTCATCCGGCGTCCGATATTGGAGAGCCGAATGAATCCGTCTGGAATTGTAAAAATTCACATAATGCTGAACACCGAAACGGAGCTGCGGCAAGCTGATATACTCTTTAATTTTGATGTCCTCATATTTCAATGCCCACCAGAAGCGCCCCTTTTTTACATGATCCAAACAGCGTCCCCGCCCCTTCATGCGGATCAGAATGCCATGATCCCAAACTTTCGCCACGAACTCCGGACTGGTAAACTGGCTCCCTTGATTCAATTTGAAAATCTCCGGTTTCTCCTAGAAATCCACCGCTGGACCTGATTCGGATGGTCCTGATATTTTTTCGCGATCTCAGCATCCGTCAATTCTCCCCGCAGCGCTTCCAATGCTACGCGGCTTTTGAATTTGGAGTTATATGACTTTTTCATAGAACGCCCTCCCTTTTCAGGTTAATTTAACGGACATTTTACCCCAAGTCAAGTTGTCCAGCTTTCGGGGCCAACCGCAAAACTCGAAAAATTCTCTGAGCCGAAAAGACGTTGTTATGAATTGGGCGAATAAGGGGTAGACCTCTTGTGTTTTCGAACAAACGTCTTCTGTCAGTATATTTTTGTTTTATTCATTGATAACCAGAACGTTATTTCAAGAGAAGATCGAAAAATGAATGCATGACAGAGAAAAAATGATGATCCAAGGTCGTTTTTTTTGACGTGTATTTCTTCCGACAAATGCTTTCCGGACCAAAATACCGGTCTTTTACTCCCCCGGAGAAATTACCGGGAGAGGGGCTGAAACACACCTTCATAAGAGAAACGTGGAGATTCTCCGCTTTCGGGCAAAACGCGAGTTGAGCTCAAATTTATCCCCAAAATGAAAAAACAGACCCAAAGACCGCTCGGTAGAGAATTTTGAAAATGCTCGACCATTTTGAGGTTTTTCAGAAATCTTCTCTCTACCTCAAAAAGACGAAGTTTTCAAATCACTCAAGATGGGGGTGCTTTATTCCGCGATCTAAGCAGAAAAACTGATTTTTCGGCCTGTTTTGAAAAATACTCCGGTCATTCTGTCTTGCGATGGAGTTTGCAGACTGTTGCAGCGGGAAAATAAAAAGCGGAATTTCAGCTGGGCTCAAAGGCCAAGCCTAGAATTCTGTGTACACTGCACCAATCCAGGTGTCCCGGACATGAACATGAGGCAAACGGAGAATTTGCCGGAGAATCAGGGAATCTGCATTGGGGATGGTGGAAAACGGAGAATCGCCGTTTTTCTCTGATTTTGCAAGCTATTGAAAAATCAATGCGCAAAACAGGGAAATAAAAAAGCCGAACGGTGTGTCCGTCCGGCAAAGAGACAAAAAATGGTGGCAAGGACCAGGATCGAACTGGTGACACACGGATTTTCAGTCCGTTGCTCTACCAACTGAGCTACCCCGCCACTGAATAGGAGTGTAAATTACATGCTGTTCCGTAAAAGTCAAATCTGAAAAGAAAAAAAATGAGAAAAAATTGGCGTTCCTTGAATGACTTCCTCTTTGCAGATATAGCTGTTTCACATTTCCCGGTTTCCGGATTCGATGAGAGTCCCGCGCACGCACTTCCGCAATTGCAGTTGACATAACCATTCAGCAACTCCTTGGCAGAGATGTGTGTCATCATTATAATATATTATGATATCCGAATATCAGCATGAAGTTTTGTCATGGAAAAAACGGAAATTTTTAGAGCCCCGCTTTGCGAATTTGCTTTTCTGTTGTATTTTACCCAAAATAAAAAAAGAAAGGCGCGTTATGTCGGAATCAAAGCTTTTATATAAACGGGTGCTTCTTAAAATCAGCGGGGAGGCTCTGAAAGGAACGCAGGCGCATGGATTTTCCCGGGAGGCTGTCACGGACGTGGTGGCCAGGATCAAGGAGGCTCTTGACATGGGCGTGGAGGTCGCGCTGGTTGTCGGCGCGGGAAATCTCTGGCGCGGTCTCGCCGGTTCGAAAGGCGGAATGGACCGCGTGACCGCCGACCATATGGGAATGCTCGCAACCGTGATGAATGCGCTTTGTCTCAAGGATGCCTTCCGGCAGGCCGGTGTGAAGTGTCATGTCCACTGTGCGGTCGCGATGGAGCCTTTCGCGAAACGTTTTGACCGGGAAGAGGCAATGGAACAGCTTTCCCGCGGAGAACTTGTGATTTTCGCCGCGGGAACAGGTGCGCCATTCTTTACCACGGATACCACAGCCGCGCTGCGCGCGCTGGAGACCGGTTGTCAGGCTGTCATGAAAGCCACCAAGGTAAACGGGATTTATACCGCCGATCCGATGAAGGACAAAAGCGCAATCAAGTTCGACAGACTCTCTTTCCAGGAGGCGCTCTCCGGGCACTATGCGGTGATGGATTCCGCGGCGTTTTCCCTCTGCGCGGACAACAATCTGCACATCATCGTCTTCAATTTTTCCGAGGACGGCGCGCTCTGCAAGGTCCTCTCCGGAGATTATTCCGTCGGAACCGTCGTCAGCTGACGTTTCCGGCTTGCGAAATCAAGGAGATGGGTGTAAATTGAAATCCCGCTGCTGGAAGGTGGAAAAAGGAGATCGACCTGATGTCAACGACTGATGTGCCGCTGTTCGGTTATTATTCCTGGCAATATGTGCCCGATGTGATGATTCCGAACGTTTTTGCCGAATTTAAGGCGAATGGAGTGGAGCATCTGGTGTTCAGCCATGTCTGGATGACGAGAATCCTGCGGGAACCGGCTTTTTTCGCGCCCTTGATGACAATGGCAAGGAAGGCGGGAATCCGGCTCGGAGCCGTCCATGCGCCTTGGGGAGCGGCTTTCGATCTGAACTGTTCCGACATGGCCCGGCGCAAAGGCATGATCGAGGATCATAAAACGGCAATGGCCTATGCTGTCGACGCGGGATGCAGGACCTATACCATGCATGTCGGCGCTTACAGCTGGGTGTTTGAGCATATTCCGATGAAGCGTCTGCGCGAACTGGCGACGGACGCACTGGAACAGCTGCTGCCGGAAGCCGAGAAGCTCGGCATTATCATCGCGGTCGAAAACAGTTATGAGCCGCCGAATTCCGCCGCCGAGGTGGCCGGGCTTGTTTCCGCCTTCGACTCCCCGTGCATCGGCTGCTGTTTCGATACCGGACACGCCTGCCTGATGTCGCCGTTCCCCGGAAAGGACCAGTCGAAATATTTCGAAGAGATTTCTGATGCATGGTGGGAGGGAATCGGGGAAACCGCTGATTCCTTTGCAGTCATGAAACCTTACATCGTGACTTTCCACCTGCATGACAATGACGGTTACAGCGACGCTCATCAGCTTCCCGGAACAGGGCGGATTGACTGGAAAAAGCAGATTGCGGAGCTGCGCAGCGCTCCCCGGCTGATCTCTCTTCAGACCGAGGTGCGGACGATCCCTCAGACGTTGTCTGTCAAGCGGATTGCGGAAACCTTTCGTTCGATTTTGAATTGAATGTTTACACATAAATAAAAAAAGGAGATCTGGAAATGGCCATTGAAGACATCCTCGACACCATGGAAGAAGGCATGATGAATGCGGAAGAGGCGATGAAGAACGACATCGCCGCGATCCGGACCGGAAAAGCTTCCACTGTTCTGGTGGAAAACCTCATGATCGAGTATTACGGAACGAATACAAGGCTTCGCGACATCGCCGGACTGTCCACCCCGGACGCCCGCACCATTGCGATCCAGCCCTGGGATCAGAGCGCCGTTCATGCGATCGAAAAGGCGATCATCAATTCCAACATCGGAATTTCTCCGGTCAGCGACGGCAAGATCGTCCGCCTTCCGATTCCTCCGCTGAGTGAGGACCGCCGCATCGCCCTGGCCAAACAGGTCAAGGCGCGCACAGAGGAGGCGCGCGTCGCCGTCCGCAACGCGAGACGCGATGCCAATGAGGCCGCGAAGAAAGCTCAGAAAGCCTCCGAGATCACCGAGGACGAACTCAAGAATGTGCTGGACAAAATCCAGAAGATGACCGACTCCTACATCGCGAACATCGACAAACTTGCCGAGGAAAAGGAAAAGGAGCTGATGAAGGTTTGAAACGATCTCCTTCAGAAAGTATTCCGTCTTTCAGGAAAAACCGTTCCGTCCGGCAGGGCAGGGCGGTTTTTCCGTCTGCACGGTTTTTCCGTCTGCTTCTGCTGATTTCCGGCGCCGGGTTTCTGATCCGGCTCCTGGTTTCCGCGCAGCTTGCAGCCGCCGATTCCGCCGTTTATGCTCCTTCTTCCATCACCGACATGGCGACTTACTGCGCGCTTGCCGACGCCATCCTGAATGGAAAACTGCCGGACACATTTTATTATCAGCCGTTCTATTATTCGGTCTTGCTGCCTTTCTGCCGCTTTTTCTCGACGAGTCCATGGATCCTGATTGCCGTGCAGAGTCTTCTTGGAGGGGCGGCCGTGTATCTAGCGGGGCTTGCCGGAGCGGTGACCGCAGGGCGGAAAGCCGGCTTGTGGAGCGCACTCCTCTGCGCATTGTCTGCGATTCTGATTTATTTCACGCCTTACGCGCTCCTGGAAACGCTTCAGGCCTTCTGGATCGTGCTTCTTTTTTTTCTCCTGCTTCTTGCGCTTCGGAAGCGGAAACTGCTTTTCTGGGGGCTTGCCGGATTTGTTCTGGGATGTTCCGTTCTGACACGCGGCAACACATGGTGTTTTCTGCCACCGGTTGTCTTTGCCGCGTTTTACGTATGGCGCGCGAACTGGAAAAAGGCGCTGCTTCCGCTCCTGCTGTTTTTGATGTTCGCGATTCTTCCGCAGCTGCCGTTTGCCGCCTATAACTCGTTCCGGACGGGAAAACTCTGCGGTCCTTCCACCGCGGGTGGCGCGGTGCTCTGCATCGGCAACAATCCGGAGTCCGCGCCGGGGGGGTTGGACATTCCTTATCCGCCGACCTATGAAGCGTGGATGAAAACGGAAAAGAGTGTTTCCATTCCCGCGCGGATGTTCGAGTGGTTCCGGCGTGAGCCGGGCGCGTTTCTGGAACTTCAGTTCAATAAATTCCTTCTGTTCTGGGATTCTGCGGAATGGCCGAACAATATTACGGAATACAACGCACGGAAAAGCTCCCTGATGCGGACGCTGCATTTCCTGCCGACCGGGTTCCTGCTGGCGCTGGCGCTGGCGGGGGGATTCAGCGGATTCCGGCGCCGCATGTTTCTGCGCCGGAAACAGTTCCTGCTGCTCTGGGGGTTCCTTCTGTTTTACGCCTTCTCCGTGAGCGCATTTTACATCCTTGCGCGCTTCCGTGTGCCTGTGATTCCTCTGCTTTGCGTCAGCGGCGGCGTATTTCTCGCGCAGATTCCGGGGATGCTGAAGACGCGGCGTGTATTGCATCTCCTGCTGATTATGATTGCAGCGCTGCTGTTTGCCTATGTCGTTTATCCGGCTTATTCCGGGACGTATGAACCGGTGCTGATGCGTTTCCTCCGGCCGCATGGGACGGTCAGTCCGCTGGATGATGCGCGGATCCTGATTCAGGATCATGTGCAGAGGATCCGCGGCGGATGGGGGACGATGGCGCTTCAGGACGGAATGACAATTGAAAAAAACTTTCTTCTTCCCCGCAGCGGCCAGGGTGCGCGGATCAAGCGTCTGACCCTGCAGTTCCCTGTGGCGGGAACAGACTTTTCCTTTCAGATGGAAGTGAACGGCCGGCAGGTGCTCACTGTGACGGAAAGTCCTGTCACGATCCCGATTCCGCCGCCCGGCAATGCGGAGAATGTGCAGATCAGCCTGAGGATCCGGAATGTGCAGGGGGATCCTCAGCTGTGTTTCGACACCCTGCGCGATTACGGGCGCACTCAGGTCGACGGAAAAACAGTGCCATGCGAGCTGGTCGCGACTTTGATTGAGGAATTCGCCTCGGATAAGGATGGTCGGAAATGAAAACAACAATCGGAATCATCGGTGTCGGCATGCTGGGAGCTTCTCTCGCGGCGAGTCTGCCGGAGGGCCGTTACCGCCGGATCGGATGGGCGCGGCGGCGCGAAGTCGGCGTCTGGGCGCTGAAGAATGGCGTGCTGGATTCGTTTTGCTCCACTGCGGAAGAGCTCCTGAAAGAGGCGGACGTCGCCGTGATCTGCCTTCCCGTGCCGACGATTATTGAATATCTTCAGAAACATGCGGATCTGATGAAAGAGGAAAATGTGATCGTTACAGACATCGGCAGCGTGAAAGGATGCATTGAAAAGGCCGCGCTTGCCGAGGGAATCCGCTTCGTCGGAAGCCATCCGATGGCAGGAACGGAGAAATCCGGTCCCGAGGCGATGGTGCCCGGCATCTACGGCAACGCCACGGTGTTCATCGTGCCGCCTTATAAAACCGATGCCGAGGCTCTGGAAATGGTCGAGGCGATGTGGGAGAGCGTCGGCGGAAGGATTTTCCGGATTGATTCCGCCGCGCATGATCTGCTGGTCGCGCACACCAGCCATGTGCCGCATATCGTATCCTCCGCGCTCGCGCTGAGCGTGCTGGACGAGCCCGATCCGATCGTGAAGGAACAGCGGTTCGCCGGCTGCGCTTCGGGATTCCGCGACACGATCCGCGTGGCGGCGTCCTCTCCCCGGATGTGGCGGGACATCATCTCCCACAACAAGACCGCCGTCATCGAGGCGATTAACTCCTACGAGGAGCGCTGCACGCTGATGAAGCGCATGATCCAGAACGACGACTTCGACGGATTCGAGCGCGAGTTCGGGCTCGGAAAGACTCTGATCGAGGAATGGCGCAGGGAAAAGAAATGGTGAATCGCCGCAAGGCGTTCCGCGCCGCCTATCTGGAGCTCACGAACGTCTGCAACGGAAACTGTCCGTTCTGTCCCGGGACAATCCGGGAACCGCGTTTCATGGAGCGCGGACTGTTTCAGCGTCTCGCGTCCGAAACGGCCTCTCTTGCCGGAATCGCCTACCTCCATGTGATGGGGGAGGCTCTGCTTCACCCGGAATTTCCGGATTTGATACGCGATGCCGCGAAGCGGAATCTGGCGATGGGGCTTACCACAAACGGCACGCTTTTTGCCTCTCCGAACGCCGAAGCCCTTTTTCCGGGGGATTTCCGCCAGATCAATGTTTCCATGCACAGCGGACTTTCCGACGGGCATCTGGATGAGATTCTGGCTTTTACAACCGAAGCGCTGCGGCGTCTTCCCGCGCTGCATGTAAACTACCGCTTCTGGAATCTCGGCATGGAGGGGAGTCCCTCCGCAGCGGAGAGTCTTGCGCGGATCGGGGAATATTTTGGCGCGAGGTGTGAACCGCCCGAAGCCGGAACTCCCGCAGTCCTTCATCCCGCGGAACGTGTTTCCCTGCATTTCGACAGGCCGTTTGACTGGCCGGATCTTCATGCTTCTCCCGTTCCCGGCCCCGTGTTCTGCCACGGTCTCCGGCGGCAGTTTGCCGTGCTGGCGGACGGACAGGTTACGGCGTGCTGTCTTGACCGCGACGGAGCAATCCGTCTCGGAGATGCGAACCGGGAAACGCTCCGGACCATCCTTTCCAACAGCAGGGCCAATGCGATGCGCCGCGCGTTTTCCCGCGGATGCGCTTCCGAGGAACTCTGCCGGCGCTGCCGCTACCGTTCCCGTTTTCATGATGAAACATCCCGGTTCATGCGGAAGACCCCGCGATTCTGAATGACGGCGCACGGGCATTCGCGGATTTCGGACAGATGTGTTTGCCGATGCGGCTCTGTCTATTTCCTCAGATGTCTTCGCAGTGAACATATCCTGTCCCAGGATTCCGGATATGCCGAGTACTTTTTCCGGTAATCCGCGGGGGTCAGGCCGGTTTCCTTCTTGAACTGGCGGTAGAAAACCTCCAGGGAGTCGAATCCGCAGAGCGGCGCGATTTCCTTGATCGGCGTCAATCCGCCGGAAAGCAGCAGTTTCGCTTTGCCGATCCGCTGCCGGAGAATATAATGATACGGCGTGGTTTTCATATACTCCCGGAAAAGGGAAAAGAGATAGGGACGGCTCAAATTCGATTTTTCCGCGATGTGTTCGGGATCGATTGGAGAGGCGTAATGTTCCTGAATGTAGCCGAGCGCCCGTTTCAGCGGCTCCGGAAAGGCAATTTCCGCAGGGGAGCGGTGCGGAGAGGATTTCCAGCGGATGGTGGAATACGCGTAATCGGAGAGCGCTTCCATGTCGGCATTTCCTGCGTGAAACGCCTTGTGACATTCGGAGGCGAAATCGACGGCGGAGTCGGTGGAATCCCAGATGCTGACGCGGGGACCGGGGCGGCAGCCGTCGGAGACCCTGAAATGGAACACGATGCACCGGTAGGGATCTCCGGCGTCGGTTTCGCAGATGGTGTCTTCGCCCGCGCTGTGCCAGAAAACCGCTCCGCGTTCAAAGAGTTTGAATTCACCGTTCAATTCGAAGAAAAGTTTTCCTCCCGTCAGAATCTCGACGCATTCGAAGGAAGGGGAGACCCTTGTCGGTGTGACCCGTGTGACATTGGCGCAGGCAAAGAAGCCCACGCGCATCAGCTTTACCTGGCGCTCTTTCATAGTAAAAGTCAATAAAAAATACTTTCCGTCAATTGTTTTCCCCGCGATAGTATGATATAATTTATACATCAGGATACTTTTAGTCAAATAAAAGTCAACAAAAAACAAGGAGTATTCACCATGCTCAAACCGTTGTCAGTTCAGCTTTATTCGCTGAGGGACTATGCGAAGGATGATTTTGTCGCAGTCTTGAAGAAAGTAGCGGAAATCGGCTACAAGGGTGTCGAGCCCGCCGGATTCTGGAATCTGAGGCCATCCGAGCTGAAGAAAATCGTCGAAGACCTCGGCATGAAAATCTATTCCTCCCATTCCCCCTGGGCCCGTGGCAACAACCTCGGCGAATGCATGGAGCTTGCCGATGCGCTCGGACTCAAGACCATTGTCTGCGGATACGGTCCCGATGACTTCAAGGATCTTGACGCCATCAAGAGAACCGCCGAGACCACCAGCAAAATGCAGGAATTTTTCGCCCGCAACGGCTATACGCTTTTCCAGCACAACCACTACTGGGAATTCGAACGCATTGACGGAAAGCTCAAATATGAGATTTTCGCGGAACTCTGCCCGAACGTGAAGTTTGAAATCGATTCCTTCTGGTCCACGAACAAGGGAACGGAGGATCCGGTTGAAATGCTCAGGATTTTTGCCGACAGAACCATCCTCCTGCACATGAAGGACGGCGTCTGCAAGCAGAAAGCCGGCGGCGGTGAAATGGTCAACGGGCTCCTTGACATGAAGATCGACCTGATGCCGCTCGGAACCGGGACCCTTCCGATCCGGAAGCTGGTCGAAAGCGCGCCCGCCTCCGTCGAGACGATCGTCGTGGAACTTGACTACTGTGACACGGAGATGTACAAGGCCATTGAAATGAGCTATAAGTTCATGACCGAAAACGGACTTGCCGCAGGCAACAAATAAGGTTGCGGAACGATACATGGAACGGGAAAGAATCCCCCGCGGGACTTTCCCGTTTTTTCGTTTTAAAAAAATCAGTTTAATCCCGTGATGCACCGCATCGCCCGGAATTGCTTCGTGCGTTCCTGTCAGTTCTGCCGCTGTCCGGTTGCGCAAGCCGGCCGCCGGAGGCGGGGGATTTCGTGCTTCGCACGCCCAGCGTTTCGCCGCTGGACCGCGCCAAGGGCCGGAGGGCCCTTGACCCCGCGAAAAATGCTTGCGCATTTTTCCGTAATAAAAAAAATAATTTGCTCTGTAAATTATAATTCGTGCTTTCCAGTCAGTCCTGCCCGCGTGATCTGCACAGGGGGCTCATTCGCTTCTGATGACGGAACGGTAAAAGAATCCCTGCGGGAAAGGGGAGGGGGCAGAGCCGCGGCGGATGGTCAGGCGCATTTCGCGTATGACCGGATGGAAATGCACTGCCGCGCGGGTGACGCGGCAGTGTCGAATAACCCCGGCTCCCCGGCAGGTGCAGGAGATGGATGCCGACAGAAGTCAGAAGAGGGAGTAAACTGTGCTTCTGTTTGAATCATCTTTGATCGCCCGCGTCCCCACGAATGGGTGGAGAACAGAGGTTATGGGGTTATAATACATCGAAAAAAGAGAATGTCAAGCATTTTCTGTGAATAAAAAAACAATTTATTTTTCTTCTTTTATTTTGCTGTGAAACGAATCACATATAATTGATTTCCCAAACTGTTTTCCGCGGCGGAATGGGAGGATGCCGCCCGCGGAAAACTGTGGAGGAAACGGCGGAATCGCTTGGATGGAAAAGAAAAACTTCTTACCGGCAGAGGGCCCGGTAGTTCAGAATTCCCCGTACAATGGCGTTGACGACTTTTGTCTGATAATCCGCGCGGTTCAGGAGCGCACCTTCACGCTGGTTGGAGATGAAGCCTGTCTCAATCAGCACTGCGGGGCAGGATGCGTTGCGCAGCACGAAAAAGCGTGCGTGTTTGACGCCCCGGTCCTCGGCCTTTGTATTTCTGAGCAGGCATTTCTGGATTTCATAGGCGAGACGGTAATTGTTTTTGTCAAACGCATTTCCGCTGCCCCGCGCATTGGAGGGTTTGGAATCGCTGGAGGAGGGGCATCCCGCCGGAGTCATGGCAAATGTCTCAATGCCGTTGATCGTTTTCTGCGCGGCGGCGTTGCAGTGAATGGAAATGAAGAGGTCGGGACGGAATTTTTCACAGAGATCCGCGCGTGCCTGGAGGGAGAGTGTCAAATCCGCCGCCCTGGTCATGATGACCTGAAATCCGAGTTTCCGCAGCGCGGTCCGGAGTTTCAGCGCCATGGAGAGGTTCAGATTCTTTTCCAGAAGTCCGCTTCGTCCGGGTGCGCCTTTGTCCGTGCCGCCGTGCCCGGGATCGATCATGATGGTCCGGACCGGGTATTTCGGGAGTCCGTTTCCGCGCAGAACCGGATCCAGCACAAGAAGCAGATCTTTTTCATGCAGATATCCGTTTGCCCCGCGCAGGAGCGGCGCGAACGTGAAACAGATGGCAATACCGTCAATGGAGGCCGCCCGCTTGTTGTAGAAAAGATCAATTTTCCGGTATCCGCGCAGGACGGCTCCGGTTTTGGTCCGGATCATGGACAGCTTGTAGAATCTTGCGATATCGCGAATCAGGACATATCGTTGGGAGTTGATCCAGGTATAACGGAGTTTCGGAGCCGCCGCGGCTGCTGCTTTCACTTGTTTTTCAGCGGCCTGCGCCGCCGCCGCTTTTGCCGCGTTCCGTTCCGCGTTCTGACGCCGGATTTCCGCGATCCGCTGATTCTGGAGCCGCTGCTGTTCCGCCAGGCGGCGCTGCGCCTGGGTCGGCTGATAGGTCTTTTCCGCCGCAGGAGAGAGGGCGCAGAAGAAGAGAAGAGCTGGGAAAAGAAAGAGCCGGATCCGTGCGGAGCCGCGGAACGGGGTGTGCTGGTCAATCCTTCTCGGCATGATCTTATGCCTTTCCGCAGGAGATTGTCTTTTCATATTCCGCGAGCGGGATTTCCGGCGGGAACATGGCGCAAAGCCCGGAATCGGAAAGCATTGCGGACTCGGCGAGAGACGCCGCAACAAATGCCTTGGCGCGGAGCACGGCCTGCTCCCATGGCGTTTTCCGCGCGAGGAGGGCGGTCAGGGCCGCGCTGAAGGTGCATCCGGTTCCGTGATCGGCATTTTTTCCCGCAGGAACGCGTTTCGAGTGGAACAGGCGGAATTCTCCGTTGTGAAACACAAGATCGTCCGCGCCGTTCCGGTCGTCGGCATGTCCGCCTTTGATGATGACGGAGCAGTTCCAGCGTTCGGCGAAGGATGCCGCAATGCGTTTGCAGTCGTCGAGCGTCGTGATTGTTTTCCCGGCGAGCGCCTCCGCCTCGGGCAGATTCGGCGTGATCCAGGTCGCCAGGGGAAGAATGTGTTTCCGGAGCGCGTCCGCCGCGGAATCGAGCAGAAGCTTTTTTCCGCTGGTCGAGATCATGACGGGATCCACCACAATTTCTCCCGGAAAGCCCGCAAGCGCCCGTGCCGCCGCAAGAATGACGGGACGGGAAAAGAGCATGCCCGTTTTTACGGCTGTGACGGGGATTTCCTCCATGACCGTCCGTATCTGAAGCTCGATGAAGTGCGGGCGGACCGCTTCGATCCCCGTGACACGATGCGGATTCTGCGCGGTGAGAGCGGTCGGCACGCATGTGCCGAACACGCGGAACCATGCGAATGTCCGCAGATCCGCCTGGATTCCCGCACCGCCGCCGCTGTCGCTTCCGGCAATCGTCATGACCGCCGGGAGAAGATGATGTTTTCTGGTTTTCAATGCCGCTCCCGCAAGACTTGAAAAAATAAGCCGCAGTTGGTAAGATAGAGTCATTCCGGAAAAATCATAGGGGAGAAAGCAAAAAAAACGAAAGAAAATCAGCCCCCGTTCTGCAAGCGCGGGAAGTGCGCCGGGAAAAGCCCGGTTTTCCGCAACTTTCTGACGGAAAAAAACTTTACTTTTCTTTTTCCAGTTTGAAGAAAAGTCTTGAGCGTCTATATTATTCCGCATTTGCATTTCCCCGGCGATGCGCCGCGGCATTTCCGCAGCGCCGCTTTCCGGGCGGATCATGACATCCAGGTTGACTGATATGGTTTTCATAGACACTCATTTTCATGCAGGGGACTTCATCCCGGACATGAAACGTTATTGTGCGGAAGCCGCGGAGGACGGGGTGAAGACCCTGATTCTCTGCGCGGGAAATTACGCCGATTCGCTGACGGCTTCGCAGCTTGCGGCGGAAAATCCGGGCGTTTTTTTCGCCGCCGGCGTGCATCCGCACGAGGCGGACGGCATGACGGAAGGCATGGAACTCTTCCGGGAGCTGGCCGCGCGGGAGAAGTTTGCCGCCGTCGGGGAGATCGGTCTGGATTTTTATTACGACACATCCGACCGCACGGTTCAGCGGAAGGTCTTTGCCGCTTTTCTCTCCCTGGCTCTGGAGCTTGGCGTTCCGGCTTTGATCCACTGCCGCGACAGGGAGGGATCGACTCTGGCATATGACATTTCCCTCGAGATGCTGGCGGATTTCCATCATGCTGGCGGACGGTATCTTCTGCATTGTTTCGCAGGCACGGAGGCGTATGCGGAAAAGTTCCTTGACGTCGGCGCAATGTTCGGCGTCGGCGGAATGCTGACCTTTAAAATGGCGGAGAACATCCGCCGGACGGTTTCCTCCATTCCGCTGGAGCGTCTGGTTCTTGAAACCGATGCGCCTTATCTGGCTCCGGTTCCGTTCCGCGGCAGGCCGAACCATTCCCGGTACATTCCGCTGATCGCGGAGAAACTGGCGTTTCTCAAAGGGATTTCCCTGGAACAGTGCGCTGCGCGGACCACGGAGAACGCACGGCGCTTTTTCAACCTGCCGGAGGATGCGGCATCATGAAGGATCTGACTTTTACGGAAAAAATGTTTGCCTGGGGGCGTCTTCTGCGCCTTCCGAATCTGTTTACCGCCCCCTGGGATCCGGTCTGCGGATTCCTGCTTGCGGGAGGAGCCGTGCATCCGGAGAAAACAGGATTTCTGGCCGCGGGCGCGCTCTGCGCCTATGCTTTCGGACTTCTGACCAACGACATTGCGGATCTGAAGACTGACGAGAAGGAACGTCCGGACCGTCCGCTCCCCGCAGGGGAAATTTCCCTGAAGGCGGCTTCCATTGCCGCTGTCGCGCTCTGCTTTCTTGCCCTGGAGCTGATCTCCATTGCCGGACAGTACACCTGTTTCGGCATGATGGGACTTCTTGTCACGATTCTCCTTTACAACTACTGCGGACGGAGTCACAGTCTTCTGAGTCCGGCATTGATGGCACTCTGCCGCGTACTCAGTTTCGGCCTCGGCGTGATTGCCGCGCTTCCCGGAATCTCCCCGGTGAGCATGACGCTGTGCATTCTCTTTGCCTGCGGCTATTTTCTTTTCATTTTCGGCATTACACTGGCTTCGCGGCGTGAAACCGATCTTCTGCCGTGCCGTCCGGGGAGGATGCCTATGTTTCTCGGCGCGCTTCTGGCGCTCTGCGCCGGAGCCGTATGGACTGGCGGCATGACGTTTTCCCTGATGCAGCCGGTATCCGGTGCGTTTCTTCTGCTTTTTATCCTTGCCGCCGCTGCGGCATGGCGGCAGTTCGGGGAAAAGCTGGAACCCGCCGCGGTTCAGAAGCGGATCGGGAGCCTGATCCGCAGTCTGATTCTTCTGCAGGGGGCGCTGATCCTTCCGGCGAGTCCCGTCTGCGGCATTGTTGTTGTCTGCTGTCTGCCCCTGGCCGTTCTTGCGTCGCGGAAATTTTACGGGAGCTGAGCATGGCGGACTGGATTGAGATACGCAAAGACCCGGACCATGTCGCAAGGGAAAGGAAAAAGGCCCGGGAGCTTCGGAAGAGCGCCTGGTGGCGCAGTCTGCTTGACCGGGGCATCTGTCATTACTGCGGGAAAAAATTCAAGCCGGACGAGCTGAGCATGGATCATGTGGTTCCCGTTTCCCGCGGCGGGCGTTCCGTCAAGGGCAATATCGTTCCCTGCTGCAAGGAGTGCAACAACCGGAAAAAATATCTGACTCCGGCGGAAATCATTCTCGAAGAGCTGGAGCGGGAGAACCGTTCCGCTTCGGAAAGCCTTCCAGCGGAAGACAGCCCGAATCCTGCAGACTGAATCTTGTGCTGTTTCACGCCGTCCCATCCCCTCCGGTGCATGCCGGCGCGGTCCGCGGACCTGCCATCGCTGCCCCCTCCTTTTTGATGAATTACAGTTTTTTTCGGATTCGGGACTTGACAAAAACGTTTTCCCGAATATAATAGAAAAAGAGTCTGGTGAAGCGTTTCACTAATTTCTGCGGAGAAGGATGCAATGAGTGTCACCTTGAAAGATGTGGCCGCACGGGCCGGAGTTGCGGTCAGCACAGCTTCCTATGTTATCAACGGGACCGGACTGCACAAGGTCGGGAAAGCCGCGCAGGAGCGGATTCTGCGGGCCTCCCGCGAACTGGGCTACACGCCCAATGTCGCGGGGCGCATTCTGAACGGGGGGCGTTCCGGCATGATCGGAATCGTCATTCCGATGCGGATGCCGCTGGTTTACAGCGAAGTGCCATCGGACATCTGCGCCGCGCTGCGCGCGGAGGGGTATCAGGTTGCGTTCGGGGTCGCCTCCACGGCGGAGGAGCGGCTTGCCGTGATGGATGACCTGGCCGTGCGGAAGGTCGAGGGGATGCTCTTTTTCAACTGCGAAAAAGAGCTTGACTCCTGTTACAGCCGCTATCCGATCCCGCTTCTGCATTTTGACGGCATGGACGGCGAGATCCGGATGGGGCTTGAAGCCGGCCAGCTCCTGGCGATGCGTCACCTGATTCAGGTCCACGGACACCGGAGGATCGGATGTTTTTCCTCTCTGCGCAGTTACAATGTCGCAAAGGTTGCGGGATACCGCAAGGCGTTCCGGGAGGCGGGACTGAAGCACTCCATGGAGTGGGAGATTGACGCCTTCCAGAATCCCCGCTGGATGGAGGAAACGCTGGAGATGATCCGGAAGCACCGCCTGACGGCGATGGTCTGCAACAATGACGATTATGCGGCGAATCTGATCGGCATGCTGATGCGGAACGGGATCCGTGTCCCCGACGATTGCGCCGTGATCGGTTATGACGGCGACTGCTATGCGCCTTATCTGGCGGTTCCGCTTACGACTGTGGTTCAGCCGGTTTCCCTGCTGGCGCGGAGAATGACGGAACTGATCCTGGAAAAAATCCGCGGACAGATTCTTGTCAAGCTGGAGCCGGAGGAGCTTCAGCCCTACCTTTCGGTCGGGCGTTCCTGCGGCTGCGAACCCTGCGGCGAGCTGCCGCTGCAGAGCTTTTCCGGATATTCGATTGACCGGAGAAGGCAGAATGCAGGAGTGATCCCGTGATGAGAATGCATGACAGAAGAAAGGAAAAACAGATGAAAAAAAATTTGCAGTGCGCCCTGTGTCTCAGCTGCGGGGGCGGAAATCGTTTCACTTTGATAGAACTTCTTGTCGTAATTGCAATCATTGCGATTCTTGCCTCGATGCTTCTGCCCGCCCTGAACAAGGCAAAGGAGACGGTGAGGCGGATCTCCTGCATGTCGAACGAGAGGAGCCTTGTTCTCGCCTCCAATCTTTACGCCGATGATTATTCGGACTGTTTCCCGCCTTATCTGCTGAACAGCGCGGAAACGACAAGCATAACAAACGGATGGATGGGGAGAGTGGCTCCCTATCTTCAGATCCGGGATCTCTCCCGTCTGGGAAAAACCGCATTTGAATGCCCGAGCCGCAGCAAGGCGCCGGAAGGATACTGGTTCATGCATTTTGCAATCAATCCGACCGCAGCCCCGACCCGGAATGAAGACGGCGGCTCCACCGCCCCGAACTGGGAGAGCTCAAGCACGATGTACCGCAGAAGAATCCGGAAACCGGCGACCACGTTTCTGTATACGGAAAACAAGGCGAGTTTTAAGGACACCACTTCCGCCAATCCGTTTGTCGGAGGCTGGCACAATATTGTCTCCGGCGCGGCGGTCGGGATGATCCATCTGAACCGAGCCAACTGGGGGATGATCGACGGGCACGCCGAGACGATGAATCTTACGGAAGCGCAGATGCGCCTGGCTCGCTTAAGCACGAACTCCCAGCAGATGTGGGAATGAGAATGTTTGCTTCCGAATGGCATGATCCGGGATTGATTTTTTCTGAAAAACCAATAATTTATGGAAAGGATTGATTCATGAAGAAAACTCTGGCACTGACAGCGCTATGCGGCGTCCTGGCGCTTGGCGCGCAGGAATTCCGGAACGACGGATTCAAGACGGCGGACTCCGGCGCTTATTTCTCCCCGCTCGGCGGAGCCGCGTTTGCAAACGGCACGCTCACGCTTCCCGCGGGCGCGCTCCATCAGGTCACAACGCTGCCGTTCCCCGCAAAGGGCGGAGAACGGTACAGGCTCACCTTTCTTGCGCAGATTCAGGGACCGCATGTCATTGAGGAGAATCCGCAGTATGAACGGCTCTTTTTCTTCGCCCCGTGGACCAGAAAGCGCCTCGGCCAGCCGCTGGCGACCTGGGAGATTGTCTTCCGCGATCGGAAACGGCAGATTGTCACTCCCGCCAAAACCTTCCTGCAGTTCTTCAACGTTGTCATGAGCAGCCGGAAGCGCGGATACTGCGAGGAGTTCCATACGCCAGCCGGAACCGCTTCGATCGAAGTGGTGTTCCGGAACGCCAACAAGGAGGACGCCCTTCTGATCGGGGATTTGAAATTCACGCGGATCGACTCCGCCCCCACGCTCAACATCAATCCCGATTTTTCTCTGGGAAAAGACAACTATTCCGGCTGGAACGGGGCGGATAAGGCGCGGATTGTCCCGTCTCCCGACGCTCCGGGAAAATTTCAGCTGCATGTCGCCAATGCCGGCGTGATCGGCGATGGCATCCCGGTGAAGGCGGGCGACGGCATCCGCCTCGAATACCGGATGAAAAAATGCGAGGACGCCAAAGGAAATGCCCGCATGCTGATTTTCACCTACAAGGACAATCTGCTCCGTGCGGACTGCCGGACCGGACAGCTCGCGCGCACGTTCTTTTTCGGCCCCCGGATGACGGAAGGGAACTATTCCTTCGTGGTGCCCGAAGGCATCACGCTGCTGCGGCCTTATCTGGAGAACGTAACCGCCGAATATCTGCGTTTCGTCCGGGACGTCGGTGACGGAAAAGCAAACGCCGGGGAGGTCCGGAAATGAAACAGACGTTTTTCCTGCTTTGCACGGTATTTCCCCTTTTTCTTCTGTCCGCAGCGCCGGAGGAGGAACAGTACGGGGCAAGAATCTATTTCATGCAGGATGCTTTTGAACAGGGCAACTACCGGGATTATTTCCAGAAGGCGTTTTACGGATCCCTCGTCCGCAACTGCGAGGGGAGGAAAGGCACCTTCGCCAAAGTGACATACGGAGATTCCAGGCCGTTCCGCGTGACGCCGGGAAAACGCTACCGCCTGAGTTTCGAGGTTTTCAATCTGGGGGCGAAAGACTTGAAAAACTACAATCCCGCGGGC
This sequence comes from uncultured Victivallales bacterium, assembly GCA_944391115.1. Classification (GTDB taxonomy): domain Bacteria; phylum Verrucomicrobiota; class Lentisphaeria; order Victivallales; family UBA1829; genus UBA11452. The sequence continues at coordinate 14,359 of CALXSJ010000030.1, read as the reverse complement.
CCGAAAGCGCCATTCCCGTCCGCGTTCCAGTTCCTGGACGACTCCTGGGGGATCGTCCGCTCCATAAGAGGGAAGGACATTCCGGGGGCGACCCTTGCCGATCTCCCGCCAGCCGTATGGACTGCCCGTTCCTTTGTCTTCGAAGCGCCTCCGAAGGCGGCAATGTTCACGTTTCATATCGTCAGCGCGTGGAAAAACAACTGGGGGCCTTATCTGCTCTCCAATGTCAAACTTTCTGAAATCAAGGAGAAATAAATGTGTGTCATTGCACTGCTGCTTTGCATTTTCTGCGCCGCTGCGTCCGCGGAAGATATTTTCATCGTGAAGGACGGAAAAGCGTCCTCGGTCATCGTTCTTCCGGAAAAAGCGGGATTGACGGAGGAGTTTGCCGCGGAGCAGCTCTCCTACTGGGTCCGCGAAATCACCGGAACTCCGCTTGAAATTGTCCGCAAACCCTCTCCGGACCGGACCGGCATCCATATCGGCCGCGCCTTTGCGGAGGGAAAATTCGCCGGCGATCTCCGCTTTCTGGAGGATTCGGAAGGCTTTGCGGTCCGTTCGGACGGGAAGAACCTGTATCTCTTCGGCGCCCGTCCGGTCGGGAGCGTATTCGCCGTTTATGATCTTCTGGAAAAGAACACGGACATCATCTGGCCCTGCCTTGTCGAGGGAATGGACCGGGTTTTCACTCCCCTGAAAGATCTGAAGGCGGGGAAAAGCGATTACCGGGAGAAACCGGTCTTCCGGGAACGCGCCTGGGGAATCAACAACGGATATTATTACAATCATCCCCGGACGGAGTATTTCTGTCTGCGCCTGAAAACAAACGGCGCGAACGCTCCGGAAGCTCCGAGAAAGCGTTTCGGTTTTTCCGACGACGATTACAACTGCCACAATCTCTGGCGCTATCTTCCATGGGAAAAATATGCCGCGGAACACCCGGAATACTACTGTCTGGTCGACGGGAAACGGATGAAGCCCGGCTATCAGGCCAATCTCTGTTTCAGCGCTCCAGGGGGTGCCGAAGAGTTCGCGCGGAATTTCATGCGGGACCGCATCGAGTCCGGACTGCGCTGCGGAATTGCCGGAATCGGCGTGGAGGACACCAATATCACCTGCTCCTGCAAAACCTGCATGGAGCCGATCCGGCTTCCGGACGGAAAACTTCTTGCATACAAGGAGAATGAGAAGAAGTTTCTTTCCGCCCGGTATTACCTGTGGCTGAACCGCGTCGCCCGGGAGGTCCGGAAAAAATATCCGGATTTCAGGATCGCCACCATCGCCTATATGTTCGCCACGACTCCGCCGCCGGTTGCCATCGAGGACAACATCGTCATTGTCTTCTGTCCCATCGGGAAGAACATGAAGCAGGATTTCACCGGCTCCACCAACCGTTCCGTTCTGGAAACTCTCCGGGAGTGGAACCGTCTCTGCTCCTCCTTTTCCGTCTATGAATATTACGGCTGCGCGGCGGATTATCCGCGACCGGTGAGCTACGTGATCCGGAAGGATCTCCAGATCATGCGGAAGATGAAGATCTTCAGAATTTATTCGGAGTGGATCCACAAGAACAATGCCGAATATCTGTCTGCCATGGAGTTCTGGATCACATGCAGACTTCTCTGGAATCCCGATCAGGATGTGGACGCGCTCCGGGAGGAGTATCTGCAAAAGACCTTCCGCGGCGCGGCGGGGGAGATGAAGAAGTTTTTCGACATCGTGAGAGACACCTGGTTTGCGGACGGGGCGTCCAGCTACTACTATGACAATGCCGTGAAATCCACCGCCTACTATCTGCTGCAGGACCGGAAGAACGAACGGGCCTGCCGGGCCGCCTTGCAGAGCGCCGTGGCAAAGGCGGATCATCCGGTCTCGAAACGCTTCGCCTCCAAAATTCTGGAGATTTTCGAGTCTTATGTGAAGCAGGCCGAAAAGACCATGGTCAAATCGGAAACCCTGACGGTGCCGCTGATCCGGGATGCGTCGCTTGCTTCGATGGAGGGAGGCGCGTGGGCAAATGCCGCCGAGGTCTCCGAGTTCTTCAATCTCATGGCTCCGAAACAGAAAAGCGGCGTGCCGGTTTCCGTCCGGATTGCGCATGACGGGAAGGCGCTTTTCTTCAAATTCCATGCCGAAGGGGTGACTTTCCCGCTGAAAAATCCCGCCAGCATGTTCTCCCGGGAACACTGGGAGATCTTCCTTCAGACGGATGCCTCCAACCCCGCGGTTCCCTATTATCACATGGCATTCGACACGGACGGGCGGAAATACAATGCGATAGCCTTCGGAATCAAATGGAGCCATCCCTGGACGGTTTCCGTCCGGAAGAACGAAAGCTCCTGGGATGCGCTTGTGACGGTCCCGACGGAGGGACTGAACATCCGCAACGCTTCCGCAAAACTGCATTTTCTGCACCATTCCGCCCGGAACAAGGTCAACGGAGTCTGGAAGGGCGGGCAGGTGCATGATCCCGGCAGCATGACAAAAATCATATTGGCAAAATGAAAGGATAATTCCATGGACATCAATCCGGACATCAGCGGCTTCCTGCACGACCGTTTCGGCATGTTCCTGCACTGGGGATGCTATTCGCAGCTCGGCAAGGGGGAGTGGAACATGTTTTTCGAGAGAACCCCCGTGGAGGAATATGCGAAACTTGCCGCGACTTTCGATCCGCACTCCTTCGACCCGCGGCGCTGGGCGCGGATCGCGAAGGCGGCGGGCATGCGCTACATGGTGCTGACGGCAAGGCATCATGACGGGTTCTGCCTGTTCGACAGCCGTGTTTCGGACTTCACGTCCGTGAAATGTTCACCCGGACACCGGGATTATGTCGCGGAATATGTGGAGGCATGCCGCGGGGAAGGCCTGAAAGTCGGGCTCTATTATTCCGAAATGGACTGGCGCTTTCCCGGCTATTTTCACTATCGGACGGACCTGAAAAGCGCCGAGGCCATGCGGAGGCAGTGCCATGAACAGGTGATTGAGCTGATGAGCAACTACGGAAAGATCGACATCCTCTGGTATGACGGTCTCTGGCTGGCGCACGATATGAAAACCGATGCCGAAACCGCTCCCGCCTTCTGGCAGGGCAGGCAGCTGAATGAGCAGGTCCGCCGCCTTCAGCCGCAGATCGTCATCAACAACCGTCTCGGCGATCCGGCGGATTTCGACACGCCGGAAGGGCGGATTGTTCCTCCGGCGGATCCCCGGCGGCCCTGGGAATGCTGCAAGACGATGACGCAGGGGTGGGGATATTACGGCGGGACGCCGGATATGTTTGCACGGTCTGCGGCGGAGGTCATCAAGGATCTGATCGACTGCGTATCGCAGGGAGGGAATTTTCTGGTGAACATCGGCGTCACTCCGGACGGGACTCTCCCCGGCGAAGCGGTGCACACGCTGCATGAGGTCGGAGAATGGATGGACGTGAACGGCGAATCCATCTACGGGGCCTCCTCCATTGATTTTCAGAAGGACCGTTACGCATGGACGCGCAAGGGGGATGTTTATTACTATCACATGTATTCCTATCCGCTGGACGGACGGAAGGTGTTTCCCCTGATGGATGCGAAGGTCAAAAACATTTCCATTCTGGGATCGGATTACGTTCCCTGCGTGGAGTATGCTTCGAACGGGCGTCTTGTCATTGCGAACCTGCCGTCCGCGCCTCCGGTTCCGCCGTTTCTGACTTTGCGGATCGAATTCGAGTCCACGCCCCGGAAGAGAGAGGAAAAAGATCCGGGCGCCTGGCTGACCGGACGGGCGTGATTCCGGTTTGTCCGGCGGATTCCGGCTTCGCGGAAGATGGAACGCCTTCCCGGGAAAGCCGGGGCATCTGAAATGTGGGGATGCGTTTCTCCGCAGAGAGTCTTGCGCCGGGGGAGGGGATTCCCCCCCCGCCTGGCGTTATGCCGTTTTGCCGCCGGCGCTTGTTCCGTCTTTCACGCTTCCTCCGAAAAGAGAACGGCGCACTGACGGTCGTCCAGGCGGATGTCCGTCAGACTGACGTATTTCCGTCCCGTCAGAATGTCGGTGAAGCCTTTGATCTTGTCCAGAAGGGCCGGATCGGGATGCACGGAAAAGGTGATCGGCTCCTCCCTGTAATTCATCAGATACGCAATGTCGATCGTCCGGCTGTTTTTCGTGGCGAAATAGACGCCGAGCGCATCGGCGTTTTCCCCGCTCCGGAGAGTGAACAGGGGAGGGACCTCGGCATCTTCCAGAAACGAGCGGAGGAAACGGCGCAGAACCGTGTCCTGATACCGGTAGCGGCTTGTGACGAGGCTGCCGAAGAACAACGTCCGCCCTTTTCCATGACGGGCCGAGACGATCGCCGGGCTTCCGTCGGAAAAGTTTCCCCGGATCTCTGCGCCCGGGCCGGGATCGATGCAGAGCTGGAAATATTCCGCCGGAATCTTTTCCCCGCTTGCGAGAGAGATGCCGTCTTTCCGGGAATCCAGATACAGCATGTCTGCGCAGCGGAATCCCAGAACTTCGTCCAGTCCGCAGCCTGGCGTTTTCCGGAAGAACTGTTCCATATTTTCGTCTTTCACAGCGAAGAGAGCCTCCGCAATCAGGATTCCGCCGTCGCGGACATATTCCCGGAGTGCGGCTGCGATGGGCTGCGTCATGTAAGGCATGAATGGAAGCACGATGGCTGGAAAACGCCGGAAGCGTCCGTCCAGCACCATTGCGTCATTGATGAATTCCGGCGCATATCCTGCATCCTGCATGAGCATGAATGCCCCGTCGTGGCTGTTGGTTGTGAAGTCATGGGATCCGTGCCAGTGTTCCACTGCGGCGTAGCGGTACATTTTTGTATCGTGGAAGATGCCGCACCGCCCCGGGAAGGGGAATGCTCCGAGCAGACGTTTCTGATGGCGGATGATGAAGCGTCCGCGTTCCGCCGCGGCTTCCAGACGGGGAGGCGTGGTGCCGTCCCAGCGCGTCATGGAAGCCTGGAGCGCATGGCCTCCCGTGATGCGCGTCCGGTAAATCCAGGAGAGAATCATGTCCGCGCCCTGTGCGACGAAGGTCCAGTCTCTTGCCGCCGCCAGTCTGGGGCAGCCGCTGCGCCGTGCGAACGGGCGCGCCCCGCTGTCCGTTTCGATGATGCGGATTTTTTCCTCTGCTTTCCGGCCCGTCCGTGCGCTCTTGAGATAGAGATTCAGCCAGAGGTGAACCTCCCGCGGCGTCCAGGAGCTCAATTCGAGATAGGCGGAAATTCCCGGAATGTCCACATGAAAACGGTCCATGTCATGACCGTGGATCCCCTGGAGGTTGAAGGTCGTGGGATGCCGGGGATCCGTTTCCCGGAGAATGGAGGCGATCCGGTTGAATTTTTCTATGAAATTGTCTTCCAGGAAGTTCAGGAAGTCCAGTCTCATGCATGGATCGGGATGCGCGTAGGGGGACTGTTCCGAAAAAGGACGCACGTCATCCCATGTCGGAAAATCGACGGGAAAAACCGTTCCCCATCGTTCATTCAGCGCGTCCAGAGTGCGGTATTTGTTTCTGAGCCAGACGCGGAATGCCCGGAGAGTCCATTCGCAGTAACAGGGATCTCCGTGCGGTTCGTTCCAGACGTTCCAGGATTCGAGGGCGGGAGAACTGCGATAGCGCATGGCGGTCTTCCGGATGAAGGCATACGCCTTTTCCTGCAGGACCGGATCATCGGAACAGAGCATGAGCTCCGCGCCGTCCGCCTTCTGCCCCGGCGTTTCCATGCGCGGCGTGCAGTGACAGACATAGTGCAGCCAGGGCGGCGGGCGGAATCCCTGGATATTGTTGAAAAGCCCTCCCACATTCAGGAGAACCCGGAGCCCGTATTTTTCCGCCAGCTCCATGGAACGGTCCAGTTCCGTGAAATCCGGAACGCCTTCCCGGCGTTCGATTCTGTTCCATGCTGCGAAGGCGCGGAAGGCGTTGATGCCGAGGCGTTTCATTTCCCGCATGCCGTCTTCCCATTCGCTCATGGGAATATGCTTGTCGAGCCCGAGCGGGACATAACTTCCGCCGTAAAAGAACTGATTCGTCTTCTGATCTGGCATTCCGGTGAATTGCGAACCTGTCATTTTCTGCTCCATCTTTAGAGTGCAGGCTGATTGTTTTTTGAAACCATCTTTCTGCCGTCTTTCTTTCCTCAATCGTTTTCATGCCGGACAAATCGCCTGGATGCGCCTGTGCCGGAAGAGTGTTCATGTGCATCGCTCAGGATGCTGTCCAATCCATTGCAGTCCTTATGATTCAGAAGCTGGAATGGGCTCCGCTCCTTCCCGTTCCGGCTTCTCCGTTTTTTTCCTGACGATCCGGAAAAGACGGGCTTCTGGGGCCTGTTCCGATAACGGCCAGTTTGTATTTTCTCATACTTGACGTTCTCCGTATTGTTAAAAGTGCCCGGGTGTTTTTTTCAGAGGGCGCATGCCTCCAGAATGCCTTTGATGTATCCCACGGCGAAAATGTTGCCCAGCATGGCGTATCCGGCATTTTCATTGCTTTCCCCCGCCATGGTCGGCGTGTGGTCGGGGCGCACAAGACAGTCCGGCGCGGCATCCGCCATGCATTTGAGAAGACGCACCATATCGGTCGGACCGTTGTCATGGAAGGTTTCGCGGAAATTTTCCTTTGTCCCGGCGGAATCCCGGAAGTGCAGAAAGAAAATTTTCTCCCCGAATTCATGGATCAGCTGGAAGACATCTTCTCCCATGCAGCGGAAAGTCGCCTGACAGAAGGTGATGCCGTGCGCCGGACTCCGGCTCAGCTGCAGGACGCGCCGGAAGGCGTCCGCGCTTGTCAGAATGCGGGAATACCCGAGCAGCGGGGATACCGGCGGATCATCGGGATGGAGCGCGATCCGGACGCCTGCTTCCTCCGCGGCCGGGAGGACGGCATCCAGAAAATATTCGTAGTTCCGCCACATTTCCTCTTCCGTGATCCGGAGCGGCAGATCGTTGTCGATGTCTCGCAGACTGAATCCGCTGGTCAGAGCTCCGCCGCGTTCCGGAAGATCGGTTTTTGTGCGGAACCAGCCGATTCCCGCCATGAAGTTGTAGCAGAGGAGCTTGATTCCGAGTCTGCCCATGTTCCCGAGCATGTTCCGATAGCGTTCCAGATCCCCGTCGCGTCCGGGGAGTCCGAGTTTGATGCGGTGCATGTCGAATTCATCGCCTTCCAGGGCGTAAAGAGTGAATCCCGCTTCCGCAAAACGGTCGCGGATGCTTTGCAAGGCGGAAAAATCGGAGGGGTCGGGCAATCCTGTCAGTTCGGGCGCGGCCTTCGTCACCGCATATTTCACGCCAAGCTGGGCGGCCGTGTCCCACTGAATGTTTTTCTTCGCCGGAAGCATCAGGGACAGTTTCATGTCTCACACTCCGGATGATGCCAGAAAACCGCCGTCCACCGGCACTGTTATCCCTGTGACGAATGCCGCCTTCTCATCGTCCAGGAGCCATTCGACGCATCCGATGAGCTCCTGCGGCTTTCCAAAACGCTCCATCGGAGTGTGCTGCATGACGTTTCTGCCCCGCGGGGAAAGTCCGCCGTCCGGAGTGCAGAGATATTTCACACTCCGCTCATTGACGAAAAAGCCCGGGGCGACCGCATTGACCCGGATGCGGGCCGGCGCGAAATAGGCTGCCAGCCACTGCGTGAAGTTTACGACAGCCGCTTTGCTCATGGCATAAGCCGGCACCCGGCTCAGGGGACGGTAGCTGTTCATCGAGGCGAAGTTGAGGATTGCTCCTCCTCCGGCTTCCGCCATCTGCCGTCCGAAAACCCGGCAGGGGAGCACGGTGCCGAGCGTGTTGATTTTGAGAACTTCGGCGAACACTTTCATGTCGAGATTGAAAAAACCGGTCATTTCCTTCGGTGCGGCGTCGGAAAGTTCTCTTTCGTCAAAGACCTGATTGGTGGTCAGCGCTCCAATGTTGTTGCCTCCCGCGCCGTTGACGAGAATCCGGCAGGGGCCGAACTCGTCATAAGTTTCCTCCGCAATTTTCTTCAGCGCGTCTTCCTCTGTTGCATCGCACGGCTTGATACAGCAGTGTCCGCCCCTCTCCGCAATTACATCCGCGGTTTTCCGGAGTTTCTCCTCCGTGCGGCCGATCAGGACGACTCTGGCGCCGCATTCCGCAAGATAGAGTGCGATTTCCGAGCAGAGCGTGCCGCCCGCCCCCGTTACGACTGCGGTTCTGTCCGCAAATTTCTTTGTTTTCATTTCTTTCCGTCCTTCTGACCGGTCAGTTTTTCCGCATTCCGGTAAAAAATATGTTCCGTTAAATCCTTCAGCGCGTCGAAGTTTTCCGGCATTTCTCCGGCATCCGCTTTCTCCGCGATCCATCCGCAGAACACGCGGCGGAAATATTCGTGCCGGACGAATGACAGAAAACTGCGTGAATCCGTCGTCATGCCGATGAATGCCGACAACACCCCATATGCGGCGATGCATTCGAAACAGGAACGCATGCCGTGGATGTGATCACAGAACCACCAGGCCGGTCCGAGCTGGACCTTGCCGCTTGTCCCGTCTTCCGTGTAGGAACCGCTCAGAACCGCCAGAGAAGCGTTGTCCGCCGGGTTCAGCGTGTAGAGAATCACGCGCGGCAGCCCGCGGGGAGCGGATTCGATCCTGTCCAGCATGCGGGTCAGCGATGTGATGTCGCACGGATGCGCGATGGCCGCATAACCGCCCGTCGGACCGGCGATTCCGCGCAGGCGCGTGCTGGTTCTGCGTTCCGCGCCGATATGAAGCTGAAGCGTCCATGCACGTTGCGCATACTCGCCGGCGAGCCGGAGGAGTATGGCGGATTCCAGGTGTCCGTCAGTTTCCCACGTTTCAAGATACCGGCGGAAGATCTCATTTTCTTTTCCTGCCGGATCCATCCAGCGGAATCCCCCGTCGAGCGCATGGTCCGCAAACCGGCATCCCGCCGCATGGAACGCGTCCAGACGGACGGCGGCAGCCTGTATGAATCCATCGAACGAATCCGTTTCGATTCCGGTTGTCTGCCGGAGCCGCGACAGCAATTGACGGGAGGGCCGTGTCAGGTCGTCTCCGCGCAGCGACGGAACAATTCCGGGGCATTCCCGGAAAATTTCCGTGTCTCCCGTGATCGGCATGCAGGGGGCGGCATATTCCACATGGAAGCGTCTGAGCAGCGATTTCGCGGAAAAGTCACTTTCCTTCAGGCATTCCCCGGTGCAATGCCAGATTTCCGCCGCCGAATCCGGATTGAGTTCTCTGTCGATGCCGAATACACGCTCCAGCTCCAGCATGCTCCAGTGATACAGGGGATTGCCGCAGAGTTTCGGCAGTGTCCGGCTCCAGGCCGCGAATTTCTCTTCCGGGGAGGCGTCTCCCGTGATGAAACGTTCCGGAACTCCGCAGATCCGCATGGCCCTGTGCTTGTAGGGATCCGGAGCGATCCAGAGCTCGGTCAGATTGTCCCAGGACTTGTCCGATGCGATGTCCGCGGGGGAAAGATGATTGTGCCAGTCTATCAGGGGGAGATTGCCCGCAGACTCGTAGAGACGGACTGCAAGGCCGGTTTTCAAAAGAAAGTTATTTTTCATTTTGTCATTCAAAAAAATTGGGTTGACCGTACGATGTTTTGCATCGCGCGGATTGCTTCGCGCTTTCCTTATCACTCCTGCTCCGTCCCGGGGGAACAAGCCGGTCGCCGCAGGTGAAATCCCCGATCTTCCGCATCCTCTGTGCGGAAAATTTTATTCTCTATTGAATTATTGTAATTCTTAATTAAATTATAAACGGAAAAAGGATTTTGTCAAGTCTCAATCTGGAAAAAAAAGAGGAAAAGTGTATAGTAAAGGCGGAAGGAAACGGCAGGCGTCATAGTAAGAGAGAGATCGTATGGAGAAGAAAAACATTGTTCCGATTCTGGAAAAAGCAATCGACATCATGGAATATCTGGGGGCGGCTCCCGATCCCGTTTCGCAGCCGGAGCTTCAGAAAGCGCTTCATATTCCCCAGGCCACCTGCTACCGCATCGTGACCACGCTTGTGGAACGCGGCTGGCTGGAAAAACGCGGAGCAAAACATTTTGACATTGCCGCCGGACTTGCCGCGATCACGGAAAAAACGGGGCTGCGGCTTGAAAAATACCGCAAGCTTCAGCCGCTGATGAACCGGATTGTCGCGGAAGCCGGTTTTTCGGCCAAGTTTTCCATTCGGGACGGAACGGAATTCATCAATGTCTGCACGGCCAAAAACCGTTCGGAAGCGGTTGTTTTTTCCGAAGTCGGATTCCGCGCCCCGCTGGGAAGACCCGCTTCGGTCAGCACAATTTTTCTTGCGGAGCTGACGGAAGAGGAGCAGTTGCGCATGGTCGGTCCGGATCACTTTCCCGCGTTTCGGGAAAATCTGGCCTTCTACCGGCGGCACGGCTACTCGTTTCAGAACGGTTCGGCTTCTCCCCGGGCGGATTATCATTTTGACACGCTCTCCTTTCCGGTCCGGTTCAACGGAAGGCTGATCGGAGTGCTTTCCCTGCTCAGTCTTCCCGGCATTCTGGAGAGAAAAATGCACGAGACCGCGTCGCGGATCCTTGCAATCCTCCCGGAACTGGCGGAAAAAGGCGATCTCTGACGGCCGTTTCATTTCCGGGATGCGCCGCCCCGTGAATGAGGTGAAATTTCCGGTCCGGAGCTTATCTTTCCTCCGGCGTCCGGATTTTGCCATGGCAAATCCCGGCCAGACGTGTGTCCAGATACTCCGCTTCGTCGCTTAATTCATTTCTTCTCCAGAATCCGAGGAGATCCCGTTCCCAGAGGGCTGTTTTTCTCTGACACTCCCGCGACAAATCTCTGTATTCCGCCGCACGTCTCCTGTCACGGCAGCCGTATCGGTTCAGAACCGCCAGACAGCGCTTCGTCTGAAACAGTTCCAGAGATTCCAGATGCAGCAGTTCATAACGGATTCCGAGATGGAACCAGTTCTTCGCTTCCTCCTCCATCGCGTCCCCGCAGGGGAGCGACAGAGCATTGTCCGCCAGCTCTTTCAACGCCTCCCGGTCGGCATGGAGCAGGGCGTTGTCGAGTTCCCGCACAAAAGACCGCCAGGGATGGACGCTCCATTTCTCCGGACTGCCTGCCGCGGTAAATTCCGGAATCAATGCCTCCCAGGGGCCGTAGAGATTCCACAGGTTGTTCGGACGCCCCCATGTGGTATGAAGCACCGGAAGTCCGGTTTTTTCCCAGTCCGCGATATTTGCAAGACGCTCTCCGATCGGATTCAACGCCTTCCAGTGATGATGCTTCCATGCGCAGCGGATGGCGGAGGCTCCCCACACTTCAAATCCTGTGCCGCGGATCCGGTCAAGACGGTCCGTGACCTTGCCGCTGTATTTCCAGTGAACAAAAATCGTTGCTTCCGGAAAAACGCCGGGAGACGGAAGGAAACTGCCGCCGCAGAACATGTCGTCCCAGAGCATCGGGCGGAGACGCTTTTCTTCCCACGCATATCGGCAGAGCGCCGAAACATGGTCCAGATACAGCCCCATGCGTCCGCGCCGCGCGGGGTCATTTTGAATGGCTTTTCTGCAGCGCGGACAAGTGCCGAGGTGCCAGGTTTCGTCTCCCCCCAGATGAATTTTCTCCGCATGGGGATGCAGTTCGGCGACCTCGTCGATCCACCGGCGCATTTTCGGGAGACTTTCCGCATGGCACGGGCAGAGTTCGTTCAGATTCCCGTTTTCTCTCAGAAAACTGTATTCCGGATTCTTCAGAATCCACTCCAGATGACCATGAATCTGGATCAGGGGAATCACTTCGAACCCGAGTTTTTCCGCATGTCCGACAAGGCGTTTCACCGCGCTTTTCGTCAGAAGCGGACTTCCGGCGCCGGCCCAGACTTTCCATGGGACGCGGCAGTCATATTCCAGAACCAGAGCGTCGAACCCGCGGGTCCTGAACCAGTTCAGCCACTTCAAAAACTTTTTCTCAGATGGAATGATTCCCTTCAGATCCAGGTGCAGCGGACGCATGTTCATTCTCCTTCTTTCAAAAAATGCCGGCATGAAGATATTCTCTCACGGAACGCCCGCCTCCGCTTTTCATGAATTTCCTGTTCCCAGCGGGGTAGGGGGATCGGCCGCGGAGACGGCGATTTCTTCCGGAGTTCGGCTCAATTTCCCCTCCAGGTGCATCCGGCAGATTTCCTGAAACATTTCCAGGTGGGTCGGACAGGTAAACAGGTTCCCGGTCCGGAGCGCATAATCAAGATTTTCCGGATTGAAAAAATTCCGCGAGATGTCCCGCAAAATCTGGCGGTATTCCGTATCCCAGCGGTAGCGGACCTCCTGTTCCCATGCCTTTTTATGCGTCTCGTCGTCCTTCAGCGCCGCCGAAATGTTTTTCATCCTGCATTGAAAATCCCGGAATTCCTCCGCATTCAGGGATTCCACAAGATAAGCGGGAGTCATTTTGCAGGGAATTATGCGCAGTTCCCGCACACAGTGGGGGGCGATTGCGGCGGAGAGCAGGAACCCCCGGTCTGTTCCCGGATATGCCGCGACATAATCGGAATCGAAGACCAGATTGCCGAGACTGTAGGCGATCCATCCGTTTCCGTACCGTTCCACTCCCTGAAACATGTGCGGATGATGCCCGATCACCAGATCCGCGCCTGCATCAATCAAGGCGCGGCAGGCGGAGCGGATGCGCGGAGACGGGATGCGCGTGAACTCATGCCCTGCATGGAGATACACGATGAGAAAGTCGCAGCCGGCACGAAGCTCCGGAATGCGGGGCAGATTCCTTTCCGGAGAAAAAAAGGACGACCCGGCCCGATGCCGGTCCGCGCAGTTCAACTCCTTTTCCGCCAGCATCCAGATGCCGATCCGCAAAGGACCGCAGCGGACTTCCAGCGGTTTTTCCGCGTCTTCCAGGTTTTTTCCAGCTCCCGCATAAGGGATGGAAACTTTTTCCAGCGCCTCCAGTGTTTGAAAGAGTCCTTCCTCCTGAAAATCGAGAATATGGTTGTTCGCCAGCCCGACGGCCGAAATGCCGAGAGCCTTCAGCGCCTCCGCGATTCCGGGATCGCACCGGAGGCCGAATCCCAGACGGCTCATCGCCGGCAGGGACGCGCTGCAGAGAGGCGCTTCCAGATTGACCAGAGCAAAGTCATGGCTGCGGAAGAGTCCGATCAGAGGATCCGCAAAAATCTTTTCCCCTCGCAGAAGTTTCGCTTCATAGTGCCGGAGCGGGCAGAAATCGCCTCCAATCAGGATTTCCGCATGAGGGGAGGAAAGCGGAGACGGCGTTTCCGTCTCCAGCAGGCAAATCGCATTCACATTTTCCGGAATCATCGTTTCTCCTCCTCTTCCCGGATTATGCTGATTTCAGATATCGTGGCATGATAGACCGTCACAGATGCATAAGCCGCATCCTGAGGACGGACAAAACGGAACACAAGCGTCTCCTGATTTTGCGGAGTCAGACGGATCATCTGAGATGCTCCGGTTTTTTTCCTTGCCGCGTCATAAAACGTCAGAATGGAATCCACGCGGTTTTTATAATAGCCGCTTCCGCGGACTTTCAGCAGATAAGGTCCTTCGCTTTTCAGCGGGAAACGGTTTGTCACGGCATAAAAGCCGGTGAACAGGAGTGTCCTGCCGTTTCTGTCCGCGATCAGACGCCCGGACTTGTCGTTGAAAGCCGAAATTCCGGAATAATTGCATGGACCGAGCTCGAAACGGGGATTGATGTTCAAGGTCTTTTCCTCCGTTTCCTCCCGCAGCCTGACATCGGAAAGGGAGAGGCTGACCCCTTTCGGAACGCTGAAGCTCAGACGCATGGATTCCGCGCCCGGTGGAGCGTAGAAGAGAAACACATGCTCCTTCATCTTTCCGAACGGAATGGCAAAAAACGCCGCATCGGAGGGCACGCGTTTCTTGCCGCGGTTGAAAAATTGAAGGCGGCAGACCGGAAAGACATTTTCGCGGTGCGCAAAAATTTTCTCCGCCATTCCCGGATTTTCCTCCATGCTTTCCGCGCCCTCCTGGCAGGCGGAAAAAGAGAGCCGGTATTTGGTGTCGGCCTTGACCGGCACCTCGCGGAACAGGAAGGAGAGCGGGGACCGGAATACAAATCCGTCCGCGCCCTTTTCCAGAAAGACCGAATGTTTTTTCAATCCTCCCGCATTGACAAAATAAGTTTCCTGATTCTTTTTTCGGAATCCGTCCCCGTAAATGTCGGAGATTTCCGTTGCCCCTCCGGCGCATCCGCAGAGCAAAAGCAGCAGGATCAACAGTCGCTGAATCATGTTTTGTTCCTGTTATGTAAAATTCAAGGGACTGAACCCCAGATTTCACGTTTTTTTTGTTTTTTCACGTTTTCTAAA
>CALXSJ010000029.1 GCA_944391115.1 uncultured Victivallales bacterium | reverse complement strand
ACCTCCATTGTTTTTGCGTGAAGATAATATAGCACAAGGAGCTATTAAAATCAATTTATTAGTTGATAAGCTCTAAGCAGATTTTCATTTTTGTCAAGACCCCATCCGGAGAAAAAACGATTTTTTCAGATGATTTCTCTTCCGATCCGTCCGCCGCAAAACAGAGCGGAAGCACCTGGAAACATGGAATTCTTGCAGAGTGCGGCAGGGGATGTTATATTATTATCCGGTCCGCGCCAAAAGCCTTTCAGTGAGTGCGCCGCGGACCGGAAGAACCGTTTGGAACCGCTCACAAAAAAAGAAGGAGAAAAACAATGCATAGAGTATGGAGCCTGATTCTGGCAGCCCTCTGTCTCGCCGCGGCGGGAAGCGACGGGATCCGGAAATTCCAGTTGGGAGACACGGAAGTCATTGCGATTCAGGATGCGGTCAACGCAATGCCCGTCTCCATTTTCCACGGAGGAAAAATCAGGACCGCGGCAAAAACCGTTCCCGCGTCCGTGAACGTGTTCCTGATCCGGAACGGAAATGACTGGATCATGATCGATGCGGGATACGGAGGAAAACGGGGCGCCCTCGCGGCAAAGCTGCGGCGTCTGAACATCCGCCCCGAAGCCGTCCGCACGATTCTGCTGACGCACACGCATTTCGACCATGTCGGCGGCCTGACGGAAAACGGAAAGCCCTGCTTCCCGAATGCGAAGATTTATCTTTCCGAACCGGAATATGCATTCGGAACCGGCGGCGAACCGTCCGGCGCGATTCTGAAAACCTGTGAAAAGCAGCTCGTCCGATTCCGCTTCGGGGAAACGCCCGTTCCCGGCATCACCGCCCGCGCGGCAGCGGGGCACACGCCGGGACACACGGTTTTCGAATCCGGAAATCTGCGTTTCATCGGCGATCTGATCCACGGTGCGGCGCTCCAGTTCGCCGATCCCGCTATCTGCGCGCGCTACGATCAGGACGTGAAACAGGCGACGGCCGCAAGGCGCGCCGTTCTGAAGGAGGCGGCGGACAGCTCCGCGCTGATCCTCGGCGCGCATCTGCCGTTCCCGGGAATCGGCTATGTGCATGTTGCGCCGGGGAAAAAGGATGACGGAACCGCCGGGGACGCGTCCTTCCTGTTCCTTCCTTATGACGGGACACCGGGCGCGGGAAAGACGCAACCATGAGGAAAGAGGAGTTTCAGGTCCGGGAATCCCGGGAAAAAGGCGTGCTTCTCCATGACGGCGCACCGGTCGTTCCGCCGGAGGGCTGGATCTGCGTCCCGAGCGGAGACCCCGGGCTGACACGCCGTCTCAAGGCGGCCGGCGACTACTGGGTTCTCGTCCATACACGCCGCGGAAGAGTCGAGGCGATCGGACTGTGGACGGACGGCGGAACGGTCGTGAGAGTCAAGGCGGAACTGGAAAAGGAGCGTTCCGATCCCGGATTCCGGAAAAAACGGGAGGCGGCGGCACGGGCGCGGGAGCGGAAGCAGGCGGACTACGAACAGGAGTTCCGCCTTGCGCTTCTCCGCTTTCTCTCCTTTGATGAAAAATGGAGCGGTTTCGCGGAGCAACTCGCGGATGCGGTCACCGCGCACGCCGTTCCGGTCGGGAGCGGAACCGTGGCACGGACGCGCAGGATTCCGCTGGAACAGCGCGCGGAGGCCGCTGTCATCGCCTGGATGCGCCATCAGACAACCGCCTACGACAGAATGGCAATTCCCCGTGTCCGGGGAAGCCGCCGGGAAGTCCGCCGCCGGCTGGCGGAACATTCGCGCCGTATTCTGGAACGCTACCGCTCGGGAGAGAAGGTCGACCTCCGGAGCTGCCCGCTCGCAGCGGCGCTGCAGGCGCGCACCGGCGGCGGGCCGGCGGAAAAATGACAGGAGGGACGCCAGCGGCTTTTTTCTGCGTCATCCCGCCGGAAATGTTTGAAAAAACAGACTTTTCTGTTACATTAACGGAAACTGGAATCAAAAATGAAACCATAAGGAAAACGGAACATGTTTTTTGAAGAAACCTTCAGATGGTACGGACCGGAAGACCCGGTCCCGCTGGCCTACATCCGCCAGGCGGGCGCAACTGGCGTCGTCAACGCGCTGCACTCGCTTGCGCCGGGAATTGTCTGGACGGATGATGCGATCCGCGAACGCTGCCGCATCATCGAAAACGCGGGCCTTACGTGGAGCGTGATTGAAAGCCTTCCCGTTCACGAGGACATCAAGACCGGCGCGCCGACCGCTCCCGGGCTCATCGAAAACTACAAGACCTCCATCCGGAACCTGGGAAAGGTGGAGAACGCCCCGCGCGTCATCACCTACAACTTCATGCCGGTTCTGGACTGGATCCGCACGGACCTCCACCACAAACTCCCGGACGGGTCCGAAACGCTCTACTACGACCAGAAGCAGTTCGCCGCATTCGAAGTCTTCATTCTCCGGCGCAAAGGCGCGGAAAATGATTACACGCCCGAGCTGCTCGCCAAGGCGGAAGCCTATTACAAAAGCCTCTCGCCGGCGGAGATTGACGAACTGACCAGCACCCTGATCGACAACTTCCCCGGATTCAAGGGTGTCAAGCTGGACGACATCCGCGCCATGCTCGCCAAATACGAAGGCTTCACGCGCGAACGCCTGGAGGAAAATCTGCACAACTTCCTCAGCGCGGTCGTTCCCGTGGCCGAGGAGAACAACTGCTGCATGGTGATTCACCCCGACGATCCGCCGCGTTCGATTCTCGGGCTTCCGCGCATTTTCAGCAACATCGCCGACGTGCGCCGTCTGCTCCGCGACGTGGACAGCCCCGCAAACGGCATCTGCTTCTGCTCCGGAAGCTTCAGCGCGAGCAAGGACAATGATGTCGTGGCGATGTTCAAAGAGTGCGCGGACCGCGTCCACTTCATGCACATGCGCAGCACGCAGCACGAGGGCGACGGGAATTTCTTCGAGGCCAACCACCTGGAAGGGCGCGTGGACATGTATGAACTGATGAAAGCGCTCTGCGACGAACAGGTCAGACGCAAGAAAGCCGGACGTGCGGACTGGCGCATTCCGGTCCGCCCCGACCACGGGCACCGCATGATGGACGACCTGGAAAAGCCGGACGCTCCGAATCCGGGCTACACCTGTCTGGGACGCATGCGCGGACTCGCCGAACTCCGCGGCCTGGAACTGGGCGTCATGCGCGCCTTCCATCCCGACGAGCTGAAGAAATAACCGGAAAAATCCTCCCGGATTCTTCCGGATGAAAAAACTCCCTCCACACCCGGAGGGAGTTTTTTTTGCTTCCGGCGCCGGAGCCCGGCGGGGAACGGGGATCAGAAAAAAGCGCAAAAAAAACGCTCCGCCCTTGACAATGCGGAATTTCCGTTTATAATATAATTAACAAAAACGTTTTTGTAACTTAAAAACACCCTTTTACAAGAATGTTTTTGTATCAACGGAAAGGAGTCCTTCCATGGCAGTCACCTTGAAAGACGTCGCGCGGCTTGCGGGAACGGATATCACTTCGGTATCCAACACCCTGCGCCAGAGTCCGCGCGCCGCGGAACTCCGTCCGGAAACGCGGGAACGGATTCTCGAAGCCGCGCGAAGGCTCGGATACCGCCGCAATGCCTTTGCGGCATCCATGCGGACCGGCGAAAACAAAACCGTCGCCGTCATCAGCAGCTATGAAAATCTCGCGATCAACATCAATGCGCACAAAGTCCTTTCCGGCATTCTGCAGGAGGCTTCCGAACTCAAATACGGCATCAAGATCTATCCCGACCGCGAACTGCCGAAGCGGATCGATGAAATTCTGGGCGAACAGATCCGGCATGTGATCTGCATGAGCGTCGAACAGCCCGAACGTCTGGAACTGGCCCTGCTCTGCCGCATGAACCAGCTGCGTCTCGCCTATGTCTCCGAAGCCGCGCAGGACGAGTTCCCCGCCGTCAACATCGACAATTACAATATTGCCGGAAAAGTCGCACACTGCCTTGCGGAGCACGGACACCGGAGAATCGCTCTGCTCTGCCCGCCGCACCGCTATCATTACATCGTCCGGCGGCACGACGGCTTTCTCGCCGGACTGCGCGAGTGCGGCGTGGAACCCGATTTCAAACTGATCCAGTGCGTCGCGGACGACATCATGGGACAAGCCGCGCGCGCCCTGTTCGCCCTTCCGCCGGAACAGCGTCCGACCGCGGTATTCGCCATCGGGGACGGACTGGCGCTTACCCTGCTGCATGCCGCAATCCGGAACGGTCTGCGCGTTCCGGAGGACGTGTCGATTTTCGGATTCGGAAATTCCGAGGGTTCCGCCTCCGCCTTTGTGCCGCTCTGCACGACGGAGGAAAAATCCATGGAGGTCGGGAAAACCGCGCTCCGGCTTGTTCTCGGCATGGAGACCGGAATCGCCCCGGATCCGGAGGGAAACTACCTGATCCCAGCCGAACTGATTCTGCGCGATTCGATCTGCGCCATTCACCCGGAAACGAAATCCAACAGCCAACGGAGACAAATATGAAACATGCGCCCCGCAACAGATTCACATTGATTGAACTTCTCGTTGTTGTTTCCATCATCGCGATTCTCGCAGGTCTGCTTCTCCCCGCGCTGCATCAGGCGCGCGAATCGGGGATCCGGATCTCCTGCATCTCCAACATGAAGCAGTTCGGGAACGCCTATTCCATGTATCTGAACGATTTCAAGGACTATCTGCCGCCCTCCGGCAAGCACCCAGGCGGTGCCGTCTCCGACGGCAAGGTATGGGCGGAGCGTCTGAAGGAGTATCTCTCCGACACGAAATCCGCGGAAGGAACGTTCAACTCCCCCGTATTCCTCTGCAGAAAATCCCGGAGGACAGGCAGCCTTCAGCTGATGAGCTACGGACAGGTGGTCTTCCTGAACGATTCCCAGCTCCGGCCGATCCCGATGCGGAACGTGAAGCGTCCGGGAAAGAGCGCGGCGCTGGTGGAATCCCACTATCCCTATGACGCGGAAGACAATGCAAACCGCTTCTCCTCCGCACGGGGCTATTTTCAAATACTGAGCAAAGACACCATTACGGGAAGACACGCGGGCATCGTTCCGGTGCTCTATCTCGACTGGCACGCCGGAACGGAAAAACTCTCCTTCCTCAACGCAACTGCCGCGTCCATGAGCTCCCATGCCTTCTGGTGTTACTATTACTGAAAAAAAGGAATTTCCCATGCGTATTCTCCTTCCACTCTGTCTTCTCCTTCTTCCGCTGCTGAACACAGCCATGAACGCCGCGGAATATGTTCTCGTCCGGAACGGGGAGGTCCGCTGCGCCGTCGTGCGCCCGCGCGGCGCGACCAGTGCGGAAATCTTCGCGGCCAAGGAGCTGGCGGAATGGATCGGAACCGTCACCGGAACCAGGGTCGAAGTCGTCCGCCGCCCCGTGGAAGGCAGATACAATCTCTTTCCGGGATGCACGGACAACCCCCGTTTCCGTCTGCCCGCTCCGGCGCGGAAACTCGCGGAGAAGATCCGCCATGACGGATTTGCGCTCCATTCCGACGAAACGGGGCTTTATATCATAGGCAGATGCCCGCGCGGCGTCCTCTTCGGCGTCTATGAAGTGCTGAAGCGCTGCGGCGGCATCCGCTGGATCCATCCCGGCCCGGAGGGCACGTTCTTCGAGCGGAAATCCGCATTCGGCATCCCCGCATTTTCCGAAACGGTGAATCCCTCGTTCCAATGGCGGAGATTCAACCTGATTGCAGCGGCGAAGTCCAGGGAAACTCCGCTCTGGCAGCTCCGGAACAATATGATCCCGCATACGAGGGATGTGCGTCTGGCGCCGGAAGTCGACGGGGGCGGACATATCTTCAGCCGTCTCATTCCCGACTCCCTGTTCCGGGAGAAACCGGAGCTTTTCGGGCTTTACGACGGCAGGCGTCTGCCGCAGGACGGCCAGAAACGCCAGCCGTGCACCAGCAACCCCGAGACGGTGCGCATCATGTGCGAAAATCTGGTCCGGCGCCTGAAAGCCGATCCCTCCATCACGCTTGTCACACTGCTGAACAACGACAGCCCGCGCTGGTGCGAATGCGAAAACTGCCGGAAGCTTGATCCTCCGGAAGAACGGGCGAGAGGCCAGGTGCCGACCCGTTACTGGACGCTGGCGAACGCCCTGATCGAAGCGGGAAGGAAAGCTGCGCCGCATGTCACCTTCTTCGGTTCCGCCTACCAGAATTATCATGAAGTACCATCCGGGGTTGCGCCGTCGCGCCACGCCACGCTCCTGATGGCGGGAAACACCCGCTGCTACACGCACAACATGTTCGACCGCACCTGCATCCGCAACGAACGATTCCGGAAGATTCTCGAAGGCTTTGAAAAAAACGGCATTCCGATCACGACCTACGAATACATGAATTTCCTGCCCTGCGGCAGCGCCGGATACTACATCCCGCTCGGACGCTATGTCGCAAGGGAGCTGAAGGAATACCACAGGCGCGGCTATGCGGGATGGTGCGACGAGGTGCTTCCCTTCGACGGGGATTTCCTTCCCGGGCGCAATACAAAGGCCTGGCAGAAGAACATTCTGGATGAATACATCAAGGCCTGTTTCCTGTGGAACGCCGACGCGGATTACGATGCGGTCGAGGACGATGCGGGCTCCCGCTATTACGGCCCGGCCTGGAAGGCGATGAAGCCCTACCGGAAGTATCTGGCGGATCTCTACGAAAACCTGAACGATCACTTCTGGATGGGTTCCAAAGGAATCGATCTCGGCAAGGCGCTGGAAAAACCGGGCGCGGAGGAGACACTGGAGAAATATCTCGCCCTTGCGCTGAAACTGGCGGAAAACGATCCGCGCGTCCGCGGCATTGTCGAAGAGGAACGCCGGATGTTCCGCAACGCCTTCGTGGAGCGTCATGCGCAGTACCGGAAGGCAAATGAGGATGCGGCGGTCGTTGCGGCTCCTGCGGGGAACGGGCTCTCCTGCGGCGTCAAATATGCCGACTACGCGCCGGGAATCCCTCTGGAACTCCGTTTTCTCTACGATGAAAAGGGGCTTCATCTGGTCCACGGGGCGGGCGGACCGGGAGCGGAACTGGAAGTGACGGCCGCCGGCGGAACGGAACGCTTCAACGTGGAAGAAGCGGGAGAAAAAATCTTTCCGTATCACGAAGCCCGGACCGGAGGAACCCTGCCCGTCGGCATTCTCTTCCGCAGGGACGGCAAAGTCTCCGTCTGGAACGGCGCGGAAAACGCCCCTCCGGAAGAGCGTCTCCGCCTGATCTCCTTCGGCGCCTTCCCCGTGTTCGGAAACGGAAGTTTTGAAATCGTGCAGGAACGGAACGGCAGACGGATTCCGGCGAATTTCTCCGGGGACTTTGCAGTCATCGAAGGGGGAGCCGCCGCAGGCAGGCGCTTCCTGCGCGGACGGCATATCGCAGGCGCGCTATCCGGACTCTCCGGACACGTCCAGACCTACGGAATCCGCAAGGTGTTCCGCGGCAGGCTGAAATTCAGCGTCATGGCGCGCGGAACGGGAAACCTCTCCGTCCGCCTCTCGGATCATCTGGTCCCGAAGGATACGCCGCCTGCCGAAAGCAGAGTTTTCTCCGAACAGGTCTCGTCGGACACGTGGAAACGCATCGAATGGGAAATGGACTGTTCGAAGTTCAAAGGGGTTTATCCGCTGATGGTTCTTCATTTCATCGGGCTGGATCTGGATTGTCTGGACGCCTTTCCGGAATGAACGCCGCAGACAGAAATGCAGACAGAAGAAAGGAGCAGAACAATGTTTCAGAAGGAATATGACGTGGTTGTCGCGGGCGGAGGGATCGCCGGAGTCGCCGCCGCAATCGCCGCTGCGGAGGAAGGCGCAAAAACCGCGATCGTGGAAAAAACGGTGTTTTTCGGAGGTCTCGCGACCACGGGGCTGGTTTACGCCTATCTTCAGCTCTGCAACGGGAAAGGCACGCAGGTCTCCTTCGGACTCGCGGAACGGCTGCTTCACGCCAGCATCAAGTATGGTCCGGACACCTTGAAGAAGAAAGACTGGGGCAGGACGCCGTGGCAGCCCGGAGACGGGACCTACAGCACGGAATTCTCTCCCGCCTCCTTCGCGCTCGCTCTCGACGGGCTTCTCCTGAACGCGGGGGTGGACTGCTGGGTGGACACTCTTCTCTGCGGCGCGGAAAAAGACGGGGAAAACCGGATCACCGCACTGGAGGCGGAAAACAAGAGCGGACGCGGACGCCTTGCGGCGAAGGCGTTTGTGGACGCGACCGGAGACGCGGATCTCGTGCGGCGCGCGGGCGGCGCGACCGTCGACGGCATGAATTTCACCTGCATCTGGGCCATGCATCACGATCCCGCGGCCGATCCGGACAACTTTCCCGCCTCGTTTCCGCTTCGTTATCTTGCGGAAAAGGAGTGCACGGCCCACGGCGTCGGAGGGCGCGAGGTCTCCGATTTCATCCTGAGAAGCCGCACCCTGCTCCGGAACTATTACGACACGCGGTATGCTTCCGGAGAAGCTTCGCGCCGGACGCTCTATCCCGTTGTTCTTCCCGCAATGCCGCAGTACCGGAAGATCTCCCGCATCGTCGGGAAAAACTGTCTGCGCGACGGGCAGGCCATGACCCGCTTCGAGGACTCCATCGGCATGGCCGGCGACTGGAGAAGCACGGAAAAGCCACCCTGGGAGATTCCCTACTCCACGATGATCCCGGAAGAGATCCGCGGCGTCGTCGCGGCGGGACGGACGACCGCGTCGGAAGGCGAAGCGTGGGAGATCACGAGAGTCATTCCCTGCGCGGCGGTGACCGGAGAGGCGGCGGGAGTCGCGGCCGCTCTCGCCGCCAAGCGGAATGTCTCCCCCGGCGACCTCCCCTATGAGGATATCGCAGAGCGCCTGATCCGCCGCGGAGTGAAACTGCATCTCTCCGATGTCGGGCTGGCCGGACGGTAAACACAAACAGGAAAGGATTTCAACATGCGTTTTCTGGCCTTCATGACATGCTGCTTCGCCGTGCTGACGCTCTCCGCGAAAGAGTTTTTTCTAGTGGAAAACGGGCAGCCCCGCGCCGGCATCGTAATCGCGCCCGACTTCACAACTCAGGAAGCCTATGCGGCAGCGGAACTCTCCGCCTATCTGGAAAAACTCACAGGAGCCCGGGTGCCGGTCTCCCTCACACCGGCGCAAGGGAGCTATCCCGTCTATCTGACACGTTCCGCCGCGCGGCTGCCGCGCGAACTCGCGGCAAAATTTTATCAGGTGAAAGATGACGGATTCCTGATCTCCGCCACGGACAAGGGACTCCACATTGCCGCGCGCCGTCCGCTCGGCGTTCTCTACGGAACGTATGAAATTCTGAAAAAACACGGAGGAATCCGCTGGATCTTCCCCGGAGAGGAAGGCGAATCTTATGAAACGCGCCGGAGTTTCAGCGTTCCGGCACAGCTCCGCGTCGTCAATCCCTCCTTCCGGATCCGCACCTTCAACCTGACCGGCGGCCCTCCCGGGGAAAAGATGCTGAAAACGCTTCAGTGGCAGCTGCGCAACAACATGCAGCCGGCCGTATGGTTTCAGAATGAGATCCGCCGGACCGGAGGCCATGATTTCTGGACTCTGATGCCGAAAGAACTCTTTCAGACCCGTCCGGAACTCTTCCCGATGGTGAACGGGAAACGGGTTCCCCCCAGCGGAAAAGCGGGCGATCCCGGTTATTCGAATCCCTGCGTATCCAATCCGGAAACCATGAAAATCATCTGCGACACCATCATCCGGAAACTGTCGGCGGACCGGAGCGTCAACCGCTATGAAATTCTCCAGAACGACACCATGCAGTGGTGCGAGTGTGAAAACTGCAGGAAACTGGATTCGCCGGAGGAACGTCTGAACAAGCAGGTTTCGAACCGCTTCTGGATTTACGCCAACACGGTGATCGATGCAGTCAAAAAGGCGATTCCGCAAATGGAATTCCAGAGCATGGCCTACATCAATGCGGAAAATCCGCCGGACCGCGTGAAACCGGACCCGCGCCTAGACCATCTGAAAATCTGTCTCGTGCGGCGCTGCTACACCCATTCCCTCGGGGATGAATCCTGCGCCGTGAACCGCTCCTTCCGGGAGCGCATCCGCGCATGGAGAAAGCTCGGATATCCCGTGACGACCTATGAATACAGTCTCTTCATTCCGCAGGGGAATCAAATCTACAATCCCCTGGAAGGGATTTATGTGAAAGACCTGAAATACTACAAATCCTCCGGTCTGGCCGGATACTGCGACGAACGTCCTCCGATGGTGGACGAACCGGAAAGGTTCTTCATCCGCTCCTATCTGCCGACGCTGGGGAACTCCTGGAAATACGATGTGATTCCGCGCTACATTCAGGCGTATTTCCTCTGGAACGCGGATGCGGATTTCGACGAGGTCATGGAGGATGTCGGAAGCAGATATTATGCAAAGGCATGGCCGCAGATGAAAGAATACCGGAAACTCCTGCGCAGATGCTATGAAAACAGCGGAACGCATTTCCTCTACGGGAGTCCGAACATCGCGCTCGGGAGATGTCTGGAGGACAAGGACGCGCACAGGAAGCTCCGGACTCTTCTGGAGCAGGCGTTCCGGTCCGCGCGCGGCGACGGAAAAACGCTTGCGCGCCTCCGGCTGGAAAAAGAAGGCTTCGAAGGCTGGGAACTCCGGCATGCGGAATATGAAAAACTGGCCGTCATGAGAGCCGGAGCGGGACAAATTTCCGGGGATCCGGAAGAGAAGGACTGGGAAAAGGCGGCCGCCGTCACGGATTTCCGGTCCCTCGGGAAAAAGGCTGTGCGGAAAACCTCCGTCAAGGCGCTCTGGTCCCCGCGGAAACTGTATTTCAGAATCCGTGCGGAAGAACCGTCCCCGCGTCTCATGGTCACAAGAAAGACGGAACGCGACGACCAGATCTGGCTGGACAACAGTCTGGAGCTCTTTCTCGCCGCACCGGCTCTCGGCGGGAAATATCTGCATCTCGTCACCAACGCAGACGGCGTCTTCTTCGACGCCATGACTCTCCATGCGACCGATTCGGATATCGCCTTCGACTCCGGGGCGGAGATCCGGACGCGCATTCTCCCGGATGCCTGGATTGCGGACATCGCCATCCCGTTCTCCGCGCTCGGCGGCGCTCCCAAACCAGGCGACCGCTGGAAAGTCAACATAGCCCGTTCCCGCAAACTTTCCGACAATACGG
Source organism: uncultured Victivallales bacterium (assembly GCA_944391115.1). Lineage (GTDB taxonomy): Bacteria > Verrucomicrobiota > Lentisphaeria > Victivallales > UBA1829 > UBA11452. Next base: position 24,088 of record CALXSJ010000029.1, on the reverse strand, counting down.
CGGAAATCAGCTCCTGGAGCAACGGAGTGTTCCATGGTGCGGATTCCTACAGAACTCTTGAATTTCAAAAATAAATTACCGCGATGCAAGCATGCGCGGTATTGGGGATTTCGCCTCCGGCGACCAGCTTACGCAGCTGGACCGCGGCAGGACTGAGAGTCCTGCACGAAGCAATTTTTGGCGATGCAGAGCATCGCGGTATTAACCTAAATTTTTTTGAATAAACCAAAAGAAAGGATGCAGACATGAAGAACACACTGATTCTCGCAATGGCGTCGTCGCTCGCCCTCGGAGCTTTCGGCGGCACGCTTCTCGAATGTCCGGAAAAAGGAGACTGGAAGGACAGCAGGGAGCTGACGCAGAAAGAAGACGACACCCTGGTGTTCACGGGAAAGGGAGAACTCCACTCCACGGAACGTTTCGCCGTCGATCCGGCGAAGACCATCCGCTTCTCCGGCGAATTCCGGAAAAACAACCCCTCGGAAAAAGTCATGCTCTTCGTGGCGTTCTGGTGCTGGGACAAAAACAACCGCCAGATCACCCCGCGCAACATTTCCCCTCTCGCAGGAACGGAATCCGAACTCGCCGCACCGGTGAAAAAAACGGACCGGACCGTCACGGTCCGGGATGCGTCCCGCCTCAAACCCGGCATGGTGATGGCGTTTGCCGCCGCGGATGACAAATCCGACCTGCCCAATTTCAACATCAGCAGCGGCACAATCGCGAAAACGGAAAAAAATGCGGACGGCAGCTGGCTGGTCACATTCAGCTCACCCGTCCATCAGGAATTTCCCGCCGGCACCAGAATCCGGGCGCATCAGAACAGCGGAGGCTATCTCTATGCGGCCCTTCCGCTTCTGACGGACACCTTCCAGACAGTTGCGGCAAATGTCTCCGGAACCGGCAATTCCATAGGGAAATGGTGGCCGGGAACGGCGAAAGCCGAACTGGTCCTGTTTGCGCGCACCGGCACAGTCTCCTTCAAAAATGTCAAGCTGGAAACGCTCGACAAGTAAGAGAGGCGCATCCGTATCCACCTCCGCCGGAAAAATACAAAAACACCGTCCGGTATCCGTGGCGATCCGGACGGTGTTTCTTTTTTCAGAAAGGATTTCAGAAGGTATCGGAGTTCCAGCCCCATTCGGCGGCTTTCTTTTCCGAGAAATTGATGTAAATGCGCTGTCCGCTGACGCCGTATCGCCCGAGCAGGGCGCAGATCGCCGCGGAAAGACGCTTGCAGACCTCCTGATTCAATCCGCCGATGCTCATGACCGCAAGAAACGCCGACGGCGCCAGAAAATTGCCGCCGAATGAAACGCAGGCATCGTCTTCCACGATCGCCTGGGTCACGGATTCCGGCTTGCCGATTTCCTTCGCGACAATGGAGGTCAGCTCCAGGGCCAGATTTTCCTTCTCATTCCGGTCGAACTTTTTTGAGATTGTGAGTTTTACAGTCGGCATAAAATCCCCCTTCCGTTTCAGTTTTTCTGTTTTCCGTTCCCCGTTTTTTCTGCGGACGGCTTCGCCAGCGGAACAATGGAATCCCGCTCGACATACCATCCGAAAAATCCCTTTTTCAACTTCAGATACCCGACCGGCCCGTTGAAGCGCACGGAAGCGTCCTCAAGCGCCGGCATTTCCCTGATTTTCGCCGCGTCTTTTCCGGAAAGTGCAGACGGGGGAAGACAGAGAATGCTCCCCATGACATATGCCGTCGAAGCATCCACCGGACGGATCGCCCCCGCGGAATAATAATACTCCCCGTTTCCCAGCCCGGTGTAACGGCCGGCCTTCTCGTTGAATGGAATCCCCAGATCCCAGCTTCGCACAAAAGGACTTCGGACGGGAAGCCTCCCGCTCCAGGAATATTTCAACATGAAATCCGGAGAGGCCGTTTCCGGGACAAGCAGGAAACGGAATTTTTCCGCCGGAGCGGCGCCGTTCACCTTCGACGCGCTCCGCTCGAAAAGACAGTTGAATACCGCCCGGTAGATCTCATCATTGTCCTGCTGGGAAAAAGGATAGAGGATCACGCTCAGCGCATCCTCGAAAGAGTGTTCTCCTCCTTTTTCCGTGCGGAGCAGAGTGCCGTCGGCATGCATCACCACGTTCAGAACGGCATAGGAAATCATCCGCCCCGTTGTCCGGACCGTCAGCGGCCGGACGCCGCAGCTCAGGGTGATCTCCCCCTCCGGAGACACGGATACGCCGCCGAGAGAAAGATCGCGTTCCGACAGACGCAAAGTGCCGTTCACCTGCATGAGACAGTCCCTCCACCAGTCCCGTTCCAGAAAATAAAACGCGGATTTTTCCTTCCGGACGGCATTGTCACCCTTCCCTGACAGTCCGTCCCCGTCCGCGGAATCCTCCCGGTCCCAGACAATCGCGCCCGAGCGGAGTTTCTCCCGCATGGCTTCACAGACAGCGCGCAAGACAGAAGGTTCCGGAAGAACCGCAGGCGGACGCTGATACATCCTTTCCGCCTTTCCGACGCCGACGAGGGAAAGCGGAGCTCCCTGCGCCGCCGCCCCCGTGAAAAAGACAAGCTGATACGGACGGTCCGCCGATCCGGAATCCCGAACCAGCGCGGCACAATGGAAACGGTTTGTCTCCGGCAGGAAAAAAATGCTCACGGGCCGCACATTTTTTTCCGTGAAACGGAAATTGTCAAACCCGAAAACCCGGTTGTATCCCTCCGTGTCCCGGATGAAAACCCTGCCGTCCCGAAGCGCCCCCGCAATATTTCCCATGGCGCTCACAAAGTCGGCCCCGCGGAAGAAATCGGGCTGCTCCGCGGGTTCCTCTTCCGGAGAAGAGGCGCAGGAAACCGCCAGCATTGCCGAAAAAAACAACAGCAGAAGTCCAGTCAGACGCATAATCACTCCGTATTTTCTTATGTTTCACATCCTCATGAGGAAAATATCATGCCGCCGCCGGAAAAACAAGCGCGGAATTGAGTTTTTCCTCCACCCTCCGCATGCAGAAACGTTCCGTTTCAGGAGAGAGCCCTCAGATAATACAGACGGCTTGCGCCGTCTCCGGCAAGAGATTTCACCTGTATGCCGAGCGCCATCAGCGTCGCTCCCGAAACGCGCATGCCGTCCATTTCGTATATCCTCTCCGGATCCAGACCGCGCGGACATACGAAACGGACACAGGAATTCGGTTCGTCAAAGCGGCAAACCGCGGTAATCAGAGCCTCCCGGCGGTCCGGGGACACATACATCCACGCATCGAAGGCATTGACGGAAAAAGCGTTTGAAAGGCGGTAGAGGTCGCCGCATGCGATCAGGTCATGATATTTATGATACTCGGCGACCTGGACGCGGACCATCTCCCGCTCCTCTTCCGAAAGCTTTGTCAGATCCAGTTCATAGCCGAATGTGCCGGAAAGCGCAATGTTGCCCCGCGTGGCAAACGGCGTGCTTCTGCCCGTGATGTGGTTCGGGCAGACGGAAACATGGGCGCCCATCGCGCCGACGGGGTAGAAAAGAGAGGTCCCGAGCTGAATCCGGATGCGCTCCATCGCATCGGTGTCGTCGCTGCACCAGATCTGCGGAACGTAGCCGAGCATTCCCGCGTCGAAACGGCCGCCGCCGCCCGAACAGCCTTCGATCAGAAGCCCCGGAAACGCCTCCAGCAGCATCTCGTGGAGGCGGTAGACGCCAAGCACGTAACGGTGCGCGACCTCCCCCTGGCGCTCCGGCGGCAGGGCGGCGGAATACACCTCCGTCAGATTGCGGTTCATGTCCCATTTGATGTATTCGATGTTGGCCGAGCGCAGAACCCCCGCAATCGTGTCGAAAAGATACTGCACGACCTCCGGACGGGACATGTCCAGCACCATCTGCTGCCGTCCGATGGAACGCCGCCGCCCGGGCTCATGCAGAACCCAGTCGGGATGCTCCCGGTAAAGCAGGCTTTTTTCCGAGATCATTTCCGGTTCGAACCAGAGTCCGAATTTCAATCCGAGGGCATTGATCTTTCTCACCAGTCCGCCGAGATCGCCGATCTTGGCCGTATTCACAAACCAGTCGCCGAGAGAAGTCGTGTCGTCGTTGCGCTCGCCGAACCAGCCGTCGTCCAGCACCAGCATCTCAATTCCAAGCTCGGCCGCACTCTTCGCAATGCCGAGAAGTTTTTCCGAATCGAAATCGAAATAGGCGGCTTCCCAGCTGTTCACGAGAAGCGGACGCTTTTTCCGCGCCCAGCCGTCCCGGATCAGATGATTCCGCATGAAATCATGGAAATTGCGCGACATGCGTCCGAGCCCCTCCCCGGAGAAGGTCAGGCAGGCTTCCGGAGTTTCAAACGCTTCTCCGGGAGCGAGCGTCCAGGAGAACATCTCCGGGTTGATGCCGAGCACAAGCCGGGCCGTCCCGTACTGTTCGCATTCCGTTTCGATCAGGAAATTGCCGCTGTATGCCAGAAGCGCTCCGCAGACGTCCCCGGAATATTCCGTTGCGTCATGCGCGGCCAGTGCGATCGCCGGACTGTTCTGATGTCCGGACGCTCCGCGCACACTGCGGATCGCCTGGATTCCGGGATGCAGCGGAGTCCGTTCCGCATGACGCTCCCGCGCCCACGAACCGCTCAGCTGAATGAAATCGAATGCCGTATGCGGCAGATCAAGCTGCGCGCTCATCAGGCGACGGAGCACAACAGGAGAGGCGGAGCGGTTGACCGCACGGACGGAGCGGACAATCGTGTCGCAATCCTCGAAAACCGAATAGCGCAGCACGAATTCGACCTCGCAGGCGGTGTCGCGCAGGGTGACTTCCAAAGTTTCGACATTGCCCGTCTCCCCGGCATAAGCGCAGGGCAGTCCGGCGGAAGCTCCTTTCCCGGGATAAATCCGGTGGGAGACATAAAGCGCGTCAGTGATCTGCGATCCGTTCTCCGTGAGAACGGTTGCCGATCCGATCCGGAAATCCCCGGTATTGAATCCGGAGAACTCCAGCGGGAGGGCGTCCGGACTGTCCTTGGGATTCTCCCCCGGCCCCCAGGGGGAAAACGAGGAATGCCCTTTCCGGATCTCCTGCGGGACAAGTCCCTCCTCCCCGAGGACTTTCCCTCCGAAATGGAGGTGCACAGGCCGGCCGTTGGCGTCAATGTAAAAAACGTAGGAAATCGTTTTGCCGGAAAGGATGAAAAGTTTCCGGCTTTCAGAAAATCGGATGGACATGGCGGTTCCTTGCGATGTTGAATTGATGGTTCTTTTTTGGAGTAATATACCCTCATCTGCCCCAAAAGGCAAACTCCGGTCCGCAAATTCCGCGCCGGGAGCGGCGGAAGAAAAAAGCTCCGCGCCATCTGAAAAGAGACGCGGAGCGGAAATTCCGGAACAATCAGGCGGATGCCGGATTTTCTCCGGGAGCGCTCATCATTTCCCGGACTGGGAAAGAGCCCGGATCAGAGCGCTCACCTGCGCCCCGCCGTAACCGAAAACGCCCGGTTTCTTCTTCGGGGACGGATCGTAGTTGGCCCCGTGATCCCCCAGGGGAACTTCATACATGATTTTCTTCGGAGTTCCGAGGACATTGTAAGCGGCGTAAATACTTGTCGCCGGACAGACCGCGTCAATGAATCCGACGCTCATCACCGTATCACAGCGCACCCGTTTTGCAAAATTGACGATGTCAAAATACGGCATCGTCTTTTCCGCGCCCGCCCGTTTCGCAACATCCCTGACATACTGGCTGTTCCGGAAAAGATTCGGCCATCCGCTGAACTGATCTTTCTTCCAGCCCAGATGATTGCACATCGCGGGAGCTCCGGCGACGCAGAGCTTCACATACGGGTCGTTCGCCGCCGCCACAATCGCCTGTGCGCCGCCGAGACTTCCCCCCCGCACAATGATCGTCTTCCCGTCCCACTCCGGACGGGTTTTCAAGTATTCCCGGCAGCGCAGGACGCGGCGGAAGACATCCCCCACGCCGTATTTTTCCGGCTTGTCCGCATCCCGGAACTGATATCCGCGGATCTGCGGCAGTTTCCGCATCCGGATCACATCCTCCCGTTTCGGGACATAGTTGACGGTGTCATGCAGATTCATGCGGAAAACAAGAGCGTTGTAACTTCTGGCCTGACTCGGCAGATCGGGACTCACGCTTCCGATTCCGCTGGCGCCGTTGAAGGTCATGATGATCGGATGCCCCTTCTCTTTCGCCTGAATCGGAACCGCCAGCGTCCCCGTGGCGTTCAGCACGCCGTCCTCAAGGCGGATGTCATACATCCGGCAGGAATCCTTGTATTTCGGATAAGGCATGATCTCCTTCACCGTAATTCTCATGCCGGAGGCCCGTTTTTTCAGCTGTTCAAGCTCCTTCGCCCAGTAGGCGTCAAAATCCGCGGGTTCCGGTGTCGCGGGAACAATCTTTTCCGGTTCGAATCCGGCGCCCGCGCAGACGGCTTTCCGCGGCGTTTCCGGCAGCCAGGTCTTCAGCAGGATGAAACCGGGCGTCTTCAGCGAGGCTTTCAGAATCTGCGGGTTCTCTCCGGAAGTCAGTTTTCCTTCCTGTTTCAGCCCCGCGTCGCCGGTCAGAAGATAATGGATCGTCTTCCCTGCAACAGGCTTGCCGGAGGCATCCTGCAAGGCAACCCGGAAGATTGCCGTCTCATTCCGTTTGTAACGCGCCTCCGGCCTGTCCGTGCCTGCCGTCAGAATCAGTTCCTGCGCGGCGATCCGCAGCAGACATCCCGCAGCCAGAAACAGGACAAATCCAATCTTTTTCATCTTTTCATCCTCTCCTTGTCAGATATTTTCAAACCGATTTGAAGAACCCTTTTTCCAAAACGCTCCGGCGGCAGAGAATCCTCGTCTCGGCCGCCTGTTTTTCCGGGCGCGTCAGACAGCTTCCGGATTCCGCAGATGATTCAGCATTCGGACCGCCGCGCAGGCCGCACCGAATCCGTTGTCGATATTCACCACCGTCACGCCGCTTGCGCAGCTGTTCAGCATTGCAAGCAGCGCGGCCATTCCCTGAAATGAAGCGCCGTAGCCGACACTGGTCGGAACGGCAATGACCGGAGAAGGCACCAGACCGGCGACCACGCTCGGGAGCGCCCCTTCCATGCCCGCCACGGCGATCACGACATCCGCGCGCCGCAGCTGCTCCGCCTTGGAAAGCAGGCGTTTGATTCCCGCCACGCCGCAGTCCGGAAGCAGACTGCAGGCATATCCGCAGATTTCCAGCGTGACAACAGCCTCCCGCGCAACGGGGAGATCCGATGTCCCGGCACAAATCACAGCGACGTTCCCCTTCCGGGTACAAATCCCGCAGCGGATGCACAGCGTCCGCGCGGCGGGGTCATACTCCGCCTCGGGAAGCTCCGCACGGATCCGTTCCGCATATTCCGGCGGCACCCGCGTGGCAAGAGCCGGATGCCCCTCCCCCGCCAGTTTCCGCATGATTCCCGCAATCTGTTCCGCAGTTTTTCCCGCTCCGTAGATGAATTCCGGAAAACCGCAGCGGTTCAAACGGTCGAGATCCAGCTCCGCATATTGTGAAAGATCGTTTCCCATCATGAGCGCAACTCCCTGATCCTTTTCCGTAATGTAACGCGGGGAAGGCGCAAGTCAAACCTGAAAAATCCCGAAAAAAAATTTTTTCCCGTTTTTCATTTCCCGTTTTGCGGTGTATGGTTTCACGCATTCAAGTTTTGAGAAAGGGGAAAGATGAAAAAAGCGTTTTTTCTTGACCGGGACGGAGTCATCATCGAAGAACGGAATTATCTGGCGGATCCCGGACAGGTCGCGCTCTGCCCCGGTGCGGCGGAAGCAATCCGGAAAATGCGCGAAGCCGGCTATCTGGTCATCGCGGTCTCCAATCAGTCCGGTGTTGCAAGAGGCTACTTCACCATGGAGCAGCTTGCGGCCGTCGAACAGAAGATCAATGCGCTCCTCGAAGCGGAGAACGCGCGGATCGACGCATGGTACTACTGCCCGCATCACAGGAAAGGGATCGTGCCGGAATTTTCACGCGAATGCGACTGCCGGAAACCGAAACCCGGCCTTCTCCTCAAGGCGGCGGAAGAGTTTGACATCGATCTGCCGCACTCCTTCCTGATCGGCGACAAGCTTTCGGATATCCGGACTGCGGAAAACGCCCGCTGCCGGAGCGCGGTTCTGGTTCTCACCGGGCATGGCGCCGAAGAAAAGAACCTGCCCGGCGCCGAAGACGTGCAGATGGAAAAGGACATCCTCGCGGCAGCGCGCCGCCTGCTCTCCGGAACGGAATGAGAAAAGCTCTTCAGGTCCGGCAATAGAGCGCGGAGGAACGGATTTCCGCCTCCTCGCCGCAGACAAAGGAGAGGGACGGCAGCGCATGGCCGAACGCAAGTCCGGCATATACAGGAAGTCCGGACGCGGCCGCAAACCGACGGAACACGCGCAGCATCTCCTCCTGCGTGCCGCAGTCGGTGAAATCGCCGAAGATCACGCAGGACGCCTCCGCAAGAATGCCGGAAAGTTCCAGCTGAACCAGAGCGCGGTCGACTTTCCGCGGCGCTTCCCCGATATCCTCCAGAATCACGATCCGGTCCCTGAAACCGGGCAGAAACGGCGTGCCGGCCATTGCCGAAAGCATCGTCAGATTTGCGCAGACGACGGAACCGGCGACATCGCGGGCGGCTCCGACGGGAACAAGCGCGGCAAGCTTCCGGAATGCCGTGCCGCCGGAATGAAACGCCAGGCGCAGAGCTCGTTCCATGCCGTCCGCGGTAGACGCATCCTCCAGTGCGGCGGCAAGACGCGCCGCCATCTGCGAGGCGACGGGAATGCCCGCGCCTCTTTCCAGCATGGCAAGATGAAGCGCCGTAATGTCGCTGAATCCGACCACGGGCAGATTGCGCCGCCGCAGCGTTTCCCAGTCGATCAGCGGCAGAATCTGCATGGAACCGTATCCGCCCCGGGCGCAGAGGATCAGATCCACGGCGGGATCATGGAGAAAGGCGTTGAAATCGGCGGCGCGGTTTTCACGGGACGAGGCGAAATAGGTCTCCTCGGACTCCGCGAACACATGCGCGCCGAGCCGCACCTCCAGTCCGAACGAGGCAAGCAGCGCAAGCGAACGCTCCAGCGCGTCCCGCCCGGGAACCCCCGCAGGTGCGGGAACGGCGATCCGATGGACGGACAGGGGAAACGGATTTTTCACAGGGTTCCTCCCGCGTTTCGGATTTTATTCAGAATTTTCCGCACATCGACCTCTTCCGGGCTGTCATTGGAAACGGCCTCCTTCCAGCGGCGGACGGCATTCTCCCGGTCGCCGAGCGCGGCATGAATATCGCCGGCATGATCCAGAATCGTCGCGCTGAACGGTTTTTCTGGTTCGGATTCAATCGCCCGCAGAATCCACTTCAGCGCCTCGCGATACTGCTTCCTGCGGTAAAGCACCCATGCCATGGAATCCAGATAATCGCGGTTGCCCGGGTTCAATTCCAGCGCACGCCGGATCAGCTTTTCCGCTTCGCCGAGATTCATGCCGCGTTCCGCGAAAGTGTAACCGAGAAAATTCAATGCATCCGCCGAGTCGCGATTCCGCCTGAGGAAATCGCGCAGAAGCCGTTCCGCAAGCTGATGCTCCCCCGCCTTTTCCGCAGAGTCCGCATAAAGAAAAAGGACGGACTCCGCAGAGGGCGCTTTGCCGGAAGCCCCGGCCGCATGCAGCTCCTGGAAATGCCGCAGCGCATCCGCGTGCTTTCCGAGGCTGCGGCAGCAGAGCGCGGCGAGATACCGTGCGGCAGGCAGGGAAAGGTCTCCGAGAAGCTCCAGGGCCTCGCGGTATTTTCCTGCGGAGTAGAGAAGATGCCCAAGACGGAACTTGACGCCGGCGTCCCGGGGAGCCATCAGCAGGGCCAGTTCATAAATCCCCACAGCCTCGTCCGGCATGGAAGCGGCGGAAAGGGAGTCGGCATAGGCGAGATAGTACCGGAGCGGAGGATTCGCACTGAGACGGAAAATGCGCTGCCAGACTCGCACTGCCAGCCGGGGAGTTTTGCATTTTCTGTAATATTCGGCCAGTGCAAGCAGCGACGGGATGTCACCGGGCTGATTCAGAAGATTGCCGAGAATGACGGCATCCGCGCCGGAAATCCCTTCGGCGCCGAGCAGGTGCAATGCCGGAGAATGCCTCCGGAGATCGACATTCTTCCCCTTTGCCTGAATCGCCTCCAGCTCCCCGAGATAGATTTTCGCAGTCTCCTCGAATTTCTTCTGCGCCCTCTCCTTCTCAGAGGGAAAAATCCCCAGAAAACGCCTGTCGGATGCACTTTTGCGCAGAGCGGCCTGATTGATGAGGCTCAACTGGGAGAGAAAGGGGTTGTCCTTGAAAATATCCCACGCGGCGATTTCCTGAATCAGATTTTCGGAATCCGCATAATTCTTCTCCATGGCAAGCAGGATGGCCAGCTTCAGGAGCACATATTCGGCATAACCGAACTGAGACCGGATCAGCTCTTCCCGGTTTTCCGCACTGCGGAGAAAAGCGGCTGTATTCCGGAGAAGGGCGATTGCCTCACCGCGGCGTTTCCGCACCTGAAGCAGATCGGCGGCAATCGCACTCAGCATGAACTGCGAAGGGTGTTTCCGGGCGAGAGCGGCAAACTGCTCCGTCAGCTGATCCGCTTTCCCGCTCCGCCGGAGCTCGGCAAGAAGCGTCGCCGCAAGGAACGGGGAGTCCGGCGTAGCGTCCAGCGCATGGAAAAGCCTGCTGCGCATGGAATCGGTCATCTTCCGCGTCCGCGTCAGTTCATGAAAGACCGAGTAGAACTCCGCATATCCCCGCAGGTCATGCTCCGTCTGCTCCGGCAGATCAGCCTCCAGGACGGCATCGGGCTCCTCCTCCAGAACATCGGCCGCAAGCTCGGCGGCGGAAAGAGGAAGGAAGACAGACGCGCAGAATCCGATGGAAAACAGCAGAGGCAGCAAGTTCGGCGGATGTACAAACATTACGGCATTCCTCCCAGCAGAGCGAACCCACCGTCAGGCGGTCTCTCCGGAAGGAATACCGCAGATACGTGATGCGGAAATGAAACAGACACTTCCGCGCAAGCCGGTTCCCGAAGGATGGACACGTATTACTTGTTCTTGTGCCGCATGGCCTTACGCATTTTTTTGCGTTTGTGCTGGGCTATTTTCGTGCGACGTTTTTTTCTGAGGTTTCCCATGAAAGACTCTTTTCCTAACTAGTATAAGTTCCTGTTGAAAAACAATGAGACTAAATGTAATGCGGAATTTTAAAATCGCAAGTCCGGAATCAAGAAAATCCTGTTTTTTTTCGGGTGGAGGCATGAAAGCGCCATGCGGAAGAACGGCGAAAAGTTTTCCGGACACCTTCCGGGAGATTGCAAATGTCTCCGGAGAAGCTATATTGCATGAAGGAAAACGCTGAACCACGACGGAAAGGATTCCATGCAGACTGCAATGTACCTGAAACACGCGGCGCAAACGCCGTTCCTCCGCGGCGCGGCCGCGCTCTTCCTCTGCTGGCTGCTTCTGCACATCTTTACAATCTCCTGGGAACTGCCGCACACCATGCCGCCGGAACCGGATGGAATCTCCCCGAAAACCTCTCTGAACGCACGCGGCATGATGGCGGCCGAAACCTTCAAGTATCCGCCGCTGCAGTATCTCATCGTGGACGCCCTGACACCGGATCTCGATGAAAAACACATGACGCAGGAGCAGATTCTCGAGAACCGCACCCTCCGCCTGAAACAGATGCGCTGGCTCACCGCCGTCATGGAATACCTGACCGCCCTCCTGATTCTGCTTTTTTCACTGAAGATCCTGAATCTTTCCCCGTTTCCCGCTTTCGGGGCCGCCCTGTCGTTCCTTCTGCTGCCGCCCGTCCTCTACTATTCGCAGACGACAAACATGGACGTCCCCTACACGTTCTGGTTCTTCGCCTCGCTCACATCCGCGGCATTCGCGGAACGTGCGGCGGAACATAAAAAAATCTATGCCGCGCTTTCGCTCCTGACCGGTTTTCTGATCGCCTGCGCGTTCTGCACCAAGGATCAGGTGTATGCGCTCTACCTTCTGCCCGCCGCGGGCTTTGCCGTCTGGCGATTCCGCCGTTTCCGGAAATGGAGCGCCGTCCTCCAGCCCCCTCTTCTCTGGCTCTGCACATTTCTGCCGGGCACCTTTTTCTTTTATCTGTGCATCGGAAAGGACACTTTTCTGCCGCACCTGAAATGGATCACGGGGGAAGGCTCCGTCCCCTTTGCGATCGCGGCGAACACCCTTGCGGGACACTGCCGGCTGATTCCGATTCAGCTGGCGGACCTGGGAACGGTTCTGGACCTGCCGCTTCTGCTGTTCTTCGCGCTTGCGGCTGTTCTTCTTTTCCCGCACAGGAAAACCCTCATGAAGGATCAGACCTGCGTTCTCCTGCTGCTGGCAACAGCTCTTGCCACTCTTTCCCTGCATCTTTTCCTCTGCCAGGTGGTCCGCTACACCTATCTGCGCTTCCTCCTTCCCCTTCTGCCGTTCTACACCATGCTGGCGGCCTGTCTCCTGCAGAAAAGCGGGGGGAACAGGATTCTGCGCTGCGCATTTGCACTGCTCCTCGTCTGGCAGAGCGCCGTCGCGGCAGACTTTCTTCACGGCATGGCCAATACGCCGCGCGCCCGTCTCGCGGCGGAGCTCGAGGAAAGCCGGATCTGCACGAATGTCCGCATAAACACGACTTCCGCAAGAGAGGGCGCGCGTTATGTCATGCGGGAAGACGGAACGCTTCATCCGAAAAAGAAAATCCAGCCCTGGGGCGCCCAGCTCGGACTGAACCGCTTCGGCATTTACGACATCATGCCGGACGATATTTCCATCTATCTGGTCTCCCCTGCCCTGCTGATCGCGGAATCGCCTTCGCCGGAACTGGAGCGCCTCGGATACCGCCTCAAGCAGACATACGCACCGCTTCCCAAGCTCCTGCCGACCCTCTACCGCCAGGATATGAATACGCTTTTCCTGTATGCGGCGGAAGCTCCTGCCCCGGGAAAGGATCCGCTGGCTTCCTTCCGGAAGGAGAATCTGGAAACGCAGATCATCAAACTGGCCTACCTGATCGGCAGAAAACCGCCTCTGAACAAGGCGAAACTTGCGGAAATCGGCCGCGCGCTCGCCCCGTTCCGGGAACCGGACACGGAAAATTACGAACTTCCTTATTTTGCATTCATGTTTCTGCATTTCGCCTGCCGCGCGGCCGGCAGAAGCGATGACGCGGCGCATCTCCGCGCTTATATCGGGAAAACGTATCCGAACCTTCCGCAGCCATCCGGCGATCTTCCCGTGTCCCGATAGCTCCCGTTCCGTTTCAGAAAACGGCCGAAGATGCCGGAGCCTGCGCCATTGCCTGCGGGGCGTTGAAACGGCCGGACATCCGCACTTCCGCAAATCCAGTGCAGACAGGAGTCATGATCCAAAGTGTCAAGTTTTTTATCCAAATTGCTATTTACAAATCCCGGAAAAAGATTATAATCTATAAAAAAGAAAGAGAAATCGAGGATCTTCCTGAGCCCCGGTGGAAAAGGCGGGATGGCTTCCCGTGTCACGGACACGGCAGGGAGGCGCTTCGGAACCGCTGCACGGAATTTTCCGGAAAGGATGAATGATGTCTGACATGAAAACTGCAGGAGCGGTCAAGCGCTATTCGGGCAATCCCGTTTTAAGCTGCCGCGATGTGCCTTACAATGACGGCCTGGTGTTCAACGCCGGAATCACGCGGTTCAAGGGACGCTGTCTCATGATTTTCCGCAATGATTTCGGCAGCGTGGAAGAAAAAAGACTTTATCCCCGCAACGGAAGGAATCAGGCGCTGGGCCGCGCCTGGAGTGACGACGGAATCCACTGGGAGGTCGATCCGGAACCGCTTTTCACAAATCCCGCCGATCCACTTTATTCCGCCTACGACCCGCGTCTTACCGTGGTGGACGGCAGACTTTACATGTGTTATGCGCAGAGCAGCCGCCGCGGGACCTGCGGCGGCGTGGCGGTCAGCGATGACGCCGATCACTGGGAGGTTCTCTCCCTGTCCGTTCCGGACAACCGGAACATGGTGCTTTTTCCGGAGCGGATCAACGGGAATCTGGTCCGGCTGGAACGGCCGTTCGCCGGTTATCTGAGACCTTATCCGAACGACCCGTTTGAAATCTACCTCTCGGAATCTCCGGACGGCGTCTACTGGGGAAAATCCCGTTTCGTCATCGGGGTGGATGCGTTTGACTGGGTGAACGATAAAATCGGCCCGGCATCTCCTCCGGTCAAAACCCCGCGCGGCTGGCTGGCGCTGATTCATGGAGTGGATATCGAACCGGGACGCAGCTGGGGATGGTCGAAAAACTGGAACAAACGTTATCAGGCGAGCCTGATTCTGCTGGATCCGGACGACCCCTCAAAAGTAATCGGACTCTCTGAAAAACCGGTCATAACGCCGGAGACGCCGTATGAGCGCTGCGGCTACCGCGATCAGGTCATCTTCCCCGGAGGGATGATCGCCGAACCGGACGGAAGCGTCAAAATCTATTACGGAGCGGCGGACACGGTGGTGGCTATGGCGGAAGCCCGGCTGGATGATCTGCTGGATTTGTGCAAACCCCTGAAATGACAAGGTGCATCATGAGAAAATTTTCTGCTTTCCTTCCGGTTTTCCTGGCGATGGCGTGCGCGTCTGCCGCGGAATTGAACATTCTGCCTCTGGAAGAACGGCGTTTCACACCGGACGATGTGGATGTCGCGGTGTTTCCCCATTCGTTCATTGACGCTGACAATGTTTTCTGCCTCAATGAAAAGCGTCCGACGCCGATGATGATTGTCGCGGCCAATCCGAGAGGCGGAAAACTGGAGGAGGTCTCGTATCAGGTGACACTGCCCTCTCCGGTAAAACTGCTGACGGTGAACCATCAGGCTGCTTATGATAAAATCACCGGAATCCCCGGAAAGGACACCGTTTCCTATGAACTCCCGGCATTGTTCTGGCATCCGGTCTCCATCAGCGAGAAGCCGGTAAACGCCAGATATCCTTACAGTTCGCGCCGCCCCCTGGTCCTGTGGCTGAAATCGGAACTGCCCGCGGACAGGATCGCCGGAACCATGCAGATCCGCCTCAAATACAAACGCGGAGGGAAAACGCAGTACAGTCCGTTCCGAACAATACGATTGAAGGGAATCCGCAATTTCAGGGGAAAGACCCCCCGGCGGGTTGTTTCGATGCTGATGGGACGCTTCACCCTGGGCATTGCGGATGTAAACAACGAAACGCTCGCCGGAGAATTTGCCGCCGCGCTCGGATATAACGCCATTCTCGGCAACTTTCACAGGGATGCGCTTCCAGCCGGACTCAAACTCTGGCAGGAGATCGGCGTGCAGAATGAAGTGGCTCCCGGCGTCGATCCCCGTTTCATCACTCCCGATGCGGCATTTGCGGGAAGTCCGCGGCAGAAATATCAGGGTCTTGTCTGTCCTCAGACAATTTACAAGCGGACAAAATGGTTCAGACGTCATCTGGAATCGAAATATACGGAGGCGATCGAGGATTCCGGCGTGCACGGGATTTTTTCCAATCACGAACCCTACATCGGCTATCTGCAGAACGGCTGTTTCTGCCAGAACTGCCGGAAGGAATTTCTTGCGTTTTCCGGTCTGCAGGCGTCCGACATCGGTCCGGATCTGGCTGCCGCCGCGAAGGGAAGATACAAGGAGGAGTGGCGGAAATTCAGGAACTGGCAGGACGGGAAAGTCGTTGCGGTTCTGAACGACACGATCCGGGCTCTGGGCGGAGAACTGTGCATCATCACGGCGAATGACGCCTTATGGGGGGAAAAAGGATTTTCACTGAATTGCGGGGAATGGGGGAATCTGGACTATTTTCTGACCACCTGGCAGTATTACTGGGTTCCGACCGTCGAACGGAAATTTCCTTACAATGACCGGATGAATGCATGGCAGGCAGGGCGCAGCGCAGGCCTGGAACGGCATCTCAAACACATCTGGAACGGAAAAATGAAGATGAAATACGGATGCGTCTACGGGTATGAACAGGGCGCAAGCGGCGGATTCTTCACGCCGAAACAATTGAAGTTCCTGCACGAAAGCGCGGTTTTCTGCGGCAACCGCTTTGCGTGCAATTATCCGGAACTGCCGCTGTTCGACGGACGCTGGGCAAACGCGGCGGCCCGCGCGAACGACCGGATCGCCCGCTGGGAAAATCTGATTCTCGACGGGACAATCGAAAATACCAGAAAAACCGAGATCGTCAGCCCGAACCCGGAACTGCGCCTGGGACTGCCGCAGAATGCGGACTCTGAAAAAGTGATCTGCTACGGCAACGAGCTTGACAGCAGGTATCTGGTTTCACTGGAATACCGCAACGGCGATCGGCGGGTCATTCCGGTTGCCAACCTGTGGCAGCACGGCGGATGCTTCTTCCGCCTGAAATTGTCCGTGCCGGAGGGAAATTATACGCTGACTGAACCGGAAAGCAAAACGGCATGGGGCGGACGGACCCTGAGCGCGGGGGATTTGAACAAAGGGATCCTGCTCCATGCGCCCGCGGCAAGCTGGAGCGTATTTGTCCTCACGAAAAACGGAAATACCGACGGGTACAAGCTCATCACGGAAAAACAGGCGGACGCAATGCTGCGGAAGCAGACTCCGCGTCTGCGTGAAATACTGAAAAAATATCCGCCCGACAGTCAATTGAAAAAACACTGAAAACAGGAGAAAAAACATGAAAAAGGCAATGCTTGTCACATTTCTGGCGATGAGTTCGGCATTCATCACCGCCGCCGCGGCAACGACAGTCGAGGACTTCGGCAGCCTGACGCCGGGCATCAAAGGCGGGGGAAAAAACGGCGAGAAGATCACCGACCGGATTTCCATTGTCTATTACGTCCCCGGGAAAGGCTGGGGAGAGAGATTATGCGCACGGATCATCGAGGAAAACGGAAAAAAACAGCTGATGCTCGAGGATAAAGTCAGCCAGAACGGGATTTATGCGAATATCGCCCTGAACGGACGTTCCGGAGAAATCTCCTTTCAGCTCAAACTCCCCGAGGTCCGCCAGTTCTACATCACGATGAATGCGTATCAGGTGGTGCTCGGCATTCTGGACCGCGATCTCTGGAACCAGTATTTTGCAGACAAGCCCTACAGGAAATCGCTGGTTTATCTGGAGGGAACAGGAGAAAAAGGATTCAGCGCCAAGACGCAGAATGCCGTAAAGGCTGTCGATACCGGATTCATTCCGGAAGCGGGCAAGTTCCACAAAATGAGTTTCAAGTGGGATGACAGCACCAAGAAGGTGACAGTTTCCGCAGACGGGAGGAAAATCGTGGACAACCTGCGCTATACCTCCTCGATTTTTGATTTCACCGAATGCCTCAGGATCCATACGACAAGTTATAAATCCCCCAGGGCGTTTTCCTCCAACTGTTCCTTTGTGATTGATGAAGTGACCATCACAAAGTAAGAGAAAGCATCCCTCTTTCCGTATTGCCGGAACAAGGGGATGCCGCCGGTTATGCAACCCCTGAAAACCGATACAGGCAGAAGCAATGAATCAGACAGAGATCACTTCAGAAACTCCGGATCTGCCGGGCCGGACCTATGATGAACTGAAATCAGAGGATTCCGCTCCGGTTTCCGGCAATACGGTTCTGACATACGGGGAAATCCGGCGTCTGGCGGGAAACCAGCCGGAACTCTGCATGATCGGAGACAGCATCACCTGGGCGGAAGAGGGCGACTGGTTCCGGCGGCATCTTCTGGCCTTTCTGCCGGATCTCGCTTTTGCCGGAACGCACAGCGCCCTGCTCGGTTATTCCCATGCGGGCGAAGGCGGCAATTCCACAATCGGCGTACTCAACAGGATTCATGACCGAAAACGGGTGCCGGACTGCCCGTACTATCATCTTCTGATCGGAATCAATGATGCAAGCGCGGCAAAAAGGAAAGAGGATATCCCGGAGATCGCTTCCGGCATTGCGGAACGAATTTTCCGGATTGCCGATTCCCTGCTCGAAAGACCGCGGACGCAAAAAGTTTTTCTCGGCTCCATTCTGCCCGGTCCGTTTGAACCGGGGACGGGAGCTCCGACTCTCCGCGACCGGGCGGGAAGCATGACCAATGAAATTCTCCGGAAGGAACTGCAGCTCCGTCATCCCTCCGGCAGAGTGGTCTGGATTGAATACGAAGCTCCGCTGCGTCAGGCCGGAACAAAGTGGAAACAAACCTTATCGGGCGCGCATCCGAATGCCGGAGGATATCGTCTTGTCGCCGGAATTGCATCTCCCGTGCTGCGCCGGGAGATGAAGAGTTTTCCCTGCGGAACCGGAGAGGAATTCGGGGTGGAAGTCACCAATCTCTGGCGGGACAAAGACGCCTGTTCCGAACCGCTTCTTCCCGGATGGTATGCAGTCTCGTTTGAATTTGAAGGTGCCGGAACGGCAAATTTCTCACTGCCGCCGCTGTCTCTGAAATTTTCCGTTCCGGCGATTCCGGGATGCCGTGTCATGGCGGAATTCATGACAGGCTACGAAGGCTACGGCTACACCGTCGCACCGGTCCGTCTGGAACTGGAAACGGGGCTGGCCAAAAAGATTCAGGTGGAAAAACTGAGACCTTCCCGCCGCGCCTCCGTTTACGGGAAAGGCTGTTTCATCGACTGCACCTCCCCGATCTCGGCGGGAGAAAAAATCGTGCCGGCAGCAGCTTCCCATGCATCTGTCATGTAACAATCTCTCATGCCGCAAATGATTTGCACAGCAGACCTTCCGATTCCATTCAAGCAATGCGCATTTCAAACCCGACGGGACACAGGCCGCATAGGAATTTCATAAAAAATCCGGTTAATGCCGCGCGATGTTCCGTATCGCAAAAATGCTTCCCGCTCTCAAAAATGCTTCCCGCCGCATTCCAGCTGCACAAGCCGGTCGCCGGATGCGAAATCCCCGATACGAGCGCGTGCAGTGCTCCGTGGGAGTTTATTTTTTTCCTGAAAAAGCTCTACTGGCAACTCAATATCACCAAGAATCACCTGGCGCAGCTTCGGGCATTTTTTCAAAAAACTTAAATCAGTAATGGGTGTTTCAAGTAAATACAATGCTTCCAGTTGCCGAAGATTTGTAAATTTTTCAAAATTTACATTACTGATATCACAAAAAGTCAAGTAACGGAAAGGACTATGATATAGAGGAGAGAAGTCTTTAACTTTTACATTGATCAAGGCCAATCTTTCAATGTTTTTTCCTTTCATAGCGGAAATATCAATGAATTCCGGTTGTGTCTTAGTTTTCCTCAAGGCTAAAATTCTTGTTTGGGATGGGATGAGAAAATCAAGATCCGTGATTCCCGTATCCAAAAGCCAAACCGAATCAAAATTATATTTTTTCAGAGAAGACAAATTTTTTATATTTGCTCCTGCAATCATAATGTGTAAGCCGTTTTGGTTTTCTGACAAAAAAAAACTCTCTTCGCTGGCTTTCCAATCGGGATTGTCTCTCTGTATCCGGCTTTTTATTTCAGTTGTCAGTGATGAAATATCTTTTGCCATCGCGTCAAAACACAACAGATTTGCAGCCAGCAAAATCAGGCAATATATGATATGTCTCATTTTCACGATCTCCCCCAGAATTTTTGAATTTGTCATTTGATCCTCCATGTTTAGTCAGATTTGCTGACAATTTAAAAACATCCTGCCTTTTTTATTTTTGCAAGCACATATTCCGGGGACAGGGCACCTATGTCATATGATCGTCACGAATGCGGATGACATATAATTCCCCCCCCTGCACTTCCGAGATCTCATGGTTTTTAATTTTGGAGTCATACGGTTTGTTCATCAAGTCGCCCTTCCTTCCAGGTTAATTTAACGGGCTTCCCCCCAAGTCAAGCTATCCCGTTTTCGGGAACAACCGCATTGCGATGCTCTTTCCATATAGCATCTTTTGCCTGTTTTGTCAGATGAAGTCTCATCTTTGACACCACAGGCCCAATATTACGCCAACAAACTATTTCAGTAGAATTCCAATAGAGAATTCGCTGAATTCCGAAAGATCCGGCACTTGAAAAGTCAACCAGAGAGAATTGTCTTGGATCGTCGAATTCAGGTATTTTAACTTGAGCGGACCGTTACTCTCCAGCTCTGAGAGCTGGAACTCACGTTTTTCCTGATTCCAATTTCCCTGAATGGTGAAGGTTTGTACGACAGAGAGATCCGGAGCTGTCCTTCCATTGGGGATCAGAAATACTTTGGCAGTCAAATGATTTCCCACTGCATCTGCATAAGCATCAATCCCATAACCGTCAAGAGAATTGGCGGTTTGGCACCATACGGTGGCGTCACCGCTGTAGCGGGCGATGAAACCGGAGGATTTCTTGCTTTCTGTTCCGTCGAATTTCCAGTATTTGGTTTCCCAGTCATACGTTCGGTATTGATGATTCTTGAAGCTGTATTTCCCGGTTGATCTTGACTTTGCGGTTCCGTCAGGATAGTATTCAATCTTATAGAATTTACCCTCCGGGAAGTACCCCATCAAGGTTTCGAGAAGCCCATTGGGGTAACGTATTTTCCATAATCCCGTCGGAATACCGTTAGCGTATTGCCCCTCAAAGGCAGGAACACCGTTGGGATACTTCTGGCGAAATGGCCCGGAATAATCGGTTCGGGCGGCAGGCAGCCTGCCATTTTCATAACCGGCATAGGTTCCGTAGATTCCAATATATGGACTGCAGAATTCCTTATTTCTACAACCACAAAGGAGGCCTGAGAAAATAACCAGCAAAAGAATCGATTTATACATTTTTGTTGTTATCCCGAATTTTGTGAAAAACTCTTGTAAAATCCAACGCGATGACGATGTTGCCGACAATTCCCATCCGTTATAGATTTGCACATTTTTACTCACACTGAGTTGATTTAGTGATTGTTTTTCGCCCCTCTATCCTTATCCAAATTGTCTGTTTTCTTTTGATCTCGAAGCCACATAACTGCTCTGCGTGACTTTGTCGCCGTCTTTGACGCCTAAAGTCGTGCCGAGCGTGTCGTTGAACAGGACTTTGTCATCTGCGAGGATCGGATTGCCGCCGGTCACGGCGGGCTCGTTAACGTAACTGGAGCTGTTGCGCTGGATCAACGCAAGGCCATCCCAGCGGAATGTCCCGCTGGACTCAATGCTGACATGCGCAGCAAACTGGCCGTCAATATGGCAGGTGAAGGAACTCAATTTTCGTCCGCCTTCCGTTACGGATTCAATTTTATCCAATCCAATGTAACTATAGACCTTGTCACCCTCTTTTACAAGCCGTCCCGCGGCGTCATACTCGTATTTCATTGTTTATTCTACCCTTATAAGCTGATTCGCTTCATAACAAATGTCGATGCATTACTCAGCTCAACTCCTGGCAACATATAACAAACAATCATCAGATCTTCGGAAATGCGGTATAATACGATTCTCAAATCACTACCTGCCACTTCTTGAGTCTTGAAAAACAGCAGCGAGGAGGAATGCACAATTATCTGAATCGTGCCCTCCACTTTTTTAATTTTTCCATCTTCATGCATCTCTCGGCGAAAGAGATTTCTCCTGATTTCAAAGATGTTATCTTTCGTAGTTTTTTTCAGGTGTTCAAAAGCTTCTTCCGACATCGCTTTTCCATAGAATGTATCATTTCGAGTTCTTTCAAAATCAATCATCCATCTTCCCATAAACTCCTGATATTCGGCACGCCTCAAAAAATAAATACTGGTTATGATTACGATGACAATACCGAAAGCCAATAACGTGAATAACCAACACATGTTAGTCCTTTTTATCATTGTTTACTCCCTTTCATATTTCTGAATTCGCTGAGAGGTTAAGGTGATTGTTTCTGTTCTTGTTTTACTCGTATCAATACGGATAATCCCAGAGATGGACTCAAAGATTCTCCAAATGCGGTAAGGCTGTTCTGCGTGACTTTGTCGCCGTCTTTGACGCCTAAAGTCGTGCCGAGCATGTCGTTGAACAGGACTTTGTCATCCGCGAGGATCGGATTGCCGCCGGTGACGGCAGGCTCGTTGACGTAACTGGTGCTGTTGCGCTGGATCAACGCCAGGCCATCCCAGCGGAATGTCCCGCTGGACTCGATGCTGACACGCGCAGCAAGCTGGCCGTCGATATGGTAGGTGAAGGAACTCAATTTTCGTCCGCCTTCCGTTACGGATTCAATTTTATCCAATCCAATGTAACTATAGACCTTGTCACCCTCTTTTACAAGCCGTCCCGCGGCGTCATATGCATATTCCATGACTTTTCAGAACCGCAGAAGGATACCTTGTTGGAAGGCGCATGCGTCTTCACAATCACGGATTCCACGCGGGATTAATCCGCATACAATTCTCCCCCGAGCAACAGGCACATTATCAAGGAGTTTTTATCTCATTGCAAATATATTTTTCATTCTTGTGATTGATATAGACAGGAGAGGATAAAACATTCATCGTGCTCGTTACATTTCCATGTTTTTCCGTTATGCTTCGAACTGAAGTCCATACTTTCGCGTAGCCATTGTCAAATGCTTCCGCAAAATAATATTCAAAAGGAATGACCGCAGTCCCTGTCTTATCAATATATCCATATTTATTATTCAAACAGCTGACTGCTTTCCCTTCTGAAAATGGATAAATAAAACCACATTCCATCGGAATAACAAGTTTTCCTTCTGTATTGACTGCACCATATAACAAACTTGACGAGCCTGCCTTTATGCCGACAGTGGCAATCCCTTCGGAAAACGATGCACAAAAATCAAATTTCCGTCCAAAGAGCTGCTTTCCTGTATCATCAATGAAAAAGAACTGCTTCAAATCATCCGATACAACAGCAATCTTTTCCGAAAAAGGCTCTGCGGATTTATATCGGAACCCGATTCTGACTTTCCCTTCTTTATCTATATACCCCCATCTTCCATCCTTTTCGACAGGAAACAGGCCGTCCTTGAAATCCTTTCCCGCGGAATAAAGCAAAGGAATAATCAGCTCTCCTTCTTTATTGACATATCCGGTCTTTCCATTTTTCTTCACCCAGGCCATTCCCTCACTGAAATCTCCTGCCTGGTCATAAATGCAGGGAACTGCAATCTTCAAACGGATGTCGGCAAAACCCCATTTTTTGCTCTGCCGATTCTGAATTGCCACCATTCCATCTTTGAAAAGGCGTGATTCATGATGAACGAAGAGTTCACTCCTCATCGTTCCGACGGGATACAAAAACGCATAACTCCCCTTTTGAGTTTCCACTTTTGCAACACCTTCGGTAAAACGGGATACCGAAAAGAAATTCGCTGGATATACAATGTTGTGGAATCTATCACCGAATCCCCACTTGTCCCCTTTTGAAAACGGGATCAATTCCACTGAAATCAATTGGAAAGATAACAGATAAATCAGCGGCAATAAAAACGTTTTCATGGTAATCCTCCTCTTCAAATTTAAATCCAGTGATACTGCAGGCGGTTCATTTTGACCAATTTGCGCCTCCTTCCAAGTTGGACAACTTTTGATGGAAAGATTGATATAAAAACCTTGGAGTTACTATATCCCATTGTTTCCCGATTGCAAGTTCCGAAATAGACTTCGTCCGGTGTCCGATATTGAAATGCGAATGAATCCGCCTGGAGCTGTAAAAATTTACATAATACTGAACGCGGAAGCAAAAGTGCGGCATGTAACGAGTCTCAAGAAATGAAATCATCATTTTTTGACTGCTTCTACGTAATACCGCCCTTGAAAAACGGGGGCGTTACAGCCCTTTACACCCGTTTATGGCGCCGACAGCAAAAACACGTCCTTGGGTGGGCATGTTTTTTTTACTTTTTTTATAAAATTGGATTTGACTTTTTGAAAGTATAATCTATATTATAGCCTCATACGAGATTCCGGCATAGCTCAGCGGTAGAGTAGGTGGCTGTTAACCACTTGGTCGCTGGTTCGAATCCAGCTGCCGGAGCCATTTTTTTGCCTCCGTTTTTTCTGTGATTTAGCCTCAAATTCAGCTTTGATCTACCCTTTTAGAAGCCTGTCGCATCTCTTGATGAGATGCTCTCAAA
>CALXSJ010000028.1 GCA_944391115.1 uncultured Victivallales bacterium | reverse complement strand
CTCTTTTCTACCATTTTCGCGATGTTCAAACTCTTTTTTGAGGTAGAATGAAGTTCCAGTTTCTCACGGAGAATTTTCCGAGAAGTGAAAAAGCTCCACCTTTTGAGACTCGAAAAATTCGCCAGTTTGAGGTGGAGAGAATTTTTCTAAAAAATAAAAAAATGCTCCACCATTTTTTCGATTCTCCGCCGACCGGTCTTCTGGTCGGTTTTTTCGTTTTGGGGGTAAATTTGAGCTCAAACCCCCGTTTCCCCCGACAGCAGAGAATCTCCACTTTTCTCTTATGAAGGTGTGCTTCAGACCCTCTCCCGGTAAATTCTCCGGGGGAGTAAAAGACCGGTCTTTTGGTCTGGAGAGCATTTTTTGGAGGAAGCACACGTTGAAAAACCGACCTTTGATCGTCAATTTTTCTCTGCCATACATTCATTTTGTAATCTCTTATTAAAGTAACATACTGGTAATCAACGAATAAAGCAAAAATATGCTAGCAAAGGACATGTGTTCGAAAAATCCAGAGGTCGGTACTCTATTCGCCCAATTCATAACAAAAGTCTTTTTGATTCAGAGAATTTTTCGAGTTTTGCGAAATTCGTTTTTTCAGAACAAACGACCTTTACTCAAAAAAAGGATCAAATCTTTGAAAGGAAAGATTTTGCTCCATTTCTTCAACGTTCACTCCGTTCTTCGGATGGTTACGGCACTTCCGGATCGCCTTTCCCAGAAACCCGATCCACCAGTATCGCTCACTTCTCATTCATCATTCAAATATTTTTGATTTGCAATCAGATTTCTTCATGCTATTTTATTCTCATTTGACAGAATATGATACATTGTCGCATCATATTGACTGTCAACTTATTAACATGGAGAAAAGTGTTACCTGTTTTTTACTGAAAAGCAGAACCATTTATTCTTGCACATGACAAACAAATGCTTTAGGAGCTGACAATTGTAATGCGAATGCACTAGGCTGGAGAAATACAGAACACAGTGATATGAAAAATAGAGAATTCTATTTAATTCATTCTTGGTTTAAGGAAATATTCAAAAACAAAACACAAATTATTAAATGAGGCCACTTATGAAGAAGATATTTACATTGCATTGTTTTATTTTCAATCTTGTATTTCTAAGTCTGTCGCTTGCTCCATTAGCCAATGCTGGAGAGACTAGATATGAGATATTGAAGAAAACATATGAGAACCGTTTGAATGATGCAGATATACACATCGTTGGCAAGATAACTGATATTGACAATAACGAACTTGAGAATGTCTCTTTGGAAATTGAATTTATTCGTCCTAAGGACGTATGGGCTACAGAATCTGAAAGGTTGTGTGATACACAGAAAGTCAACGGCAAATTTTTAATTCAAAAGAAAAATTATACAGCTGTATCTATAACCTTTATTAAAGACGGATATAGATCTCAAAATATCACATTTTATACCGGAAAAAAAACAGATGAACCAGATTCCGCAAGACAAACCCAATACCATATAAAGCTTCGTAAAATTGGAGTATTGGCAAAGTTAATTAAGTTTGATGAGCGAATTGAATATAATATCAAAGACCATAGCCAGTCTATATGTAATCTCTCAAAACTTGCAGATGGAAAATTGGGTAAGGAAGTCATTAACTTGGGAAATCCAATTACCTTAAAAAAATATCTCTATTTAGACTTCGACCGTAATAAGCAAGGGGAAATCATTTATGAAAAAGATAACGGTCGAGGCATTCATGCACCTGCCCCCAAAACCTATTTACTCAGTTTTGTTTCTTCTGATCCATTAGATGGTTTCATCCTTATTGATGAGAAAATGCCAGTAAAGGATTTATCTTTTTTGACCGATGCTCCATTAAAAAATTACGCAACAAAAAAGCTTATAATTCCTTATAATCTTGATAAAAGATATTACTTTTATATTAAATGTGGAAAATTTTACGGAAAGGGGGTAATAAAGAACATTGGAGCAAGGAACGGCGCTTTTAGCCATGAGTATAGTTTATTAGTTGAGATTTTTTTCAATCAAAAACCGGGAGACATAAATCTTAATTCTCTATGATTATGGTATTTAAGGATAGAATCATGAGTAACAAGGAGATAAATTGCATCAGGTAATCTTCAATAGCGGTGTGATCGGCTTTTTGATCTGGTTGTTACTCTTTGCTGTCAGCACGGCGGCATTGGCAATCGCCATTCGTTGCGCGTGGTCGTTGCGGAAGAGTTTGTATGCAACAGCCGCATTCAAGGAGAAGCTGATTCCTTTGTTGAAACAGGGCGATTGGCAGGGGGCGTTTGATTACTGCGAAGCTCATTCGACACTGACGGCAAAAATCGTCAATAAAGTTCTTCTGATTGCTCACGAGAAGGGCGAAAAGGAACGACAAGAGCTAGTTTCTGAAATGCTTGACCGCCATGTCAAGACGATTCTCCGCTTGTTCAACAGTCTCTCCATGTGTGCGAATATTGCGCCTATACTTGGCTGTAGAAGTTATGACATCATCTGACGATCTGTTATATTTCCTTTTGGTTTGAAATGTTGTTACTATACTGCAACATTTTCTCTTTTGCAAGTGGCAAGGAATCCAGGAATGTCTGCATCGGTGTTTTCCCATAGCAATACTTCCCGCTGTGCGGACGTGATTCATTGTATTCCCGCAGCCATTCATCCAGATCGTTCTGCAGCATCTCAATAGATTCGTAGATCTTTTTCCGAAAAGCAATTTGATAGAATTCCGAGAGAATTGTTTTATGAAATCTCTCGCAGCTTCCATTCGTTAGAGGCGATTTTGTTTTCGTTTTTTTGTATGGTCTATGTCCTCCAGGTCGAGATAAAGCTCATATTCATGATGTTCCCGGTTGCCGCAATATTCCGATCCGCGATCTGTTAAAGCACGCAAAATAGGAATCTCTTTGCTGTCAAAGAAGGGAATAACGCGATCATTGAGCATATCGGCGGCAACCAGTGCGTTTTTCCGGTCATACAATTTGGCAAATGCCACTTTGGAATAGGTGTCAATCACAATCTGCTGGTAGATCCGTCCAACTCCCTTCATGTTACCGACATAGAAAGTATCTTGAGCAATTAGATAATCTGGATGTTCTGTTTCAATCTCTCCTGCGGCCTGCTTTTCTTCTTTTGCTTTTTCCAGGGCTTGGAGCTGAGACTCCGTTAGAATGATCCCTTCCTGCGCACCTTGGTTTCCAAGGGATTCAAGCACTTTTGTATGGTCTCAAGATCGTGCCGCTGCCAAACGCTCCTGACGTCTTCTGGAGAAATAAACAAGCCTTCCTTACGCAATTCGTTGGAAAACCTCTGTGTCCCCAGGCTGGATTATCCAACGCAATTTTTACAACTCGAGGTTCGATTTTCGAATCCACTCGATTCTTCGAATTCGATCTGTTCAAGCATACAATGTCTCGAAGCGCAAGCTCGCCACCTTACTTTAAAACTGCAGGAAGAGTGATTTCTTCCGCGTTTTATTGTCAGAACCGGATCCCCGTTTATCAGGTTCCGACAATGGCAGCCAGACCTTTGTCTTCAGAGAGGAAGGCTGAACAATCCGCATGGCTTATTGTGGAGAATCTTCAGTCAGTTCTTTCAGTTTCATGATTTGCTCTGCGACCTGACTGCGGAAATTCTCCAGTTCGGAAAGAGAATGCGTCCAGACATTGGTCGCCTGAACGATATGGTCAGGCACTTTCAGAAGAGCTTCGACATTCCGCCGGAGCTCCTGATTCATGACACCTTTTCGCAGAGCAAGATCCCTGTATTGTTTCAGGATACAGAGATATTCGTAATCCTCCACTCCGTCCCGGATATATTGCGCTCGCAATGAAGCGATGACTCCCTCTTTTTGCGGA
This sequence comes from uncultured Victivallales bacterium, assembly GCA_944391115.1. Classification (GTDB taxonomy): domain Bacteria; phylum Verrucomicrobiota; class Lentisphaeria; order Victivallales; family UBA1829; genus UBA11452. The sequence continues at coordinate 35,212 of CALXSJ010000028.1, read as the reverse complement.
TAGATGAAACAGGCGTCCCCGGGGGCATTTTGAAACGGGAAGCCCCATTCTTCGTGAATCCAGCGATTTGCCAGTTTTTTCCGGTTTTCCGGAGTGGACGGGGGTCCGGCGATCCATTGCTCGGATGCCCAGTAGAGAAAACCTCTGGCCTGATATTTCCAGCAGATCAGACTGGCAATCCGCGGCTCGATTCCCGGACGGTCTATCATGAACATCGGGAAATCCGGTTTGTAGAGACACTGATAGAAATAGAGCGATTCGTTTTTTGGCATATCCCTGTAATCCGATGGATTGAACTGCGGAAACTGCGGGCACCACGCAGTAATATAACCGTTCAGATTGGAACGATTCCGGACAGCGCCCGCGGAAATGATCGGAGGCAGTTCTTTCTCCAGTTTCCGGAATCTGCTTACCGTATTGCGGATATATTCCTGCTTTTCCCTGCTCCACGGTTCATCACTCACCTGCAGAACAGCATATTTATAATATCCTTTTTCCTTGAAATATGCGATTGTCTGCCGGAACAGCTGATTTGCCGCGGAAAGCGGATCCTCCGGAAGAAAATCCGTCAATTTGCCGTTTTGGTCAATGAGGATTTTTCGTGGCGTTCTGAAATATTCCGGATCCAGATATTCAAGATTCAATACATTCGCATGGTTTTTTACTGCGGCGTCATAATAAGGGGTCATTCGCGAAAAATCAAATTCATAGCAACCGTTTTTTTTCCGAACCCGCAGCAGGGCACGGAATCGATTGTCCCGGATCCCGGCTGCAATGTGATAACGTCCCATGACACTCATGATCTGCCCAAAGCGTGCGGGAGTGAAATCACCGTAGAAAGTCTGAATGCGGGTTCCGTGGAACCAGATGTTCATCCCGAGGCTTTTGGCATCCGGAAGGGAAAATGGATAGACGCGGACGTTCAGTTTCATCTCATACACATCGCGTCCATTGTCGAAGAGCACTTTCCCCTGATAAAGTCCGGGCGCCTGTCCGGAGTCCGTTTTTACGGTCAGCATGAGAGGCTGAACGTTCCCTTTCTGAGGCGGAGAAATTTCATTTCCCTGGTAAAGCACATCCGGCCAGTAGCCGATATGCGCATGATGCCCGCTGTCTCCGATATTGACGTAACCGACCGGATTGAACGTGATCTGATCCCTGCGGATGACTGCTCCGGAGTCATTCTTCAACACGGAACAGGAGACTTTGATCTTCTCCTTTTTCCCTTGCAGGTAAAAGATTACAAATTGTGCGGATTCATACTCATTCCCTGCCAGATTCAGGGAAACGCCGTCCGTGAATTTCCCCTTGAAAGGCAGATCGCGGAATACCTTCTCCCCCGCATCCGCCGTGCCAATGGCAAATAAGGCATTTCCCCTGCCCTGTGCCAGATTCCACAGCCCCGGGCGGACGCGTGTCGAAATCTGAAAATCAATTGCCTTCAGCAGCGCTTCCGCCCGCCTGAGAGCTTCGACGGCACTCTCAGGTGATTCGTTGGCTCTGGAAGCTCTTTTTAGAAGATTCCCTGCTTCCAAAAGCTGTTTCGCCACGTCGGTGTCAATTTTTAAATGTTTGCTGGAGGCGTCCTTCAGGACAGCTTCCAGACTCGTCATTTTTTCTGTATTCTTTTTCAAACCTTCCCGGATGTCATAAATCGTACTGACCGCATAAGCGCGGCAGATATTGTGCTTCATCCTCAGCCAGTCGATATTGATATCCAGAGTTTTTTTCCCGCCCTGAAGGAGATCGAATTCCAGTGTCACGGGAATTTTTGCGCCTGCTCCCGCATCAAAAATCCGGTCCAGAACTTTTGTTGTCCGAACAGGTCGCTGCCAGGAGCGTTTCCGCAGCATTTCCCTGCGTTTTTCCGGATCGAGCTCATCTTCCGTAAGATTCGCCGTAATGCGGAGTCTTGCCGGACGGGACGCGGTATTTTCCACAGAAAAACGATAAATGTTTCTTCCGTTTTTAAGCCGCTGCACTTTTTCCTGCTCCACGCGGATATCTCCATAAGGCATTCCGGCAAATTCACAGGAAGCAAATTTACTGTGAAAGCCATGGGGGCCGGGGATCCAGGTCGTCACTTCCGCGGATGTGGAACACACCCGTCCCAGATTCATCTTCATTCGATCGCCTTTTACGGGAGTCGCGCTCAGAAAACCCTCTTCAGATTGTGCAAACATTTCGAATGGGATCTTTACTTCCGCATACCAGGCTTTGTCATCCTTTGAGGTTCTTACCTGCCAATTGCCGTTCCAGGTATTGTCCCTTTGAAATTTCCCGGGTTCCAGAAGAAGATTTAGGGCATCCTCTTTCGCTCCGGAGGGAACAATCCGCAGATGATAATATTTCTTGTCCGACCCCGGCTGGAAAAGCAGAATTTCCAGGCAATCGTCATTCCCCGCGATCGGCACATCGACCGTCTGGCCGGCAGGCAGTCCGGGAATTATTTTTCCGATGTTCCGGTCAAAGCATGTAAATCCCAGATAGATGGCGTCCACATCATAAAAGACCTTGACGGATGTCCTGTTTTTCACCGGGGATGCCGGCGGCGTTTTCCCGCTGAAACCGGCAGGGACAAAATCCGAGATCAAGGCTGCCTTTTCCCATACCTTGTCCGTTAATTTTCCATCCAGTTCATAACCGCTTGAAGCGGTCTCCACCCGGGGGATTACAAAATTATGGCTCTGCGCCTCCGCCTCCGCCGCAATTGCGGCAATAGAAACTCCGAGCAAAACATTCCGCAGCGCTTTCTTCATGGAGATGCTCCTTTCTCTCAACCTTTTTGACGGAACATGATTCAGTATGGAAACTGTACCGGCTTTGCATTCTGCGACCATGGATTGGATAAAACAAGAAAAAGCCGGTTGTTTTCCGTATCCAGAAGTTCACTTTTTTTCGCGGACAGCACTCTGCCGTCCGCAGTGAGAATATTCATGCGTGCAAGATGCGGAAAGCGGAAACTCGTGGCTCCAGGATCCAGTCTCAGCTGATCATACTTGAATCCGTCCGGGGCATATTTATGTTCGGCGATCAGGAGTTTCCAGGAAGGGTTTTTCACCTGCGTTTTTTTCAAGCCGCCCGGATATTGCGTCCAGTTGAATCCATATCCCATGAAACAGTCCCTGTTTACGGCATAATGTCCGTACTTGCTGGTATTTCCCACGGTTGTGTCGCCCGGCCTGAAGGCTTTGCAGACAACAAGCTTCGGCGTATTAATATATTGATATGCAGGTCCGTTCTTTTCATACCAGACTTTCCCTGTTCCCGCATCTGAATTTCCAATCATCACATCATCCCGCTGCGGGAAATAATAGTCATGAAAATCCATCGTATAGTTTTCTATGACGAAATTCAACTGCCGCATATTGCTCACACAGGATGTTCTCAAAGCCGCGTCTTTCGCCTTGCTCAATGCCGGAAGGAGCAGACCGGCCAGAATTGCAATGACCGCAATCACGATGAGAAGCTCGATCAATGTAAAAGATCCCATTCCATCCTTTCTGCTTTTTATCCGAATCCACATCTCAGCCTCCTTTTGTTCTATGTTTCTTAATCCGCTTTTTCCATTCCGTCCGCAAGAACTTCCAGGGAATTCACAAACATTCCGCCGTCATGCAGAAGCAGACTTTCCTTCTGATCCCGGCGGAGGATCGCGGCATGCCGGATTCCGGCTTTCAGGGCGGGATACAAGTCGTACTCCGGTTCATCACCGATCATGATGGTCCTGTCGGGAGGATATCCGTGATACTTCAGGATGTTCGGGAAGTAATTCCCGGAAAACTTCCCGCGCGGATCCTGAAATTCATTCCCGGAATGAAAGCCGCTTAAATATTCACATCCGTTCCGGTCGGCAATTCCGCGGACAGCCAGTTTCGCAAGCACCATGAAACGCGAATTCGTCGTTGCCGCGCAGACGGGAATACCCTTTTCTTTCATCGCACGGAGAAAGGCAAGGGTGTCGTCCGGAATGGAAATGTGTTCTGCCAAATCTTTTTTCAGTGCCTGGAAATAGGTCTCCTCATCGATGTCGAGTTTCGGGAGCAGTTCAGACAGACAGATGAGATCCGGATTGCCGCAATCGAGGATTTTCCGCATCGCCTCCTCCGCAGAGACGCCATGCCGTATGATTACAAATTGCACAAGATGTTCCAAAGGGCTTTGATCCATGAGCCGGTTTTTCCCGCCGAGATTCGTCATGGTTCCGTCGACATCCATTAAGATTACTTTGATCCGCATTGTCCTCATCAGAGAGCTGCATTTTTCATTTTACAATAAACTGATGTATATTTATATAACACATATTATAATACATTTTCTTTTTTTGTCAAGAAAGGAAAGAAAAAAATCTTTCCCGGAAGAGCCATACAATCAGCGGACTTCCGGAGGCGAAAATCAGAAGATCCGGAGAGGAATGCATCGTCGCCGGACAAGCGGAGGATTATTTGTTCCGGGATGGAACGGAAAGCGTCATTTCAAAGCGCAAGGTGTCTTTGCTGTTGGCGATCAGCATCCGCAATGCATTGCGTCCGAGAATTTCACTGTCGCTCTCGACATTCACTGCGGCGAGATTCAGATAACGTTCGTCATTGACTTCCTTCCCGTAGCGGATGATAAACACGTCTTCCGGGCAGCGCTGCCCGTGTGCCTGAAGATATTCCATGGCGCCGATAAATGCCGGTTCCGTCAGCAGGACGCAATCCGGCTTGAAATCGCTCAGGCGTTTCATCGCCTCATAGCCGTTTTCATCGGGATCGGTCACATGACAGATATCCTCGACCACTCCCGCATGAGCACGGCGGCAGACATCCGCCGCAGCGTAAAGTTCCATGGAAATCAGGCGTTTCACTGAATCGGAGATGATTCCGATCCGGCGGCATCCGGCATCAAGTGCCATTTCCAGGGCTTTCTGCACCGCGCGATGATAATTACTTGTGACACAGCCGAAATTGCCGGAAAAATCGTAACTGCCGACGACGATGATGTTATCATTGCATCTGGCTCCGACGGCATCCAGGTATTCCCTCGTGCAGCAGCCGGAAATGATCAGTCCGTCACCGGGCTGCGGGCGGAACCAGCGTTCAAAGCTGCGGATATCCTTTTTCAAGCCGACCATGACCCGCAGTCCGAAACGTTCCGCCTCGGCTTCCACACCTTCAAAAACATTAAAATAAAATGGATGGGAAAACTTCTCTCCGATCACGGCATACCAGACAGTCCCGACCTCCCGCAGCGAAATGTCCTTGTCAATCGCGTCCCCCACGTAAATGCCGCTGGCGGCGCGTTTGATCAGAAGTCCGTCCTTCAGAAGCGGTTCCAGCGCTGCCATGACGGTTCGAAGTTCCACCTTGTAAAGTTCTCCCAGTTTGCGATAGGAATAAAAGCGTTCTCCGCGCCGGTATCCGTTCAATACCAGTTCCTTGCGAAGCTGGTCGCAAATCTGCTGATAGACGGGGAGAGCTTTGCTGCGGTCCACCCTTTCCGGCAGCAGGTAAAGGGGGCTTTTTTCTGAATGCCTGCGCATCTTCGACTCCAAGGATGAAATATCTGCTATTGTCAGAATATACTTCAGATTTATGATTTTTTCAATTATTATTCTCCTTTTTTCCTGCAATTCCCCTCCTCGTTTTCAATTGCCTTTTTATTGAGAGATACTATAATACTGTATAATATATTTATAGCAGATTTAAAGAAGCGAGTGGTTTCAGATGTCTCCACCTCTGAATCTGACAGGTCGCAGAATACGCCGAACCGCAAAACGCATTCAAAGATCACAGCAAACGCCGCGGCTCTGATCGACAGCGGCGAACTTTCCACAACAGGATTGTTCGGGGAATACTGTCATCAGCCCGATCTTTATGGAAAAAAAAAATTGGGCTGATACCGCGATGCCTTGCAGCAGACAACTGCTCAAGCACTCTTTTGCGGCTTTCCGTTTACGATACTCCTCCCCCCGAGAAAGGATCAGACAACTCCGCCCCGGAAAATCTGTCTTCGGTCAAAACCTTCAGCAGTTGGGGCTCAATGTATTCCTCAATTCCTTTTTCATTTCTCCCTGCGGTATCAACGAAATAAGCATGACACCAGAAAAGACGATTCCCATATTTGTATTCCAGATCGGCGGACGATCAAAGAGTATCAGGACACGCTTCCCCTTCCAATGGACAACGAACTGCGATACACTCAAATCCACTGGAATGCTTATCCGCATGAGCATGTAATCAGCATATAACTCCGCTTCCGCAATAATTGCCGCATGCCCACGTTCGCTGAAGACGTGCGTGGAATTCGCCAGATGAATCTAATTCTAAAACAGGTCTGATGATTGCTCCCAGCTTGGATCTGATGTTCTTTTCAGGCTACCGGCTTATTATCCAAGGGAACAAAAAAGCGGAAACGCAATTTCCTGCGTTTCCGCACCGGTATCCATGCCCCGGCAATCCGGGGAAGAAAACAATTCTGATTATTTCTGCTCGGCGGATTCCGCCGCATTTTTCACATTCGGAAGCAGATCCTCTGGGGAAACCGTTATGACTACGCGCCCGTCATCCAGATAATCCTCTTCCTTCTCCTTGAGACGCCGGAAAAGACGGCAGAGATCGACAGTGCCGCCGATCGAGAACCAGATCGTGGACACCACGGCCACAATGCCCGGCACCAGGAGCATGGTGATATGGAATTTGATCGCCCACCAGTGATTCGGCCACCGATAGATGGAATTCCAGATCACAATCCCGACAAAGCAGAGGAGGAATCCCCAGCCGAAAGACCAGAGAAATACGCTCCATGCAAGGATTTTGTCCCCGCGCGTATAATTCGAGTCAATGCCGATCAGCTTGGAAAAGACGGTATGGATGTTCCACGGAATCTTTTCAAGCGCCTTCCCCTCTTCGGCATAGTCGCCGCGGTGAAGCATGCGTTCCAGATTGAAGGGCTTCCGGCAGGTTGCAAGGGACAGTCCGACGTAAAGCAGGATTGCCACCACCATTGCAATAAAGTAAATTTCCTGGGAATTCACCGGAAAACGATCCGGCGTAACCTTCCAGACGATATAGGGATTGAATGGAGCGGAGACAGTCTCGAAAAACCAGGAAACCGGCTTGACCAGGTTCATATCGTCCAGGAAGGGGTAAATATATTTCGCCCAGGTCTGCTGGCAGAGGATGCCCGCGACGGCAAGGAACGAACCCGAACCCAGCGCGGCAAACGCACCGGCGGAGGTCCCGCGCCTCCAGTAGAGCCCGAAGACGATGACCGGTCCCGCTCCGCCGAGCCAGATGGCGCCGGTGATGGCGAAAAACATCAGAATGTAGTCCATCTGCGCAAAAAAGAACGAGAAGAGGAAAGCGAACACCGCCACGCCGGCAATGATGCCGCGCAGAAGATTCAGCTACTGCCTGGGAGTGAACGGCGTCTTGCGGAAGGGCAGAATGATATCCTGCACAATGATGCTTCCCCAGGAATGCATGTAGGTCGTGTCCGTGGAGATCATCAGGAAAATCAGAAGCGCGCAGAGGACACCCGTGATTCCCATGGGCAGCATTTCACGCAGCGCGACGGGAACCAGCATCTGATGATAGATCGTTCCGATTGTCTGCGCCGTTCCCTTGTCCACAGTGGCGACCGCGGCCTGCGCGGCCTCCTTGTATTTTCCCGGATCAAGCGGCTTGGAAAGATCGAATTTCGGATCCTTCGCCAGAATTTCCTTCATGGCCGGCGTGACCTCGCCGGTTTTCGTCAGGGTTTCGACATCTTTGCGGATGACATCGAAACGCTTTTCATGAGCCATCTCCGCCATGGTCTTGGCGGTGAGCTGGCGATGCACGGAATCCGCCTCTTTCTTGAAGTCAACGTGTGTCATATAGGTGTATCCGGCAACAGCCAGAAGAACGATCATCATCGTGGAAAATCCGGCGCGCCAGGTTCCCAGAAGTCCGCCCATTTTCTGTTCATGCGCATTGGCGGCCGCGGCATTGTATCCCTGGGTTCCGCTCCACGCCATGCGATTGAAGACCGAACTGAAGATGCCGACAAACACATAGAAGAGGTTGAAGGTTCGCATGTTCTTGATGTCATAGGGATTGAGCATGCTTTCGCCGGGTGCGCGGTCCATCAGGGCGGGCACCATCTCGCCGTTCCAGGAAAAGCGGTAGAAAATGTAGGCGACAATGATCGCATACAGCGGATAGGAGACCAGCCCCTGCACGCAGTCCGTCACCATGATGGTGATCTGGCCGCCCATCGTCACGATCCAGACGGCGATGCCGAGGAAAAGCAGCATCAGAAGTCCGAAGGTGGAAAACTTCCATCCGCAGATGTAGAAATGAACGGGAAGATCGAGAAAATACATCATGCAGCGCGCACCCACGGCCGGAAAAATCGCATAGTTGACCACGCCGGAAATGGATTGCAGAACCGCGGCGAAAATCCGGAACGCGCGGTTGTAACGCATTTCAAAGAACTGCCCCATTGTCATCGCCTTGGTCTCGCGGAAGCGGTAGGTGCAGAATCCCGTCAGTCCGAAAATCAGTCCGAGCGGCGCGGCAATCGCACTCCAGAAGCTGACCGCGAATCCGCAGGAGTAATACATTTCCCACATGGCGACGAGCGAGATCAGCCCCATGCCCGCCTCCCCGCTGGCAACACAGATCACATAACGGCCCGCCACTCGGCCGGCAGCGAGAAAATCCGCGACGCTTTTGACATATTTCTGCGATTTCAATCCGATCACCAGAACAACCAGCAACGGAATGAAGACGATAATCCAATCCAGCCAAAACATAAACAACCTTTTTATTCAATATTTCGAATCTGACCTGTAAACGATAATCCCCCCCTGCCCTGTCCACCGTCCGGACCGCCTATGTGAAATTATTCTTTTCCATACCACGTGTTTCTTTCACAATCCTCTTATTTGAAAATAATTACGACATGCACGGCCTGCAAAAAACACAGTCATTCACAGCCAATTGGACAATATAAGCAGAATCTGTGAAAAAGTCAACGCATCAAACGGGGAAAGATTCCTTTTTTATGGAACAAAATCCGTTTCCGCGTCATCCGCCTTTTCCCGGGCATCCGGAACAAGGTCGCGGAAAATGAACAGGAAAAAGAGTTTTTTTTCGGGAAAAGAAGCATGAAACATTTTCCTTTCCGGGAAAATGTGCTATATTTGCTTATTCTTTTATCAATGTCAACGATAATAAATGCAACGAACAATCCGAAGGAAACAAGAAATGAAAGTACTGGTAATCAATTCGGGAAGCTCTTCTCTGAAATTCACGCTTTTCTCCATGGCGGCGGGAGAGGAGAAAATGATTGCATCGGGCCAGGTGGAACGCGTCGGCAGCGACAAACCGAACCTGATCTACAAGCGCCCGGACGGATTCAAGCTGGAAGTTTCGCCGAAAGTTGCCAATCACGCCGACGCTCTGAAAGCGGTCTGCGAAGAACTGGTCAATCCCGAGCACGGCGTGCTGAAAAGTCTTTCTGAAGTCTCCGCGATCGGCCATCGCGTCCTTCACGGCGGAGAAAAAGTCACGATGCCGGTTCTGGTGACGAAGGAAGTCAAGGACATCATTCTCGAATGCTTCCCGCTTGGACCGCTTCACAATCCGGCAAACCTTACAGGCATCGAAGCCTGTGAGGAAATCTTCCCCGGCGTTCCGAATGTCGCGGTGTTCGACACGCAGTTCCATCAGACAATGCCGCCGGAAGCCTATCTTTACGCCATTCCTTACGATTACTATAAGAAATACGGGATCCGCAAATACGGCTTCCACGGGACCAGCCACCATTTCGTCACCAAGGCGACGGCGGAATTCCTGGGAAAAAGCATGGAAGACACCACCATCATCACCTGTCATCTTGGAAACGGATGCAGCATGGCGGCAGTCAAGAACGGCAAGGTCATTGACACGACCATGGGACTCACTCCGCTGGAAGGACTGATGATGGGAACCCGAAGCGGGGACATGGATCCCGCCGCAGTCATACGCCTGGTCCAGATCGGCAACACGCCGGACGAGGTTGACACGATCCTCAACAAGAAATCCGGTCTGCTCGGCATCGGCGGAATCGGAAGCGGCGACATGCGCGACATGCTGAACGCCGCCTCGGAAGGCAATCAGCAGGCGGAGCTCGCAATCAAAATGTTTGTGCGCCGCGTCGTAAAATATGTCGGCGCTTACTTCGTGCTTCTCGGTGGAGTCGACGCCCTTGTCTTCACCGGCGGAATCGGAGAATATTCCCTGCCGATCCGCGAGAAGATCGTCGCCGGACTCGCCGCTCTCAATGTCCGTCTCGATCCGGAAAAGAACAAGGCGTGCTTCGGAAAGAAAGGCATTATTTCAACGGATGACAGCGCATGGAAACTGATCGTCATGCCGACCAATGAGGAGCTCATGATCGCGCGGCATGTCCTGAGCGTGCTCGCCGCGAAATAAAGACAAGCGGATCCGATGCGAAAAACAGCCCGGTGCGGATCAGATCCGCGCTGGGCGTTTCTTTTTCCATTCCGGCCCCGGAGTCGTTCAGGAGAAAGGCGCGAAGGCGGAATCCCCCTTCGCATTCACGGCGACACACTCCATCTCCACGAGCCAGGCCGGACGGCAGACCGGAGCGCGCACGACAACAAGCGGCAGATCCGGATCCAGACGTTTTTCCAGAACGCGAAGAACGCAGGAAGCATCCGCCGGATCGCGCAGGTAGACGGTCGCCCATTTCAAATCGCCAAGAGTTCCGCCGGAACTTTCCAGCAGTGCGGAAACGTTGTCGACGAGCCGTTCCGCCTGTTTTTCCACATGGAACGGATGCACGACCTGCCCTTTTGAATCGATGCTTGCCGTGCCGGAAATGAAGTAGTGCGAGCGGTCGCCGAGCACCAGACGCGTCCCGCGCTCGAAACTCACGCCGTACAGCGCGGTCGGGGAAAGCATCTCAGGCGCGGAGAGATAAATCTGCTGTCCCTGTCTGAGATTCATCCAGTTGACCGAGTCCATCTGAACCAGACGGGAGGGGGTTTCCATCTGTCCCTCGATTCCCGTGCTCGCAATGAAATGCGTGGAGGTGGAAAGGCCGTTTGCGGCAAAGAACTCGTTGCGCGCGGCGACCAGTCCGCCGTAATTGTTGTCCACGTCGCGGCAGTAGAGCCATGTGCGGACGGTATTGGCTTCGACGGTTGCCTGGCAGGAAGCCAGGCTGCGCTTGAGGGCCTCAAATTCCGCGGCTGTCTGCTTCGCGCTTCCCGCAACGGCGGAATCCTGCATCCGGAACCAGAGAACACGGTAATTCCGGGTTACGCAATCCAGCGATCCCTCCTTCAACTGCTTGCATTTGCCGCCGCACCAGTGCCACGCTTCCAGGGCAATCCGGGATCCGCATGCGGGCGGCTGTCCCGCAATGGAAACAAAGGAGGAGCGATCTTTGATGAGTTCGCGCAGAAACGGCGCCTGATTTGTCACATCGCTCAGATGAAAACGCAGAAGGATCTCGCTTTCCTGCGAGCACGCATGACGCTCCGCGACGGAACGGTATTCCGCGAGAAGCGCCCGGGCCTCTCCTGTAAAATCGTCCCCCGGCGCGGGGACTCCCGCGAAGAAGTGTTCCGCAATGCCGCCCTTTTCCGCATGAAATTCCGAGTGTCTGAACATTAGAACGAACCTCCTTCCAGCCTTACCGCGGGAAGAATGATCTCCGAAGTAATGCGTTTGATTTTGCCCTCTCTGTCGGGTCTGCTGTTGTATTTGTAAACCACTTTGAAAAGCTGATTGACGACTTTTCCTCTGCCGTTCTTTTCGCGCGCGAGCGTAAGCGTAAGCGGATAAGGCTTCATTTTCCGGCGATTCTTCGGCGACACGATCTGTCCCGGCTTCGCGGATGAAGCGTTGTCCTGCATGACTTTGATCCACTCCGGAGGATCGACGATCTCCAGACTTGCCTCTGCATCCGCCGGGAATCGCCATGGATTCACGTTGAGCGTCAGTTTCAGAAGCGCGCGCGCATCGCCGGAAGCCGCCTTCCCTTTCGGGAGCGCAAACTTCGCAACGGGATTCTTCGAGGCCCAGGTGAATTTTTCCGCGCCTCCGTATTTCCAGCGTTTGGTTGCAAGCATCCGCTCCGCTGGAACGATATGCGTGTAGGCGAATGCCTGCATCGCCTCGTCGCCGGGAATCACATCCGTCCGGAAACCGCCGCCGGACGCCTCCATTTTCAGAGGACGCGGTTCGTTTTTCCGGTTCGGCTTCGTCTTCATGGTGACAAATGCGCGGTCGCAGTTCGCGGGAATGCTCCGGATTCCGGTCAGTTCGTAGTCGCCGGCGTCCTTCAGCTCCAGCGCAATCTCTCCCGTGAAGCCGTCCTGCCGTTCAACCACCAGCGTCAGGGGCTCGGCGCCGATCATCGGAACCTCCAGCGCGGACGGGACCGAATAGACCGTGAAACGCGGACGCGCACGGTCGATCCGGAGATAATAGACGTAATCCGGACCGCCGAGTCCGGTGGTATCCGAGACACGCACAGTATAAGAACCGTCCGCGGGAACGGTAAAATCCAGATAAGAATCCGCGGCCCCGTGCAGGATGAGTCCCGCCTTCAGACGTTCGCAGTCATCGTTGACGGCCACGATGTTTCCCCTGCCGTCCAGCACCTGAAGCAGCGAATCAAGCGGCGATTTCAGACGGCGCGCGAAGATCTCCAGAATGATCCGCTCGCCCTTCTTCGCGTCGAAACGGAAATCATCCTTCGCCCCCGGAGCAAGGACGCCCCGGATCATGACAGGCCGGACAACAGGAGCATCTTTCTTCAGGATGTCGCTCCGCACTGTTTTCACGCCCGGAAAAACGGGAGGCGGCTCCGTCACGTAAAGCCCCGGCCCGCCCCGGACGGCGCGGATGCGGTAGACAAAATCCTCACGTCCCCGGTAAAGGGCGTCGCGGACAAGAAGCTTGTATTCCCCGTCGGCGGGAGCCCGGAAGCAGAGGACGGGATCGGGATCAAAATAGCGGTCATCGGCGAAAGCGATCGTTTTTCCTTTCGCATCGACGGCCTCGAGCACGGCCTGGAAATGTCCGGGAACCCCGTCTCCGATAAAGGGCATCAGATAGCGCGCAATCATCGTGAAGGTGATCGTTTCGCCCTTCTTTGCGGAAAATTTATAAGAATCCGTTTCGCCCGGCATGATCTGTCCGTTCAAAACGCCCGGCACGGAAAAGACGCCCGGTTCCGCTTTTTTCGGAGGAAGCGGAAAGAACGGTTCCCGGAATTCCGGCAGCGTGTCCACAAAAAAGCGCAGCGGATTGCTGATCCTGCCGTTCCCGATGAGCCGGAACTCGCGTTCCCCCGGTTTCGCGTCCGGCGCGATCCGGAGCCGGACAATCGCGGAGCTCGCAATCGCGGGGCTCATCTGCAGGGGATTGCGCGGCACATAAAGAAAGCGGAGCGTGAGCTCGCGCTCCAGTTCTGTCAGATCATCCAGACGCTCCCAGTAGTAGTGCGTGACCCACCCTTCCGTATCGTCCGGCAGCGGCGGTTTTTCGTTGCATCCCTTCTCGATGCCGTCCAGCCATTTCTTGAGATACCGGCGCTGTTTCCAGGGCGGATAGGGAAACCCCCGCACGGATTCGACGGACTCGACGGTCACGCCGCCGCCGGAAACGAGCGCGCCGGAAAGGCCCCAGAACTGCTGGCCGCCGACAATCAGTTCGACGGTCCGTCCGCGCTGCCCGCCGGAAGGCATCAGATAGCCGATATGAATTGCGGACGCGCCGAGGGCCGCGGCGCAGATCAGAACAGTCAGAAGCGTCTTCATGCCTTCCCCTCCGGATTTTTGTAAAGCTCTTTGATTCTGCTTTTTCCCCCGTCGGGCGGAAGAATGGTCAGATCCAGTCCGCGCGGATTGGGCAGTTTCCCGGCAGGATCGATTCCGGCGAGCTCGTAGATGCTCCAGAGGAGATCGACCGGGCTTACCGGGCGCTCCACGGGGCGTTCCCCTCGTTCATCGGACGCACCCAGAACCCGGCCGCCGGCAAATCCGCCGCCCGCGACGACTGTGCTGAAGCAGTGGCAGAAATGATTGCGCCCTCCGTTCCATGGTTCCCCGTAATCCACGCGCGGCGTGCGCCCGAATTCTCCGGTGCACCAGATCAGCGTGGAATCGAGAAGCTTCCGTTCGCTCAGATCGGACAGCAGCGCGGAAAAGCCCTGATCCATTTCAGGACCGAGCCGTTTCATCGCCTCGAAATGTTTTTTGTGAGTGTCCCAGCCCTGCGCGTTGATGGTGATGTAAGGCACGCCCGCCTCGACGAGACGGCGCGCGGCAAGACAGCACTGCCCGAAGGTGTTGCGTCCGTAACGGTCGCGCATCTCCTTCGATTCAAGATTCAGATCGAACGCCTTCGCGTCGTCGCCGTTGATGACGGCCTGGGCCTGATCGCCTGATTTTTCAAACGCGAGCAGTTCGGGGCATCCGCTCAGCGCGTGCCCGAAAGTGTCGAGCTCCGAGGCGAAGCGGAGACGGCGCCGAATCTGCTCGGAAGTCACATTGCCGGGGGGGACGAAGCCGTCCACCTGAAATTTCGCGGCATTCGGATTCGATCCTGTCGCAAGGGGTTTGTATTTGTCGCTGAGAAATCCGTTTTCGGAGAAGCGGCCCTTGTTCGTGGTCAGCGCGATATAGGGAGGGAGCTTTCCCTTGTAATCCCTGCTTTTGAGCATGGCGATCACTGCGCCGATCGCCGGATAGGTGATGCCGTCGCCGGGCATCCTTCCGGTCTGCATCAGATAGGTGGCGGTTTCGTGGGCGTTGGTGCCGTGGCCCATGCTGCGGATGATCGAGAATTTGTCCATCTGCTGCGCGAGCTTCGGCAGAAATTCGCTGATCCGGATGCCGGGAACGTTCGTCGGGATGTCCCCGAATCCGCCGTTGTAGGCATGCCCCGCATTCGGCTTCGGGTCAAACGTCTCAAGATGGGAAGGCCCGCCCCAGATCCAGAGTTCGATGACGGAGCGCACGCCCGGAGAACATTTCCGCACCCCCGGCACGGGAGACGCGCAGAAGGCGTTTCCCGCAAGTCTGTCCGCCGCCCCGCAGGCGGCGAGCAGCGCCATTGTTTTGAGAAAATCCCGTCTGTCCATATGCGCTCCTCTCAGTGATAATAAAGAAATTCCTTGGAATTCGCCAGCACCCAGGCGACATCGGACCAGACGCGGTAGCGCTGCCGGGGAGCGAATGATTTACGGTAACGGTCGAAAATCTGAAACTCCTCCTTCGTCGGATAGCGCGAGAGCATCCGCAGATAAAGGAGGTTCAGGCGTTCGCGGTCATTGATCCGTTTCCGCCGGAAGAGTTTCCCGGGAAGGCTCGAAAGACGGCGGTAGAGCATCCCGGAATTCAGAAGATAGAGACGCTGGGACTCCGTGCTGAGCGCGTTGCGCTCGCTGTAACGGCCGGAATCCCGCGGCGGACGGCCGAAACTGTCCAGCACGCCGGAAGAGATGCTGCCGTCGGCGATCGTGACGGCGCGCGTCGCGGGCGGAAGAAACGTGAACGGCTCGGGAATCACGCTCATGTAGCGGTCATAGCCGCCGCTTGCATCGGCCAGCGCGTCGATCAGGATTTCGGAGTCCAGGCGGCGGACCGGATACGAGGCGAAATGCGCCGCGGCCTTCGGGTCGGAGTTCATCGCACTCGCCTGAAAGGCTTCGGAGTTGAGGATTGTGCGGTAGAGATGCTTGATGCTGTAATTGGAGGAGCGGAACTCATTCTCCAGATAAGCGAGAAGCTCCGGATTGAAGGGCGGGTTGCTCTCCTCTCTTCCCCCGAAGACGTTCCGGACGCGGTCCCAGAACGTGGGAAGCAATGCGAGGTTGTCGGTGTCCGGCATGATGCCGCGCCCGAAAATCCAGTGCCAGACGCGGTTGACCGCCGCGCGCGCAAAATAGGGATTGTCCTCCCGCAGAAGCCAGTCGGCGAACACCCGCCGCGGATCTGTATCAGGCGCGTCGATCGTGAACGTTTCGCCGTCGAGTGCGCGGGCTTTGACGCGCGCCGGATGATAGTCGGTATAGACGATCTCCTCCTTCCATTCATAGGTGCTTTTATAGCGGATGCGCGAGAAGAATTCCGCAAAGGCCTTCTGATCGTCTTCAGGAAGATTTTCAAGGCGGATGCAGAGAAAAGTCAGCGCAACCGCCTTGCCCAGTCCAAGCGGAGAACGATCGGCGGAGGCGCGGAAGAAATTCGCATGCGGAACGCGGAAATTGCTTCCCGAGGCGGTCAGCATGTCGCGTGCCATGTCGCGGTAGGAACGGTCCGCAAGCAGTTCGGCGCGGATCTGCCGGTGCCACGCCTGCACGCCGTTCGGCCAGAGATTGATCGGGAATTCGGATTTGATCCGGAGCATGTCGGCAAAACGCATGGCGAGAAGATCGCCGTAGCCGTCCGAATCAATCAGGGCGTCGATCAGCCTTTCCCGTTTGTCTTTTGCCTTGTCGCGGAGAAAACGCCGCGCTTCGGCGATGCCGGGAATCCGTCCGGCGACGGTCAGGTAGACGCGGCGCAGGAACACCGCGTCCGAGGCGGTTTCCGGCGGCGCGAGCTCCGCCTTTTTCCATCCCTCGCGGAGAATGACATTGATCTTTCCGGCGGGATCCGGGCGCGGCCCGCCCTCGTATGGGGAAGCTCCCTCCAGGTTTGCAAGCAGCAGAAGTCCGAAAAAAAGAGAGACGGCACGCATGGTGAAACACCTCCGGTTGATCTTGGCAGACAAAAGGAATCCGGAACGACAGGAAAGACGGGCAGGACGGAGTGCGGTGCGTTTTTTCGCGCCGGAAAAGCGAACAATGAGTGAAAAGCCGTACATACCCCAGAAATCTCTTTCCGCTTACACTCTCTCCGCAAAGCCACCTGAAGGCAAATATAAATGCGCGGCCGGATTTGTCAAGCCGGGGGAGACGCCTTTCCTGTAAAAAAAAGAACCGCCGGCATGGCAACCCTGCCGGCGACTCCTGTAAAACAGTTTCCGAACTGGAAACGGAATCTCAGACTTCGACCTCGCAATTCATCTCGCTGGACTTGTAGATGGCGTCCAGCAGAGACATGGTGACCAGAGCTTCCTCTCCGGTGGCGGCGACTTCGCCCCTGCCCTGAACGGCATCGACAAACTTTTCCATTTCCGCGGCAAAACGGTCGCGGTCATTCTGGAACTTGAGATCAATGTCCGCGATCATGTTGTCCACTTCGGTATGCAGCACGGTCCTGCTTTCCCCGACGCGGACGCCGCCCTTGTCGCCCAGGAGCTCCACGTAACTTTCATCCTCGGCGTTGCAGGCCCAGGCAACTTCAAAGGAGAGAGTCGCCTTTTCGCCGAAGCGGACAAAACCGGCGGCGTAATCGTCCACGTCGAACGTTCCCTCATAATTCGGGGGTCCCGCCCACATGCTGACGTAATGGTAGTCCTTCATGGGACTGCCGAATTTCGCATACGTTCTGGCGCTGACCCGGGTCGGATTCCAGTAACCGGTGATCCACATGACCAGATCCAGGAAATGAACTGCGATATCAATCAGGCCGCCTCCGCCGGAGCGGGCTTTCGTGGTGAACCATCCGCCGAGTCCGGGAATGCCGCGGCGGCGGATCAGCTTCACGCGGATCTGATAAACCTCGCCAAGGCGTCCGTTGGCAATGGCGTCGCGGACCACTTCCGCCTGCGGCGTCTGACGCCAGACCATGCCCATCTGCAGCTGCTTTCCGGAAGCGTCGCGCGCCTTGAGGATCTCCCTGCCGAGCCCGGCGTTGAGCGTCATGGGCTTTTCAAGCATGACATGCTTGCCGGCCTTGAACGCGTCGATGGCGATCGGGGCATGCATGTCGTTGGGAACGCAGACGCTGACCGCGTCGATGTCCGGATTGGCAAGCAGTTCCCTGTAATCCGTATAAGTGAGGGCAACCTTGTGACGTTCCGCCTTTTCCTTCAGGCGGTCCGGCAGAATATCGCACAATGCGACAAGTTCCGCGTTTTTGACTTTGGCATACGCATCGGCATGAACGGAACCGATGGTTCCGCAGCCGATGATGCCGATTCTGATCTTTCCACTCATTTCCCTGCTCCTTGCATCAGTATTGTTGTGGATGTTTCATGAACGGCGCATCTTCTCCGCCGGGGCGGAAAACTATTAGAAGAGAAAACGTTGCCGGATTCTCCCGCGCTCCGGTAATTATAAACATGAAATTCAGAAATTCAAGGCGTCCGAAGTGCTTTCACACGATTTTCGCGATGAGACCTTTTTCTGTAAATAATATATAGCTTTAATATAGCTATATAAAATAAAAGATTCTTTCCCTCTCCCGCCTCGTAAAAAAAAAACAAAAATATCCCTCCCCGCATCTTGACAAATCGGGAGTTCCGCTTATAATTAATTGCAGGAAGAGCAATTAGAGTATATAGCATATATATAGTTAAAGAACAATGACTATCGGCAAAGAAAAATCAAAATCGCTGAAACAGGACATTCTGAACTGGATACGTTCCGGAGAAATCCCGCCGGAAGGCAGACTGCCATCCATTCAGAAACTGGCGGAAGAATACCACCTCTCTTATGTCACGGTTCAGAAGGCCCTGGCGGAACTGGAGCGGAAAGGTTTTCTTCTGAGACGGAACGGTGTCGGCGTGTTTGTCCGGAAACAGGAGAAATGCCGCGAGATCCGCAAGCTGGCAGTTCCGTTCCGTCTGAACAGCAATCCCGTTTTCGCCCGCTTTTACGAAACAATCGCGGACGCCTCGGCGGCAAGGAACATTCCCCTCCTGTTCGGTTCCCCGGCGGAAGACGAGGTTTCCTTCATCCGGAAGGCGGCGGCGGCCGGATGCGACGCCATGCTGCGTTTCCCCGGCCCGGCAAGACTCGAATCGCAGGTATACGCTCAATTGAAAAAAAGCGCCATGCGGACCGTGATCCTCAATGACTGGTGGCAGGAGGGCGGCGGATGCTTTCCATGCGTCAGAAGCGACGAAGGCAGGGCGCTGGAAACTCTTCTCGAGCATCTTTACGAACTGGGCCACAGACATGTCGCTCTGGTGCAGGAAGCCTTTTTCGCCAACCGATTCGAGCTGGAAAAGGCCTTTTCCCGATGGCAAATCCGCCACGGGATGGTTCCGGAACGGAAAGACCGTCTCTACACCATTGACTTTCCGAACCGCATCGAACTGCTCAAAGCGCTGAAGGCCGGCGGATATACCGCGGTCTGTTTCAGCTTCGATCTGGTCGCCCTGAAGCTGATGGAACTCGCCGGCGACTGCGGTGTCAATCTCCTTGACCTCTTCTGCATGGCCGGATTCGACGACATTCCGGAGGCGCGGGAATGCGGACTGACCTCCGTCCGGCATGACTGCGAAGCAATCGTCCGCGAGGCATTCCGGATTCTGTCTTCTCCGGACTATCACAGGCATGAGGTCAGTGTCGTGCCGGCGGAATGCGTCTTCCGGCAGTCGGTCCGTCCCGTGACCGGCCTGAAACACGCGGCAGAGGAAAACGGGATTGCAGACTGGAACAATAAAATATAATATAACAAAAAAGGAGCGGGAGGGAATGAAATCCGGAAAATCGTCATTTACATTGATCGAGCTTTTAATCGTGATTGCGATCATCGCCATTCTCGCATCCATGCTTCTGCCGGCTCTCCAGCAGGCGAAGGGAAAGGCGCAGGCCATTCAATGCGTCGGCAATCTCAAGCAGATGGGAAGCGCCTTCGCCTTCTATATCGACGATTACAGGGATTTTTACCCCTGCTGGAGCAGCAGGGAAGAACAGGAGGCATATATTGAAGGTGGCTCGTGGAACAAAGGTCTCTGTCTGCTGAAATATGCCTCCGCCGGAATTTTCCAGGACAACGCGCTGATTGAGCCGGACAAGCTTCAGGTGGAGGAGAACACGACCTATCGCCGGAAACTGCCGACACCCTATACCGGATACGGATACAACGGACGCGGAATCGGGCGCAATCAGCTTTTTCAGACGGATGTCAGCCTGAGTTCCACCTTCCGACCCGCGCGTTTGAAAGAACTCCGCAAACCCTCCATTGTCTATATTGTCATGGACTGCAAGGACGCGATCGAGAACCGGGGATGCGAGGCGGTGCGCGAAACGACTTCAACCGATATAGGGAACGGACAGGCGGACGCCTACCGCCACAACGGCGTGGTCAATATTCTCAAAGGGGATTCCTCCGTCAGCGGGACCGCGGTTTCCAGCCGGGCCAATCCCTACCTGACACTGAAAACCGCTCCCACCGGAAACACCAAGCCCAAATACATGCAGTGGACCGGCGGACGAACCAGACATCCCATGGAATGCGAATGAAAAGGAGATATTTCCGCATGAACAGCAACGTATTGAAAAAGATTCTTCTGTCTGCGGCGGCGCTTGTGCCGGCGGCTCTTGCGTCCGGAGACGGAAACCTTCCGAAAATCTCATTCAACGGAAACGCGGGAATGCCGCCCCTCTACCGCTGCGGTGAAACGGCGGAATTCCGCATCCGGATGCCGGAAATTCCGGATGCGGAAAAGACATTCCGGATCACCCTGCTGGACGACAGGAACAGGAAACTCCTCCAGAAAGACTGCAATCCTGCGGAACACCGGGAAGTCTCCGTCTCCGGCACGCTTCAGGAACCGGGTTTTCTCCGCTGCCGGATCCTGCTGAAGAAAAACGGAAAGCCCGCATTCCCGCCTCTGGTTGCCGCGGCGGGATTCGATGTGGAAAAAATCCGCCCGGGAGCGGAACCGGAGGCCGGCTTCCTGACATTCTGGAAAACGGCAAAAGAGAAGTTCGACCGGGAAATTCCAGCGGACTTCCAGATGAAATTCATGAAAACGGCAGGCGCCTTCCGTCATTACGAGGCGACATGCGCAAATTACGACGGGACCAGAACTTACAGTTACATCAGCATTCCGGAGAAGCCGGACAGATATCCGATTCTCGTGAAAATTCCGCCGGCGGGCCCCGGCATATGGCGTCCCTTCAACCGGGCGAACACCATTACGGCCACGATCAATGTGCATCATCGCCGCATGGGCCTGGCGGACGGAAAACAGGATCAGAAGGCATACAAAGCTCTGAACACCCCCCTGCTCTACTCTCTCCAGGGAGCGCCGGACCGTGAAAAATATTACTATTACAAATCGATTCTGGGGGTTCAGCGGATTCTGGATTATCTTACGGCCCGCCCGGAATGGGACGGCAGGCACCTGGTCATGGACGGACAGAGCCAGGGCGGCGCGTTTTCCCTGATGATGGCCGCGCTGTATCCGAAAGTCACTGCCGCGGCCGCGGAAATTCCCGCACTGTGCGATCATCGCGGACCGCAGCCGGGATGGCCCCGTCTGCTTTCCAAAGTCAGGAACTCCGCGGAAATGTCCGGATATTATGATACGGCTTTCTTCTGCCGGGAAATCCGCGTTCCGGTCATTGTCGCAGTCGGCATGATCGACACGCTCTGTCCGCCGCGTTCGGTGCTTGCAGCTTTCAACAGCATTCCCGGACAGGAAAAACGGCTGCTATACGGCCCCTTCACCGGACACGGATGGGGAGAGAAAATGAGAGATTTCGAATCGCTCCGTCTGGAATTCATCCGGCAGCAGCTGACAAAATAATCCGCAATTTCACATATTCAGAAAAAGGTGAAGAATGAAACATCTGAAGACATTTCTGCTTCCGATTCTGACGGGAAGCATGCTCGCGGCATCCGGATTGGAAGGCACAACGGTCTTCCGCCATCCGGAAAACCTCGAAATCCCCCGGACCGGGGAGGAAAACGCGAAGGGAATTGAATTTTCCCTGCCGCTTCCCGCGGCGGACAAACGGGCCATACTGCGGTTCAACGCCTGGATCGGGCATCCCTCCGGAGGCTGGAACAACACCCTCAGACTGGAGCTCAACGGGACCCGCCTGACGGGAAGGACAAACACCGGGGAGCAGCGGCTGCTGCGCCGCGGCATGCATCTGGAAAGCCGGACGAAAAATCCCCGCCGCGCATGGTGGAGCGGAAGCGGACTTCTGGTGTTTTTCGGAGACGGCAATCCGGAAAATCTCGACCACCGCATTCTGGCTCCCCGCCAGGAGGGATACACCTATCACCTGGACATCACGGATCTGCTCCGGCGGGGCGGAAACACGCTTAAATTCATCAACAGCTTCAGGCTCAGGAGCGACAACGACCCGCACAGGGATGCCTCCCTGCATGTGACCGACATTGCAATCCTCTTCCTGCAGGATATCGAGGTCAACGCCATGCGGAGCGCCGAACCCCGAAAGGAACCGGCGGCGCCCTGCTGGAAAACCGGCGGAACATTCATCCCGTTCCACTCCCATCCCGGCAGAACATTCGCGCCGGACGAGAAAGACAAGCAGTTCACAGTCGAATTTCCCGCGATGCCGAGGAAAAAAGAATTCACTCCCGTGCTGGGCTGCCGTTTCTGGCTTGCCACTCCGGCTCCCGGCGGATGGAACTACCACACAGGGCTGCTGCTCAATGAAAGCAAACTGGACAAAATGACCGTGCAGGGGGAAAGCCGTCTGCTGCGCCGCGGCGCGTTCATGGACACCACGCTCCCGAAAGATCCGAAACGCGACTGGTGGCGCGAAGGACAGTTCGTCACCTTTTTCGGCAACGGGCGCGATGTGGACAAGCGTCTGAAAAACGGCCCGGAAGAGGGATACAACTTCCTGTTCGACATTTCCGACCGGGTTCATTATGTGGAAATCGGCGCCGACAACCGGATTGAAAAAGCGGAAACAAACCGCCTGACTCTGCTCTCCTCCTACAGCACGGAACGGAAAAAAGGCGCGCTTGCGACAGCTTCCTCCGTGTTTCAGGATATCTTCATCGGATACGTTCCGGATGCGGAGCTTGAGAAAATGCGCCCCGCGGAAACGGATTCCGTGGCGAACCGCAGTTTCGGAACCCGTCTTTTCACACTCGAAGGCAGAGGCTATCTCCTGGACTTCCACCGGAACGGCGGCTTCGTCATCCGCTGCGACGGCATGGAATATTACGTGCAGGACGCCTTCTCCTTCCCCGGAAAGGGGAAAATGAACTTCACGGAGTGGAATCTTGCGGACGGAAAGACGCCTCCGGAAATCAGGCGGAACGGGGGACGCGTCACCATTCGTCAGAGCAATCCCTTCTTCCGCATGGAACGCACCGTCGAAGTTCTGGGGGAACAGTTCCATGTGACCGATGAAATCACGAATCTTTCCGGGACGGATCAGGGCATGCGCACCCGTTTCATCACCACTGCGAGAGATCCGCTGAACGCTCCGCAGACTTTTCTGGGAGGACTCCTGGAAAAGAGCATCAAGGACGGGATGAGCGGTCAGAATCCGAGCTTCTTCACCCAGCCTCTCAAGGGCGGATCCCTTGGCATTTACGTCGCCGACGACCTGCTGCGGAATCAGTCCGGGTTCCACCGCACAAGACGGGATCTGATTCTGGACAATCCGCATCTGGGATTTCCCGCCTCCGGCCCGCTCGCGAAGAAAACTCTCGTCCGCCGCTTCTATCCCAAAGCCGGCGCGACCTATTTCGATTTCGTCAATCAGGTCCGGCGCGACCTGAATCTGAACCGGACAATGACCGGATATTTCGGCTTCGGCTCCCGCCCCTCCAAAATGCCCGCGGTGGATCACTACGCGCTTTCCCAGTGGTTTGAATGGGACGCCAATTCCCGCTGGACAAACCGGGAGGACTACCGGATCAAAAAGCAGGCCGAAATGGCGCGGATCAAAAAAGCGATTCCATGGGCGAAATGTCTCGCGCGCCTGGAATCGAACATTCTCAACATCAAGCGCAGTTCCGTTCCAGGCGGGGAGAAGCTGCCTGACGGGCGGCGCGGAAAAGGCGGCGGCGTCTATGGACTGGAGCTCAACGATGAACAGAACGCCATTCTCCGGAACTCCCCCTTTTCCGATTCCCTCATGCGCAATGCAGAAGGCCATGCCGTGGTGGACACCAGCTACGCCCATCCGGGGGATCTGAATCTCCTCGTGCATTTCGCGGAAGGCAATTACCGTCTCAAGCATGTTCTGGAACAGATCGACTATGTTCTCGACGTGGTCGGGCTGGACGGCGTCTATCTGGATCAGTTCGTCCCGGGATGCGATCAGGAGCTCGACAACAACAAACGCTGCAGCTACGACAAATGGGATCAACTCACCGTCGACCTGAATCCGGACGGCACGATCTGGCGGAAAATCTACGACTACATCAACGCCGGAAGCTCCGCGCGGGCGAAGATCGTGAAACATGTCGCCGCCAAGGGGAAACTCATGTACAACAACAATCATCCCGTCACCATGGAAACCAACGGGCTGCCCTCCTACAGCTTCTGCGAAAGCGGAGGCCCCGGCACAGCAATGGAGGTCAAACATACGGCGAAGCCTGCCATCGTGCGCTGTCATGCGCTGGCCCAGCTCTCCGGCAGCCCGCTCACGCTTGGCTATCAGGAACGGACCCCGAAGGAGCTCAGCGGGAAATATTACAACCGGGCGGTCATCGTCGGGCTCCGCCACGGCGTGCTCTACGCGCGCTACGGGCTGGAACCCGATCCGGAATTCGGCGGAGCGTTCGCCACCGACCACATGTATCCGATTACGCCGCTGGAACTGGGGGAAGGATTCATCATCGGAAAGGAACGGATCATCAGCTGCGTTTCGCGGAAGTTCACGGTCCGCTCGGCGGAAAAACCGCAGGTTCTCTGCGGGGATGAAAACGGACGCAGGAAACAGGCATTCCATGCGCCCGTCACGCGTGAGGGTAACGTCTGGGTGGTGGATCTGAAGCTCAAAGACTGGAATGAGGTCGCCGTGATTCTGATTCTTCCCGGCGGAAAACGGTGACATGGAAGGAGAGGAGAAAACATGAACAAACGGGACATCAGGCCGATTGTCGGGTACTCCTATCCGGTCACAGTGGAAAAACTCCGCGAGATGCTGGCTCTCAAGGGCGGACTGCTGGTCCGCGGCACGCTTCCGCAGAACAAGGAGGAGGCGATGGCGGCGGTCCGCTTCTGCCGGAAGAACGGCATCCGGATTCTCCTCGGGGAAATCGTTCCGCGCGGCGAACTCCGGAAAAGCTCGGTTTACTCTCCGGAGGATTTTCAGGAGATCGTGAAAGAGGCCGGCGACGCGCTGCTGGGAGTCTACGGACTCGGCGAAGGCGGCGGCATTCTCTACTGGCCCAAATACTATACAATGAACCGCGCGGCGAAAACCTGGAAAAGTCTGGAAAAAGCGGATTCTCCGGCAGACGCGCGAAAGAAACTGGTAGAGTATTTCCGGAAGTTCGTGGAGCTGCAGCGTTCCATCATGGGCTCCGAAACACCCCTGTGCATTGTGGAATCCTCCCAGATTCTGCAGTATCAGAAGGAGGCGGGAGCCGATTTCTTTCTTCATGAGATGTGTCCCGGCAATCCCCTCGAGCTGCTTCCCGCCTACCGGGGAATGGCGCGCGCCTGCCATACCATATGGGGGACCCACATCGCCATCGGCTGGTACGGCGGAATCCGCATGGACGAGCTCTGGATGAAACGCTGGAAACTGTGCCTGTATCTTGCCTTTCTGCAGGGCGCCGACATCATTTATCCGGAGAGCGGACACTACACCTACCAGGTGGACAAGTGGGGGGAAACGCGCTGGAACATGTTCGACCGCGATCATCCGAACCTGCTGCGTTCCCGGCGGATTCTGCGGGAGTTCTACCGCTTCTGCATGATTCACCAGCGTCCGACATCCGACCCGGAAACCCGCATCGGAATTCTTTTCGGGAGGAACGAAGGTTTTCCGAATCTCTGGAATCCGTATGCCTGGGGGCAGTATGAGAACGGGACGGAATGGGAGGCCGGTCCGCCCGAACAGGGATGGAAGCTTCCGCAGGCTCTGCTCCGCAAGGAGAACGTGTTCCATGAAACCGTCATGGGGGACTGCAACCGTTCCGGCAATCCGGCGGGAGGGCAGTATGACGTGGTCCCGCTGGAAACGGCGGAGGATCTTTCCCGCTACAAGGCGCTCGCATTCGTCGGCTGGAACGACATGAACGACATGCAATACGCAAAACTGCTCGAATACGTCCGGAACGGCGGACATCTGCTGATCTGGCCGGCCCACTGCAATGTTTCGGGAAAGCGGACGGAACTGCGCCTGTACAGGGACGGCGATCTTTCGGAGCTGTGCGGACTCCGCATCAAAGGCTGGAAAACGACGGACGTCCGCGGGTTCAAATTCGTGTCGGCGGATTCTCTGCTCGGCGACGCCATCCCCTACTGGGGCAGCCGCCACGATCCGTGGTGGATGGGCAAAATCACGCCGGCGGAAATCGAAATCACAGAAAAAAACGCCCGGATTCTGGCGGGATTCTCCTACCATATCCGGGAGTACGATTCGGATCTGCTGGCGGAACCGGCCCTGATCGAGCACCGCGTCGAAAAGGGAATGGTCTGGACCGTGGCCGTCAGGGAGTATCCCGGCGACGGCGGCGCCTTTCCTTTTGCCGAAGCGCTCCTGCGGATCCTCAACACCGGCGAAATGTCCGATCCCGACGCCGTCTGTCCGGAGCAGATCCGCTATGCGATCTACCATACGGAAATCAGCGGGGTGCCGGTCCGGATTTTCTATCTTCTGAACACGGAAACGGAATGCAGCGTCGGATTCCGGTTCCGGGCCGGCGGAAAACTCTCGCGGGAATACCGTCTGGAACCGGCCGGCTTCACAGCGGCATATCTGATCGACTCGATGCTGATCCTGCCATGCTGCAACGCCCACAGGCTGTATGAAGTGCACGGGGACGGAGACTCGCTCCGCCTGGAGTTCCATATGCTGGAAGAGTGCGCCGTTCTGCAGGAAGACCTCTCCGGGAAGAAACGCAAGCTCTTCTGCAACGGACGGGAAGGATGCTGTCCGGCGCGCAGGGAAGAGGATCTGGCGGAATACTACGCTCCGGATTTTCTTGAGGAACCGGACATCACGCAGTATCCCCATCACGCGCCGTTTGTGCACATCACACAAAAACTACAGAGCTGAAGAACCCGCGCTCCGGCGCCTGTTGTCCGCCCGCCGGACGCTCCGTTTTTCCCTATCGCGCCCCCCACCAGGAGGGCAGAAGATCGCCGAGGCGCACCGTCCGGAGGCCGCCGGACCCGGAAACGAGGATTTCCATTCCGCTGTTTTCCGGCGCAAGCTGCATGAAGAATTCCCGGCATGCGCCGCAGGGAAGTCCGGGCGCGCCGGAGGGCATCAGACACACAAGTTTCACGGCGTGGCATTCACCCGCCGAGATCATGGATGCCGCGGCGGCGCGCTCCGCGCACATTCCGAGGGAACAGGCGGTATCGATGCACACTCCGGTGTGGATGTTTCCGCGGTCCGTCAGAAACGCGGCGGAAACGCCGCCGGCTTCCACGAATGGAGAGAGTTTCCGCGGAAACTGTCTCTGTTTTGCTGCAAGCGTCAGGAAATCCCACTCCGGCAGTGTTTCCGCGCGGTAGATCCTCGACGACCCGCCGGAGAGATCCCGCGCCATGCCGGCAAATTCAAATCCGTATTTTTCATAATATCCGACGAGATCCGTGCAGAGAAAAATCTCACGATAGGAAAGACGCGCCGCTTCCCGCTTCAGATGGGCGATCAGAAGTGCGCCGCAGCTGCGGGAGCGATACTCCTCCCTGACGAAAAGCGCGCAAAGCCAGGGCCGGAGATCGGCGCGCGAAGTGAAATCACTGGTGACCAGCCCCGCTCCCCCGGCAATATCCCCGTCCGCATTCCGAAGCAGATACCACTGCGGCAGCGGAGAAGCGGAATCCAGGGAGGCTCTCATGCAGTCTGCATAAAACTCCTTCCGTTTCCAGACGGATGAAAAGGCGTCGGCAAAGCATTGCAGTTCCTGCGGATTTTCCCGCAGCGAAAAAATCGTCCAGGTGCTCGGCTTCATATGTTCCTCCTTCTGAATTTCCCTGTCAGAAACAAAGACCGGATGCGCCGGCGATTCCGTCCGGAGCCTTGCATTTCCAGCGACAGCTTCTCCGCGGCATCAATCCCCCATGTCATGTCTCAGGAGCTCCACTCCTGCACAGCCGCAAGAAAAACAGGAACAATCGTGCGGATCTTCGATGCGCCGACTCCGCGGAACGCCGCGGCCTCCGGGATCGAAATCGGCCGCCGGGCGGCAAACTCCCGCAATGCGGCATCCGTCAGGATGCAGTAAGGGGGAACGCCTTTTTTCGCCGCAAGACCGGCACGGATCTTCCGCAGATGTTCGAAAAGCTCCTCGTCACTGCCGAAAAGCACGCGTTCCGCCTGTTTTTCCCGTACGGCGGCGACTCTCCTTTTCACCTTCCTCACCCGCTCCGGCACACCGGCGCTCCGCATCTCCGGCATGGCCAGTTCCGACAGCACACCATCGCGAAGCGCCCCCTGCCCCGCGGGGCTCAGTCCGAGACAGGGATATTCCGGATTTCCGACACGTTCGAGATACCCGGCGGCCTCCAGGGATTTGAGAATGAGCAGAAGACTGCTCTGGCCCCACTCTTTCAGCATCCCGAAGAACGGGCTCCGCACAAATCCGCTCCGGAGGATCTCCGGACGGCGCGCTCCGGCGAGAATCAGGCTCAGGCGTCCGCTTCCGATCCGGCCTTCAAACGAGCGGACCGCCCGCAGAACCGTCAGAACAGCATCTCGTTCGGACCCGGAAAGAGTCCGGGCGCGTGCGGCGGCGGATTCCGTGCAGGTGTCGCAGTTCCCGCATTTCCAGGAACCGGCCTCCTCGCCGAAATAGGAGATGAGATACGCCTGACGGCATGTCCCCTGCCGCGTATAGCGGATCATGTCCTCCAGACGCTCAAGCTCCAGATTCCGCTTGTAATCCAGCTCTCCGAAATCGACGGCAACCTTCTCCTCCTCCGGACGGAGCAGCGTCACGGCCCGTCCGCGGAACGGAAGCGTGTACTGCAGAACGGAACCGTTCAGACTGGCAAGCACGCGTTTCACCTGGTCGGTCCGGAGCCCGCTGACGGCGGCAAGTTCCTCATAGGCGTATTCCTTCTCCAGAAGCGCGCGGCTCCCGTTTGCGGCAAGAAAACGGGAAAGGAAGCGCGAACGCTGGGTATTCTGCGCTTCATGTTCGCGGAACAATGCATCGGGATCCCCCGTAATGCGCAGCGTCACGCGGTCATGCGCATTCAGCGCGCGCTCCAGATAGCCGTTCTGCTCCAGAATGTTCAGGGATGTCCCGATCTGTCCCTCGGCTCTGGCTTCCGGAATCCGTTCCAGAAGCTGCGCATGGGTCAGCTCCAGCGTCACGGAGGAGCATCTGCGTGATTCCGCCAGAAGCGCCGCATAGACGGCTTCCACCACCTCCTGCGGCGGATTGCTGAGATCGATCAGGAATTCCTGCACGAAACGATCCGCGGCGGAATAGAAAAGGATGCATTCGGCGGCTTCGCCGTCGCGTCCGGCGCGCCCGGCTTCCTGATAATAAGCCTCAATCGATCCCGGAATGTTGTAGTGGATCACCCGCCGGACATCCGGACGGTCGATTCCCATTCCGAAGGCGTTGGTTGCAACGAGAAGCGGAGTTTTCTCGTTCATGAAACGCTCCTGCGCCGCGCTCCGGTCGGCATCGGACATTCCGGCATGATAGGCGATGCAGGCGAACTCCTCGCGCAGCTGCTCTACGGCCTTGCGCGTGGACGTGTAGATGATGGAAGGAAGCTTCCTTCCGGAAAGGATTCTGCGAAGATGCGCGTTTTTCTGTTCCGCGCCGCCGGCATGCACAACGGAAAACGCCAGATTCGGACGCCGGAATCCCGCCGCGTGGAGAATCATATCCGGACGCCGGAGCTGGCGGAGAATGTCCTCCCGCACCTGCGGAGTCGCAGTGGCGGTAAACGCGCAAACCTGCGGAATCCGGTATGCCTCGATCATTTCCCCGAGCCGCAGATAGGAAGGACGGAAATCATGCCCCCACTGACTGATGCAGTGCGCCTCGTCAACAACAAGCGCCTCGGGAGGATTCGACTCGAGAAATGCGCGGAAGGAGTTCGACTGAAAACGTTCCGGAGCGACATATAACAGCTTTATACGACAGTTTATGATATCATTCAGTATCATATTCTGTTCCGGAAATGCAAGGCTCGTATTGATGAAGGCGGCCGGAATGCCGCGCTCGCGCAGGGAGTCCACCTGATCCTTCATCAATGAGATCAGCGGGGAAACAATGATGCTGTAACCGTTCCGCAGCAGAAGCGGCAGCTGATAGCAGAGCGACTTTCCCGCTCCGGTCGGCATGATGACGCAGACGTCCTCCCCGTTCAGAATGTCGCGGACAACCGCTTCCTGATGGTCCAGAAAGGAATCGAAGGAGAAATAACGCTTCAGGGCAAGTCGGAGTTCTTCGCTCATCGGAGAAACGGCCTCCTGCGGAAAGGGGGAAAAGTCTCAACCGGTCCGCGGCAGCGGCGGCAAATGCGTTGGAAAAACAGGCGGCGCATGATTTTCAGGTCACAGCGGCTGCTGCTGGCTCAGGCAGTGCAGCGCGCCTCCTTCCAGAATGATGTCGCTGCAGTCAATCGGAATCACCGTCCGGTCCGGATACGCCTGCGCAATGACGGCAAGCGCCTCGGAATCGGCAAAATCCTGACGGTAGGTCGGCACCAGAACCGCCTGATTGATGAGAAGGAAATTGGCATAGGTTGCCGGAAGAATCTCCTCGCGCCAGCCTTCGGGGCGGATCGGACGCGGCGAATTCAGAGGAATGACTTCCAGCAGGGAACCGCTGTCCGCCGTACGCATTCTCCGGAGTGCGCGGATGTTTTCACGCAGCACGTCATGATTCGGATTCCATGCCGGCGCGGAGGGAGCGAGAACGACATCCGCGGAAACAAATCTCGCCAGAGTGTCGATGTGTCCGTCCGTATCGTCTCCGGCCAGTCCGCGGTCCAGCCACAGCACCTGCTCGACGCCGAGCGATTCACGGAGAATCCGTTCCGCCTCCGGTTCGGCGATCTCCGGATTGCGGTTCGGATTCAGGATCACGGAACGGGTGGTCAGGAGATCGCCCGCGCCGTTCACTTCCAGCGCGCCGCCTTCGCAGACGAAGGGAATGCGGAAGCGGCGGAATCCAAGCAGTTCGGCGACCTGCACGGGGACGGCGTCATCCCTGTCCCAGGGCGGGAATTTCCCGCCCCATGCATTGTATGTGAAGTCGAGAACAGCCCGTTCCCCGGTCTGCGGATTTTTCACGAAAACCGGACCGTGATCCCGGCACCAGGCGTCATTGGTCGGAATGTCCAGAAGTTCAATCCGCCCGAAATGCGCATCGGCGTCCGCCAGAGCGTCATTGACGCGGTCGAATTCGGACGCGGCGCACAGAATGCGGACCCGTTCATACTGGGAAATCGCGGAAGCAAAAGCCGCATACGCCTCTTCGACGCGCCGGAAGACGCCCGGCCAGGTCTCCGGATTCGACGGCCAGCTCAGAAAGACAGCCTCCTGCGCACTCCATTCCGGAGGCATGACAAAGCCAAGAGCCTTCGGCGATTCACCGTTTGCAAAGGAATCAATCATTGAAGCGCCTCGTCAGGTTTTCATATGCGTCGATCCGGCGGTCGCGGAAGAAGGGCCACATTCTTCTGTGTTCCTCCATTGCGCGGAAGTCGCATTCGGCATACAGTATGGCACACTCCTCTTCGGATCCCAGGGTCATGTGGTTGCCGTAGAAGTCGCAGACGAACGAGGAGCCCCAGAATCTTGTTCCATGCTCGATGCCGACGCGGTTCACCGCCGCATAATAGCATCCGTTTGCAACCGCATGTCCGCGCTGGACGTTCAGCCATGCGTCGCGCTGAAGCGCGGCAAGTTCGGCTCCTTCTCCGGCAATCCCGCCGATCGCCGTCGGACAGAAAATGATTTTCGCCCCCTGAAGCGCAGTCAGACGCGCCGACTCCGGATACCACTGATCCCAGCAGACGATCACGCCGATCCTGCCGTATTTTGTATCGAAGGCGCGGAATCCGAGATCTCCCGGCGCAAAATAGAATTTTTCTTCAAAACCGGGATCCTGCGGGATATGCATCTTGCGGTATTTTCCGAGAAAGGAGCCGTCCGCGTCGATCACGGCCGCCGTGTTGTGATACAGGCCCGGAGCGCGGAATTCAAAAAGGGAGAGAATCAGCACCACAGCGTGTTTTGCAGCGATCCCGCGGAAACGGTCCGTCAGCCCCGACGGAACCGGATGCGCCAGATCGAAAAAGGCCGGATCCTGCTTCCAGCAGAAATATTCCGTCAGGAAAAGCTCCTGCGTGCAGATGATTTTCGCTCCGTTCGCGGCGGCTTCGGCAATCAGTGACTCCGTCACATCCGCCGCTTCGGCGACGGATGCGCGCGCCTTGTCCTGAAGCAGTGCAATTTTCACAATCTCGCGTTCCATCATGCTCTGCCATCCTTCCGTCATTCAAAACTGGTTCTTCCGCTGAGCGCGGCTGCGATTGTAGCCGGGTCGGCATAACTCAAATCCGATCCGGCGGGGAGTCCCTGCGCCAGACGGCTGATCTTCACGCCCCGTTCCTTCAGACGCCGGGCCAGGTAAATCGCGGTCGCCTGCCCTTCCACATCGGGGCTCAGCGCAAGAATGATTTCACGGATGTCCTCTCCGGAAATCCGTTTTTCCAGCCCGTCCGCGTCAATCGAGTCAATCCCCCTGCCCTCCAGCGGAGCGATACGGCCGCCGAGCACATGATAAACGCCTTTGAACACACCGCTGGACTCGATATTCCGGATCTGGGCTGCCTCCTCCACCACGCAGACGACCGACGCGTCACGGACCGGGGAGGCACAGATCGGACAAAGGCCATCTGCATGGTCGTCGCCGGACAGATTGCCGCAGCGCGGACACTTTCCGACACGCTGCTTGAGCGTATGCAGATTCGCGGAAAGCGCTTCAAGCTTCTCACCGTCCCAGGAATAAAGACTGAAAGCCATGCGTTCCGCACTGCGCCTTCCGACGCCGGGCAGACTCCGGAGCAGTTCCATGAGCTCCTCAAGCGCCTGTGGATATTTTCCCGTCATGCCTTCCTACTCTGTCAATCCGGGAATGCTGATCCCTCCGGTCGCCTCGGAAAGTTTCTTCACACTTTCCGTTTTCGCCTGAAGAAGCGCATTGTTCACGGCTTCGAAGACGGCGGATTCCAGAACCGCGGCGTCCTTCATTTCAACGAGGGAGGATGCGATGAAAACTTTCTTCAGCTGGAAATCGCCGGAAACCACCACCTCAACCTGACCGGTCGCGTTTTTTCCCGCGACTTCTACGGCAGCCAGATCCTCCTTCATTTTTTTCATATTTTTCTGGATCTCGCCGAATTTCTTCATGAGACCCGCCATTTCACCGAAATTGCCGAACATGGACATTTTTCTTCTTCCTGTCGTTACTTTTCCAAAATTATTTAAATTGATCCTCAAGCGACATGTCGCGTTCCGCCCCGTTCTGAAGCGCCTTGCGGTATGCCTTTTCCGCAGATTCCTTCTCTTTGCGCAGGAGGTGAATCCGAACCAGATTCAGATACGGTTCCGGTCTCTCCACTGCAATATCAGCCGCGCGCCAGTACTGCCAGAGTGCCGTCCCCAGATCCTTTTTCGCCTCTGCGGCGCGGGCATTCGCCATCGCCTCCAGATACGCCTTTTCGTCATAAGACTGCTTCTTTGCCTGCGCCGGAACTGTTTTTTCCGGCGTTTTCGCTTCGGTCACCGTGACGGAAGCCTTCGGAGCGGAAGAAGATTTCGAAGCGATCATGCCGTCTTCAATATCGGCGCGGAGCGTTGTCAGCTCGCGGCGATAGCGCCGTGCATCGTCAACCGCCTTCTTCGCCGTTTCCACGGCCTTGTCCGACCGGTTCTTCAGACGGGAGACTTCATTGCGCAAATCGGTAATCTGCAGTTCCAGCTGCTTTTTCACATTCTTCCCGGACTCGAGTTCCTTGATTAATTCATCAATCGCCTGATTTTTCTTGGCGATCGCGTCGGAAGCGGCTCCGCCGGCCCCCTCGGACCAGCGTTTGAGATCCGCCTTCAGCAGCGTTTCACTCTTGACCAGAGCTTCATTGTCCTGCCGGAGCTTCACGACCTCTTTATCCAGGGCAATGCGCCGTGCGGCCAGATCGTCGCGCTCCGCTTTCAGCTCTGCATAGAGTTTCTCGCTGCGGACCGCCTTCTCCTTGAGCTCCAGGTTCTCCCTGGCAATCAGCGAATTGTTCGGAGCGGCATCCCGGGATGCAAGAACCTTCTTCGCTTCGGAAAGCTCTTTTGCAAGCGATTCCTTTTCCGCCTGGAGCTTTTTGCCGGAGGCGGTCAGGTTCCGGACCGCGTTTTCATATTGCGCATTCGCTTCCCGCAGTTCAATCAGCGAGGCAGTCAGTTTGGTCAGTTCCGCTTTCGCCGCATCCGGAGAAGGCGCCGGCTGCGCCGCACGCTCCGCAAGTTTCCCCTTGAGAGCGGCGACTTCCGTTTCAAGCGATTTCCGCATCGCCTCCAGCGCGGTTTTCGACTGTTCCGCGGATGCCAGTTTTCCGGAAAGATTCGTCACGCGGGCTTTCAAGTCCGCATTGTCCCGGAGGGCCGCGGCGGCTTCGGCGGAATTCTCCTGGAGGGACTTGAGGCGCTTCTCCAGATCCGCGCGGGAGGAATTCGCCTCCTTCAGTGACTGTTCCGTCACCGTCAGTTTTCCGGTCAGCGCAGCAATGGCGGACTCCAGACGGGCTTTGTCCAGACCTTTCGCTTCAGAGGACGCTTTTTTCATGGAATCCAGCGAAAGTTTCAGCGTCTCCATTTCCCGCGACTGCGCCTTCCCTGCGGTCTCCGCATCCGAAAGCTGTTTCCGCAGACGCGCAAGCTCGGCATCCTTCGCAGTGAGCGAGTTCGTCAGCTCCTTCGTCTTCGATTCTCCGGCCTTCCTGAGATCCGCAAGCTGCGCCTTCCCTGCGGTCTCCGCATCCGAAAGCTGTTTCCGCAGACGTGCAAGCTCGGCATCCTTCGCGGAAAGCGAGTTCGTCAGCTCCTTCGTCTTCGATTCTCCGGCCTTTCTGAGATCCGCAAGCTGCGCCTTCCCTGCGGTCTCCGCATCCGAAAGCTGCTTCCGCAGACGCGCAAGCTCGGCATCCTTCGCGGAAAGCGAGTTCGTCAG
>CALXSJ010000027.1 GCA_944391115.1 uncultured Victivallales bacterium | reverse complement strand
ATCGTTAAGAACCTCCACGACGATGGTACTGCACACTCGAGTGCGGGAGAGTAGTTAGACGCCGGGATTTCTTTCCGACCGGAGAACGTCAAAAGCGTCCTCCGGTCTTTTTTTGTGCTCATAAAAAGGAAAAAGAATGAAAGCGATTCATTATTCGGACTCCGCATGGAAAGCCGTGCTGGCTCCGCTCGGAGGCAACCTGATCCGCCTGCAATGGCGCGCCCGGGAACTGGATATCCTGCGGTATCCCCACGCTTACCGGCTTCTGGAGGAAAAACCGGAAGTCTGGGGGCTGCCTCCGCTTTTTCTCCCGAACCGCATTGAGGATGGAACCTTCACGCTGAACGGCATCCGCTACTCTCTGCCGCTGAATGACCGGAACGGGCATAATCATATTCATGGATGGCTTCATCAGGCGTATTGGAGCCTTTCCCTGAAAGGCAATTCACTGAAAGCGGAATATGAGCATCGCCACTCAGAAATCTGGCCGCATGACTTCCACGCGGAAGTCTATTATCACTTTTACAGTTCAACTGTCCGCCAGGAAGTTTCCTTCCGCAACACGGGTAAAATACCGATGCCTTTCCTTTTCGGACAGCATTCCGCCTTCCGTCTTCCCTGGAAAGATTCGACTGTGCAGGTAACACTTGCACCGCACAGAATTGTTCTGAACGCACGGAATCTCCCGAGCGGAACCTATGAACCCATCAAGACCAACTGCTTTGACAATTCCTCCGGACCTGTTTCCCTTCATGCGGAAAACCTGCCGGACTCCAGTCAATTCACAGGAGCGGTCATCCGCCATCCGGCAAAAAATATCGAGATTGTTTATTCCGTCGATCCGCGCTACCGATTCTGGATGCTGTGGAACTGGCAGGGGAAACGGAAAATGTTCTGTGCCGAACCGCAGACCTGTACCGTAAATGCAGTCAAGGCGGCAAAGCTGCTTGGAGATACGGGTGTAAAGCTTCTCGCCCCGGGAGAAGAAATCAGACTGGAGACAAGCATTGCAGTCAGGCCCCTTTGAGCGTTTCCACCGCTCCTGAACACATCCGGAAATGACAATCCCGCCTGGAAAAGAAAAAAATCGAGTTAAAAAAATCCCCGTTTTTCCATAACATGTAGAAAAAACGGGGGTTTTTATTTCGCGTCAAAAATGAACTAGCAGAACCGCGCACGTATCGGAGATTTCGCCTTCCGCGACCAGGTTACGCAGCTGGACCGCGGCAGGATTGAAAGTCCTGCGCGGAAGCGGAATCAGAGCCCGCCAAGCGCCTTGAGCAGCACACCAGCCGCGACAGCGGAACCGATCACGCCGGAAACATTCGGACCCATGGCATGCATGAGCAGGAAGTTGCGCGGATCGGATTCGAGGCCGACTTTGTTGACGACACGCGCCGCCATCGGAACGGCGGAAACGCCGGCCGCACCGATCAGCGGATTGATCGGATCCTTGGAGAGCTTGTTCATGATCTTGCCGAAAATGACACCAGCCGCTGTGCCGACCGAGAACGCGATCGCACCGAGGATCAGAATACCGATTGTCTGCTTCGTCAGGAACTGATCGGCGGAGAGTTTCGCGCCGACAGCCGTGCCGAGGAAAATCGTGACGATGTTGATCAACGCATTCTGGGCGGTGTCGCTCAGACGCTCGACAACGCCGCACTCGCGCATCAGATTGCCGAACATCAGCATGCCGATCAACGGAGCCGCGTCAGGCAGCAGGAAGGCGCACAGAAGCGTGATGAGAAGCGGGAAGCAGATCTTCTCCAGCTTGGAGACGGGCCGGAGCTGTTTCATGCGGATCTTGCGTTCCGCCTCGGTCGTGAAGAGCTTCATGATCGGCGGCTGAATGATCGGAACGAGCGCCATATAGGAATAGGCGGCGACCGCGACCGCGCCGAGCAGTTTCGGAGAAAGTCTGCTGGTCAGGAAGATCGATGTCGGGCCGTCCGCTCCGCCGATGATGCCGATGGAGGCGGCGTCCTTCAGGTCGAAGGGAATGCCGAGCTTGGCGAGAACCAGTGCGCCGATCAGGGCAAAGAAGATGCCGAACTGCGCGGCGGCGCCGAGCAGCGCGGACTTCGGATTGGCGATCAGCGGACCGAAGTCCGTCATCGCACCGACGCCCATGAAGATCAGAAGCGGGAAGACGCCGGAGTCGATGCCGACGACATAGACCATGCCGAGCAGTCCGTCCGGCCCGGAAATTCCGGCGAGAGGAATGTTCGCAAGCACCGCGCCGTAGCCGATCGGCAGAAGCAGCAGCGGTTCAAACTCCTTGGCAATCGCCAGATAGATCAGGAGCAGTCCGACCGCCATCATCAGGACGCGGCCGAGTCCGAGAATCCAGGTGGACGAGAAATTGGATTTCGTCTGCTGGATGATGTCGGAGATCCCGGTGCTCTCCCAAAGTCCCTTGAGCAGGCTGCCCATCGAGCCGAGGCGCTGGGACGCCGTGCCTTCGCGGACGGAGTCATGAACCAGCATTTCGGGTGCAAAGTAGGCGACGATCGCGCCGGGATTGAGAATGCCCGCGGGGCGCAGATCGGGATTCAGAACCAGCGGCAGGAAATTGCCCATGTTCTTGACCTTGGCCTTGCTGCGGCCCGGAATTGCGAGAACCATGATCTCGCGTCCGGGAGTGATCTTCTGATTCGCCTGCATGGAGACCGAATAGATCGTCGCGGGACTCGCCTTGATCTCCTCGCCTTTGGCATTCTTCACGATGTCCTTGTAAACCAGCGCAATACGGCCGTCGGCAAGACGGAACCACTGAAAGAGGTCATCCTCATATTCATTCAGATAACTTGCTTCCGTCAGAAGCTTCGCCTTCATCTCATCGGTGAAAAGGGTCGCCTTGTCCTGTTTCGTGAGCTCAACAAGATTGGATCCGATCCCGTGTTTCGGATCAAGTTTAAGCGCCTCGTAGGAATCCGCCTTCGGCAGTTTCTTCACCGGGGCGTCAGCGCCGTATGCCGCGCTGAACCCGGCAAGAAGCGCCAGAGTCAGAAAAAGTGCTGTCAGTTTTTTCATATGCAAACTTACTCCTCGACCAGAGCGACCGCCTGATCAGCTGTTACAACGTCTTTGACATTCACGAGAATCTTGGAAACGCGTCCGCCCTTCTCGGTCTTGATCTCGGTCTCCATCTTCATCGCCTCGATGATGAGGATCGTGTCGCCCGCGGCCACGGCAGTGCCTTCGGGGGCGATGATCTTCGTGATCGTTCCCGGAAGCGGGGAGGTCACTTCAAAGGCCGCGCCGGAGGAGGCCGCCGCGGGAGCCGCAGCTGCAGCGCCGGTTGCAACGTTCACGTCGAAGGGTTTGCCATCGACCGTGACCTTGGAGCCGTTGACCTGGACATTGAATGTCTTTCCGCCGGCAGTGACGGTGTATGCAGCGGGACCGGCCGCCTTCTTCGCGGGTTTCTTCTCCTCCTTGTAGCGGATGCCCATGGGTTTGTCGCCCTTGAGATAGGCGAGTCCCTTTTCGCCGCACGCAGCGAGAATGAAGATGTTCTCGTCGGTGACGGGGAGGCCGTTCTCGGTCAGAATCTTCTTCTGGGCTTCAATGCCGAGTTTCGGATTCCGGTCGTTGATATCCATCACGTCCTCGGTCGTCGGCTGGAGTCCGAGCTGCTCGGACGCGATTTTGACGATTTCCGGATCAGGCTGTGCGGGAGTCTTGCCGAAGTAGCCGAGCACCATTTTGCCATACCCCTCGGAAATCTTCTTCCAGCGTCCCTGCATGACGTTGGCGAAGGACTGCTGGAAGTAGAACTGGGAGACCGGCGTCACGCTGGTGCCGAATCCGCCCTTGGCGACGACTTCGCGCATCGCCTCGATGCAGGCGTCGTATTTGTCAAGGCAGTTGTTGTCGCGCATCATCTGAGTGTTCGCGGTAAGCGCGCCGCCGGGCATCGGCGAGAAGATGATTTTCGGGCTGACCTGCATGGATTCCGGGGGAATGAAGTATTTTTCCATGCACTCTGTGAAGACATCCTCGGCCTTCATGATCTTTTCGGGATCAATGTCGAGCGTGTAGTCGGTACCGCGGAGTTTCTGCCACATCACCAGAATGTCGGCCTCGCAGGTGCCGCCGGAGAGCGGAGCCATCGCAAGGTCGATGGTGTCGGCGCCGGCCTCGATCGCGGCCATGTTGCAGGCGACCGCCATTCCCGCGGTGTCATGAGTGTGGAACTGGATTCTGACCTCGGAGGGCAGAAGTTTGCGCGCGGCCTTGATGGTCTCGTAGACCGTGTGCGGCGTGGTCGTTCCGGAAGCGTCCTTGAACGCAAGGGAGTCGAAGGGAACGCCGTCCTTGAGGATTTCCTTGAGACGGTCGATATAGAATTCGGGGCTGTGCGGATAGCCGTTGTCAAGTCCCGGAGGAAGTCCCATCAGCGTAACGGTGACCTGATGCTTGAGTCCGGCGTTGGCAATGCAGCGTCCGGAGTAGGAAAGGTTGCGGACGTCATTCAGCGCGTCGAAGTTGCGGATCGTCGTGATGCCGTGCTTTTTGAAGAGAACCGCGTGGAGGTTGATGATGTCGCGCGGCTGGGAGCTGAGTCCGACGACATTGACCCCGCGGGCGAGAGTCTGGAGGTTGATATCCGCGCCGACGACTTCGCGGCACTTGTCCATCATGTCGAAGGCGTCTTCCTGGCAGTAGAAGTAAAGGGACTGGAAACGGGCGCCGCCGCCGATTTCGAAATAGGTGGTTCCGGCCTCTTTCGCCGCCTTGAGAGCGGGAAGGAAGTCCTCTGTTTTCACGCGCGCGCCGAGGCAGGACTGAAATCCGTCGCGGAAAGAGCAGTCCATGTAATTGATTTTTTTCATACTCTTTTCTTCTTTCTGTATTTTATTTTGACTCTGTCTTATTTATTTGGAATTCGCGTCGAATGCGGCGGCGGCAGCGGCGGCGCGGAGAGCGTCGTCATCATTGCGGACCGCGGTTTTCGCCTCGGGCTTCT
Source organism: uncultured Victivallales bacterium (assembly GCA_944391115.1). Taxonomy (GTDB): domain Bacteria; phylum Verrucomicrobiota; class Lentisphaeria; order Victivallales; family UBA1829; genus UBA11452. The sequence continues at coordinate 35,610 of CALXSJ010000027.1, read as the reverse complement.
TTTCATACTTCGCCGCAAGGGGAGCGAGAATCTTCGCCATCAGGTTCATGCACCAGATCATGATCATCAGAAAGACATACACTGTCAGCATGCCGATGACCATCAGCTTCACACCATCAAGAATCAGTTCCATTTTGCTGTCTCTTTATGTTGTTTTGGGTTTCAGTTTTCATCATTTTCCATACGATTGCCGGAGGCGGCCGCACGGGGTCCGCCGAGACGCTGAAAATCCAGCGATTCCCGCGTGATCCGCACGTCGCCGCAGCTGAAACGGAAGGTTGTTCCGTTCCGCTCCGCAACGAGTTCGCCGTTGTCCGCGATGTCCCGGACCAGCACCCGTGTCACGGAACCGGAGGCGTCCTCGATTTCCACCCGCCGTCCGATCACGAAATTCCGCCGTTTCCATTCGGCGAAAACCGTTTCCGGGGACCGGGAGTAGATAATATAATACCGGATCAGGCTGTCCGCCAGTTCCCGGAGCAATTTTTTTACATCATAATGGAGCCCTGTGAGGACTTTCAGCGACGTTGCGGGCCTGTCGATGGCATCGATTTCACCGTGTTCCAGATTAATGTTGATGCCAACCCCCGCAATGACCCCCTTCACGCCCCCCTTCCCCTGCGTGAATTCACAGAGCACGCCGGAAATTTTTCTCTCTCCATGGTAAATGTCATTCGGCCATTTAAGGAAAAATTCGAGTTCCGGGGCATTTTTTTCGAGCAGTTCAAGAGCCCCAAGAGAAGTCACGACTGTTGCATAGAAGGGATTCTCAACATTCTTCATGACCAGCGAAACGGAAAGATTCCTCCCCGGCGGAGAGACCCATTTCCGCCCCAGTCTGCCGCGTCCGGCCGTCTGTTCCCAGGCGGCGACAAGTGTGCCGTCGGGCAGTGCATCGAAATGTTTTTTCGCGTAAATGTTGGTGGAATCAACTGACTCCAGCTCAAGAATATGGGGCTCGGAATGCATAAAACAACAATTTTTCAAAAAAGGGAAAACGGGGAGCCGGCAGCGAGCCGGCCTCCCCTGCTTCGTCAGCGCGCAATGGTTATTTTGCGAGTCTGGCTTCCAGAGCTTCCAGCTGAGCGGCAAGCTCTTTCGGAAGTCTGTCAAATTTCTTGTAATGCTCCTTGATCATTTCGACCTCTTTGAGCCAGCCTTCCCTGTCGAAGGAAAGAAGCTCTTTCATATCGGCCTCGGTGACCTCGTTTTCAATGCCGGTGCGGTCGATCGCATCCACGGTCGGCATGTATCCGATCGGAGTTTCGACGGCCTTGCCTTCGCCGTTGCAGCGTTCGAAGACCCACTTCAGGACGCGGCTGTTGTCGCCGAATCCGGGCCAGAGCCACTTGCCGTCAGCAGTCTTGCGGAACCAGTTCACGCAGAAAATCTTCGGCAGTTTCGCCCCGGCGACCTTGCCGATGTCAAGCCAGTGCTGGAAGTAGTCGCCCATGTTGTAGCCGCAGAACGGCAGCATCGCGAACGGGTCGCGGCGGACCGTGCCGGCCTTGACGTCAAGCGCGGCGGCGGTCACTTCGGAACCGACGGAGGAACCGATCATCACGCCATGCTCCCAGGAGAGAGCCTGGTAAACCAGCGGCAGGGTGGACGGACGGCGTCCGCCGAAAAGAAACGCATCGATCGGAACGCCGGCGGGATCCTCCCAGTTCGGGGCGATCGCCGGGCAGTTCTTGGCGCGGGCGGAGAAGCGGGCGTTCGGATGCGCAGCCTTGACCGGCTTGCCTTCGGCATCGGTCTGCCCCATTTCCCAGACATTGCCCTTCCAGTCGATCAGTTTTTCGCCGGGAGCGAGTTCCACGTCCATGCCTTCCCACCAGATATCGCCGTCGGGACGCAGCGCGCAGTTCGTGAAGATGGTCTCCTTCGCGCAGGAGAGCATCGCGTTCTTGTTGGACTTCATCGAAGTGCCGGGCGCAACGCCGAAGAATCCGTTTTCAGGATTGATCGCGTAGAGACGGCCGTCCTTGCCGAATTTCATCCAGGAGATGTCGTCGCCGATGGTCTCGACCTTCCAGCCGGGGATCGTCGGGATGAGCATGGCAAGATTGGTCTTGCCGCAGGCCGACGGAAACGCGCCGGTCACATATTTGACTTCGCCCTTCGGATTGGTGAGCTTGAGGATGAGCATGTGCTCGGCCATCCAGCCCTCGTCGCGAGCCTGGACGGACGCGATGCGCAGAGCAAGGCACTTCTTGCCGAGGATGGCGTTTCCGCCGTAACCGGATCCGTAGGACCAGATCTCGCGGGTTTCCGGGAACTGCGCGATGTATTTGTGTTCCATCGGGGCGCAGGGCCAGATGCCGTTGTCGGAAGCGCCGTTTTCCAGCGGCTTGCCGACGGAGTGAATGCACGGGACAAATTCGCCGTCCTCGCCGAGAACGTCCAGAACCGCATTGCCGACGCGGGTCATGATGTGCATGTTGATCACAACGTAGGCGGAGTCGGTGATCTCAACGCCGATTTTCGCGATGTTGGAACCGACAGGCCCCATGGAGAAGGGAATGACATACATGGTTCTGCCATGCATGCAGCCCTTGTAGAGCGCTCTCATCTCGGCTTTGAGCTTGACCGGATCGATCCAGTGATTGGTCGGGCCGGCATCCTCCTCCTTCTCGGAGGCGATGAACGTGCGGGCCTCGACGCGGGCGACGTCGGACGGATCGCTCCGGAACAGAATGCAGTCGGGGCGCAGTTTGCTGTTCAGGCGGGTCGCAAGACCGGATTTGACCATTTCGTCGCACAGTCCGTAGTACTCCGTGTTCGTGCCGTCGCACCAGTAAATCGCGTCCGGCTCGCAGAGCTCGGCCCATTCGTTGACCCAGGCAACCATCTTCGGATGGTTCGGGGCCGCATTCAGATTCTTGACCATTTTTACCTCCATTGAGTCTAGGTTTCTCTTCCTGAAATATAAATCCGGATAATATACTCTGCTGTGAAAGATTTTACAAACGGCAATCCCTCTTTTTTTCGAGAAAAACAAGCTTCCTCGCAAAACCGCCTTTATTTTTATTGTGAAAAGAATCACAACCGCCCCGGCGCAAAGAATCCGGAAAAGCACAGCAGAAAAAACGGCCCGCACAGGCGTCCTGCGGAATCCGGCGATCCGCGCCCCCTCAGTAGGCCGCCTTGCTTTTGATAAAGAGAATTTTCAGAGGAAGCGCGCCGGGATTCCGGAACTTGTGCTTGCGGGATGGCAGAATACGGACCGTGTCCCCCTGTGAAAGCGCAAACTCCTCGTCCTCGAACAGAATGACCGCCTCCCCCTGCGCGACATAGGCGATCTCCTCCTCGAAATGCTGCGAAAATCCCGGATTTGTCTCCGCATCCGGCGCAAGCGACATCAGCAGAAGCTCCACATTCGATTTCAGCGGCCCCGGCGTGAGCCCGTAATAAAGCGCGTCCTTCTCGTTCGGATTGCGGATCCGCTCCTGATCCGCGCGCCGCCGGATCAGCGACTCGTTGCTGATTTCCCCGACAAACAGAGAGGAAAGCGAAACTCCGAGCGTCGCGGCAATCGCACGCAACACACTCAGGCTCGGATTCCCGATTCCCCGTTCCAGCTGGCTCACCAGCGCCGTGCTGATTCCGCAGACTGCGGAAAAATCCTTGATCGAAAGCTGTTTCTCCCTCCGGTATTGCCGGATCAGCTTTCCCAGGCGGTTTTCCTTCATTGTGTCGCCTCCTCTTTCCGTCCGGAAAAACGTTTCCCTCTCCTCTGCGGCCGGCATCCGCCGCCGGACCGCGGCAGAGATCGGAAGCCCGGACCGGGGAAATCCCCCGCAATGTTCCATTTTACTGAAAAATATAGCATGGATTTTCGTTAAATATAATTAAATTTTTTAAAAATATTGAATTTTCATAAAGAATGAAGTATCTTGCATTCACATCGAAAACTGGGGAGGTGAATCATGGAAACACGGGAAAAGACACCGCCATGGCAATGGAATGAATTGCAGCAGATCGGCACCGATTATGCGTCCGAGGAGGAAGTCGCGATGTATGACCGCAGGATGCGGAAAATCCGCGACATTGACGCGGAAAATGCCGGAATGCTGGATTTCCTACGGCTTCCGCCGGACGGAGCGGTACTGGAAATCGGCACGGGGACCGGAGCGTTTCTCCGGACGGCGGCAAAGCGGTGCGCCCGTGCGGCCGGCATCGACATTTCGGAAGTCATGCTGCGGTATGCCCGGTCACGCGCCGACGAGGAGAAGCTGCAGAATCTGGAACTGAGCAGGGCGGGATTCCTGACCCACACGTTTGCACCGGAAACGTTCGACGGCGTCGTTTCGGGTCTTGCCTTCCACCATCTGCCGGACGTCTGGAAAGCGGTCGCCCTGGAACGCATTCACCGGATTCTCAAGCCGGGCGGGCGTCTCGTGCTGCTGGATGTGGTGTTCGACTGGAAATCGGAAGCGCCGGAGGCCTACTTTGAACGGATCGTTTCCGCCGCCGGTGAAAGCCGCCCCAATTTCATCCGCCATATTGCGCAGGAGTACAGCACGCTGGCATGGATCATGGAGGGACTGCTGACACGCGCAGGTTTTGCCATCGAACAAAAACGCGCCGCCGGTGATTTCCTGATGCTCTATTGCGCAGGGAAAGGACTGTAACATACAGGAGGAAAGGAAGCCCGCACTCCGGGTCAGTTCCCGAAGAGCTGCATGCCGGTCTGCCGCCCGCCCCTGAAAAAATCAGACGGGGCTTTTTCCACGGTCACTTTCACCGTCTTCCGGGAACCGGAACGCAGAAGCTCCATTTCAATCACGGAACCAACTTTGGAACTGAAGATGCAGCCCTGGAGATCGGAGGGGGTAGCGATTTCCCTGCCGTTCGCCTTGACCACAACGTCGCCGGAGCGGAGAATGCCGGCTGCCGGAGAATTGCGGAACACCTGTCCGATGAGAACGCCGCCATGCGGCAGATTGTATTTGCGTTTCATCTCACGGTCAAGCGCGCCGAGCGTCACGCCGAGCCACGGACGCTCCACGCGCCCCTTGGCGATCAGTTCCCCGGCGACGCGGCCCGCGATCTCCGAGGAGATGGCGAAGCTCAGGCCGATATTCCCGCCGGAAGGAGAAAGAATGAAGTCGTTCACGCCGATCACGCGCCCGTTGATGTCAAGCAGCGGTCCGCCGGAGTTGCCGGGATTGACCGATGCGTCGGTCTGCACATAGTTTTCATGAAGGTTCACGCCGACTCCGTTGCGTTTCTTGTTCGAAACAATCCCGACAGTCACGGTGCGGCTGAGACTGAACGGCGCGCCGATGGCAATCGCCCAGTGTCCGATCTGCAGCGTCTCCGGATCCGCGAACTCCAGAACCGGAAAGGAGACCTTTTTATCGCTTTTGATCTTCAGAAGCGCAAGATCGGTCGGGGGATCGACTCCCACGACCTGCGCGCGGTATTCGCTCCCGTCATGCGTCGTGATCCAGAAGGAATCCTGATCGCGGACGACATGATAGTTGGTCAGAATGTATCCGTCCTTCCGGATGAAAAAGCCGGACCCCTGTCCGGACGGCACTTCCATGTAGTCGATGCGCCGACGGGCGCTGCTGAAATCGAAATACGGAGACACGACCCCGACCATGCGCTGCGCGGTAATCAGCACCACCGCCGGCATCGAACGCTGGATCGCCGAAGCGAACATAGACTGCGTTGCCGCCGCTTTCGGATCCGGCGGCGGAAGAGGGGCTGCGCACTGTTTCGGAGTGCCGGGCTGAACCTGTGCGGGGGTGTCGTCAAAAAGTCCGCGCACCGCCAGAGCGGACAATGCGCCGACGAATGCGGCGAGAACGGAAAATACGACGGTCGATTTCATGTTGTTCATAAGTCCTTGATCCTTTCACAATCCTGCGGGTCGTCTCCAATAATCATTACAGAGGGAAATGACAGCGCTTTTCCCGATTTGTTTCACGCTTTTTCCGCAAGGATTGCATTTTTATTGAAAACCCGGCTCAAAATGATGGTTTCGATGCGTAAGGATTCCTATTTGCCGTCTCCATACGCCGCCGTCAATACTCGGGGAAACAGTTTCATCCGGAACTCCCGCCGTCTCTTTTTCCTGCCGGCATGCAATGCTGAAGAACTAAAAAAAATCATGAAGTTTTCAAGAAATACCTCTTGACAAAAAAATCAAGGATATTTATAATATATAGAAGAATCAGTTACACGTGTAAGTAAAAAAAACAAACAGGAAAACTGCGGAAAAAGCCGATGGTCACCATCAAAGACATTTCCCGGCATCTGGGGATCAGCCATGCCACAGTGTCCTATGTGCTGAACGGACGTGCGGAATCCTTTAAAATCCGCAAGGAAGTCACCGAAAAAATCCTGGCGACAGCCAGAGAACTCGGTTATGTGCGGAACACTCTGGCACGATCCATGGTGACCGGACGCACCAATACAATCGCATTCATCATCAATTCCAGAGAGATGAATGCGGAATACATACAGCGGATTCTTACCGGCATGCTTCAGGCAGTGGAAAAGTATGAGTTTTCGCTGAAGCTCTTCGACTGGCAGTTATCGGGGAGAGATACCATCATCCGCTATCTTCAGGAGCAGCGGATCATGGGAGTGATTTTCCATCATCCCGACATCAACCTCCTGCGTCCCTGGCTTGCCGATCTGAAGGCATTGCAGATATCGTGCTGTATCGCCAATCTGCGCAATGACACCGGCATCGGATGCGGAGTAAGCACAGATGATGCAGAAAGTGTCGAGCGGGCGGTCCGCCATCTGATTTCTCTCGGACATTCCAGAATCGCTCATCTGACAGCCGACATGGACTGGAAATATGTGCGCGAACGCGAAAAAGGCTATCTCAATGGAATGAAGCGACTCCCCGGATCCCGTCCCCGCATTCTCAGGATCGGCCTCAACGGTTTCGGAAGCAATCTGGAAGCGCTCAAACATTTTCTGCTGGAACCGCCGGAGGAACGTGCAAGTGCCGTCGTATGTGATTCCGATTATCATGCAATGGAACTCTTCCAGGCAGCCTACCAGCTGAATATCCGGATTCCGGATTCCCTTTCAGTTGTCGGATTCGGAGGTCTTTCCCCATCCAGATGCACTCCGGTACCGTTCTCCACGATTGAACAGCCTTTTGAAGAAATCGGCTGCAAATCCGCCGCCATGCTTCTGGATCATATTGTGAACCATGCGCCCATTGACGGCCGGAATATCATACTGCCGAACAGATTCCGGCAGGCGGACTCCACTGCCTCGCCTCCATGGACTGCGGACACGGGAAAAACAACCATAAAAACAAAAGAGAGGATATCATGAGACAACGGAAGTCCGATGCATTCACTTTAATAGAACTTCTTGTCGTAATTTCAATTATTGCCATTCTTGCCGGCATGCTGCTTCCGGCTTTGCAGAAAGCGAAACAAACCGCTCAGGGAATAAGCTGCCTGAACAATCTGAAGCAGATCGGCGTGGCACAAGGGGGGTATTCCGCGGATTACAATGAATGGATTGTGCCCGGAAGAATCCCCTGTGATCAGAGTGTTTACAGTTATTACAGCAGCATCTGGTTCGGACTGCTTTCCGGCTTCGCGGGATATAATTCGGGAGGCCAGAGGTCTCCGGCAATCACAAATGGCTACGGCGTCATTTACAAAGGGCCGAATGTCACCGCCGGCTCCTTTGTCTGTCCGAATGGCCAGAAGCCGTTCAAAGAGGAGAATGGATATTTCAGATTTACGCACTATGCCATCAACACCTGGCTTTCCGGAGATTCCAATACCCGGACGGCATACTCAACTTTTCAGCGCAGACTTTCCGCACTGACCCAACCATCCCATGCAATGTTTGCCGGGGATTCCATTTCCACCGGGAGCTATCGCTTTGTCACTCCCGAGGATCCCTCCTTCCGTCATGGGACCCCCGATCCGCGCCCTCTGCCGATCGGCACTTCCCCGACAACAGGAGGGGCATATACAAAAGGAAAAGCGCAGTTCACCTTCATGGACGGACATGCCGCAGGAGCAACTTTCCGTGAGTTTTCCAACTGGCAGCCCGCCAATTCCTCCGCCATCGACTGGGATGCAAACCCGTATTCCATTTACAAGAGCAGAAAAATGTATTCCTCAGGATATGATATTGCAAAATGAACATCAAAAAGGATGATGGAAAAATGCTGAAAAACATGCTGACACTCTGCTGTCTGTGCCTCCTCCTGGGAGGAGCGGCACAGGATTCCCACGAGGCCGGATTCAATGACGGAGATGGTGCCGTTCTTCCGAAAGAATGGAAGCAGAATCTCCATGAATCCTTCAAGCCTTACGGCACCGTGCGTATCATTCCGGAAGCCTACGGCGGCACAAAATGGAAAAAGGCCGCCGAGCTATGCGGCAGTGCAACCAAAGCGGTTGATCTGATCCACCAGACCTGGATTCCCGCATCCGCCGGTGATGTCGTTGTCATCGAGTGCATATTCAAGACGGCCGCCGGCGGGCAAGGCAGATTCGGTTTCTACGGCAGTTCGGAAAAGGGATTCAGCGAATATGACGCGAAAAATTTCACCGTGACATCCGACGGATGGGAACAGCGCGTTGCGATTTTTGAGATCAAAAAAACGGAAACTTCCAGAATCCGGGCCTTCGTCAGCGCCAGGCCCGGCGCCAGAGTCGTATATTCCAACGTCAAAATCAGAAAGCTTGACAGGGAACAGGCCCGCTATTATTCCACACTGCATTCCAGGAAAGCCTTCCTGGAACGGACAAAGGGGATCAATCTTGCACGGGGGAAAAACGTGTCTTTTCATCCCGAGCCTTCGTATGCCTTGACCTCTGCGGGCGGCACGGATGCCCGGGACCTGACGGACGGACGTTTCGCGGCGGGCAATCAGATCTGGTTTGAAAAGGCCGCTGTCGGCTTTGAGCGTGCCCGCAACGGAGCGTCCATTGCGATTGATCTGGGCAAGGTCCACAGTTTGAAAAAAGCGGTAATCCGGCTTCAGGGCGGGCGCATGCAGGATTTTGCGGTTGCGTTTCCCGATGTTCTTGAGGTATGGATCAGCAAAGACGGGAAAAATTCGTATCTTGCGGCGAAACTGACGAAATTGAATAGCACGGAAGCGGAGCTCTCCGACTGGAAAAAATTTTATTACCTGCCGGAAAGTCTGGATAATTCGGGCGTGCCGTATGTCTATCCGTTCTCTCTGGACATCCATGCGGACGCCAGATTCGTCATCTTCCGGTCGCCCGTTTACCGCCTGCGCTCCATGTTCAGCGATGAACTTGCCGTTATCGAGGCGGACGACAAAGACAGGGCGCGTCCGGATTACAATGAAGCATACCGGCAGAAACCGCATTTCATCAATCACGGAAGTCTCATGATCGCGCCGAAGATGGATACCTTTTATATCGCGGAAGGCATTTATCTGCCGAATTATCTTCATTTCGAATCTCAATTGAAGGAAAACAGCGGGAAAATCGCTTATTCCATTGACCTGCCGGAGGGTGTGACATTCCGTGACAGCAAGGCCTGGCCGGCGCAGCCGCGCACATTTGCCGGTGAGGAGAAAAAAAACGGACGGATCATCCGGATGTTTCAGGTGCCGGTTCCGCTGCAGCAGTTTCTCTCCCTGCTGACATACGGTTTGGGGCCGTTTTACTTTTCCAAGGATCATGCCGCCGGGATTCCGGATGCGGAAAAATACGCCGTTTTCACCGTGTGGCACAACGGGAAAAAAGCTCTGGAAGTCCGGCGTGACATCAAATTTCTGAAAATACCGAAGGTCCCGGTTCTGAAACATCTTGATGTCTCGCTCTGGCTTGAGGACCGCTATAAAACGGATGCCCCGGATTACCATACAGTCTGGAAAACGCTCGGATTTACAACCGATATGTTCTTTCCTCGTTCCGTCAAGGATGCGGAAAAACTGCTGCCCCTTGTCCTGAAGTCCAAAGCGGCAGGCAAAAAAATCCGGCTGGAGCTTGAACCGACACAAAGACTGTGGGCGCGTTACAAGGACCGGAATACCTATCGCTGTATCGGTTCTGAAAAAATCCGCGCCTCCGTCTGCCTTGCGTATCGCGGTGAGGAATACCTCGAAACGGTTGAAGAAATCCGCGATATTCTGAAAATACTCCCCGCCGACGCCGTCACGTTTGACATTGAAAACTGGGAACCGCAGAGGATGAATGCCTCCATCGAAAAATGCACCCGCTGCAAAGAAGCCAAGGAAAAGGCCGGCATTGCCTCATGGGTGGAATACTTTGAAAAATTTCAGGCGGATTATGTGAAAAGATATGCGGAGGCTGCGCGGGAAGGGGCAAAACTCGCCGGCCGTCCGGCGCCCCGAATCGGATTTTATGCTGTCGCGCCGGGGGATACAGGTACAAATTACCGCTGCAGGGAAGGTCTGGTTTCCTTTCTTGGGAAACAGTATCTGTATCCGAAATACTGTGAGGAAATCCAGAAATCCTATTACGGACGTTCTTCCATAGAAGTGCATCACCAGATGCGTGCCGTCTACCGGAAGGCCGGCAATCCTTCCATCCGGATTCCCTGGCTGAGCGGAGGAACGGGAGCCTATTACGCGGAACCTTCTTCATACCGCACGGAACAGCACATTCTGGAAACACTCATGAACGGGGCCGGCGGAATTCAGTTCTATTCCCGGAGAAGTTTTGAGTCTCCCCTTGATTATTTTTATCTTGCAAGAGCGTTTGCGGCTCTCGCCCCGTATGAGGATATTCTGATGAAAGGGTCTCTGGATGAAAAGCTTGCCGGATCCAATCCCGCCCTGCTTTATACGGCAAGAAAGCTGGGAGGAAAAATTCTGTATCTGGTCGGCAATTATGAAACGCAGAGAAAAGCCGACGCAGAATTATCCCCCTCCCGTGTAAAAGCGGTAAGGACTCTTTCCCCGTTTTCTCCGGCGAAGCTGGAAAACGGCATTGTCAAAGTGAGGATTGAACCTGATTCCTTCGGGCTTTACCTGCTGGAACTTTAAACACGGGTTTCCAAAACGGAAGGCCTGATGACCGTCCCGCGATGCGGAACTTCTGTCATGAAATCATGTTTTGAACCGCTTCCCCGGTAAAAGGGTTCCCGCTTCCGGAAACCGGCGCGCCAGACTGCGCCGGGATTCCGGCCGTTTCTTTTTCCTGTACAGAACGCGGAAGATCCGTTTTTTTCTGTCGGACACCTTGTCGCGGGGAAAAAGGCGGGGTATAGTAACAGAAAAAGGAAAGAAATGATGAGCGATTCAAACATTTTCATTCACAACAGTGCGGGAGAACTCGCACAGAAACCAGAACTGATTCGGCGTCTGCAATTTGAGCAGCTCCTCTTCAGGAGAGGAGACCAGGCGCTGCCTTACTGCCAGAAAATCACATGTCCCGACCGCCCCGGCGCACCCGCGCTCCTGATCTTTCTGCACGGCGTCGGCTCCGTGGGGCATGACAACTTCCTCCAGATCAGGATTCCGGGGGAACCGCTGACAGCCTACTGCGAAAGCCGCGGGATCAAGACCGTTCTTCTCTTTCCCCAGTGCGAGCGCGGTTTCCAGTGGGTGGACGTGCCGTGGAACACGGAAAGCCATCTTATGCCGGAAACCCCGTCCCTCTACCTTTCCATGGCAATGGAACTCCTGCGCTCAAAAATCGCCGAGTTCAATCCGGACCGCGGACGCATCTACGGCATGGGAATTTCGATGGGAGGCTACGGAATCTGGGATCTCGTCTGCCGGATGCCCGACGTCTTCGCCGCAATGGCATCCATCTGCGGCGGCGCGGATACGACCAAAGCGCCTCTTCTGAAAAACGTCGCATCTTATCTGATCCACGGTTCAGCGGATCCGGCAGTTCCGGTCATCCGCTCCCGGAGCATGGCGGAGGCGCTGCGCCGTGCGGGAAACCCCGATGTCGTCTACCGGGAGATGCCGGGACTTGAACACAATGTATGGGATACATTTTTTGCGGACCGGGACGGTTTGGACTGGCTCTTTGCGCACAAACGTGCATTCCCGAACGAATGAGGTCAAAACATGGAACGGAAAATCGCGGAACTGGCCGGACTCTTTCTGAACGAAGTGTCCGCTCTGCGTCATGAACTGCACAAAATACCGGAAACCGCGGGAAAGGAATTCAAGACCTCCGCACTCCTGCGGGAACGCCTGAACGCGCTGCCGCTGAAAGTGGAAAAGCCTTACCTGGAAACGGACGTCGTCGCACTTCTCAATGCGGATTCCCCGGGATGCAACGTCACGCTCCGCGCGGATATCGACGCGCTGCCGGTTGCGGAGGAAACACCCCTGCCCTACCGCTCGGAACACCCCGGAACCATGCACGCCTGCGGACACGACGGCCACATGGCAATGCTCTACGGCGCGGCACGGATTCTTTGCGAGCTGCGATCGGAACTTCCCGGCTCCGTCCGCTTCCTCTTTCAGCCTGGCGAGGAAATCGCCGCAATGGCGAAAGCGCTTCTGGAGGCGGGCGCGGCGGATCATCCGGAAATGGACTTCTGCGCCGCGCTCCACGGATGGCCGAACGTCCCGCACGGCTGCATCTCCACACGCTGCGGAGCGGTCATGGCGGCGGCGGGTTTCTTCCGTCTGACCGTTCTCGGGCAGGGCGGCCACGGAAGCATGCCGCGCAAAACGAAAAATCCGATTCTCGTCCTTGCGCGGATCGCGGACGCGCTCAGGCGGGAGTGCCCGGAGAACGGCGTCTGCTCGGTCTGCCGCATCGCGGGAGGCAGCAACTCCAACATCATTCCCGCGACGGCGGAAATCGAAGGAACCACCCGTTTCCTGGACGAGGAGACGGGGAAAAAAATCGACGCGCTTCTCCGGAACGCCGCGGAACGCATCTGCACAGAGGAACAGGTGAACTACGAACTGGTCTATCGGGTTCCTTATCCGGTCACGGCGTCGTCGGAAGAGGGCGCGCTTCTCGCGCGGGAGGTCGCAGAACACTATCTCGGGAAGGACTCCTTCGTTCCGATGAAAGAATCCGCGATGGCCAGCGAAGATTTCTCGTATTTCCTTCAGAGAAGCAGCGGCGTCTTCTGTCATCTCGGGCTCGGCGAACATGCGCCGCTCCACAGCAGCCGGTTCGATTTTGACGACACGGTCCTGAAAAACGGCATGATCTTCCTTGCCGCAGCCGCATATGAATATCTCGCAAAGCATCCGAACCAATGAAAAAAAGGACTTCCGCATGGAATCGCTGAAAAACAAAACCTCCTTCATCTCCGATATGGACGGCGTGATCTATCACGGGAACAAACTGCTCCCCGGCACGCCGGAATTCGTGAACTGGCTCATCGAACACAGGAAAAAATTTCTTTTCCTGACCAATTCCAGCGAACGGACGCCCCGCGAACTGGCGGAAAAGCTGGCGCGCCTGGGCGTGCAGGTCGACGCAACCCATTTCTACACCAGCGCACTGGCGACGGCGGATTTTCTTGCCAGACAGCATCCCGGGTGCTCCGCCTTCGTAATCGGAGAAGCGGGGCTCTACAACGCGCTCTATGAAAAAGGCATTTCCATGAACGACTCCTCTCCGGATTACGTGGTCGTCGGGGAGACTCGCACCTACAGTCTGGAACGCGTTGAGAAGGCCGTGCAGCTCGTTCTCAACGGAGCAAAGCTGATCGGCACGAATCCCGACCTGACCGGCCCGACCGAACACGGAATCGCACCCGCCACGGGCGCGCTGATCGCACCGATCGAACTGGCGACGCGGCGCAAGGCGTATTTCGTCGGAAAACCGAATTCCCTGATGATGCGCAGAGCGGTCAAGCACCTCAACGCCATGTCCCGCGACACCGTCATCATCGGCGACCGGATGGATACGGACATCGTCGCCGGAATTGAGGCGGAAGTCGATACGGTTCTGGTGCTGAGCGGTGTCACCGCGATGCAGGACCTCCCCCATTTTCCCTACCGTCCGCGCTACGTGATGCGCGGGCTGGACGAACTCGTGGAGAAACTCGGAAAATGAATCTTCTGCTCCTGCGGGAAAGTGATCGGATTGCGGATGATCTCTTCCGGGTGGAAGGCCGCCGCGCCGAACATATCAAATGCGTGCTCCGCGCAAAAGCCGGAGACACACTCCGGGCGGGGCTCCTCGGCGGAAATCTCGGAACAGCCGAACTGCGAAAGGTGGAAGGCCGCCGCGCGGAACTCTCCTGTCCCGCCTTTCCCGTTCCGCCTCCTCCGCCCTCTGAAATCGTTCCCGTCATCTCGCTCCCGCGTCCGCAGAGCTTCAAGAAGACGCTTCACTTCATCGCCTCCGCCGGAATCAAAAAAGCCTTTTTCACAGCCTCGGCGAAAGTTGAAAAAAGTTACTGGAAAAGCGGCGCAATGACACCGGACGCCATCGAAGAGGAACTGCTGCTCGGACTGGAACAGGGAGTCGACACCATCCTCCCGGAACTGGAATTCCGCCGCTCCTTCCGCGACTTCGTATCCGGCGGCGAACTTGCCGCGCTGGCCGGGGCGGACCGCAAAATCGTCGCACATCCGATGGACGGCGCGCCCCCCTGCCCGCATGCGCTGCCGGGACGGACCTGGATCGCAATCGGACCGGAGGGCGGCTACACCACAGAAGAGGTCCGCGCCTTTCTTGAGGCGGGATTCGCCCCCGTCACACTGGGAAGGCGCATCCTGCGCGTCGAATTCGCGCTCGCCTTTCTCTGCGGAAGATTGAGCGGAACCGTCTGAAAATTTTTCCCTTTTTTCTTGCAGTCTGTGTTTTTCATTCTATATTATGTGCATATGCACAGAACAGGAGAAACCTTTTCATGCCGCGGGCCAAAAAATGCCGGAGAGTTTGCTGCCGCCCCGCATGCCGGCGTTTCCGGGCTCAGTCCGGAACGCGTTCGGTGAACATTCCGCTGGACGAGCTGGAGGCGATGCGTCTGGTCGACCTGGAGCATCTGGAACAGGGGGAGGCGTCGGAAAAAATGGGGGTCTCGCGGGGCACCGTGCAGCGTCTGCTCCGCGCCGGACGGGAGAAACTCATATCCGCGCTGGTCTCCGGCTGGCATATCGTGATTCCGGACGGAGATTTCGGCGAGCCCGCGCCGGACTGCGAAAAACATGCGGCGTGCGGAAACTGCCGCCGCATGGCGCATACAAATGAAACCATTCCACAATATTCAAACAACACCCAAAGAGGAGAAAAAACAATGATTCTTGCGGCAACATGCGAAAACGAGGAAATCTTCCAGCACTTCGGGCGGACACCGGCCTTTGCGATCTTCACGATCAAGGACGGACTCATCGATGCCATGCGGATCGAACCGACCGGGGACAGCGGACACGGCGCGCTCGCGGGTTTTCTGAAGGAACGCAATGTGGAGGTGCTGCTCTGCGGCGGAATCGGCGGCGGAGCCCTCGCTGCCCTGGCGGAAAACGGGATTCAGGTGGTTCCCGGAGTCAGCGGTAGCGTCATTGAGGCGGTCGGCGCCTATCTGGCGGGAACGCTGAAGACGGATCCCGGATTCCAGTGCAATCATCATGCGCATGAGCACGGGGAAGGATGCCATGCTCATGACGGAAACTGCAAATGCCATGACTGACCAGTAAATTTCATCAATAAAAAGACGGCAAACCGTGTTTGCCGGGTGCAGGTGTCTCACACTCTCAAAAATTACGGAAAAATGCAACGCATTTTTCTCGGGGTCAAGGGTCTCTGACCCTTGTCGTGGGCCGGCGGCGAAACGCCGGCCGTGCACAGCACGGAATCCCCATCGGGGAGATTTCGCCTGCGGCGACCGGCTTACACAGCCTGCTCGAAGATTCCTCCGCAATTTTTCTTAAAAATCACGGAAAAATGCAACGCATTTTTCTCGGGGTCAAGGGTCTTTGACCCTTGTCGTGGGCCGGCGGCGAAACGCCGGCCGTGCACAGCACGGAATCCCCATCGGGGAGATTTCGCCTGCGGCGACCAGCTTACGCAGCTGGACCGCGGCAGGACTGAGAGTCCTGCACGAAGATATTTTTTTATAAAATCTCGAAAAAATAACGGCAGACCGTGCTTGCCGGATGCAGGTGTCTCACACCTGCCGCGGAGCCCTCGCGTTCTGAAATGTTTATTTTTCACTGCAATCCGTACTGGGCCAGTTTCCGATGCAGTGTCCGTCTGCTGATTCCCAGTTTCTCAGCGGCACGCGTCCGGTTGCCGTCGCACTCGTTCAACGCCCGCTGAATCAGAAGTTTTTCATTCTTCTCCAGATCACAGGTGACAGGATTCAGAATCGACTTTGAAATGCCAGGAGTGATCTTTTCCCGGATGTTCACGGGCACATTTTCAATGTCGATCTGCGAGCCGCGCGTCAGCACCACCATGCGCTCCATGCAGTTCTTCAGTTCCCGGATATTCCCCGGCCAGGAGTAGGAGCAGAGAGCGGACATTGCGCTTTCGGAAATCGTGAAAAGCGGACGTCCGTTCTCGCGTGCGAAATAGTCGAGATAGTGCTTCACGAGCGGGGGGATGTCCTCCTGGCGCTCCCGGAGCGGCGGCAGATGAATCGTCACAACATCCAGCCGGTAAAACAAATCCTCGCGGAAAGTCCCCTCGCGGACCATTTCGGCAAGGTCGCGGTTGGTGGCGGTCACGACGCGCGTATCGACGGTGATCGTCTCGCTCCCGCCGATCCGCTCAAAGGAGCGCGTTTCCAGAACGCGGAGCAGTTTGACCTGAGTCGAAAGCGGAATCTCGCCGATCTCATCCAGAAACAGCGTTCCGCCGTCGGCCAGTTCAAAACGCCCCTTGCGCTGTTCGGTCGCGCCGGTGAACGCGCCGCGCTCATGACCGAAAAGTTCGCTTTCCAGCAGGGTCTCCGGCAGAGCCGCGCAATGCACGGCAATGAATTTTCCGGTGCGTCCGCTGAGCTGGTGAATCGCCTGCGCGATCAGTTCCTTTCCGGTTCCGCTTTCGCCGGTGATGCTGATTGTCGCACGCGTCGGCGCAACCTGGCGGACACTGTCGATCACCTTCTGGATCGCGGCGGAATTTCCGATGATGTTCGCAACGCCGAACTTGGAATCCAGACGTTTCTTAAGCTCCGCGTTTTCTTCGCGAATGCGCCCGGACTCCAGCGCGCGCTGAATCAGGATTTCCAGCTGATCGAAATTGACCGGCTTGGTCACGAAATCGAACGCTCCGTGCTTCATCGCCTCGACCGCGCTTTCGATGGAACCATAGGCGGTGAAAAGGATGCACGGCGGGGGAGGAGTCATTTTCAGGGTTGTTTCCAGAATCTTCATCCCCGTTGCGCCCGGCATGCGGATATCGCTCAGCACGAGGTCATAATGATTGCGGTTCAGGAGGTTCAAGCCGATCTCGCCGTCCTCGGCAAGCGTCACGTCGTAATCGGCGCGGAGGAACTTGGCAAGCACCTCGCGCGTGCCGCGTTCATCGTCCACGATCAGAATGGAGGGTTTCCCCTTCTTATTGAATACTGTCATCCTTTTTTCTCCGTATGGGAGGGTTGCTTCTCTTTCACACCCGGACCTGGCAGAATGCCCGCATTTTCAGGCGGAGGAGGCAGAACCCGGATCCGCGCGCCAAGCCGGGGAAGCGCAATCGTGAACTTCGTCCCCTTCCCGACCTTGCTCTCAAACGAGAGGCGCCCCCCGTGTTCACGGACCACACGCTCCACGACCATCAGCCCGAGCCCGTTCCCCTTCTCCTTTGTCGTGAAGAAGGGTTTGAACAGGCGCGCCGCGTCTTCCGGGCGAATCCCCCTGCCCTTGTCGGCGACAACGATAAAGACGTAACGGTCGTCGGAGGAACACGAGATCGTCAGCGCGCCGCCCTGCGGCATCGCCTGCACGGCATTCCGGATAAGGTTGTAGAACGCCTGTTTGAGCTGATTGGCGTCGCCCCGGATTTTCGGAAGCGTGTCGTTCCAGAGGCAGTTCACGGAGACATTGCGCCCCTCGATCTCATGACGCATGAAAGTCAGGGACTCAAGCAGAACATTCTTCACGTCGAGCACGTGCATTTCCGGCTTGGACGGCCGGATCGCCTGGAGAAACTGGTGGATGATGCTGTCGAGCCGCTCGACCTCTTTCCGGGATTCCCCGATCATTTCCGACGCCTCCTCCCGGTCAAGCTCCCCCTTGGCGAGCATCCGCTGGAAGAGCTGAAGGTTGAGGTAAAGACTGTTCAGCGGATTTCCGATCTCATGGGCGACTTCGGCGGCGAGCATGGAAACAAGCTGGGTCCGCTCGGATTCCGCGGCGGAATGCATGCGGTCGTACATGTCCGTGATGTCATTGAAAATCAGCGTGGCATAACGCTGTTCCGGATCGGGATCCGGCCGCGGCGCGACATAGAATTTCAGAATGCGGCGGCGCGGGTAGAGGATCTCCACCTCGTGATATGCGCTGGAGGGATTCTCCCGGTCGGGCGACACGAGATCGTTCCACGAGATGCCTTTCACCAGATGGGAGATCCGGATATGCTCGAAACGGTCGGGAATGCCGAACATCTCCTTGGCAACGGCATTGTGGTAGACCAGGCGGAACGACGAATCGATCACGACGATCCCCTCCTTGATCGAGTTGAACACCGACTCCAGAAACCCATGTTCGCGCGCCAGCAGATGAATATAGGAGTTGATGCTGGCCGGATCCATCGCGTCCAGCTTGGAAGCAAACTTGCTGAAAAATTCCTTTCTGGGCATTGCTGACACACCTCCCCGGAAGATTTCCCATTGTGCTGTTTTGTCTCACCCGAAAAACCGTTCCGCCTGGAAAAATGTTCAGGGGGGATCATGCGGAAGCATCGAAAGCAGGCATACCGCCGTCCGGTTTTTCACAGGCGTCCATGCCGGACACTATACCATGCCGGAGCCGAAAATCAAGAGCAAGTCTTGATTTTCCGGATTTCCGCAGTATACTTTCCGGAAATTAAAAATTACGGAAAAAGCCTTGCATTTTTTTCGGGGTCAAGGGTCTCTGCCCCTTGTCGTGATCCAGCGGCGAGACGCTGGTCGTGCGCAGCACGAAATCCCCATCGGGGTGGTTTCGCCTCCGGCGGCCAGCCTGCGCAGCCGGACCGCGACAGGACTCACTGGAAAGCACAAAGCGATTCTGGCGATGCGGAGCATCGCACTATGAAACTGATTTTTCAATAAATTACCGCGATGCAAGCATGCGCGGTATTGGGGATTTCGCCTCCGGCGACCAGCTTACGCAGCTGGACCGCGGCAGGACTGAGAGTCCTGCACGAAGCAATTTTTGGCGATGCAGAGCATCGCGGTATTAACCTAATTTTTTTTGAATAAATGGATGAAATGGAGAAAACATCATGCGAAAACCTGTGATCGCCGTCTGCGGCGCGGTCGTCCGCAGAGGGTCGAAAATTCTGATCTGCGGGCGTGCTCCGGGCACGAAACTTGCCGGCTACAAGGAATTTCCAGGCGGCAAGGCGGAACGGGGGGAAAGTCTCAGCGCATGTCTCAGGCGCGAAATCCGCGAGGAACTCGGAACGGACATTCTGACGCTGGACGTGGCATACCAGGCGCGTCTGGAACTGCCGGACCGGATCTATCACCTTCACTTTCTCCGGGCGGTTCTGCGTCCCGGCGCGCCGGAACCCGTTCCCCGGGAAAACCAGAGTGTCGAATGGCTCGAAACCGCGCAGCTTGACACGGTCAACATGCTGCCCGCCGACCTGCACATCGCAGAACTCCTCGCGGAAAGCGCGCGGAACGCCGGAAGGCAATGATTTTTCATAATTTTCTCCGCCGGACACAATAAAACGCGGCATACGGACGTTACAGGAAACAAAAGCAGAAAATATGGATGAGAACACGGTCAACGACGAAATGCTGATCCGGGGTTATCTGGCCGGAAATCCGGAAGATTTCAACACCCTCTATGAGCGCTACAAACGCCGGCTTTACGCATATCTGAACAAGATGCTGGCCGGAAGCGCGGTGCCGGTGGACGACATCTTTCAGCAGACGTGGATCAAGGCGGTGGACAATCTGCCGAAATACGAACACAAGCAGATGTTCCTCGCCTGGCTGATCCGGATCGCGCACAACATCGCGGTGGACGGATTCCGGAAAAATGCACGGACCGGGGAAACGGAACTTCCCCTGGAAGACGGAGAGCAGCCCCGGGAGATCGCCGCGCCGGCAAGCGAACCCTGGCGCGAAATGCAGCGCGAGGAGCTGGCGAAAGCCATCGACGCGGCTCTGGACACACTCGCGCCTGAGCTGCGCGAAGTCTTCCTGATGCGGCGCGACGACGTGCCCTTCAAGGAGATCGCGGAGATTCAGAAGTGTTCCATCAACACGGCGCTCGCCAGAATGCAGTATGCGCTGAAGAACCTGCGGAAGGCATTGAAGGAATGGTCGGACAAAGAAGGAGGCGCAAAATGAAAGACGAAAAGATGCGGAACAAAAACATCCCCGCCGGAATCACTCCGGAGGAAGAAGGCTTTGCATGCGCCGAAACAGAACGGCTCTGGAACGCCGTCAAAGACGCCGTCGCACCCGTGGAAGTGCCGGAAATGCTATCCGCGAACATCCGCAACTATGCGGCGGCGGCGATTCGGAAGAAACAGCGCCGTTTCCATCTGAAATATATCTGGATGCCCGCGGCCGCGGCGCTTTTCATCTGCTTCGGCATCGCCTATACCGCGCTGCCGGGGCTTCCCGGCGGAAACTATGCGACTCCGGTCGTCAGACCGCCGGAATATTACAGCTCCATGGACACGCTGGATTCCGATCTTCTCGCGCTGAGCACACAGCTGGAACAGGCCTCCGACAAACTGCTCGGGGAAACGGTCCTTTTCGCTTCGGCAACGGAAACGGCGCAGAAAAACGGAGGGGAAATATGAAACCGCTGATGACGCTTCTTCTCGCCGGTCTCTGCACGGGACTTGCCGCACAGATTTCCCGGCACACGACCGGAAGCTGGAACAAACCGGCACAGCGCACGGGACTGTATCAGCCGGGCAAGGTCGCGATGCAGCCGACGACGCCGCTCCGGACGCAGTCATCGGCGCGGCCGTTCGACACGTCGAACCGTTCCGCGCCGTCATCTCTCTCGCAGCAGACCGGTTCATCCCGCGTTTACCGCGCGCCCGTCGTGGCAAAACCGATGCTGGATCCCGACAGCGCCGCGTCGAGGATCGTCAACGGTGAACCGGCGCCGGTAAGCGGAGCGGCGGCAGCGGAAACGTCCGGGAAGTAACAGAAAACATCAAACAATACAGAATAAGGGATTCAGGCGATATGAAGAAAAAAACGATGATGACACTTCTTTCCGCGGCATTGCTCTCCGTATGCCTCGCATCGGCGGCGCAGGAGGCGCCGGGAAAAGGGAATCCGCCTCCGGGACCGCCCGGACCGCCCCCTCCGCATATGGGCATGAAGAGCCCGCATGACCGTTTCATGGAAAAACTGACGGACGAAGAGCGCGAGGAAGTGGAGAAGCTGACAAGGGAAAAGAAGGTCTCGGAGCTCAGGCGGAAAATGCGGGAGCTGTTCCGGAAATACCGCTCCGGGGAGGATAAGAAAGTCTCGCTTCTGAGCGACAAATACCTTGCCGCGCGGACGGACGAAGAAAAGGAGGCACTCCGCAAGGAGCTGGAAGCGGCGGTCCGGGCTCAGTTCGCCAAACGTATGGAGTTCACGAAACGGAGCATTGCCGAAAACGAGGAAATGCTGAAAAGGGCGCAGAAGCGTCTTGAAATGCTCAAAGCCCACTATGAACGGAACCAGAAGAATACCGAGGAGATCGTCCGGATGCGCATGAAATGGCTCTGCACGCCGAAGGAGGAACGCCGGAAAATGCGCCCGCCACGCGACCGGAAAGGCCCTCCGCCCGGAGAGAGAAAGACTCCTCCGCAGCCCGGAGAAAAATCCGGAGACAGATGAAATGCGCCTGAAACAGCCGTTCCTCGGCCTTCCGCCTGCGGATTGACTGCAAGCCTGAGCTATGCGGCGGCAGCTTCAGACATCAGGGGGAATCCGTGCCGCGCGAAGCGCCGGAGACCTCCTCCAGGCGTTTCCGCAGGGCGGGATCGATCGGGCGCGGCTCCGCGGGATGCCAGCACTGCGCGGAAAGGAAGTCCCGAATCTCCGGATTGTCACGCCGGAATCCGTAAAATTCCAGGATCACATCCGCCACATTTTTCTCATCTCCGGCAAGGAAGGGCTTCGGCTCGGAAAGACGCGCGGCCTTCTTCCGGTAAGCCTCGGGATTTTCCCGACGGAGCTTCTCAAGCGACTCACGGCGTTTTTCATACCGGGCGCATGCATCTCCGGCATCTTTCCGGAGGATTTTCAGAAGCGTTTCAAACTGTTCGACGGAACGGGGAAAGAACGGAAAAAGATAGGCGAAACGCAAATTGTCCTCCTTCCCGCGCGGACGGAATGGGGCAAACGTCAGTTCCAGACAGCGTTTTCTGCCGGAAACGGTCTCCTTCCAGCGGGCACGTTCCGGACGCCAGGAGATCAGCAGCGGCAGATCCGGCGTAATCATTGCCTTGCGGAAATCTTTCCGGATACTGCGAATCCGCTGTTCACGCATGGCGGAGGTCTCCTCGAAAGCACCGCGTTTCGCCAGATATTCCTCAAACGGGAAGGGTTCGATCCGGAACACGGCCTTCTCGATCTTGCCCGCCCAGCATCCGCCGGTCTCCGTGACATACATCTGAATCTGGCCGATTGCGGTTTCAAGAGACTGCAGATAAGGACAGCGGTAAGGAGCGTTCTGTTTCAGGCCTTCTTTCCGCAGAGTGGTCAGCCCGGTATAACCGGGAACCGTATAGGAGACCCGCAGAGTGATCTCCTCTCTTGGCCGAAAGGTCATCTCCCAGAGAAACACGCTTGAAAATTTTTTCTTCCGGTCATACGGAACATAGTGCACGGGAAAAGTTTCCCGGTCCGTCCCCGCGACAAAGGAGAATCTCGCGGCAAGCTCCGCCGCGGAGTAACGGCCGGAAGGAACTGGCCAAAGCGCCTCCGTCGAAATCGGAAAGCCGACAGGAACCGTGACAATGCCGTCTGAAAGATTGCGGAGAAGGAAAGTGCAACGGAAATGCATCAGATCCTGATTCACACCGCCTGCTGGCCAGTTCCCGCGGACGGGCGTCATCACAACCTCCTCCTCGACCATCTGAATGCGGTCTGTGGAACCAAGTGTCGGCGTCTGTCCGTTTCCGCCGAAAATCCCCGCGTTCCCGAATGCGGAAAAAATAAAACAGATGCCTGCAAGAACGGGAAATGACGATTTCATTGCTGCCCTCCGGATCAGATTCCTCTCTGCGCTGTGGAACTCCTGTTTTCCGCAGTTTTTTTCCTGAAAAATACCTCTTTTCCCCCGGAAGTCAAGAAGGAAGCCTTGAAAAAAAGGTCCGCTACCCCTAAAGTATCCCGGGAAAAACGGAAAAATGCAGCTGCGGAGGTGTTTCATGAACGACAAGGCCATGCAGATTGCACAGCTGTCCGGGTTCGCCGGGCTTGTTCTGGTTCTGCTCCTGCTGATTCTCTTTATCGGCGCTGACGAAAATATGCTCTGGGATATGAAAACAGGAGACACGATCCGGGAAAAAACCGTCTCCTCCCGCCTGACTTTCTTCAGAACAGTCACGCCGTCCCCGTCGGGCGCATTTCTGAAACGCCACGCTTCGGAACTGAATTACGGGCCGTATGGGAAAGCGCACCTTGTCCCCCTCCATGGGAAACGTCGGGTTCCCCTGCTCTCCGGAGGCGGATACGAGCGCCTCTCATGCGGCATCAACGTCAAATTTAAAAGCATCTTTGATTTCATCATCGCCTCGAACGAATTCCGGGAAGAGGAAAAAATCGAAAACCTCAACTTTCTGCTCCGTCTGAAACACAGCGAGGATCTCCATTTCCCACTCATCGTGATGAAACTGCACGCGGTCCGCATAGAGAAAGAAATTCCGTTCAAGGAAGCGCTCCGGGACATCCGGAAGCAGTGGGAGGAAAACAAAGACAATCCGGAGTGGAATCTGTTTCCTCCGCAAGGCGCGTTTTTCCCGTCTTTTTCCGGAGAAGGCGGAACATTTGCAATCTCCGGAAAACCGGCTATATTGGGGACATGAACTCCTCCTGAGCGGAGCACGCGGAAAAGAAGCCGGACTCACGGGGAAGCACGAAGCAATTTTTCAATGGAGAGTTCCCCCTTTCATCCCGTTTTCAAAGAAAGGAGGAAAAAAAGGAGAAGGCCCGTATGGAGATCGGATTCCGTGAAATTCCGCTTGTCGTCCTCGCAGTCTGCGCCCTCGCCGGAATTGCAATGCTGATCCGGAAAACAGTCCGGTAAAACGGGGAACTCCCGTTTTCTGAAAGACAAAGCCCCGCGGCTCTCCGGCATGCGCTTCCGCCGGAAATTCTCACACATTGATTTTCCGGATGTCCCGGACGGTCTCCGGACTCATCCCCGACGCCGTCAGAAATTCACCGATGAGATCGCTCTTTCCCGCGCAGTAGCGTGCCACATCTTCCGGATGGCGGGCGGCAAGCCGCATCTTCAACGCGCCGTAACGGGCGGCCTCTTCCGGACGGGCACGCAGATAGCCGCGAAGCCGCAGGTGGTTTTCCAGAGCCGGGGCATCCGCCCGGCAGACGTAAAGATGATGCGCAAAAGGCAGACGGACCGAAGCTTCAAACGCCTCCCGGCCCGGAACGCCGAGATCGCCGCGCGGACGCCAGCCCGCCGCGGACAGGCGCGCGGAAATCTCAGGAAACGCATTCCAGTCCGCGGGAATGACGTCCGCATCGATCACATCCTTCGACGCGAGTCCGGGCACCGAGGTGCTGCCGACATGTTCCACCCGGACGGAACAGCCCTTCAGCGCGCGTTCCAGATGCGCTTTCAACTCCGCGAAACGCTCCGGCCAGACCTCCCGATAAGGCATAACCCGGACCAGCGGCGAATCTTTCGCAAAAACCAGATGGGGCATGGACTTCCCGCGCACGACTTTCACGATTTCATCCCGCAGCGTGAATCCGAGTTTCCGTATGACCGCGAGTGATGCGCCGTTTTCCGGGCGGATGTCCGCAACGGCAAACGGCGCATCCAGACGCCGGAACGCGTATTCCATGCAGGCGCGCGCGCCTTCCAGCGCATAGCCGTGTCCGCGGCATTCGTATTTCAGAAGATAGCCGATCCCGGTCTGCGGCGCGCCGTGGATCCCGCAGGGGAGAACACCGATCTGCCCGACCGCGCGTCCGGAGCTTTTTTCCAGCGCGAGAAAATACGCATATCCGCATGTTTCATAACGACGGCGCATCCGGGCAATCCACTCCCGGACCTCCTCGTCGGAAAACACATATTCCCAGGCATACATGACGCGCGCATCCTGCATCATGGAAGCGATTTCGGCAAAATCCCCCTCCTCCATCCGCCGCAGGATCAGCCGTTCCGTCTCCAGGACCGCATCCATCATGACGCACCCCGTTTCTTCCGCATGATACATTCCGCGGGGAAACGGCAGGAGGAACGGAAACTCCCCTCCTCCGGAAACAACAGACGTTCTCCGGCAATCCCCGCATCCGGGGACGCGGCTCCATGGGGAAAACAACGCACTTCGAACATGACAATCCTCTTTTCTGCCCGTATTCCGTCCGCGGCGGCGGACGAAAGGCAATATACCCCGCCCCCCGTGCAATGCAAGCGCAGAATCGGGAAATGCGGAGACGGCAGGAGGCGTTTCCGCGCCGGATGCGCGAAAACGTCTCCCGGAAGAGAATCTCAGTCTTCCACAGTCAGAATCATGAGGCCGTAAGGCGGAAGGGTCAGGCGGACGCCTTCCCTTTCGAGCGTTCCGGAGGAGACTCCCTCCCGCAGCGCGGTCCCGTCCACGGCATTCCGCAGCGTGCCGGAACATGCGGGGAGCGGCCCTGCGGCGGAAAGAAGGAATTCCGCCGTTTTCCCGCTGAAATTGAAAAGCGGAATGCAGAATGCGCCGCCGCATTCGCGGTAAAGGGCCAGCACGGAAGGATGGTCCGCGGAACATTTCAGATAATCGCAGACGCCGGAGGAGCGGAGGGACGGCAGAGTCCGCCGCAGGAAGAGAATGCGCCGGAAAAACGCCTCGCTGCCCTTTTCCGCGCCGGCAAAGGCCAGAAACGCGCCGTCAAGCAGC
This sequence comes from uncultured Victivallales bacterium, assembly GCA_944391115.1. GTDB lineage: Bacteria > Verrucomicrobiota > Lentisphaeria > Victivallales > UBA1829 > UBA11452. The sequence goes on along the minus strand of CALXSJ010000027.1, from coordinate 9,475 downwards.
ATGCACAGCGCGGTGAGCAGGCGCGCGGCCTCCTCGCCGAATTTGTCGCGCCCGAACGCGGAAACGGCCTCGTTCCACCAAGAATCATGGCTGTCGATATGATGCTGGAGCACAATGTCGCGCCGCGGCAGAACCCGTCTCCTGAGGTCGAACCAGAGCGCCATTCCGCGCGCGGTGATCCTGCCGTCGAAAACGGGCAGTTTCTCCCACGGATCGCTCCGCCAGAGCAGCCAGCTTTCCTCGTACGTATAGGTCATGTCCATGAACGCGCGCCATTCCGCGTGTTCATGCTCCGTGTACCAGATCAGATCCGGATAAATGCTCCGCAGTTCGCGTTCCGCGTCTCGGAGCATCTTCACGTTCCTCGTGAAGGAAGCGCCGGCAACAAGCGGATAAGCCGGATCCCAGTTCGGCTCGCACCCCCAGTAGGGAGCGTCGATGCGGAATCCGTCGCATTGGAATTCTCCGGCGCAGCGTTTCAGATGGTCCGTGAACATCCGGCAGAGAGTCGGGGAGTCGAAATCGAGACTCCAGGTATGGATGAAACTGATCTCGCCGTTTTCCAGACGCCGGAACCATTCGGGATGCTCCCTGCGGTAGCGGTTCACCTCCTCCGCCTGTTCCAGACCGGCCTTGAACAGGCGCCCCCGGCATGTGTAGCGCGCAAGCCCCTTCCGGCTGGACTCCCGGTCCGCGACGCCGTGCACCACGATGTCGAGGATCACGCGCAGCCCGAGCGCTTTCGCCGTGCGGATGAAATCCTTGAGCTCCCCGTCGGAAGCCCCGCCGTATGTTTCATGCAGATTCTCGTAATGATGGACGGTGTACCAGGGGAACGGCATCCGCGGCATCAGCTGGACGGTGTTGAAGCCCAGCATGGCGATGCGCGGCAGATCCGCCTTGAAATCGCGCAGCGCCGGATACGGCGCATAGGAGAAATCCGGATCAAACAGAATCGCGCCGGCGCATCCCTCCCAGATCACACAGTCTTTCGCTGCGGGGGCGACGGCGCGGTCGAAGCTCAGCCCGTGTTCCGCGTAATGCTCCCGGAAACTTTCGATCGCGCCGTTCCGGGAACCGTGGAACACCTGGATGTAATCCGCGCCGAACGAAAGGGAATCCCCTTTGCCGAAACGCATGGCGGCATGATGTTCCAGAACAATCGCAAGGGAGCCGGAACGGTTCGCGCAGCTGTTCAGGTTCATGAAATACGGATCGGTCGCCCATGCGCCGGCGGTCAGGGTATCTTCAACATTCCGCAGGAAAACCCCGTATTTGAAATAGACGAGTTCCGGAAGTTTCCCGACAGGGGAATCCGGCGGAGCCGACGCGCCGGGCAGACTTGCCAGAAGCTCACTTTTCCGGACCGGCGGCAGCCGGAACACGAATTTGCGGAACAGGGTTTCCGCTTCCCCGGAAAAAGTCAGTTTCCAGTCCAGCCGCGCATAAGGGGAGCGGGCCCGGAGCGTGACGCTCTGTTCGATTCTCCAGCGCTCCTCCGCGCATGCGACGCACACCCGGAAACCGTCCGGGAGAGCCGTCACGTCAAAGCCCGCATAACGGGTGTCTTTTCCCCGGACATCGGCATCCTGCAGCTGATCGGTATAGAAATGCGGATGTCCGGGCGGGAACGGAAGCGTTTTCCCCCCCTCGTGAAGTTCCAGACTCCGGAAAGCGTCTGCGCGCGATCCCATGAGGATCTCGCCGGAACGCGCGTCCGCAACGTATCCGAGCTGTCCGTTCGTTTTTGAAAACCCGAGTTCCAGCGCCCCGTTCCGGACGATCAGCCAGTCGGCCGTATCCCGGACCGGATCGTGCGCGGATGCATAAAGTGAACTGCTCATGATTCAGAAAACCTCTTTCAGCGCATCAGTTTGATTGTGCCGAAGGTAACGGTCTGATGATGATTCCCGCCGCCCCAGCTGCTGTATTCCCTTGTCTTGTCCGCGCCGTGCGCATGACGCTCCCGCAGAATCAGTCCTTTCAGAAGATTGCCTTTGGCGTTGTCCGCGTTGATGGTCTTCAGCGGAATTTTCGCAATCACTTCCCAGCGGTCCTTGAGAACGCGGGCGCGGGAGTGCCACTCGCCGTTCCATTTGTAATCATACTGCTGCAGTTCGGCGCGCGTTCCGAAGGGATCCGCGCAGAACATGTAATAGACCCCCTCCTTCAGGGGATCGCAGAGGAAGATTTCGACATGGTCGGCCTCGGGAATGAAGTCCTTTTCCTTCCCCGCGGGCGGATTCTGCCGTTTGATGTCAGCGATCTTCGCATCGTGGAAGGTCATGTAAAGATACAGATTGTCGGAATCGTGGAAAAGCCGGACCTCGGAGGGATTTTCCGCGGGAGCAGGCTCCTTGGCATAGCATTTTCCGAAGGAGGCGATCTTCGCCGCTCCCTTCCAGACCGGATTGGAAAAGTCCACATCCCCCTGCGGGCGCAGGAGCGGAACCGCGATCGACGGGGTGCGGATGGCCTTCGCGGCGGTCACCTGATCCTCAAAGCGTTTGCGCAGACGGCGGACCATTTCGGCGGAGGCGGGATGCTTCGCCAGCTTCGCGGCTTCGTCAAGACAGGCGCGCAGAGTCTTTTCGTGTCCCGGCTCCAGCAGAATGACCTTCGTCAGCTCCACGGGATTGTCGCCGATCGTGGAGGCGCGCCTGTTCCGGAACCACTCGGTGCGGATCGTGCCGTAAAAGCGTTCCAGCGGCGGCGCGGCCTCCCGGAAGGTTCTGCGGAGGAAATACTTTCTCAGCTGTTCCACGTCCTGCGACGGATCCCAGTACAGGCGGGTCAGCACCCAGAACTCCATGGCGGAGTAGTCCCAGATTTTCGATTCGCCGCCCTTCGTGTCGCGGTCGCCGCTGTGCCGGTATTCCGAGGACATGCCGCGCGTATATTTGTGCAGTTCGGCAAAATCCTTCGCGCGGACCTCCGCCAGCGGGCGCGGGAACTCCAGTCCCAGTCCGTGATAGTCGTAAACCTCGATATCCTTCGACTTCTCCGCCCAGACGCGGAGATATTCCAGCCATTTCAGGTTTTCCGGCGCGAAAAGCGGAACCTTGTCGTTGGTCCGCACATAGGGCGCGAACTCGGGGATGATATTCGGACTGACCTCGCATTTCGGCGGAACAGCCGTGCTGAAATAGGCAAGCGTCTTGACCTTCCACTCGGGGAACTCCGCATTGATCTTTTTCACCACGTCGTTCAGGAACAGGAAATACTGTGTCGAGCGGAAGGCGGGATCCTCCTTGTCAAGCATGGTTCCGTCCGCAAGCCGGATCGGTGCGGTGCACGCCTTGCACTCGCAGGCGTTCCAGGTGTCGTCCATGTCGACGGTGAGAATCCGGACATCCTCGGGCGCGCGGCGGATCATGTCGAGCGCATTTTCCGCGAAGACCCGTTTCACTTCGGGATTGCTGAAGCAATACTGGTTCCAGGGCCTGCGGACGCCGTTCACCAGGGAATAATACTCCGGATGGGTCTTGAAATACCGTTTTGCGTAGATGAAATGTCCGATGTTGTGACCGTAGCTGTGCTTCTGCCGGAAGACGCCGTAATTCCCTTTCTTCCGGTTCATCCAGCTGATGTCCCCTCCGCCGCCTCCGTTGAAGATGCTGCACTTGTTGCGCGCCATCCACTCGATGTCCTGATATCCGTTCCAGCCGCGGGCGCGGGAGGCGGGCAGTTCGAGCACGTCTTTCCCCCAGACGAAATCCAGATCCTTCCGGGTGGTGTAGACGGTTCCGAACTCCTTGTGCGGACGTGCGAAAATAAGGTCGGTGTTGTTCTCCAGCAGCGCATAGACGCCGTTCATCGTGCCCTTGTCCGTTTCGCCGAAAACATAGAGACGGTTTCCGATGTTCCGGACGGCATAGCCGTCGGTGCCGGAAAGTTTCTTCAATTCCGCGCCGAAGAGCTTTTTTCCGTAGGAGATGTCGCGTGTGCGCTTGCCGAGAATGATCTGCGTTTCGCCGCGGGGATCGATGCTGTCACGCACCGGAATCCGGACCCCGGTGATGCGGAAGAGAAACTCCTGGAGTTCCAGCGCGGCGGTCTTCACGGGGGGACCGTCTTCGGAGGAGTAATTGATCGTCGCCGCGGCGCGGCCGCTGCGGACGACGGGGAGCGGCTTGTCCAGGCGGTTTGTTTCCGGCGGCAGAAGATACTTCGAACTGTCGCTGTAATCCGGGCGGCAGGCCGCAATGTATTTCTCCCACTCCGCCATTTTCTGCGCAGGGGTTTTCTCCGCGCAGAAGGCCGCCGCGCAGAGAACGGCGCATGCGGAAGCAAACAGTCTTTTGCAATGTGTCATGGATTTTCTCCTTTATTTCTTCTTTTTCGGCGTTTTCGCCTGTGTCAGATACTCCTCGAACCGGGCACGGACGCGTTTCACAAGTTCTGCGGAAACGGGATGCTTCACCATCTTCGCGGCTTCCTCAAGATTGGACCGCAGCACATTTTCCAGTCCCGCGTCCATCACATAGCTTCTGGTGGAAGCCGCGCCGCTTGCGCCGATTCCGGAACGCGCCGGGGATTTCAGCCAGGCCTCGCGGATCGCGCCGTAAAACCGCTCCATGGCGGGGGCGGCCTCCCGGAAGGTTCTGGCGATGTAATACTTGCGCAGCTGTTCGACATTCTGCGACGGATTCCAGTAGAGGCGCGTCTGCACCCAGAACTCCATGGCGGAGTAATCCCAGATCTTCGACTCGCCGCCCTTCGTGTCGCGGTCGCCGCCCTGCCGGTATTCCGAGGACATGCCGCGCGTATACTTGTGGAACAGCTTGAAATCCTCCGCGTTGGGTTCCGAAAGAGGACGCGGGAACTCCAGCCCGAGCCCGTGATAATTGTAGACATCGATCCGGGGGGATTTCTTCGCCCACTCCTCCAGATAGTCGAGATACATCCGGTTCTCCGGATGATAGAGCGGCGTCTTGTCGTTCGGGCGCGGATAGACGGCGAATTCCGGGACGATGTTCGGATGGACGGCGCATTTCGGCGGAATCACGGTCCAGAAGTAGGCGAGCGTCTTGATTTTCACATGGGGAAACTCGCGGTTCACGGCGGCGATCACGTCGTTCAGGAACAGGAAATACTGCGTCGAGCGGAAGGCGATGTCGCCGTTGTCCACCACCGTGCCGTCCGGCAGGCGGATGGACTTCATGCAGTTTTCGCAGAGGCAGGAGTTGAGCGTGTCATCCATGTCCACGGTCAGCAGATCGATCGACTCCGGCGCGCGCCGGAGCATGTCCAGCGCGTTTTCCGTGAAAATCCGTTTCACCTCGGGATTGCTGAAGCAGTACTGGTTCCAGGCTTTGCGCTGCCGGGAAACGCGTTTGGTCTTTCTGTCCCGGAAGTCGATCAGGGAGTAGTATTCGGGATGTTCGGCATAATACTGCTTCGCCGGAATGAAATGCCCGATGTTGTGACCGTAGCAGTGGCGCGTGAGATGGATGCCGTAGCGGCGTTTCTTCGCGTTTGTCCAGGTGATGTCGCCGCCTCCGCCGCCGTAATAGGCGTTGCAGCGGTTGCGCGCCATCCATTCAAGATCCAGATAACCGTTCCATCCGCGGGTGCGGCTGTCCGGCACGTCCACGATGTTGTCGCCCCAGACGAAGGAGAGATCCTTCTTTTTCGTGAACACCGTCCCGAACTCCCGGTGCGGACGCGCCCAGATGAGATCGGTGTTGTTTTCAATCAGCGCGTAAACGCCGTTCATGGTCCCCTTCCCTTCGATGCCGTAGACATACAGGGAATCCCCGTCGCGGGAAATCGCGAATCCGTCCGTCCCGGAAAGTTTCTTCAGGACGGCGCCGTCGGCATATGCGCGCTTGCCGAGCACGATCTTGTTTTTTCCGGTCTTGCGCTTGACAGCGTTCCAGCCGTTCGAAATCGGCAGACGGACGCCGGTAATGGCAAGCACGGCGGACTGCAGCTCCTCCGCCGCGACGGCGACACACTCCGGTTCGGTTCCGTCGCCCGTATAGACGATCTCGGCAAGCGCCCTGCCGTCCTTCACCACGGGGAAAGGCTCCTTCATGCGCCCGGTCTCCGGCGGCAGAAGATACTTCGAAGAGTCGCTGTAATCCGGCTTGTAGTCCCGGATGAAGCGGTCCCACGCCGCGATGCGTCCGGCATACGGATCCTTTCCGTTGAAGAAGCGCAGACCGGCGACCTGAAATTTCACAGGTTTCGCCGGGTCGGCATCCTGCAGGTTGAAGATGAAGCTGATGCGCATGGCAAGGCGTGTCAGCAATGCGGTGCGGACCGTGGCGGTCTCCCCCTTCGCGTCATAGAAAACCCCGGGAAGCAGGGAGACGCGCTGCGTCAGCGGAAGCCCCGCCCAGAAGACCTTTGCGGATTTTGTGAGCGGCCGCGCGGAATTGCCCTTCCAGTTGCTCTCCATGAAGCGGAAACTCAGCATCTCGCTTTCCAGGCGGATGTTCGAGCAGATCTGAAACGAGTAATCCGAGTATTTCCCGACATCCAGCGGAGGACGGAACAGATAATAAACCTCCCCCTTCTGTCTCACAGCGGGATCGATGGTGATTTCCAGAACGGGGATTTTCGCTCCGTCGCGCTCCAGAACGCTTCCCGCAAGCGTCACGCCGTCGCTTTTCCCCTGCACGCGCCATGCGGAAGGCTCAAGCGGAATGACCAGCTCCTCCTGCGCGGACACTCCGAGGACAAGAACCGCAAGCGGAATCAGCAAAAAGAGTCTTCTCATCGTTTCACAATCCTTTCGTCTTCGTGAATTTCATGTCGCTGATCTCCAGGACGACTTCCTTCCCCGCTTCGAGCTTCGGCAGATTCACGGTAAAGTTGAAGCGCCCGAGCGAGGAGCGGTTCAGCTTCGCGGGACGTCCCCACTGAGTCGTCACATCCGCCGTGCAGGGATATTCCTTTCCGGCTTCCAGCAGCTTCGCCTTCGCTGCGTCGGGAAGCGTCGCATTGTAACTGCTCTTCCAGAAACTGTCCGTGATGGAAAAGACAGCGGTATTTCCGGAAAGAGCCGCGCTGCTTTTCCACCGGAATGAAAATGTGTCGTATGCCTCCGCGTTGAGCGGAGGACGCATCACGATCTCCGCGCGGAAGAACTTCGCCTTGCCGTCCGGGACAAAACGGATGCGGAACGACTGGATCTTCCTTCCGTCCTTTTCCGTTTCCGTCAGTTCGATGGTTCCGGGAAGGCTTCTGGAGTTGACGATGGAAAGTTTCTGCGTCGCGGGAACCGGAAGTTCCGGGGCGTCCGCGGCGCGCAGCCCGAACGCCGCGAAAACCGCGATCAGCGCAAGAGAGAGAAATTTCATGCAGCATATCCTTTCTGTTGATTCTTTTATGATGAAAATTGCTGTCCTGCTGAAATAGGGAGCCCGTCTTACAATTTGAAAAGTTCGGTGCTATAATTGTTCACCATACGGGCGACATCGGGCGTGTACATGCGCAGTCCGTTGTCATCGTTCTGCGCCCACCAGGAGAACGATTTCTTCATCGCAGCGACATGCCCGTCGATGAATACCATGTTGGCGCTCTGAAGATGCCGCATGGAAAGATAAGCCGCATTATGCTTGTAAAGAAAGACGTCCGCCAGATTGTTGGAATTCGAAAAATATTCCGCCTGTCCGTGATAAAACGCTTCCGCGGCAAGGAATGTCCGGGAAGGCTCCTTGAGGTTCGCGATGAAATACTGCCGCCCGGTCGGAAAGACTCCGTCTGCATCGGAAATAGGGCAGATCGTGGCATTCGGACTGTAATCATACTGACTGTGGGCGGAAGAATCCGAATAATTGACCGGAATCCGGTCGCCGGGGCACTGCAGAGCTTTTGAGTTCATGATGGCAACGTTCCACTGGGCGGGAATCTGTTTCCCGGGATTCTGCATTTCCCAGACCAGCGTCTGAAAGCGATAGGAGGAAACAGGCCTGAACTTCGCCACCATGTTGTATCCCTTGTAATCCTGCGTATAGGCGATCGCCGCCACTCCGATCTGCTTCAGGTTTCCGGAGCAGAGAGCCCTTTTCGCCACCTCCCGGGCCCGTCCGAGAGCCGGCAGCAGCAGGGAAGCCAGAATTGCGATAATCGCAATGACAATGAGAAGTTCTATCAACGTAAATGAGATTCCTGCCGCCCGCAAATGAGATCTGCGGCGGGATTTCTTCCGGAACGGCATGCTTTCTCTCCGGACACGTTTGCAAATGAAACTCGCAGCATAAGCCTGCATGATGGTTTCCCCTTCTGTTTTATATTTCGCACAAGTTCCACAGATTCAAATTCAGAATATTGCATTCCCCGCTCTGATGATAAAGCTTCGGGCGGATCAGATCGGTTGTGACGCGGCGGCCGGAGGCATCCAGCTGTTCCAGCATTCTTTCCACGGCAAGCAGCGGAATGCTCCGGTCGAAATAGGCGCCGATTCCGTTCCGGACCGTGGAAAAGGGACGCACCGCATTCCTGTTGTCGAGAATCACGCTGATTTTCAGGTCGCGGTTGTAATTCGTCTGCCAGAGACATCCCAGCATGGCGTCAAGTGCGCCCGATTCCAGAAGCACGCCGTCCAGATCGGGATGCTCCCGCAGAAAACGCATCAGGGAACCGCCGATCTCCGCCGGTTCCGGCCATAGCACGGGAAGAGAGCCGGGCGCAAGTCCCCGCTCCTGCGCGGCCTTCATGAACCCGCGGTGAATCTCGACGGACTGCAGATAGGTTCTGCCGCCGTTCACCAGAGCGGTCCGCACACAGCCGGAATCCAGCAGTGCGCGATGGCAGTCCGCCGCGGCGTTGCACATGTCATAATTCACATTGGAAAAGACGCCGGGAAACGGATTGCCGCCGATTACGACAACGGGAGTTCCGAGGCTCTTCAGGAAATCGCGCCACTGCCCGTTCAGGTTGCCGGTTACAAAAATGCCCATGCATTCGGAAGCGGTTCTGGCGATTTCCAGTTCCGGCGCGGCCGTCACGCGGTGAAGCAGACGGATATGACGCTTCTGGAGCTCCAGCGCAATTTTCTGTCCCATGGAACTGCAGGCGGGATTGTCCCGGCTGTCCGGCAGACAGACACGGATGTTGAGCATTTTCCCGAATTCCGGCATCTTGGAAAGCGTCTGGCGCAGAAACGTTCCCATGCGCGGACGGCGTTCGATGATGCGCTCCTCTTCCAGTTCGCGCATGGCGCGCCGGACGGTGATCAGGCTCAGGGAGAAGTCCTCCACCAGTTCGCGTTCCGGCGGCAGGCGGTCCCCGATCCGCAGCTGGCGGTCCGCCACCAGCTGGAAGATCTTCATCTTCGCCTGATTGTATTTCAGAAGGTTCGTCATGCCTCACACCCGTCTTTCTGCTATTGTCAATAGACGCAGAAACGGCAAAAAAAAGATTTTCGCTCTCTGCTATTATCATTATAAGAACTTATCAACTAATAATATCATAACGGAGGATAAATTGCCATAATTTTATTCATCGTTATCATCATAGCTGC
>CALXSJ010000026.1 GCA_944391115.1 uncultured Victivallales bacterium | reverse complement strand
AACGCCCTCCCTTTTCAGGTTAATTTAACGGGCATTTTACACCAAGTCAAGTTGTCCAGCTTTCGGGGCCAACCGCAAAACCTTGAATCATTGCATCAGTTCATTCACAGACATTCTATTTTCATAAAGTTGGACAATTTCATGTCTGATTTCTTGAGATATATTCATATACACATCTCCTTTTCTATTCCGACAATATACATGCTTGCTTTTCCAAATGAAAAATAATATATTATTCTGTATGATCGTTTCCAAAATTTCAGATATGAAAGAACTTTTTATGAAAAAACTGCTATTGGTATTCTTTTTCATATTTTTGGCAATTACAGTATTCCCAATAGAGCCTGTCAAAATCGTGGCGGAGGGATTAAAAACTCTGGAAATTGACTATTGGCTTGATACATATTTTGACTTTGCCACAGGTGAATCTTTTACGGAAAAACGGGACGGTAAATCCAATGAATTGATTTGGCGGAAACAGAATGAAAAGGCATATCAGGTCAAGCGGCAATATGAAAAATATCAGCTTTCCTATCCGGAGCCGGTCATTGTTCTGTTAACTCGAAAAGGCTATTCTTTTGAATGGTGGGATATTGAACGTCACTCTCATGGCTGGAAATTCTGGAAATGGGACTGGTATATTTTGCGTGACCGCTGTGTTTCGCGGACATCTCCGGTATATTGGGTATCAGACCTTATACAAGTAGTGCTGGACCAGTGCAATCCGTCAAAAGAAGAAGCGCAGAGAATTTATGCGGAGACCATCCGGTTGATCCGTGAAAAAAATGATAAATCTGTCGATCTTTTTCTGCAGGATTCCTACGTGAAATTTCATGCTGAAGAATTTCGTAAAGAATTGACCGGGTATCTGAACGGCGGCGAAAAATTACCTGACACCAGGCATTTGCGGTTGATGGAATGGGAACGCAACCGCTATCCGGATGTTCTGCCGAAACATTTTTATACAGATGTATTCCGCGATACTTCGGGATGTGCAGCTTACGCTGAATTTTTTCTTGCCGAATTTGAACGCAAGCCTACTCCGCTGAATGCGGTCATGTTGGCTTTGACAATACAGAATCCGGAACCGTTTTTCAAGACTCTGCATGAAAAGAAAAAGCTGGATATATTTGTCAAACTCACCTATCCGGAAAAACTTCCGCCCCTTCCTCCGCCGTGCCCCTCATGTATTCCTTTTACTTATGCTTCCGGATTCGATTGTCCTTTTTACACGGAAGAGGAATATCTGGATCTGCCTTACCGGGAACAGCTTCTGCAATGGCGCTGTTTCAATGGAAGATTATACAAGCATTGCCGGACAATTCTGGAAAAAGAAATGAAAACGATTTCTGCAAAACAGGCAACAACATCATGAAAAAACTCTGCTTCTTGATTTTTCCCGGTCTTTTCGTATTGAATATGGCTTTTGCCGGAGACTCCGGTATTGATCCGTCCGGATTCTTCCACGCTCTCGACTGGCAGGACGGACAACTGACGATCATACTGCCGGATTCCGGAGTCCGCTTTTGGGCGGACGGAGAAAAAAAGACGTTGCTCCGTTATGGAGAAAAACTGCTTTTAGGGACGAATGAGACGCGGAATCTTACCGACGGGCGGCATTGGAAATTATCCTGCAGTCTGCTGGAGAAACAGGCACTGCAAAAGGAACACTGCGGAGATGAACTTCTGTATCTGTGCACTCATGTTTCCTATCCGGGGAAATATGTTCTGCTCGTAAGAGCGCAATTGGATGCCCGCAGTTTCGGCGGCACACAGAGGTGCCGGGAATACCTGTTTCTGCCCTGTTGGAACGAACTGGAAACATCGGCATTCCGGACTCTCTTTATCAATTGCACCAGTGTGCGCGGAAAATATGTCATTCTCTCCCGGAAACAACCGGAAGAATCCATCTTGAACATTGTCCCCGAGCAGACAAACCATTACGAGGAATCTCTGTTCCGTTTGCAGGAACGGCTGAAAGCGGCAGCCGGGGATCTGCCGTTGAAAGACCGACCGGGGGAGACTTGGTTGTCGCGTATTTATGAAGTACCGGGAAAGTTTTCCATTGAGATTACACCGTCAACTGGATCCCGTTCCTATTTTCACGGCATGTTTCATTGTATTTCCGATCGCAATATGTTTTATTATGAAAAGTTTGAAGATGCGGATCAAACGCTCCGATCGAAAATCCGGAATGCCTTGGGCGGAACGTTTCATCTGGTGATCACGAATCAGAGCATGATCCGGGGCGATGCCCCCGAACTGACCGTAGAAATTGACGGGATTCCTGTTACAAAAAGCAAAATCCAGTCGGATCGAAAGATGCTTCAGCACACCTTGTACAGCTTCCCAACTCTGCTTCCTCCCGGAAAACACCGTTTGAAAATCACAGGCGGCGGAATGGATTTTGAGGAGCTGTTTACCATTGACGAACAACACGATACCGGCGTTTTGATGTTTGTGCGTCCCCGCTGGTATGAATTTTGGAAAAAGCCAGAATATTCCTTCGAGTTGAGGAAAGGTCCGTTATTATGGATTTGAAAACAATACTGTTACTCTTATGTTCGATCATTCTTTGCTCATGCAAACCGCCGCTTGCTTCATTTTTTCCGCAACGTGACAATGGAATGGAAAAATCTTTGGCAAAGGAAAATCATCTTTCAGCGGAAGATGTTTATGCCGATGTCTGCTCTCAAAAAGCCAATTATGTCAATGTCGAATTTAAGAAACTGCCGCCGGACGGCATATTTAAATTGAATAGATCTATCCGTTACGGCTGCGGTCCGAAACCGCGCTTTATTCATTTTAAGGTTATTGGCGGAGATATTACCAATCTGCTTGCAGATCCAGACTGTGTCTCAATTACAAAAACGGGAAATATTCCAATTCTCTGTCAAAAACTTCCGGCTGACACGGGGGATCGGTATTCCTGGAATTTGAAAAATTTTACTCCCGAAGATTTGTCTGCTATTGCCCCGAACCTCCCTGCAGAAAGAAAACGCTGGATCATTGACCTTGAGCCTGCCGACGGCATTGTTGACTGGCAGGTAATTGCCCGTTTCCCGGCTAAAATAGGCTGGCGTTTTCGCAATGTGAAGAGATGGCTTCATGCAGATACCGCCAAGGTCACATCAGACTTTTGGGTATTTTATGATGGCTATATCGAACTTCCGGCGCAATTTTCCATAAGAAGAATATACCTTGACAAGGCGGCCATACTCCCGGAGAAGAGCAGAAAAATGCTTTTGGATCAAGCGAAAAGTCATACGCTGCCGAAGGAGTTTTTAGACTCTGAAATGTTTGAATTTTAAAACCTCCCAGCCATTCTGAAAATTGACATGAGAAATTGAAGCGTGTTTAAACGCATTTCAAAATCAAAATTATGAGTTTTCAAGCTCAAAAATGGCGGTCAGAGTGAAGGGTGCAAAAATTCGCGTGGTCCGCCATTTACTTCTTTTCCCCCTGAAAAGAAGTAAAACAGGAAAAGCGGGTTGGTGCGGCAGTTTTCACTGCCGCTGTTTTACCGGAGATCGATGAATGGCGACTTGTAACCAGCTGCCTGTCCGTCGGTTAATACCGGGCCTGATTGGGAAAAGTTGTCTTCGTAATTTCCCCTGTCGTTTTATTGCACCCGGCTTAAAGAGGCGGGCGGAACACTGAGTTGTCATTTTTCATTCATCCACCGTTTTCTGTGAAATTTTCTTTCAAAACATTTCACTTTTTCACCCTTTTCGGCTTTTGTGAAATGTTTCTTCCTGCTGGTCAAACGCAAATGATTGAATGAAACCTCAAAATTGGATACGGCATTTTTTTGAAAGGAAAATACTTCATTTTTTGGAACAAATCCTTTCTTTCCATCAGAAGAAAGACGCAGATTGAATGCCGGAGTGCATTCCCGGCAAAACAGCTCTGGCAAAAGGCCGGGAATAATTGATTGCCTTCCGGAATGAACGCCCGATTCGAATTCCGCCGCGAAGCTTATGCATGATGCGCCTCTTGTCCGGATTGGACAACCTGTGATTGAGAGACAAGGATAAAAGCTTCCGGATTGCTGTATCCACCTGTTTTTCGTTTGCAGGCGGGAAAATGAAGCGCCTCGGTGCAGGGCATGCGCTCGTATCGGGAATTTCGCTTCCGGCTGCCAGCTTGTTCCGCTGGACCGGAGCTGGAGTCGCTGAGTGCACGCAGTTATTTTGGCGACGCAAAGCATCGCACTGTCGACCTGATTTTTTCAATAACCCTTATGTGATGCCGCCCTTGACAAACTGAGGTGTTACACAGGCTTTTTTTCTTTCGAATGTCCGGTTTCAATGCTTCTTTTCAAGCTGTTTCCATTTCCCATCCCCCCGGACAAGGGGGGATGGAACTGCTTTTTCTGGAAATATAGCAAGGCAATAAGCCGATGCAATGTGCGTCTGTCAGGAATGCATGACGGCACTTTTCTTCAGCTCTTGAGGGGGAAACGCAATCCGTTTTTTATTTCAGTTGAAAACGTTTGAAATATGCGGGAGATTTGCCGTTCGAGATTCCTGGAGAGATCTCCATCCTGTAGGAAATAACTCCTTTGGGGTCATCCAGATCGAAGAAGACCGCGTTAAATCCAAACACACTTCCCGGTTCAGGCGTTAGTTTTCCGAAATAACGCCATGGAATCCGGGCCTCATAGACTGTTCTGCCATTACGGTGACTGACGAACACTTTGTCAGGTACTGTCCTGCCGCGAAGTCCCTCAGGCGCTGTATAACAGAAGTTCTGCGGCCCTTCCGGAGTGAGCGCCATGCAGAATTCCCGGTCGTCAGGATGATAGCCGCCTGTGTCTTTTTTCGGATCGAAGGAGTCATTTTCCGTATCGAATGCAAACTGCAGACAGTCTTGATTCCAGATCATTGGTCCGCTGAACCTTGAGACCTGGACATCGTCAAGAACATCCGCCGCAATGTAGAAATAATCCTTGTCATAAGCAAGATACAGCTTTGCAGAGAAATCCTCCGGACCTGTCCAGTAGCCCCACGCGGCCGCATCGATAGGCTGAAGAGAACTCGAACTGTTCAGAATGATCGGTTTGACTTTTTCAAATCCATGCAGAGTTCCATCCAGCGCCGGTGGAGCCAAAAGTTTTTCAACTGGAAGGAGTTCCTCCTTCTTTTTTTCTGTGTATTTCACTCCGTTTGCCGTTGCTTCGATCTTCCATTCCCTGCCGGGTGCGGATTCGAATTCAACACGGGTTTCCGCCATCGGCGGAAGCGGAACGCGTTTTGCGGCAGAGCCGGAAAATGCAATATCCGCTTCGATTTTCCGGGCCGTTCGGTTTTCGATAAACACATTGACGATGTTTCCGAATTTCCGGTTGGCAGAGAGCGAAAGCTCGGGGATCACGTAATGTCCCTCCCGGACAGCTTTGACAACACGCTTCTGAGGAGCATCAAGTTCCAGATAAAGCGGTCGGTCGTTCAAATGCAGAATATTTGCTCCTTTTTTTCCGGAAACCTTTCGTCCGGAGAGCATATGCCCGCTCCAGGCGGAAGGCATGTCAATCTTCGCGCTGACCGTTTCCTTTCCCAGTGACCAGATTGCCAGCAGGCTTTTCCCTTTCCTCTGGAATACATATGCGTAAACCAGACTGTTGGGACGCACTTCAACGGCTTTTTCCGCAAAGGCAAGTTCCCGCGCCATGAGAGCCAGGGTAAATGCATGCGGTCTGGGATTGCCGCCTTTCCAGGCCGCATAATCATAAATTCCGTTCCAGGCGGAAGGTGCGTCCTCAATCAGAAACTGCATCCAGGATTTGACCTCGTCAATGGATTTTGCAACCGTGATGATCCGCGCATTTTTGACGGCATAATCCCTGAGGAGCTCATGGTTCAGCGGCAGATTTTTCTGGATCGCTGATCCCGTTTCGTCATTGACAAAAACTTTCGCGCCTGTTACACGCAGAGTCCTGAGAATCCGCTCGCGCATGCCGAGCTGTTCCGGCCCAAGATAGTTCTGACCGATTCCGATGCCGGCTCCTTGCGAATACATATCGACACAAAGACCGTCCACGCTGTCCTTGATCTTTTCCCATATCAGCGGGAGATATTCTGAACTGTGCGGATCTCCGAACATCAGACCGCCCGCATAAAGTTTGGCTTCCGGATGAAGTTTCCGAAGTTCTTCCGAGAATATCTTGCAGAATTTCGGATATTGCTCAATTACGAAAATATTATTATGGCGGGTGAGTCCGATTTCATCGTTGACGCGCCATTCACGTATCGTGTTGCCATATCGGGAAATTGCTTCGCGGCAGAATCTCCGGTAATCCTCATAATCTGACTCCGTAAACGGATCAATTCCACTTTTTAATTTCAATCTGTATTCTTTTCTGCTGTAGCCGGGAAGAATCACATAATTGGTAAAATAGGTATTCGCATAGATATTTTCATAACCTTCCGCACGGTGTTTTTTCAGAAGTTCATCATACCATTTGAAATTGTTTTTCCCTTTTTCAATCTGCGAGCTCCAGGTGATTCCGGAGCCCGGCGTCAGAAGTTTCGCCCCAAATCCCATCCGCCTGTATTTTTCTACGGACGAACAGGATCGGTTTGAAAAAAAAGGATCCGCTTTTCCGTTCAAGGGTTCAATCACAAAGCCGGAAAAAAGGCCGCTGCCGCAATGCTTCCCCTCCATGGAAAGTTCCGCGCGCACCGTATAATATCCGAGAAAATCCTTGGGAAGAGGGAGTTTGAAATTCAGCGTGCTTTCCGTCATGACAGATGTCCGGCCTTCCGCAAGTTTCGCTCCTTCAAAGTCAAACACCTGCCAGGTCAGTTCCGCTCTTTTCCCGGCCGGAATATTTTTCCCGGGCTTGATCCGGTATGAAATCTCCTCGCCCGGGTAATAGATTCCTCCGTGGGGTGCGGAGGGAATTCCGGAAAGAGCTGCGGTCTCTTTTTTGACTACTCCGGGTTCGGCCTTTTTTTCAAGTTTCGGGCCGCAGTACAGATTGTCAATCCAGAATGTGGCCGTTCCATTTTTATCGCCGGTATATTTCAGAAGGAATTTGACGGAGTCATAACCTGCCGGGACCGTGAAGTCCACGGAGAAATGAGTCCATTCCGGAAGTGTTTTATTCCAGGGCGTGACAATAGATTTCGTGAGATTCGCCTTGCCTTTTCCCAGGAAAAAGGCATGAAATTCCAGAATTCCGAGCGGTTTTCCCAGCGTCCAGTCTTTTGCTTCGCTCCTGACCCAGCATGAAAGAGTGTAATTCCGGAGTTCCGGATCAAGCTTCAAATTTTCTTCCAGTGTCAGGTATGAGCGATATTTTCCCGGCACGTGATTAATCCGCAGAGATTTTTGTCCGACCGGTCCCTGCGAGTTTTTTGCGTCCGTGATTCCTTCGATATATGTCGAGCCGTTGGCGCTTTGCAGAATCCATTTCGGCGTCTGCCATTTTTGAGAGTCTTCTTCAAATCCTGAATTCACGACCAGGTTCTGTGCGGAGAGACTCAATACGCCAAGCATGGTCAGCATTCCGACGGCAATTGTTTTCCCGTTCATTTTAATTTTCCCTTTCTGTATTTGGTTATCAATATGATTTCCCCTTCTTGGCGGATCCCATGCGGAATCGCGCTGAAAATTGTCTTCCGGCAGATGATATTGCGATCCGGCTCAATCATACGGCCAGAAACCGTACAGCCAAACGGCACCGTTCCGATTCCCCTTGCCACTGTTATTTGCGTTGAAAGGATAATAGCTGTAGTCATAGGGCGGAAGGTTGTAGAGTTCCGGACCATCACTTGAAACATGTCCGTCAACAAACAAACCGTTTGCCTTTCGTGAATGACGGTAGCAGATGAATTCCGGTTCTTCCGCAGTGTATCTTCCTTTCCGGCGGTTTTCAAGGGTGTTCTTGTTAAACCATGAATCGACAATGACAAAGGATTTGGATGGTCCCCGGATACTTGACACTTTGCATCGGAACGGGTTGACGCCGGTTTTCTGGTCCTCTCCGAATAATTTTGTATTGAGCCCGTAAACGGCGCTGCTGATTGCCAGCTTCTCGACGAGAGGGCAGATAAAGATGCTTCCCGCGGGAAGCTGATTGTTGATCCCGTAAACGATTTTTTTCGAGCTGCTGTATGGCATCAGCGCTGTTACCCATGAAATTCCGTTGTCTGCATTGGAGTCTCTGTACTGATTCCGGCAGGGGAAATAGTTGTCATAGTCGGATGAGTAAGACTCAAAACAGAATCCGAGTTGTTTCTGCTGGTTGATACAAATGACGCTTTTCGCTCGCATTTTCGCCTTGTTGAGTGCGGGAAGCAGCAGGGAAGCCAATATTGCGATGATTGAAATAACGACAAGAAGTTCTATCAAAGTAAATTCAGCATTCTTCTGAATCCGTAAAATCTTTCGCATTTTCCCTCCTCAATATTTTATTTTGATTAATCTCCTTTGTTTGTTTAATATCTAAAATTATCATATTTTATATGAGAAATCAATATAAAAAATTATGTTTTTTTAATTTTTCTTGATTTAATCACTTTATGATATATATTACTTGAAATCGAAAGAAAAGGAATCCACGGATGAATGCCACGGAAAAAATACTGACAGAACTTCGCTCTCTCCTGGAGGAGGGGGCATTTGCGCCCGGAAGCCGCTTCCCGTCAGAAGCGGATCTTGCGGATAACTACGGTGTCAGCAAACTGACGATGAACAAGATCGTTTCCGTTCTGGCGGATAACGGATATCTTACGCGCGGGAACCGCGGTGCCGGGACCCGTGTCACGGAACAGCTTTTCCGTCCGCATGGGATAATTGCATTTCTCGGAAGGTTTTCCCCTTATCATCTCCGATTGTGCAAGGGCGCGCAGGAGGAATGCTTGCGGCGGGGATATTTTCTTGCAGTGTTCGCTCCGGAAACAGATCGTTTTCAAGCTTGTCTGAGCATGCTTCACAAGCGGAATGTCTGCGGAATCATCACATGCGGATACGGACTTCTGCATCCGCCGGAAGGTGTCGAAGTCTTCTGTCTGGATTACACCTTGAAACATGAAAATTCCATTCCGCATCTGCATTTTCTGAACAGCGCCAATTATGAAGGGGGAAGACGAATGATGGAGGCAATTCTGCGTCGCGGCCATCGTGACTTTGTCATTTACAGTTCAGAACGTTTTTATCTCGAATCGAAGGCGCCGATTGCACCGCGGGTCCGGGGATTTCACGCCATGATGAAGGAGGCGGGGATCCGGGATTATTCCGCCAGAACCTTTTACGGAATTCCGAATTCTCTTTCAGACGCGAAGCAGAGTCTGCGGGAAATACTTGCGCGCTATCCCGGAGTGACATTGATCTGCACGGATTCAGACAACAGTGCGGATCTTCTGCACAGGGCAGGGCAGGAACTCGGTGTGGAAATTCCCGGAAAGATTGCTCTGACGGGATTCGGGGATGTGACCCATCTCCCGATTGCCACGGTAAATCAGAATCCTGAGCGGCAGGGCGAGCTTGCCGCGAGACATCTGATCGACCGAAATGAGGATCCCTCACTGGAAGTCCCCCGGGAAGAACTCGTGGAAACGAGTCTTGTCAACGAGGAATGCATTCCCATCCTTTTCAATTGAACTGCCATGAGAAGAACAGCGATATCTCCGGCGTTGTTTCGGATATTCCCGCTATACACTCATTCTGTGAAAGCGGGGAAGACTGCTGCATGACAAATGGAGGTGGCAGTATCGGGGTGTTCAAAGCGTGAGACGGAAACCGCGGGTTCCTGCGAATTATGCGCAAGCTGTGCTGGCGGGACAGGATGTCCTTCTGGCATGCGCCCTTGAAAGGCAGAATCCCTGCAAGGCTCCTGTGTGAATGAATGTCTTCCGCAGCCGCTCGGCTGCGGATCCCGAAATCAGGCCGTGACCGGGATGGAATGATTCCTGCATTCCTCCAGGAACGAGTGATGTTTTCCCGTCCAGAAAAGAAGGAATTCCGGCATGAGATCCGAGTGATGCCGGATCCGTATCCCCTGCAGGAAAAATCCTTTTTCCGAAGATACGCAACTTATATCATGATAGGGAAGGATGCAGGTGGTTTTCAGAAAAAAGAAGTCGATTGAAAACCGGAGTGCATCCTCGGTGAAAGCGGCATTTGCAAAAGGCCAGGTGTAATTGATTGCATCCCAGGATGAGTTCCCGATTCGAATTCCGCCGCGGAACGTGTGCATGATGCGCCTCCTGTCCGGTTGGACAACCTGTTACTGAAAGAGTGGGATAAAAGTTTCTGGATTACTATATCCCCTTGTTTCCCGATTGCAAGCGGAAACATAACCCTCATGGAAGGCTGTCCTTGACAACCGGTGCAGGCCGCGGTCCGCGCATTTTCCTGCTGTGCCATGTCTGCGTGACAATTTTCGAGACGAGCGCCGGATTGGTTTCCCGCAATGCAAGGAAAGATTTTCCGCTTTTCCTGCAGATTCCCTTGATGACGTTCAGCGCATTATGACTGTTGACCCGTGTGATGAATACCACAATGTCCGCATCCTGCGCGGAGGCGCGCAGACGGTTTGCGCCCGATCCGCTGCAGCAGCCGGTATGAAAATAAAATTTCATCGTGCCCAGCGATTCGAATACCGAGCGATACTGATTTTCCAGACGGTCCAGGCCGCCGATCAGCGCCACTTTCAGATGCTGGAGCGTGCAGCATCCTGACATCTCTTCCGCGGTGCATGCGCACGGGCAGGCGGTCCGGTTTCTGTTGAGTCTTTTTTTTCTGCTCATGAAAATCTCCTTTTTCCCTTTCTTCCGCTCTGGAGAATGCCGGACAGCGTCCTTCCGCGTCCGGCCGGAACGTTATCTGCTCAGGCAAGTGCGGCCTTCAGCTGTTCCACCCATCTTCCGATACGGCCGGGTGTTTTTTCCGGTTCATTGTTGTCATCCAGCGCCAGACCGCGGAAGTGCCCGTCTTTTTCCGCTGCGGAGATACTGTGCGCATAGCCTGCCGATGAGGTTTCCCCGATGATTGCCGCGCCGCGTTCCTCCGCTTTTTCCGCGAGGATGCCCATTGCGTCCGCAAATGTATCGGGGAAGCCGTTCTGGTCGCCAAGCCCGAAGACCGCGACTTTCCGTCCGGTCAGGTCCAGGCCGTCCAGCATGGCGATGCCGGAGATCCAGTCGTCCTGAAGTTCTCCGAGCCCCCATGTCGAACTTCCGAGAATCAGAAGATCCGCTTCAAAATCCTCCGCACTTGCATTGGCGATGCTGACTGCCTCCGTTCCGAATGCGGCGGCGATGAGCGCCGCCGCGCTTTCCGTGCTGCCGGTGCTGCTGCCGTAAATCACTTTGACGTTTGCCATTTTGTTTTAACTCCTTGCTGTTTGAGGAAGGTTGATATTGGCGATTTTTTCAAGACACGTTTCCATATTCTGACAACTTTCGATGATTTTTTCCGCGAGACGCTCCGCGCAGCGGTAAAGGTGCATCAGGCGGAGTGATTCCCGGGGATCTCCGAATACCTGCCAGTCCCCGCGGTCAACCGGCGTCCGCGGCGCCTTTTCCATGAAACCCGCCACATCCTTCAGCGGATACCCGATGAAAAGTCCGACTTCGTGCGGGAATGCCATCGCGCCACAGCGTCTTTCGAGAGCGTCCAGATAAAGGCTGATTCCGCCGGTTTCCGGATAACCGTATTGTTTCAGGTAGATTCTGTTCGGTCCGGCGCGCAGAGTGTTCGCAAGAGGATGAGGTGCATAAAAGAGCACCAGCGCGCTTTCCGGCCCTTTTTTCAGGATTCTGAAGGCGAGCTTCAATTCTGCAAGAATTTCCTGCTGATGAAGACAGATTGTATCCTTCTGCGTTGCGCCGGACATCCGGTAGCACCGCTGGACACGCAGCAGAGCGCCCGGTTTGACTCCCGCCCGGACTGCCGCCGTTTTGACCATCAGAAAACGGAGAAGATCCTTCTTGTGAGATTCACATGACATAGATGATTTCCATATAAAAATTAGTTAAATCTAATTTCTGCTGCGAAAATAAAAACGGAGTCACTGTTGCTCCCCGTTTTGAAAGTATACCATAGCAGGGGAAATGAATATTTCAATTAGTCTTAACTAATTTTTTGAAAATTTTTTTGCCGCGGGAATCATTCCCGAAGAGCATGCGGAAAAGCGGTGCCGCGCAATGGCGGTTATTTTGCCCCGGATTTCATGGCCGTCAGTTCCTTGTAGTAGCGGAGACGGTTTGCCGCAGCCTGTTCCAGATGGGTTCCTTTCCGGATGGCCAGCGCCGCTTCCTGGAGTGCGACGGCTTTTTCCGGATTTCCCGTTTCAGCATGGATTCTAGCAAGAGTTTCATGCGCGACGGCGGCAAGCGGTGTTTTCAGATTTTTCACCTTGTCATATGCTTTCCCCGCGCAGCTGAGCGTGACGGCCGGGTTGAGCACGCCGTAGGGGGAGTTCTCCAGCGCGTAGGCGCACAGGAAGACCAGACTGTTGTCCGGCGACGTCTCGAAATCGCGGAACGCCTTCTCCACGGCCTGGCGGTAGGCGGAGGTGTCTCCCCGGTTTAAAAGAAGGTCCAGCTGCATCATGCGCAGCTTGGCGTCCTTCGGATTTTTTTCACAGATTTCCTGAATGAATTTAACGGCATCCGCCATTTTTCCTCTGGCGTTGAAGGCGAAGAGCTTTGCCTGAATCGCAATCCGGTCGTCCGGAGCGATCCGGAGGATTTTGTCCGCGGAGGCGGAGACGACTTCCGGAAGACCTGCCTGAATTGCCATCTGAAGCTCCTGACGGATGGCCTCGATCCGTTTCTGCCTGGAAATGGAGAAGGAGCCGTCGGCGACTTTTCTGATGACGGATTCGAGTTCCGTCGGATGTCCGGACCACGCCGCCTTGCCGTCCCGGGCGAGCACCGCATAGGGGAAGAGTGATTCGGTTTCCGCGAACAGATTCCGGCTTTTCAGATTGTTGTCCGCTGCAAGGGGAATCTGGAAAGGTCCGTTGTCCCGGACGACCGCGTCGGTGGTTTTGACCGGATTGATGGCGATGGCGGCAAACCGGACATCCGGCAGCTCCGCACTGAGATTTTCCAGCATGCGGAGCGTATTGACCGCGTCATCCGAGGCGATATCAAGCAGAACGACAGCCGCCAGTCCTTTTGCCGGGATTGCGGCGGGAGCGGTATACCATTTTGCCGCGTCGATGGCCGGCATCGGCTGATCCGCTTCGATTCCGTTCAGCGGGAGCGCGGCTGCCGCCGCGGCGATCAGTGCAAACATCATGTGCTTCATAAATACCTCCGGATTCATTCTGAAAACGACTCGCAGAACAGAGTACGGCCCTCCTCTGCGCAGGGATTCGCGCTTAAAATGCAATCGTCTCCCACCTCGTATGTTTTGCCGCCCGGTAGAGCGTTTCCATGACGACGCTGCGGAGCGCCGCCTCCCGTGCGGAAACAAGCTTGACTTTTTTCCCCGCGAGCGCGTCGAGAAAAAGAACGAACGCGTGCGGCCACTCGGAGGGAAGCGCCGTCCACGGCTCCTTGCCGTCTGCGCCCGTCACGTGGTTGCTCTTGAAATAGAGCTGTCCGTTGACGACGACGGCATGCCCTTCCGTGCCGCTGATTTCGCACGTGACCGGATTGGCCAGATCGACCCAGCCGCCCGCGAGCGTTCCGATCGTGCCGCCTGGGAAATGAAGCAGTCCTTCTCCGGATTCGTCGCAGTCCGCTCCGTAGCGGCCTGTGACCGTCCGGATATCGGCTGCGACCCGCTCCGGAACGCCGAGAAACCACATCAGAATGTCAAGGGAGTGCGTTCCGAGATCCCCGAATGCGCCGCATCCGGCAATTGCCGGATCGGCCATCCAGCGCCACTGTGTGTCGAACCAGCCGCCGAGGGAGCCGCAGTGACAGTTGGAGTGGCGGATGCGTGTGATGACGCCGAATACGCCGGCTTCAATCTGCTGTTTCAGAAAAAGATGCACGGGATTGCCGCGCATGAAATAACCGGTCTGGAACAGGATGCCTGCTTTTTCGATCGCCGCGGCCATTTCCAGCGCGTCCCGGCCGGCGAATCCGAGCGGTTTTTCGACAAAGATGTGTTTCATTGTTTTTGCGGCGCGGAGCACCAGCTCCCGGTGGCGGTTCGTCTCGGAGCAGATGACGACGGCGTCAATGGCGGGATCGTCCCAGATTTCCGCGTCGGAATCATAGCGTTTCGTGTTCAGAAGTTCCGCATTTTCCCGCGCGCGCCTTGCGTCATGATCCCAGACGCCGGTGACGGTCACGTCCTCCCGCGCTTTCAGGATTTTTACGAAATTGGGAGTGTGGATATGCGCACATCCCGCGATTGCGATCCGTTTCATCTGGCGTTTCCTTTTGCTGAGCTGATGACCGGGAATCCCCGCGGCGGGCGGGGATTCCCGATTTTAGTTTTGCGAACCGGCTTTCCGGAGAAGGCAGGAAGAGGCGTCCTCTTTTCTCAGACCTTATCCCGCTCCAGCTCGAAGGCGCGGGCGGTGCGGAACATTCGGGCTTCCGCAAGGTCGGGTGCGATCAGCTGGATGCCGACGGGCATCTTTGTCGTTTCATCCGTTCCCGCGGGGACGCTGATGCCGCAGGTTCCGGCAAGGTTCAGCGCCGTCGTGAAAACGTCCGAGAGATACATCTGCATCGGATCGGATTTCTCCCCGAAGCGGAATGCGGTCGCCGGGGTGACGGGCGTGAAGATCACGTCGCAGGAGCGGAACGCTTCCGTGAAGTCTTTCCGGATCAGCGTGCGGACCTTCTGGGCGCGGACGTAATACGCGTCGTAGTAGCCGCTGCTGAGCACATAGGTGCCGAGCATGATGCGGCGCGTCACTTCGGGGCCAAACCCTTCTCCTCGGGAATCCAGATAGGTGGAGATCAGATCCGTCGCGTTCGGACTGCGGTAGCCGTAGCGGATGCCGTCGAAGCGCGCAAGATTCGCGCTGGCCTCCGCGGGCGCGATGATGTAATAGCAGGCCATCGCGTATTTTGTATGAGGCAGACTGATGTCCACGAATTCCGCGCCGAGACGGCGCAGCGTTTCCTTTGCCTCCGCGCAGACTTTTCTGACGCCGCCGGAAATGCCTTCCACCTCAAAATACTCCTTCGGCACGCCGATGCGGAGGCCCTTGAGCGAAGGCGCTTTTTCAAAGTCTTCGAGATCCTTTGCAAATCCGCCCTCCGGCGCCGGCGCGGGAAGGCTGGTCGTGTCCTTCGGGTCGATTCCGCAGATTACGTCGAGCATTGCCGCCGCGTCGTAGACGCTTTTGCTCATCGGGCCGATCTGGTCCAGCGAGGAGGCGAAGGCGACAAGGCCGTAACGCGAAACACGTCCATAGGTCGGTTTGACTCCGACGATGCCGCAGAACGCCGCGGGCTGGCGGATTGAGCCGCCGGTGTCGGAACCGAGCGCGATCACGGTTTCATCGGCGGCCACGGCGGCGGCCGATCCGCCGCTTGATCCGCCTGGAACGCAGTCATGGTTGCGCGGATTTTTCGTTTTCTGATAGGCGCTGTTTTCGCAGGAGGACCCCATTGCAAATTCGTCCATGTTGGCGCGTCCCATCAGGACGAACCCCGCGTTTTTGAGTTTGCATGTGACCGTTGCGTCATACGGGGAGACAAATCCCTTGAGAATCCTGGACGCGCAGGTGCAGGGATATCCCTTTGCCGCGATGTTGTCCTTGAGTGTGACCGGAATGCCGTCGAACGGCCCCAGCGCCTTCCCCGCGGCGCGGCGTTTGTCGGATGCCTCCGCCTGAGAGCGCACTGCGTCTGCATTGAGCGAGAGCAGCGCCTGAACGGCCGGTTCGACTTCCGCGATCCGGGCAAGATACGCGTCGCAGAGCTTTGAGGAAGTGATGCTGCCATCGGCAAGCAGTTCGGCGGCCTGCCGGAGCGTGAGAGAATGCAGATTGTTCATGACATCTCTCCTCCGGGCAGCACCTGCGGCACCTTGATGAGTTCACTGTCCACCGTTTCAGGCGCATTGGCGAGCATCGCGTCGCGTCCGAACGGAACGCCCTGCGCGTCGTCGCGGAGGACGTTCGAGCGCGGCACGGCGTGCGCCGTCGGCTCGATGCCCGTCACATCAAGCTCGGAGAGCATCTCGACGTAGCCGACGATGGCTTCCATTTCGGATTGCAGCTTCGGAACGGACGCCGGCTCAATGCGCAGACGGGCGAGCGTCGCGATATGAGCCACGTCAATTCCTTTTGACGACTCGGCCATGGATTATTTTCCCTTCTCGAGTGCAAGGGTCATGGTGGTGATGTCGGCGACTTCCGCCGGACCGAAGAACTGGATCGGGCCCGGATAGACGTAGCAGGTTTCGACCGCCCATTTGTCGCGGTTCTTCGCAAGTTCGCGGAAGGGCGCGCCGTCGAGTTCGACCAGCGCCTTCTTGATGACGGGCTTGTCCTCGCCGTGGCGTCTTTCCATGTTCATCATCGCCGTCAGCGGAATGGCGCCGGCAATCCATTTTTCCGCGGGTTCCGTGAGGTTGCGGACCGAGGACATGTAGCCGGTTCTGCCCGTGCTGATGATCGAAGCGGCGTTGTAGCCGAGGCTGTAGCAGTAGTCCGCGTCGAAATTGGAGGGCATCGAGCAGCGTCCCTCGTAGCCGAAGAAATGGGTCTGCGTCGAGAACTTGCCGCTGTATCTGCCTTCCTTCTTCCAGGCGGCGAGCTTGTTCTTCACGAGTTCAACGAGCAGTTTTTCGGTTTCGATGCGGGAAACCTGGACGTTGCCGTGCGGATCGCGGTCCATCGTGAGCTGCATCTTGATTTCCATCGGAAGGGTCGCGAAAACCGCGGCGGAAGCTGCGGAGAGGCGCGACGCGATGAAGGAGGCCTTCTCGTCATTGGACCCGAGCGCGGCATAGGCTTCGCCCTCTTTCGCGAGAAGATCGTTGAGTTCGGCGATCAGGCTCTTGAAGTCCGGAATGAACTCGATCAGGCCTTCGGGGATCAGCGCGACGCCGAAGTTGTCTCCGTTTGCGGCGCGTTTTGCCACGGAGTCGGCGAGAATCGTGACGACTTCGTCCGTCGCCATTTTTTTCGCTTCGACTTCCTCGGAAATGAGCGTGACATTGGCATGCGTGCGGAGTCCGCACTCCAGCGCGATGTGGGAGGCGGAGCGGCCCATCAGCTTGATGAAGTGCCAGTATTTCTTGGCGGAGTTCGCATCGCGCTCGATGTTGCCGATGAGCTCGGAGTAGACTTTGCTGGCGGTGTCGAATCCGAAGGAGGTTTCAATGTAGGCGTTCTTGAGGTCGCCGTCAATGGTTTTCGGGCAGCCGACCACGATGATTCCGGCATTTTTCGCCTTGTAGTATTCCGCAAGAAGGCAGGCGTTCGTGTTGGAGTCGTCGCCGCCGATGATGACGATTGCCGTGATGCCGAGAGCCTTGCAGTTGACTTCGGCTTTTTCGAACTGTTCGGGCGTTTCCAGCTTGGTGCGTCCGGAGCCGATCATGTCGAAACCGCCGGTGTTGCGGTAGGCGGCGAGGAAATCCGCCGTGATTTCAATGTATTTGTTGTCGGTGAGGCCGCTCGGGCCGCCCTTGAAGCCGTAGAGCTTCGATTCCGGATGGAGGGACTTGAGACCGTCGAAAAGTCCGGCGATGACGTTGTGCCCGCCGGGCGCCTGGCCGCCGGAAAGGATGACCGCCACGTTGACCGGTTTTGCGATCTTTTCCCCGGTCCCCGGCGCAAAGGTCAGGAGCGGCATGTTGCTGGTGGACGGGAATTTCGCGGCGATTTTCTCCGTGTCGGCGAATGCTGCGAGCTTTTCCCCCTCCGTGCAGGCGGTGTTGGCGCCGGCCTTGAAGGCGGCGGGCAGTTTCGGGGCGTAGGCCATTCTGGCCTTCTGCAGAGCGGAAACGGTGCAATCCATTTTTCTTCTCCTTATCAGTTTGTCTTGCGTCCTGGCAAAAAATCATTGTATAATGTAGTCTTCAAAATGCCGAGAATCAAGCGGCGCGGTCAAAAAATCGCGAGAATGCCCCTGGGAACGCTCTGTCCCGGAGGCTTCGAAACCGTTATTTTCGCAATCCGGTTTGAAAGAAGCTTCCTGCCGTGCTAGACTATGTCTGTGAAACAAACAGGAGATTCCCCTTATGGCATACGCACCCTTCACCCTGACTTATCCGGCAAAGATCCGCTTCGAAATCGGTTCCGCGGCTCATCTCGCGGCGGAACTTGCCCCGTTCCGGCGCATTCTGCTTGTGACCGGTTCCCATTTCGCCGGAAGCGCGGACTTTGACATGCTCATGCGCTCGCTTTCTGATTTCTCCGTGCGTCACGAAAGCGCAGTCCATCCGGAACCTCCGCTTGAGGACGTGGACCGCCTGATCCGCGCAGGACGCGAGTGCTCCGCGGAATGCGTGGTTGCCGTCGGAGGCGGAAGCGTCATCGATGCCGCCAAGGCCGCCGCCGCGCTGATTCCGCTCGACGGCTGGTGTGCGGATTATTTCTCAGGGAAACGGGAAATTCCCGGGAAAGGGCTTTTTTTCGCCGCGCTTCCGACCAGTTCCGGAACCGGCGCCGAGATCACGAACAATGCTGTTCTGACGGATGCCGCCACGAAGATCAAGAAATCGCTCCGGCATCCCTCGATGGCTGCCGATCTTGCTCTTGTCGATCCGGTTCTGACGCTTTCCTGTCCGCCTGCGCAGACCGCCGCAAGCGGACTTGACGCCTTTGTGCAGGCGTTTGAATCCTGCACGTCGCCGCGCGCCTCAAGTGTTTCCCGCGCTCTCGCTTATGCCGCGGTCCGGAAAATCCGGGAGAATCTCCGGAACGCCTGCGCATATCCGTCCGTTCTGGACTATCGTGCGGAAATGAGCGAGGGCAGTCTGCTTTCGGCGATGGCGTTTTCGCAGACCGGGCTCGGGGCGATCCACGGACTCGCCCATCCGATCGGTTCTCTGCTGCATGTGCCGCACGGGAAGGCATGTGCGATTCTGATTCCCGCGGTCACGGCATGGAACCTGCCTTGCTGCCGGGAGGAATACGCCGCGATCGCCCGCGCCTGCGGTTTCGGTTCCGATGCGGAGGATTTCCTTGCCGGCGCGCTGGATCTCTGCCGGGCACTGGAGGTTCCGCGGAATTTTTCCGAATACGGTCTGATGGAATCTCATTTTGATTTCATCGTGAAGAACTGCCGGAGCGCGAGCATGAAGCTGAATCCGCGTCCGATGTCCGATGACGAGGTGCGGTCGCTTCTGGAAAAGCTGCTCTGACGGGAGCGCAGGTTCCGCGGGGAGAGGGGGACGCCGGCGCTTCCTTTTCCTTTTTGTATTCCCTTTTATATTCCAGGGGTGTTTTTCCGCAGAGTTTCCGGAACACGCTGGAGAAATAGTTGCTGTCCGTGAATCCGCAGAGTCGCGCAACTTGCGTTACTGTCAGATACTTGTGCAGTGTGAGATAGATTTTTGATTCTTCAATCCGGCGGTGCGCCAGAAGGGCGCGGAAAGTGCTTCCCGTTTTTCTGCGGATCAGTGCGCCGAGGTAATTGGGATTGACCTTCAGCATGTCCGCCAGATCGCCGAGCGCGATATTTTCCAGATAGTGGCAGTTGATGAAGTTCCGGCAGTTTTCCAGGTAGAACGCCTCTCCGTGCTGTTTGGCGTCCATACCGCCCGACGAAAGGAAGAGTTCCAGTTCGATTTTCAGAAATTCCGCGACAAAGGCTGCCGCCGTCCGGATTTTTTTCTTCCGGTCCTCAGTCGCGCAGGGGAGGGTCCGGAGGGGAGGCGGCAAGTCTTCGCCGTCCTGCTCCCCCGGATTGAGACCGCCGAAATAGAGGACGGCGGCGAGTTCGCCGTTATGCATGACGGGGCATGCATATTCCCAGATCCCGCAGGGACAGCAGCCAGAGAAACAGCGTCCGCGTTTTGCCACCTCCAGGCTTCTGAGCTTGTTTGCCGAACAGCCTGCATTGGCGTCGCGGAGTTTCGCCGCACGGCAGAAATCCGAGTGATGCAGATACTGGTCCGGAGCGAATTTCAGTCTGTCGCAGTGATAGAATGCCGGATGGCGGACCTCGACGCTGACGGAGGACGCGGTTTTCCTTTCATAGTAGCGGAGCAGTTCGGGAAGAGTCATGCCGTTTGCGTCCTTTTTTGACGAAATCTGTGATAATTTAAGAACTTTTTATTGAAATTTCAAGGCTTTTTCTCTTTTTTGTCATATAATTATCAATGAATAAACCAAAAAACAGCGCGGAACATCTCCGCAGCAAACAGAAAGAAAGGATTCTGATGATGAAGACGTATGCGGAACCGGCAAGAAACATTCCAGTGGCGGCGGAAACGGAAGTTCTGGTGGCGGGCGGCGGTCCCGCCGGAATCGGCGCGGCGCTCGGTGCTGCGCGTGCGGGAGCCAAAGTCATGATTGTGGAACAGTCCAATGCGCTCGGCGGCATGGCGACCTCCGGTATGATGTCCCACTGGAGCGGCGGTTCCACTTCGCCGCTGGTGAACGAAATCATGCACCGCGCCTGCGAGAGCAGATCTCTTCCGAAGAATCCGAATGAAGGCTACAGCTGGTGCATTACGCATGAGTGTCTGAAAAGCACTCTCCTTCAGATGATGGATGAAGCCGGCGTCACGGTTCAGCTTTATACGCAGATTGCCGATGTCATTATGGACGGCAACCGGGTTGCGGGCATCATTACGGAAAGCAAGTCTGGACGGGAAGCGATCTTTGCCAAGGTCGTGATTGACGCGACCGGCGACGGCGACGTCGCGGCGCGCGCCGGAGCGGAATTCGAGCTCGGCCGCGAGGGCGATCACATCTGCCAGCCGGCCACTCTGATGTTCCGGATCGGCGGCGTCGATTATGACAGGGCGATCTTCCCGCCGAGCTTCGAGTCGTATGTCGATGTCCCGAAAGGGGAGATCCAGGCGCTCGGAAAATCCATTCTGACCCATCCCGCGGGGCATGTTCTGCTTTACCGGACGCGCATCCCGGGAGAGGTCTGTGTCAACATGACCAATGTCATCAATCTCGACGCCACCGATGTCCGTCAGCTTACGGAAGCGGAAAAGCTCTGCCGCCGCCAGATCGACGAAATGATTCCCTTCCTCCGGGAATATGCGCCGGGATATGAGAACTGTTATCTGGTCGCATGCGCCTCGAATGTCGGCGTGCGCGAAACCCGCCATTTCAAGGGGCTTTACACCGTCACCGCCGAGGATATTCTGGAGGCGCGTGTCTTCGACGACTGGATCGCGACGAAAAATTACTTCAATTTTGATATTCACAGCCTCAAGGGTCCGGGACTTGACGAACACGGCGCGCAGAGGCATTTCCGTTCCAAGGGCGCCTATACGCTTCCCTATCGCGCCTGCGTGCCGGTCAGGATTGACGGCCTTCTGCTTTCCGGACGCAACATTTCCGGAACGCACAAAGCCCATTCGAACTACCGTGTCATGCCGATCTGCCTGAATGTCGGTCAGGGAGTCGGGACGGCGGCCGCGGTTGCCGTGAAGGAGGGGATTCTTCCCCGTGATGTCGATGTGAAGAAAGTTCAGGCGATTCTCAATCAGGCCGGTGTGTGCGTCTGAGCAAGGGACGGGAGACCCTTGTTCCGTTTGCCGCCGCGGCCGGAATTGGCGGGCCGCGGCGGATTCCTTTTTGCATCCGGACGGCGCGGGAGGGAAGCGCGGCGTCTCTTCCGTTGCAAAAAAATGCGGAAAAAAAGTTTTTTGATTTGCAAAAGGGAAATCCCGTTGTAAATTACTTACTTGCCTTCGCATAAAACTCAGGAAAAGGACAAAATGGAAAAAGCAACTAAGTCGGAAATCATTCGGAAGTATGCCCGCAAGGAAGGGGATACGGGATCTTCGGAAGTTCAGATTGCTCTTCTTTCTCAGCGGATCGCCGAGATCACGGAGCATATGCATGCCAACAAAAAGGATCACAGCACGAGACGCGGTCTCATGGCGATGGTCAACAGAAGAAAACGTCTCCTCAAATATCTCGCTTCCGAAAATCACGCCAAATACCTGGAGCTTGCCGAGGCGTTCGGCATCCGCGGAACCGCGATCACCAAGTAAGTCCGTTTCCGGCGGATTCCCGGCGTTTTGCGCGGCAGTCCGCAGCGGAGATGTCTGTTTTTCCGCAGTCACTTTGTTTTTTTGCAGAGTGACTGCTTGTTTTTTCCGGTAACTGCGGTATATTACCGGGATTGTTCTTGAAACGAGACGCAGGCCGGAACGCTTTCAAACGGTTTGCTTTGTGGAATTCGGTCGGTATCAGCCCCCGGGTGCGGATCCGGAGTCTGATACCGCTATTCCGCGGCAGACCGCACGGGATCATCCCCCGTTCCTCCCCGTCTTTCACACGAAACCATTGCGGCCCCGATCTGGTCCGCGGCCGGTTCTCCGCAGACGCGTCTGAAACCGGATTTTTGAAAGGGAGGCATTATGCCCGAAGAAAAAGTAGTGGTCAACATCGGCCCGGGGAAGGACATTGAAATTTCCACGGGGAAAATCGCAAGACTTGCAAACGGTTCCTGCACGCTCCGTCTCGGCGATACGACGGTTCTCGTCGCCGCCTGTTCCGGCGCGGCCAAGCCCGGACAGGATTTCTTTCCGCTTCAGGTGGACTACCGGGAGAAATATTCCGCTGCCGGCCGGTTCCCCGGAGGCTATATCAAACGCGAAGGCCGTCCGAGCGACAAGGAAATTCTGATCTGCCGCATGACCGACCGCCCGCTCCGTCCGCTCTTTCCGGAAGGTTTTTTTGATGAGGTCCAGATTTCCGGACTGCTTCTCAGCGCGGACGGTGAAAACGAAGGCGATGTGCTCAGCATCCTTGGCGCCTCTGTCGCGCTCTGTCTTTCCGACCTGCCGTTCCTCGGCCCGATCGGCGCGCTGCGCGTCGGCTATATCGACGGACAGTTCGTTGCAAACCCGACCTATTCCGAGATGGAGAAGAGCTCTCTGGAACTGATCTATGCCGGACTTCCGGACAAGGTCATCATGATTGAGGGAGACGCGAAGGAGCTGCCGGAGTCCGTCCTTGTCGCGGCGATGGAGTTTGCCAACGAGATTGTCAAGAAACAGGTGGAAGCCCAGCTCGACCTGATGAAACGCGCGGGCCGTCCCAAAAAGGCTCCCGATCTGCATCTCGTTCCCGCGGAAATCACGGCGGGCATGATTGAAATCGCCGGCGAAAAGCTCGAAGCTGCCTGCACCGTTCCCGGAAAAGAGGACCGGATCAAGGCGCTGGAAGAGCTCAAAACGCTGATTGTCGATGGCCTCCGTCCGAAATACGAGGCGGAAATGGGCGAGGAGAACTTCACCAACACCGTCAACATGGGGTTTGACAAACTGGTGCAGAAGACCATCCGCACCGCGATTCTGGAAAAAGGATTCCGCCCTGACGGACGCGGCGTCGAGGATATCCGCCCGCTGACGGCGGAAGTCGGTGTCCTGCCGGTCGTTCACGGCACGGGACTCTTCACCCGCGGCGAAACCCAGGCTCTTGTCATTGCGACGCTCGGCGGCCCCGGCGACGCGCAGGAAAGCGACAGCATCTACAATACCGACGCGACCAGAAAATTCTATCTGCACTACAACTTCCCGAACTACTCCGTCGGCGAGGTCGGCAGAATCTCCGGTCCCGGCAGACGCGAGATCGGGCACGGCAACTTGGCGGAGCGTTCGCTTGCGCAGGTGATTCCGGCGGATTTCCCGTACACCGTCCGCTGCGTCTCCGAG
This sequence comes from uncultured Victivallales bacterium, assembly GCA_944391115.1. GTDB lineage: Bacteria > Verrucomicrobiota > Lentisphaeria > Victivallales > UBA1829 > UBA11452. The sequence goes on along the minus strand of CALXSJ010000026.1, from coordinate 17,730 downwards.
ATCATGTCCTCCAACGGCTCGACCTCGATGGCCAGCGTATGCGGCGGCACGCTTGCCCTGATGGATGCCGGCGTCCCGATCAAGGCTCCGGTCGCGGGCATTTCCTGCGGCCTTGTCACCGGCGACAACGGCAAGGAGCTGATCCTGACCGACATCATCGGCGCGGAGGATCATTACGGCGACATGGACTTCAAAGTCTGCGGAACCGACGAAGGCATCACCGGATTCCAGCTTGACCTGAAACTGCCCGGCGTTTCCATCGATCTCATGGCCAGAGCCATGGAGCAGAACAAGCGCGCGAGGTCCCGGATTCTCGGCGTGATCCGCGAATGTCTGCCTGCGCCGCGTCCGCAGCTCAGCCCGAACGCTCCGCAGATGGAGAAGATGAAGATCAATCCGGACAAGATCGGCGCCCTGATCGGAACCGGCGGAAAGAACATCAAGGAGATTACCGAATCCACGAAGTCCGAAGTCAACATCGAGGATGACGGAACCGTCACGATTCTTGCGAGGAACAAAACTGTTCTCGACGAGGTCAAACGGAAAATCGAATCCTACACCTCCGAGGCGGAGATCGGAAAGATCTACCGCGGCCTTGTGAAGACGGTCCGGGATTTCGGCGCATTTGTTGAAATCCTGCCCGGTCAGGATGGACTGCTCCATATTTCCGAGATGGCGAATTACCGCGTGAAGGATGTCTCGGACATCTGCAAGGAGGGGGACTACGTCACCGTCAAGGTGATCGACATCGACCGTACCGGCAAGATCCGTCTCAGCCGGAAGGCCGCTCTGGATGATCTCGACAAGGAAGAGGCGAAAAAGTAACGCTTCCGTTCCTTGGCCGCTGAAACAGCAAAACCCGTTCCGGGAAATCCGGGACGGGTTTTTTTACGTCCTTGTTCTGCGGCGTGCCGGTCCTGCGCCTTACAGATCGTGCCAGACGTTTTTCTCGTCAAGCGCCTTGATGCCGGCCTCGACCAGCGCGGCGATTTCAATCGTCTGCGCGGCATCGACCGGAGAGTGTCCGGTGGCGAAGAAATCGAGAATTTCCGAGAGCAGGGCGGGGAAGTAGCCGGAGCAGTCCGGGTTGACGATCATTTTCCCCTCATGAACGAAGCGGGTTGTAAACGGCGCATTGGCGGTATAGGTCAGCGCCGCCCTCCGGTCGTCCGCATACTGGATCAGCATATGTTCCGTGCCGGCGGATCCGCATTGCATGATGCGCGTTGCGCCGACGCCGAGGAGGGCTGTTATCATTTCCAGCTGGTGGATCGAATATTCCCAGAAGGAGCTGCCGCCGCCGGTCGTCTCCACATAAGTCGTGCCCGGTTTGTTCCGCCAGGCGTCCAGTTCCGCCGAAAAGCGCAGTGCGGAACTCGACATCAGCGGCGTGCCGTGTCCGGCCGCGAATTCAAACATTGCCTGCGCATCCGTCTTCGACGGCGCGAACGGTTTGTCGACAAACACGGGTTTTCCGCTTTGCAGAGGAATTTCCGCAAGTTCACGATGCACTTCCGGGTTCGACGGCGCCAGTACAAACAGCGCGTCGGATTTTTCCACAATCTCCTCCAGGCTTTTCACGGGAGTTACGCCGAAGTCTTCACACCATTTTTTGAGCGGGCGTCCGTTCCCCGGCGCCTTTTCCCATGCGTAAGCAAGTTCAAATTCCTTTCCCCGTCTTGCCGTTTTTATCCAGGCGGGATAATTGTTCGCGTGCCATTCGTCGATGAAAAGATCGATGAATCCCAGTTTTTTCATGATTTGCCTCCCAGACTGTTTTGATGGGTTGAAAGATTTTCTGAATTTAAGAGCTTTCCCTCCGGATCAGGCGCGGTTCCGGGAGCTGCGGCGGAGGTGTGTCCGGATCCTTCAGGCATGAGAGAAGGTAATGCATCGCGCTGAAGCCAAGTTCCCGGAAACGGGGATCCACGGAACTCAGGGATGGATCCAGCCATTCGCAGAACGGGGAATTGTCGCATCCCACCATCTTGAGTTTTTTTCCGATTTCCCTTCCTGCGCCGAGTTCCCGGAAACAACGGAACAGTTTCATTGCAAGAAAATCCGTCCAGGTGAAAATTCCGACGGTCTGTTCAGCGGCCGCTTCCGCTATCGTTTTCAAAACATCCTTCCGCGCTTCCTTTTCTTCGTGGAGAAACGGATGGATTCCATGTTCCAGCAGGCAATCGCGGAATCCCGCCTCCCGCTCTCCTCCCTGGATGTCATGCGCGCAGAACGCGTGAAACACCGTGCAGGACCCTTGCAGGAGAGCGAGCGCCGCCGCCCGTCCCGTGTCGTAATTGCGGAGCGAGAGATATTTCACGTTCGGATTTTCCATTCTGGGCGCATTGAGCAGCACGACAGCGCCGCCGCGGTCGGTAAAATTCCGGATCTTCTCTTCAAAGGCGGAGGAGTTCGGGCGGTAGGAGATGATTCCGCAGTTGGCGTTGACGCTGACATGATCCAGGAAGGCGGCATAGTCGCCGTCCTGAAGCCCGTAATAAAAATTCAGCGGGATATTGTCTTTCAGCGCAGCATCGGAAATTCCCATGGCAAGCGCGGCGACCGGCGCATACGCATGATTCGGCAGAAACACGCCGATTGCCGGATTTACGCCTCTGCGGAAACAGGCGGCCAGGCGGTTCGGGCGGTATCCGAGCCGTTTTGCAGCAGACAGAACCCGGGCTTCGGTTTTTTCTGAAATCCGTTTGGCGCGGGCCTTGCCGTTTAAAATGTCGGATACTGTTGCCGAGGAGAGGCCGCAGGAGACGGCGAGTTCCTTCAGGCTGATGGACGGATGTGTTTTTCCCGTTGTCGGCATCTTCTGTCTTGTTTTTTTTGCCTAATCGTTTAAGCTTTGCTGTCAATATAGAAGAAAAACAGCGCAATGTCAAGCAATGCCTAACGATTAGGCGGCGCGGAAGAAAAGAGGGATGGAGCTTTGGGAAAAGGAAATGCGAGGGAGCGGAAAGAGCGAGGCGCATTCCGCAGGAGAGGAATGCATCATGACTCCGGACACAATGCAAAAAAAGGACGGAACCGGAGGGATATTGTCCTGCAGGTTCCGTCCGTGTGACACAGAAGGAGAAATCAGAACTCTTCTTCGCGAGGTGCGCCGAATCCGCCGCGCCGATCATTGCGGGGTGCGCCGAAGCCGCCATGGCGTTCACCGCGGGGACCGCCGAATCCGCGCCGTTCGCCGCGGGGTCTTTCCTCGCGCGGCCGGGCTTCATTGACGACCAGAGCGCGCCCTCCCTGCATGGAACCGTTGAGTCCGGCGATTGCCGCGTTGGCTTCCGCCGCATCAGGCATTTCGACGAAACCGAAACCTTTGGCCCGGCCGGTTTCGCGATCAGTTACAAGACGGACGCCTGTCACGTTTCCGTAAGCCGCGAAAGCTGCTTTGAGTTCATCTGCTGACATTGCGTACGGCATGTTCCCGACATAGATGTTCATGTTGGATACCTTTTCCGGACATTGAAAAATGTCCTGCTGCTGCCCCCTTCAGATTTTTTTTTACCAAATTGCCACTGTTGGATCGGATCGGGCCAGGAAGGGTGTGACTGTGCCTGCCGGAATCAACGGGTGGGATTATCTTACAGCCGGCTGCCGGCTTTAAGAACGGAAAGAACGACCGCGAAGGAACAGCATGAACGGCAATATTACGGAATATGCGGATGGAAATCAAATATGCCTCGGAGAAATAGGTTCCTTAATTATTGTTCTTGTGTATTAACGTAGTGCGTTTTCAGAGGATTACAAATCGAAAAACAAAAAAAAACGCTTTTTTTGACAGAGTCCTGCATTCCGGCTGCATCCCCTGGGAAGAGAAGCGGATGATGTCGATTTTTCATTATGAAACGGAGCAATCGCTTTTTCTGAATGCGTGCGGAGCTTTCCGGCGAAACGGGCTTGAAAGGCGGACGCCTCCGGTTATATTGCGCAAATAAAAGACATGCTTAACATAAGGAGATGCAGCATGATGAACACCCCGTGGACCGGAAGAGTGGCGCCGTTTCGGATTTTCGGAAATCTTTATTTCGTCGGAACGGAACCCGCATCATCCCACATGATTGAGACGGAGGAGGGGCTGATTCTCATTGATTCCGGATATCCGCAGTCGCTTTATCTGGTGATCGAATCGATATGGGAGCTCGGGTTTGATCCGCGGAAGATCCGCTGCATTGTGCATTCCCACGGACATTACGATCATCTCGGCGCGACCCGGGCTCTGAAGGAGCTGACGGGTGCGAAGACCTTTCTCGGAGCGGAGGATTTCGATTATGCGAACGGGAAACTGGATCTTACCTGGGCAAAGGAGCTGGGACATGTCTATCACGAGGCTTTTGAACCGGATGTCGCCCTTCACGACGGCGACGTGATCCGCCTGGGATCAACGGAGATTCAATGCGTCTCCACGCCCGGGCACACGCCGGGAACCATTTCTTTTTTCTTCGACGTCGCGGAAAACGGAGTCCGGCTCCGTGCGGGAATGCACGGCGGAGTCGGAGTCAACTCCATGACCCGGAAATTCCTGGACGCATACGGACTTTCCTGTGACTGTCGGGAGAAATTCTTCGCCGGACTTGACCGCCTGAAACACGAACATGTCGATCTTCATCTCGGCAACCATGTCGGCTGTAATGACACGCTGGGAAAAGCCCGGCGCATGAAACGGGAAAGGGAAAATCCTTTTATCGATCCTTCCGAATGGCCGGTTTTCCTCGAACGGTGCCGCACGAATCTGCAGAGACAGATTGATGCCGAGCAGGAAGGACTTTCCTGAAATCAGAGGCTTCCTGCTCCGTCCGCCTCCGAAAAAAATCGGATAAAATTCCTGCCGCGATTGAATCGGACGGCAGGCGCGTTATATTGCGGAAAACGCTCGATGAAAGGGAGGATGCCGATGCCGGACAGGGAACTTTACGGAAAAGTGCTGGAAGTGGAGAAACAGCTCAATGGCGTCATCCGCGGCAAGGAGAACGTCATGCGTCTGCTGCTCGGCGCTTTCTTCGCGGAAGGGCATATCCTGATGGAGGATGTTCCCGGGACGGGGAAAACCACACTGGCAAAGGCGCTTGCGCTGTCCGTTTCCGCGGATTTCAACAGGATTCAGTTCACCCCCGACCTGCTGCCCGCCGATATCCTCGGCTCCTCCATTTATTCTCCGAAGGAAGGCTCTTTTTTCTTTCGCAAAGGACCGGTCTTTACGAATCTGCTTCTGGCGGACGAGATCAACCGGGCCTCTCCGCGCACGCAGTCCGCGCTGCTGGAAGCGATGAATGAGCGGCAGGTTTCGATCGAAGGGAAGGAACACCGCCTGAGCAGTCCCTTTCTTGTGATTGCAACGCAGAATCCGGTGGAATATTACGGGACCTATCCGCTTCCCGAAGCGCAGCTGGATCGTTTTGCCGTTCGCCTGTCGCTCGGATACCCGGACGGGGATGCCGAGCTTCAGCTGCTTCTGGACCGCCGCCGGAATGATCCCCTGGAATCCGTCCGCCCGGTTCTTGACTGCGGGGAAATCCGGCGCATTCAGGAGGAAGTCCGCACCGTGGAGGTGGAAGATTCCCTCGCTCGCTATATGATGCGTGTGATCCGGGCGACGCGGGAATCCGGGGAAATCCTCCTCGGTGCCAGTCCCCGCGCGCTTCTCACGCTTTCCCGCTGCGCGCAGGCCCTGGCATGGCTGGACAACCGGATGTTTGTCAAGCCGGATGACATTCTCCTGCTGATTCAGCCGCTGCTTGCCCATCGGCTTGTCATGACGCTGGAAAGCAAACATGCCGGAATTGCGCCTGCCGCGGTTCTGGACGACATTGTCGGGAAAATCAAAATCCCGGTGTGATGGCGATGAGGAGGGTTGTCGCTCATTTCAGACGCCTCCGGGGAGACTTTCTCCGCGGTCCCCGCTGGTTTCCCATGCCTTCCGCGGAGGAGAAGGGGAGAAGGATTCCCGGCTGTTTCATGCCGCTGATCTGGGGGTATGCGCTGCTGGACCGTATTCTGACGCCCCAGGGACGCATGCTCGGAGCCGTTTATCTGGCTATCGCTTTCTATTCCACGATCCTGACCCGCAGTCCTGCCGTGATTTTATTTTTCGTGCTGTCCGGGGTTCTGTTCTTCAACCTGGCCGCCGGATTCCTCTTTTTCCCGCGCGTCAGGATTGTGCGGAAGGTTCCGGAGCGCGTTTCCTGCGGCGCGGAATTCCGGATTTCCTATACGCTGTTCAACCGGTCCTTTCTTCCCTGCTTTGATCTCGCTGCCGATCCGCAGCTTGTCATGCGGAATCTGCAATGCACGGACGGATGCGTGCCGCGTCTGACTCTGCTTCCGAAGTGTGAAGGAACATTTTCCCGCGGATTCCGGATTCTCAAACGGGGCGTCTACCGTCTTCCCTGTCCGCTTGCGGAAACGGGTTTCCCCTTTCAGCTCTTCAAGCTGAGCAGGACCGCCAATCAAATGCAGCAGATCATCTGCCAGCCGGCCTATACTCCTCTGCGCACACTGCGTCTGCCGGACGGAACCGCGAAAAACAGTGAAAGCGTGAATACCGTTTCGGCGGTGGGGGAAAGCATGGATTTTTACGGCTGCCGGGAATACCGGACGGGGGACGACCCGCGGAAAATTCACTGGATCGCGAGCGCAAAGCGCGGGCAGTTTGTCATCAAGGAATTTCAGGAGGAGAAACTTTCAAAGGCCGCGCTCATCATGGACAATACGCTGTTTGCCGGGCGGGAGACCGTTCTCGGCGTGTTGAAGAAACTTTTTCTTCTGAAACCGCTCCGCGCCGGACGCGATGACGCGCCGTTCGAGGCGGCCGTCTCCCTGGCCGCGTCCATCGCCGTTTCTCTGTCCGAGCGTGATTTTGTCGTGGACTTCTTTGCGGCGGGATCCGAGGTACACCATTTCCGGACGGGACGCAACCACATGACGAAAGATGGTTTTCTGGACCTGCTTGCCTCCCTGAAGCCGACGGACGGAATCGGGCGATTCCGCAGAATCACCCCCGATGACATCAGCGGAATCGCTTCCTCCGGCGCGGTCTATCTGATTCTGCTGAGCGTGGATTCCGAATCGGAGAAACTGTATCGTTCGCTGGCGGAAACCGGCGTGCCGCTCAAAACGTTTCTGATCGCCGGGAAAGCCGGACCCGCATGGGCGGAGACGCTCCGCACGGAGGATATCCTGAACGGAAAGGCGGGTGAACTGTGAACGGCGCATCCGGAAACCCGCTTTTCAAAGGATTTGATTTCCGCATTTTCCTCCTGAACGCGATGCTGATTCTGCCGCCCGCGTTTCTTTATACCATGAAAACGGATATGCCGCATATTATTCTGATTACGGCGGCGATGCTGGGCATCGGCCTTTTCCGGAGACGCTACCTGCCATACCGTGACCGTCCGATCATTTACTGCATCACGGCGGCTCTGATCCTGACAGTTGTTCCGGACATGGTGGTCACCGTGGATGATGCGCGCTTCGGACTGTTTGACCTGATGCTCCGTTCCAGTCTCGCCGTGCCGATGCTTCTCTATTTTGCCGCGCTGAGCTGTCTTTTCCCCCCGAATCCCCACCGGACCGGACTGACTGCCTCGCTTGCCGTGGCGGCCACTCTGATCTGCGGCGATATTTTCAATTCGGCGGATCTTTCAAACAACATTCTGTCCTTTCTGGACGTTCCCCTCCGGAATTACCGGATGAGTTACATGATTGCCGCGATTGTTCAGGCGACTGCGCTGCCTCTTTTCTTTTACACAACCACGAAAGCCATATATCCCGTAAGACGGCATTCCGGGGCGTCCGTTCTCCGTTTCCTGATCCGTTCCGGATGCATTGTGCTGATCCCTGTTTTTGCCCTTTCCATGGTGGAATTCTATTCCGCGCATACGGCATGGTTCCGCAATCTGGAATTTTATTTTCTGCGCCTCGGAATGCGCCGTCCCGCACGCGGCGGAGAGATGATGATTCTGTCGAATTCAGTCAATCTGAACGCAACCATGCAGCCGGGGCTCCTTGAGAATCCGGACCGTGTGCTGCTCCGTGCAAAAGCGGATGCACCGCCCGGTTATCTCCGCGGCGGCGTCTACACCAAGTACCGGAACGGGGAATGGCTCTCCAATCCGGTCCGCACCGCGCTGGCCGCCACCCGGCGCGCCACCATCCTTTCCGAAAACACATTTACCATACCGGATTTCCCCGGTGCGCCAACAGCGGTGCCGGACGATCCGCGTGAAGTGCCGGAGGAGCCGGTCCGCCGGATCGAACTGTATTTTGACGGACTTGCCACACGCGGCGTTGTTCCCGCGCCGGGCAACACCTACCGTCTTGATGCTGTCGCCGATGATGCGGAGATGACCGATTCCGGCATTCTTTCTCTCAAACTCTGGAAGCGCGACGGCGGATGCACGCTTTTCACTGCCGCCTACGATCCCGAGGCTGCGTATCCCATGCCGCTGCCGGAGGAGTCGCGGATTCTGACGGAACTTCCGCGTCCGCTCCGGCGCCCGCTGCGGGAGATGGCGGACGCGATTCTCGCCGGAAAACAAATCCGGCGCAGCCGGGAAAAACTTTCAGCGGTCATTGAATATCTTTCCCGCTATCGTTATTCCCTGGATTTTCGTCCTCCCGCGGACAGGTCCGATCCCGTCCTGCATTTTCTCATGCGGGAACGCAGGGGACATTGTGAATTATTCGCATCTTCGGCGGTTCTCCTTCTGAGGAGCATGGGACTGCCCGCCCGTTACGTGACCGGTCTGGTCTGCGAGGAACTGCATCCGTTCTCTCAATATTACATTGTGCGCGCTTCGAATGTCCATGCATGGGGAGAGGTGTATCTGCCGGAGGAAAAACGATGGGTCCTGGTCGAGGCGACGCCGCCTTCCGGAGATCTGCCGTCCGCCCGCAGGATCCGGAAACAGAGCGCGGCCGCTTCGGTGCTGGATCTGCTGCGGCAGACTTTCCAGCAGGCTTTTGCGGATGTCCGGCGCGGTTATTTTGCAAACGCCGTTCTGACTGTGATTGAAAACGGGTTCGGCCTGCTGAAACGGATTCTGCTGCATCCCGCGTTTTTTGCCGTCCTGCTTGCTGCGGCCTCTGTTCCGCTGTACCGCTATTTCCGGCGAAGGATCCATGTCCGGACAGGGAAGGGGATACAGTCCGCCGGCAAACGCCGGCTGGCTGCAGGATTTGCCGCATTTGAGCGGAATTACGCCGCAGCGACCCGGAAAAAACGTCCGGAGCGCATGACGCTGCAGGCATTTTACGGAGACGCTCCTGAGGAGATCCGTTCCTATGTTTCCGAATACGAGTCCATGCGTTACCGCGAACAATCCCCGCAGGAGGATGCCGTCCGCCGTTTTGCGCTTCGCGGCAAAGTCCTGCTGAAAAATCTTTCCCGCCGTTGATTTTGACGGGGAAAGGCGTTACATTACGTTTTCGGCGTGTTCTGCCGTTTTTTCAACAAAAAAGAACGGAACCGATGACGATCTTCAGCAAACAAATCAGACGCTTTTCCGCGCTTTATTTCTTCGCATCCCTGATGCTGCTTCTTGCCGCGGGGGGGCTTCTGGCGCTTGATATCTGGTTTGAATGCTGCGGCGTTCCCGCGGGCGTCATGAAGAATCTTTCCGAATGTCTGCGTTCCCGCGGCCTGCATTTTCGCGCCGCTTCCTGCAAGGCCGGTTTTCTGAAAGGAATTGTATTTGAGGATATTGAAATTTCAGGTCCGAATTCCTATGAATATCCCGCGCTCCATGCGGACCGGCTTCGTTTTTCGACGGCGCCGTGGCGGATTTTCAACGGGACTCTGCTGCCTGCGAGAATCCAAGTCGCGGGAGGACGTCTGGAGCTGCCTCTGCTTCCCGAATCCGGGAGGGAAGGAGAAACAGACCGGATTACCATTACGGGCCTGAATGCCGATGTCGGTGGAGATCCCGGCATGATCGTGATTCACAGAGCGAAGGGGAAGGTCCGTGATTTCGAATTCACAGTCTCCGGAACAGTGGACAATCTGCTGCATCTGGCGGGGGCGCGCGTCAGTGAACTGCTGCATGACCGTCTGATGGAGAAGGGGTCGTCTGCGGCGGCAGTTTCCGGTTTTCGGCGGCCCGACGGATGGTACCGGCAGACGCTTGGCGGGATCCCGCTTTCCCTGCGGAAATCCGTAATCCGTCTGCTGGACAAATTCAGCGAACGTTCTTTCGACGGCGTTCCGAGCATTCACGCCTTTCTTTCCCTGGACGCCAGAGATTTCAACAGAACGAATGCCGAGGCCCTTGTATTTTTTCCGGATTTCCAGTACGGGCGTTTGCGGATCGGAGCGATCCGGGAAAAGCTTGTTCTGAAAAACGGCATGCTTTTTTTTCAGGATCTGCGTCTGGAACTCGGGAACGGCGAGTATCTTCTTGCGCAGGGACACTATGACAGCGGGCGGAACAGTGTCAGCGGAATGTTTTCCGGAAGCTGCTCTCCGGATAAGATGCTTCTGTTCGTCAGTGAGTCCGTTCGTGAGACGATGGCGGGGAAACTGGATCTTTCCGGCGCGAAACGGATTTCCTTCAACGGCGCGCTGCATCATTTCTCTCTTTCGTCCGGCGCCTGTTCCGGCACGGCGGAACTCCGCATTCCCTCAATGACTTTCAATGGAATCAAACTGAAAAATGTCACGGCGGCAACGGAGATTGGCGATGACCTGATTTCCGGCCGGATCGTCAGCTCGGATCCCGGCGGCAATGAAATCGAATCGCTCTTCACCATTTCCGGCAATACGTTCAAAGCGGCGGTTGAGGGAAAGACGCCGCCAGCGGCATTGCGCCGTTTCCTCTCCCGTTCCGCCGCGGATTTCATCTACGGGAATGTCAAGTTCAGGAATCCGTCCGACCGTCTGCATTTTGCCGGAGAAGTCGCTGCTCCGGATTGGAAGCGGTCCGGGTTCGAGGGGAAAATCAGGCTGTCGCTTCCGCCCGTCATCTGCCACGGAGTTGCCCTTGCGAGCGCGGCCGCGGATCTGAATTTCACCGCGAACACGCTTTCCGTCACCGGAATTGAAGCGAGGATTGAAGACTCTCTCTCCATCTCCGGGAGAATGAAATGCCTCCTGGACGAGAAGTTTATCAATGCCTCGCTCGTTTGCCGCGGTTCTCCGGGGAAAACGATCCGGATGCTGGAACCGCGCATGCGCGCTTTCATCGAAAGCCTGACCTCCGGCATCCAGTGGCCGGCGAAAGGCAATCTTGTGGAAACCACGGCGGATCTCCAGATTCATTACGGCCCCAATCCCGCATATTGCATCACGGGCTCGCTGGTCATGACGGATTTCAAATACCGCGGCATTCATTTCAATTACGGGGCAACGCGTTTTCTGATTGATTCCGACCGTCTTCTGATTCTTCCCGGTGCGCTTCTTCAAACAGACGACGGGCAGGCTCTGGTCAGCGTTTCCTACAAAAGCGCCCCGCAGCGGAGCAATGCCCCCGGTGCGCTTCTCCGGCAGGGGGGGATTCTCAGCTTTTCCTTCGACAGCACGATGGCGGGGAATGACATCATGCGCTGTCTGTATCCGGAGTGGCGGAGCGAGTTCATTGATTTTCCCGACCGGATGAAGGTCGCCGCATCCGGCATTATTGATTACAGCAATGAAATGAATACGCGTTTTTCCGCCGGAATCAGCAACGGGACCTGTTTCTGGAAGGGAATCCGGATCACCGATGTGGATTCCGCCGTGAAATATGAAAGAAACAAGCTCTTCATCCGCAATGCCGCCGCTAGCGTCTGCAACGGCAGAATCGGCATGGATTATGAATTCGACTTCAATACCAGAACAGGAAAAATCGATGCAAAGCTGAAAAGCGCGCATCTGCCGGATATTCTCGGAGAACTTCATATCGATGTGCCGGATGCTGTACGCATGGATGCCCTGGTTACGGCAGGCATGAATGCCGAATTATATTACAATGCATCCGGCCTGCTGCAGATGAACGGCGGCGCTGATCTGCAGGTCAAGGGGCGCGACCTCTGGTCCGTTCCCGTTCTGGGTGATCTGCTTAAAATTCTGGGAAAGGCCTGGAATACAAGCAATTTCGGGAGCATCACGGAAGTGGACGGCACATTCAGGCTTCAGGGGGATGAGCTGTTTACTGACACGCTCAAATCCGACGGCGGGATTGTGGCGCTCAATGCCGACGGCTCGTATTACTGGAATACGAATGAGTTCGATTTCCGTGTCCGCGCGGAACTCCTGAAAGGAACACTTCCCTTCGGAACGCTTTCCACAGTTCTGAGCCCGATCTCATGGATCCTGGAACGGCGGATCCACGGAAAGCTGGGATCCTACCACTGGCAGTAAATTTCCGCATTCTTGTGCGGGTTCCCGCTTTTTTGACATGTAAAATGCGGTTTTTATCCATTCAAAAAAAATTTTTCTGTGTAAAATTATCAGACACAAGGGAATTGATTTCTTCATCCAACAAAAATCAACAAGGAGTAGCCAGTATGAAGATCGGAGCTCTTGCGAGTTCGTTGAGACGTCCTCTGCTTGAGACATTCGCCGTCTATCGGGAAATGGGCCTTCAGGGGGTCCAGATCGGCGTGAACCGGGAATTTCTTGCTCTTCCCGACGAAAAAATCGAGGAGATCAGGGAGTGCTGCGCCGGAAACGGTCTGACGATTTCCGCGGTTTGCGGCGATATCGGAGGACATGCTTTTCAGACGCGCGGGGAGAATATGGAGCGCGCTGAATTTCTCTGCAGGGTGGCTGATCTCGCCGTCCGGATCGGGACGCATGTCATTACAACCCACATCGGAGTGGTTCCCGAAGATAAGAACGATCCGGTTTATCCGCTGATGCTGGAATCCATCCGTCATGCCGCGCGGTATGCTGCGGGAAAAGGAGTTGTCTTTGCCATTGAAACCGGTCCGGAAAAACCGGAGATCCTGCGGGCGTTCATTGAGGATGTCGGTTCTGAAGGACTCGGCGTCAACCTGGATCCGGCGAACCTGCGCATGGTTTCCTGCGTCGATCCCGTTCACGCTGTCGAAGTTCTCGGCAGCTGCATCGTGCACACTCATGCCAAGGACGGCGTCAATCTCTTTCCCGGATCCGCGGCGGCCGCATACGGAATGGTCAATCCCGACGGTTCCAGGCGCGACCTCGGCGTAGAGCCTGCAAGATACAGGGAGGTTCCGCTCGGACAGGGGCAGGTGCCCTGGGATGCCTATCTTGCCGCCCTGAAGAAAATCGGATATGACGGTTTTCTGACCATTGAGCGTGAATGCGGCGAAGATCCGGAAGGGGATATCCGCCTGGCGCAGACTTTTCTGCAGAAAAAACTTGCATAAGGAGATCTGTCATGACAAAGAAATTGAGAGCGGCCCTGATCGGATTCGGCGGAATGGGGCACTTCCACGCCACCCAGTACAAAGAACAGAAGAACTGCGAACTGGTCGCGATCTGCGACATCGATCCGGAGAAATTCAAGAAACTTTCCGCGGAGATCAATCTCGGCAACAGCGGCGTTGCCGATCTGTCCAAGGTGCATCAGTATCTGTCCTACGAGGATCTGCTGAAAAATGAGACTTTCGATTATCTGGACATCTGCCTGCCGTGTCATCTGCACGCGGAATACGCGATCCGGGCGATGGAGGACGGAAAACATGTCCTCTGTGAAAAACCGATGGCGCGCGATCTCAGGCTTGCCGACCGGATGATTGCCGTCTCCGGGAAAACGAAGAAGTTCCTGATGATCGCCCAGTGTCTCCGGTTTGAGAAAACCTACAATACGCTGAAAAAAGCGTATGATTCCGGCAAATACGGCAAACTTCTGCGCCTTTCCATGACCCGCTGCGGCGGTGCGCCCTCGCAGGCCTGGTACCGCGATGTCAAATGCAGCGGCGGCGCAATTCTGGATCTGCATCTGCACGATACCGATTTCATCAACTTCATGATCGGTGTGCCGGACGCGGTTCTTACCTCCGGAGTTTCCCGGGTTTCCGGCGGAATCGACGATCTGATGACAACCTATTATTTTGAGAACGGCCCGATTGTCAATTCCGAAGGAAGCTGGTGCCGTTCCAAGTGGGGATGCACGACGGTCGCTGTGTTCGAAAAGGCCACTCTGGAAATCGTCGCTCCGAAAGTGATTGTTCACGCGGAAGGGCGGAAAGACCGTGAGATCGATTGCTCGGGAACCAACGGATACTTCAATGAAATTGCATATTTCTGCGAATGCATCCTGAAAAACAAACGTCCCTCCGTCGCCTCGATGGAAAGCACGCGCGAATCCATCCGGATTGTGCTGGCCGAGGAAAAATCCGCGCTGAGCGGCCGCAAGGTTTCTCTGAAATAGCGGAAGAACCGGCTGCACCGGAATGCCTGAAAACGGAATCCTTCCGCATTTTGCGCGGGATTCCGTTTTCCGTTTTTTCCTGTTTCTGAAAATTTTCATTTTCTCAATCCTTGTTTTTCTCTGGCTCGGTGCTATTTTCCTTATTATTGAAAAAATGGGTTGATATCGCGATGCTTTGCATCGCCAGAATAGCTTCGTGCAGGACTTTCAGTCCTGCCGCGGTCCAGCTGCGCAAGCTGGTCGCCGGAGGCGAAACTCCCGATACCGCATATGCTTGCATCGCGGTAATTCATTCAAAAAATCAGGTTGACATCGCGATGCTTTGCATCGCCAGAATAGCTTCGTGCAGGACTCTCAGTCCTGCTGCGAGCATACATTAATTGTTACCACAAGGAGAACATGATGAAGAGACTCGGACAGCAAATGACGTCCGTGACTGTTTCCAGTGTATTTTTCCTGATCGCATGCTGCGGTTCCGCGGCGGAGCTTCCGAAAGCGGCCGCGCCGGAACTTTCCGATGCTGTCAAGGCGAAGCGTGCTTCCCTGGAGAGCTGCACCCTCAGTGTCACTCCCCTTCAGGAGAAAAACATTTACAAAGTCGGAGAAAAAGCTTCTTTTCAGGTGACGCTTCTGGATCCGGCGAAGATCCCGGTGACAGGACAGAAAATCTGTTATACGATCTCTTCCGGCGACGGCAGACTCCAGAAGAATATCGTGACGAAAACGGGCGGTAACCCTTACATCTGCGAGGTCGCCCTGGATGCACCCGGATGGATCCGGGTGCTGGCCACCCTGCTGGGGGAAAATGGACAGCCCCTGATGAAGGGCAGGAAAATATTTTCAGCTGGCGCCGGTGCAATGGTCGAGCCGGAAAAGATCAAGGCGGGCTGTGAGGAACCGGCGGATTTCAAAAAATTCTGGGACGATCAGAAGGCGCTTCTGGCCGGAATTCCCGTGAAGGCGGAGAGAACGGAAGTTTCCCTGAAGGGAAGGCATGCGGCAGCCAGATTCAAATGCTATGATGTCAAGGTGGACTGTGTGGACAAGGTTCCCGTTTCCGGTTATCTGTCCATTCCAGTCGGAGCCAGACCGAAAAGTCTTCCTGCTGTAATTTCCTTCCACGGCGCCGGTGTCGCTTCTGCGGGGAAACCGATCCGTCACAATGCGATCTCCTTTGACGTCAATGCGCACGGCATTCTCAACGGACAGTCTCAGGAATATTACAACCGCCTGTATGCAAATGAACTGCGCGCTTATTTCCACCGGAACAAAAACGACCGTGAAAAATTTTACTTCAGAAATATGTATCTGCGTGTGCTCCGTGCGCTTGACTATGTGAAGACGCTTCCCGAATGGGACGGGAAAAACCTGATTGTATTCGGCTTCAGTCAGGGCGGTGCGCAGGCGCTCGTCGCCGCCGCTCTGGACCCGCAGGTTTCCCTCTGCCTGGCCGCCGCTCCCGCCATGAGCGATCACTCCGGCAATCTGCTCGGCCGCCAGTCCGGCTGGCCGCGTCTTTTCGCGGTGAAGGACGGAAAACCCGTGGATGCCAGGGTGGCCGAAGTGTCGAAATATTATGACAATGTCAATTTCGCGAAATACATCAAAGCTCCTGTTTATATGACCGCCTGCATGAATGATACGGCATGCGTTCCCACATCCGTATATGCCGTATTCAACAACCTTCCCGCTTCGACGGAAAAGCATATGACGATTCTTCCCGCATCCGGGCATGTTCATAAGAATCCGCTGGGTTACAAGGTGATGGATGAAATCCTCCGCGGGCAGTCCCGCAGATGAAAGTTTCATTCTTTTCCGGGATTTCCGTCCGGCTCCGCTGATTTTGTCGTGGAGACGGAGGAATGCTGTGTTACGGCATATCTGCGGCCGTTCCTGCGCTCAGGCGGGAAATCATTCCGGTCAGGTTTGCTCTTTTGACTTTTCTGCCCGATTTTCCGTTTCCGGCACTTGACGTTTGGTTAATCATGGTTATAATATATTTGAGGAACATTCGGAGGGTAAATGGAACTGGTCAGAAGAGAGTCAAAGTCCAAGGAAATCGCGGAAATCCTCCGTCATGAGATTCTCTCGGGCCGCATCCGCCCCGGAGAGAAACTGGCAGGGGAATTGATTCTTGCCGGACGTTTCGGCGTAGGGCGCCAGGTGATCCGTTCCGCATTGAAACTTCTCAAGGAAGGAAACCTGATCCGTTCGTCACAGGGATGCGGTGTCTATGTGAATGACTTCATCCCCGAAAACATCTCCCTGCGCAGAGTGCGCATCGGATACTTTTACTGGACTCGGAAGGATTCCCCTTATCCGGGAGGCTCTTTTCTGGAGGGGTATCAGACTATCATTCAGGATTCCCGGGAAAAGAACTGCGATATTCTGCTGAGCTTCGGAAACAGCGTGGAAGCCCTTGAAGAATGGATGCGGGACTATCAGCTGGACGGGCTGCTGCTGAGCGGATATGTCGATGACGATCTGGTGCGGGCGCTGAACAAGGCGGAGATTCTCTTTCTGATTCTTGGGAACTATGAGCTCTCCGAACCCGTCAATATTCTGGAAAAAGAGGTTTTTTCCAGCACGAAAAAGGCACTCGGCGTTTTGATGGAGCGATACCGTTTCAAACGCATCGCGGGAATCTTCGACACCATGTTCGGCAACGGGCCGAAAGAAGTGTATGCGGCGCTGCGGCGAGTCGCGGAGGAATCCGGGATTCCGTTTGACGAGACACTGTTTTTTTCCGACAATGATGAAAAGAAGAGTTATTCCGTCATGAAATATCTTCTGGGGAAACGCTCCCTGGGAAATGATGATCTTCTCTATCTTACCAGTCATACCTTCATCGGAGCCGCGCGGGCGGTTCTGGAGGAGAAGCTGTCTCCGGAAGAACGTCCTTATCTCTTTCTGGACACACCGAAATCGCAGATGCCTTATATGGATCTGGTCAACTGTTTTCTGTATGAGGAAAATATTCTTGCCAAACATGCAGTGGACGCTTTTCTGAATCTTTTTTACGGAAGAACACACCGTCCATGGCGCGGCAAGCTGGAAGGCGCCACTACCGTTTCGTGGATTCAGAATCATTCTGGCATGAGGGAGACAGGAAAGAGCGGAAGAGGCAAAATCCGGCCGGATAAAGGCCGTCCGCCGGTCCGGAACGGATCTGCGGGCATGGCACGGCGGAAAAATGGATCTGCCGGCCGTCGCGGAATGGAATATTGAAACCAGAAGCGCATTCTGCTGTGTCCGGTCAGGGGCATCATTCCGCTGGAATCAGGGACGGAACAGCAGAGAAAGTGAACTTAACCTGAAAGTTGCTATGGTAAAAGAAAGCAGGTGTAAATTGTAAAAAAAGATGGCTGAACCTAAAAAAGTGTGCTAC
>CALXSJ010000025.1 GCA_944391115.1 uncultured Victivallales bacterium | reverse complement strand
ACAATGGAATATAGTAAACCAAGGGTCTTTACACCAATCTTTTCATAAAAGTTGTCCAACCTAGGGGAGAGGCGCAAATATCTATGTTACTGGCGGCAATTATGGGATTGGAGATCTGATTGCGGATATTGGAGGTCATTGGGGAAATATTGACGGGGCAACAAATATTGGAGTTTCAGGTATTCAACACGGCGACGTCGCAGGTATGATGCATTATGTTTCAGGAAAAGGTTATTCCAAATCTATGGGGATTGTTTCATGTCTGTGAATAGTTGCTTATCATGTATTTTCCTGACATTCTCATGCTGCTTGCTGATTTCTTGTATGTCCTCAACAGTAACAATTCTTGACTCAGAAAGTCAGCAGCCGGTCCAAGATGCCCTGGTTCATGCATATGCCCATGAAATCATAACCATTGGATCACGTCAGAGGTTATATAAAACGAATAAGGATGGACAAGCAAAAGTGTACGTGAGTGGAACTGTTTCTTTGTGGGTAGGCAAAGAGGGATATTATCCATTTTATTCAAGGACTCAATCGGAACGTTCGATCTTTTCCTTTTGGAAGCCTCCTTTTATGCCATTGGTTTTACAATTGAACAAGGTTCAGACTGGCGATATGGATGAAGTCAGGCAAGTCAGAAATCATGGAGGACTTATGTTTTCTCCAAACAATCCTCCCGGTGACCATGAATTCATGCAATTGCTTCGTTATTCTCATTGGGTCTATGGAAATACCCGGTTTTATGATGATTCTCCCTTTTTGAATGTGTTAGAAAAGTTTTTTTGTGAAAAAGGTTTTCCTCTGAAAGTTCAAGAATGCGGTTGTCCCCGAAAACAGGACAACTTGACAGAGTGTAAAATGCCCCGTTAAATTAACCTGGAAAGGGAGGGGATTTTCATGAACAAATCCTATGACTCCAAATTCAAGAACCATGAGATCTTGGAAGTGCTGAATCGGGAATGGTATGTCATCCGCCAAGAGAGAGAAGAAGAAATCTTCATGCATCTTATCCTTGCTCTAATGTGCCTGCTGCTCGGGGAAATTGTATGCGGGTTAAGCCCGTATTGAGTTCGTTGCACTCAAGACGCGTGCGCCTTCCAGCGCACTATCCATCTGTGGCACTGAAAAATACGAGTATGACGCGGCGGGACGGCTTGTAAAAGAGAGTGACAAGGTTTATTGTTACATTGGATTGGATAAAATTGAATCCCTAACGATGGCGCGCGGACTCATTTGCACGGCGGCAGACAGCCAGCTGGCATTTGTGACCGGAATGGTTGATTGGTTCATTTCAAAAAAATTTAGGTTGATACCGCGATGCTCTGCATCGCCAAAAATTGCTTCGTGCAGGACTCTCAGTCCTGCCGCGGTCCAGCTGCGTAAGCTGGTCGCCGGAGGCGAAATCCCCAATACCGCGCATGCTTGCATCGCGGTAATTTATTCGCAAGGCGCTTGTTTTTCGGTGTTCCGTCATGGGAACTTCTGCAATTCCGGCAGAGTCATCCGGTCCTGCAATCCCGAAGACCGGACGCAGTCTGTTTCGGCACTTGCAATCGGCAAACTGCGGAATATAGTAAACCGATGGGCTCACGAAAAAATAACACTCATGAAAAATATACTCATTATCCTTGCTCTTGGCATTGTCTTTTCTGTTCCGACGGATTCGGCCGAGGTTTCAGGAAAGGAAAAGGTTGCGGCGTCATTGCGGCAGCTTTCCGCCATCCGGCATCCGGTTTATCCAAACCCGTTCAAGGGCGATGTTGACAGCCTGAAAAAAGAGGTGGACGTGGTCATGAATATGACCGATGAAGCCATCCTGAAACTTCTGCCTTCCCGCAGCGGAATCTTTTTTGTCATCTGCCCGACTCTCGGCTGCGGAAATCCACAGGGATCGGCATTCGACTGGACCCCGGAAAATCCTTCGGCAATCAGGTGCCGTTTTTGCAGGAAAACGTTTCCTTCCGCAGAATGCCCGGAGAAACATGCGGATCGGGTGAAGGCTCCATCGGGAAAAGAGATGCTCTATCCGTATTATCTGGCTCCAAACGGGCGGAAACATTATTTCAGCGCCGGAATAGAATACCGGAAAAAGGATTTTTTTTCTAAAAAAGCCTGTTCTCTTGCTCAGTTGTATGATTTGACAAAAGAAGAAAAGTATGCATGGAAAGCGTCCGTGATCCTTTGCGGAATCGCTTTGCGTTATCCGGATTTCGCATATAAATTCGACTTTCCCTACCGTGATGTGAAATGGTATGACGGAATGCCGGAAAAACTGCTTCCGCAAATGCGCACCAGCCGCTGGTCCTGGTGGGGATACAGCGACATTCCGCTGGATTTGATCTTGACATACGATCTGATAGCCGGATCCGATGCTCTGGCTCAATATGCAAAACAGGAAAATCTCGATTTGCATGGTGATGTAATTGACGGTTTTTTCCTGGAAGCCTGCCGCGGGACCTTGCGCAATCCGGACAAACCGCTGTTCAATATGTCGCCGGTCCTCTGGAACAACCTGGTTACCGCGGGCAGGGTGACAGGGGATCATACGCTTCTTGCCCAAGTGCGGGAACGCGTGGACGAGTGTCTGAAAGAAGAGTTTCTGTTTGACGGTTTTTGGCATGAACCCAGTTATTCATATCATCAGCAGGTTACGAATGCTCTTCTCGCAACGATTGCGAATCTGAGCGATAACCGGGCAAAACGGAAGACGCCTGACAGGAATTTTCCTCTGCTTGAATCAGCAAGACGAATTCTGGACCAGATGCGATATCCCGACGGCCGCCCGTTTCCTATGGGAGATTCCTGGATGCTGTCCTTCCCGAAAAGCAAACCCGCGGAAAACCGTTCTCATCTGAGTCCGGCAATAGGATATGCCATGCTTGGGGCGGGCAAGACGCAGCTGCATTTATCCTTCACGCCCAAAAATGGGCATCATCATTATGACACGCTGGGGATCGCGCTTTTTTCCCACGGCAGGGAAATGCTCTCGGATATGGGGTATACGCACACAAAAATGTACCAGTTCAATCTCTCCACGCCGGCTCACAATATGGTTTCCGTTGATTTCTCCAACCATATTTTCAAAGAACCGCGGAAAGGAAGAGGAAGTATTGAATACATGGATCTCGCCAATCCGCGTGTCCAGATTGTTTCCGCAAGTGCCGCGAATACGCAGCCGAAGCTTGCTCATAACAGCAGAACCTTGTTTCTGATCCGCCATGATGACGACACCGTATATGCAGCGGATTTCTACGAGCTTGGCAGGGGGGCGCGCAATTATGACTATTTTCTTCACGGGGATGCCGATTCCGAGGAAACATTCTCCGTGCATGATTCCAACGGAACGGCGCTGCGCATAGAACCTCATCCCATTGTCGATTCCCGGAAACTGGCGGATTGGAAACCGTCTGCACACAATCAGGACTGGACCGGATTTCATAAACCGTATTTCGCGTATGGCTATATGACGCAAACCGGAATGATTCGCTGCCACGGGGACACTCCGTTCCTTCGAAGCGATTTTTCCCGGCCAGGTTCCGTGTGTTCCATTTTCATCCCGCTTGCCGGATTCAATCCGGTCATTTTCCATGGCAGGACACCCAGTATCCGAAAAGCAAGGGAAAACAATCACAACATCAGGATGTTCCGGCAGTTCGTCTGCTTGAGACTCTCTGAACCTTCAGAAGATCCGGTATTTACGACGGTGATTCATCCGCATGGCGGCATTCCGGCTCTAAAAGCCGTGGAACGTCTGCAGCGGAATCTGCTGAAAGTAAGCACGGGAGACCGGATTGATTATCTGTTCCTGCATCAGAAGACACCCCTGTGCCTGAATGGCCGCATCGTCAGCGGAGACTATGGATATTTGTCCTTCGACCATGCCGGCAGGCTGATCAACTGGCATCTCGTCAATGCAAAAATAGAGGCAGTGGCGGATTCCGGAAGGCCGGAAATTCGCGAGGTTCTGGAAACAACCGGCTCGTCGAGCCTTCGTTTCAGCGGCAATGCAATGAGTGAGACTGTGCCATTTGTTAAGATTGCAAACCCCGATACAGGAACAGCATATGGCTATTTTACCCAGTCTCTGCAAGCCAATCGCCTTGTTGTAAAAGGGAATCTGGGATTCCGGAAAAGGCGGGAGGACAACACTGCCGTGATGCAGTATTATCCGCATACGATTCTGCCTGGAAAACTTCATATTACATTTTTCCGCAGCACGTTCCAATAGAGAATGGATACGGCGGATCTGCCCTCATGCATTGAACACAGGGATCAAAATTCTCCACTCCGGAAAACTCGGACTCTTTTGAATGGAAACGGAGGTGCGGTCTGCTTGCAGAGTTTGACATTCCTCAGACGGCATCCGTTCATCCCTGCGCCTGAATGATTTATGCTTCCAGCGGCTCTGATCGGGGCCCGAAAATCATTCCGGCATTTGCGCTGTTTCGATCCGGATACATTGCCCCGGAGCATATCCGGCGATATTCCTGCGGCATGCAATCGAAATATGGTATCCCGGGGTCAGAAAACTCAACGCATTTGTCAGCGGTCCGGCGTAAATCCTCCCTGTATCGTAAGAGGAGCTTGAAAGCTTTTCCCGCTTCATGCACGCAAAGAACGATTCGTCAGCGGTATTGTCAAGCGGCGTTTCCTGATTGGGAAATGCGCTTCTCCCCAGGTTGAACCGCTTCTGATTGAGTGATTTGTATCGGCGCTCTTCAATTACGATATCCGCCGTCAGGTGATTGCCAGTTCTCAAATTGATGGGTTGCCTGAAGATGCAATACGGCTTGAATCTTTCGGAACGGGGGCATGACCGCAAGAAGAGGTCGGCGGTTTGGCTGGTGGACAAGATGAGCATTTTCCGGAGTTACCGGAAAATCCGAAGGTATGGGGGAGTTGAAATCCCGACTCGAAAACGGACCTGTTTCCTGTGACTTTCACAATGCAGCCGGTGTCTGCAGCGACCTTTTTTCTGAATTTCTCAGGAAAAAAGAGAATCTGCATGATTTCATATTTGTATTTTCACTCAAAACATGATAAGTTACAGGATAGAGGCAGTGGGTGTATTCTGACCTTACTTCTTCTGTGCTATTTGAAAACCATTATATTTCAGCAAATGCGCGAGAACCCGACCAAGTTAATTATGTATTTGCTACGGTGTTGCAGGAATGTGACCGGTAGGATTGTGTTTTTATATCTTGCTGGGCGCTTCTATGCATATCGTAGCCGGTTCTTGGTCGGACCTCTCGCGCAGTGCCTAGGAGCGTTCGGTTCTTTTCACGAATGTTTTCAGGCGTGCTGGATTTCGCAGCGAAAGTTGAGAAATCGGCATACTTATATGATGAATATGTGTGAATGAGGGCTTTGACAACAGGGCGGAATACCGCTTTTGATTTGAGTGATAAATCTTTCGGTATGCCCATGCCAGAACGTTTTCCCTCATGGATTCTTCGGTCGAATAAAGAATCCGTTTATGTGAACGAAGTGAGCGCGAGCTAGCAATAGCCATGCCAATCATCTGACTTTTTCTAAGAAATCCAGATTCTTTTTGAGCGGAGAATCGGGATTTTTTTTGTTTTTACGCCGCGAAATCCGATATTGGGTTGTCGCGGCGTTTTTTTTGTTTTTCTGCACGAAGTCTTCAGTCCATGCTTTTTGTCGTCTGCCAGTCAGACGCCCTGCATGCAGGAGAGAGAATGATGAAATGAAGACCACCTGCAGGAACAGAGAAAATAAAAGACATGCTCCGATTGAAGCCGCTGGGAAATTTGCCATGAAAGTGGAGAATGCCCGTGGCGGTCGCATAAGGAGTATTGCCGGCACGTTCATAGCCGCCAATCCACCATTTACAACCATATCCAGACCAACTCGGCATATCTCGTGGGAATTTTGCATGCAGAAGGGCGCATGAAGAAGAAATGATTATCCGGGAAACCATGTTTTGGGAGATATTTTACGGGGAAATCTTATAAAAACCATTTTCCCCCTGCTATATAAGAGTAGAGAGAAACGGTTTTTCTCTGTGAACACCGGGACCGGAATAGACGAGGCGATATAAGATGTACACAACCAATTCGGAACTGCTTGAAAAAGTCCGCGCGGGTGATGAATCCGCGTGGCGTTTGTTCCGTGACACATACAGACCCTTGATTTATCACTGCGCAAAGCAACATGGCCTGACTCCGGATGATTATCCGGAATTGGAGCAAATCGTGCTATTGTCTTTTTTCCGGGTGAATCCGAATTTTGTCTATGACCCCCAAAAAGGAAAATTCCGCTCCTACCTCGGCATCATTATGAAGAACTGCATTTCTTCAATCTTCCGTCATAAAAAACTGCGGGCGGAGATGAATAAGGCCCTGGAGATTCAGGAGAAAGAACTTGACGATTCGTTCGAAGAGGAATGGAACAGGGAATGGAAAATTCATCTGTTCTGGCTGTCCATGAAAAATGCCGCCGAGCAAATGCCGGAGAAAGCGTTCCAGGCATTTGAGCTTTTGGAAATGAAAGGCAAAAAAGCCGCCGACGTTGCGTCCGCTCTTGGGATTTCCGTTCCGAGTGTTTACAATTACCGGAAAAAGGTCATTGATTTTCTCCGCATGAATATCGCGGAGATTTCAGGCGAGGAGGTGGAATGATGAAACATTTAACGGATGCGACAATCGATCAGTTTGTAAAAAAACAGCTTCCGGACTTTGAGCGCCTGTCGGTCAGATTTCATATGACGCTGTGCCGGAAATGCTCGAAAAGAGTGCGTCAGTATCATGATGACGAGGCATTTATCGGGGCATATCGCGAAGGTTTTGTCAAAATGAATTCCTCTTTTTCCAATATTCAGGATTTTCTGAATGAAAAAGAGGTTTTGAAGCAAGAACAATGATGTCTTTGAAAAACATCCTCACCAATGGAAAGGACAAGGAGAATGAAGACAACAAGAATCAACCGGATGAAGAAAAGCTGGCTCGGACGTCAAATCTGCAAACTGCTGGGCGAAGAACGCGGCGCGGTGATGATGGAATACGTCATTGTTGCCGTGCTGATCGCGGCGGCCTGCGTGGTTGCCGTGGCCATGTTCGGCAAGACCATTGTCGGCATGTTCGATGTCGCGGCCAAAGGCGCAAGCGCAGACCACTCCGGCGCCAAAACGGCATTGGACGAGACTCAGCAGGAACAGAATGAAGATGCGTCCAAGGCGTCTGAATTTCACGACAGCATGCATAAATAAGAGATCGAAGCCGGAATGCACATTTCTCCGACGGTGTATGTGATTGCAGCGGCGACTCCGTGGCTGATCGTATTGGGGAGATACGATTGGAAGACACGGACGCTGCCGAATCGTCTTACTCTCGGCGGAAGTGCTGTGATTCTGGCCTGGCTGCTCGGCTGGGGCGGTCTTCCGTATCTGCTGAACGGTCTTCTTGGCGGTGTTATCGCGGGCGCGCTGCTGCTGATTCCGTTTTTAGTAAGGGCGGCGGGTGCGGGAGATTTGAAGTATCTTTTTGCCGGCGGATTGCTGGTCGGGTATCCGGCCGTGTTTCCGATGCTGCTGCTGACCTCCGTGTTCGGGCTCATGCTCGGGGTTGTGATGCAGATTACTGGCAGGGTGGATGCCGCGAGGCTCAGGCATTTTTTCCGCTGTGCCTGTGACTGGCGTTACGACCGGGCGGAAGGGCGGAAGAATCTGCCGGACAAGGAATGCGAAAAGGTCCGTATTCCGTTCGGCGTGGCAATTTCCGCCGGAATATGGACGACACTGCTGCTGCGGCTCGTCGGGGAGTATGCCAGATGAAAAACAAGGAGGCTGGCTCCATGCTGATGGAAACCGTGATCGTCATGCCGCTTCTGGTGGCGCTGATTTTTGGAGCGCTTCAAATGGCGCATATCCATGTGGCGCGGCAGATTGTGAGTTATGCTGCGTATGCCGCGGCCCGTTCGACATTGCCGCTTGCGCCGGACAAGGAGGAGGAAGAGGCGAAAAAGGCGGCGCAGCGGATTCTCTGCTGGCTGGTCGCTTCTCCCGATTCCCTTCGCGACGGTGTGATGATGCCCGATCCGGAAGCAAAGAGCGTCAGGGATCGTCTTCTGCAGTTCCGCGTGACGAAGAACGGCTGGAACAACGAAGTGGAATTGAAGTTTGCGTTTCCTCTGGTCATGCCGCTTGCGGCGCAGATTATCGCCTGTCGCTTCAATCCCGCTGATTACACGCGGGGCGAGGCGGGAGATCATATTTCGACGGAGAAATTCGGCGACGAATTCACCGGACCGCACCTGGTCTTCCACGAACGGATGAGCATCCCCAAACCTTATATTGTGAAGACGGAAAAATGACGGCAGTTCTGAAACAGAAAATGATGGAACTCGGGCGAGATGAAAGCGGGGTTGCTTTTGCCTTCACCGTCACGGTTTCGCTGATCATTTTTCTGTTCGGCTTCGCCATTTACGCCTGCGGGGAAACCGTGCGGCAGAGGATCGAACTGCAAAACGCCGCCGATGCCGCCGCGTATTCCGGGGCGCTGGTTCAGGCGGACACGATCAGCCGCGTCGCCGTCATCAACAAAGCGATGGCGTGGAATTACGTGATGATGACGCGGCGTCAGATGGATCACATTGTCGGAGCCTGGCTTCTCAAAGTGACGGAGCGCTGGCGGCATGACTGCGCCGTGACTGCCGCCGCCCAGCAGCTCTGTGCCTGCTGCTGGCACAAGATCGAGGCGGTCAACTGGCGGGTCGGCGTCGATGCCGCGGGGGGGGCTGGCGAAGGGATTGTTCATCAGTTAATCCGCCTGAATGAATCGCAGAATGCGGGAATTCCGGCAATTCTGGGAGGACTTGCGGAAGAAGCCGCACGGAATCCGGTGCCGCTCCTGAATTCTCTGCGGAGCTGTATCGCATCCATGAATCAGGCGGAAAAGGAATTGATTTCCGGCATGAAAACAAGGATTGAACATGCGGTGGAATTTGCCGTAAACGCCAATGTGTCCCTGACGGAAAACGACAGGAAAACCCGGGAAAAACGGAATATTCAATGGGCTCTTTACGAGCTGCAGGATGCAGCCCGTTATTTTGAAGCGCTCCAATCGGATGACGAAAGCCGTTTTCTCGGATTCGGGGATTTTTCCGGTTCGCCCGTGGAGACGTTCGGCGCTGGAGCGAATACATGGCTGACTCTGGCAGACGGCGAAGGCTTCCAGCGGAATTATCGACAGACCGGGAATGTTCTTACCGCCAGATGGTTCACTTACAATCAAATCTGGTGGCATGCCGCCGTGTGTCATTATGCCGGGTTCTCCGCTCATGCGGCTCCGCCCGTTACCGGCGAACAGGGGCGCGACGCGTATTACACTGGAGAAAAGGCGTCTCCGATGGTGCTGAAGTCCAATTTCTTTCAGCCGGACGGCGCGATTGTCGTAGGCGTGTCGCGTCCTTTGAACAACCCGTTCGCTTTTATTTTCGGCGGCGGGGAGCAATCCGGAATCTATTCGGCGTTCAATGTCGGGGGCGGCAGCCAGACAATGTGGGGCGTTTCCGGTGCACGGGCCGGCTACCGTCTTTCCGACTGGAAAGAGGGCGAATACCGCAATACCGGAAAGATTGAGGACAAAGACAATCTGTGCGTGGCGGACTGGGATGCACTGTTTCTGCCGCTGCGCGACAAAAAATCGACCGCCGGGGCAGGTTTGCTGGAAGATCTTGCGAAAAAGCTCGGCGCATCCAGATCGTTTGTCGGCAGGGACTATTCCAGTCCTTATTCAAATATAGAGTTTTCGAGTGCGCGAGAACACTTGCATCATTGACCCAACAACGGAAGGAAAATCATGAAAACAACAAAACTGCTGATGTCGGCACTGGGAGCAACGGTTCTTTCCGTCTGCGCGTTTGCGGAGAACAACGCGGCGCCTAAAACTCCCGCGGTAAAAACGGAGATGACAAAAATTGAAAAGATTGCGGCAACACGCATTATTGCCGCGGCGACGCCGGGAAACGCCCTGAAGGACTGGATGACTCCGGGCGCCTTGAAAAAGTGGAATGACGTTTACGGCAGTCTGGTGCAGAGCGACGGGGCGTCCGCAATCATGTCCGATTTCTTTTCCGGCGCGCTGCTCCTGACCGGCCCGCAGAACGACATGACCGGGGTGTTCGCGTTGTTCAATCCGCTTCAGGACACTGTGCTGCTCATTCAAACGGACAATTCGGAAACATTGCCCAGGATTGAAGATTTTGCCTTCCTCACGGGGACGGATTTTCGCGGCGAGACGCTGAAAGACAAGGAATATCCACAGGCCATCGCTCCGACGAAAGGGAATTTTGATGAAGTTCTCCTGAAAAACACGGCCAGGGTATCTTCTGTCTTCAAACGGGATTTCCCCAGTGGTGCAGCGGAGAACTCCATCCGGAAATATCGTCGGTTCAACAGCAGCGACAATTGTCAGAAGGTGGCCTTCAATGCGGGAATGAGACTTGCAATGCTGAAGAAATTCACGCTTCCCGAAGCGAATGCCGATGCTCTTGCCGCCGGGGAGACAGCTCAGGTTCTCTGGAAAGGCGACATGGCAAAAATGAAGGATTTCTTCACGATTCCGGAACAGGGCGATGTATTCGTCAAATATTATGCCTCGCTTCCTCCGCAGGTGAAGGCCTCCATGATGCCGGCGCTTTATTTCAAGAACAGGAAAGCAACGCTTTTCGGTTTTTCATCCCGCCTGCTTCCGGAAGCGCTCATTCTGGTCAGGATCCCGGCCGGCGGCAAGGAAAAACCGCTTTTTTCAATGCTGCCTCTCTCCGCCGAATTTTGTTCGGAACTGTATCCTTCAGCGAAATAAAAAACAATATGAAAGGAGATTGAAAAATGAAAAAGTTCTTTGCTTTTATTATGCTGGGTGTGTTTGCCATGTCTCCACTCTTCCTTTCCGCCAGCAACTTTGACCAGGACAAGAAGGCCGCGGCGGAATATCTCCAGATGAAAATGAAGGAGAAAATTCAGAGCGGGGCGGAAAAAGCCCTGGCGAAGATGGATCCGGCAGGAGCCAAGGCCCTCAAGGATATTGCCAATAAGCTTGAAAAAGCCGAACTTGCGGCCAGCCTCTGCTGGGACATAATTGAGTTCGGAATGGAAACGACCACAGACCAGAGAGTTTTCGCCGCCAATTTTGCCCGGCGTTTTGAAAAATACATTTCCAAAGAATACAAGATCGCGGCCAACGCAGCCAATGCGGTGCTGTCATGGGGCGGCGGGCATATCCCGGATGAAAACGATTTGCGGACAGCTCTGTTTGAACTGGGCAAAAGCACGTTCAACGCGATCCAGAACATGTCTTCGGACGAACGCCAGAAAAGCAAACAGGCCGGAGTCAGCATCAACGAGTTCGGCAGACTGATGCTGGATATTGGCGGCTCTACGGGAAGACAATGGAAAAAACAATTCGAAAAATAAGCTTCAGCGTGAGTAAGGACAACATGCGTTTTTGTAAGAAACTGCGCTCTTTTCTGGTGAATGAACACGGCGCCGTCACCATGGAATACGTCTTGCTCTGCATCATGCTGGCTGCCGGAGCGATGATGATGGTCATCACATTTTCCCGGGCGGTGACACGACAGTTCGCACTGGTCTCTTATGCGATGTCGGGCTATTCTCCGGAAGAGCTTTCCGAGGCTCGGGAGCGCTTCAAAGAGGCGGAAGAAAATGATGCTGTAGTCGGAGGGGCGTATTCCGACTACATGCATGGGGAAAAATTGAATAAAAACTGATGGAAACGCTGAAAAAAATGAGGATGGAACGGCGGGGATCGGTTCTGATGGAAACGATCCTCGTGATTCCGTTGTATATCGCTTTTTTCAGCGGGATCTATCTGCTCGGCGATCTGGAACTGGGGCGCAACCGCCTTGCCGCCGCCGACCGTTTCGCGGTTTGGCTCTCCGGCTGCCGATACGGGGACAAGGACGATGAGGCGGTGAAAAAGGATGCGTCAAAAGCTTTTTTCCCGGATGGTGAATTCGCGGAGGGAACAAAACTCGAATCGTTTTCCTCCGGCAAGACGAAGGCGGACTGGTATTCCGTGGTGCGCGGAGCGGCGGAACTCAAGATGGTTCTGCCGGTCTGGGCGGTGGGATGCCGGAAAGGGGCGATTCAGCTGTTCGCCGACATCGGTTCGTCGCCGGACAAAGAATTGTGGGACAAGCTTTCATTCCGGGCGCGCGAGATCGAGGGACCGGACACTCACAGTGTGCTGATGCGCGCGGATTACGATGTCCGGGAGAAACCGGGGCGCGAGCTCGCGCAGGGAGGACCGCTGTGGTATGTGGAATACCGCACCGCCTTCATCGACCGTGAGGGTGTGCCCGGCGACACCCCCAATGCGCTTTCCGTCAGCGACGGCGCGGAATACATCCGAAACCCGCAGTTCGAGGCATGGAGCAAATGAGCATGAAACGTTTTTCGATATTTTTATCCGCGTTTTGTCTTGCGGGGTGCGTCATTGCGGCGGATATCCGGCTTCCGGCGGAATCACAGCTTTCCGCCGGGGAAAACGCCGACGGGAAAACGTGGAGGCAATGCGGAACCATGCCGCTTTCCTATGCCGCGGCAAAAAGGAATTTTGATCTGTCTTTGCGGAAACAGGGCTGGATCCGGCTGAAGACACTGGAATATGACCGGATTCAATGGAAATCACTCGAAGTGTGGGGCAAAGGCAAGGAGCGGATTCTGGTGCAGTTCTGGCGGGAGGATGTCTCTCTTACCGGCTTTGCCTGGGGAACGCTGAAGGAAGAAAAGAAGTCATGAGCGAAAACGAAACATGGAAAAACAAGCGGAATCCATCTTCGGATGCGGCGTCCCCTGTGCCTCAGTGTCCGGAAACGGACTCCGCCGTCTCATCGCCTGACGATGAAAGAAAGTATCCGACCGAAGTCACCATGGTCGACGTGCCGGGCCTGAAAGACTCCACCCCGGATTTCTCATCGGATGCGGGAGGAATGACGACCGAAGTCACCATGGTCGACACGCCGGGTCTGAAAGACTCCACCCCGGATTTCTCATCGGATGCGGGAGGAATGACGACCGAAGTCACCATGGTCGACGTGCCCGGCAAACCGCATCGGACCGACGTGACCATGCTTCAGGAAAATCCGCCGGAACCGGAGGAAAACTCCAGCGGGGAAGATTTGCAGCCGGGCGACCGGATCGACCGCTATATCATTGTCCGGAAACTCGGTCAGGGAGGCATGGGCAGCGTCTATCTGGTGCGGCATGAAACGCTTGGCGTTTTCCGGGCGGCAAAAATTCTTTCCGGCGCACTTTATGAACGCGGCGGCGAATTTGTCAGACGCTTCATTCAGGAAGCGAAAATGGCGTGTTCGATCAGCCATCCGAACATTGTCAATGTGCTGGATGTCTGCGACGAATCCGACAGCGGCCTGTGCTATATCATTATGGAATATGTGGACGGCGGAACCGTCCGCAATGTGCTGCATACCATCCCGCGTCTCAGTGAAATACACGCGCTCATCATTGCCGAAGCGGTGGCGGAGGCGCTGAAAGCCGCCGCCGAGCAAAAGATCGTTCACCGCGACATCAAACCGGACAACGTGATGCTGACCCGGCGCGGCGAAGTCAAACTGGCCGACCTCGGGATTGCCAAAAATACGGAAGATAACGTTCAACTGACCAAATCCCACATCATGATGGGGACGCCTGCCTATCTTGCACCGGAACAGGCGCAGGACGCCCATTCGGTGGATGTCCGCGCCGATATTTACAGCCTGGGCGCGACATTGTACGAGATGCTTACCGGAGAAATACCGTATCCCGGAAAAAGCACGTATGACATTCTGACAAAATTGGTTTCCGATCCGGTTCCCGATCCCCGTGCGCGGGTGGACTCCATCTCTCCGCAGACTGCGCGCCTGGTGATGAAAATGCTGTCGAAACAGGCGAAACAGCGTCAGCACAGTGCGGCGGAATTGCTGAAGGAAATCCGCACTCTGAATATTCTGCCGCCTGATCTCGACTCTCGGAAAAGCATCCGGGAACTTCTGGAACAATCCGGAGCCGGAAACTATTCCATGGTTTCACCGACTCCAGCCACGGGCAATCCCGTCTCGACATGGCTGATGCGTCATGTGCTGCTGAAATTGGAAACCACGCTGTGCAAAATTCCGGTCTGCGCTCGCATGATCGATGCCATGCACCGGGACATCCGGATTTTCTATGGAGCGGTCGCGCTGATGACACTTCTGCTGATCGGACTGCCGGTCACCTGGATGCTGACCGTTTCCCCGGCCGTTTCCGATGCTCCGCTCTCCACGCAGAGTGGGCATGAAACCTCCGTTATTTCCGGCAATTCACATCCATCGGACGCTTCCGGCCCCGATGCACCGCTTTCCGGGGAATCGGGTAAAGTTACAGCTGGTCAGCAAACGGCCCCGGCGCCGGAGACGGGGGAACACACTCTCCCCCCGAAAGCGGAAAACTCTGTTCCGTCAGAGCAGGGGACGGGAAAGGATACTGCGCGATTGGCCGAAGCAAAGCGCAAGCTTGAGGAAGAACAGCGTCTGTTGGAGCGGGAACGCCGTGAAGCCGAACGCAAACGGGCGGCACAGCGCCGTGCGGGAGCCGGACAATCTCCTTCTGCGGTGTCGCAAACCCCGAACGCAACGCGCGAAGTGAAGAAAAACGCTGTTTTTGCGGAAATCACTCCGATCGGAGCGGAAGCCGTTTTGAGAAATGATGCCGGACGGAAACTGGGTTCGCAACGTGTCCCGATCACAGGGAAAGTTCAATTCAATGTTCCGGCGGGTCAATACAAACTTTCCGTATCGGCTCCCGGTTTCAAGACGATGGAAAGAGTGTTTCCGGTTTCGGACCGTCGGACAATCACCGGCGTCAAGATCGATCTCCCGCATGACATCTGTATCTGCACGGTGAGAGTTTACGGCAGCGCCAAATTGCTGGAATTTCTGAAACGCAATGGCGTGAAGCTCCGCATCGATGACGGCAAATGGAATAAAATCACAAACTTTCCGTATCAAATGGAACTGACTCGGAGAAACCATACGCTGTCGCTGCAGGGAATCGGGATCCGCCCCACGGTTCAGACTTTGAAAATTTCGCCGGATCAGGCGAAATGCTCCGCCGAAATATATCTTGCGGAGAAAGACGCCTCGCTGGAGATTGCAACGAAAATCGACGACAGGATATCCATTAATCTGTTCGGGAGATGGGAGCCTCTGAGAATGAAGATCCCGCTTGCCCCGTTCAGAACATACACTTTGAGATGGAGAATCTCAGGCGGCAGGGAATCTGTTGTCCAAATTCCGGAACTTCAGCCGGAAGCAATCCACAAAATCGTGCTTGAACGGAAACGGCAGGCCGCTGTTCCCGGCGAAGCGGCATTTGCCGAAGCGGAAAAACTGATACGGAACGGCGATAACAAGGATGCTGTGGAAAAACTGAAAGAGGCAGTTGCAAAGGGGCATCCGGAAGCGGCGTTCCGTCTTGGACAGATGAACGAACAGGGGAAGGGACGCTGGTTTTCCAGTGACACAGATGCCCTGGCCTGTTATCAGAAAGCTGCGGAGGCTCCGTTGAATCATGCGAAAGCTCAATATCAGGTGGGGCTGTTTTATGAAAAGGGACGCGGCGGTCTGGACCGGGATATCAGGACGGCGATGGAATGGTATAAAAAATCCGCGGCTCAAAAAAATCCGGATGCATTGTTCCGGAT
Source organism: uncultured Victivallales bacterium (assembly GCA_944391115.1). GTDB lineage: Bacteria > Verrucomicrobiota > Lentisphaeria > Victivallales > UBA1829 > UBA11452. Next base: position 27,173 of record CALXSJ010000025.1, on the reverse strand, counting down.
CGGTATGGCATACAAGGACGGAGATGGAAACGAGCCGGTGGATTACGCGAGAATGATTCAGTTTTTTACAGAGGCTGCGCGAGCCGGACATCCCGATGCGCAGTATCAGCTTGGCTACAGTTACGAAAATGGAATCGGAGTGCCGATCAATGTCGAGAAGGCGAAGTACTGGTATGAGAAAGCCGCGGAACAGGGAAACAGCAAAGCCAGGCGGCGCGGGAAAGCGCTGGAAGGATTGAAATAACAATGAAAAACCTAAACATAAGGAACAAGGGTAAATGAAAAATTCCATTCCCCTGATTCTAGCGGTGCTGCTGGGGCTGGCAGCGGTGTTCGCAGTAAGCAAAATCATCTCGACCAACACGGCCAGGATCGAGGAAACCGTGAAGATTGTGGCGGCGACCCGCGACCTGTCGGCGGGAGAGGTCATCGCGGAGGGCTTCTTCATGCCGAAGGAAGTTCCGCTGTCCGCCGTGCCGGCGCAGGCCATTAAATGGAACCGCTCGTCCATGATCGTAGGACAGCGCTTGAAGCAGCCGGTGCAGAAAGGCAACTACATTTTCATTCAGGACGTGGGGCTTTCCCAGGGCATGAGCAATGTGGTCGGCGAAGGGGAATGGGCAGTCGCCATTCAGATAGCGGACAAGGCCATGGCATCGCTTCTGCAAAGTGGAGACGAGGTGGCGATTGTCGGTACATTCAAGCTCGATTTCAAAGGCGGCGCGGGAGTGCCTCCCGGCAAGAAGGATGTGACCATGGTGCTGTTTCCAAAGGTCCGGGTGCTGGAAATTCCCTCCGGCAAGCGGGATCAGAACATGGACGGGGTAATCATCGTGCTTCTGCCGCCGCAGCAGGCGCAGGCGCTGATCGCCGCTTCACGGGTCGCTGAGCTGACACCCGTGCTGCGGCGGACCAACGATCCGACCGCTCTGAACAGGATGGACGCCGGGATGGTGACGCCGGAAACCTTCAGCTCGATGATTGACGACCTTGAAGTAGTCAATATTCCCAAAACGCCCAAAAAGTAAATCAACCACAAGGAGTTCGCCATGTTAAAGAAAATCTTCGCTCTGATCGCAATGGCGGGTGTGGCCGTTGGAGCAATGGCCGCGGACAGTGAAAAAGTCTTCGTCCCGCTGAAAGGAATCGTGATTCTGACTCCCGGTTTCCGGGCAACCGACATCAATGTCACCGACCGGGGGATTATCTCCGCAGAACCGATCGCGAATGACCAGATTCGCGTAACCGGTCTGGCCGTCGGAAAATCCGATCTGCACATCACCGCTGGAACGGTTGCAAAACTTTACACTGTGACGGTCAATGACAATGTCCGCGAAGTTTTCAACGCGCTGCGGAGAGACCTGGACAGCGTTCCGGAAGTGGAAATCAGCATCAACGGAAACAAAGTCGTCCTGAAAGGAGAGGTTTCCAGCATTGAAGGGTGGGAGACACTGTTGAAGGTCCTTCCCGCTTACGGCGCCAACGTCACCAATCTGACAATTTTCCGTCCCGCGCCGGAAATTATGCTGTCGCTGAAAAAATTGTTTGAAAAATCCGGGTTCAAGGTGGTTCAGGACATTACCGACCTTTCGCCCGGCACATTGTCCCTGCAGAACGAAAAGGATACGCTGATTCTGCGCGGTTCCGTGTATTGCCAGGAAGATCTGACCACCATCCGGCAGCTTATTTCCACGCAGAACTGGCTCTCCATCGACGGCAAGGACAGGAACAAGCCGGTCAAATTCATCAGCAAAGTCGCCATCAAGCCGACGCTTCTGGATGTCGGCGTGGTGTTCGTCGGAGTCAAGAAGGCCGACACCAGCGCGATCGGCGCGAACCTGCTGAAAGGCGGCGTGAACATCGCGCAAGGCTTCAACTTTTCCACCATTTTCAACGGCGGGACCAATCAGAGTTACAATCTCGGCGCGGATGTCAGCACCATTCTGAATCTGATGGCGGAAAGCGGCTGCAAGCGTTTTCATCGTGCCGGTCATCTGAGTTTCATGAGCAATGAATCCAATGAGTTCAAGGTTTTGCATGAAGGCGGCACTCTGAAAGTCCGGGTCTACGGCGGCGCTGGAGGAACCGGAACGCTGAACGACGTTCCCTATGGTTTCATCATGCGCGTCAAAGGCGGTTTGATCGGCAACGACCGCGTCAAACTTGACATGCAGATTGAAATCAGCACGCCCGCGCTTCAGGAGAACAACGACTACGATCTCAAACAGACCAAGGTTTCCACGACAATCGTTGCCAAACTCGGCGAAACCGTGGCGCTGGGAGGCATGAAGGATATGATCGAAGAAAGTTCCGGACCTTCCGGCATTCCCTTCCTCCGCAAGGTCCCCGTGCTGAACTGGATCTGCGCCGAAACGACCGACTCCTTCAACGACAATCAGGTGCTTCTGCTGGTCTATCCTCAGGTCGCCGGCCGGACGCCGCCGCTGAAGATGCCGCCTTCCGCCGAAACCGCGGACACGCTGGAGGAATCCGGCAAAACCAACCGGCAGCGCACTCAGGAAGCCGATGAGAGGAAAAGCTTCTGGGAACGCTGGTTCTAACTTGGAAAAGAGGTGAAGGAATGTTTCTGCAAATCACTGAAGCAAACGGAACAGCCCGCCATATCGACCTCGGCGACAAAGAGGGCGAATGGCTGATCGGACGTTCCGACAACTGCGATATCCGTCTTCCGGAAAGTTCCGTGTCGAGAAAACACGCAAAACTTTTCGGCGGACCGGAAACATTCTTCATCTCCGATCTCGGCAGCGGAATCGGGACTAGAAATCAGAGCGGACCGATCACCTCGGCCGTGGAATTCGGCATGGGCGATTCCATTTCCATCGGTCCGTTTCAGCTCCGGCTGGTGAAATCGGCCGTTTCCGCTCCGCCGAAGCCGCTGGCGGACGAGGCGGGCAAAAGCGTCTCCCGCACTTTCGATTTTGATGACACCAACGTCCTCTATACGGATGAGCTGATGGCGCTTAAAACCCGGATTCACAATTATGTGCTGGGCAAATTGAATCTTCAGGAAATAGCGACCAAGCAGATTGCCAATGATGAGATGCGCGAAAAGCTGCTTGCCGCGCTTGACCTGTCGCTCAAAGAGCTGCGCCACGAATTGCCGCACACCATTCCGCTGGAAAAACTGCGGGAGTCTCTGCTGGACGAACTCACCGGATACGGCCCGATTTCCCCCCTGCTTCGCTCCGACAAGGTGGACGAAATCATGGTCAATGGTCCGGATCTGATTTTTGTGGAAAGTCACGGCCGCATTTATGAAACCGGAGCACGCTTTTTCAACGACAAACATCTTCATACGATTATTCAGCGTATTGTCGAGCCTCTTGGACGTCACATCGACGATGCCAGCCCCATGGTGGACGCCCGTCTACCGGACGGTTCCCGCGTCAATGCGATCATCTCTCCTCTTTCGCTCCGCGGCGCGGCGGTGACAATCCGGAAGTTTGCGAAAAAGAAGTTGACCGCCGAAGACCTGATCGCTTTCGGAAGCATGACTCCCGGCATTGATCTGTTTCTGCGGGAGGCAGTGCGCGCCGCTCAGAACATTCTGGTTTCCGGCGGAACCGGATCGGGCAAGACGACGTTGCTCAATGTGCTTTCGCAATATATCCCGGCGGATGAACGCGTCATCACCATCGAGGACTCCGCCGAACTGAAACTTTCCCACCGCAATCTGGTGTCGCTGGAATCGCGTCCGCCGAACATTGAAGGAAAGGGACGGATTCAGATCCGGGATCTGGTCATCAACGCCTTGCGCATGCGTCCCGACCGGATCATCGTCGGGGAATGCCGCGGAGCGGAAGCCATGGACATGCTTCAGGCCATGAACACGGGGCACGACGGTTCGCTTACCACCTGTCACGCCAATGCGCCGCGGGACGCGATTTCACGTCTGGAAAACATGGTCCTGATGTCCGGGATCGATTTCCCGATCACCGCCATCCGCGAGCAGATCGCCTCCGCCATCAATTTGATCATTCAGCAGAACCGCCTGCCGGACGGGTCCCGCAAAATTGTGCAGATTTCCGAGATTACCGGACGGGAAAAGGACATCGTGCTGATGCATGACATTTTTGTTTTCAAGCAGACCGGATATGATGAAAACGGAAAAATTGTCGGGGAGTATTATCCTACCGGAAATATTCCGGCCTTTGTGGAAAGACTTCGCCAAAAAGGCGATCTTAAACTTGACATGTCCGTGTTTGTGCCGCGGGCATAAGGAGGAGATGATAGATGCACTGGTTCGTTCTTCTCATGGTGTTCGGCGCGGTCTCCGGCATCTGCTACATTCTCTGCCGCACGCTGTTCTCCGATCTGGAGCACAGCGGCGCGGAGCGTTCCGGCGGCTGGGATGGACGGACGCAGCTGGAATATTTCATCTCCAAACCGAAGCTTCGGAAAATTCAGATCTGCTTTGCCACCGTCGGCGCATTGATTATGCTTTGCCTGCTGCTGGTGGCGGGAGTCACCGCATGGGCGATTCCGGTTGTCATGCTGATGGCGGGGGGAGCCGCCTATGCGCTTCCGCTTCTGTACTATAAAAACAAGGTGAAAAAGCGCAACCTCGCCTTTAAAAGCAAGTTGCTGGATGTGGTGCTCGGCCTGAACAACGGCATGCGTTCCGGCGTGGCGCTTCCGCAGGCGCTGGAAGTGGTCGGACGCGACATCGGCGGGGTCATGCAGGAGGAAATTTCCATGACGCTTTACGAATATCGTCTCGGCGTCGATCTGACCGAAGCGCTTGTCCGGCTGGAAAAACGGATGCCGGATGACAATCTGAAACTTTTCGTCACGGCGGTCGGCATCTCCCAGCAGACCGGAGGAAGTCTCTCGGACATTCTGGACAAGATCATCGAAACGATCCGCCAGCGTTCCATCATGGAGGACAAGATCAATACTCTGACCGCACAGGGCAAGTTTGAATCCATCATCATGGCCTGTGCGCCTCTCATGGCGTTCGGCATTCTTTATGTGCTTGACCGGCAGCTGATGCAGCCGCTGGTCACCACGGTGCTCGGATGGGCGGCGATCTGCGTGGTTCTGATTCTGGAAACCATCGGGTATCTTTTTATTAAAAAAATCGTCACGGTTGAGATATGAAACTGGAAAGGAGCCTGGAATCATGGATGAACAAGTCTATATGCTGCTGGCGCGCCTGTTGAGCTTTCTTTCCTCGTTTCTGCTGGTGCTCGGCCTGAAATTCTATTTTTCCGGAAAGAACGGGAGCGGGGGTGGTTATTCCGATTCGCGTCTTCCGTTCACCTTCCGGGAATTTTACAATGAGATCAAAATTCTGAAGGATACGCTCGGTTCCGGCATGAAGCAGCTTTTCCGGAGCAAGAGCGAAGCCATCGCCAAGGACCTGAAGCTGGCGGCCTTGCCGCTTGATCCGGCGGATGTTTTCGGCGCGCAGCTTCTCTGGGGTGTTTTGTTCGCCGCGTGCGGAATCGTATTTATGCTGCTTCTCGAAATGGATGTGATGTATGTCGTTGCGGCAATCTTCATCGCGGGATTCACCGGCTGGCTGATTCCGATTGTGCAAATTCAAAATCTTGCACAGGAAAGACAGACTTCCATCCGCCGCGCCCTGCCGTTTTCCATCGACCTGATTTCCTCCGCCATGACCGCGGGACTGGATTTTTCCGCCGCCGTCCGCTACTACGTGGAACATTCGGCGGTCTCTCCTCTGACGCAGGAGTTCGGCATCACATTGAAGATGCTGGAACTCGGCAACAACCGGAACGACGCTTTGAAAGCCATGGCGGACCGCCTTTGCATCGATGAGTTCCGCAGCATGGTCAATGCTGTGATCCAGGGCACCGAAATGGGCGCATCCATCACCGATACGCTGCGGATCAACGCCGAAGAGATGCGGCGCGTCCGTGTTGCGGCGGCGGAGCGCAAGGCCCAGCGCGCGCCCTCGCTCATGATGATCCCAATGGCTTTGTTCATTATGCCCTCGGTATTCATCATCATTTTCGTTCCGATCTATCTTCGGGTTCAATCCTCCGGTATGGCCGGAATGTTTTAAGGGAGAAATCGTATGATAAGATATCTCATATATGTCGATCATGAAAAAACGCAGGAAGGCGAATTGTCTCCGGGCGAGCACATCGCGGGGCGTTCCCATTCCGCGGACATTCATCTTACTGAACCGGACGTTTCCGGAAAACATCTGAAGCTTGATGTGACGGCGGATGGGGTTTTTGCGGAAAACCTGAGTTCCCACGGCACCGTCTTCCAGGGCAAACCTCTGGACAGCCGAAGAAAAATGAATGACGGCGATGTGCTTTGTCTTGGGAAAAAACTGGAAATCCGCTTGAACATTCCGGCGGACAGTCAGGCTTCCGAAGACGGAGAAACGAAAACCGTCATTCCCGCTGCGTCTGCGCCTGCCGATGATCCGGATAAAACGGAGATCACACCGCGGCAGGTCGCCGGGGACATGGGTTCTGTTCCCGACGACCGGAACAAAACGCGTATTCCGGGGGAAGACGGGGAAAACAAGGCGCTTCCGCCGCCGCAGGCTTCACCCGCCGGGAATGAGGAAGGTGTACTGCAGACGGATGTGATGCGCACCCGTCTTGCCAGTTTGGAGGAAATGAATCTTCTGCGCAACGCGGATCGCAAGCGGTCCACAGGCAAACTTTTCAAATATGTTCTCGGAGGCGTCGGCGCAATTGCCGTGCTGGTGCTGCTTTATTCCCTGAAGTCATCGCCCAAGGAGGCGAATCTGTCATGGCCGGTCGGATCGGACGGCTATGCACTTGGAGCGTTTGCCGATCCCGGCAACGGCGGACACAAGGCCGGCGCGTTTTCGCTGGCATATCCGAACATCAGGGGAAAGACCAGAGTGGAACAGAAACCGGGACGAATCACCGTCTTCACGCGCTTCGGAAAAGACGCCTCGGTTCCGCTTCGGATCATTTTCATTCAAAAACAATCCATCGACTTTCTGTACAAGGAGCGGAAACAGGTGTTTTCCTCTATGCTGGGCGATTTGCAGAAAGACAGCAAAAGATGGAATCTGGCGCAGATTTCCGATGTCTTTTTCATCGGTTCAGAAAACGGTTTGCCCTGCTTGAGTGTCGAATACCGGCGCGAGGCGGACAACGAATCATGGTATGGGGAGATCCTGTTTTTCCGCACCGGAGACCGGGCATACATGAGAATGGCGGAAACTCCGGTTTCGGAACGCGCCCGCGGACAGAATTTCATTTCCAACACACCGTTCCTGAAATTTTCCACACAGTATTTGCAGGGGCATTGGGAAGGCAATCCCGATTATAAAGGGGGAGCCGATACCTCCGTCATGCTGGACGAAGTTTCCAGGCACCTGGCAAAACAGGCGCCCTTTGAATGGGCGAGAACTTATCTCCTGCTTCAGAACACCCTGATGGAAAGTGTCAAAACCCGCAACAAGGCGCTGATGCGGAACGCGCTTACGCAGCTGCGGCGTCTTCGTTCCATGCAGACCATCTGGTACAACAGCCAGAAAATCCAATATTTCGAGGCTGGCCTCAAGAATGACCGCCGGCAGGAGAGTGCAGTTCTGGAATTATGCAAAACCGTTTTCTCCTCTCCCGACGATCTGCGCTATTTCACACTCAGGAGGAACGTATGGGAGTAGGCAATTCGAGACGCGGTATATTCAGGAGAATGTTCTCCCGCGAGACCTTCAGCAATTTTCACAATACCGTGGTGCGCGGTCTTTCCTGGAGGAAATCGGCTCCGGAACGCTTGAATCTCCGGCTTGAATTCAATCACAGGATACTGTATGAAGTATCCGATCTTGCGCCTGGCGACACCATCACCATCGGTCGGAGCGCGGACTGCACATGGGTGATTCCCAAAGAAGACAATGTCGCCAGCGGACATCATGCCGTGATTCTGATGCGCAAGGGGCGTCTGTGTCTGCGTGATACCGGAAGCCGGAATGGAATTTTCTACAAAGCGCGGAAAATTCAGGAAAAAAATCTTGTTCCGGACGATCAGTTCGCCATTGGCAGCTGCACCCTTTATGTGGAGAAGTTCAAGGCGTCCCATACCGCGCGGCATGAGCTGGTGTATCTCAACACAGACAAAAAAGGGCAGTCGGTCAGACTCGACAACCCCAGAGTGGTGGCCGGTTCCGCGCCCGGCTGCGATCTCGTGATCGACGAACAGCTTGTTTCACAGCGTCATGTCGAGTTCAACAGCAAAGCGGACGGCTGCTGGCTTCGTGACCTCGGCAGCAAAAACGGAACGTTTGTGAACGGCACAAAACTCTCCGCCGGTACGGAGCGTCTGCTGGTTGATGACGATGTAATCAGCATTTCCTTTGTCGATTTCAAATTCGTGGACGGAACCATCGAGCATTCCAGAATCAGAATATGGTACAGCCTCGGCATTGTGGGCGCGACCATTTTCATCGTCTTGGCATTGAACTGGCTCTGGATGGGGATTAAATCGTCTTCCGACACGTATCTGAATTACGCCAGGCGCGAGGCGGCGGCCGAACGTTTCGATCAGGCGCGTGAATTCCTGAAGGAATCGCGCTCGCGCCGCGGCGCGGACGCGAATGAAATTGCCTACAACGAACTTGACCGGTCCATTGCCGTATGGGAAAAGATTTCTGCCAGCTGGAGAAAGGCAAAGTCCGCGCTGAATTCCGGCAACTGGATCGAAGGCTCTCACATTCTCGGCATGATTACCGACGCCGATCCCAATGTGTGGGGATGGAATGACACCACCGCGCCGGAAATGCGCAAGGAAGCGTTTACCGTAAAAAAATTGCTGGATGCGTATCTTCTGGCGGAGACCTCAATGCGTGATGACCGGAACCAGAAAAATCTGGCCGATTTGAAACAGTCGGTGAAGATCATCGGCGGAATCGAACAACTTTTTTCTCAAAAAACTCCCGCCTATTTGAAAAAACTTCTGACGGATTCGGTGACTCTCCGCAAACAGATCGGAGCCAACCTGCTGTATCTGGAAAAGCTGGCGGCCATTCTTGCAAGAATCGAGTCGGAATCGAACAATCTCGCCATGGTTCTGGGCGATCTGGACGAGTTGAAGCAGCATGCCGAGCCGAACATCCGCATCCGAATCGAAAGCTGCATGGTTCCGCTGGCGATGCTGCAGCGGACCGGGAAGCAGATCAAGCGAGCCATGATTGCGGTCCGGCAGCTGGAATTTGAAAAACTGGACACCATCCGTCTGGATCTTCCGACTTTGGAGCAATGCGTCGTCAACGCGAATATCGCCACGCTCAGAAAACAGCAGGAGCGGCAGTTCGACCTCATCCTCGCTGTCGCGGCCAATCTGCGTCCGCTGATCCGCAATTTGAACGAGGCCGGCTTGAACAAGGATACCGTCATGCCGGAGTGCGTATCGATATTTCAGAATCAGGAGGTCATGAATAAAGTGTTTGCCTGTGACGCTTTCGAGCGGAAAATGCCTTCCCGCCTTCGCACGGAGCCGGCGGGAGAATACGACCGGGTTCTCGGGATTGAAGGCTTCTTTGATTTCATTTATGCGCTTCCGGCCCCCTATGACCAATCCGTGTATTCGGAGTTTCAGTTCCGTCCTGAAATCGTAAAATTCAAAAATCTGCTCGGCGCGATTCAAACTTTCCGCACATTCGCCGATCAGAAACACAACGAGTGGCTGCATTCCGGCGCATTTCAGCGTCTGTATGAAAATACCGGAAATGTGCTTAAATTCCGAAACGAACTGGCGACGAAATATTTCACGTCGAACCGCGGGTCTTTGCGGGAATGCATCCTGAGCAAAGCCATCGCCATTTTCCTGATGGGCGGGGAAATCAAGGAGACGGAAGTGGAATCCTTCACCCGCGATTTCAAGAAAATGCGCCTTCCCCTGATTAAACTGGGACGGGACTACAATGCCGCGTCGGATGAACAGAAAATTGAAATCAGAGATTCCATTCTTCGGCAAGGCATTCCGGGTGATCCCGTGGTGCGCCGGATGTGGGGTTTCAAGAAATATCCAAGGTGACAAGCAATGCCGTTTCTGCTGTTCCAAAAAAAATATTTCCACGCCGGAGCATGTACCGACACCGGTCTGGCCCGCAGGGAAAATCAGGATTCCTACCGTTGTCTGTCTTCCAGCGGTTTGTTCGTCGTTTCCGACGGAATGGGAGGCGGTGACGGCGGAGAACGGGCAAGTTCCATCGTCGTTCAGACCCTCGCGAAAGCCGCGGTTTCCCCATTGAAAAATCTTTCTGCAATGGTGAAGTTTTCCTATCAGGCCAACGCGGAAATCCGGAAATTCGCGGCGGCGAACTGTATGCGCGGCATGGGCGCCACCATCGTCGGAATTGTTCTGTCTCCGTTTCAGCCGGCTCACGCAATGCTGTTCTCCGCCGGGGACAGCCGTTGTTACCGCCTGAGAAAAAAAGCCCTGGAGCTGCTTACCACGGACCATACCATCGCCTCTGCGATGGGAGTTGCGGAGGAGAAACTGGCCAGGCATCTGCAGGGCGTTCTGACCAACGTCGCCGGGTGCGGGCCGAAATTTTTTCTCGAAACGCAGAATCTGGAACTGATGGACAACGATCTTTATTTACTCTGTTCGGACGGCGTTTCCCGCCAGCTTGCCGAACCGGAAATACAGCGGATTTTAAGCTCTGCTTCCACCCCGGAGCAAAAAGCGGAGGAGTTGATTGCCGCTTCCCTGGAACATGGAGGAATCGATAACGCGACCGCTATTGTGATCGCCTTTGGGAAACTTCCGGAAATCACTCCCGACGTCAGCCGGGAAGAAGCCGAAACGCCGGCGCCCCCGGATGAAGAGGAGGAGAACGATGTTACTCCGCCGACTGAATGATCTTCTCCCGGCGCTTTGCCGCGGCTTTGAATCGCCGGAAACCGGATTTGAGCCGTATGCCGCGCAAATCGCAAGGGAACTGGAATGGCTCCGGATTCATCCTGTGCAGGTGGAATTGTCCGGTCTTTGCCCGCTGGATTTTCTCCTGCTGTTCCGCCCGGACCGGCGTACCGCCGTTTTCAGCGGAAAAGCGGACATTTCCGACTGGCGATGGGCGGCGGCGGTCCGGTTGACGGAATTGCTTGCAAATCTCCGCCCGGGGATCAAAGCCGATGTTTTTGACGCCTTGCTTCGCGACTGGAAATCCAGCATTTTGCTCCGGCAAGGTTCCGGTCTTCCGGAATTCGTCAGAAATGTTTTTTGCGGAATGCCGGCTGATGAACGACTGTTGACGGCGCCGGCTGTGATTCACGGCGCGAAGCTGAAATGTTTTATTGCAAAAGGAAGTACGTCGCAGGTGTATCTCGCAGATTTCCATGGCAGGAACAGTATTGTGAAAATACCCGTTTCCGGAGGCGAATCCCGTTTCCGGAACGAGCTTGAATGGCTGCGGCATATGGCCCATCCGAATCTGCCGGAAGTGTTCGCCTGTGATGCCGGTGACTCCCCGTACTGCATCATGGAATGGTGTCATACCGGAAAGGGGATTAAACGGGGAAAGACATCCGGTTTTTTTCATGCCCTTGACTATTTGCATCGGCGTTTTGTTCTGCATGGCGACATTCGGTGGTCGAATCTCGGATTGCGGGACGACGGTTCTCCCGTCCTGCTCGATTTCAGTCATGCCAAACGCATTGGAAGCCGTTTTTTCGCTGGGGAAGCTGATGCTGAAACACAAAAATTGAAATGCCTTTTGACATAAGGAGCAGATGGATATGAATGGAATTTCTTATTTGGCCATGTTTCTGGAACCGGTCAAGCCCTGTCTTGACGATCCGGCCGTCAGCGAAATTATGATTAACGGCCCGGAAAATATTTACATTGAAAAAGGCGGCAAGGTTGTCAAAATCGAATCGAGATTCCCCAGCGAACCGGCGCTTCAAGCCGCGGCGAACAATATCGCAAAATCAGTCGGACGGGTGCTGAATGACGAATATCCCCGTCTTGATGCACGGCTGCCGGACGGCTCCCGCGTCCACGTTGTGATTCCGCCGCTTTCCCGTTGTGGGACGGTTGTTTCCATCCGCAAATTCCGGACCGATTCCCTTTCCCCGGAAAGTCTGGTGAAATGGCAGAGTATTTCGCAGGAAATGCTGGACTATCTCAAAATCCTCGTGCAGAAGCGAATGAACATTCTGATCTGCGGCGCGACCTCGTCAGGGAAAACATCCATTCTGAATGTGCTGAGTTCATACATCGATCCGGTTGACCGCATTTTGACGATAGAGGATTCCTGCGAACTTCAACTCCGCCAACCGCATCTCGTGCCCTTTGAAACCCGCCGTCCGGACAAGGACGGAAAAGGAGAAGTGACATTTCGCGACTTGCTGCATTCGGCGCTGCGCTTGCGTCCGGACCGCATCATCCTCGGCGAAATCCGCGGAGGCGAGGCTTTGGATTTGCTTCAGGCGATGAATACCGGACATGCCGGATCGATGTCCACGATTCACGCAAACAACGCATACGACAGTCTGCTGCGTCTGGAAACCTGTGTCATGTATGCCGGATTTGATCTCCCGCTGCATGCGATCCGCAGCCAGGTTGTCGCCGCCCTGAATTATGTCGTCCATACCGGACGTCTGGAGGACGGCAGCCGCAAGGTGCTTGGAATCAGCAAAGTTCTTCCCTTGGATCACGGGGAATATCGCCTGGAAAGTGAATGGGAGTGGATGCAAACGGGAACGGACGAGTCCGGAAAATTCATTGGAAAATTCGAAAAAATGCAGAAATAACAACATGGGAGTGAATCCAAACATGAACAGAAAAATCTTATCGGCGGGAACGGCAGCGTTTGTTTCCTTTTTTTTCGCCGGATGTGCGAATCATCTGGAAGATATTACCAAGGAAACTCCGGAAAACTCAAGAACCGTCCTCGGCAACCAGTACATTTTGACGACGGACAAGGAAATCCCCGATTCATCTTCTTTCAAAGTGACTTTGGAACAGATGGAAAATATTAAGGTGGAGGTTTATCAGGTTCGCAAGATCTCTTCCCTCTATACACCGTATGAGGGATGGCGGGAGTCTTATGAATTTCTGGCCGGTCTGGGACTTTTCCCGATTGCGATTATGTCCCACGTTATCAGTGTATTTTCCTTCGGAATGTTTCCGTTCGAATGGTCTGGCGAGGTTACAAAATATGCGTTTGACGGCATGAATCCCTGCATGAACTTTGAATCGAAAAGCCGTGCCGAGGAAATCCCGGCGAAAGTGGAGCGGACGCTCGTGGATTCCTATACGGAAAGCAAACGGAAGCCGCTTGTCAACGAATGGCTGGTCGTAAATCCCGGGAGCGATACCTTCTGGAGAGTCTGCACCGATCAACTCGGGCAGGCGGAAATCATTCTTCTGTCCATTGATCTGGACAAATCCAAAAGCATTGACGCCCGTCACCTTGACTTTTATTTGGAAAAGAACAACGTGAAATGCAAAAGTGTTCCGATGAGCCGGCGTCTTTTGACACGCCTTGCCACAGCCCGGAAATCCATAATGAAATATTATTCCGCGCCAAGCGGAACTGAACTTGCTGCCTGCGTCAGGAAACTGGAAGAGCTGTCCTTTGAAAACCTTGCGTTCCAGCTGGAGGAAAGCGAGCTGAAAAAACATCCTGATTTCCGTTCTTCCTTTGAACAGGCGATAAAATAGCAGGACAAGGCGGATCCCATGAATCTTTCAAAGGAACAGGGTTCCATGTTGATGGAATATGTCATTGTCGTTCTGATTGTTCTTCTGGGGGGCTCTCTGGCCATGGGGGATGCCGGAACCAGTCTGATCGAAATGGCCGGGGTTTCCGTTTCGGAAGAGAATAATTTCGGATTATTCGGCAATTACGCCGTCGACTGGTTCCGCCGTCTGATGTGGATGCTGGCACAGCCGTTTCCGTGAGAAGGAGCCGGTCAAGGATGATTCTGAGCCGGCAGACCGTGTCTGTGTTTATGCCGTTTTAAACTGTCTGACGGGATCGTCCAGTAAATGGCTCTGAAAAGCCGGATTTCATGCAGGGACGTTTGAACTTTCGAGTATCTTTCCCGTTTTCCTTTGGGCGTAAAAAGGAAGATGAAGAGATGACCCGGACATGCATTGGAAAGATGATGAAAGGCGTTCAACCCAATCCGGAACTTCATCTCATTGCTCAGATGAATTCCTGCGCGGCATTCAAGTTCAACAACCAGGCGTTTTTTTATGGCGGAACGGGGGCCGAGGAAAAGTGCCCGACTGCGCTTCTACCCGCATCCCGTTTTTGATTGTTCCGCATCCGGAATGTGCTGCAATCAAATTTGATTCCATTGCATCAAAGGTAAAAAAGCTGTGAAATCAGGGGGCGTTGCCGTGCCGGAGCTGAACAGATCGGATCCGTTTCCGCGTTCAAAGGCACGGATGCGGATCCTCGGGAGAGTGCCGGTTCCAGCACGGCGTTTTGGCAGGCTGTTTTCTTTTTTGCGGTTAAAGTCCGGTCACTGCAGATACGCGGGAAACAGGCATTCCGCCGGGGGTTCCATCCGCCGGGGGGTCAGGGGAGATCAACCTGGATGAGTTTATAGCGCTTCGTTCCGACTCCCCTTGCGGCTGCCGTGTCAATTACCCGGGTTCCATTTCTGGTGGTCACCCGCTCAAGGAAATGGTCCCGTCCGGGATCCTTCGAGCGGCGGATCAGATCCATGCAGGCCTGATCGAGCGCAACCGGATCGGTTGAGGATAAAATCCCGATATCCTTCATGCAGGGATCCTCCGCCACGGCGCAGCAGTCACAGTCGACCGACAGGTTGCACATCATGTTGACGAATGCGATTTTTCCCTTGAAGTAATCGACAATCGTGCCGGCCGTTTCCGCCATTGCGTCTCCGAACGCCTCCGGCGTCGCCATGTGCTTCCAGCACTCGACCTGATCGCCGGAAACGCCGCCGGAATGAATCAGGGCCTTCCCTTTGATTGATGCGCAGCCGATAGAGAGCTGTTTCAGCGCTCCGCCGTATCCTGCCACCGGATGTCCTTTGAAATGCGAAAGAATCAGCATGGAATCGTAGTGCGCCATATTTTTGCCGACATAGTTCCGCTTCAGGATCTTTCCGCCGGGGACCGGCAGAACCATGTCGGGACCTTCCGCATCCATCAGGTCAACGGTGAAAAGTTTTGTCCAGCCATGTTCCGCGATGAGCTGCCGGTGTTCCGCCGTGGAATTCCGCGCCCCCTCATAAGCTGTGTTGCACTCGACAACCGTACCGTTGACCGCCTCGACCATCGGACGCAGAAATTCCGGACGCAGAAAGTTCTGATTGCCTTTCTCTCCGGAATGAACCTTCACCGCAACCTTCCCGGGAAGCCGGAGACCGAGCGCCCGGTACATCCGGATCACCGATTCCGGTGAGATGGTCCGTGTGAAATATACCCTGGAAACCGATCCCGCGTTTCCCGTTTCAGCGGCTCTTGCCAGAACTCCCGCCAGAGGGGAAAATGCGGCGAGAGTCAGAAGGCTCTTCAAAAAATCCCGTCTGTTCATAGGGTTTCGCCTCCTTCATTCATGCCGGACATTCCGCTTTTCCCCGCCGGAGACACGCCGTTTTTTTCGTGCGCGCCTCATATTCCGCATGAATTTTCTTGAGTTCTTCCGGGATATTGATATGCTGAGGACATTTTTTGACACATGCGCCGCAATTCACACAGGCGGAAGCCATCATGTCAGGATCGAACTCCGCATAAATCCGGTTGAACCCCCGCCAGTAATTTCCGCTGCTCTTGTAACTGTTGTAAAGACCGAAAATGCGCGGAATGTTCACCCCGGCCGGACAGGGCATGCAGTATTTGCAGTTGGTGCAGGCGACGGCTCCCGTATTGTGATAGGCCTTGACTGCCTGTGCGATGGTTTCGCGTTCCGCATTGGAAAGCGGTTGAAAACCGGTAAAGGTTTTGATGTTGTCTTCCAGATGTTCCGGCAAGGTCATCCCGGAGAGGATCACCAGGACATTCGGCAGGCTGCCGACATAACGGAACGCCCAGGAAGCCACGCTGGCGTTCGGATTGGCCTTTTTGAATATCTCAAGACAGCGGGGTGTCAGAGTTGTCAGCATTCCGCCGCGCAAAGGCTCCATCACCACAACCGGAATCCCGGCTTTTGTCAGAATTTCATACTGTTCCCGGGAACGGTAGAGTTCCCAGTCCACATAGTTCAGCTGGATCTGGGCGAAATCCCAGGGGCGCTCTCTGACAATTTCCGCAAGCACTTCCGGTTCATCATGAAACGAGAAGCCGAGATAACGGATTTTGCCCGCTTTCTTCTGCTTCTGCAGATATTCATAAACCTTCAAGGCTTTGGCTTTGGGCCACAAACGCTTGTCCAGAGCGTGAAGCAGATAGAAGTCGATGTAATTGGTTTGCAGCTTCCGGAGCTGATGCTGGAACATCCGGTCGATATCCGCCTCTGTCTTGAGGAGATGCGGCCACATTTTTGTCGCGAGAAAATAGGAGCTGCGGGGATACTTTTTCAGCGCCTTTCCCACGAATGTCTCGCTCAGGCCGCCATGATAGGGATAGGCGGTGTCAAAATAGTTGATCCCGGCCTCCATGGCGCGGTCCACCATCTTCTGCGCAACGGACTCGTCAATCTCGTTTTTTTCCGGATTGAGCCGCGGCAGGCGCATCATTCCGAACCCGAGCAGGGGAAGCGTGAGCGAGGTGTTTTTATAGCGGCGCCGAGTGACTTTCTCTGTTTGATCTTTCGGTGATTTCCCGCCGGATGACGGCTCTCCCGCGACAATGCGTGTGACAGGTGCGAGTGCGGCGAGAGCCAGGGCGCTTTTCAAAAAATCACGTCTGTTCATGGTGTGGCCTCCAGTGGAATGGTGTATTGTTTCAAGTGTTTTTGACGAGGGCCGGCATGGGGATGATTCTGGCCATCCAGCTTTTTTTCATGCAGGAATTTTTCCAGATGAGCCGCTATTTCCCGGTTGTTGAGATCCGCAAACGGCGCATGGGTGTTGCCTTTGATTCCAAGCTCGGGAAGAAACACGATCCGGGCGTCTCCGCCATGGCGGTTGACCGCCCGGACAAACTGCCGGGCCCGGATACTGGAAATACGCCAGAGATCGACATTGAAGATTTCGGATGGCGCTCCGGCGATGTTGTCTCCATAAATAATCAGAATAGGAAAGGCCGTCAGTTTCCTGAACTGCCCGACCGGAACCATCTGCGGCTGCATACGTTCGCCGGCCTGCCTGTTTTTGCATGGAATTGTCCATGGAGTTTCATCCTCGGGCAGGATGGTATTGCCCGGTTCGTAGGCAATGATTGCCTTCAGAGACCCCGGCTGAGCTTCAAGCGCGGTCATCCAGCCGAGCACGCCGCTGGCGGAATGCGTAATCAGAACCGCCGGGCCTGTCAGCTTGAGAAGCTCCGACATGGTCTTTCCCAGGGATTCACGGGACTGTTCTTCCCCGGTAGCCGGCGTCTGCTGCCGGAAGAATTGTTCAATGGACGCCGGATCGGAAGGGACTTGAACCCCTCTGAAGAGCGTCGGCTTTCCGCCGGCAGGCCAGATCCCGTTGCGGAAGGCATTCCATACCCCGCTTTCCCGCGCCGTCGTCGAAACCGCCTGGGAATCATAAGGCGGCGACATCGTGCGTCCCGCCCGGCCGCGCCGGGGCTGATCCACGATGTAGACCGCCCAGTTGTTTCGGGGAAGCAGGGCCATGAACCCTTCCCCTCCATCCGGACGGGATTCAAAACTCCGTCCGGACTGCCCCATGCCATGCCAGAGGATCAGCGGACAGTTCCGCGCTTTTTCCGGAATAAAGTATTGGGCGTAACCATGATCCCCATGAAAGGTTTCCCCGTTCGGCAGTGTCGTCACGGTGCCGCCGAAAAACAGACTACCCATGGTTTTGAGGACGATCGGTTTAGAGTCGGAAGCGTTATTTCCCGCATACAGGGAAATCAGACAGGTTCCGGCACAAAACAGAAAAAGAATTTTTTTCAGGCGCAATTTCATGTCGATTCATTCTCCTCCTTGAATTCCGTTGCCGCAGCGGGAAACAATCCGGGTTCGTATCATCCGTTTGGCCCCAAACACGATCAGAATGCAGAGGACGATGAAAAGGAGTTCCGTGGATCCGATCGACATATTGCACCTCCTGTCTGAGTTTTGTCGTGGAAAACAGTTTCGGCTTGAAAACATTCTGAAGCATAGTCTGTGACCGCTCTTTCAGATGGCAGCGGAAAAACGGCGGACAGACTTCGGAACTGTCCGCTCGGAGAAAGAGATGGTCTGATAAAGTCAAGAATCTTGAAGCGGTTCATTTCATCCCTCCAGCAAAGCTTGTTGTTCGACGGGAAGGATGGTCATCGCTTTTCCCGGAGCGGGGCAGACCTGCTGACAGGCTCCGCAGCCGATGCATAACGCCGGGTTGACGGGACGCGGCGCTCCCGTCTTCCGAAGCGTCACCGCTCCGGTCGGACAGACGCTCGCACATTTCCCGCACTTCTCCCCCTCCTGAAACACGATGCAGATCCGCGGGTTGAGTCTGGCTTCGGCAATTTTTGTTTTCCGTTTGACTTCAAGCGTCAGGGGACGGATTGCCCCGGTCGGGCAGACCTGCGAACAGCGGTTGCACTCATACAGGCATGCGCCGCGGCTCAAATCAAGCGAAACGGGACCGTCCCCGCCCGGAGCCGGAACGATGATCTTTGCCGGACAATTCACCGTGCAGAGCTGGCATGCCGTGCACTTCAAAGCAAAGCGTCCCGCATCGCCCGCTCCCGGAGGAAGAATGGAAAAGCGTTTCGCATAAGCGGCCAGCTTTCCCATTCCCGTTTTTGCCAGAGCCGCTCCGGCGGCGAACCCGGCAATCAGAATCCCGCCATTCACCAGAAACGCCCGGCGGCCTTCGTCAAAGCTCTGCGCCTTCTTTTCCGGACGGCCGAATTTCACCGCATGAACGCGGCAGACGGCAAGACAGTTCAGACAGCGGACACAGCGTTCGTTGTCGATCGTTCCTGCCGCCGGGTCAATGCATCCGGATGGACACATTCTTACACACTGGCCGCATTTGACGCACCGTTCCGTCAGACGCAGACGGAACACGCCGCGCTTTGCAAGCAGTCCCAGCAGCGTTCCGACCGGGCAGACTGCCGTGCAGTAGAGCCGCTTTTTCCAGATCGCCAGAAGCACGATCAAAACCAGCGGGAGAATTCCGCCGATCGTAAAACTCCCTGCAATTCGTCCGAAGTTGGAATAGGGATCCAGAAGCAGGAACGGAACACTCCATCCCGCCAGCACCATTCCAAACGAAAGACCGGCAGTCAGATATCTGGTCTTGCGGCAGTTCGGCATCTTTTCCCCTTTCCGGCGGGAGACAAAAGCGATGAGATCCTGCAGAATTCCAAGCGGGCAGAAGAAGGCGCAGTAAAAGCGTCCGAAACAGAAGGTCAGAAGCGCAATCATGAAAACGGCAAGGAGCGCACCAAGGGAAAATGCCGCAAGACAGGACATCAGTGCGGGCGCAAACTGCAATCCCGGCAGCCGGGCTGCAACAATCCTGCCGGATCCGGAAAAGGCCAGACAGATGAGGGAAAAAAACAGCACAGCCGCGGCGATCCGTGCAAACCTCGCTGTTTTGTTATGGCTTTGCATCTCCCAAATTCCTATGCTGCAATCGTTTCTGCTCTACGATAAACGTTCCGTCGCTGGAAGTCAAATAAAATTTTATTTTTTTGTATTCTTCCTGTCTGTAAAATAAAAATGCGTTTCCCTTACGTTTTCAGAATCAGGATTCCAGATCATTCCGCACTCGTTTGAGCAGTTCCGGAATGTTGAGCTTCTGCGGACATTTCGCAAGGCATGCGCCGCAGTTGACACATGCCGAGGCCGGAGCTCCGCGCTGAATCGGCGACATGGATACCGTATAGTCAGAGATTGCCCGCCTTTTGTCCCTGTGCACCAGATAATTGTTGTAGACGTAGGCGAAAATATAGCCGATCGCCACATTGTGCGGACACGGGATGCACTGATAGCAGCCGGTGCAGTCGATGTGTTCCGGCGTTCTCCGATATGCCTGAATTGCCGCGCCGAGCGCTTTGCGTTCATCAGGAGCAAGCATGTCGGGCTTGGCTTTCGACGCATAGCGCAGGTTCGCTTCCACATCCGCCATCGAACCCATTCCGCTGACCGCGACGCTGACCTCCGGGATGTCCCAGAGATAGTCAAGCGCCCATTCCGTATCGGTCTTTTCGATCCCGGTCGAGCGGAGCGCAGTACGCATGGAGTGCGGTAGATTTGCGAGGAATCCCGTGCGGAGCGGTTTCATTACCGCAAGGCCCATGCCGCTGGCTGCGGCGTATTTCGGTCCGAGACAGCCCGCCTCATATTCATAATCGAGATAATTATGCTGGATCAGGCAGAAATCCCAGGGCGCGGATTCGACCACCTCTTTGAACAGCTGGAGACGGTCATGGAACGAGAATCCCGCAAAACGGATTTTTCCCTGCTCCTTGAGTTTCATGATCTTGTCGATCAGCTTGAACGGAATCACCTTCTCCTTCCAGGCGCGATGCATAATCATGTGGATGTGATAAAAGTCGATTACGTCACACCCCATCGTCCGGCGGGACTCGTCGAAAAGCTTCTCGAAGTCCTCCGGAGCTTCCATGATCCACCACGGAGATTTGGAGGTCACGTAGACGCGGTCGCGCCACTTCCCCTTGAGCGCTTTCCCCGCGACGGCCTCGCTCTGTCCGCCGAGATAGACCCGTCCGGTGTCGATGTAGTTGACACCGCCCTCAATCGCACGGTGAATCATCGCAACACTCTGATCGAAATCCACGGTTTTCCCATCCCCGAGCATCGGAAGACGCAGAAGTCCGAAGCCGAGCGCGGAAACGTTCACTCCGGTCCGTCCCATCGGGCGATACTGCATCCGTGGATTGAAATTCAAAACCGGACCCGCCGCCTTGGCTTTCACCGTTTCCGTCCCTTTGAGCAGGGCACCTTTCCCGAACACGGCCCCGGCTGCCGTGACCAGCGCCGCCGATTTGAGAAATTCGCGTCGATTCATCTTTCGTTTCTCCTTCCTTTGGGCTTGAGACCGATCAGATATGCCGGATTCTCCCGCAGCATCCAGTTGATATTTTTCTGTGAAATCCCGGCATCATGCAGTTCTCTGACGCACGCCCGCATGCCGTCGACCGGATTCGGATTGCCCTGCTGCCCGAGATCGGTCGAAATGAAACTGCGCTCCGGAACGGTCCGCACGTAATTCAGAAATTCCTCCTGAGTCTGCCGCTCGAACTGCGGATTCCCAGTTCCCGGCCCCCAGAGCCGCGGCAGATAGCAGTATTCCACAAATGCGCCGAGATCGACCGCCTGACGAATCTGGCTGCGCGTCATTTTCCAGATCAGCGAATTCACGTGAGTGACAACAAATTTCTTTACGCCGATCTCCTTTGCCTTCCGCGCCAGAATCAGACTTTCGCGCGGGGAACTGTGTCCTGTTGCAAAAATGATGTCCGCCCCGGCGCAGATTTCCATGACCCGGATGACCTCCGGAAGAACCTTGCCCTGCGAATCGAGCACCGGAATGCCCGGGCCGGGGAGTCTATTGCATTGATGCTGCCAGACGGCCGAGAGAGTCGGCATCCAGATGCAGCGGCAGAGGGAGCCGGAGGTTTTGACCGCCTGCTCCGCCGCATAGACATTCACCTTGTCTCCGTGGACGCGGTTCATGCAGAGACTTCCGAACACCTCGAAATCCGGCAGCATCTGGCGGATCAGGTAGGCGCGGTCGTGGCAGCTCCAGTCATTCGACTTGTACATAAGCGCCCGGTAGCCGGTCTGCTTCGCCTGTTTTGCAAGCGCAAGCTCGTCGATGCAGCGCGCCCGCGTATCAGGCAGGCAGTGAATGTGAATATCGCATACTCCGGCAAGCAGGGGGTCGGATGATGTTTCGTCACGCGAAAATCCCGCGCCGTTCAGGACGGGAACGCTTCCCGGTCCACCGATCAGCATTGCGCCCCCCGCGATGCCGAGTGTCTTGATGAAATCCCGCCTGTCCATGTTTACAGACTCTTTCCCAGCCGATACGCCTGTTCCGGATATTTGGTGCGATTGACCGCGCCGACCGGCCAGACTCCCGGCGCAATGACCCGCCCGGCATCGCTCCAGCCAAGATAATCCAGCAGAACCTCGTAATGATCTGTGATCGCTTTTTCCTTTCGTCTGCTGTTGTCGGCGTAGGTCATCAGCAGGGCTGCTTTTTTCGGCACGTGGATCAAACCGTTGATTGCATAGAATCGGTCGATCACCGCCTTGATCTGCGCGGAAATGCCGAAATAGTACATCGGGGTGGCGAACACCACCATTCCCGCGTCAGCGATATGTTTTCGGACAAATTCAAAATCATCTTTGAACACACATTCCCCGTTCATGCCGCATTTGTTGCAGGCGATGCAGGGATGAACCTTCTTGAACGCGGCATCGAAACGAACGATTTCGTGCCCTGCCTCCTTCGCGCCGCGGATGAAGTGTTCCGCAAGCGTGCTGGAGTTTCCGTTTTTCCGGGGACTTCCCGTAATCACCAGTATTTTCATTTTTCCTCCTTTCGGATTTCCCGCGGCATGTAGCAGAGTTCCGCCGAGAATGGCGCTTCCGGCGAGAACCGCCGTTGCCGTCAATGATGTTTTCAGGAATTCTCGTCTGTCCATAGTGTTATTTCATCCTCATTTCCGGAACGAGCGGATTCTGATCGAGCAAATCCAGCTGTTTGACCATTTTCAGCGTCTGCTTTTTATATTTCTGAAAATGCGTCGTTTGAATATGATGTTCGTAGGCGGTGCGGTCCGCGTAGATCTCCAGAATCGTGATCCGTTCCGGATGCACCTTCTCCTGCATCGAATACATCATATAGACGCCCGGCTCTTTCGCCATGGATTCGCGCCCGCATTCGGTCACCAGAGCAAGATATTCCGGGAGATGTGCGGGATCGACTTCGATCCGAGAGATCCGCACGATGCTTTCCGGCGTAATCATGTTTTTCATCCGATCCTCCTTTCTTTCCAGAAACTCCGTCGCGAGACGCACGCCTTCCTGATACGCGTTTTCCATCCCCGGATAGGTCATGAACGCGTGAATCGTTCCGGGAACCGTCCGATGCGTCGCCGGAACGCCGTTCTTTTTCAGAAGTTCCGCAAACGCCTTGCCCTGATCGTGCAGAACATCGCACTCCGCCGCGACGATCAGCGTTTCGGGGTAAAGTGCGAACTCTTCTGCCAGCAGGGGAGAGACCACCGGATCATCCGCAAGAGCACCCGGCGCATACGATTCGTTGAACGCCTCCATCAGAATTCCGTCCAGCCCGAACCCGGTTCCGTATTTTCTCCACGAGTCCGAACGGTCGTTCTTCGCAAGCACGACCGGATAATAAAGGATCACGCCCGCAATGGCGGAACGTTCCTTCCATGCGGCGGAGGCGGCGAGATTGCCGCCCGCACTGTCGCCGGCAAGATAAATCCGCCGGTATCCGCGTTCCCGGAGCATTCGGATTGCCGCAAGCACGTCCTCCAGCGCCGCCGGCGCACGGTGCTCCGGAGCCAGGCGGTAGTCGAGCGTCGCCACGTCCAGCCCGGAAAGCTTCGCCAGATCGCCGCAGAAACGGGCGCTTCCCTCCAATCCTCCGAGCGTCCACCCGCCGCCGTGCAGATACAGCACGATCGTCTTCCCCGGTTCGCCCCCGGGATAATAGAAGCGGATTCTCCGATCCCCGACCCGGGTGTTTTCCACCCGGACTCCGGCGGGCGGTTCCGCATCCTGAAGCATGCCTGCACGAACTTTCTTCAGGGCCTCAAAGTTGGTGTTGAGAGCATCACGAACCGCCTGCGCGGTCTCTTCCTGCGCCCCGGCCGGACGTGCGGAAAGAAAGTCCATAGATTCCTTGGAAAATTCCTCAGCCGCAAGGAAAAGCGCACCAAGCACCGTCAGCAGGAACAAAGAAATTTTCTCAGAGGTTCTCATGAGGAGCTCCTTTATTTCCGGATGGTTACGACCTCGTTGACCCATTTCTCCAGAGCGTCTGCCGCATTCCGGATGCTTCCGCCGGAAAACGCGCCTCCCTTGCCGAACGCCGCTTTCGGACAGGCCTTGCGCATATCGCGTTCGCAATCAGCCATTCCCCCTCCGCCGTGAGTGACGAAAGGAATCACTGTTTTGCCGCTGAAGTCATAGGCGGAGAGAAAGCTGCGCACCGGGGGAGCCATCGTGCTCCACCAGTTCGGCGTGCCGACGAAAATGACATCGTATTTTGCAAACTCCTCCGCTTTTACGGCGAGTTCAGGCTTGAATTCCTGGCGGCACTCCTGTTTCGCCTGATCGACGCACGCGCTGTAATCGGACGGATATGCCTTGACCGGTTTGATTTCAAAGAGCCTTCCCCCGGTCAGCTTCTGAATCTGCTCCGCCGCAAAGCGGGTGTTGCCGCTCCAGGAATAATAGGCAATCAGAATTTTGTCCGGTTCCGCGGACACTTTTTGCGTTGTCATGTTTTCCGCCGAACAGCCTCCGGCTCCAAGGAACGAGGCCGCCATCATCATTGCCATTGTTTTCTTTTTCATGATTTACCTCCCGGCAGTGAATGTATTTTCCTGTTTCATATGGAATATGAGATAATCCAGACAATCGATTTTCTTCTGCTCCGCATGAAGTTTCTCCAGCAGAGCGGAGCGCAGATGCGCCAGCAGACGCAGCTCTTCCCGGATGTTGCCGCTTTCATGCAGCGCAATGATTTCTGCTCTCAGAGAAGCTCCGCATCCCGCATCTTTGAGATTGCGGATCAGAGAAAAATTCTTCTCCCGTTCCATGCGTTCCGAATCCTTCGTCGTTTTCATTTTCCGGCGGTCGCTTTACTGTAATCCGCATCGGAGACCGGTTCGAGCCAGGTGTTCCTGTTGATTCCCGGATTGCATTCGATCGCGAGGTGCGAGAACCACCGGTCGGGGGCCGCGCCGTGCCAGTGATCGACATCCGGCGGGATCTCCACCACATCGCCGGGCAGAAGTTTCCGCGCCTCTTTCCCGCGTTCCTGATAGAAACCGACGCCGCCGACCGCGATCAGCAGCTGTCCGCCGGTGTGTCTGTGCCAGTTGTTCCGGCAGGCGGGCTCGAAGGTGACGTTGGACACCGGAACATTGAGGCGTTTTTCTTTCGTCAGCGGAGCAAGGTAGGATTTGCCGCTGAAATATTTTGCATAAGCCCTGTTCTCTCCGCCGCGCGGGAAATGGCTCAATGCGTTGCTTTTCACATGCTTCAGGATCCATGCAACCTGCGCATCGGTCACGCCGTTCCGTTTGCCGATGGCAATATGACTGGCAAGCTGGCTTTCGACTCCCTCCATTGCGGCGAGCGCGGCGATGGTGGCAAGTTCCCGCGTCCGCCAGTCGAGATTGTCCCGGCTGAAGATGTCGCCGAAAAGATGCGCCTTCAAATACTCGTCGATCGCCGGTGCGAAATCAAACAGCGCTCCTCTGACCGGTGCGCCGCAGAGTTTCGTCTGGTTTGCGGTTCCGAAATCCATGCTTTTCCCGGCCGGACGCGGTCCCGGAAGCTTTCCCGCAGCATCCCTGATTCCCCGGGCGTCACGTTCATTCAGCAGCGACATGAAATTGCCGAGCGCGTTCAGGCTGCGCGGGAATCCGCAATAAGCATAAAGCTGAACGAGCACTTCTTTTATCTCGTTCACGGTCAGACCGGCTTCCAGTCCGGCAGTCAAAGCCTGCTTGAGTTCCGGCATTTTTCCGCGCGCCGTGTGCATTGAGATTTCAACGATTTTCTGTTCCTTGCTGCTCAATGGTGTCATATTTTCCTTCGCCTCCATCTGGTTGAAAAAACTGAAGAGAGAAAACATCATTCCGAATAAAAGCAACCGCATCCTTCACCTCGCTTTTTTTATTGGTTTCCTGTTTGAATTTCCTGCATGAAAGCCATATTCCCGCTTTTCCCAATCCTCCATTTGGGATTTCTGTTATTTATTATATCTGGATTTTAATCAATAACAAATACTTATTTATTATACATGTCAATGCTTGAAAGGCATGGATTGACATGCTATTTTGGAGAAGAACAACACAAGGAGGTGCATCTTGGAAATCAGAGTGCTGCGTTATTTTCTCGCGGTTGCGCGCGAGAGAACGATCGTCGGAGCGGCAAAATTCCTGCACGTGACGCAGCCGACATTGTCGCGTCAGCTTCAGGATCTGGAAGAGGAACTCGGCCAGCAGCTTTTTCTGCGCAGCAACCGCACCATCACGCTGACTCCGGAAGGCCATTTCCTGCGGAAACGCGCGGAGGAAATTCTGGAGATCGTCAACCGGACCGAGAGCGATTTCAACGCCATGGGGGAAAACATCGGCGGCAGTGTCCATATCGGCGGAGGGGAATCCAAAGCCATGCGTCTGATTGCCGAAACGATTGGAGAACTGCGGGAGGATTACCCCGACATCCGCTGCAGCCTTTACAGCGGCAACGCAGAAGACGTCATGGAACGGCTCGACAAGGGACTTCTTGATTTTGGAATTCTGATCCAGCCGGTGGACATTTCCAAGTATGATTCCGTCGCATTGCCTGTTCATGATGTCTGGGGAGTCATCATGCGGAAAGACTGTCCCCTGGCGGAACAGGACGCTGTCACGCTTCAGGAACTTCTGAAACTGCCCTTGATCTGCTCACGGATCAGCATCCGTCAGAGCGCCGTAAAAAACGCTTATGCCGAGTGGTTCGGGAAAAGTTTTGAAAAACTCAATATTGTCGCCACCTACAATCTGATTTACAATGCGGCCTTGCTGGTGGAATCGGGAATCGGTTATGCTCTCGGACTTGACGGTCTGATTGATGCACTCGGAAACCGCGCACTCTGCTTCCGTCCGCTGAAGCCGCGACTGGAGTCCGGCTTGAACATTGTCTGGAAAAAGTATCAGGTCTTTTCCAAGGCGGCGGAAATCTTCCGGGAACGGATTCTGGAACGTTTCTCTGAAGAGAAGCCGGAGGAAAACAGATAAAGCGGGCGGGTTGTCAATCAGGAAGCCCTCTTGCCGCTTGATTTGCGGGACAGATCATCTTTATTCAAAAAAATTTAGGTTAATACCGCGATGCTCTGCATCGCCAAAAATTGCTTCGTGCAGGACTCTCAGTC
>CALXSJ010000024.1 GCA_944391115.1 uncultured Victivallales bacterium | reverse complement strand
ATGTGCTACAAGCGTCCGTTCGGCTGGCATCCGTCCTCGATCAACATTCTTCAGCCGCGCAGAGGAGAGATCAAATGAATCAGAAATCGGTGAATATGGTTTATCTGGGCGTGTTTCTCTGTCTGGTGTGCGCGGTTGCCGCGGGCGTGATGGGAAGCGTCGCCGTCATGACGAAGGAGCCGATCGCCAAAGCGAAGGTGCAGAAGATCTCCGACGGACTCCGCGCCGTTCTTCCGCCGTTCAACAACAATCCGATGGAGGATGTCCGGACATACCGGGAGGATGACGGTTCCGAAGCGGAATTCTACCGTGCGTTCCAGGACGGGAAACTGGTCGGCGTGGTTGCGAAGGTCGCAACCGCGATCGGTTACGGCGGGCGCATGGACGGACTTGTCTCCTTCACGCCGGACGGAAAAATCCGCACCGTGATCGTGACAGGTCACAACGAGACGCCGGGACTGGGCACCAATCTGACTGACCGGAAGAATGAAAAGCGTCTTTCCGATCTCTTTTCCGGGAAAAAGCCGCAGGAGGGGCTTCCCGCGAATCCGTATCTGGATCAGTTCGCCTCGCACAGCGCGGGCGACGCATGGACGACTCCGTGGAAAATCAAAAAGGACGGCGGCAACGCCGATTACATCAGCGGAGCGACTCTGAGTTCCCGCGCCGTGACCGATCTGGCATGGCGCGCCGCATCCGCATTCAGGAAACATGCCGCGGAGCTTCTCGCGCCCGCGTCCGGAAAGGAGAGTGGGAAATGAAGCTTTCGGAGGAATTTTTCAAGGGGATCTGGCGTGAAAATCCGGTTCTTGTGCTGATTCTGGGCATGTGCCCGTCGCTCGCGACCTCCTCGAACGCAACCAACGGCATGGGCATGGGACTGGCGACGACCTTTGTGCTGCTCTGCAGCAACGTGGTGATCTCCGCCGTCCGGAATCTGGTGCCGACCAAAATCCGCATTCCCTGCTATATCGTCGTGATCGCGACCTTCGTGACGGTCGTGGATCTTCTGATGCAGGCCTACACGCAGGCGCTTTACAATGCGCTGGGCATCTTCATTCCGCTGATCGTCGTGAACTGCATCGTGCTCGGGCGCGCCGAAGCGTTCGCCTCGAAGAACTCGATGCTTTATTCCGCGATGGACGGTCTCGGCATGGGAATCGGCTTTACGCTTGCCTTGACCTTCATCGGCCTGATCCGGGAGTTTCTGGCGGCGGGGACGCTCTTTGATGTGAAGATCATCTCCGCATGGCCGGGCTTTTCCGTAATGGGGCAGGCGCCGGGCGGATTCATTGTCATGGGCTTTATTCTTGCCGGAATGAATCTTTATAACATGCGCCGCGCCGCGAAGGCCGGGAAAACCTACGATCTCCCGCAGGAACTGGACTGCCGTCACTGCAACATCTGCCGTCTCGGGGAAGAGAACAGGGACTGACGTCCGCGGTTCGGCAGCGGGAAGAAAAAACTCCGGAGAGAGGGAAGAACTCTTTCCGGAGTTTTTCTGTGTGAAGGGGAAACGTTTATTTCACAAGGTCGATGACGTCCACCCATACGACATCCGGGTCTTCGGAGAGGAATCGGATATTTTCCTCGGTCTGCGCCCAGAGCTGCCTGTCGTCCATCATCTCGTAGCTGTGGCCCCAGAAATAGAAGACGCCGCTGGAGTTTTTCGCCTTTTCGAAGATCTTCCGGAAATCGGGATTCAGGAAGTGGCAGGAGGAGTCGAGCGCCATCGTGTCCTTGCAGGGAACGACGCAGTCGGTATTGCCCGTTGTTCTTCCGTAGGCGAAACCGGCCTCATGCATTCTGCGTCTGGTTTCCGGGGTATGGCGTCCGCAGGGCCAGGCGAAGCCGCGGCATTCGCGCTGGAAACGGTCCTCCAGATATTTGCGTGCGTCGAGCGCATCCGCCATGAATTCATCGTCGGGAACCTGCCCGGCATTCTTGTGACGCATTCCGTGTGAAGCGACCTGAAACCCCTCGTATACGTCGGTCAGTTCATCGAGGGAAAGCTTTCCGGTAAAGTAAATATCCTTGAACTTGTGCCCCCTGTCGGTAATGCGCCGGGATTTTTCATGCAGTCCCGGATTGAGATTGAAGGTTGCTTTCGCATTGTATTTGCGGAGGAGTTCGGTCAGGCGGACGTCATTCAGGACGCCGTCGTCCCAGCATTGTGCCACTTTCACCATTTTTCAAATGCTCCTTGTTGAATGAATGGACTCCGTTACAATATCTCTGTTTTCCGGAAACGCAATGGGAGAAAAAGCGATTCCGGCGGATTTACTGATTCAATGTTTCTTCGATCCGTGCAAGTTCCTCCGCGCTGAAGGAGAGATTTTCTCCTGTTTTCACCAGTTCGGCGATCTGTTCCGGACGGCTTGCGCCGATCAGGACGGAAGTGACGCCGTTCAAACGGAGAATCCAGGCAAGCGCCATCTGTGCGAGGCTCTGCCCGCGCTTTTTTGCGATCTCATTGAGCGCCGCAATCTTCGCCACCAGTTCCGGCGTGATGCTTGACTCCTTGAGAAAATGATTGCGCGTCGCCCGCGAGCCCGCGGGAATGCCGTGCAGATACTTGTCCGTCAGAAGTCCCTGTGCAAGCGGCGAGAATACGATCGAGCCGACGCCGGCTCCCGCAAGCCAGGGGAACATGCCCGTTTCCTCATACTGACGGTTCAGCATGTTGAAACGGATCTGATGGATCAGGCATGGCACCTTCATCTCACGGAGCATCGCGGCGGCGCGCTGCGCCCGTTCCAGCGGGTAATTGGAAATTCCCGCATAAAGCGCCTTGCCGGAACGGACGATGTCCGCCAGCGCGGTCATGGACTCTTCCAGCGGCGTTTTTTCATCGGGGCGGTGGTGATAGAAGATGTCCACATAGTCCACGCCGAGACGTTTCAGGCTCTGGTCGCAGCTTGCGATCAGATTCTTGCGCGATCCCCACTCCCCGTAGGGGCCGGGCCACATGAGGTATCCCGCCTTGGTGGAGAGAATGAGTTCGTCGCGGTAGCGGTGAAGTCCGTTTTTCAGGATGCGCCCGAAATTGGTTTCAGCGGAACCCGGTTCGGGTCCGTAGTTGTTCGCCAGGTCGAAATGGGTGATTCCGAGATCAAATGCGGTATACGCCATTTTCTGCGCGTTGCCGAAATCGTCGATGCTGCCGAAGTTGTGCCACAGTCCGAGCGAAATGAGCGGGAGGTCGATGCCGCTTCTGCCGCATCTGCGGTATGTCATTGCGCCGTAACGGTTTTCTTTTGCCTGATACATGACGGAAATCCTTTCGTGTTGCAGATTTCCCGTAATGTATGGGTGTGGACCGGGGTTTTCAAGTTCCGCACGGCGCATTGCGGAGATTTCCGGGAAAAACTTTTTTCGGGAAATTCCTTGCCGGAACGGGAATGGTGTGGCATATTACCGTGTCAGGAGGAAGAATCAACCAGCAACGAGGGGGAACCCGATGAAACAAGATCTGATTATTATCGGAGGCGGCGCCGCGGGGCTGACCGCCGCAATTTACGCATCAAGAGCAAGCCTGCATCCGGTCGTTCTGGCCGGTCCGCTTCCCGGCGGGCTGCTGACCCAGACCACCGACGTCGAAAACTTTCCCGGTTTTCCCGACGCGGTCAACGGTTATGAGCTGATGTTCAAATTCCAGCAGCAGGCGGAGAAATTCGGGGCGAAAATCGTGAATGAAACCGTGCAGAGCGTGAAGCTCGCCGACGGCGGTCCGCAGGAACTGACGCTCGGAAGCGGAGAGATTGCCGAATGCCGGGCATTGATTATCGCAACCGGCGCCGCGCCGCGCTGGCTCGGGATTCCCTCGGAGGAGAAATTCCTCAACAAGGGCGTTTCCGCGTGCGCGACCTGCGACGGCGCATTCTACCGCAACGTTCCCGTGGCTGTTGTCGGCGGCGGCGACAGCGCGATGGAGGAGGCGACTTTCCTGACCCGTTTTGCCAGCGAGGTGCATCTGATCCACCGCCGCGACGCATTCCGCGCCTCCAGAATCATGGCGGAACGCGTCAAGTCCAATCCGAAGATTCATATCCACTGGAATTCGACCGTCGTTGAAATTTTCGGTGAATCGGAGATGGACGGCCTGGAGATCCGGAATGTCGTCACCGGCGAACAGACACGGATTCCATGCAAAGGATATTTCGCCGCACTCGGTCATATTCCGAACACGGGACTGTTCAAAGGGCAGCTTGCCATGAACGAGGCGGGCTACATCGAGCTCGAGGGCGCGAGTTCCCGCACCAGTGTGAACGGCGTCTTCTGCGCGGGAGACTGCGCCGACCACGTCTACCGTCAGGCGATTACCGCCGCCGGCATGGGCGCGCGCGCCGCAATTGACGCGGAACGCTGGCTGGTCGGATAAATTCCTCCGACTGCGCAGGACCGTCTGCATCGGCTTCGGGAATGCGGGAGGCATGAAGTCTTCCCCGTTCCCGTTTTTTTCCGTTCCGCAATCCGGCTTCCGGAATTTTTTCCCGGCCTTCCGCTTCCGATTTTCATTTCCGGAGGAAATTTTTTCCTTGGAAAATGCGGTTTTTCTCTTGACAATCAGAGGAAAACGTGTTAAAATAAAACCAAACAGTTGGTTTTTTATTAAAATCAGGTTCATCCCGCGATGCTCTGCATGCATCGCGGCAATTCATTGACTGGTAAATCATGCCGTCTCAAGGGGCGGAAGGAGGAGAAGGATGGAAAATCCGGAACGGATCGGAAGTGTGGAGGAACTGGAAAATCTTCTGTCGAGACCGACGGAAGGCCTGATTGAAATGATGAAGCGGATCGACGGGGATGTCATGATTCTCGGGATTGCGGGAAAGATGGGCGTTACGATGGGGCGTCAGGCGCTGAATGCGATCCGGGCCGCCGGCGTATCGAAAAAAGTGATCGGCGTTTCCCGTTTTTCGAAGCAGGAGGAGCGCGAAAAACTCGAATCGTGGGGAATCGAGACGATAGCCTGCGACCTTCTGGACCGGGAATCCGTTGAAAAGCTTCCGCAGGTGAAGAACATTGTGTTTCTCGCCGGACGCAAGTTCGGAACCGGCGGGAGCGAAGCGCAGACCTGGGCGATGAACATTCTTGCCCCGTCGTATGTCGGAGCGCATTTCCGGGACAGCCGGATTGTCGCCTTTTCCACCGGATGCGTGTATCCGCTGGTCGGGATCGCCACATGCGGCTGTACGGAGGAGGTCGTTCCGGAGCCCGTGGGCGAATATTCGCAGTCCTGCCTCGGCCGGGAGCGCATTTTCCAGTACTGTTCGCAGAAATACGGGACGAAGGTTCTGCTGTTCCGTTTGAATTATGCGATTGATCTGCGCTACGGCGTGCTGCATGACATCGCGCGGAGCGTCTGGGAGGAGCGGCCCGTGGACAATACGGTCGGTTATTTCAATGTGATCTGGCAGGGCGATGCCAATTCCAATGCGCTGCGCGCGCTGGAGCTCTGCGATTCTCCGGCGGCTGTCCTGAACGTGACCGGACCGGAGATCGCCTCGGTCGAGCAGACCGCGCTGCAGTTCGGGCGTCTGTTCGGGAAGAGCGTCGCCTTCAAGGGTGCGCCGGGAAGCGCCTGCTATCTCAACAATTCCGCGCGGATGTGCCGGACGTTCGGCTATCCGAACGTTTCGCTTGAGAGAATGATCCGCTGGCAGGCGGACTGGATCCGTTCCGGCGGCATCTCCATCGGAAAACCCACTCATTTTGAAGTCAACAACGGGAAATTCTGAGATGAAGACCATTGCGGATATTGACCGTTCGGTGCTGGCGGCGGTGCGTCGCGGCACAGTCATTCCGGCACAGCCTCTGGCTCTGGATGCCGACCGGCATTTCGCTCCCCGTTACCAGCGCGCGCTCTGCCGCTATTACATTGATGCGGGGGCGGGGGGAATCGCCGTCGGCGTGCACTCGACGCAGTTTGCGATCCGGAACAAGGAAATCGGACTTTTTGAACCTGTTCTGCGCGAGACCTCGCGTTTCATCGATGAATGGTGCGCGCGCACCGGGCGTTCCATCCTGAAGGTCGCAGGCATCTGCGGCCGGACGGAGCAGGCGCTTTACGAAGCGGATTTCGCCGCCGGAAGCGGATATGACGCGGGACTTCTCAGCCTGAGCGCCTTTGCCGGAGACTCGGTCGAGGCGATGCTGGCGCACTGCCGCGCGGTCGCCGGGCATATTCCCGTGATCGGCTTCTATCTCCAGCCGAGCGTCGGCGGACGCATTCTTCCCTATGAGTTCTGGAAGGAATTTGCGCAGATCGACAATGTGCTGGCGATCAAGATGGCGCCGTTCAACCGCTACTGCACGCTGGACGTGGTCCGTGCGGTCGCCGAATCGGGACGCGACATCACGCTCTATACCGGGAATGACGACAACATCGTGATCGACCTCCTGACCGGATACGACTTCGGCGGGCGGAAGATGCGCATCCGGGGCGGTCTGCTCGGCCACTGGTGCTGCTGGACGAAAAAGGCGGTTGAACTTCTGGAGGAAATTCACAACGTCGTGGAGCGCTCTTCGGACGTTCCCGCCGAACTTCTGACGCGCAATGTCCAGATCACCGACTGCAATGCGGCGTTTTTCGATCCGCAGCACGGGTTTGCCGGATGCATTCCGGGGATCCATGAAGTGCTTCACCGTCAGGGACTGCTTCCCGGCATCTGGTGCCTGGACCCCGCCGAAACGCTTTCGGAAGGGCAGGCTGCGGAAATCACACGCGTGCATGACGCGTATCCGCATCTGCATGACGACGCGTTTGTCGGGGAAAACCTTGAAAAATGGCTGAATGACTGATATCTTATCCCGTCATGCGGGAAGGATGCTTATGCAGCGGAGAGCCATTGAAACCAAACGCCGGATTCTGAAAGCAGCCGTCGCGGTTTTCGCCCGGAAGGGAATGAACGGCGCCACGGTCGATGAAATCGCGGCGGAAGGCGGTGTCAACAAACAGCGCCTTTACGCCTATTACGGTTCGAAAACGGGACTGTTCGAGGCCGCGCTGCTGCATGTCTTCCGCCAGGTGGAACTTTTTTCGCGCGCCACGGTCCGGCAGGCGGAGGCGCATCCGGAACTGCTGACTGAAATTCTGCTCCGGGGATTCCTCGGCGTACATGCCGCGCATCCCTTATTCTGGCGCCTTCTCTCCTGGGCGAACCTGGAGGGCGCGTCATGTGTGAAGGCGCTGGATCAGGCGCGTAAAACCGAGAACGAGGCGCTGCGTGTGATTTTCGACCGGGCGATCCGGGAGGGCGTCCTGAAGGAGGTCCGGTTCGAAACCTATCTCTTCACGCTGCTTGCCGTCTCCTATTTTTACTATTCCAACCGCATGACGCTTTCCCATACGCTCGACGTGAATCTCACCGGAGCCGAGTGGGAGAGCCGTCTCTGCGACGATTTAAACGGAGTGTTCCGTGCATGAACTGCATTGACACAAGTCTGTTTGACATTTTCAAAATCGGTCCGGGTCCGTCAAGTTCGCATACAATCGGTCCGATGCGAGCCGGCGCGGATTTTCTGGAAAGGCTTGCGGCGCTTCCCGCCGGGAAACTGTCTGCCGCGCACCATATCGAGGTCGAACTTTTCGGCTCGCTCGCCCTGACCGGAAAGGGGCACGGCACCGATCGCGCCGTTGCCGCCGGGCTGCTCGGCGAACGCCCGGAAACCTGTGACGTGGAACGGCTCGGAACGCTTCTTGCCGATCCGGAGAAGATCTACACAGCCTCCTTCGGTCCCTATCTTGCGACATTTACGAAGCAGTCAATCCGCTTTCATGCGGGGAAGCATGATTTTCCCTACAGCAACACGCTTGCCTTCCGCCTTTTCTCCGAAACGGACGAACTGCTTGCCGGGGAAATTTATTATTCCGTCGGCGGCGGTTTCCTGCTGCGGGAAGGCGATACGGTTCCGGAGGGAAAACCGGTGCCGTACCGCTACCGGAATTTCGAGTCGTTCCGGCGCCTGACGGAAAAATACGGCATGACTCCGGCGGAGATCATTCTGGAAAACGAGGCGGCCCTTTCCGGACTTTCGGCGGAGGAGATCCGCGCGCGTCTCTCCACTGTCATTGAGGCGATGTGCGATTCCGTGCGGCGGGGACTTGATGCTTCTGGCGTGCTGCCCGGCCCGATCCGGCTGTCCCGCCGCGCGGCGGAAGTTTACCGCAGGGCGATGTCGCCGGATACGGATGACACGCGTTTCCTTCTGCTTCTGGACGCGTTCGCGCTTGCCGCCGCGGAGGAGAACGCCGCCGGGCATCTGGTTGTGACCGCGCCGACCTCCGGTTCCGCGGGCCTTCTGCCTGGCATCGTGTATTTCCTGCGCGGGATCCGGGGCGTCCGCATGGAAAAACTGATTGACGGCATGCTGATTGCGGGATTGATCGCGATGATCGCCCGGCGCAATGCAAGCATTTCCGGAGCGGAGGTCGGCTGTCAGGGCGAGATCGGCGTTGCCGCCGCAATGAGTGCGGGATTTCTTGCCGCCGTTCACGGATATTCCCTTGACGTGATCGGATGCGCGGCCGAAATTGCCCTCGAACATCATCTCGGCTTGAGCTGCGATCCCGTGGACGGCTATGTGCAGATTCCCTGCATCGAACGCAACGCGGTCGGCGCCGTGACGGCCTGGAACGCTTATATGATCGCGTCCGTGAGCAATCCGGACAAGCAGAAGGTCGGATTCGACGAGGTGCTCGAAGCGATGCTTCAGACCGGCCGCTGCATGTCCCCCGCCTTCAAGGAGACCGCGCTCGGCGGACTTGCGGTCTGCACCCTCTGCGGCTGACCGTCCGGAATCGGAAAAGGGGACGATATGCCCTTCCGCGGATGCGGCGCACAGCGAGCAGGGATTCCGCCTGCGGCGACCGCCTTGCGCAGCCGGACCGCGGCAGGACTCACAAGCACGAAACAATTTCCGCGATGCGGAACATTGCACTGTCAACCTGTTTTTTAAAATGAAAAATGCGGGAAGGGAAATACTTTTCCGCTTCCCGCGCCGCCTGTTTTTTCCGGGCGTTACTTCACATTCAGTCTGCCTCCGGCGAGAATGATCCGGATATCCTCGTCGGAAAGATGGTAGTTGAGCTTGATTTCCGCCTGCGAGCCGTCCTTTTTCCTCAGGATCGCGCAGATCGGCATTTCCTTCTTTGCGAGCTTCTCCCGCAGGCCCTCGATCACAAGCGAATCGCCCTGTTCGATTTTGTCATAGTCCGCCTTGTCCGCAAACGTGAACGGCACAATGCCGAAGTTGACGAGATTTGCGGCATGAATGCGCTCGACCGCCATGGCGATCAGCGCTTTGACGCCGAGGTACATCGGACAGATCGCCGCATGCTCGCGGGAGGAACCCTGCCCGTAGCTGTCGCGCCCGACGATGATGCCGTGGCCGCCTGCATCCCGGACTGCCGCCGCACGCTGGGCGAAGGTCGGTTTCCCTTCCTCGTTGAAGCGTTCGAAGACGACTTTTGCATATTCCGGAATGTTGCTGCGGTGTTTCAGGTGGACTCCCGCAGGCATGATGTCGTCCGTGCTGGTCTTGTCGCCGACCTTGATGACCACCGTTCCGTTGATCGTATCCGGAAGCGCCCCGTTGACGGGCGGGCTGCCGATGGTTTTCTTGCGGATGATTTCAATTCCGCTGCCACAGCAGGGGGGCGGAATCATCATGGAGTCGTCGATCAGGAATTTTTCCGCGTCCCGGACGTCGGGATAGGGGAAGCCGAGCGTTGCCGGATCGGTGATTTTCCCGGTCAGCGCCGCGGCGGCCGCGACTTCCGGACTGACCAGATACGCCTGATCGCCTTTGGTTCCGGTGCGTCCGGGGAAGTTGCGGTTGAAGGTGCGGAGCGTGACCGTGTCGTTCGCCGGGCTCTGCCCCTGTCCGATGCACGGACCGCAGCCGCTTTCCAGAATGCGCGCGCCGGCGGAAATGATGTCGGCAAGGGAGCCGTTGCGCGCGAGCATCTCGAGAACCTGACGGCTTCCGGGCGCGATCGCGAGCGTCACGTCCGGACTGATCTTGCGGCCGCGGAGCATTGCCGCCACGATGGAAAGGTCGCGGTAGGAGCTGTTCGTGCAGGATCCGATGATGACCTGTCCGACGGGAATGCCGGCAAGTTCCGTGATCGGGCGGATGTTGTCGGGGCTGGATGGACATGCCGCCAGCGGTTTCAGCGCGGAAAGATCGATTTCGACGAGCTTGTCGTATTCCGCGTCGTCATCGGCCTTGAGTTCGATCCAGGATTCCCCGCGCCCCTGTTTTTCCAGAAACTCCTTTGTCATTTCGTCGGACGGGAAGACGGAACAGGTGACGCCGAGTTCCGCGCCCATGTTGGTGATGGTGGCGCGCTGGGGAACGGTCAGGGTCTTCACGCCGGGACCGAAGTATTCGACCATGCACCCGACGTTGCCTTTCGTCGTGAGGATTTCCAGCATCTTGAGAATGATGTCCTTGGCGGCGACCCACGGAGAGAGTTTTCCCGTCAGCTTCACGC
This sequence comes from uncultured Victivallales bacterium, assembly GCA_944391115.1. Classification (GTDB taxonomy): domain Bacteria; phylum Verrucomicrobiota; class Lentisphaeria; order Victivallales; family UBA1829; genus UBA11452. The sequence continues at coordinate 37,474 of CALXSJ010000024.1, read as the reverse complement.
CGATGATTTTCGGATAGGCCATGCGGAAGGGCTGTCCCGCCATCGCGAGCGCCACGTCAAGCCCCCCGGCGCCGATCGCCATCATGCCGATACCGCCGTTGGTCGGGGTATGGGAATCGGAGCCGAGCAGCGTTTTTCCGGGAACGCCGAACCGCTCCAGATGCACCTGATGGCAGATGCCGTTTCCGGGGCGGGAGAAGATCACGCCCTTTGCCGCCGCAACGCTTTGCAGATAGAGGTGGTCGTTGCGGTTTTCGGGTCCGTTCTGCATCATGTTGTGGTCGACGTAGGAGACGGAGAGTTCCGTTTTCACTTTGTCGATTCCCATCGCTTCCAGTTCGAGATATGCCATTGTGCCCGTGGCATCCTGCGTCAGGGTCTGGTCAATGCGGATTGCGACGGGTTCTCCGGGGACGGCTTTTCCGGATACGATATGATTGCTCAGGATTTTCTGGACAACGGTGTTTTTCGCCATAGTTTCTCTCTCCAGGTGGTGGGGTTGGCATTTTCTGAAAAAAAAACGGGGCTGTCGCAGAAGTGACGCCCCGTTTCGGATCAAGCCGTTTCGACGGTCAGTCGAGGGGCTTGGTTTTCGGAAGACCGCTGAGAACCTTCTGGCCCGGTTTCCAGCGTCCGTCGGCGGTAAGGAGGTTCACGCGTTCGAATTTCTTCAGAACGTTTCTTTTCTTGCGGATTTTCCCTGTTGATTTCAAGCTCGGATGTCTGGACATCTTGCCTTCTCCCGTTTATGTATGTTTCATGTTCAATTGATTTGCCCGCTGTTGAAACTGTGAAATATAATCTGTTTTTTCCGAAAGTCAAGAAAAATAACCGCCAGGACGTCTGTTTTTTTTGCGCGCGGACTCCGCGGACTATTGTTTTTCCGGGGTCCAGACGTTGTAAATCTTCGGGATCAGATACTTGATGACCGCCGCCGCCGGGACGGCGAAGATCATTCCCGTGATTCCCGCGAAAAGGCCGCCCAGCAGCACCACGATGATCGTTTCCACGGTGGTGAGGCCGATGGCGCCGCCGACCAGGGAGGGATACAGGATCAGCTGCTCCAGGATGCCGTTGATGATCGAATAGGTGAGGATGACGCCGATCAGCGTGGTTGCCAGATGGGCGTCTCCGAAGGCGAGGCAGATCAGCGCGGTCAGCGCGAAGCTGGCGACCGGCCCGATGAACGGCAGAAGGATCGTCAGTCCGGCGATGATTCCGAGCGGCAGCGCATAGGGAACCGAGAAGATTGAAAACGCCGTGATGTAAAGCACGGTTTCAATCAGGATGATGGAAATGTATCCGCGGATCCACGCGTCGAACATATGACAGATCCGGTTGATGATTTCCGCGGCCTCCCGCCGGCTTTCCCTGGAAGTTTTCGGAAGCCATTTGGAGTCGAAGACGCTTTTGACGCACCAGTCGCCGACACTTTCGCCGTCCGCTTTGGCCGTCGCGCGGAACGAATTCGAAAAAAGCGCCATCTTCTGGATGAAATACAGGAAGAAGAAAATGCAGAGAAGCGCATCGAACACGAAAGTGCCGAGCGACGTTACGATGGCGGCGAGCGTGGCAAGGATGCCGCGGCTGCGGGAGAAAAGAATGCCCGCGATGTCTTTGCTGTTTTCCTGGATGTATGCGCGCAGCTCGGGACGGAGCCATTCCAGGAACTCCTTGACGGAGCGGATTTCGGGTTCCGCATTTTCCTGTCTGTTTTGTTCCGCGTTTTCCACGGGTCCGGCCGTTTCCGCTTGTTCCATTCCGTTTTGTTCCGCGTTTTCCACGGGTCCGGCCGTTTCTGTTTTTTTCATTTCGTTTTGTTCGGCCTGTTCCGTGAGCGCGGGCGTTTCCTTGCCTTCAGGAGGCCGGGGGATTGGGGTCTGTTCCTCATGGCTGATCCATGCGGCAATTGTTTTTTCCAGATGTCCCAGCACGGGACTTGAATTCGCCCACTGGTTGACGGAACGTCCCATGTTGATTGCCGCCGGAATGAGGATGGAGACGATCAGCAGCAGCGCCAGCAGGGCTCCCGCCGCGACCGTGACCAGCGCCGCGACGGAGGATTTCATGACCAGCAGTCTGCGCGCGGCGAGAATCTGTTCCTGTTCGGACTGTTCCTTTTCAGGAGAGAAAAATGCGCTGATTTTCCGGAACGGCCGGCAGAACAAGGAAAGGAACTTGGAAACGGCGATCACGATTTTCGTATTGAAGAAGTGTTTTTCGAAATACTTTTCCAGCGGCAGCAGGAAATACGCGAGAATGATTCCGAAGATCAGGGATTTCAGGAAGGTCGCGGCCAGTATGAAAACAAGAATGACGACGAGGGCGACTGCGAGGCCGGCTCCGGAATTCAGCACTTTCGCCGCTGTTGCGCGCCGCGCCGTTTCCTTTGCGAGCAGATCCTGAATGAGGGGGGAGTCGATTCCCATGGCTTCGGCGAATTCCGTGAAGCTTTTCCGTTTTTTCTCCGTAAGGGGCGTTACCGTCTTATCCAGTTCCAGCAGGGCGGAGGCCAGCGGAAGGCGTTCGCCGAGAGGAAGCGTCGAGAGTGTCCGCACGGCGGAAAGCGCATCGGAATTTCCGGCTGCGCGTTTTGCGTTGCGCAGCAGCTCCGCGGGATCCTGTTCCGGGAGATTTTTTGCAAGAACCAGTTCCAGTTCTTCCAGGTCTGTTTCCGGCGGCATGGCCCGGTTGATGGCCGCATAGACGGAGAGCAAAAGGGTCAGAAGCGCCTGCGCCTTCTCTTTCGGAACGGTCTCCAGATATTTGCAGGCCAGATCCAGGAAAACGGAATTTCTCCGGTTCCTGAAAAACAAAGTGATGTCCTTCAGATTCATTGTCTTGTCTCCCCGCTGTGCTTGGGACAATATAGCACGGACCGCGCATTTTGCGAGCGGAGGAAAACAGGAGTTCCCGGAAATGTTTCCCCTGCGCGGAAACATGCCGTTGTTTTTCCGCTGCAGACGGGGTTCCGGAGGAATATTTGAAAATTAGGCTTGCCAAAAAGAAAAATCTGTGCTATATTATATGCCGTTATTTTTCCGGGCCTTGAAACTTTTAATTTACAGCATGTTCTCTTTTTGCAGAAAACAATTCGGAGAAGACATTCTATGTTTGAGAAGAAAATCCAGATACGGAACAAAGCCGGAATACACTGCCGTCCGTCGAGCATGATCATGGGGGCGGTGGAACTGTATCCCGGGCATGAATTCTGTGTCGAGTCGGATCGCGGGAAATCGAACCTCCAGAGCATCCTGGATCTTCTCGCGCTCGGGCTGCAGTGCAATGACTTTGTCACCTTGCGCGTCACCGGCCCGAAGGAGCAGGAGGCGGGCGTGAAGGTCGCCGAGCTTTTCGAGCGAGTCTACGATTTCCATTCCTGAGACAAGGAGTTCCCCATGAGAATTATCATCGCCGGTGCGGGAGAACTCGGCAGACTGCTGGCTTCCACGCTCAGCACCGCCGATCATGATGTGACGATCATCGATGCCGACGGCGGAATGCTTGAGCATATCAACGACAATATGGACATCAAGGTCGTTGAAGGCAGTTGTGTCAGCATCCGCACGCTGAAGGACGCCGGAGTCAAAAACGCGGACGCGCTGCTTGCCGTCAGCGGCGACGAGGCCGCCAACATCCTGAGCTGCCAGCTTGCCGCGAAACTCGGTGTCCGGAAAACGGTCTGCCGCGTGAATTCGCCCGACTGTTTTTCCGAAAGCGACGGTGTCACGCCGGATGCGCTCGGCATCTGGAAGTGTGTCTCCCCCCCGGAGGAGTGCGTCGGAAAAATCCGGAGCGTTCTGCGGAACCGTCTGCTTGTGGAAAAGATCCGTTTTTCGAATCCGGACGCTGTTATGGAGGTGTTCCGTGTCACGCCTTCGTCCCTGCTCGCCGGAACGCGCGTCAAGGATATTCCGACCGATTCCGGACTTCTGAACTCCGTCCGGTTTGCCGCGATCGTCCGCCAGAAACAATTTCTGATTCCCCACGGAGACACGATTTTCGTCCCGGGGGACAAGGTCTATATCGCGGGTTCCAACCGCGACGTCAACAACTTCATTGCATGGATTTCCGAGGAGTCCATTTCCGTGCAGGCATCGCGCATTGTCATCGCCGGTGCGACCGTCACGGGAAAACTGCTTGCCTCGGCCCTCTGCACCGCCGGCTACGACATCCGCTTTGTGGAGAAGAACCAGCAGAAAGGGGAAAAGCTGCTTGACACGCTTCCGCCCGGCGTGCTGGTCATCAACGGCGACCCCACCGACGAGGAGGTGCTTGAAGAGGCCGGAATCCGCGACTGCGAAGGCTTCGTCAGCGCCGCGCAGGATGACGAGGACAATATTCTGAGCTGCATCATGGCCAAGCGTCTGGGGGCGCGGAAGACAGTGGCGGTCACATCGAAACCCGAATACATCCGCATCGTTCCGACGATGGATATGATCGACTGCGGGTTCAGCACCACGCTGACGGCGGTCAATTCGATTCTGCGCATGCTGGAAAGCGGAACCATGCGCATCGACGCGTTTCTGCAGATGTTCCACGCGCGCCTCACTGAATTCCGGGTGTCCAATTCGTCTCCGCTTTGCGGAAAGGAGCTGGCGGCATGCAATCTGCCGTCCTCGACGCTGCTGGCGCTGGCGTTCCGGAAGAACGAAATTTTCGCACCGTCCGGCAACACGGTCTTTCAGCCGGGCGATACGGTCGTGGCGGTTGTGACTCCTGACGCGGAAAGGGAACTGGAACCGCTTTTCCCGGAAAAGTGACACCTTATGAATCTGAAAATCGTTGTCTATCTGATTTCCATTCTGGTCCTGCTGGAAGGACTTGCCGTCGCCTCCTGCGGCGGAGTCGCCCTGATTATGGGAGACGATCCTCATGAAATTCTCCTGATGCTCTGCTGCGCCGTGATTATTTCGCTTTCCGGAGTGCTCGGCATCATCCTTCTGCGGCCCGGATCACGGAACATCCAGACGGGGATCCGCGAGGGGTTCGCGATCGTCGCGGGCGGCTGGCTTGCGGTTTCGCTGTTCGGTTCGCTTCCGTTCATCACCATTACCGGGATGCAGTTGCACGACGCCTTTTTCGAGACGGTTTCCGGATTCACCACCACGGGCGCGTCCGTGATCGACAGCACCCTGAAGCTTCGCGACGGTTCAACGCTTCCCGACGGGATCGAGAGTCTCTCTTACGGCATTCTTTTCTGGCGGTCGCTGACGCACTGGATCGGCGGCATGGGCATTGTGGTGCTCTCTCTGGCGATTCTGCCGATGCTCGGCGTGGGCGGGCAGGCCCTGTTCAACGCCGAGGTCCCCGGCGTAAAAACCAACGACGACCAGCTTACGCCGCGGATTGCGAGCACTGCGAAGATTCTTTTTCTGGTTTATTTCGTTCTGACGCTGCTGGAAACGATTCTCCTCTGGATCGGCGGCATGCATCTTTTCGACGCGGTCTGCCACTCCTTCAGCACGATTGCAACCGGCGGATTCTCCACCAAGAACAACAGCATCGCCTATTACGACAGCTCCTACATTCAGGTCGTCATCACGATCTTCATGTTTCTTTCCGGCTGCAACTTCATTCTCCATTACCGCGCGCTGAAAGGACTGCCTCTCAGGCAGTATCTTTCCGAGGAATACCGCTTTTTCACCGGAATTCTGATCGTCGTGACCCTCGTGATTGCCGCGACGCTGTTTTTTTCCCATGTGAAAGATCCGATCAGCGGCGACCAGTATCACATGTCTCCGTGGCTCTGCCTGCGCGCCGCGGCGTTTCAGGTTGCCGCTCTTTCCACGACAACGGGTTTCACCACCGCCGACTACACGCTGTGGCCCGGCGCGTGCGGAATGCTTCTGCTCGGCCTGATCTTCATGGGCGCGTGCGGCGGTTCGACCGCCGGCGGCATGAAATGCGTTCGGCTGCTTCTTTTTCTGAAGTACAGTTTTTCCGAGCTGAGACGCTGCATTTTCCCCCGCTCCCTGCAGGATATCCGCCTGGACGGCAAACGCATGGATACGGCGGTTCTCAACAAGGCGTTCGGATTTCTGGCGATTTATATTCTGACCGTATTCCTGTTTGCCACGGTTCTTCCGGCGGTCTGCGAAATGGATATGATTACCGCGATTTCCGCTTCGGCAACCTGCATCAGCAATGCCGGGCCGGGATTCGGGCAGCTTGCCCCTATCTACACCTTCTCCTGGATGAATCCGGCGGCGAAACTGCTTCTGGCCCTGGAGATGCTGGTCGGCCGTCTGGAACTCTATACCATTCTGATTATCTTCCTGCCGTCCTTCTGGAAAAAATGATCCCGGCATTCCCGTGCGCGAAGGAAGGATGATCTTCCGGTTCAGCGTCCGCGGCGTTCTTTCAGACAGGCCTCCGCAAAAAGAAGATCGCCCGGATAGGTGATCTTGATGTTTTCCGCACGGTTCTCCACCAGTCTGACCTTTGTCCCGGTGAAAGTCTCAACGAGCGACGCGTCGTCGGTGAAGGTTCCTCCGTGCTGTTCCGCCGCGCGGCAGGCGTCCCGGAGCAGGGAGAGGCGGAACACCTGCGGGGTCTGGACCGTCCAGAGGTTTTCGCGCGGAAGCGTCCGGATGACGATGCCGTTTTCATCGGTTTCCTTGATCGTGTCCGAAGCGCGGCGCGCTGAAACCGCGCCGCCGCATGTCCGGCATGTCCGGACACAGTCCGCCAGCGCCCCGGCGGTAATGAGCGGCCGCGCGGCGTCATGCACCGCGACAATCTCCGCGTCCTCCGGGAGCGCGGCAAGGGCGTTCCTTACGGACTGCGTCCGCGTTTCGCCTCCGGGTGCGAAGCGGAGGACTTTCAGCGCCTCGGGAAAATGTTTGCGCAGCGCTTCGATGAACTTGTCCCGTTTTGCTTCCGGCACCGCCATCACGGCGTATCCGGCGCGGACGCAGGGGAGAAGCGCGCGGAGTGCGTGGAGAAAGACCGGCTCGCCGTTCAGCGGGGTGAAAAGCTTGTCTCCATGCCCGAAACGGCGCGAGGAGCCGCCCGCCGCGAATATCAGGGCTAGGTCGGGAATCCGGCGGATTTTCTCCTTCAGAAACGGAAGAATTTCCTTCACGTCTCCCGCTCCGATGACTGCGACGAGGTCGTTTTCCCGCAGCAGGGGGAAAATCTCATCCGCCATCGCCTTCCATGATCCGTTCAGCGCGCGCGCCCGGCTGCCGATGGCCTGTGCGAGATCCTTGGAATCCAGCGAGTCGGTTTCCGTCCAGGCTGCGAAGACAGGCGTTACGAAGACGGCGTCCGCCGCCGCAAGCTCCCGGGCGAACTCGCGGAAATACCGTTTCAGCCTGGCGTAGCGATGCGGCTGGAAGATTACGACGAGACGTTTTCCGGGATGGAGTTCCCGGAGTGTCCGGATGGATGCGGCGATTTCCGTCGGATGGTGGGCGTAATCTTCAATCAGCAGCTGTTTTTCTCCGGCGCAGTGGAGTTGGAGTCTTCTGCCGACGCCGGGAAAGGAGAGAAGCGCCTCCCGCGCGGTTTCACGGTCCATCAGTCCGCTGCGCGCCACCGCCTCCAGGGCAAGCGCGGCATTGATTCTCCGGTAGTGTCCGAATGCGGCGAAACGCGGATCGTCCGGTACCGTTCTCGGCGGAATGGCGCAGGCGTCGGGATGTTCCCGGAAAAGCGTTTCCGCGGGCGGCGCGTCCGTATAGACCAGTTTTTTCCCCTGAAACGCAAACTTGCGGAAGTTCTCCAGCAGGATTTCCGGAGAGGCGAAATTCCATGCGTGGTCGTCCTCGATATTGGTCACGACGGCGACCGAGGAATGGATTGCGGTATGGGTCCCGTCGCTTTCGTCGGCCTCGCAGACGAAGATTTTTCCGCCGCCCGCGCTGCCGGAATCCTCCCAGGAGACCACGTCCGCCCCGATCAGATAACCGGGATTGAGTCCGGCGGTCTTGAGAATATGCGCGATCATTGCCGATACGCTGGTCTTTCCGTGCGAGCCGCTGACGGCAATTACATGGGGGAAAAGGTCCGCGAGCAGGCCGAGCGCCTCGCCCCTCCGGATGCACTGCGCCCCGATCCTGCGTGCCTCGGCAAGCTCCGGATTCTTTTCCGTGACCGCGGAACTGTAGACCAGAAGCAGTTTCGTTCCGTCCGCGGTCGGCAGATGCGTTTTGTCGTGCCCCGCGAACACCTTCAGCCCGATTCCGCGCAGACGCTCCAGCGACTCCGATTCCGCCAGATCGGATCCGGAAACGGTGAATCCGAGTTCATGAAAAATCCGCATCAGCGGTCTTGTTCCCGCTCCTCCGCAACCGATGAAATGCACAAAACCGTCCGTTCTGTATGAAAAAAGTTTCGTCATGTCAGCTCCATTTCCAGAATCATGTTCCCGGGCCCCGCGGGAGAAACAGCCATATTCCTTATCTCTTTCCGCAGGGAGTGCTGCTAATATCGCCTGTTTTTCACAAAATTCAAAAAAAGTCCGGATTGAATTCGGAAATAATTCATGTATTGTAACGGAAAAGGAAAGGAATTGCGGAAAATGCCGAGTGCGGATGAAATCATACGGGCGCTTGCAATGAGCCCCCACTCCGGAGAGGGGGGACATTTTCGCGAAACGTTCCGCTCGATCGTCAAAACCGAGGCGACGAAACAGCGCCGTGCCGGGACCTCGATCCTCTATCTGCTGAAAGGTGCGGAAGTGTCCAGATGGCATCAGGTCCGTTCGGACGAGATCTGGATGTATCACGCGGGCAGTCCGGCGCTTCAGATTCTGCTTTTTCCGGACGGGAGCTGGACGGAACGCATCGTCGGCCCGGACATTCTGAGCGGAGAGATGCCGCAGAGCCTGATTCCCGCATGGACATGGCAGGCGACGGTTCTCGTCGACCGCTCGGCGGATTCCTGGGGGCTTTTCGGCGCGGTTGTCGTTCCGGGATTTGAATACGAGGATTTCAAGGAAGGTCATGCGGAGGATCTGATCGCACGATATCCGGACGCGGAGGAGAGCATCCGGGCGGCCGGACTGTTTCTCTGAGAATTTTTCCGGCAAGCAGCAAACGGAGGAGTCATGATGAAAAAATGCCATGTGTTCGTTTTTCTGCCGGCGACGGTGTTTCTGATGCTGTTTCTTCAGGCGTGCGCTCTGACTGCGCCGTCGGATGCGGCTCCGCCGAAATATGTTTTCCTGCTGATCGGAGACGGCATGGGGCCGAACCAGATCCGCCTTGCGCGGGAGTTCGGAAAGCTGAACATGGACGTTATGCCGGTCCGTGGAGAACTCCAGACAAACAACGTTTTCAACAGGACCACCGATTCGGCTGCCGCTGCAACCGCTCTCGCCTGCGGCGTCAAGACATACAACGGCGCCATTGGTCTGGACAGGAATAAAAAACCGGTGGAGTCCTCCGCAGCACTGGCGAAAAAAGCCGGCTGCAGAGTCGGGCTTCTCACCTCCGTCACTTTCAATCATGCCACGCCGGGCGCATTCTACGCGCATGTTCCGAAACGCTCCGAGTATGCGGAAATTGCCGCGCAGGCCTGCGGCGCGGGTTATGATCTCATTATGGGATACGGCGTGTCCGTCATCAAGGGGGAGACTGTGGTGAAAGATGCGGAAAAGGCGGGGCTTGCAGTCTTCCATCAGGATCAGGATGCGTTTTTTGCCCTGAACGCCCTTCTCAGGCCGACGCTTGTGTTCAAGCGGTTCGGATATGAGATGGACCGCCGCCCGGACACGGGCGATTCCGGACGTGCGCTGAACGAAGCGGTGGAGCTTCTTTCCGTGGAACGGCCGGCCGTGGCGGTTCGTGCGCCCCGCTATGCTTCCGGCGGCGTTGTCCGTCCCCTGAACGAGTATGCCGCAAAAGCGATTGATCTGCTTTACAAAAACAATCCGAAGGGTTTTTTCCTGATGGTCGAGGGCGGCAAGATTGATGTCGGCGCACATGAAAACAGCACTTATGCGGCAATGACCGAGCTTCTCGAGTTCGACCGGGCGGTCGGCCGCGCGCTTGATTTCTACCGGCGGCATCCGGAGGACACGCTGATTGTCGTTACTGCGGATCATGATACCGGCGGCCTGATGCTGCCGGAGACGCTTCCCGCCGGAATTGCTGGGAAAATCAGGGAGAACCATGTCCGCTTCAGCGGCAGAACGTTTTCCTTCCGGGACGATGAGACGCTTTCATCCGTCCGGGAAAAGCTCGCCGGGCAGGGAATTGCGGATCTGACTGCGCAGGAGACGGAGAGTTTTGAGAAAATTCTGAAGTCGAACGCCGGGAACAAACGCCGTCATCTGAACCGGAACGCACTGCGCATCGCGGATGCGCGGCTTGGCGTCACATGGACCACAAAGGGGCATACGGCGCAGAACGTCCGCCTTTTTGCGATCGGCAGGAACGCCGGACTGTTTTCCGGTGTCCGCCCCAATTCCGATGTCGGGAGAATCATGAAGAGTTTTTATGAGAAACACTGAGTTTCTCCACTCCCGGGAAGCGGGAAGATGGATTTCATGCAGTGCAGCCGTAATACAAAAAACATATTGGAGAGAGTAAGGAGATCCGTATGAAAAAGAACCGTTCCATGGAACTCGGCGTTCTTTCGAGGTTCGCCAGTGACGATTCCAACCCGTTTGACGTCATCGCGCGCTACGGCGTGGCGACGACTCAGCTCTGCAACTGGGACATGACAAAGTGGACCGTGGAAAATGCACGGAAAGTCAAACGCGACTTGAAGTCAAGCGGCGTCCGTCTTGCGGCTCTCTGGACCGGTTACTCGGGAACGGTGATCTGGGATTTGATCGACGGGCCGGACACGATGGGAATTGTTCCGGAGTATACGCGGAAAAAACGGATTGCGGATCTCAAGGCCGGCGCGGATTTCGCCGCCCGGGTCGGCGCGCCGGCGATCATCACCCATTGCGGATTCATTCCGGAGACTCCCAAGTCCCATCTTTACATGGAGGTGCTCGACGCGCTCGGGGAGATCGGGGAATACTGCCGGAAACTCGGACTTGAGTTCTGGTTTGAGACCGGGCAGGAGACGCCTGTCACGCTGCTGCGGACGATTGAGGACCTTGCGCTGCCGAATCTCGGTATCAATCTTGACACGGCGAACATCATTCTTTACGGGAAGGGCAATCCGCTTGACGCTCTTGATGTGTTTGGAAAATATGTCCGCAACCTGCATGTGAAGGACGGCGTATATCCTGTTGACGGGCACAAGCTCGGACGCGAGGTTCCGATCGGAAGCGGAAAGGTCGATTTCAAGCGGATCATACCGAAACTTCATGAACTCGGTTTCCGCGGCGAGCTCGTCATTGAACGGGAAATCAGCGGCGAACAGCAGGCAAAGGACATCATGGCGTCCCTGAAATACATCGGCAGACTGGTCGACAAGCTGTGAAGGACAACCGGAACCAGGGATTTCAGACGATGAAAAGTGTGTTTGTCGGCAATCTGCCGTATGCGGCCACGGAAGCGGAACTCCGGGAACTGTTTGAACAGCATGGGAAGGTGTTCGACGCGAAAATCAAGAAAGACCGTGAAACGGGACGTCCGCTTGGATACGGTTTTGTGCTGCTGGATGACGAAGAGGCGCCGCGCGTGATGGAAGCCCTCGACGGTTTCTGTTTTGGCGGGCGCAGTCTTCGGGTCAATGAATCGAAGGAACGCGGAAGGCCGCTCCGGATGCAGGAGGACGGGAAGGAAAAACGGGAATTCCGCCGTCCTTTTTCCCGGGATGATGCTGCAGGAGACAGTGACCGTCCAGCGCGGAGATTCCCTGAAGACTCCGGAGAGCGGCGCCCCTTCCGTCCGAAGAGGGAATTTTCTGGAAATTTCTCCCGGGAAGGCCGTTTCCGGAGGGACAATCGGAATGACGGCCCGGGAAGGATGCGTTCTTTTCCCCGCCATGACTCTGAAAATGAATCTGACGGAGCTTTGACGGGAAAACGCCGCGGATATGACGGGAAGCGTTTTCAAAAGGACGGGCGCCGGGATTTTCATCGGGAGGACCGGCCCCGGGAGCGGCGTCCGCGGAATTTCCGGAGCCGTGACAGGGACTCTTTCTGACCGGAAATTTTCCGCACGCGGAGGATTCAGAAGCGTTTTTTCCGCGCAAAAGTGACAAGATGCTCTTCGGGGAGCTGGTCCTGGATCATCTTCAGGATGACGAATCCGCTGCGAACCAGTTCTGTGCGGTACTCTTCCATGGAAAGCGTTGAATAGTGGAACTCCACGCCGTTCATCGCTCCGGAGACGCGTCCTTTTCTGCTTCCGCTTGTCATCAGGAAGATTCCGTCCGGTTTCAGGAGCTGCGCCATGCGTTTCAGCATCGGGCGGTGGCGGTCCGGGGGAAGATGAAACAGGGAATCCCATGCCAGAACCGCATCGAATGTTTCGGTTGTGCGGAATTCCGAGACGTCCGCCTGCACCAGATGCGCTTCCGGAACATATTCCGAAGCGAGACGGAGCATTTCTCCGGATACGTCCACGCCTGTCACGCGGCATCCACGGTCGAGCAGAACGCGCGCCATCCGTCCGAATCCGCATCCCGCGTCGAGCACGTGCGCATGTTCCGGAAGCAGCGCAAGCAGTTCTTCCAGAAACGGCATTCCGTACGGACTGTTCCGTGTTTCGCTCCGGAACCATGCGGCAATCCGGTCATACGCTTTGCCTGTTTCCGGAGGAGCGGGGAAGGTGTCTGTGTCTATCTCTGCCATGCGGGAATGATCCTTTCCACGGTAATCAGCGGGCGGTTGCGCCCGCGCAGCCATTGTCCGGTGCCGCTGACCCGGACCCTGCGGTTTTCCCAGAGCTTCAGATTGTGTCCCGGTGCGGCAAGATAGGCGGCGATGAAATCCTCGCTGTTCACCCGCAGTGCGAGCATATGGGTTGCGGAACCCGCAGGGACGTTCAACGGTTTCACAATGCCTTCCGCCGCGGCGGGAGCGGCGGATTCCCGGATCCGTTCCTCTGCGGATTCTTTTCCCGTGGTCTTTTTCTGCCGGGAACGCGGGAGATTCCCCGTTCCGTTTTCGATTTTCAGATAAGCCGTGCTTACGCAGGCGGAAAGTCCCTTCTGCGGCCGGACCCGGAGCCATCTGCCGTTTTTCGCCTTCCCGCGGATGATGATTTTTTCCGGCGCCGCCTGCCCGATTTCCTCATATGCCGCGCCCGGGCCTGAACGGAACACTGCACCGGCAGCGGGAACGCCGTCGGCGTTCACCATGGAAGCCGCGATCCAGACCGACGCGTCCTCCGGCATGGCGATCCTGCACCATTCCCCGTCGGGGGAGGAGAGTATCCGGACGGATTCGCCTGCGCGCAGCGTGCCGATGATCCTGCTTGCGCGGTCCGGAGCCGAGCGGATGTTCAGAATGTCCGGGATCACCGTTGCTGTGACGGGCGATGCGTGCACGCCTCCGCAGGCCGCGGCTGTTCCCAGAAGCAGAAAAAAAAGTCTCTTCATAAATCTCCGGACTGTTGTTTTTCCCGATACCGGAAGGAAAATGTAATTTCACCCGGCGTAAAATGCAAACCGCGGATTGAAAATATGCGGATATTATGTATACTATGGGGAAAATATTGTTTTACGGAAAGGAGCAGGGTGCGGAATGTCCGGAAAGAGTCCGTGGCGCTGGGTGCCGACGCTGTATGTGGCCGAGGGGTTTCCCTATGCGATTGTCACAACGCTTTCCGTTGTCCTGTTCAAGACGCTCGGCTCCGGCTTCAGCGATACGGCGATTGCATTCTGGAGCAGTCTGCTCGGACTTCCCTGGGTGCTGAAGCCCTTCTGGGCGCCATGCATCGATCTGTTCGGGAAAAAGCGCGCCTGGATTCTCTCCTGTCAGGCGCTGATGGCGCTGCTGCTGCTCCTGATGGCGCCGGCGCTTTCCTTTCCTTCCGGCATGCCGTTTGTGATCGGGCTTCTGTTCCTTGCCGCGTTTGTCTCCGCGACCCATGACGCGGCGGCGGACGGATTTTACATCATCGGACTTTCCGAACATGAGCAGGTGCTGTTTTCGGGAATCCGCAACACTTTCTACCGCATCTCCCAGCTCGTTGCGCAGGGTGTTCTGCTTTCGTTTGTTTTTTTCCTGACGAAACGCTGGGGAATTTCCGCGCAGTGGGCGGCATTTCTCGCCGTTTCCGGCGGACTGTTCGCCGCGCTTTTTTCCCATCATCTCTTTTCCCTGCCGCAGGCGCGGACGGACCTGCCGCAGAAAGGCGGCCCGTTCCGGGAATTTGCGCGCTCCTTCGGGGAATCGGTCCTCTCGTTTTTCCGCAAGAAACACATCATTCCGGCAATTCTCTTTCTGCTGTTCTACCGTTTCGCCGAGGCGCAGCTTGCCAGGGTTGCCGCGCTGTTTCTTGTGGCGGAACGCGTCTCCGGCGGGCTTGCCCTTGATCCCGCGCAGTATGCGAACGTCTATGGAAGCGCAGGGATGCTGTCGCTGCTTGCCGGGGGGATTGCCGGCGGGATTCTGGTGGCGAAACACGGGCTCGGAAGAATGCTTCTGCCGATGGCGCTCCTGATTAATCTGCCGGATGCGGTCTACGTCTATCTTGCCTTCGCACAGCCGGTTTCTCTGTGGAATGTGTGCGCCTGCGTCGCGCTGGAGCAGTTCGGATATGGATTCGGCTTCACCTCCTATACGGTTTTCATGCTGCATTTCGCCGAAGACAGCGGACGCTTCCGCACGACGCACTACGCATTCATGACCGGGATCATGGCATTGAGCCTGATGCTGCCGGGCATGGTTTCGGGGGCTCTTCTCGAACACATGCGGTTTCTTCTTTCCCGCTTTGCTTTCCTCCTTCCGGAGAACTGCGGCAATTACGAGCTCTTTTTTCTCTGGATCATGGTCTGCACGATTCCGAGCATCCTCACGATTTTTCTGATCCGGCCTTTCATACACCCGGATTTCGGAAAGAAGGCTCCGGAAAAAAAATGAGCCGGGCTGCCCCGGCATGCTGCATCAAGGCATCCCCCCCTGTCCGCTTTCCTGCGGAATCAGCGGGGATGCCTCGTTTCATGATCCGTTGTTTCACTTCATTTTCGGGAAGGGATTCTGCCTGTGGCACTCCTCAATCACCATGATCTGGCGGCGCACCTGGTCGAGCGTGACCTCCATGGGCCTGCCGTTGACAATTGCGTCGTAGACCTGTTCATAGTATTTCGTGCCCCATGCGTCGAAGCCGAGCGCATAATCCGGAGCGGTCCATTTTTCCTCATAGAAATGGAGTTTCTCTCCGCAGTAGCGCGGCAGGCGGCCCGGTCCTTCGAGCGGCTCGCGGATCAGATGCTGTTCCGGCGCTTCGGAGGGGAGGAAATATTTCCATGCGGCTTCCGCGCCGGATGCCTTGAGTCCGCCGTTCGTGCCGTAGATTTCGTAGGTGTTCCCGGGGAACATGCAGCAGCGCGAGACTTCCAGATCGATGGTCGGATGCCCTTTTCCCATCAGCAGGAGCTTGATGTGGTCCTCCGCGTCGCCGAAGCTGTTGGCGCGGTCCATCGTGCAGACGATCTTTTCCGGATCAGCGTCCCCGTAGAACTGGAGCGCCTGATCGAGCGGATGCGGGCCTGTGTTCAGGAGTTCTCCCGCACACATGTCCTGAATGGTCTGCCAGTCCCAGCGGCGGGCGAACCCGTTGTATGCGATTTTCACCATGACGATGCGTCCGAGAATTCCGGAGTTCATGACTTCCAGGGACTTGCGGAACAGCGGACGGAAGCGGGACTGCTGGAACACGGCGAAGAATCTTCCCGTCCTCCGCGCGGCTTCCGCGACCTTGTCCACATCCGCCGTGTGACGCGCCAGCGGCTTTTCGCAGATCACGTCATGCCCCGCCTCCATTGCCTCGATGCTGACGGGGATGTGGTCCATGCTCCGGGTTGAATTGACGATCAGCTCAATGCTGGAATCCTTCAGCATCTCTTTATAGTCGCTGTACTTCCGGAAATCGGGGGAGGGAGTCACTCCTTCGATTTCGCAGCGTTCGGGAATATAGTCCGCCACGGCGACGACTTCGAAACGCGCCTTCAGCGCTTCCTGCGTTTCAAACAGATGACGGTGGATGTCGCGTCCGCTCCGGCCCTGTCCGATGATTCCGACTCTGATTCGCTTCATGCCTGTATCCTTTCTGTCTTTTGATGACGGCAGGTGATTTACTTCACATAAACGGGTTCGGGTCTGCCGGTTGCCGCGGACCGGTCGGCCGCGGCGAGCATCGCCATGACCTCGAACGAATCCTCCAGCGGAACGATCTGGCTTTCCCCTTTGAAGAACTTGACGATCTCAAGGATGAGCATCTGATAGAACGGAATGCGGCAGGAAACCTGGAACATCACCTCTTTTGCGCGGTCGTCGCGGATGACTCCGCCGTACCGGTAGGAACCGTAAGTGAGTTCCACGACACCTCTGCGCCCGTCGTTGTAGACGACGTGGCAGACATAGCCTTTGCGGTCGGAGGAGACG
Source organism: uncultured Victivallales bacterium (assembly GCA_944391115.1). Classification (GTDB taxonomy): domain Bacteria; phylum Verrucomicrobiota; class Lentisphaeria; order Victivallales; family UBA1829; genus UBA11452. The sequence goes on along the minus strand of CALXSJ010000024.1, from coordinate 21,006 downwards.
CACACGCTGACTGCGCCGCGTCCCATGACGCGCTGCAGCATTTCAAAGGTGTGCACGCCGTACCAGACGATCGACGAGCCAGCCGGCGCACGGCCGACCGGTCCCCAGATCACTGCGGATTCCGGCTTGATATCCTGCGCGGCGGCTTCGGTGAAGTCGACGTCGAAGCGGAGCGAAGACGCCGTGAAGAAGCGCACGTTGTTTTCCGCGGCGATCCGCAGGATTTCCGCCGTATTGTCGAGCGTGTCCGCAAACGGCTTGTCCAGAAAGACCGGCTTGCCCAGTTTTGCGCATTTTGCAAAATATTCCAGATGCTTCGCCGGATCGTTGATTTCGATCATGACCGCATCGCAGTCCGCGACGGCGGTGTCGAAATCCTCGGTCACCATGACGCCGATGCTTTCCAGATACGCCTGGCGTTTGTCGAGTCCCGCCTTGTTCTGAAACGGGGTTTCAAAGCGGAGGCACCGCGTGGCGACAAGATCGTGAACCTGATTTTTCTCGGGGACGGAGGGATCCTGCATCAGTTTCGGGAATTCCACCGCGTGGCTGGTGTCGAGTCCCACGATTGCGACCTTGATTCTGTTTTCCATTGCAATCATCCTTATTTGTTTGTTTTGATACAACTGGAAATTCCGTATTTCTTTTGACAAGATACAGCAAATGCGGCTTTTTCCAATGTTTTTTTTGATGAACCCATGTTTTTTTTGATCATTTTTTGAAGAGGGGAAATCCGCCGGATTCCTTTTCCGGCCGGAATCTGCAAAAGAGGCTTGTTGTATTTTGTCCCTGATTTAAAAATCTGATGTTTTTGAAATAAATGACGGAGATGACAGGATTTCAAAATGCAACAATCTGAATATCAATTCCTTGTAATGTTGTTTCAGAGGTGTGTCTTTCGTGTTTTGGGAAAATATTGTCCTAGGTACTTGCGGTAATTCGGGCCCTTTCATCCCCCCGGGACTATTGACATTGTCCCGGAACTGCTTATAATATAATGACAGAAAGAAAACGCATGAATGTGATTCTGAGGAATTCATTATGAGCAATTCGAGATATCCAAGTCTTGCGGCGGTTCTGGAAAAACGGATCGCGAACGGGATCTATCGGGAGAAACTCCCGACAGTACGGAATCTTGCCGCTGAATTCCAGGTTTCCAAACAGACTGTGACGCTTGCCTTGCGTCCGCTGATTCAGAGCGGTCTTCTGAAACCCGACGGGCGCAGGGGGATCCGGATTGCCTCGCGGGAAACCTCCTCCGGGATCATTGCCATCGTAGGAAAAGGCGACATGAGCATTCTGGAAACCGACTGCCGCTTGAAGGAACTGCAGGCGCAGATCAATCGCGACGGTTTTGAGTCCATCCTGATCGGCGTCACCGACTGGATCAGCTCCCGCAATCTCTGCAAACTGCTCGGCGACCATTTTTCCGGCATCATTTTCACGAACAGCACTTTGTCCTATGAAATCGCGGAATATCTCGACGGCGCGGGAATTCCGTTTGTTTCCTGCAACCGCCTTCCGGTCTACCCGCGGATCAATTACGTCGAGACGAACTGGGGGGGAACCATCCGTCAGATCGTCCGCGATTTCACTGCGCGAGGATACCGGAAGATGGCGCTTTTCTTCCACGGGCGTCTGGAGGGGTACAACGTGATCGTCCGCAAGGAGTGGAAGTGCATCAAGGAGGAACTCGGCCTCCCGCTCATTCCAGCCGACCGCATCCGCCTGGATTACAGTGCGTCCACGATCGACAATCTCCGCAGGTATCTGGAAATTCTCCGCGGGCAGAAGGAGTATCCGGAACTTCTGATCTTCTGGCCCGGTCTGGATGAGGAGAAGCTCGAACTGCTGACGCAGGGACCCTTCCGCGTGCCGCCTGCGACACGGATTCTTGCCTGCGCCAGAATCGGCGTGCATTATCCGGAACAGGTCATGACCTTCAGCGAGGGCGACTGCTACCATGAGATCCTCTCCGCCGCCTATGAGGCGCTGCGCGAGGTCATGATCGCTCCGACGACGAGAAAGATTCACCGTTCCGTGGAATACCCGGTGATTTACAATGATTTCACCAATAGCAAGGAGGAAGTGAGACATGTCTCGAATTATTGATGGAAGGAAAAGATTTACATTGATCGAACTTCTGGTTGTGATTGCGATCATCGCGATTCTCGCATCCATGCTGCTTCCCGCGCTGAACAAGGCGCGGGAAAGGGCGCAGGCGATCAGCTGCATGTCAAACTTGAAACAGCTTGGACTGGGCATTAATCAGTACTGCGCTGATTATTCGTTTGCCATGCCCAAACCAAACAACGGCAGCGATATGGAGCAGAACTGGTTCAATCAGCTGGCAGGTTACGTTTCCGGAGCGGAAACGGCCGATGTCAAGCTCGCCGGAGGCGGCACGCTTACCACCGCTGCGCTGTTCGGCAGAAAGAGCGCATTTCTCTGCCCCTCGGATACGAAACCCTATAGAACAGACACTCCGAAAGGGGGGTTGAGCTATGCGCTTCCCTATTCATCGCAGAATACTCTTTATCCGGCTTTTGCCGGAGCAAAGGTCAGCCGGATCAGGCGGCCTTCCCTCCTTTGCATCATGACAAATGTATCCTATTATACGACATTTGACGCTTATCAGGGGACTGGAGAGGCGGAGACCAACTGGGAGAAAACCGTTGATCCCGGAGATCTTGCGCGGGTCGATGACAATAACAGCCAGTGGATTGTCCGGCATCACAGCAGCGGAGCCAATATGGTGTTCTTTGACGGTCATACGGAGGCCTCCCGCCACATCTGGGCGGTAAACCGTTCCCAGGAAACCAATTCTCCCGTCATCATCAAACAGGCAGTGGGAAGATGGCTGATCGAGGCAAAATGGACTGCTCAATATCAGCTCTGAAGGTTTCAGGAAGAATGCTGTGCGCATCCTTCCCATGGCGCGGATAAAAAACGCAGGAATGCAGGATTCATCAGATCAAGAATAAATCAAAAAAAGGGAAAGGAATGAAAGATGAAAAAAATTCTGGTTTTGCTGTGCTCGTTCTGCTTTGCACTCGGAGCGGCGGAAAATGTTCCTGCAGATGCCGCAGCGCAGGCGCCGCAGGGAGGAATCCTCCTCAAGAGTCTGAATTTTGAGAGCAATGCGGGATTCTCGAAGTGGCCGGGCGACGCCCAGGTCGAACTGGATCCGGAGGAGTTCAAGGAGGGAAAATCCTCGATCGTCTTTACTCCGGACAACAATTATGTCGCCTACTTCTTCCAGAAACTCGTCCCCGGTCATGAATATGCAATCACCTGCTGGGCGAAGATGGACGCCGAGCCGATCAAACGCTGCGGGATCGGCGTGAATTTTGCAAAGCCGGGCGGCGGAAACAGCAGTGCGGGGAGTGTCATTTTCCCGTTTGCCGAACTCATGCCCGCCGATAATGAATGGCATTTCTGCAAGGTGACATTCAAGGCCCCCGAGGGCGCGGTGCGCGGACAGGTCATGCTGTCGCTTCTCCGCACGAACGCCACGGTGTTCGTCGACGATTTCCGTCTGTATGACATGAGCGCGAAATCGGTCGCAAAGGGCACGACCGCCACAAAAGGAAAGGTCCTCAGGAAACTGAATTTCGCTTCAACATCCGGGCTGAACAGCGATCCGAAAGGAAAGATCGCCCTCGGAAAGCCGGAGAATAACGACGGGCGCGCCTGCATTGAATTCATTCCGAACAACGACAGGGACTGTCTTGCCTACACCGCCTACTTTTACCAGCGGCTTTTCCCCGGAGACTATGTCATTGAATTCGACTATCAGACGCCCGCCGAACCGATTGCCCGCGCCGCCCTTATGATCCAGTTCGGAGGCCCCGGAAAGAAGCTCGGCGAACTCGGCACCGTGACGAGGAAGGTTTCCGAGTTCGGCGTCTGCGACGGCAGCTGGCAGCACGTGGTGATTCCCGTCAAGGTTCCGCAGGGAGTCAACAACGCGCGCATTCTTTTTGCCTTCTACCGCACCAACGTGCCGATCCGGATCGCGGATTTCCAGATCATCCGGACTGCTTCTGAAAACTGAGCCGCGGAGGACTTCTCATGAGACGAATGAAACAGCTTGCAGCGGTGTTTCTTATGGCGGCATCCGCTGTACTGCCGTCCGCTTCCGCGCTGGAGGCGCAGGAGACGACCGGCGCCATCGTGACGACCATGCCGCCGCTCACGACAAAGCGCCCCTATCTGCCGCGCCGCCAGTCCGGTTTCGCATTTGCGAGCAATATCGAAAAGACCGCCTACATCTCGCCGGAACAGTTCTCCATGATTCATTTCATGCCCGTGAATCCCTCCCGCAAGCCGGAGCTCTATCTTGCCCTGCCTCCGGAGATCCGGCTTGAGGGCGGGTTCCGCGACTTCTCCGTTGAGAAGACCGGAACATACACATACAACAACAGGAAGCTGAACCTTTACCATGCCGCTCCGGGGCCGCGCGCATCCAAATACACATTCTTCTGGAAGCTCGCAGAGGCGCTTCCGGAAGGAACGGAGCTCGAAGGCTGTTACTGGGGTCAGTGGTCCAAAGGAAAACAGCCCCCGCAGCCGCTGAACATCAGGGTCGTCTCCATTCCGGAGGCGAAACCGTTCCGGAGCCTTCCGGTTTATCTCTCCATGCCGAACGACTTCTATGCGGAGTATCCGGATGTGGCGGGGCTGCGCCGCGGCGGATTCAACTATCTCGACATCTGGACGTATCTCTCCGACGACGAGATCGACTGGGGGGCCCCGATGCTGGACGCCACGCGCGAAAAGACGGAAAAGACCGGGATCGGGGAGATCGTCTGGATCCGTGAATGGTGGTGGCACAACGCGCAGAAGGAGCCCGACGGCATGGCCGAACTGATCGACGGGAGGAAAGTCGACAACATGCTCTGCCTCTCCTATCGCGGCAAATGGCATCGGCGCCTGATCGAGCAGGGGAAATATCTGATCGACCGCGGATATTATTTCCACAGCACTGATCCGGAAATGTACAGCGCAGGCGACACCATCTGCTTCTGCGGAAAATGCCGGGACCGTTTCAAGGCGTATCTGGCGGAAAAGGCTCCGGGCGTTTCCTATGTCGATCCGCGCGAATTTGAAAAGAATCCGGGACAGAATGCGGAACTGTACAAGCTCTGGAACGCGTTCAAGTGCCGGAGCTACATGGAGTTCTTCGGCGAATACCGGCGCGCCATGGAAAGCTACATGAAGGAAAAGGGAATATCCAGACCCTTCCTCTTCATGATCTATTCCTCGTATCACCGTTCCTTCCCCGGATTTTCCGCATACAGGGATTACCGGACGAGTCACTCCTATCTCAAAACGCTGGAGGATCCGCAGACGTTCATCGGGGTGTTCGACTTTGTCGGCCCGATGGTCTACATGGACGTCTACGCGAACTACAAGGACTACGACATGCTTCTTCCCTGGCGCGACACTATGACGCTCCGGAAGATCACACAGGAGAAGGTCCCGATTACGCCGATCCTCTGCGCGGGCTATCCGTATGTTTTCGCGTTCGGTTCGGATCTGAACGCGGAAATGCTCAAATACAATATGCTTGAGGTCATTGCGGGCGGCGGAAAAGGTTTCGGATTCTGGGGAGAGTGCCCCATTGACGCGGCGGATCTGAAGTCCGTGGCGCAGGTCGTCCGGATGCTCGGGCCGTATGAGGATATTATTCTGAACGGGAAGGCGGATGCCGAGGTCAAGGCTCTCTCCGGCAACGCCGTCGTCAAGCGCGTCCGTGCGGACCGCGGCTCGCTGGTTCTGGTTTCCGAATATTCGCGCAGACCGCTTGCGGTCAAAGTGGAATGCCCGGTGGCGGAGCGGTCCCGCGTCGTTGACCTTTCGACAGGGAAGCAGATCGGCTCGGTCACCCCCGCGAATCCCGTATTTGCGATGAACTTGAAACAGGACCGCGCCGTAATGCTTTATGTCGGGCGCTGAAAACGCGCAAGCCGAACCGGGGAGAATGGAAATGCATCCAGAAGAAAAGATCAGGGCGGCAAGCTGGTGGCTCACCTGGAAGGATCTTCAGTGGCCGGATGACGATGTCGCCGAAGCCATTGAACGGCGCGCGGACGCGTTCGCGGAATCCGGGGCGGACTGCGCGGTTATTTTCGGCGCGCACTTCCGCTGGGACTATCTTCCGCTCTGGCTCAATCTGCATGATCTTATCGGGACGATCGCCGATGCGCTTCACCGCCGCGGCGTGAAGCTTTTCGACCATCACTCCTCGGTTCTGACACACCGTTACGCTTCGATCGCCGAAGCGCGGACGATGCGGCGCTGCAACCGCCATCATATCCCGTTCGCCCCGAGCAGGGACGTCGCCTCGACCTGGAGTTTCAACGGAGAGCTTCTGGACAGCTGGCGCATGATCGATGTCGCCACCGGAAAACCCGTTTTTCTTCCGGCTTATACCGCCGAGGAGTTCTGCATCAACAATCCCGGATTCCGCGCGGCATACGCAAAATATGTGAAGATGCTGCTGGATTCCACCGGAATCGACGGGCTGATGAGCGATGACGGATTCTTCTACGCGGGCTGGTCCGCCTGCGGCTGCCGGTGGTGCCGGAAGAAATTCCGCGAACAGTACGGGCGTGAACTGCCTCCCGTCACCGATCTGACATTCTGGGGGAATTATGCGAGCGACGCATTCAAGGACTGGATGGAGATGCGTTATGCCTCCACCCGTGAATTTCTGGAGAACGTGCGGGATGCTGTCGGACCGGATTTCCCGCTGATGTCCTGCTGCTCGAGCAGCGCCGATCATGCGATGGCGCGCTTTGCTCTGACCTATCAGGAGTTCTGTCTTCCGTGCAACTGCATCATGCTCGAGATGACCGGCAATACTCCCGGACTGGATGGAACCTGGAACACGCATTTCCCCGAGCAGGCGCTGCATCTCGGAATTGCCGCACGGCGTCATTTCCCCTGTCTCGGACTCGGCTACGGCTACGCGGAGGACACCGCCGAATTCATCTGGGCATTCAACAAGTTCCTCGGCAGTTCCACGTGGGTCAGCACGCTGAAAGGCCGTCTCGGACTGCCGGATTCGAAAATGACGGCGCTCAGGGATGACCCGGAACTGGTCGTGCGCGCCTACAACTGGGAAAAACAGCATCCCGGTCTGTTTGCCGGAGAAACCGATACGCATACGGCACTTTTCTTCTCCCGATGGACCCGCGATTTTTACGGCATGACGCCGGAGGATTACACGGCCGATTACAACCATGCCTGCATTGAGCTCCTGAATCACAATGTCACATTCGATGTGGTGACGGATATTCCGGAGCCGTGCGGGAAATACCATACCCTTGTCATCTGCTCCGCTCAATGCCTGAGCGATGAGGAATACGGAGCGCTGAACCGTTTTCTCGCTTCCGGCGGATGTGTGATCGCCTCCGGTCCGGTAGGAAGACGGGAGCGGCGCGCGGAAATGCGTCATTCCCCCTGGCTGGCGCAATTCGGGATCGAATGCGAAATGATGGATGCCGTGCATCCCGGCTCGTTTCCGCCGGGACCGGGGGGAAGCGGGGAAGTCATCCCCTGCCGCGGCGTTTTTGACGGGCGGGAACGGAAAGCGTCGGAGTGGGTTCGTATCGAACGGAATGACGGCGTTCTGCTCTGGACTCCCGGCAGAATGCAGTGCAATGCGCGGGAACTGGATCTTGCCGGCGCAATCCGGAGCATGGAGCGCTTTCCCGTTGACGCCGAGCGTGCGGGCAACTGGCGCTTCCGCTGTTTCCGCGGGCGGAATGGAGAACGGATCGTCCATGGGCTTGCTTCGTCATTCACGGTTTCGCTGATGGAGGAACTTGAGAAACAGCGGCAGAATCCGCGCGGCAACAATCTGATTTCCGCCATCCGCAGGAAGAATTCCGCTTCTGAGATCGTTCTGAAAACAGAAGGATCGTCACTTCGTGCCCGGCTGTATTTCCCGCTTGCCGGATCTGAATCGGAGATTCCTGTCCGGGATGGGTCTGTGATATTTTCCGTTCCCCCGGATGTCTATTATTTCATCGTGAAGTTTTCCGCGGCGGAATGACAACGTTTCCCCGGACGTTCTTTCCTGATCTTTCCGCACAGAGGAAAAATCTCCGCCGCCGTGACGCGCGGAAGACATTTTTGCCGGTGAGGAAGGGTTTTCATTTGACAAAGTGCCATCCTTGAGTATATTTTGCTTCGTCAACACCTTAAATACAGGGAGAATTTGGAATTATGAAGGCTTTTTCGCTCCTGGTCCGCGGACTTGTTCCGGCATTTGCGGCAGTTCTGCTTGCCTCCTGCGCGCATGAAAATGATGATTTTGAAAAGCGTTTCGGCGCCGACGCCCCGCGCGAAAAGATTGTTGCGGTAAAGGCGTCGGGAAAAGTCACGCTTGACGGAAAACTGAACGAAGGCGCCTGGGCGAAGGCTCCCGCCTACACGTTTCAGGCTCCCGCCCGCAATTACGGCACGGTGATGCCGAAGGTTGCGAAGAATCCGGATCCTTTTGAATCCGGCACGGTCAAGCTCGTCTACGACGACAAATATCTGTACATCGGCGCCGTTCTGCAGGATTCCGACGTGGTGCATTACGGAAAGGAGGACCAGACTCACCTCTTCCTTCAGGGGGATACGTTTGAAATCTTTTTGAAATCTGAGAAATGCCCGAAATACTGGGAACTCTATGCCACGCCGATCGGCAGGAAGACCACCTATATTTTCGAATCCCGCGGATATGCCCGTTTCGACTGGGGCAAGCTGAATCCTTCCTTCCTGACATCCGCCACGGTTCAGGGCACTCTGAACAATTACAACGATACGGACAAGACCTGGACTGTCGAAGTCGCGGTTCCCCTGACGATGCTGGAAGGGCTGACCGGCGTGAAGTTTGACGGGAAGGGAAGATGGACCATCCTTCTTGCCAGATACAACTACACTTACGGGCAGAAGGCGCTTCAGCTGAGCACCGTCCCGCAGCTTCCGCAGGGCAATTACCATCTGAATGAATATTACGGCGCTCTGGAACTCAAGTAAGATTCCGTTTTGTCTTTTCTGATGGGGATTCCGGCATTTTCTCTCCGTGCCCGGAATCGGGATCCCGTTTCCCGCAATCCGCTGCCGGAAAGCGTTGGGAGGATTTTCATCCCCTCGAGGTGGGGATTGCCACCATATCTCATGATAAGCGGAGGTCGGCTTCGGATGCGTTCCCCTGTCCGGGAACGGTGTTTTTTTCCCGGAAAGAGCAAACAGGAGCCGGAGACTTCATCATTCGCGCCGTTGCAGGATGGAAGAGACACATGATGCCGGGTTGTAAAGCGGAAGACGAATCCGCAGACGGTGAATGTCCGTGCAGGCGGTATGAACCGCGGGCCGCTTCCGTCATGTTTTTTTTCTTTTGGCTTTTGGGGCGCCGGGGACTCCGGTGCTGGTGCGGACAATCAGTTCCGGCGGCAGCTTGATCTGTTCCGGCGCGAGCTTCTTGTCCGCAAGGGCTTTCAGAACCAGTTTTCCTGTTTCGCGTCCCAAATCCCGCTTCGGCTGATGAATGGTCGTCAGCGAAGGCAGCATGAGATCCGTGAACAGCAGATTGTCATAGCCGATTACGGAGAGATCCTTCGGGATCCGGATTCCGGCGCCGGCGCAGAATTTGTAAAGTTCCAGCGCCTGCATGTCCGCGAAGCAGAAGACTGCGCTGAAATTCCGGAGAGCGGGAGCGAGATCCTCCATATGCCGGAATGCCGTGACTTCCGCGCCCAGTTTTTTGGCTTCGGCGGCAAAATATTCGCAGCGCCGGTAGATTCGGCTGCCGCCCAGCGTTGCCAGTTTCCGGTGACCGTTTTCCACAAGGTGCCTGGCGGCGAGACAACCGCCCATCTCGTCGTCCACCGCGACGCCGTGCAGCCCCTCCACAAGGCTTGTCAGCGTCACGACGGGCCGTTCCGCGGAAAACTCGCGGATGGATTCGAAATTGTTGGCTCCGTCCCGTTTTACCGTGGGAATCCAGATATAGGAATCGACTCCTTTGGCGCGCAGAAATTCAAACGCCTGCATTTCCGCCTCAAGTCCGCCGGAGGAGACGGTAAGAAGAAGATGGATGTTTTCCGGCGCGAGGATTTCGTCGATTCCTGCGAGGATGTCCGCCCAGAAGGAGCTTTCCAGACTGTCCCGCATGACGCATCCGACCAGGTTGGTGCGTTTCATTGCCATTGCGCGCGCATTGACATTGGGCTGGTAGTTTTCCCGGCGGATCACTTCCTCGATCCGCGCGCAGGTTTTCTCGGAAATGTGATTGGCGCGGGCTTTCCCGTTCAGATACATGGAGGCCGAGGTCAGGGAGACATTCGCCTTTTTCGCGATATCGCGCAGAGTCAGTCGTTTTTTCAGCATCGTTTCCTCCGGTATGATACGGGGTTGCATCGATTCGTCCGCCATGCAAATATACTTGCTTTTTTCTGATTGTCAATCCGGATGGCGGAAAAGATGTTGCCCTGCAAAGCGGATGCCCCGTTTCCGCGGTGTTTCTTCATCGTCTTTTGAGAAGCGGGACGGAAAAGTTCCGGATTTTCTTGCTGTTCAGTTGTGAAATTCACTTGACAAAATAAGAAAAAATGTTATATTTGAGTTCAGCAGCAGAAAAATTACCGTTCTTTTTGATTTCTCGGCAACATCAGGAGAAAAAAATCCCCGGTTCCTGTTGTGAAATATATCACATATAATCCATGACAATGATATTCAGTTTTTTATTTGGATTTGGATAAGGTTGCGGCAGAATTATGAAAAAGACAACTCCGATTCCGGCGCGGACGATTGAGCGCATGGTTCTCTACAAACGTCTTCTCATCGATTTGAAATCCAAAGGCGTTCACACCCTGTTTTCCCACCAGCTTGCGGCGCTTGCGCATAACACCTCGACTCAGGTGCGGCGCGATCTCATGGAGATCGGTCACAGCGGCAGTCCTCGCAAGGGGTATGACGTGACGGAACTCATCAGCAATATTTCCGGCATCCTTGACGGTTCCAAGGAGCGGATCATCGCTCTGGTCGGAGTCGGCAATCTCGGGCGCGCCATTCTTTCCTATTTCACATACAGCCATCCCGGGCTTACCATTGCCGCCGCGTTTGACACGGACGAGAACAAGGTGGACCGCGTGATTTCCGGCTGCCGCTGCTTTCATATGTCGCAGTTCGAGTCGAAGATTGCGGAAATGCACATCAATCTCGGAATCATTACCGTCCCCGCTGCGCAGGCCCAGTTCGTCGCCGACCGCATGGTTGCAGCCGGAATCAAGGGCATTCTGAACTTCGCTCCGGTTCCGCTCAAGGTGCCGGGCGGAGTGTTCGTGGATCGGATCGACATTGCCAGTTCGCTGGAAAAACTCGCCTATTTTGCGGAACTGTCCTGACGGAATCCTGCATCCGGACACATATCATGGAACACCAATGCGACATTATTGAAGAAATTCTGAGGAAATATCCGAACGCGACGCGCGACGCGCTCGTGCCGATTCTTCAGGATGTGCAGAATGCCTGCGGCTGTCTCTCCCGCGAGGCTGTCATCCGGATCGGCGCCTATCTCCGGCTTCCGGCAAGCAGCATCTACGGAGTTGCGACTTTCTACAATCAATTCCGTTTCCGTCCGACTGGAAAATACCATATTCTTGTCTGCCGCGGCACTTCCTGCCATGTCAAGGGTGCTTCGAGTCTGCTGCTGCTTCTCCGCGGGAAGCTCGGCATCCGGGAGGACGGTGTTCCCGCGGAGGACGGGCTGTTCAGCCTGGAGGCGGTTCCCTGCATCGGGGCGTGCGGGCTGGGGCCGGTAATGAGCGTCAACGGCAAACTTTATGCGGGAATCGACTCGGAAAAGAAACTGGATGCAGTCCTGGAGGAGTGCAGAAAACTCAAAGATCTTGAAGGCGGAACTGTGCAATGAGTGCGGAAGGCAGACATTTTTCCCCGCTTCTTCTGACACCGCTGACGCACAGCGGCGTCAAGCGCCAGACCATGCCTCCCGAATATGAAGCGCTTGCGGCGGAGCTCCGGCATGACCATCCGCGTCATCCCGTTCTGTATCTTGGCGTGGCGAGCTGCTCCGTCAGCGCCGGTGCGGAGGAGACGCGCGCGGCGCTTTGGAACTGGCTGCGCGAACACAATTCCGGCGCGGAGCTTCTGGAAGTCGGCTGCGTCGGGCTCTGTTCCGCGGAGCCGATTCTTGACATCCGGCTTCCCGGGAGACGGAAGCTCTCTTTTGCCCGCGTGACCGCACGGGAGGTTCCGGGGCTGCTTTCCAATCTGCTCGGCCCGGATCCCGATCCGTCGCGCCATTCCCTGCTCGGACAGTCCCGGGAGGCGGATGCGGAAAACTGGGAGGGGATCCCGTTTCTGGACGAACATCCTTTTTTCCGCATACAGACGCGCCGCGTCCTGCGGAACTGCGGCGTCATCGATCCGGGAAGCATCGACGAATATCTTGCGCGCGGAGGCTACCAGGCTTTTGCCCGGGCGCTTCATACGATGATTCCTTCGGAGGTCTGTGCGGAGATCCGCGACAGCGGCCTGCGCGGCCGCGGCGGTGCGGGATTTTCCACAGGGCGAAAATGGACCGCCGCACTGAATACCCTGAGCAATCAGAAATATATGATCTGCAATGCGGACGAAGGGGATCCGGGTGCATTCATGGCGCGTGCCATGATCGAAGGAGATCCGCACCGGATTCTGGAAGGGCTCGCCATCGCCTCCTATGCGATCGGAGCGAGCAAGGCCTATATTTACATCCGCGCGGAGTATCCGCTTGCCATCGCGCGCCTGAAAAAGGCGATTGCACAGGCAACAGCCTGCGGGCTGCTGGGAGAGAATATTCTCGACAGCGGATTCGATCTCAAAATCATTATTGCGCAGGGGGCGGGGGCGTTCGTCTGCGGAGAGGAGACCGCGCTTCTGAACAGTATCGAGGGCCGGCGTGGGATGCCGCGTCCGCGTCCGCCGTATCCCGCGGAGAGCGGTCTTTTCGGGAAGCCTTCGGTGGTCAACAATGTGGAGACGCTTGCGAATGTTCCGGACATCATCCGTTTCGGGAAGGATGCTTTCGGCGCGGTCGGGACGGAACGGGCGAAAGGCACCAAGGTGTTTTCCCTCTCCGGAAAGATTGTGCGTTCCGGCCTGCTGGAAGTGGCGTTCGGCACGGAACTCCGGGAGCTGGTTTTCACCGCGGGCGGCGGCATTCCGAACGGGAAAAGATTCAAGGCGCTTCAGATCGGCGGCCCGTCCGGAGCCTGTCTGCCGGAACAGTATCTGGGGCTGCGGCTTGACTATGAATCCCTCCGGGAGGCCGGCGCAATGCTCGGTTCCGGCGGCGTGATCCTGATGGACGAGGACAACTGCATGGTGGATGCCGCTAAATTTTTCATGGATTTCATTCAGCGCGAGAGCTGCGGGAAGTGCATTCCCTGCCGGGAGGGGACGCGCCGGATGCTGGAAATCCTGATGCAGGTCACCCGTCCCCGCGAAGAGGAAAACGGATATGACGCCCTGCGGCGTTTCAAGGGGGTCATGATGCTGCCGCAGCTTGCCCGTGTGATTCAGGATACCAGTCTGTGCGGGCTCGGCAAGTCCGCTCCGAATCCGGTGCTGTCGATTCTGCGCTGGTTCCGGGAGGAGTTTGACGCGCATGTTTATGAACGGCGGTGTCCGGCAGGGGTCTGCAGAGGACTTGTGAAATACCGGATTGACGCGGATCTTTGCAGAGGCTGCGGCGTCTGCGTGAATAAATGTCCCGTCAATGCAATTCGCGGCGTGCGGCGCGGTGCGCACCGCATCGATCCGCAGCTCTGCAATGGATGCGGGAACTGTGCCGCTGCCTGCAAGTTCGGCGCGGTGTCCCGTGAGAACGGAAGTGCGGGAGGGGCCGGCCATGTTTGAAATTTCCGTCAACAACCGGAATGTCGAGGCGGAGCCGGGCGAGACGATCCTTTCGGCGCTGACACGTGCGGGCATTGAGGTGCCGACCCTCTGCCACATGAAAAAACTGACTCCGACGGGCGCCTGCCGGATTTGTGTCGTCGAGTTGGAGGGAATGGCCGGGCTTGTGCCGTCCTGCTCGACGCCGGTGGAGGCGGGAATGCGGATTTTCACCAATTCCCCTCGCGTGATCGAGGCTCGGAAACTCATTATCGAGCTGCTGCTTGCGGATCATCCGGATGACTGTCTTTACTGTGTGCGCAGCGGCAGCTGCAGATTGCAGAAGCTTGCGCAGGATTACGGTGTGAGGGAACGGATTTTCCCTCCCCGGCGGCGGGAGAACACGCTGGATACCGCCAGCCCTGCGATCGTTTTCGACCAGTCCAAATGCATCCTGTGCGGAAAGTGCGTGAGAACCTGCAGCGAGATCCAGAAGGTGTTTGCAATTGAATTCACCGGGCGCGGCAGCAATATGCGTGTGTCGCCGGCGTTTCATGACAGCCTGAATGTTTCCAGCTGCATCTGCTGCGGGCAGTGCATTTCCGTATGTCCGACCGGAGCGCTGCGCGAGAAGAGTTCTCTGAATGAAGTGACCGCGGCCCTTGCCGATCCGGCGGTCTATCCCGTGATTCAGTATGCGCCCGCCGTCTCCGTTTCTCTGGCCGAGGAGTTCGGCATGAAGCCCGGCGCGGACCTGTCCTCCGTTCTGAATGCGGCGTTGCGGCGTCTCGGCTTCCGGCGTGTGTTCGACAGCGCCTTTTCCGCGGATCTTACGGTGATGGAGGAGGCCGCGGAACTGGTTGCCAGACTCGGAAACGGGACGGCTCTGCCGATGTTCACAAGCTGTTCCCCCGCCTGGGTAAAGTTTGTCGAGGAGTTTTATCCGGAATTCCTTCCGAATCTTTCCAGCTGCAAGAGCCCGCAGTCGATGCTCGGAGCTTTGATCAAAAGCCGCTTTGCTGAGCTGGAGGAGCTGGATCCGCGCCGGATTTTCAGCGTTTCGGCAATGCCCTGCACAGCGAAGAAATTTGAAGCGGAACGCCCCGAGATCGGACGGGACGGCATGGCGGATATCGATGCGGTGCTTACCACGCGCGAGCTGGTGCGCCTGATCCGGATGGGCGGCATCGATTTCGAGCATCTGGATCCGGAAGCCGCCGATCCGCCGTTCGGAGAGCGCAGCACGGCGGGGAAACTCTTCGGCGCTTCCGGAGGCGTCATGGAGGCGGTGCTGCGAACCGTGCACAGATTTCTTACCGGAAAGGAACTGAAATCCCTGAAAGTCGATCAGGTCCGCGGTTCCGACGGACTCAGGGAAATGAAATTCCGGATCGGCGGAACAGAGCTTGGCGTTGCGGTCGTCAACGGCGTCGGCAACGCGCGCGCCCTGCTGGATCAGCTGAAGGCCGGCCGGCGGGACCTTCATTTTGTTGAAGTTATGGCCTGTCCCGGCGGCTGTGCCGCCGGCGGCGGACAACCGATTAATGTCATGGAAAACGACCGGCTCCGTGCTCGCGTCAATTCGCTTTACGCCTCGGATCAGGGCGAATCGCTCCGCACCGCCCATGACAACTGCGCCGTTCAGCGCCTGTACCGCGATTTCCTGCAGAAGCCCAACAGCGCCATTGCCATGCGCCTTCTGCATACCGGGTATGAAAAACGCGACGTGCCGCTTTGAACATTGGGAGGAGTCTGATGGGAGCTTTGAAGCTGCATTCAATCCTGCTGGTTGACGGCGATGCCGTCCGGCGGGAGGAGATCCGGCGTCATCTGAATGCCGCCGGTTATGAAACGGTCTGTGCCGCTTCCCAGTCGGAAGCGGAAAAATGGATTGCGGCGCGTCCGTTCGATCTGCTGATTACCGCTTTGATTCTGGAATTTGCCGACAGCGGCTTCATCATCTGCCGCCGTTTCCGTCAGGCCTGTCCGGACGCTCATGCCATGATTCTTTCGGATGTCGCGGCGAAATCCGGCATGCAGTTTGATCTTTCCGCGTCCGGCGCGCGGGAGTGGATTCATGCGGACGCGATCCTGAACCACACGATCCGCATGGATCAGCTGGACAGCCTGCTGTCTCGTTTTTCATCCTGAAGACAAGGGGGATATCGTCATGGACAAAATTTTCATCCGCAATCTTGAACTCCGGACCGTCATCGGTCTTTATGAACGGGAGCGCACCGCGAAACAGGCGCTGATTCTCAATCTTGAGCTCCGCGGGGATTTTTCGCATGCGGGGAGGACCGATACGCTGGAAGGTTCGGTCAACTACCGGGAAGTCGAGGAGAAGGTGATCGCTTTCGTGGAAAGCTCATCCTTCCGGCTGCTGGAGGCGCTGGCGGAGGCGGTTGCCGCGCTCTGCCTTTCCTTTCCGGAGGTGGTGTCCGTCAAAGTCGCGATCGACAAGCCGGGCGCCGCGCTGCGCGCCGATTCCATCGCCCTGGAAATCGAACGGACCCGGCAGTAAGGACGCCTTCCTGTTTCGCGGTCTGTCTCCGGGATAATTGCATTCCGCCCGTTCTCCGGGACTGCGTCCGGAGTCCGGCCGTATTATTGCGAGTTCTTCACTTTTCCGATCTGGCGGAGATACGCATCATGATATTTGCGGAGCTTTCCGCGTTTTTCGCCTTCGGTTTTTTCCAGATAGGTGCCGCCGAGACAGAAGCATGCGAACCCGCCGGAAGCCGCCGCCCATGCCGCCGCATCGGCGATGTCGAAGGAACCCTTTTCCGCACCCTGCGCATACTGTCTGACGAGAGACGCGACGAATCCGCCGGCGAAATTGTCCCCGCATCCCGTGGTGTCTCCGCGCAGGGATGGATTTGCGGCAAGGTCTTCATCGACCAGCGCTGAAACCGGATAGGCGGTCAGAGGGGTTTCCGCAAAGAGCCGTCCGTCGGACCATGCGTGGAAATCCCTGGCCCCGTGCGTGACGACAAAGGAGGACACCCCCGCGCCGCGGAAGAACGCGCAGAATC
This sequence comes from uncultured Victivallales bacterium, assembly GCA_944391115.1. GTDB lineage: Bacteria > Verrucomicrobiota > Lentisphaeria > Victivallales > UBA1829 > UBA11452. The sequence goes on along the minus strand of CALXSJ010000024.1, from coordinate 4,072 downwards.
CTTCGAGATCGTCTTTTCCGGAAAGACGTACAGCCTCCTCCCAGTCGACGATCAGGAGGTCGATGTAGCGATAGGATTCCGGTCCGTCGCCCATCGGCCACGGTTTGCCGGGATTCCGCATCTCGTTGAGGAAGTCGAAGACGGTGGAGACGATATTGATTTTTCCCGCGTCGTGTGAACGCTTCAGAAGTCTGGAGAGATTTTCGTGAAGCGGGGGCACAAGGGCCGTCGCACCGAACCAGACAATGTCGGCGTCGAAGAAGGTGTCGGGCAGGCGTTCCGGCGTATAGGCGTAACAGGCTCCGATGGTGTTGATAAAGGTGCGTTCGCCTTTTCCGCTGTGGGCGCGGGGATCGGAAAGGACATCCGTGCTCGGCGTGGAGCCGGGGAGCGTGATGTAATTGTCTGCGTTCAGCGGCGTCCGTGCGATGATCGAGCGTACAAAGTCCGCGGTTGCGTCATTTCCGGTTGCGCCGTAAAAGCGGAATGAGACCGGCAGGTCGGAAAGAATCTGGGAGGCATTGATCGCGCCGACGACGGCGGGGCCGCCGAGATTTTCCGCATGAGGAGCGCGTCCACCCGTCAGTTCCTGCTTCAGGCTCGTGTAATCTCTTCCGGCGAAGGCTTCCAGGGCATCGGCGAATACAAGCCGTCCCGGCGCAAGTCCTCCGTCGCCGTCCCGCCGGGAGGCGCAGGCGGAGAAGGCCTGCGAGTTGAAGTCGATGTCTGCATAGAGGATGTCGGCGAGGGAACATCCGGTTACGGAAACAGTTGTTTTTTTCATGGCGCACCTGATTGTTTATGTTTTCCCTGTCCGCTCCGGCTTTTCTGTAAAAAAGAGAGCGCGTCGAGGCGGCCGGGAACTTTTCCGGCGGAATCCGTGTCTCACTGCCTGCCGCCGCGGAAATATGCGGGATCTCCCCTGCGGATTTCCGGTTTATCCAGGTAAAATACATCTGATGTGGAATTTTGTAAAGAGCATTTCAAAATAAATAAAGAGGAAGGAAGGGAAAAATCAGGAAAAAATTGAAAAAAAGGCCGGATCCGGATTGCGAAACGGGCAAACAGAGATTACAGTCTTCCACTCTCCGGGAGGAACTCCGTCCCGGGGGACATCAATGACGAGGAGGAATTTTTATGAGTGACGAAAAGAAAATTTTTGATGAAAATACCAATGAGTCCAACACTCCGGAAGTGATTCATGCGGAAACGCCGGAGAGCTCCGGGCAGAATGTCGGCGAGGAGATCAGCGAGGCGATCGTTCCGGCGATTTCGCCGCCGGGCGTGATTGTGTTCCCTTATGCGCTGACGCCGCTGGTGCTGGACAATCCCGAGATGATCTCCCTGGTGGAGAAGGCAGTGGCCGGAGAGGACCGTCTGATCGCGATCTTTCCGGAGATGCCGGATCCGGAGACCCAGGCGTCCGACGTCCGGGGCATGGGGCTGAAAGTACGCGAACTTGAACTGGACGGGAAAAAGGTGTCGGCAACCGGTGTTCTCTGCCGCATCGTCAAAGTCCTGAAGTTTCCGGACGGCACGGTGCGCATGCTCCTGCGCGGACTCAACCGCGTGGAGCTTGTGGAGCGCGTGTTTCTGAACAGCATTCACCTTGCAAAGGTGCGCCGCTTTACGACCGAGCCCGACAACAGCGTTGAGACCGCCGCAATGGTCAGGAACGCGGTCAAGCAGTTTCAGGAGATCATTTCGTTCTCCCCGAACTTTCCGGAGGAGCTCAAGATCGCGGTGCTCAATCTGAACGACAACGTGCGGATCGCCGACCTGATCGCCGATACGATCAACATCAGTTATCCGGAGAAACTCGCGATTCTGACGTTCCCGACGCTTCAGGAGCGGCTGCATCTGCTGACGATTCTGCTCAACCGTGAAGTGGAGGTGCTGCGCCTCGGTTCTGAAATCCAGTCGCAGGTCCACAACGCCATGAGCAAATCCCAGCGCGAATTCTTCCTGCGCGAGCAGCTCAAGACCATCAAGGAGGAGCTCGGCGAAGGCACGAAGAATCCCGACATCGTTGCGATTCAGGAGCGGATTGCCAAACTCAATCTGCCGGAGAATGTGCTTGAAATCGTGAAAAAGGAGACCGAGCGTCTGGAAATGATCCCGCAGGCGGCCGCGGAATACAATATCGCCTATACTTACATCGACTGGCTTCTTTCCGTGCCGTGGAATGATTTCACGGAAGACCGGCTGGATGTGGCGGAGGCGGGGAAAATTCTCGACCGCGATCACTACGGGCTCAAGGATGTGAAGGAGAGAATCCTGGAATTCCTTTCGGTGCTTCAGCTCAAGAAAGACCGGAAGGCGCCGATCATCTGTTTCGTCGGTCCTCCGGGTGTCGGCAAGACTTCGCTCGGCAAGTCGATCGCCGAGGCGATGGGGCGCAAGTTTGTCCGGATGTCTCTCGGCGGCGTGCGGGACGAAGCGGAAATCCGCGGACACCGCAGAACCTATATCGGCGCGCTTCCCGGACGCATCATCCAGGGAATGAAGAAGGCCGGCAGTTCCAACCCGGTGTTCATGCTGGACGAGCTCGACAAGCTCGGAAACGATTTCCGGGGGGATCCCGCGGCTGCGCTTCTCGAAGTGCTTGACCCGCAGCAGAACAACTCGTTCAACGACCACTATCTTGAAGTGGACTATGATTTGAGTTCGGTCATGTTCATCGCCACGGCGAATATCATGGACACGATCCCGGGACCTCTGCTTGACCGTATGGAAATCGTGCGCCTGCCCGGCTACACCGCCATGGAAAAGCGCCAGATCGCAAAACAGTTCCTGATTCCGCGCCAGATCGAGGAGAATGGACTGGCGGACAGGCATCCGGACTTTACGATGGAGGCGGTCGACGAAATCATCAACTACTATACGCGTGAAGCCGGCGTCCGGACGCTCGAACGGACCATCGGTGCAGTCTGCCGTAAAATCGCCAGGGAAATTGTCGAAGGAAAACGTCCGGAAGGCGAGCCTGTCGTCGTGACGGACAAGGTGGTCCGCGAGCTTCTGGGGGTCCGCCGTTTCACGATGGACGAGGCAATGCGCAAGCCCGAGGTCGGCGTGGCCACCGGCATGGCATGGACCAGTGTCGGCGGAACGATCCTTCAGGTGGAGGCCGCCTCCATGCCCGGAAAGGGCGACCTGAAACTGACCGGTTCCCTCGGCGACGTGATGAAGGAAAGCGCATTGACCGCATTTTCGCTTGTGAAGGGAAAGAGCGATGTGCTTGGAATTGATCCCGTGCTTTTTACGAATCATGACTTCCATATTCATGTTCCCGACGGGGCGACTCCGAAGGACGGACCGTCTGCCGGCGTTACGCTGACGACCGCGCTGGTCTCGCTTCTGACGGACACGCCCGTGCGGCCGGATATTGCGATGACCGGCGAGATCACGCTGCGCGGAAAGGTGACTGCGATCGGCGGCGTCAAGGAAAAGACGATCGGTGCGATGCGTTCAGGTATCCGGAACATCATTCTTCCGGAGGAAAACCGGAAGGATGTGGACGATATTCCGGAGGAAGTGCGGGACAAGGTGACGTTCCACTTTGTGTCGACTGTGAAAGAGGTGCTGGATCTTGTTCTTGAAGAGAAGAAGGTCATAAAAAAAGGGAAGAGACAAAAAAAATAAAAATTGCGGAGCAATTTTGTGATCGTGCAGGACTTTTAGTCCTGCCGCGGTCCAGCTGCGCAAGCTGGTCGCCGGAGGCGAAAAGGGGATTTCGCGCGTTGCGCGCCCAGCGTTTCGCCGCTGGATCACGCCAAGGGCCGGAAGGCCCTTGACCCCGTGAAGAATGCGCTGCATTCTTCCGTAATTTTTAATAAAAATTGCGGGAGCAATTTTGTGATCGTGCAGGACTTTTAGTCCTGCCGCGGTCCAGCTGCGCAAGCTGGTCGCCGGAGGCGAAAAGGGGATTTCGTGCGTTGCACGCCCAGCGTTTCGCCGCTGGATCACGCCAAGGGCCGGAGGGCCCTTGACCCCGTGAAGAATGCGTTGCATTCTTCCGTAATTTTTAATAAAAATTGCGGGAGCAATTTTGTGATCGTGCAGGACTTTCAGT
>CALXSJ010000023.1 GCA_944391115.1 uncultured Victivallales bacterium | reverse complement strand
CATTTTTCGCGGGGTCAAGGGCCTTTTGGCCCTTGGCGTGCTCCAGCGGCGAAACGCTGGTCGCGCGAAGCGCGAAAGCTTCTGCCTCCGGTGTCCGGCTTGCGCAGGTGGAGCGCGGCAGGGAGGCTTCACTTTTTTTCATTACGGAAAAATGCGCGAGCATTTTTCGCGGGGTCAAGGGCCTTTTGGCCCTTGGCGTGCTCCAGCGGCGAAACGCTGGTCGCGCGAAGCGCGAAAACTTCCGCCTTCGGCGTCCGGCTTGCGCAGGTGGAGCGCGGCAGGACTGAAAGTCCTGCACGAATTATAATTTGCATGGCAAATTATTTTTTTTATGAAAAATGCCGTTTCGGACCCCACGGTCCCAACAGGGCCGGTAACGGGATGCAGAATCCAAAACGGCATCAGATTTTTCCAGAGTCAATTCCTTTCGCGGACGGCGTCGCGCAGACGCTGCGCGGAGACCGGAAATTCGTCCAGGAATTTCTTTTTGTCACAGACGGAGAGCGGATTGCCGCCGAGCCAGTCCGCAATATTCTGAAGGAACTGAAGATTGTCGGCGGCTTCGACATGCACGGGGGCGAGCCACAGGCTGTCTCCCGCCACAACAATGCGGCCTTTTCCGAACTCGCCCGCCGCGACGATGCTCCGGTTCTTCTGCCGGAGATCATCAGCGGAAGAGCGGACAACGCTCTTCCAGCGCGGATCGGTCAATCCGAATGCGGAGACCGGGAAGAACTGAAGCTCCTTCACGTTGGCGCACAGCACATGATCCGTCATATTGGAGACGCGGATCCGGAGCGGATCGCCCTCCGCGCAGGAGAGCGGATTCTCACAGAGGCTTTCCTGAGTGATCCGGAATTCCGGCGCGATCATCTGCGCCAGCAGGATGCTCCGGTTGGAGTTCGGGCGATAGGGATTTGACGAGCAGAGCAGAAGCAGGGAACCGCCCTCCCTGATGTATTTGCGCAGCATCGCGGGGAATTTCGTTTTGAGGAGACGGCTGTAGATCAGTGCACACTCCTCGGCGAGCACGACCATCGAGCATTCCCGGAGTTTTTCCTCCGTCACTTCGGACGGGGCGAGACTCCACGGCGCATATCCCCGTTTCCGGAGCATCTGCGAGAGAACGGGGAAGTAATCCACGCCGTAATCCTTGTCCTCGCTGTCGAGGCGCGTCAGGAAGAGCGCCTTGCGTCCCTTGAAGTTCTGAGCGGGATTTTCCGCCAGTTTCCGGACCTCGTCGCGCAGGGCGAGCCGCTCCTTCGACGGCGTTTCAACCGGCATGGGAGTGAGCGTTTCCCGTTCAAGGAGCAGCGCCGTCGGGGACTGCGAATCCAGCGTGAGCGTCATACCGTTCCGGAGAAGTTTTTCCGCACCTCTGACCTCGTTCTTCGCGCCGCGCGCCCACTCCTTGAGGTTCCGCATCCGCAGCGGGGCTGAGATGTATTTTTCATCCCGGAGCCGGATTGTGACCTCACGCCTTGTGCCGCCCCAGTTCGTCAGGTAGAGCAGGAAGCGTTCCGGTGTTCCGGCAAGCTTTGTTTCAAGATAGGGATATTCGTCACTCGTCTTGCAGCTGATTTCGACGGGTCTGACAAGATTGGCTTCCGCACCGAGCTTTGCCGCCAGCGCGCTTGCGGCATGGAGGTCGAGACGCGCGGCGACGTAGCAGATTCTCCCTTTCCCGATCTTCTTTACCGTCACAGCAGGAGATCCGTCGGAGTAAGTCCCCAGAACTTCCGCGCCGGCAAGCGCGATTTTTTCGCCGGCCTTTCCGCAGTAGTCGCCTTTCTCCAGCGGGAACTCCGCTCCGGCAAGACGCAGTTTCCAGCCCGCGGGAATGGTTTCGGAGACCGTCCGGATACCGGCGTATTCCTCAACCGGGATTCTGCGGTAGGCGTCGTCGCTCCAGATCATCGAATCGAATGTGACGACCGCAGTGGCGCCCGCCGCAACCGCTTCCTGCAGTTTTTCCCATACGCCCGCGCGGACCAGCGAAGCGTAGGGCACGACGATCAGTTTGTACCGGGAGGGGTCCATTTTCGCGAAGCTCCGGCAGCTCAGCGTATCGGTCGGATAGCCGGAAAAGAACATCGCGCCGAAATAACTCATGTAGTCGCGGTAGTTCTGCGCGGAACTGTTCAGCATCCCGCGGAAACTCTCGAACGGGTAGAGGATCGCGGCCTGTCCGCCGGGACCGGCCGCCGGAAGAGCCAGCGGTGCGCCCGCCTCGATCTCCGCCTTGACCTCCGGCAGGAAGTAGTGCACGTTGGAGTCCCAGTGCCAGAGGGTGTTGCCGGAGACGCCGTGGATGATGTTCGACCAGAGCATCTGACGGTAGTTTTCCTCCGTGAACGGCTTGTTTTCGCTGATCATCCGGTCGGAAAGCAGATAGAGATAGGAGCGCAGTCCTTCGCTGTAATGGCTGGTGCCGTCCACGACCACGGTCAGGATGTTTTCCTTTCCGTATTGCAGGAGGCCGCCGACATCGAACTGGTATTTCGTGTCCCAGCCGGCGACTTTGCCGAGTTTCCTGCCGTTCAGGAAGAATTCGCCGCGCTGCGCCACGCCCTTGCCGTGAATGAGGTAGCGGACCGTGCTGTCCAGGAAGCTCTGGCGGACCACGCCGGATGGCATGAAGAATTTGAAGCGGTAGCAGCCCCAGCCTTTTTTCCCTTTGAATTCCGGCGTTTCATCCCATGCTCCGGGCACGGGAATCCGCGTCCAGGAGGAGTCGTCGAACTCTGGCTTGAACCAGGCGTCGTCGACATCGCCGCGTCTGGAAACCAGTTTGAAGCGGGCCATGCCGTGGAATTTCCCGAAGCAGTTCTCCTCCATCGCCTTTGCGGAACTGCCCGAGGCGGCGACGGTCGTGATGATGTTTTCCGTGTTGACGATCGGGCGATTGATGTTGTGCGCGAGATAGTCGTGATAGAGCACGGAGTCCAGAATGCTCAGGAGCACGCTTGACGTGTCCGCGGGGCGTCCGCCGTAGTAGAAGTAACGGTAGCCGGTGTGGCAGAAAAGAATGTCGTTGACCTCCGCCGCGCGTTCGGGATCGACCGCCGCGTAGCCGTCGAAATAGTGGCTCTGCATCCGGCAGTCATAGGTGAAGGGGGCGTTGAAATAACGCCGGAGCGTCTGTTTTACGTGCGCCGCGCCGGAGGCGAAATCGCCGCGCAGGAATTCCAGCCAGTCGTAGTAATTGCCCGGGCGGCTGTTGTAGATGTGTTCCAGGACGGCAAGGCGCGCGCTCCAGTCGAGCGCGAGTTTGAGCTGTGCCAGATGGGTCGGTCCGACCTCGTCCCAGCTCCGGAAGCTGCTTCCCCACGCCTGATTGGCGCGTTCGAGCGTTCCGTATTTCGCGCGGGCAAAGGCGCTGAAGGCTTTCAGAGGCCGTTCATGCGTCGGCGTATAGCCCGGTTCGCGCAGGATCTCATAGGCGAACAGCGGCAGCGTTCCGAAATAGTTCCGGTCGTTTTCAAAGGTGGATTCGTAGAGCTTTCCGGCAGTTTCCGACAGCATGTCCAGACTCATCGAATGATTGCCCGTAATGTAGAACTCCCCGATCTCCGGATGTTTTTTCCGCAGCGGATAGAAGGGGGAGTATTCGTAGGACTGCGCGATGCGGAGCTGCGGAAGCATGCCGTTGCGGATCACTTCGCTCATGTAGCTGTAAACATAGGAGCGGTTTTCGAATCCGATCTCGACCTGTTTCCGGCTGTTTTCCACGGCGCGGATGCCGTCGCCGTGATGGACGGCGATGTAGTCGTAGCCGAGAAGGCCGCGCAGCCAGAGGGAGTTGACCGTCCACTCCGAACAGAGCGTGCCGATGAAATAGTGGACCTTGCCGTTTTTCCGCAGCGTCCTTCCGTCGATCCGATACTGATACGGCGCGGGCGGTGCAATCCGGTCCGCGGGCGGCGGTGCCGCGCGGCTCGGCGGCGGATTGATCTGCACGGCCATCGTTTTGACGGGTGTCTGCTGCGGCGCATGATTCAGCTGGAGTGCGATGCCTGCAACGCTCAGCGCCGCCGAACCGGGCCAGTGCATGATGACGGCGGAACCGTAGGCATTTTGAGAAAGAAGTGCTTCCGAGAGGGTGCGCGTCATGACAAGCGTCCGCCATTCCGTGCTTTTCGGGAGGACGCAGTCAAGCTTGATTCCCGTTCCCGCGGCGGTCCGCATCAGAACCATTTCCCCTTTTTCATTTTTCGTGAAAAAACGGATCTGGATCATGCCGGAACCCTGATAGCGGACAGTCAGACGCAGTTTCCGTTCCCCGCCGCGGGGCAGGGGAAAGAGAGTGTTTTCCGCCTGAATCAACCCCTTGGCAGGCGGTGTGAACGCAAAATGCAGAACCGGCGCCCCATCCGGTCCCGCGTCCTTTTTCCATTCGACGGAACCTTTCGCCCCGTCGAAGAACCCGGGATTCCAGGAAGCCGCGCGCGTCCCGGCGCCTTCCGCGAAATTCCCGTTTTGAATCAGATTCGCCTCCCATTGCGGATCGTCCGCGCAGCAGTACAAAGTTGCGGCGCTCAGCAGGAGAGAAGCGGTATGGCGTAAGAGAAACATTGGACTATCCTTTCTTTCCCGGAGCCTGCCGTGATCCGCTTTTTGTTTTCCGCGCGGAGACGGCAGAGCCCCGTTCCGCGCGTCTCCGGGGGAGATGCGCGGCATTCCGGTGTATGATTTTTCTATCGGCAGAGCGCGCGCTTATTTCGCTGCAGGCGCAGGAGCAGCGACAGCCTTCTTTTCAAACTGCATCGCGACGGAGGATACCTTCAGTTCCGATTTGCTCGCCCAGGACATGACAACCACATTGGCAAAGATGTTCTGAGCGAGACGCTCTTTGGAGAGGGTCCACTCGGAAACCGTTTTCGTCCATGTCTTTCCAGGTTTCAGCGTCTGTTCGAGCTTTACCGGGCTGCCGTCTTCCCGTTTCAGCCAGGAGAGTCCTTTTCCTTTTTCCACTGCAAAGAAACGGATCTGGATCAGGCCGCCGCCGTTGTGTTCCGTGACGAGGCGGAAGCGGCGCGGTCCGTCGTTCGGCAGACGGAAGGGTTTGCTTTCCACCTGGATGAGTCCTTTGGGGGCCGCATTGAATTTCAGCAGGAGCGCGTAGGGATGCGCCTCGTCTCCGCCGGTGATCCGTTCCACGACGCCCTGCGCGCCGTCAAAGAATCCGGCGTGCCATCCTTCGGCGGTTTTACCCGCACCCTGAGCGAAATTGCCGTTTGCCACAAGAGAGTCTTCCCACTGAGCCTGTGCGAAAGTGTGGAGCGAGAGCGCGAGCGCGCCGGCGGCGAGCAGAGTTTTGCAGAGTGCCATTTTGTTTTCCTTTCTGAATGATATTATGCTTTGGATATTGAAAATCTTGATCGGGAGTGTTCCGGGCAGATCAGTAGAAGGTTCCGGCAACCAGTTTCTGACCGGGATAGCGGAAGAGGAAGGCGTTCCCTCCGACGCACAGGACCGCGGTCCGGAGCCCCGGATGCACCGCCGCCACGGGGTTGCTGATTCCGACATAATTTACATTCCACTCGTTCATGAAGGGGATCGGAACCTCAGCCTGGGTGGAACCGTTGTCGCGTTCCGCAAGATAAAGACTCTTGGTCGGCTTTTTGATGCGGGTGATTTTTGAAATCCATCCCGGTTCATTGGTAAAATACATGGAAATGTAGATGGCGTATCCGCAGGAATTCCGGGGATGTTGTTTCGGATAGCTGGGATGGACGCCGATCTTTCGTGCGGGACAGTGGAAGACGGCGTCTCCTTTGGTCGGAGTCCAGCCCAGATATCTGCCCAGCTGACATTCCCATGTTTCCCCGGAACGGAATCCCGACGAGTATCCCGGACTTCCGGCATAATACGGGATGCAGTCCTGATAATCAATCGTATACTGCTGCAGGGCGATTCCGCAGCTGCGGAGATTGGAGACACATGAAATGGATTTTGCCTTGGCTCTCGCCATGTTCAGCGCGGGAAGCAGCATCGAAGCGAGAATTGCAATAATGGAGATTACGACCAGAAGCTCGATCAAGGTAAAACCTGTCACAGCCCCGCATTTCTTTTTCATCCTGCCATCTCCTTGTTTTTGCTTGACCGGGATCATACTCATGAAGACACCCGTTTTTTGATTGTTTTTATTTTGATTGCCGTGCGGACGCATTCCCGCGCCCGCCGTTTTTTTTCAATATCTGCCCTGCATGCTGTGCGGATTCTGCTGTTTCCTGTCAGGAGGCGGGACGCATCCGCAGGAACGTCCCGGAATGAAAACCGGAGGCAGCAGCGCATGATCCTCCGGGGTCATGCGTTTTTCGCGCAGACCGTCCAGCATGGACAGGAGTTTGTCCGCCATGCCGTGCAGATCGTGACGGACGCCGGCAAGGCGCACGGGGGAAAGCTCCTGAATCCACGGCAGTTCGCCGAGCATGAAAAATCCGATGTCTCCGGGAATCCGCTTTCCGCGCTCCCTGACGATTTCCAGTGCGCCCAGAACGGCGCGGTCGCCGGAGACTGCAAGCGCGTCAAGATCGGGACACTCTTCAAAAAGCGTCCGCGCGGCATTTTTCGCATCGTTGAAACGGAAGGGTTCCGCTTCGCCGAGCAGGTGCGCGTCAAAGGGAATCCCGTATTCGCCGAGCACTTCGCGATAGGCGTCGACAACCAGATGGTGCCCTGCGAAGGCGCTGGTGCCGTTTATCATGCCGATGCGTCTGTATCCGTGGTCCGCAAGATGGCGGATTGCAATCCGGACCTCTTCGGCGTCGTCGTTGCCGACATAGGCGACGGGCTCTTTTCCGACCGGACGGCCAAGCAGGGCGACGGGTATGTTCTTCCCCGCCAGGAAACGCAGTTCGCGGTCGCCGGGGATCAGGCCGTTCATGAAGATGCAGCCGCCGGAAAGCTCGTCCGCGAGCGAAAGAAGCTTGCCTTGAATCATCTCCGCGTCCGGAAGCACTTCGACGAGCAGACGGCGGCCCTGTTCCGCCAGACGGCTGCTCATGTCATGCAGAATTTCCCTGCCGTAGAAATCCGCCTCGAGATGGCTGTAATAGCAGGTGCAGAAAACATGGATGTTCGCCTTCGCAGTTTCCTTTTCCTGTTCGCTTCCCAGAGTGGAGAACTCCTGGCAGAGAAAGGTTCCCGCACCCTGCATCCGGCGCAGTATCCCCTGCTGTTCCAGGGCGGCGACAGCCTCGCGGAGGGTGTTGCGCCCGACACCGATCAGCTTGCAGAGCTCGTCTTCCACGGGGAGTTTGTCGCCGATCCGCCAGACACCGGAATTGATCTGCCTGGTCAGGGTGTAAATCGCTTTTTCGCTTTTGGTCATGATGCGGCGGTCCTTATTGCGCTTTCGAAGCTTTTGCCGGCAGATGCGGACGGACCGTCTCCGCGATTTTTTCTCCGAGGGAAGTGTTCGCGGCTGCGTTGTAGTGAACGCCGTCACGCCATTTGGATGGGCACTCCGCCCGGTTCATGAAACGGTAGGCGTCGAAAACCTCGAGACCTTCCTCCTTCGCGATTTTTGCCACGGTCCTGTTCATGCGGACAACGGCGGCATTGAACGCATCGGCCTGAACCGGCGTGCTGGTGACGAGAATGATTTTCGCGTTCGGGCATTTCGCTTTCAGGTATTGAACGGCTTTTCTGTATGCATTCTCGTATTCGCCCGGATTGGTGTACTGGCTGTGGAGTCCGTTGTTGAAGCAGATGACCGCGTGGGGCGCGAGGGAGAGAAAGATTTCCAGTTCCGGAAGATAAAGCGGATCCGTCACGCAGCGGGAGGTGGTCCAGTGCGTGCAGTTCGCCGTTCCGCGCAGGGCGCGCGCCGCAGGCGTGATGTAATCGCGGCAGATCGAGTCGCCGATGAAAAAGGCGCGCGGCGTTTTCCTGTCGGCGAGATTCGTGGCGAAGAAGGTGGTCCATTCCATGTTTTCGCGCACACGCGAGGAGTGTTTCAGACGATAGGCGCATGCGTTTGCCTGGGTGTTTCCGGTGTTCTCCCCGGCGCATGCCGCGGCAAAGCAGCAGGCCATGCAGATCAGAAGGATTGTTTTCATGGTTTCGTCTCCTTTGGGAATCATGCTTTGTTTCTTATATTCATCCTATCATAGCATGAATTTTTTAAAAATCAAACGCATTTTTTAAAAATATTGAATATTTTTCCGCTGGAAAATTTTATAAAAAATCTGCTGATCTTTTCTTTAATGCCTTGATTTTGCAAAAGGTTATGTTTTTTTAACCTGAATTCATCCTATGAATATAAGAAAAAAGGGATGCATTGCGCCGAACGGACGGATTTTTCCTCCTGAAAAAGAGGATGATTGAAATCAGGTTCATACCGTGACGCTTTGCATCGCCGGAACAGCTTCATGCGGGATTTGCAGTCCGGGTGCGGTCCAGCTGCGCAAGCAGGCTGCCGGAGGCGGAATCCCTGATGGCGCGTATGCCTGCATTGCGGCAGTTGATCTCCTTTTTGCCGCTTCCGCAGGCTTTCCGGAGAAGCTTACAGGCTGTTGAGTGCGCCTCCCGCCTGGAAATAGCTGACGCTTCCGTCGCGGGAAACGCCCTCCACATAAAAGGCGCCTCCCGAGAGGGAGCCGCGGCAGAGGACCTTCTCTCCGAGCGCGGCGGAATGGTTGAAATTCACCTGGATTTCCGATACCGTGCGGAATGCGCCGCTCATCATCCCGAGCGCGTCATTCGTGAAAAACGCATAATAGGCGTTGTTCAGATGACGGTTGACGTCGATCATCGAATGCGTCACCGCGTATTCGCGCAGATCGGATACGGCGGGATTTCCCTCCAGCTTGTCCAGTCCGGTGAAATAGCGCACCTGATCCTCGTTTGCGGGGAGGGCTCCGCCCAGATGCTGAAGGGGTTTCAGCGGACGGAATTTCGCCGCGTCGAGCAGCAGCCAGAAACTTGTCCCGCGGACAAGCTCCCTGCCTTCGCCGTCCGAAAGCGCATACTGCCGTGTGGCGAAAATTTTTTCCGGTCCGCTCGGATAGGTCGTGATCCGGACGGTTTCGCCGATGGCGGGAAGACGCAGAATCCGCAGCCGGATCCTGGAGAGCACCCAGAGCATGCGGTGCTCGGCAAGGAACCGGATCCCGACACCGAGGTGATCGGCGTGCTGCGCAGCGGCATCCTGCAGATAGTCGAACAGCGCGGGAAGCTTGAGTTTTCCGTCCGGTCCGCACGCATGGTGGCGGACCGTCTGCATGTCATTCCAGATTCGTTCCATGGCGGCCGGCCGTCTTGTCCTGTGTCATTTTGCGACAATGTTCACGACGCGTTTCGGAACGCAGATCACTTTGACCACGTTTTTGCCTTCCAGCTGCGCTTTCACCTTTTCGTTCCCGAGGGCGAGGCGTTCCATTTCGGCAGGCTGCGCGTCCGCGGGCATCATCATGCGTTCGCGGGGGCGGCCGTTGACCTGGATCAGAATTTCGATCTCGTTCTCCTGCAGAATCTTTTCCGAATACGCGGGCCATGGCGCAAGCGAAACCGGAGCCTCGTTGCCGAGAACCTCCCAGAGCTCTTCCGCGATATGCGGCGCATACGGGCTGAGCAGTTTCACGAATGCTTCAGCCGCTTCGCGCGGCATCGTTTCGCATTTGGAAAACTCATTGACGAAAATCATCATCTGGCTGATCGCCGTGTTGAAATTCAGCGTGTCGGTATCCTCCGTAACCTTTCTGACTGTTGCGTGAAGCAGTTTCGCCTGCTCCTTCGTCAGCGGCACGTCGGCGACCGGGGTCTGGGCGATCATGCGCCACACGCGTTTCAGGAAGCGGAAGACGCCTTCGACGCCGCGGGTGCTCCACGGCTTGACGGCTTCCAGCGGCCCCATGAACATTTCGTAAAGGCGCATGCTGTCGGCGCCGTAAGTGCGGATCACGTCGTCCGGATTGACCACGTTGCGCAGGGATTTGGACATTTTCGCCGGGAATTCGGTGAGCTTCTCGCCGGTCGCCTTGCAGACAGGACCGTTTTCCGTGATCTCGACCTGATCGGTCGGGATGAGGACGCCGCGGGCGTTGCGGTAGGAAGTGCCGAGAATCATTCCCTGGTTGACAAGGCGGCGGAACGGCTCCTTCGTCGAGACCGCGCCGATGTCGTAGAGAACCTTGTGCCAGAAGCGTGCGTAGAGCAGATGCAGCACCGCGTGTTCCGCGCCGCCGACGTAAAGATCGACCGGCATCCAGTATTTCTCCTTTTCCGGATCGATGAACGCCTTGTCGTTGTGCGGGTCGATGTAGCGCAGATAATACCAGCAGGAGCCCGCCCACTGCGGCATCGTGTTGGTTTCGCGCCGGCCCTTCATGCCTGTGACCGGATCCGTGTAGTCGAGCCATTCCCCGGCCTTCGCGAGCGGGGATTCGCCGGTTCCGGCGGGCTTGAAGTCCTGGAGCTCCGGAAGTGTCACGGGAAGGTCGTTCTCGTCGACCAGGCGGATTGAGCCGTCCTCCATCACGATGACGGGGAAGGGTTCGCCCCAGTAGCGCTGGCGGCTGAACAGCCAGTCGCGGAGTTTGTAGTTGGTCATCTTCCGCCCGATTCCGCGCGCGGCGAGCCAGTCGATCGTTTTCGCCTTGGCGGATTTCACGTCAAGGCCGTTGATGTCGAGCCCCTCGCCGTTTGCGCTGTTGACGGACCTGCCGTCTCCGGTCCAGCAGACCTTTCCTGCGAACACGTCGGCAGGGTTGATCCTGAGCTCGGCGGCCTCCTTCGGATCGGGATCGATGATGCACTTGATCGGAATGCCGAATTTGACGGCGAAATCGAAGTCGCGCGTGTCGTGGGCGGGAACCGCCATGATCGCGCCGGTGCCGTAGGAGATCAGAACGTAGTCGGCGATCCAGACGGGAATCCGGTCGCCGTTGACGGGATTGACCGCGTATGCGCCTGTGAAGACGCCGGTCTTTTCCGTACTGAGACCGGTCCGGTCGAGGTCGCTCTTGGATGCGGCGGCCTTGCGGTAGTCTTCGACAGCCCGGCGGCAGTCTTCCGTCGTAATCGCATCCACGATCGGATTTTCAGGGGCGAGCACCATATAGGTCGCGCCGAAGAGCGTGTCGGGCCGGGTGGTGAACACGGTCACGGACTGGTCCGTGCCGTCGATGCGGAAGGTCACTTCGGCACCTTCGGACTTGCCGATCCAGTTGCGCTGCATCTCCTTGATGCCCTCGGGCCAGTCGAGCTCATCCATGTCCGCGAGAAGGCGCTCGGCATATTCGGTGATCTTGAGCACCCACTGGCGCATGGGCTTGCGGATCACGGGATGATTGCCCCGCTCGCTGCGTCCGTCGATGACCTCCTCGTTGGCGAGAACGGTACCGAGCGCGGGACACCAGTTCACCGGCACTTCCGCGACATAGGCGAGTCCCTTCTTGTAGAGCTGAAGAAAGATCCACTGCGTCCAGCGGTAGTATTTCGGGTCGGTCGTATTGATCTCCCGGTCCCAGTCATAGCTGAAGCCGAGGGATTTGATCTGCCGTTTGAACGTGTCGACATTCCTTTTTGTCGTGACCGCCGGGTGGGTTCCCGTCTCGATCGCATACTGTTCGGCGGGAAGTCCGAAGGCGTCCCAGCCCATCGGATGGAGGACGTTGTATCCGCGCATGCGCTTGAAGCGGCAGTAGATGTCTGTTGCGGTATATCCCTCCGGATGTCCGACGTGGAGTCCCGCGCCGCTCGGGTAGGGAAACATGTCAAGGACATACAGTTTTTCCTTTTCCGAGATGTCCGGGGTTTTGAAGGTTTTGTTCCGTTCCCAGTAATCCTGCCATTTTTTCTCGATTTTTGAAAAATCGTATTCCATATCGCAATGCTCCTTGTTGTTTCACAGACAATTCCGTCAATATACGCCCGCGCCGGGGGGATTTCAACCCGCCGCGGCAAAAAAAGGCGCAAAGGATCTCTCCTTTGCGCCCTGTCCGGAAGGGAAAGCGGGTTCAGGCGTTTTCCTTCTTCTTGTCGTAATAGGCGTTGATACGGTCCGCGACGTCGAGATATCCGACATTGACGGCGTAAATCTGCTTGAAGCATTCCAGCGCCTTGTCATGTTCGCCCATGGCTTCGTAGGTGGTGCCTTCGTAGTAAAGGCCTTTCATTTTGTCCTTGTCCATGTATTTCATTTCGCTGAGGGCGCCTTCGAACTGCTCGATCGCCAGGTCGTAGCGTTCTCTTGCCGCGAAGCAGCGTCCCATGTAGATCATGGATTCCAGTTTCCGCTGCGGATTGCGCTGGGAGTGCTGGAATTCCTCCAGCGCATGATCCACATCGCCGATGTCCCAGAGCAGGCAGGCCAGCTCGTAGCGGATCTGGAGGTCGTTCGGATACTTGCGCATCCGTTCCCTGGCTCGTTCCAGGCGGTAGTTGATCATTTCGTTCCTTGCCGCCTCGATTTCCTCTTCCGGCCGGGCGGCTTCCGTCAGCTGCTTGATGTAGGCTTCGTAAAGCGCGACCTGCGACTTTTCGATGGCGCGGTCGACGACAGGGTCGAGGTTGCCCTGCAGCTCGACCAGTTTTGTGAAGGTGTCGACCGCCTCCTGATGGCGATTGACCCGCTGATAGAGTTCTCCCAGTTTGCGGTAAACCTCCATGGAAACCTGTCCCGCTGCGATTCCTTCCTCGTAGCGGCGGATCATCTCCTTGATGTCGTCCTCGGAGCGGATGATGCGGTCGCCGTGTTCCAGGTCGCTCATATTGGGGGACTTGCTGCCGTTGTTCTGCTTTGCTCCCTTTGCGTTTTTGTCTTCCAGGAAGGTCGTGCTGGACATGGAGGCTGTGGCTGCCGCCGCACGCATTTTCGCGATCGCGTTCAGATCCTTCGGATGAAGCGCAACCTGTCTCTGGCGGATTTTCAGAACGCGGGGCGCTTCCCCCGCCTTTTCATAGATTTCCGCCAGATAATTCAGCGTGGAATCGGAGTTTGAATCGATGTCTTCGATCGCTTCCGCGGCGGCCACTGCAATATAGGGAGCCTCCAGTTCCAGCGCGGCGTCCGCCGCGAGTTTCAGTCCCGGGATGCTGTAAAGCTTCGAGAGCGCCTCTTCCGCGCACTGCAGGGCTTCCAGGGGACTTTTTTTCAGGAGAGCCTTTCCCTTGATGAGGAATTTGTTCATCGCGAATCCGGCCAGGAATTTTCCGAATCCGCCGAGGTGTTCCGTCTTTTCCCGCTGTGCGTCGCGGATTGCCTCGCGCGCCTCCCAGAATCCGGGACGGGCTTTCAGAATGTCTTTCAGCAGTTCCACGCCATACTCATAGCTGCCGTTCCGGATCACTTCCTGTGCGCGGGTGAACGCCGTGCGGTAGGCCTGCGGCAGATCCTTCATCATAATCTTTTCCAGAGCCATAATAAAAAAACACCTCCCAGCCGTAAAAAGATTTTTGAAATTTAACAATAATGATATTATATATACTCATATTTTACAGGAAATCAAGTTGTTCAGAAAAAATAATGGCAGGAAATCATGCAGAATCTCCAGTCTGTCGCATCATGTCAGAATGATACAATCGCCGCGCTTTGCACCGCTCCCGGGGGGGCGCTGGCCATCATCCGCATTTCAGGTCCCGGCGCCCTCCGCGCCGCCTCCGCGGTCTGGCGCGGCAGGCAGCCTCTTTCGGAGCGGACGGACCGTGTCATGCATCTCGGGAAAGTCTGCGCGCAGTCGGAGTCTGACTGCGGCGAGCCGTGCCTGGCGGTCTATATGAAGGGCCCCAGAAGTTATACCGGCGAGGATGTCGTCGAGCTGCAATGTCACGGGGGGACATTTGCGCCGAAACGTCTGCTTGCCGCCGTTTTCGCATCCGGTGTCCGGCCGGCGGAACCCGGGGAATTCACGCGCCGCGCATTCCTCAACGGCAGAATGGATCTGACGCAGGCGGAGGCTATTGCGGATCTGATTTATGCAAAATCCGAATCGGCCGCGCGCCTCGCGGAGCGGCAGATGTCCGGCTTGATTGGAGCCAGGGTTCGTTCCGCGAGAGAGAAGCTTCTGCATGTCTTGGCCGAGATTGAATCCCGTCTCGATTTCCCGGAGGAGGATCTTGACTGGCTTCCGCCCGCCGCCTTGAATGCGGCGGTGGAAGAGTGCATGAATCTTCTAGAGCGGATGATCCGGACGCGCGGAAACGGCGCGCTTCTCCGCGACGGCGTGCGCGTCGTGATCGCCGGACGCCCGAATTCGGGAAAGTCCAGTCTTCTGAACGCACTGCTCGGGTATGACCGCGCGATCGTCACGCCGATGCCGGGAACGACTCGCGACACGCTGGAGGAATACGCTTCGTTCCGAGGCATCCCCGTGCACCTGACTGACACCGCCGGACTGCGGGAGGCTTCCGACGATCCGATCGAGGTTATGGGCATTGCGCGGAGCCGCGACAGCATGCGTTCGGCGGAACTGATCTTCTGGGTGATGGACGCTTCCTCTGCATCCGAGGCGGAAGCCGCCCTGAACGACATGAAATCCCAGCTTTCCGGCCCGGCGAATCTGATCGCCGTCTGGAACAAACTGGATCTGAATCCCGCTCCGGAAAAGCTGCCGGATGCTGCAGTGCCTTCCGCGCGCATTTCCGCCCTGACCGGGGAGGGGATCGACGGACTGCTGGATGTGTTTGAGAATCTCGTATGGGACAGGAGCGGAAGCTCCGACAGCGAGTGCGAGGTCTCCGCGCGTCATGCGGAGCTGCTGGAATCGGCCCGCGCGGACCTGAAGCAGGCCTCTCTTGAAATCACCGGGGAATTCTGGGAGCTTGCGGCCTCCTGCCTTCACTCCGCACTCTCCTCCCTGGGGGCTGTGACCGGCGAAGAGGCGAATCCCGATATGCTGGATGAGATTTTTTCCCGCTTCTGCATCGGAAAATAGATCCTCCACTTCTTGCCACGTCCGTCCGGCATGCTCCGCGGAATGCCGTTTTTTTCATTTTTTTTTCTCCGGAAGGCTTGATTTATTTCGATAAATTGCTATAATAGTAATATTATGAATCAACTGCCAGCGCAAAAAGTGGATGGTCTGATTGACGGGATGAGGCTTCTGGAAGAGCTTGCCGCCCATAAGGAGCCCGTCGCCGGACTTGTGCTTGCCCGGAAACTCGGAATGAGCCCGGTCCGCGTGAACCGTCTTCTGAAGACTTTTGCCTATCTCGGATATGCCTACCGCACCTCGTCCCGGAAATATGCGCCCGGACCTGCGCTGCATGTGCTTGCGGTGGAGAGCATGGCATCCTCCGGACTGCTCAGGAACGCCTATCCGTATCTGGAATCTCTGAGCTCCCTGGTGCCGACCGTTGCGTTCGGCGTGCTCTGGCGGGAGAAAGTCTGCTATCTGTTTCACCGCAGCGGCTCCGCCGGGATGGGAAGCGGACTGAGTCCGGCGTTTCTTTACGACTGGCAGTCTTCCAGCATCGGACATGTTCTGATGGCGGAGCGGGATTTCGACGAGATTCCCGGCCTGACGCCGGAGCTTGCCGGACAGCTCCGGGAAACACGGAAAAACGGGTATGCTCTTGTCCGGTATCCCGACCATTACACGCTGGCCGTGACGGTCGGAACGCCGGCGTATGCCGGTCTGGCGGTTTCCGGCATGCAGACGCTCGGGGAGATTCCGGAACTGGCGGAACGTCTGAAAGAGTATGCGCTTCAAATTGCAAAATAGGCTTCAGCGGAAAAATCATCTCAATCAACGCGAGGAGGAGATATGAAAACAATCAAGCATCAGGCCGAGTTCTGCGTGATCGGCGGTGGTCTGGCTGGAATGTGCGCGGCGATTCAGGCTGCGCGTCATGGAGTGAAAACGGTTCTCATGCATGAACGGCCCGTGCTCGGAGGCAACGCTTCCAGCGAAATCCGCATGTGGGTCTGCGGTGCGACCGGCTGTCTGGAAACCGGGCTTGTCGAGGAGTTCCGGCTGGAGAATCTCTACCGCAACACCTATCCGAATTTTTCCGTCTGGGACAGCATCCTTTATGAAAAGGTGAAATTCCAGGACAATCTGACCTGCATCCTCAACTGTTCCTGCCAGGACGCCGCGATGGACGGAAACAAGATCAAATCCGTCACCGGCTGGCAGATGACCACGCAGACCTTTCACGAAGTCGAGGCCGTATACTTCGCGGACTGCTCGGGAGACAGCATTCTCGCTCCGCTGACCGGAGCCGAATTCCGTCTCGGGCGCGAACCCAGAAGCGAATTCAACGAATCCCTCGCCCATGAGCAGGGAGACCGGCAGACCATGGGAATGAGCTGTCTGCTGCAGGCTCGGGAAACCGATTCCCCGAAAAAGTTCATCCCGCCGAAATGGGCGAAATACTATCCGGACGACACTTCCTTCCCCGCCCGGGAGCACACCTTCACCAAATGGCAGAACTTCTGGTGGCTCGAGCTTGGCGGAGATCAGGACTCCATCGGTGATACCGAAGAGGTCCGCGATGAACTTCTCAAGGCGGCGTTCGGCCTCTGGGACCACATCAAGAACCATGGCGACCACGGCGCGGACAACTGGGTGCTGGACTGGGTCGGATTCCTGCCCGGAAAACGCGAAAGCCGCCGCTATGTCGGCGATTACATCATCAATGAAAACGACGTTCTCTCCGGCGGAAAGTTCGACGACGCAATCGCCTACGGCGGCTGGCCGATCGACGACCATCATCCGGGCGGATTCCGGTATTTCGGCCCCCCGAATACGCACATTCAGCCGAAGCAGCCCTACGGGATTCCGATCCGTTCGATCTATTCGGTCAATGTCGACAATCTGATGTTCGCCGGACGCAACATCAGCGCGAGCCATACGGCGCTGAGCTCGTCGCGGGTCATGGCGACCTGCGCCATTCTCGGGCAGGCCGTCGGCGCGCTCGTCTTTTTCGCCGCCCGGGCGAAGACCACGCCGCGCGAAGCCGCGAAGACAAGCATCCGCGACATTCAGGCGATGCTCATGAACGACGACTGCTACCTGCCCGGATTCAAGCGTCCGGTCAGCGCCCTTTGCACGGCGGCGAAACTGTCGGCATCCTCCGGCGATCCCGAACCGCTCCGCAGCGGAACGGACCGCGACATCGACGGCGAAGTCAACGCGTGGTCCGGATGCGTCGGCGACAGCGTGGAATACGATTTCGGCCGAGAGGCTTTCTTCCGTGAAATCCGCATTGTCTTCGACAGCGATCTGAAGCGCGCTCCTCACAACATGGTTGCGAACTACTTTGCCGAAGGCGCGAAATACGCTCCGCCGGAAACGCTCGTCAAGGCGTTTCACATTGAAGCCGACGGCAGGGAGATTTACCGGGAGACGAACAACTACCAGCGTTTCATTCTGCTGGATCTTCCCGGAAAGGCTTCGAAACTCCGTCTGGTGATTGACGGCGTCTATGGAGAGGGCGCGAAGAAAGTCTTCTCCTTTGAAGCGAAATAAGAAAGTGAAAGTGAAAAAAGCCGCGGGGCGCATTTTGCGTTCCCGCGGCTTTTTTTTATCCGGAACGGGGGCGGTTTCCGCCGGCTCCGTCCTTCTTTGCCGGGATTATTCTCCGTAGATTTTTTTGTCGAGATAACTTCGGAGCTGGCTGATTCCGACCCGTTCCTGCGCCATGGTGTCGCGGTCGCGGACCGTGACGGAATTGTCGGAGGCGGACTCGAAGTCGTAGGTCAGGCAGAAGGGTGTCCCGATTTCGTCCTGACGGCGGTAGCGTTTTCCGATGTTTCCGGTCACATCGAGTTCCGAGCGGTAGAAGCGGCAGATGTCTTTCTGGAGAGCCTCCGCCTGTTCGTTGAGCTTCTTGGAAAGCGGCATGACTGCGACCTGGACCGGCGCGATTCTGGGAGTGATGTGGAGAACGATGCGGACGTCCTCCTCCATGCCCTCTTTCTGCGTCGGCGCCTTGTCCTCGTCGTAGGCGTGGGAGAGAACGGCCAGGAAGGTGCGGTCAAGCCCGACGGAGGTTTCCACACAGGTCGGCAGATACTTTTTGTTGGTCCGCATATCGAGATATTCGAGATTTTCCTGAGAGAATTCCTGATGGCGCGAGAGATCCCAGGTGCCGCGGTGGTGGATGCCTTCGAGTTCCCCCCATCCGAACGGGAATTTGAATTCGATGTCGACGGCCGCCTTTGCATAGTGCGCGAGCTTGTCGTGGTCGTGATACTGAAGCTCGTCCTCGCGGAAGCCGAGATACTTCGTATAGTAGTTCATCCGCTCCGCGCGCCAGTAGCGGAACCATTCCATGGACTCCTCGTCGCTGCAGAAGAACTCCATTTCCATCTGGGAGAATTCGCGGGAGCGGAAGGTGAAGTTCCGGGGCGTGATCTCGTTGCGGAAGGACTTGCCGATCTGGGCGATGCCGAAGGGCAGCTGTTTTCTTGTGGCGATGCGCACCAGATGGAAGTCGACGAAGATCGGCTGGCAGGTTTCCGCGCGGAGATAGGCGACGTGCTCCTCGTCGAAGACCGGCCCGACGTAGGTTTTCATCATCAGATTGAATTCCCGCGGAGGCGTCAGATTTTTCGAGCCGCAGTTCGAGCAGCGGGTCGGATCGGGCATCTGATCGACGCGGAAACGGGTTTTGCAGTCCTTGCAGTCGGTCATGATGTCGCCGAAACGGTCGATGTGTCCGGAGGCTTTCCAGACTTTCGGATGGCAGATGATCGTGGAGTCAAGGCCGACGACGTTCTCGCGCTTTTCGACCATTTCGTTCCACCAGAGCTGTTCGATCGCCTTTTTCATTGCGACGCCGTAGGGGCCGTAATCCCAGAAGCCGTTGTATCCGCCGTAGATTTCCGAACTCTGAAACACGAAGCCGCGCCGTTTGCACAAGGTGACGATCTTGTCCATCAGATCGCCTTCCGCATTGATGATAGCCATGATTCTTCCTTTGTTATGTCATGAAAAAACTGAATTCCGTACATGCAGACGCGAAATATAACTCCGTTTCCGTTTTTTTTCAATTTCATTTTGCTTTATTCAAAAAAAATCAGGTTAATATCGCGATGCTCTGCATTGCCAGAAATTGCCTCGTGCTCTCCATTGAGTCCTGGTGCGGTCCAGCTGCGCAAGCCGGCCGCCGGAGGCGGGGGATTTCGTGCTTCGCACGCTCAACGTTTCGCCGCTGGATCATGCCAAGGGCCGAGAGGCCCTTGACCCCGCGAAAAATGCTTGCGCATTTTTCCGTAATAAAAAAAATAATTTGCTTTGCAAATTATGATTCGTGTTCTGCATTGAGTCCTGGTGCGCTCCGGCTGCGCAAGCCGGCCGCCGGAGGCGAAATCCCGGATACCGCGCATGGCGGAAAAAAACTCCGGGGCGCGAAATGCGCGCCGCCGGAGCGTCAGACTGAGTCGGGGGAAGCTTTCAGGGCATTTCCACACGGACGTCATCAATTTCGAGGTATCCCTTCGATGCGCCCTGCTGGATGAAAAGGACCTTTTTCTCCGCGTTTTCCGGTGTTGCGATCATGCCGGAGAACTCCTGCCACTGCCCGGATTTCGGGCGGAAGCGCAGCGGCGCGGATTTCCCTCCGCGGTAGAGGATGGACACGCTGAGCAGTCCCGTTCCGCGCGCACGCAGCGAGACGCGGAGTTTCGCGGTCTCCGGGCCGGACTGCTTCAGGTTCTGGCGGAATCCGACATACGTGCCTTCGATCCGGAAACTGTTTTTTCCGGAGAAGGGCGTCTTCCGCTCCACGGAAGCCGTGCCCGTAATGTTTTTGCCTGCCGTGGGATGAAGCTCCCAGTGCGCGGGAAATTCCGCACCGGAGAGACGCCATCTTTCCGGAATCTGTTTCGGGGAGGGGGGGACAAGAATCTCGAACCCGCCGTTTTCAATCAGGCCGGGATCTCCGGCTGCCTCCGGTCCGTTCATGTTTTTGCCTGACTGCCCGGCGTTCGACGCGGTTCCCCGGATGGCTCCGGTGGCGCGGAAAAACAGGATCTTCATGAAGCGTATTTCCTGATTCCGGACCGGCAGAAACTCGAAAATATGCGGCAGTTTCTGTGAAGACGAAACCAGGATGCCCGTCAGTTTCCGCGGGGTTCCCATCTTCGCCTTTTCCGCGCTGTGCCACTGGTATGAGAACCAGTCCCGCGGTTTTGCGAGAGACGGCGAAAGAGCCATATGGAGAAAACGCCACGAGGTGAAGTCGAACTCGTTTTCATAGGCCTGAAGCAGACCGGTTCCGCCGTCGCGCGGAGAACCGTTGGAGAGGAAGGTCCGTCCGTTGGAATCCATGATTTCCCATGCGAGGCGTCCGAGACTGGCGTTGCCTTTCACCCACATGCCGATTCCGTCCGCGTCAGGGGGGATTTCCAGAGGGGTCTTGAAGCGGAGCATGGCGTAGCCGCCGTGATTCCAGGAGTCGCGCGGAAGTCCGGAGAGATCGAAGCGGACGGAGACGCATTTGCCCTTTTCCGGATCGCTGACGTCGGAGAGCGAAACGGGAACGCGGTGAAGCGCCTGGAAATAGCGGTCGCTCAGCGGATTTCCGTCGATGCGCTTGTCCGGATTCTGGTCCTGGACAAGCATCTCCGCCCCGACTGCGGCGGCCGCAAGCGGTTTTTCCGGTTCGGAGAGCGTATCGAAGGAGCGCGAAAGCGTCCGGAAGGATTCAAACGTGTTTCCGCTGATGAAGTAGCGGACGCTTTCCGTCGCTTCCACTTCCAGAACGCCCTGTTTCACGGGGAAGCTGTCTGCCCGTCCGAAGAGATCCTCCGATGCGGTTTTATCCTCTTTCCCTTTCACGGAGATCGCGCACTTCGCCGTTCCTTTTCCGGTCCAGAGCGCATAAATGTTCCGTCCGTCCGCGCGCCGGAATTCGAAAAGATAAACGTCCGGCGGCCCCTGAACGGCACGGGTGAAGCGCACCTTGTCAAGGACCCGTGTCACGGTGGCGATGGCGGCGCAGAGAGGTTTCGGATCCAGCTTCCGCGTCAGGAAACCGAGTGCGCCGTAGGTTCTTCCGTTGTTGTAAGGCGTTCCTGTGTCGGTGATTCCGCCGAGAGGAATATTTTCAAAACCGTAGGCGTGCGCCGTCATCGCATCCCGGATCATCCACTGCGCCTGACGCAGCATCTGCCCGTGCGGATCATCCGGGCCGAGCTCGTTGAGATTCGAGGAGCGGCAGGACCATTCAAAGGTGGCGGTCACGGGTTTGTCGAATCCGTTGAGGCGCGCCGTTTCGCGCAGGATCCAGGCGCTGCCGGGGGGATTCCATGTGCTGAACGATTCCGGCGGAGCCAGCCATGAACCGACCGCTTCGCTTCCGATGTAGTCGACCAGCGCCGGATCGAATCCGCGCGCGGCGAAGGACTCGATCATTTCCTGCGCCCAGCAGGAGTTGCCGAAGACGATTTTGAGTTGCGGGAAGTCGCGGCGGACGATTTTGCAGAATTCCGTGGCGGCCCTGATCCGGGCGCGTTCCAGTTTCTCGCGCTTTTCATCGAATTTGCGCGGTTCTCCGCCCAGCACACGGCGGGGATAGGGCTCGTAATTGCCCGGAAAACTTTCATGGAAGAGCAGGATCCGTCTGCATCGGGGAAAGCGTTTCACGTATTGCGCAATTCCCCGTTTGAGGTCGCTTTCCATTTTTCGCCAGATTTCCGGATCGTCGGAAAGAATCCGCGCATCCGTATAGATGTCCTTCCGGATGTCCCGGAACTGGCTGAGGGAAATCCCCCATTTTTCCCAGTCCGTTTCGGGCAGTTCCATCGAGCATCCGATGGAACGGATTCCCATCTTTTGAAGAATCGGACCGAATATCTCCGCGTCTGCGGGGAGGTAGTGCGCGATTCCGAAAAACCAAGTGGAATAGGGCGAGTCCGTTCCTTTCGCCTGCCGTGTGTCGGGGGGGAGGATCACAACGGCGCTCTGATGGCAGGAGAAGGGTTTTCCCCCTTCGGAAAGTGCGATCTCCGCGCCGAACCAGCCGGGCGTCGCTACGCCCGCGGGGACGGAAACGGTCCGGGTTTCCCCTTTCCGCAGCGCAAGGCTTTTCCTGCCGGAGGAGGCCTCTTTCTTTTCCGTATCGTAGAAACGCCATGAGAGATCGTACTTTCCCGCTTTGTGCGCAGTCAGCGTCAGGGGAATGACGGCCTTCCGGGTATTATAAAAGATATTGCCTTTTTCCGCCTGGCCGACAAGCGTGCGGACCGGGGTTTCCTCCAGCGTCACGGCGTATACCGCGACCGGGGAGCGTTTCCCTGATTTCCGCAGGTCGATGTCGAGATAGTCGCGGAACGGCAGGACCGCCTGCGGATCGTCATGGATGATGTCCTGGATGGCTCCGTGATCCAGCGGGATTTCGACGAGATACACGGGAACGGCGCTTTTTTTCCCGTTCTCCAGCTGGAGCTCGGCGCTTCCGCATCGGCGGATGAGCGTTGAGGGACGGGAAAGATCGACTTCCGCGGACGGCATGGCCAGCTTCGCGCGTCCGTAGGGCGCGTAGCGGGTCATGACCAGGCGGAAGGCGGGTGTTTCCCCGCTGCCGGGAATCGGGGAGCAGAGCACATAGGCGCGGGAATACTGGCGCGCCGGGACGCTGAAGAGATAGGAGGATGGGAGTCCGTCGAACGCCGAACGTGCGAGATCCAGGGACTCCTTTTCCCCGTCCGCCCTGCGCAGATCAAGCGCCCGGGAGACATTCGTGCGGAGCGGAACGGCGGCGTTTTTCATATCCGCGTCAAGGCGGAGCGCTGCCGGAATCTCGCCGCGGGAGCGCAGATCCAGATTGATCGCTTCAAAGCCGGGCGTGTCCTTTTCCGTTCCGGAAAGGTCCAGCCCCTCTTCGACGGAGCGGATGACCATCTGCATCCCGGCGATGCCGCTTTTTCCCGGAAGCCGTCCGGCGTAGGAGCCGTTCACGTAGACTCTGTTGCCTTCCTCGTCCGTCGAGATGCGCAGATGAAAGACCGTGGAGGAGGCCGGGGGAAGATCCGTGACCTTGAGTCTGCGCAGGGTTTCATCGCCGAGCATCGCGAGATTCGGGCGCGTATAGAGGCGTTTCAGCGGAATTCCCTCGAATACGAGACAGGAGTCCGGCACCGTGACGGTGCGTTTCGGAAGATTGAGTTTTTTGTTTGCCGGACGGGAGTTCTTCTGCGGCTTGGCCGCCACTGTGATCTGCTCCACTTTCCCGTCCATGCGGGTGATTCTCAGCCGCAGCGGATATTTTGCGAGGAAATAGCCGGAGAAGGGTCTGCCCGGGCGCGGAGCGGTCAGTTCATAGACAAAGTTCGGGAGGGCGGACTCTTTTCTGGAATTTTTGACGAATCCGCCTTCCGCGGCAAGACGTTCCGCCGTGTCCGCCTCCGGAACCGAATAAGCAGGGCTTAAGGCGAAAAGCAGAAACCCGGCTGCGAGTGTTTTTTTCATATTTGTTCCTTATTTTTGCAGGTTGTTCAGAAAACGGGAGTTCCGCCGAAACGTCCGCCGTCCCAGCAGACCGCCCGGTGTCCGGGATTGCCGTAATTGAAATAGTTCAGGCTGTTGACTTCATAAGGCTGATAGGGATTTGCCGCTTTCTTCTTCCCTGCGGAGCCGTCGGCGTAGACGATCGAAACGTGTCCTTTGTGGCGGAATGCGTCGGGAATGGCCGTGGTGTTGTCGCGGGTCTGCACAAAGGTATTTCCCGTCTGCAGGTCGTATGTTTTCGTATCCATGACGAGATAGGCTTTTGAACTGTATGCAATTTCAGAAAGTTTGGCGCTCCTTCCTTCCTCGTCGAGGATTCCATTGGCCTTGCTTGAACCGAAAACCGTGTAATTGTATCCGTAAGGAAGATAACTCTCTCCCCATGGCGCATCATTCGGACGTTCATAAGGTTCTTTGCCTTCCTCATAGGTCATTGCGGAGTCGAACATGGATTTCCATGTAATGTATTTGCCATGCATGACAAACACCTTGTACCACGACCAGCCCATATAGTTCTTCTGCGCCGAGACGCCGCTCGGATAGAATTCCTTGTTGTCGGCAAGATAAAACGAGAAGGCCGTTCCGATCTGTTTCAGGTTGTTGATGCAGGAGATTCCGCGCGCCATGTCCCGCGCCCGCCCGAGAGCGGGAAGCAGCATTGAGGCCAGAATTGCGATGATCGCAATCACTACGAGGAGCTCCACCAGGGTGAAAAGATTACAGGTGTGCGCATGCTGCGCATTGTCATTTTTTGTACTGCGGATTCTTTTTTCTTCCGGTTTTCGCATTTTGAATCTCCCGTGGCAAGTTTTTCTTTTCCAGTCTTTTCTTTCATATTCCGCGCAGATCGGCCAGAGTCCCTTTTTCCTCCGCATCATAAAGCGCCCAGATGACGCGGAGTCCCCGGAGAATTTCTTCCGGTCCGTTCTCGGGGGGGGCGGAACTGTTTTCGACGCAGTCCGAAAAGGAATGGAGCTCCGCCTTCCGGTGTTTTTTTTCTTTTCTCCGCTTATCATAAGGCAGACGCCTGTCGCGGAACCATGCAGATGCCGGGGTGGCGCCTGAAGCGCGGAGCCGCAGAGAGGAAGACCGCCGTGGTGATTTGAAATGACCGGCAGCTGCGCGGGGAGGAGATCCGCAATGCTCCCGGTTTTTTCCTGATCGAGGTCAACGAACACGGGGATTTCCGTTCTGCCCGGAGGAGTCCGGAACATTCCCGCACAGCTGCGCCTCCTTCCGCAGCAGCCGACCGGCAAGGCCTTGCGCTTCCTCTGTTTTCGCATTCGTTCACCGTAATCTTCCGGATCTGTTCCTGGCTTTCCTGACACTGGAACGGATCGTTTTCAGAGCTTTCCTGTTATGTTTTCAAAAATCCGGCAGACCTCCCCGGCGGTAACGTGCTGCACGGCGAAATTCGACTCGTTCTGAAAACTTTCCAGATTCGGGCAGGCGCGGAGCCGCTCCATCAGGCGTTTCCAGTCGATCGTTCCTCTTTCCGTGCCGGGAAGGACGTGGTCATCCGTGTAGCCGCAGTTGTCGTGCAGGTGGCATGTGACGACATAAGGTGCCAGTTTTCCGAGCGCGTCCTCCTCCAGAACCAGATTGTCCCGCCATACGATATGATGGAAGGTCTCCTTGTATTTTGCCGGATTCTTGCGATGCGCATCCATGATGTTCGCGTGTCCGGCGTCATAGCAGCAGCGGAGAAACGGCGATTCGAAGCGCCGGATGTAAAACAGCACTTCTTCCGGAGTGTTGACCGGTTCAAAGGAGTTTTCAACGGCAAGAATGATGCCGAGGTTTTCCGCTTCCGGGAGGATCTGTTCGAGCGTGTCCAGCGCATTCGAGCGGAGTTCCTCCAGATCGCGGGGATCCGGCCGTCTGCACCAGGGCGCCGCACCGACATGAACGGTGTAGGTGCGGATGCCGAATTCCGCGCAGAATCCGAGCGCGCGGCGGTGCTCGTCAATCAGTTCCGCATGACGTTCCGGGATGTCCAGATCATACAGCGGTCCCGCCAGTCCGTGGGCGTCCCGCATGCGGAGCCCGAGTTTTTCCAGGACTCTCCGCAGTTCGGCGGCATATTCCGGTTCGGCAAGCATTCTTGCGAGCTGCCGGCTCATGAGCGTAATATGTTTTGCTCCGGCCGCCGCCAGTTCCGCCATGAAATTTTCGATCAGACAGTCCGGAACGACGTTCCATGCCGCAAAATGGGAGACGCGAATTTCTTCCTCTGTAGACATCCTGCATTTCCTCTTATGATTTTTTTATAGATTATAATGTATTTTCTATTTGATTCAAGAGGGATTCAATGGTATATTCTGAATAAAAAGATGTATTTTTTGATTGCGTGAGAAGAGATGAAGCCGACTTATTTCGACTGGGAGCTTTCCCCGGAAAAGCCCTTTGTCGTGCATTTCCAGAATGTTCGGCCCGCATACAGCAGCGACATGGATTTCGGTTTTCACAGATCGATTCATATCAACATCGCTCTGGAGGGAGCCTTTTTCTGCGATATCCGGAGTTATCCGTATCTGTGCAATTGTGGCGAATGCATGCTGACCGCCCCCTGGGAGCCGCACCGTCTGCGGCGGAGCGATTCCGGCGCCCGCATCTGCATGATCGCCATGAATCTGGATGACGCCATGAAGTTCCTGCTTGCCGACGGAAGGAAACTCACCGCGCTTCTCATGCTGCCGCCGGATGCGAGGCACAATCTGCTGCGGGAAAAGGGACTGATGCGTTATTCCGACGAGCTGGGAGGAAAACTCTGCGGCGCGGATGGGAATCTCCTGCGCGGATGGCAGGCGATCGTGAATTTTTTATTCGAAATCACCGGGGGCCTTGACGGTGGGGACATTCCCGATGAGGCGCAGGCGGACTATATGCGTCTGCGGCCTGCGCTTCAAATGATTAATGCCGGGAAGGGAGTGACCGATGCGGCAGACGCCGCGCGCGCATGTGACTTGAGCGTCAGCCGGTTCCGGGCGGTGTTCCGGCAGGTCTTTCACCGTCCGTTTGCCTCCTACGAGCTTCAGTACCGTCTGCAAGGCGCGGCGGATGACATCGTGAAAACAGGCATGACGGTGAAAGCCGCCGCCTTTGAATGGGGATTTTTCGACGCCAGTCATTTTTCCCGGCTTTTCAAGCGCACCTTCGGGATGTCTCCCGGACAATATCTGAAGGCGCGCCTCCGCAATCCGGAAAACCGGCGCGGGGATTGAACGCCGCCGTTCCTTTTCCGCATTCCGGGGAGGGGCTCCTCCGGGGAATCCGCATGGAAAGAGCTATTTGACAAGGTAGGTGCCGCCGCGCCACTCCTTTTCCTGAATGCTGAAGAGTTCCGTGCAGCGCCCCGTCGCTTCGAAGGCCGCTTTGACTCCGTCATATTCCTTCTCGAGAATGCCGGCCAGAATCAGGCGCCCTCCGGGTTTGCAGAAGGAGAGGAGCTTCTCTTTTCCCGCCAGAAGCGCGGAGGACAGAATGTTCGCCGCGACGATGTCGTAGCGGATGCCGCTCTCATATTCCATCAGGGATGCCGCGGCAAGGGAGAGTTCTCCGTCCGCAATGCCGTTTTTCCGCGCATTCTCCCGCGCGACGCCGACGGTGTCCGGATCAATGTCGAACGCGTCGACCCGCGTGCATCCGAGCTTGCACGCGGCGATCGCGAGGATGCCGGATCCGGAGCCCGCGTCCAGCATGGCGATTTCCCCGGCTCCGGCGCTGCGCAGTTCGGCGATGCGCCGGTCGATCGACGCCAGACAGGATTTTGTCGTGGCGTGCTGTCCGGTTCCGAAACTCATGCCGGGATCCAGTTTGACGACGATTTGTCCCGGTGCCGCCTCAAAATGCTCCCAGGAGGGGGCGATTGCCAGCGTTTCGGAAATGACAAGCGGTTTGAAGTGGATTTTCCACGCCTCGGCCCAGTCCTCCTTTTTCAGCTTCGTGCAGGCGAAGGCGGTAAAATGGATGCCGAAGGATTGAAATTCGGCGTCCTTTTCCTCGAGAATCCGTTTTGCGTCGAGAGAGTCTTTTTCCGTGGAAAAATAGAGCGTATGCCTGATTTCTCCGCTCTCCTCGTCCTTCCAGGAGCTGAAGTCGTATCCGAGGGCGGAGAGGAGTTCCGGAGAGGCGTCCTTGAATTCCGAGCGGTCCGTCATGACGCAGCAGTAAATGATATCGTCCATTTTTTTTGCCTTTTTTTAGTCTTGTTGAATGGAGTAGCTTACAGCGCCGGAAGGGAGATGTCAAGAAAAAAAGCGATTTTTCCAGGAAATGGCTTGCTTTTTGAAAAGCGCCGGTTATATTTACCCCCATGCTTTCTCAAAAAGCGTTTTTTTGAGGCGTGGTGCTCGAACGGCTAAGGGAGCGGTTTGCAAAACCGTATGTAGTGGGTTCAACTCCCACCCACGCCTCCATTTTTTTTGTACTCAAAACTGTGCTTCCGCCTGACGCCCTGAGCTCCCGTTCTGTATGTCATGCCGTATGTCATGTCGTCCGGCGGGGATCTGTCATTCCGTTTTTGCAGGAGTCTTTCTGTGAGGGAGAATATGCCTAGAGCATGGAGATGGGATCCACATCCACGTAAATTTCGACATCCGGGCGGCGGACGGAATAGATTTCGCGGCGCAGCGCCCGTCGAAGGGGCGCGAGTTTCCCGGAACGGAACGCGGCCATGAAACGGTATTTGCCCTTGACGCGCTCAATCGGCGCGGGCGCCGGTTCGGAGACAATTGTCTCCGGATCGAGCTGCGGTCTGACTTTTTCCATAAGT
This sequence comes from uncultured Victivallales bacterium, assembly GCA_944391115.1. Lineage (GTDB taxonomy): Bacteria > Verrucomicrobiota > Lentisphaeria > Victivallales > UBA1829 > UBA11452. The sequence goes on along the minus strand of CALXSJ010000023.1, from coordinate 20,191 downwards.
TCCGCTGCGGTCCGCAGGATCCCCTCCGGATCCTCCCCGCGGAAATGAACGATCATCATGTGCCCGAACGGCGGATACTTCAGCTCTTCGCGGATCGCGATCTCCTCACGGTAGAATCCCTCGTAATCGTGGCCGGCCGCGTACAGCAGCGGCGGATTGAACGGCGTGCAGGTCTGGACAAGCACCTCGCCCTTGACCTCGCCGCGTCCGGCGCGCCCCGCCACCTGCGTCAGAAGCTGGAACGATCGCTCCGCCGCCCGGAAATCGGGCATGAAAAGCCCCATGTCCGCGTTCACGATTCCGACGAGCGTCACATTCGGGAAATGCAGTCCCTTGGCGATCATCTGCGTCCCGATCAGAATGTCAAGCTCCCCGCGCCGGAACTGCGACAGGACCTTTGCGTAAAGGCTCGGGCGCGTCATGCTGTCCGAATCCATCCTGGCGATCCGTGCTCCTTTGAAGCAGTCCAGCGAGATGTTTTCGATCCGTTCCGTTCCCGCGCCGGAGTAGCGGATATGCTCCGAGCCGCAGTTCGGGCAGACGGCGGGCGCCTCCCGCGACGAGGCGCACAGATGACAGGTCAGCATCTGCGTTTTCCTGTGATAGGTGTATGCCACGGAACAGTCCGGGCACATCGCGACATAGCCGCAGAGGTCGCAGGCCATCTGCCGCGCGAAACCGCGCCGGTTCAGAAAAAGGATGCTCTGTTCGCCGCGCGCGATGCGTTCGCGCACCGCCTGCACCAGGAATTTCGAGAGAAACGGCAGTTTTCCCTCTTCGCTTCCCTCAAGACGCATGTCGATGATTTTGACCTCCGGCATCAGGATGGAGGGGTCGCTCCGCTTCGTCAGGCGGCAGAGCGTGTACTTTCCCGTCTGCGCGTTGTAATAGGACTCCATCGACGGCGTGGCCGATCCGAGGATCACAAGGGCGTTTTCGAGCTTGCCGCGCATGACCGCGACGTCCCGCGCATTGTAGCGGGGCGCCTCGGACTGCTTGTAGGAGGTGTCGTGCTCCTCGTCCACGATAATCAGCGCGAGATTGCGGAACGGCGCGAAAAGGGCGGAGCGCGCGCCGACCGCGATCTTCACCTTCCCGCGGTGCACCTTCATCCATTCATCGTAACGCTCGCCGTCGGTCAGCCCGCTGTGGAGCACGCTCACCATGTCCCCGAAACGCGAGCGGAAGCGTTCCACCGTCTGCGGGGTCAGGGAGATTTCCGGAACGAGGACAATCGCCTCGCGGCCCTGTTCCACGGCGCGCGCGATCGCCTGCAGATAGACTTCGGTCTTGCCGCTTCCCGTGACGCCATGGAGCAGAATGACATGCGGCGCGGCGGATTTCGGATGTTCCATCCGTTCGAAAATGACCTTCAGCGCGGCGGCCTGTTCATCGGTCGGCGGAAGCGGTTCGGTCCGGAGCAGCTCCGTTCCCGCGAACGGGTTGCGTTCGACGGCGCGGTCCTCCGTCGTGACCAGCTCCAGTTTCACAAGCTCTTTCAGCACGGCCTTCGAAGCGCCGGATTCGCTCTCCAGCGCCTCGGATTCGATCCCGGGGTGAAGCATCAGGGTTCTGATTACGGCGCATTTGCTTCTGGCCCGGGCGTTTTTTGCGATGTAGTCCGCGGCTCTGCTCATGTCGTTCAGAAAATAGAAGGCTTTTGTTTTCGGCTTGATTTTTCCGCTGCGGACTGCGCCGGGCAGCAGCGTCCGTACCGCCAGTTCCCCGGCGCAGCAGTAGTAGTCCGCCATCCATTCGCCGATTTTGAGAAGAGACTGCGGCAGGGCGGGATGATCCTCGCAGACTGCAATCACCTCCTTGAGATCGCCGTGCCTGGAATCCGAACCGACCGCGACGACATAGGCGCGCCGTTCTCCGTCGCCGCGCCCGAAAGGGACGATGACGCGCATGCCCGCCGTGATCCTGCCGCGCAGCTGTTCCGGAATCCGGTAATCGAAACTCCGGTCGAGCGACAGATTCAGGAGCACCCGCGCAATGTTCGGCAAATCTTTCATAAATCTGCGGAAAAGGTTTCCTCTTTCATTTGAGTATTTTCAGTTCAGGGCTATAATATAAGGCATGGTTGTGCAAATGAAAGCCGGGAGAAGGAAAAAAGTTCCTCCGCCCGGCTCTTTTCCCGGGAGGAATTATGGATTCGGAATGCACCATTTTGAAAAACGACTGTCTGAAGGGACTTTACCGGAGAATCGTCTTCGACGCTCCCGGCATTGCGGGCCGGGCCCTTCCCGGACAGTTCGTCCACGTCAGGATCACGCCGATGCGCGACCGCATCCTGCGCCGTCCGTTCAGCATCAGCGACGCGGACGCGGAAGCGGGAACCCTGACACTTGTCTATAAGATCGTCGGACACGGCACGGAGGCGCTCGCACAGATGCGTCCCGGCGAGTCCTGCACGATCCTCGGTCCGCAGGGGAAACCCTACACTCTTCCGGCAGAAGGCGTGCGGCCCGTTCTCGTCGCGGGCGGATACGGCGCCGCGGCGACTTATCTTCTGGCAAAGCGCAGCGGGGAAAAAGGCGTGCTCCTGCTCGGGGCGCGTTCGGATGCGGACCTGATTCTCGTCGAGGAATATGAAAAACTCGGTTTCGAGGTGAGAATCGCCACGAATGACGGATCGCGCGGACACAAGGGGTTTGTGACGGAGCTTCTTGAAGAGGCGCTCACGCCCGACCGGAAACGCTGTTTCGTCTACGGCTGCGGCCCGGAACCCATGCTTCTTGCGCTCGGGAAACGGTCGATGGAACTGGGGGCGGAAGCGGAACTGAGCCTTGACCAGCACATGTGCTGCGGCGTCGGCGCGTGTTTCGCATGCGTGGTGAAGGTGCGCGACGACGCTTCTCCGGACCGCTGGCGGTATTCGAGAAGCTGCAAGGAAGGACCCGTCTATAACGCGAAAGAGGTTTATTATGGCTGATCTGAGAGTCGATCTGGGAAAAATCCAGCTGAAGAATCCCGTGATGACCGCATCCGGAACTTTTGGTTACGGTGCGGAGTATGAGGAGTTTTTTCCAGTGGACAAACTCGGCGCCGTGGTGGTGAAGGGGATTGCCCCGTGGCCGTCTCACGGCAATCCGACGCCGCGCGTGGCGGAGGTGACGGGGGGGATGCTCAACGCGATCGGACTGCAGGGACCCGGCGTCGACAAGTTTCTGCATGACGGTCACTATCTGCCGTATCTCCGCAAAGCCGGTGCGACGACGATCGTCAACATCTGGGGAAAGACGATCGGGGATTACTGCGAAGTGGCATCGCGTCTTGACGCGGAGTCCGATGGAATCGCCGCGCTGGAGATCAATGTGTCGTGCCCGAACGTGAAAGAGGGGGGGATTGCGTTCGGAACGGATCCCGTCATGATGGGAAAGGTGGTTTCGGCGGTCCGCGGCGTGACGAAGCTTCCTCTGATTACAAAGCTGAGTCCGAATGTGACGAAGATCGCGGATTTCGCAAAGGCCGCCGAGGATGCGGGGAGCGACATGGTCTCTCTCATCAACACGATTCCGGCGATGGCGATCGATATCGAGTCGGTCCGTCCGAAGATTGCGAATGTCACGGGCGGTTTTTCCGGCCCCGCACTCAAGCCGATTGCCGTGCGGATGGTCTACGAGGCCTCGCGTGCGGTGCGGATTCCTGTGATCGGCATGGGCGGCATCATGACCGGCGAGGACGCCGTGGAGTTTCTGCTCGCCGGGGCGAAGGCGGTTGCCGTGGGAACGGCGATTTTCGCCGATCCGCTGGCGCCGCTCAAGGTGATCGACGGAATCGACGCCTATCTGGAACGCAAGGGGTTCCGTTCTGTCGGCGAAATTGTAGGGCTGTTCGGCAGACGGAAGGCATGATAAGGAAAAGTCAGAATGCAAATGGATATAAAATCAAACAGGATTGTAATTGTCGGCGGATGCGGTCATGTGGGAATTCCGCTCGGGCTGGCGTTCGCCGCAAGGAATTTTGATGTGACCCTTCTGGACCGGAACACGGCGGCTGTCAACACGATCAATGCCGGGAGGCTGCCTTTCAAGGAAAACGGCGCTCAGGAGATTCTGGAGCGTTATCTCGGAAGGACTCTCCGCGCGGCCTCGGATCCCGCCCTGGTCCAAACGGCGCATACCGTCATTTTTGTTGTCGGGACGCCGGTGGATGAGCACCTGAATCCCAAGGTCCGGAATGTCCTGCATATTCTGGATGAATATCTTCCGCTGCTTCGCGACGATCAGCTGCTTGTGATGCGCAGCACCTTGTTTCCCGGCACAATCCGCCTGATCGGCAATCTGCTGGAACGGAACGGACGCGGAACCCGTCTGGCATTCTGTCCGGAACGGATCCTGCAGGGGAAGGGCATCGAGGAAATTTTCAAGCTTCCGCAGATTGTTTCCGGGACGACGCCGGAAGCCGAAGAGGAGGCCGCGCAGCTCTTTTCCGCGCTGGCCCCGAAGGTGATCCGCGTCACTCCGGAGGAGGCGGAACTTGCCAAGCTGATGACAAATTCCTGGCGCTACCTCAATTTCGCCATCGCCAATCAGTTTTACATGATTGCGGAGGATTCCGGGATTGATTTCGAGCATGTCTACCAGGCAATGACAAGTGACTATCCCCGGGCGAAGGATTTCGCCCGTCCCGGCCTTGCCGCCGGCCCCTGTCTCTTCAAGGACACGATGCAGCTTGCATCATTTTACAACAACAATTTTTTTCTCGGGCATGCCGCCATGCTGGTCAATGAAGGACTGCCCGAACACCTGGTGAGGCAGCTGAAGAAACGCATGGGGGGATCGCTCCGCAACAAACGGATCGCCATTCTCGGCATGACGTTCAAGGCGAACAACGACGATACGCGCGAGTCGCTTGCCTTCAAGCTGAAAAAGCTTCTGGAAATGGAAATGGCGTATGTGCTGGAATCCGATCCGTATCTTCCGGAGACGCTGCCTCTGGCTCGGGCTCTGGAAGAGGCGGAGGGCGTGATCCTCGGTGTTCCGCATGATGAATATAAGGAGATCATGCCTGCTGTGCCGTTTGTGGACTGCTGGGGAATCTGGAAGAAACAACAAAAAGGGAGAGAGTCAATATGAATATTCTTGTGACAGGATCCGCCGGTTTTATCTGCGGATATCTGGTGGAGGAGCTGCTCAGTCACGGGCACGTGGTGTACGGGATAGACAATTTCTCCAAATACGGGAAGGTGGAGAAATCCTATGACGGGCATCCGAATTATCATTTCACGGAGGGGGATGTCAAAAACCTTCCGCTTCTGAAGGAACTTGCCGCGGAATGCGACCAGATGCTGTGCAGCGCCGCGATGATCGGCGGCATTTCCTATTTCCATGAATTCGCCTATGATCTGCTGGCGGAGAACGAGAGGATCATCGCGGCCTCCTTCGATGCGGCAATCTGGGCGAAACAGCATGCGAAGCTCCGGAAGATCAACGTCCTGAGTTCGAGCATGGTGTATGAATCCGCCACTGCATTTCCCAGCCGGGAGGGCGACGAACACCGCTGCCCGCCGCCGCTTTCCACCTACGGGTTCCAGAAGCTGGCATGCGAATATTTCGCGCAGGGCGCCTGGGAGCAGTATCAGCTTCCTTATACGGTCATCCGTCCCTTCAACTGTGTCGGGACCGGAGAAAAACGGGCGCTCTGCGACCGGGAGATCACCAGCGGAAACATCAGACTTGCCATGAGCCATGTAGTGCCTGATCTGGTTCAGAAAACCGTCAAGGGGCAGGATCCGCTTCATATTCTTGGAAGCGGCGGCCAGATCCGCCATTACACCTACGGCGGAGATCTCGCCAGAGGGATTCGCCTCTGTCTGGAAAGCGAGGCTGCCGTCAATCAGGATTTCAATCTTTCCACTCCGGTTTCAACGACCGTGCTGGAACTGGCGGAACAGATCTGGCGCAGGATTCACGGAGACGCAAAGCCGTTCCGTTACGTGTCCGACAAGCCCTTCCTTTACGATGTTCAGAAACGCGTTCCCAGCGTGGAAAAGGCGGAGCGCCTGCTTGGATTCCGGGCGGAAACTTCGCTTGACGCGATTCTGGATGAAGTGATCCCGTGGATCGTCGAACAGGTGCGGATCGGAGGAATCTGAAGACGTGAAGACGACGATTCTCATTCCTGTCTACAATGAAGGGGAAAATATCCGGAACGCTCTTGCCGCAATCCGGGAAAAAGTACGGGGTGACTACCAGATCTCCATTGTTTACGATTTCGATGAGGATACGACGCTTCCCGCGCTGGATGCCGCGGAGAAGGATTTGGGAATTGCCGTCCGGCGCATCCGCAACCGTTACGGGCGCGGTGTCCTCAATGCGATCCGGAGCGGTTTTGAATGTGCGGATTCGGAATATGTTGTCGTTACCATGGCGGATTTGTCCGATCCGCCGGAAGTCATCAACGACATGGTCGGGAAGGCGGATGCCGAACAGGCGGATATCGTCTGCGCCTCCCGCTACATGCGGGGCGGCCGGCAGACAGGGGGGCCTTTTCTGAAAGGCCTGATGTCCCGATGCGCCGGACTTTCGCTGCATTTTCTCGCGGGCTTGCCGGTGCACGATCCGACCAACAGTTTCAAATTGTACCGGAAAAGTTTTCTGGACAGAATGACGATCGAAAGCACCGGCGGCTTCGAGCTTGGAATCGAGCTGGTCGTCAAGGCGTGGAAAAGCGGGTTCAAGGTCGTGGAGGTTCCGACAGCCTGGACGGACCGTGTCTGCGGCAAATCGAATTTCCAGTTGAGAAAATGGCTTCCGCATTACCTGCACTGGTATTTTGCGGCGTTTATTCCCGCTTCATGGAATCGTCAGTCCGGCGAGCAGCAGGAAACACAGGAAAATCAGATCAGGACTGCAAGTTTTCTCCTGTTCTTTTTATTTCTGGCAATGCATCTGCCCAGGCTCGTTTCATTGGGCACAGGCCTGGATCCCTCCTGGATTCGGATATTGAACCTGGCACATGAAAGCAATCTGCAGTTTGGAAAGGATGTGATATTTACTTACGGTCCTCTTGGGTATCTTTTATTCCCGATTGATCCGGATGGTCTGCTTTCTGCATCATTCACTTCACTGTTTTTTGCGTTTCCGTTCTGGATTCTTTTCGTTCGGAAACGATCCCTGACGGATTATCTGTGTCTCTTTTGCTTTGTCTGCTCCACAGTTTTCTGTATGACTTATGAGGTCTTCATGCTGCTTCTGCCGCTGCTGATATTGAGATACGCAGAGGAAAAGAATCTTTATGTCAAGTATGCCGGAATTCTGTATTGCAGCATAGCCGGGGCGCTGGCTGTACAGGTGAAATTCATGGCATTTCCAACAGTGTTGCTGTGCGTGATTTTAGCCGATATCATGCTTTGGCGTCAGAAAAGGCTGATTCTGGCTTTTCCCGCAGGAGTTCTGATGTTCTTCTTCTCCTGGTATTTCCTGGCAAAGCAGGATCCGGGCAATATCCTGTCGTTTTTCTATTATTCCATGGAAATTTCCCGTGGATACAACGATGCAATGTTTTGTGATTTCACTTCCGTCTTATGGATTCCTTTCTCATTCCTGATTGCTGTTTATATTTTTGTCATTGTTTTTCTGGGAATGAACGGCGGCAACTGGAAAAATTGGAAAAGCCGTTTGACTCTCCCGAATCTCATGCTGGCTGGGGCATTGTTTTTTATTCTGTTCCTGACCTATAAATATTTTGTTCTCCGCTGCGATACTGCGCATATTTCCGCGGCCATGCGTTTATTTTCCGTCATAGCAGTGTTTTGCGCCGTCAATTATTCTTTTTTAAACAGCGGATCCCGTTTCGCTTTGCTGCTGCTGTTTCCTGTCTCGTTGCTCCTGTCCTTTGTATTTTACCTGTTTGAGAATTTTCCCATTGATTTTATCACGGTTTTTATGTCTAACTATTTCATGCAGTTTTACTTGTATGTGACATTCCTCTGTTTTGTCCTTCAGATGAAGAACTGGCGCAGATTTCGGAAAGTGTGCATCTCCGCCTTGCTGCTTCTTTTGATTCTATTTACGGGACATCTCTTTTATCTGGAACTCATGACGCAGCAGAAAAAGGCTCTTGGACGCAATGCCTTTTTCATGGCTTCCCCGACTTCGTCTTCCATGAATGCAGACTGCTTTGCCCATGATATTCTTCTGCTGCTTCAGTCTGGAGCAGATTATTCTCCGCGTTTTGTGTTTCAAAGCTATTCCGCCTATACTCCCGCCCTGCTGAAAAAAAATGCGGAACATTTCCTCTATGAAAATGCGCCTGATTACCTGTTCTGCGGCAATCAGGAAATCGACGGGCGTCTGCCCTCTTCTCTGGATTCCCCGTCTCTTTTGCAGATTCTCAACAATTATCAGGTCTTCGCAACAGGAAAGACCTTGAAAAATACAGTCCTGAAAAAGAGGAAGACGAAACCTCAGCCTCCGGAACTCCGTGAACTTTCCACCGTTTCCTGCGCCTTCCATTCTCCGATTCCCGTTCCTGCGTCATCCCGCCTGATCTGGATGACGGCGGAAATCAGGCAAACTCTCCCGGGACTTTTGTTGAAATATGCAGTTCGGCCGGTTGCCGTGAATGTCCATCTGACTTTGGATAATGGCGAAACGCTTGTCCACCGCATCATTCCCACGTGTTCGCAAGTGCCGTTTCTCATTTCCCCCTATCTGGATAAGTGGGAGAATCTTTCTTCTTTGTTTGCCAATCACTCTCCCCGGGTTGTTCAAATTTCCTTTTCTCCGATATTTCGTTTTGCCAATTTTGACCGGGAGAACTGGGAGCGTAAAGTGGGGAAACTTGCATATGAAGACAAGATAAACGTGCATTTTTTTGAGTCCGGCGTTCCATCGGATCATAAGGGAGATTGAATACGTCTGACAGGACCAGTCCGGCAGTCTTCCCCCTTTGCAAACCGAGTCTCTTTTTCCTGATAAAAAAATAGGTTAATCATGCGATGCTTTGCATCGCCAAAACCGCTTTGGCCCTCCAGAGAATCCTGCCGCCCTCCGGCTGCGTAAGCTGCTGGTCTCCGGAGGCGAAATCCCCACTGATCGCAGAGGAATTCCGGACTGATTTTGCCGAAGACAGATCAATTTTTCTGCAAAAAAAGCGGAAGGCATATTTTGCAAATTCACTGATTCGTGTTATATTATGCGCCGAAGTTTTCTTCAGGGCAAGGTGAAACTCCTTACCGGCGGTAAAGTCCGCGAGCGGATCCGGAAGGTTCCGCAGACATGGTGCGATTCCATGACCGACAGTACAGTCTGGATGAGAGAAGAAACGACCCCGGCGGCAGGATGGATTTCCCGCATGCCCCGGTTTCACCCCTTCTTCCCTCCGCCCCTGCAAATCAACATTCAGCAAGGAGGCTGAGAACATGGAATTTCAATTCGACAGCGTCGAGGATGTCCTGCGGGACGTCCGGAACGGAAAACTCGTCATTGTGACGGATGACGAAAACCGCGAAAACGAAGGCGATCTCGTCTGTGCGGCGGACCGTGTCACACCGGAAGTCATCAATTTCATGATCACCCATGCGCGGGGACTGGTCTGCGCGCCGATCACCGAGGCGCGTGCGAAAGAACTCGGCATTCTGCGTCCCCCCTCGACCGATCACTTCAAAACCGCGTTCACGGAGAGCATTGACGCGCTGAGCGGCACAACCGGCATCAGCGCGTTCGACCGCGCAAACACGGTCAGGACCTTGATCGATCCGAAAAGCACCCGCGCGGATTTCGGCATTCCCGGACACATCTTCCCGATTGCGGCGCGTCCCGGCGGCGTGCTTCAGCGCACCGGACATACCGAAGCGGCTGTCGATCTCGCGCGGATGGCGGGCCTGACCCCGGCCGGCGTCATCTGCGAGATTACGAAGGACAACGGCGAGATGGCACGGATGCCCGACCTGATGGCATTCAAGGAAAAACACGGTCTGAAGATCCTTTCCATCGCCGACCTGATCGCCTACCGCCGCCGCACGGAACATCTGGTGGTCTGCGAGGAATCCGTGAAGCTGCCGACCCGCTACGGCGATTTCCAGATGCACCTCTACCGTTCGAAAAACGACAACTCGACGCATCTGGCGCTGGTCTGCGGCGATGTCCGGGAAAAAGAGTCCGTGCTTGTCCGCGTCCACAGCGAGTGTCTGACCGGCGACGTGTTCGGCTCCGAACGCTGCGACTGCGGCGACCAGCTGCATACCGCAATGAGAATGATTGCCGCGGAAGGCTGCGGCGTGCTTGTCTACATGCGGCAGGAAGGGCGCGGCATCGGGCTGGAAAACAAGCTCCACGCCTACAAGCTCCAGGAGCAGGGCTGCGACACCGTCGAAGCCAACGAGCGTCTCGGTTTTCCCGCCGACCTGCGCGAATACGGAATCGGCGCGCAGATTCTGATCGACCTCGGGATCAAAGGAGTGCGTCTCCTGACCAACAATCCGCAGAAAATTGTCGGCATCGACGGATACGGACTCAAGATTGTCGAGCGCGTGCCGATTGTCATTCCGCCGCAGGAACACGACCGGCGTTATCTGGAGACCAAGAAAAATAAAATGGGACATCTGCTTGACGGCCCCGGGGGACTTTGAGCCCGCGTTTTTTTCTCTTTTCCTGCCCGGCGCTTCTTCTTTTCCGGTTGAAACGGGCGGGAAAACAAGGTATATTACCCGGATTGCAATTCAGTTTAACATGGGATGAATAGGAAAAATGGCAGTTTATGAAGGCATGCTGAAGGCGGAAGGCCTGAAATTCGCGATTGTCTGTTCGCGGTTCAACGAGTTTTTTGTGAGCAAGCTTCTCGGCGGCGCGATGGATACGATCGTGCGCCACGGGGGAGAGAAGGAGAATGTCGATATCGTCTGGGTTCCCGGCGCATTTGAGATCCCGTTCATGGTTTCGAAGCTCATGGATACCGGAAAATATGACGCGGTCATCAGCCTCGGCTGTGTGATTCAGGGCTCCACGGCCCATGCGGACTACATCAACGGACAGGTCTCCAAAGCTCTCGGCCAGCTTGCGATCGAGAAGGGAATTCCCGCAATCTACGGTGTCGTCACGACGGAAAACATCGAGCAGGCGATTGAGCGCAGCGGCACCAAGGCGGGCAACCGCGGCGCGGATGCGGCGCATACCGCGATCGAGATGGCGAACCTGGTCAAGACCATTCCGCAGAAGGCCTGAGTCTGCTATCATGAATGATTCAGAAAACTTCCCGGCGGAGAAACATGCCAGAAAAGGCGAGCCGATTGCGCCGATGCGCCACTTCAAACGGATGGGGCGCGAGCTTGCGATGCAGTATCTGTTCCAGTGCGACCTCGCCGGAAACGAAAATTTTTCCGAGTCCCTCGAAAACTTCTGGATTCAGGCGGAGGAATCCGGCGAATTCCCTTCGAACCGCATTTTCCGCAAGGCGCGCAACTATGCGGAAAAAATCATCGCGGGCGTCTATGAACATGAACAGGAGATCGACGGAATCATCGAGTCCTTTTCGAAGAAATGGGACATCGACCGGATGCCCGTTGTGGACCGCAACATCATCCGCGTCGCGATCTTTGAACTGGAGTTCTGTCCGGATATCCCCGCACTGGTCAGCATTGACGAGGCAATCGAGATTTCCAAGGATTTCAGTTCCGAAAAATCCAGCAACTTCATCAACGGCATTCTGAACGGCGTCAAAGATTCGCTTCCCCCCGGCGCAAAGGACCCGCCTGGCCGGAAAAACAACGGAGAAAATGACTGATGGCCTTATTCGACAGCTTCAAGCGCGGACTGCAGAAAACTGCAACAGCGCTTTCCCGTTCCGTCGCGGGAATTTTCACCGAGGTGCGCAAATGGGATGACGAAACATTCAGAAAACTGGAAAGCGAACTCATTTCCGCCGACTTCGGGGTCAGCGCGACGAAAAAGATCATGGCGGATATCCGTGACCGCTACCAGCGCGGCCTTCTGAACGGATCCGACGATATTCTTGCCGTCGCACGGGACGATATGGTGGCGATGCTGAAGCCGGGAATGCGCAAGCTTGCGCAAGCTCCGGACGGATCCCTCACCGTGATCCTGATGGTCGGCGTGAACGGAAGCGGCAAGACGACGACCGCCGGAAAGCTCGCGTTTCTTCTGACGAAACAGGGGAAAAAGGTGACGCTTGCCGCCTGCGACACGTTCCGCGCGGCCGCCGTCGAACAGCTCAGGCTCTGGGGGGAACGCACAAATTCGCAGGTGGTTGCTTCCCGGCAGGGAGCGGACGCCGCCGCCGTCGCCTACGATGCGGTTTCCGCCGCGATCGCACGCTCCTCCGACTATCTCATCATCGATACCGCCGGACGCCAGCACAATCAGAAGGCGCTGATGGACGAACTGGCGAAAATGCTCCGGATCATCCGGAAGCTGAAACCCGACGCGCCGCATGAAACCCTTCTGACGATTGACGCAAGCATCGGCACCAATGCGATTGCCCAGGCGCGCGAATTCGCCGCGCTCTCCGGAGCCAGCGCGCTGGTCCTCACCAAACTTGACGGCACTGGGAAAGGCGGCGCCGCCGCCGCCATTCAGGAGGAGTTCAAGCTCCCGATCCTGTTTGCCGGGCTCGGAGAGGCGCCGGATGATCTTCAGGAATTTTCTCCGGAGCATTATGCCGATGCCATTTTCTTCGGCGAACAGCCCGGCTAACGGTGAAAATGCCGGAGCGACAGCTTGGAACAACATGCCGCCGGAACATCTCCGCGGCAAAGAACAGGAGGCGGAAGAATGGTGCGTTTTACAGCTGCATTGGCTTTTTCCCTCGCGCTTTTCGCGACGGATGCCGCGCCGTATGATCTGGCGGACGTCTTTGACGGGGACGGTGCAATTTTTGAAAAGCTGACCCCTGCGAATCTCCGGAACAACTCCGTGCTGAAAGCGGGTTCCTCCTTTCAGTGGCTTTCCTCCAGACGCGATTCCGCCCGCTATCAGGCTCTGAAGCGCAAGGATGTGACGTTTTTTTCCGAAGTGATTCCTGAAGCGATTGTCCGCTTCAGGGACGGCCGGCTTTCCCGCATTTATGTCGCCGTCTACAACCGGGGAGACTCCGATCCGATTACCGACGAGGATACTTTTGACGCGAAAATCGAGACACTTTCCGGGAAACTCTCGGAGAAATTCGGCGTGGAGCCCCAGGACAGCCGCAAACGGCTCGGCTCGAAGGCGACGGTCATGATGCGTTCCTGGAACACGCCGCGCGTTGTCTGCCAGCTGCGCTGGAGTTCCAATAACCGGGGGAGCTTTTTGGCCGAATATATTCTTGCATCCCTGGAGAAAAAACAGAACGGAGACGTGGAGGATGCCGTCGTCGCCAAAGCCGCGAAAAGCGCTGCGGAACTGCCTGCAAATGTCAAAAGAAACGCCGATGGCGACGTTTATATTGACGGCATTCCGATGGTCGATCAGGGGGCCAAGGGCTACTGCGTGCCCGCCGTGGTCGAGCGCGTCATGAAATATTACGGCGCGGACGATGTGACGCAGCATACGATCGCCCAGATCGCGGGAACCCGGAATTTCGGAACCGACGTCAATGAGATGTACAACTCCCTGAAGCGTATTTCCAACCGTTTCGGCTGCCGTCTGGAGGAGCATTACACTTTTATTCGGGACGTCCGCGATTTCCGGCGCTTCATCGACAGATACAACAGCGTCGCCAGAAAGAACAAGGCGCCGAAACTGAAAATTGTCGAACGCAACAACATGCTGATTGTCGATGAGACCATGAGACAGCTGAAAGAGGAAATTTACAGAAAGACCCGGATGGACGACAAAAGCGCTTATAAAAAGTTCAGCAAATATGTCCACGATTTCATCGACAAGGGGATTCCGCTCATCTGGTGCGTTCCCGGACACATGCGTCTGATTATCGGCTACAACGACAGGGAGTCCTCGGTCGTCTTTTCCGATACATGGGGCGCGAAGTTTGAATTCCAGAAAATGAAAAGGGATGACGCGTGGACGTTGACCTACGGACTTTACACGCTCGAACCGAGCAGGAGGCAGACGAGGAAATGATGCCGGACGATGTCAAATGGATGCGCCTGGCGATTCGTCTGGCGAAACGGGGACTCGGCACGACAAGTCCGAATCCCATGGTCGGCGCCGTCACCGTGAGGAACGGCCGTCTGCTGGGGCAGGGATGGCATGTGCGTGCCGGAGAAGGGCATGCCGAGGTCAATGCCATCCGCGATGCGGGCAGGAAAAAACTCCGGGGCGCGACGCTTTACGTTACGCTGGAACCCTGTTCCACGACGGGACGGACTCCGCCCTGCACGGAAGCGATTCTTGCTTCGGGCATTTCCCGGGTCGTGATCGGCTGCACCGATCCGAATCCGAAACACACGGGGCGCGGAATCGCCATTCTGCGCGGACACGGCGTCGAAACGGCGGGTCCCGTCTGCGAGGCGGAGTGTCTCCTTCTGAACGAGGCCTTTTTCAAATGGATTACGACGCGCAGGCCCTTTGTGCTGCTGAAACTTGCGGAAACCCTGGACGGGAAGATCGCCGCGCAGAACGGGTCTTCGCAATGGATCACCGGAGAACCGGCGCGCCGCCATGTGCAGATGCTCCGCCGCTGGGCCGACGCCGTCATGGCGGGAGCGGAGACATACCGCATCGACGCGCCGCGCTTCACCGTGCGTGATGCGGATGGGAATGTACTCAAAACGCCGCGCAGGATCATTGTCACGCACCATATTGACTCTTTCCGGGATGCCCCGGAAGGCTGGGAGTTCGTTTCTCTCGACACGCCCGGAGCCTGGGATCAGTTTCTCGCCCGGCTCGGCGCTGAAAATGTGACTTCACTTCTGATTGAGGGCGGCGGGGAGCTTGCCGCTTCGGCGCTTCGTGCGGATGCGGTGGACAAGGTTGAGTTTCACATCGCGCCGAAAATTCTCGGCGGGCGCGGCAGCCGCCCGTCTGTCGGAGGAGAAAATCCCGCCTCCATATCCGAAGCCCTGGCATTGGAGCATGCTGCCGTTCGCAGACTCGGAAGGGATTTTGTCTTCAGCGGTTATCCGAAGAAACAGGAGATTTGAAACGATGTTTACCGGATTGATTCAATCGACGGGAGTTTACCACTCCAGAACACTTTCCGGAAAGGCGGGCAAGCTCAGAGTCCGGACGGCGCGCACGTTTCCGGACCTGCGGATGGGCGAGAGCATCGCTGTCAACGGCGTCTGCCTGACGCTGGAACGGGATCTCGGGGGCAATCTCCTGGAATTCCATGTGATGGAGGAGAGTTTCCGACGCACGAATCTGGGAAGCCTCAAGCCGGGCGGCGTCGTGAATCTGGAACGCGCGCTTGCCGTCGGAGACCGTCTCGGCGGACATATCGTAAGCGGGCATGTCGATGGAACCGGAACGGTGCTTTCTCTCGGGAAAAACGGTGACGACACGGAGCTCAAGGTCGCGGTTTCTCCTGCAATCCGCGAACAGATGGTGCCCAAAGGGAGCATTGCGATCGACGGAATCTCCCTGACAGTCGCCGCGCTGGGCGAGGACTGGTTCTCCGTCTGCATCATCCCGACAACCTGGCGCGAAACGAATCTTGCGGCATGCGCGAAGGGTGACGTTCTGAACCTGGAAACCGACATGCTCGGCAAGTATGTTCTGAACATGCTGCGGAGAATGAACCCTTCGCAAAAAAGCAGCGTCACGATGAACCTTCTCCGTGAAGCGGGCTTTCTGGAATCATGAGCGAACTTAAAAACATCATCGACATGCGCGCCTGCTATTCGAAGGCGCTTTTCGGTTTCGCCGCCGCGAAAACGAATCTGCCGGAGCCGCGTCTTCCGGAAACGGCGGAATGCCGGAATTTCGAGGCGCTGGAAATCCAGCATGAGCTTTTCGACGCCCTGCCGGAGCATCGGCAGACGGAGCTGAAAAAGCGTTTCCGGGTGATTCACGCCGGCAGCCTGACGGATCGTTCGCTTTCCTGGGGCATTGCCGCCGCGCCGGAGAAGATCCGCGCCGGATTCGTGGAGGAGTCGGCCAGGCTTCTGAAATCCATTGCCGTCAAACACGGTTTCCGGATTGTGACGCTTGATCTTCCGGCGGGCGCGGTCATCGCCGATCCGGAACAGCGGGAGATTCTCCGGGGAATTCTGCATAAGCTGTATCCCGTTCTGCGGGAAAACGGCCAGACGCTGCTCCTGCCGTTCCGCCTTCCGGTTTCGGGTGGATGTTCCGCGCTCGAGTTCTCTTCGTTTCTCCGGGAATCGATGAATCCCGCGGTCAAGGCGCATCTGGAGATTCATCCGCACGAACTCAGGAAGAATTTCGATCCCCGGGAGATTGCCGGAAATCTGCGTTTTGAGACTTGCGCGGTCACATTCTGCTACGATGCGGACTGCGGAAACCGCCTGCTGCGGCAGCATCTTGTGCCGTGGCTCAAATATTTTGCGCTGAATGCGTTTTACGGACCCTATTTTGTCTGTCCGTTTTCACTGGAACACCGGCTCTCCGCGCCGGAAGCGGAATCCTATTCCCGCCTGGCGGAAGAACTGAAACACAAACAGGAGTGATGCAGAAATGAAAAGAACATTGAAACTCGGCGTCAATATCGATCACGTCGCAACCCTGAGACAGGCCCGGCTCGGAAAGTTCCCCAGTCCGGAATATGCCGCGAAAGTCTGTGAGCAGGCGGGAGCGGACGGCATCACGGCGCATTTGCGCGAGGACCGGCGCCATATTCAGGACGCGGACATGGAAAGTCTGGTCCGCACGGTCAGGCGCCTGAATATGGAGATGGCTGTCACGGACGAGATGGTTGGAATCGCCTCCCGTCTCCGTCCCGCGAACTGCTGCCTTGTTCCCGAGAAGCGCAGAGAGCTTACCACAGAAGGAGGACTGGATGCGGCGGGATCGCTTCCGAGACTCACGGAGGCTGTTTCGACGCTGAAGAATGCGGGAATCACAGTCAGCATTTTCATTGATCCGGTTGAATCGCAGATCGAAGCGGCGAAAGCGTCCGGCGCGGACTGCATCGAGCTTCACACGGGAGCATTTGCCAACGCGGTTGGCGCGGCGCAGAAGAAGGAGCTGGAGCGTCTTGTCAAAGGGGCGGAGTTTGCCCACAGTCTCGGTTTGACGGTCAACGCCGGCCACGGAATTGACTATGAGAACATCCAGATGATGCTGCAGGTCCCGCATCTTCACGAGCTGAATATCGGTTACAGCATCATCTGCCGTGCGCTGTTCACCGGGCTCAAGCATGCGGTTCAGGAGATGATTTCCTGCCTGAACACTTACGGAAGAAAAGCGGAGTAACTCCGATCCGCGCTGCGGGCGGCCGGGGGCTGCTTGCCGGTCTCCGGCCTCCCGTTTATTTCCGGCATACTGCGCTTTTCTTTTCATGATGCGGAATTCCGGAAAGTTTTCCGGTAGAAAAAATTTATTTTTTCTGAAATGAATTTGCTTTTTTCAAAAAAAGTGCCATATTAAAAAATCTTTTCAGCCAGCTTAGCTCAGTGGTAGAGCAACGGTTTTGTAAACCGTCGGTCGGAGGTTCGAATCCATCAGCTGGCTCCATTTTTTTTAAACTGTTTTCCAGATTCCCGAAAATCACCATCTCTTCTTGCCGCCGGACAGGGCAGTGCGGCGGAAATGCGTTTTAAATTTTCAATAAAATTAGCTTTTTCTAATTATTTTGCTTGCTTTTTCTAATCTCCAAGATATATTTATGCCGTCTTCCGGAATGAGGCATGGCCGGGAACTGCTTTATTTTGGAGGAACGGGAATGCGGCTCCTTCAATTCGGTGAAACTGCAATTTTTTTTACCGATTGTTATTAGTTTAAACTAATTTTTATCGGAGATGGAATTTGGAATATTTTATTTTAATGATCCTGTTTGCCGCATGGCTGCAGAGCATGCTGAAGCTGACGCTTGTGCCGCGCATTTACCGATGGGGAATTCTGATTCTGTCGGTTCTTCCGGTCTTCTTTTTCCGGGAGCGTCTGGCCTCGTCGAGCTTTCAGTCGATCGGAGCCTTTCTTGCGGATCCTGCGCACCTGCGGGATTTCTGCGCGCTGATTGTCATTCAGGAGCTTCTGGCTCTGCTGCTGGGATTTTCGCTTCTGAAGAACCGCGAACTGGGGCGGCCGAATCGTTTCTGGAAATACGCCGCGCTTCTGCCTTCCGTCCTGCTGCCGGCGGGCGCGATGTATGCAGAGGCCATTGCGTTCAACACCCTGATCCGCTGTGATTTTGATGTGATTATGTGGGGAACGGCGCTGTGTTTTGCCGCGGCAGGCGCTTTGGCATGCGAACTTCTGCCGTTTCTTACCGGGCGCGGGGTTCTGGCGCAGACCGGAGCGGCGCTGAATGCGACATGGATTCTTGTACTTCTTGCCGTATTTCTGCCTGCGGCGGCGGAGGGACGTTTTTCCTCGCAGGCCGGACTCGATGCGCAATGGGATCCGCTCCGGGATATCTGCATTCTCATGATTCTTGCGGGATGCATTTTTCTTTCGGGGGCCGCGATTCATTTTTATCGTAAATACAAGGAAAAAAAGTTTCATAAAAAAGAAAGAGGATGAGAAGAGGCAATGCGTTACGTAACGGAAATTCTGAACTGGGTGTCGGGCAGTTTCATGCTTCCCGACATTGTTCTGCTGCTTGCAGCGATGATCTTTGCGCTGATTGAGCTGGGGGGATTCTGCTCGACCTGGCTGACGCTCCTTCGGCACAGGAAACGGCGCGAGGCGATCATGGAATTGCTGCGGCGCGATCAGCGGATTGACCCCTCGATTCTGGGGCAGGGGATTTTCGCGCGGCATCTGGGGGCGCTCGCGGAAATGAACTGGGATGAAATTCACTGTGAAAAGCTGATCTTCGATTTTTCACAAAGTTATGAGCATGAACTGGAACGTGCAAAGTTCATGATGAAGATCGGTCCGATGCTCGGACTGATGGGAACGTTGATTCCGATGGGGCCTGCGCTGGCGGGACTGGCGTCCGGCGACGTTTCTTCGATGGCGTACAATATGCAGATCGCATTTGGCACGACGGTTGTTGGAATTTTCGTCGCGGGGGTGGGACTTCTCCTTTACTCGGTGAAAAAACACTGGTTTGCCGATGAGATTGCCGGACTCCGCTATGCGCTCGACATTCATCTGAGAAAGGAGACGTCCCATGGGGAGAACGCCGCGTTATAAACCGTTCGACGGGGAGGAGGACTGCGATCCGCTGAGCGGACTCATCAATCTTTTCGATGCGGCAATGGTGTTTGCCGTTGCGCTGATGGTGGCTTTCGTCATCCAGAGCCGTATGACTGAATTTCTGACTTCGCAGGATGTCACTTATGTCAAGAATGCGGGGAAGCCGGATATGGAGATCATCATCAAAAAGGATAACAAGGTTTCGCGTTTCAAATCGGAGAAGACGACCGGTTCGGGGAAAGGCGAGCGGGTCGGAATTGCCTACCGGCTGGAAACGGGAGAGATCATCTACGTTCCGGAAAACGGGACTCATTAAGAGACGGAAAAATGCGTTGCATTTTTCTTGGGGTCAAGGGTCGTTGACCTTTGCGCGATCCGGCTGCGTAAGCTGGTCGCCGGCGGATAGTGTCCGGCCCGAAAAACGGAAAAATGCGTTGCATTTTTCTCGAGGTCAAGGGTCGTTGACCCTTGCGCGGTCCAGCTGCGTAAGCTGGTCGCCGGAGGCGAAATCTCCCTTTCCGGCGGCGGTTCCACCCGCTAAAGGACGAGAAGCGAAGCTTCGAGAGCCGCCGGTACAGTGCATCACCTCTGGGGAAATGTCCGGAGCTCTCGTGATTAATGAATATTAAAGAGACGAAAAAAGCGTGCGCATTCTTCCGTCTTGATGGGGACGCCCGGAGCTCTCGAACTTTTCGAGCGGAAAAGTTCTCGTCACTGTTGTGATCGTGCAGGACTTCCAGTCCTGCCGCGGTCCAGCTGCGCAAGCTGGTCGCCGGAGGCGAAATCTCCCTTTCCGGCGGCGATTCCACCCGCTAAAGGACGAGAAGCGAAGCTTCGAGAGCCGCCGGTACAGTATATCACCTCTGGGGAAATGCCCGGAGCTTTCGTGATTGATTAATGAGTATTAACGAGACGAAAAAAGCATGCGCATTTTTCCGTCTTGATGGAGACGCCCGGAGCTCTCGAACTTTTCTTAGCGAAAAGTTCTCGTCACTGAGCGGATTGAACCGCTCCGGGCGGGG
>CALXSJ010000022.1 GCA_944391115.1 uncultured Victivallales bacterium | reverse complement strand
ATCGTTAAGAACCTCCACGACGATGGTACTGCACACTCGAGTGCGGGAGAGTAGTTAGACGCCGGGATTTCTTTCCGGCCGGAGAACGTCAAAAGCGTCCTCCGGTCTTTTTTTTTATCTGCAAAAGATCCTGGAGAATCTGGGAATCATTTTTTCTGTAATAAAATAATTTGCTTTGCAAATTATGATTCGTGCTTTCCTGTCAGTCCTGCCGCGGTCCAGCTGCGTAAGCTGGCCGCCGGAGGCAGATGATTTCGCGCGAAGCGCGCCCAGCGTTTCGCCGCTGGAGCACGCCAAGGGCCAGAAGGCCCTTGACCCCGCGAAAAATGCTGGCGCATTTTTCCGTAATGAAATAATTTGCTTTGCAGATTATGATTTATGCAGGATTGTCAGTCCTGCCGCGGTCCAGTTGCATAAGCTGGCCGCCGGAGGCAACCCCCCCGGTACGAGCGTGTGCGTTGTACCGGGGCAGTTTATTATTTCGCGTATGCTTCCACTTCCCAGAGCGAATAGCCGTAAGGTGTGGCGCGTTTGATGCCCTGGATCTTGATGTAACGGGCATTCCGGGGAGTGATGACAATATTTTCCGTGGCTTTGGATTTTCCGTCTTTCTTGTGGAAGACTTCCGTAAAGTTCTTGCCGTCTTCGGAGAGCTGGACGGTATATTCCTTGCCTGCGGCGTATTCCCATTTCAACACGATTCTGCCGATGTTCTTTGCTGTTCCGAGGTCCACAGTGAACCATTCATTATCATTCCGTCTGGAGGTCCAGCGTGTGGTTTCCCTGCCGTCGATGGCCTTTTCCGGCGGAAGATTCTGATCCGTCGAGCTTGCCGTCGCGGTTGCACCGAAGACCAGATTGTCCGTGGCGGGATAAACCATGACTTCCCAGAGCGAGTAGCCGAACTGCGAGGCGCGTTTCTTGCCGAGAATGCGGATGTAGCGGGTTTCCTGCGGCTTGAGATTGATGAATTCGCGGGCTCCTCTGCGGCCGTCGGTCACCTGATAGACGTCCGTGAAGTTTTTTCCGTCATTGGAAAACTGGATGACATATTCCTTGCCTGCGGCGGCTTCCCAGTCAAGGCGGATCTGTCCGACTGTTTTCGGCGCGCCCAGATCGAGCATGAACCATTCGTTGTCATTTCTGTTGGAAGCCCAGCGGGTGTTGCCCCGACCGTCGATGGCTTTGTTCGGAGCGAATTCTCCGGATTGCGAGGAGCTTGCCGTCGCTGTTGCGCCGCGGGCCAGATTTTCCCTGTCATTTGCATACAGACTGACGGACGCGGCAAGCGCGCAGGCGGCAAAGAGCAGAATTGTGTGTTTCATATTGTTTTTCCTTTCCAGGCGGTTAATCCGCCTTGCTGTACTATAGCAGAAAAAACTGTTTTTTCAAATCCGGCGGCAGACTCCCGGGAAATCGCCGGGAACTTACGGCACGGAAAGGGCCGGGACTGGCTGTTTTGCCGGAGGCGCGCCTTTGATCGAACCTTTTCTGCCGGTTTTCTCAAGCTGGACCACCTGGCAGCCTGCCTTGACAAGCAACTCGCGGATGTTGTCCTGACCGGCGAAATGGCCTGCTCCGACCAGAACGAAGCAGACTTTTCCCGTTTTCAGAAGCGGAAGGAGTTTTTCCGCAATGGCGATATTGCGCTCAATGAAAAGTTTCCGGTAAATCTGCGGCGTTTCCCGGGCGATTTCTCCGCACATTTCCGCGAGTCCGGCAATGTCACCGGAATGAAGGGATTCCAGAGTGGCGTCAAGCTCGCGTTTCGCCTTTTCCGGATTGCGTACGGATTTCAGGACGGCGGCAATCATGACATCATCGGGGATTGAAGCCATTGCGCTCATCTGCGAATCGACGGATTCCAGACTGTGTCCGGGCCGTTCTCCGCGATGCGCCGTGAAGACCTTTTCCAGTCCGTAATAGGATTTCAGCGTTTTTTCCTTCCGGACATAAATGCCGGCAAGTTCAATGCTGACCAGCCACGGGCGCATTTTTTCCAGCAGGAACGGCGGAGTCTTGCTGCCGTTCTCGGCAAAAAAACGGGCCAGTTCGGCAAACTGCGTTTTCCCGATTGCTCCGGAGAGCGTTTGATCCGGCGGATACATCCCTTTCGTGGAAATCGTCATGGCAAGCGCAGTCATGTCCGGCTCGAAAATTTCGAAATACATTTCCTGCGACTCCTTCAGCACTCTGTCATATACGGCGTCCAGCGGATACCAGTCCGCGCGTCCGAGATGGATCGAGCCGACCAGATAGATTTTACCCGGCTCTCCGGTTTTCGTGACTTTCCAGATCAGCGCCTTGTCCGCGGCGAAGAGCGCCAGCACGGACCATGCAAGCAACAGCGAGAACAGAATTTTTTTCCCAGCGTTCATGTCGCTACTCCTTTGAATCGTCGGATTATTCAGAATGTATGCATAGTATACAGCGTCTTGTAGTATCCGTCAAGCACCAGAAGTTCCTTGTGCGTGCCGTGCTCCACAAGTTTCCCGCCGCGCAGACAGTAGATGTAGTCGGCGTTCTTGACGGTGGAGAGCCGGTGTGCGATGATGATCGTCGTACGGTCCTTGCAGAGGCGTTCCATTGACTCCTGCACCAGCGCTTCGGACTGATTGTCCAGCGCGCTGGTCGCTTCGTCGAAGATCAGGAGCGACGGATTCTTGAGGAAGACGCGGGCAATGGAGATCCGCTGTTTCTGACCGCCGGAGAGCCGCACGCCTCGTTCGCCGGTCGGTGTGTCGAAGCCTGCCGGCAGACTCATGATGAAGTCGTAAATATTGGCGTTTTTCGCCGCTTCGATCAGCTCCTCCTCCGTCGCGTCGAGCCGTCCGAACAGAATGTTGTCCCGGATTGTCGTATCGAACAGGAACGGCGTCTGCTGGACGATTCCGATGCTCCTGCGCAGGAAATGAAGCGAATAATCGCGGATGTCCGTGCCGTCGATCCGGATGGCGCCCCGGCAGACGTCGTAGAAGCGCGGGATCAGCGCGGCGAGAGTCGTCTTGCCCGCGCCGGATTCCCCGACCAGCGCAATTGTCTTTCCCCGCCCGATCGACATGTTGATGTCGTCCAGAACAATTTCCTTCCCGTCATAGCTGAACGTGACGTGATCCAGCTCCAGATCGCCCCGGAACGGAGCGGAAGGGACTGCCGCGTCCGGTTTTTCCGTAATGTCCGGACTTACCTGCAGGATCTCGTAGAAGCGTTCATAGGCGGTCACGCCCTGATGGAACTGCTCGGCAAACTCCACAATGCGCATGACCGGCATGGTCACGGACTTGGAATACATGAAGAAAGTCATGATCTGGATCACGTTCGCCTTTTCGAAATACATCAGAATCATGCCTGCGATGATGAAGAAGATCGAATACCCCTGAATGAAGAACATTACGCCGGCATGAAACTTCGCCATCGCGTCGAAGATGCCTTCGCGGACATGACGGTAGGAGCTGTTGACCCTGCGGAAGCGCATGATCTCGCGCCGTTCATTCGTGAACGACTTCACTTCGCGGATGCCCTGAATGGAGTTTTCCACCTGACTGTTGATTTCCGCGACTTCGCGCCGCGCCTCCCGGAATCCCCGGCGCATCCGTCCCTGAAAGAAATACGCCCACAGAAAGATGAAGGGAAGGGGAATCAGCGTGATCAGCGTCAGAAGCGGATTGATGCAGAACATCACGACGAGCGCCCCGATCAGCATCAGAATGGCCGAGGTCATGTCCTCGGGGCCATGGTGGGCAAGCTCGGCAATCATCGTCAGATCGTTTGTGACACGGGACATCAGGTGCCCCGTTTTCGCCTTGTCATAATACTTGAATGAGAGCCGCTGCAGATGCGCGAACAGGTCGTTGCGCATGTCCGCCTCCATGCGGACGCCGAGCACATGACCGTATTTCGTGCAGACAAACATCCCCAGCGCAACCAGAATCGAAAGCAGCGCAAGCAAACCCACCGTCATCCAGATCATCGGGTAGTTCCGCGCGGGGAGATAGGTGTTGAAGGCATCATAGACCAGCAGCGGAATGACGGTTGTGCAGGCCGCCTGCGCCAGCGCACAGAAGAGCGAAAGGTAAAAGAGACGCCTGTGCGGTCCGTAGTAATGGACGAAGGTCTTCAATACGGATACCGCATAATTCCAGGTCAGCGGCTTGCGCTCGAGTTCATAATCTTCAGGCATGCGGCGCATCGTTCCCTCCTTTCAGCACGGCGTCAAGCGCATTGCGGCTTTCCTCCTCGAGAATCGGTTCTATCACCAGATCCAGATTGCCTTCCATCAGGGACGGCATGTCGTGGGCGGATATGCCGTAGCGGTGGTCCGTCACGCGGTTCTGGGGAAAATTGTAGGTGCGGATCCGTTCGCTCCTGTCGCCGGTTCCGATCTGCGAGCGCTTCGACGCCGCCTGTTTTTCCGCTTCCTCCCGGCGCCGGATTTCCAGAAGTTTCGACTTCAGGATGCGGAACGCGATCTCCCGGTTGCGGATCTGGGATCGCTCCTGCTGACTGGCGACGGTGATTCCGCTGGGCTTGTGGACGATCCGGACCGCCGAATCCGTGCGGTTGACGTTCTGTCCGCCCGGCCCCGACGAGCGGAAGGTCGAAATTTCCAGGTCTTCCGGACGGATCTCCAGTTCGTCCATCTCCTCCGCCTCGGGAAGAACGGAAACTGTGATCGTCGAAGTATGAATGCGTCCTCCCGTTTCCGTTACCGGAACGCGCTGGACGCGGTGCACGCCGCTTTCAAACTTCATGCGGGAATAGACGTCGTCCCCGCTCAGGGAGAAGATGACCTCCTTGATGCCTCCGAGTTCCGTTTCGCTCAGATCAAGAAGCTCGAATTTCCAGTTGCGCCGCTCCGCGTATTTCATATAGACCCGAAACATCTCGGCGGTGAACAGAGCGGCCTCCTCGCCGCCCGCCGCCGGACGCATTTCCACGATCGTATTGCGTGCATCGTTGGGATCGGGCGGAAGCAGAAGCAGCGTCAGCGCCTTTTCATCGGAAACAGCCTTTTGCTCCAGTTCGGAAATGTCGTTCAGAAGCAGATTGCGGAAGGATTCGTCCTGCTCCGTCTGAAGAAGTTCCCGGTTTTCGTGCAGTTCGCGCAGAGCCTTCGTCCAGTCGTCATGCAGCCGGAAGAGTTCGCCGAGCCGCCGCCGTTCCGCGGAGAGCACGCGGCATTCGTACTGGCGCGCATAAATTCCGGGATCGGCAAGCTGCGCGTCAAGTTCCGCGAAGCGTTCCTTCATCCGGCTCATCTGCAAGGCTAAATCTTCCGGGGTCATGCCTGTGTTCCAATCTGAATCAGAAAAAATACGAATCAAAAAAAAAACCGTTCTTCCGCATGGTGGCAGACAAACAGCCGGAATACCGGCACCACCGGAGGGAAAGAACGGGATTGCTGAAAAGAAAACAGCTCTTATTCAGAGGCTTTCTTGTCATAACGGCGGCGGAATTTCTCCACGCGGCCGGCGATGTCCACCAGTTTCTGCTTTCCGGTGAAGAACGGATGACATTCGGCGCAGATGCCGACTTTGTACTCTTTTCTTGTGGACTTGATTTCCCAGACCTTTCCGCAGGCGCAGGTAACGGTTGCGGGACCGTAGTTCGGATGAATACCCTTTTTCATGTTGCAGACCTCGTTTTATGTTCAATGATTTTTAAACGCAGAACCTCCGGAAGGATATAATATAACCGCCTTCCCGCAATTTGCAACTCCTCCCGGAAAAATAACCGGATATTTTACCGGCCGCCACTTCCCGTCTCATTGCCGTGCTCCGGCTGCATCCCGGCTTTCCCGAAAATATGGTTCGATTTCTGTTTTCCGGTCTTGACAATCCTCCGGAATGAATTATAATAAAAGGTGTCACGCGTTACCAAGTTGAAAAACACCAGAACGGAGAAGGGAAAATGCTGAAATTCGGAATTATCGGAGCCGGTCGTCTCGGAAATGTGCATGCGGAAAATATCGCTCAGCTGAAAGCTGTGGCGGGAATTGATGCGCAGGTCGCCGCCGTTTATGATCCGAAGGAATCCGCCGCAAACGACATGCATGAAAAATACGGAGCCGTGATCTGTTCCGGAGCGGAGGAGCTTGCCGGAATTCCGGATCTGGATGCGGTGGTCATCGCCTCCCCGACTTACTGTCACCAGGAGGGCATCCGGGCCGCCGTCGCCGCGGGCAGGCACATCTTCTGCGAAAAACCGCTCTGCCGCGATCTGGAGAATTCTCTTGCGATGCTGGAGCTCGTCAGAAAATCGGAGAAACTCTTTGCTGTCGGTTTCGTCCGGCGCGCCATGGCGAAAACCAGAAAACTCAAGGAGATGCTTGATTCCGGCGTGCTCGGAAAGATCCGTTTCTGCAATGTGGATCTCTCGTTCGGCATGTACCGCCGGGAATACGGAGACTGGTTCGCAGATTTTGACAAGTCCGGCGGCGTGATCGTCGATATGCTCGCTCATCATGTTGACCTCACCAACTGGTTTTTCGGGGAGCCGGAACGGGTTTATGCCGACGGCATGCTGCTGGATCCGGCGCAGAAGAAGCCTTCCGACATGGTCGGCGGCATTGTCACCTACCGGAACGGCGTCATCTGCAATATGCTCTGCACCTGGCAGCGATTCGGCCGCAGCAATGAGCTGATGGAGATCTACGGGGAAAAAGGGTATCTCAATATGACCGGAGCCGAGACACTCCTCTATCAGCCGATGGACGGCGAGCAGCAGGAAATTCCCGTCGGAGCCGCGCAGAATGCGGCCGCCGGCGTGGAGGAAGTGAAAGTCGCTTCCGGCTATACGCAGGAAATGATTGATTTCGCCCGCAATATGCTCGGAGAGAAGGTGGAGGCTCCTGGCATTCAGGACGCGTTCAACTCCATCAAAATC
This sequence comes from uncultured Victivallales bacterium, assembly GCA_944391115.1. GTDB lineage: Bacteria > Verrucomicrobiota > Lentisphaeria > Victivallales > UBA1829 > UBA11452. The sequence continues at coordinate 43,920 of CALXSJ010000022.1, read as the reverse complement.
GCGCTTGCCATGATTGAGTCTGTCAAAACAAAGCAGGTGTACAAATTCTGATTTCCAGGAATCGACGGATTTCAAGTCATAAAAAAAAGCCCCGGTTTTCCGGGGCTTTTTCTTTGTATGGAAGAAAGAAGCTTATTTCTTCGGATGCTTCCTGTCGATGTAGGTCGTGTGAAGCAGCGTATGGGCGCAGTGACTGCCCGGTTCGCCGAGGAACTCCTCGTAGAGCTTCTGAATCGAGGGGTTCTGATGCGACTTGCGGATCGGCAGTCCTGCGTCGGCGCGGTAGAGCGCCTCCATGCGTTTTTCCAGAATGGTGGTGTCGCCGTGATGATAGGGCTGTCCGCCGCCGTTCAGGCAGCCGCCGGGGCACGCCATGATTTCGATGGCATGATAGTTCGCTTCGCCGCGCTTGATCTTCTCCAGAAGCTTGCGCGCGTTGCCGAGTCCGGAACAGACCGCCGCCTTGAGTTCGAGACCGCCGACCTTGACGGTGGCTTCCTTGATCCCTTCGAGTCCGCGGACCGCCTTGAAGTCGATTTCCTGCAGATCCTCTCCGGCGATCCAGTCCGCCGCGGTGCGGAGCGCCGCTTCGAGCACGCCGCCGGTTGCTCCGAAGATGACCGCCGCGCCGGTGGATTCGCCGAGCGGGGAATCATATGTCTCCTCGTCAAGCTGGTCGAACTGAATGCCCGCTTCGCGGATCATGTCGGCAAGTTCGCGTGTTGAAATGACGATGTCCACGTCGCGGACGCCGTTGCGCGAGAACTCTTCCCGTGAAGCTTCGTACTTCTTCGCCAGACACGGCATCACGGATACCACAACGATGTTTTCCGGCGCAACGCCGATCTTCTGCGCATAATAGCTTTTCGTGATCGCACCGAACATCTGCTGCGGGGATTTCGCCGTGGAGGGCATGTAGATCAGTTCCGGGAACTGGTGCTCCAGGAATTTGACCCACCCCGGACAGCAGCTTGTCAGGATCGGCAGGTCGCGGTTGTTCTTGACTCGCTCGATGAGTTCGGTCGTCTCTTCCATGATCGTGAGGTCGGCGGCGAAGTCGGTATCGAACACCTTGTCGAAGCCGAGCATGCGCAGCGCCGCCACCATCTTTCCCGTGCTGATGGAGCCTGGTTCGAGCCCGAAGGATTCGCCGATGGCCACGCGCACCGCGGGCGCGGTCTGGACGACGACGGTTTTTCCGGGATCGTTCAGCGCACGCCAGACCGGATATTTGTAGTCGATTTCACTGAGCGCGCCGACCGGACACGCCTGGACGCACTGACCGCAGAAGACGCATTCGGTTTCCGCGAGCGGGCGGAGTCCGGCGGGGGCGACGACCGCTTTGAATCCGCGTCCGACACCGGAAAGCACGCCGACTGTCTGAACGGAGTTGCAGGCGGTTTCGCAGCGGCGGCACATGATGCATTTATCAAGATCGCGCGCGATCGCATTGCTGGAAAGGTCCTTGTTGTAGGTGGACTGTTCGCCTTTGAAGAGCAGATGATGGAGCCCCATTTCCTGCGCGAGTTCCTGAAGCTGGCAGTTCAGGTTCTTCGGACAGGTCAGGCAGTCCTTCGGATGGTCGGAGAGAAGCAGGTCGAGGATCGTCCGGCGCGCATTGATGGCGCGGAGCGTGTTGGTCTTGACCTCCATGCCCTCCATGACGGGCGTGCTGCAGGCAGGCGCGAGATTCGGGCGTCCCTTGACCTCCACGACGCAGATGCGGCAGGATGCGCTGCGGTGCTCCATGTGGAAGCAGTCCATTTTGAAATGGCAGAGGGTCGGAATTTTGATGTCCAGTTTTTCGGCGGCTTCGAGAATCGTGCTTCCCGCTTCCACTGTGACCGGACGGTCGTTGATTTTCAGATTGACATTCATAAATTGAAAACTCCTTGCGGCTCGGTTAAATTTTTTCCACGGCATGGAACTTGCAGGTCTGATAGCAGACGCCGCACTTGATGCACTTGGCTGCATCGATCTGGTGGCGCATCTTGCGTTCGCCCGTGATGCAGTTCACCGGGCAGCGGTGCAGGCAGAGCCCGCAGCCGACGCACTTGTCGGAGATCACGTAGCGGATCAGCTTGGAACAGCTTCCCGCCGGACAGCGCGACTCCTTCACGTGCGCAAGGTATTCGTCTTCGAAATTCTTCAGCGTGGAAAGCACCGGATTCGGCGCGGTCTGCCCGAGTCCGCAGAGCGCGGTGTCCTTGATCGTCGCCGAAAGCGTTTTGAGCTTTTCAATCGTCTCCAGCGTCCCGCGTCCGTCGGTGATCTCCTCCAGCATTTCATACATGCGGCGGTTTCCGATCCGGCAGGGCGTGCACTTGCCGCAGGATTCGTCCAGCGTGAACTCCAGGAAGAACTTGGCGATGTTGACCATGCAGTCGTCCTCGTCCATGACGATCATGCCGCCGGAACCCATCATGGAGCCGATCGCCTTCAGGGATTCGTAATCAATCGGAAGATCGAGATTCTTCGCGGTGATGCAGCCGCCGGAGGGGCCGCCCGTCTGCACCGCCTTGAACTGCTTGCCGAACTTGATGCCGTCGCCGATGTCGTAGATGATCTGGCGGAGGGTCATGCCCATGGGAACCTCGGCGAGCCCGACCTTGGAGACCTTGCCCGCGAGCGCGAACACCTTGGTTCCCGGGGAGCCTTCCGTGCCGAGCGTCCGGAACCACTCCGCGCCCTTGCGGATGATCGCCGCAATGCAGGCGTAGGTCTCGACGTTGTTGACCACGCTCGGACGTTTCCAGAGGCCTTCCACGGCGGGGAACGGCGGTTTCACGGTAGGTTCGCCGCGCTTGCCTTCGATGGAGTGGATCAGCGCGGTCTCCTCGCCGCAGACGAACGCGCCCGCGCCGAACTTGATTTCAATGTTGAAGTCAAAACCGCTGCCCATGATGTTCTTCCCGAGGAACCCGTATTCGCGCGCCTGGGCGATGGCGTTTTCCAGACGCTTGACGGCGAGCGGATATTCCGCGCGGATGTAGATGACGCCGGTCTGCGCGCCGATCGCGTATCCGCCGATCGTCATGGCTTCCAGAACCGCATGGGGGTCGCCTTCAAGCACGGCGCGGTCCATGAACGCTCCGGGGTCGCCCTCGTCGGCATTGCAGATGATGAACTTTTCGCCCGCGGGCTGCTGGGCGGCGAACTGCCATTTGCGTCCGGTCGGGAATCCTCCGCCTCCGCGTCCCCGGAGACCGGATGCGCTGATGACGTCGATGACATCCTGCGGCTTCATCGTCGTCAGAACTTTCGCCAGCGCGGCATAGCCGTCGTTCATGATATATTCGTCAATGCTTTCCGGGTTCAGTCTTCCGGTGTTCCGCAGAACGATGCGCGCCTGCAGTTCGCCGGGCCCCGCGCTTTCAAATTCGGGATAGTACCAGTTGCGTTCGATCGTGCGCGTGCCGGGCGCGGGTTCGGTGATGCCGGCCGAAAGGATGGCGGGGACCTGCTGCGCGGTGACGTCCCCGTAGATGAGGCGGCGCCCGGTGGTCTGATCGACCATCATCAGCGTCGGTTCCGCATAGCAGAGTCCCATGCAGCCGACCTCGACGACCTCCAGGGCGTTTTCCAGACGGCGTTTTGTAACCTCCTCGCGGACGGCTTTCAGCACGTTTGCGGTTCCCGCCGCGATTCCGCAGGTGCCCATGGAGACAAGAAGTTTGACGGGGGGCGTCGGACGGGACCGAAACTCTTCGGCTGTTTTCTTCAGCTGGGCCGGTGATTCTATTTTCATAACTCAATTCACTCCTGATGATTGTTTCCCTTGCATGTGATCCGGAAGGACTTCTCTTATTCCGCGCACTCCTTCAGGATGTCCGCGACCTTCTCCGCCGTCATGTTCCCGTAAACCTTGTCGTTCACCATGACGACCGGCGCGAGACTGCATGCGCCGACGCAGCGCAGTGCGCCGAGGAAGAACTTCCCGTCCTCCGTGGTTTCCCCTTCCTTGATATTGAGGCGGCGTTTGAATTCGTCGAGAACTTTGGAGGCTCCCTTGACGAAACAGGCGGTTCCGGTGCAGACGTTGATTTTGTAGCGGCCGACCGGCTTGTCCGTGAAATAGCTGTAGAAGCTGATGACACCGTAAACTTCGGCGGGAGAGAGTTTGAGGCGCGCGGCGACAAATTTCTGGACGTCTTCCGGCAGATAGCCGAAAAGCCCCTGCGCGCGGTGCAGAATCTGAATGAGAAAACCGCGGCTCCGGTCCGGATTGTCATCCGGATGCAGTTCCGCGATATACCGGTCCAGTTCGTCGAATTTCCGCTTCAACTCCGGCGGCATTGCGCCGCAATCGGAACAGCAACAACATTGATCGCTCATGAAAAAAACCTCCTCTGATTGGTCGAACAACGAAATCCACTGAGCTTTATCCGTCTAGGATAGAGTATGTTCCGTTAAAATTCAAGCCTCGGAAATGAGTTTTTTCAAAAATGTTTCCGGGGATGTAAAATGCTCAGGCTCAATAGATAAAAAAATATCTATTGAAAAATGTGCGCCAGCCGGTTCCGCCCGGAGAAGGGCGGAATATGTTTCAGCGCGGAACGGATTTCGCGTGAGCGATCGGGCACTCCTCCAGACTTTCGAACACGGGGAGCGTTCCGGCGGGGTGTTCCACGGTGACGTTCAGGCCTTTTTCCGTAGATTCCCAGGAGACTCGGACCGGTCCGAAGGGTGTCGGCACTTCTCCGGAAGCACGCGGCAGTCCGGCGGAATACGGTTTCACGGAGAAACGGCGGAATCCGGGTTCCAGCGGCGTGACGCCGAGCAGGCAGTGTCCGCAGAAATAAGGCATCACGCTGCTCCACGCGTGGCAGAGACTTCCCGCGCCGTTGAAATCGACGCTGCCGTGTCTGGTCTCCCACAGCGAGGTGGCTCCTGAATAGACGATCGGCTCGAAAATCCCGCGCAGCGTCTCCGTCAGAAAGGCGCGTCCTTCCGGCCCGCATTCCATCAGTCCGCGGACCAGATAGCAGAGGCCGCTCAGATCGATTCCGCGCAGTGTTCCGGAGTGGAAACGCGATAAAAGCCGGGCCTTTTTTTCTTCCGGCACCAGTCCGTTTGCAAGGAAAACGGCCTGGACATGCTCATAATTCAGTTCGTCTTTTCCCGGAGGGAGCGCTCCGTAACAGGAATGCGCCGGATTCCAGAAGACACGTTCCGCCGTTCTGCCGAGCTCTTCCGCTTTCTTCCGGAGAAACGCCGCGCGGACGCTGTTCCCGGCAAGCTCATGGAGTTTCGCGCCCGCGAGCAGGGCTTCCTGCAGATAAACATTGTAGGGCGCCTGCGGGAAATCCTTCAATCCGATCAATGCTCCGTTCCATTCGCAGAAATTCCAGATGTGTTCGCCGGTTCCGGGATGATAAAGTCCTTCCGAGGCCGGATCGGGTTCCGCAAGGGCGCGGTCCAGAATCCGGTCGATCTGGCTGCTCCAGCGTTCGAACAGCGCGGAGGATCCGCTGTAAAGGCGGTGTTCGTAAATTTCCGAAATCCAGACCAGCGTGAAGACCGGAATCGTGAGATTGCAGGCGCCGGGCGCGGTCAGCGCCAGATAGCGCTCCCCGTCGAACGAGTGTCCGAGCAGGTCGATGCATGCAGCCGCAAAGTCGTAATTTCCCCAGACATAATAGCCGTAAAGGATCTGATTCCGGGAGTCATAGGCGTAAAGCGCCTGCTCGCGCCACGGGCAGTCCTCGTAATGTTCGTGCATGCAGAGTTTCAGCGTGTCCGCGGAAAGGCGGTTGAGTCGCGCCAGAAAACGGTCGTCGGAAAGGAAACGCGCTTCCGGCGGCAGAGGCAGTTCCAGCGGGATCATTCCCGCGTAATGCAGTGTGACTGTTCCGCCGCCGGTGTTTGTGATGTGCAGTTCGAGATAGCGTCCTCCGATCCGCCGGTGCGTATGGACGAATTCATTCAGTCCCTCCCGGCAGTGGTAACGGTCGCAGAAGTTCCGGCCGCCCGCCCATGCCCTCACTCTGCCGTCGTCCAGATGTTCGCCGTGGCAGATGTCGACGACGGTTCCCGCCGGCGCGCTGAGTTTCAGAACGGGAAATCCGACACGTTCTTTCTGCAGATCCAGCACGGCATAGTATCCGTCCGGCGGCGGATCCGGTTTTCTGAATTGGAAACAGGAGGTCCCGTCTGGATTCAGATACGGTTTCTCACGCAGCATGCCGTCCGAAAAGCATTCTGGCGGCAGGGACTCGAAAAGCTCTTCGGGGCGGCGCGGAGAGAGCCAGTCCAGCGAGCAGGTCCTTGCAAATGTTTCCGCCTTGCCGTCGCGCCGCAGATACCCGGCCTGCACGATTTCCGCGCGCGGCAGAGGCAGTTCCAGAAGCTGCGGAACCTTCCGTTCCGTCATTTCCCCTTCCGGAGCGTTCCTGTAAACCGCGGCCGGACGCCAGGAGGAATCATCGAAGGAGAGTTCCCTCCAGGGCGATGCATTGCGCGCGTCATATTCAAACACGAATCCCAGCTGGGTTGTGACCTTGCATGCAAGTCCCGGGCGGTACTCCGCGCTTTCCGCGCATTTCCAGGATGCGTCCGTCTTTTCCAGAAGATGTTCCCCGTCTCGGATTGCCGCTTTCAGAAAGGGGATGCCCGGCTGACAGGTGAGAAAACTCTCTCCGATGTAATGCACTTCGACGGCGATCACGTTGTTCCCCGGTGCCAGCAGTCCGGTGATTTCCAGGGAGGAAGCGGTCCTCCGCGTTGGAAAATCCGCGGTCTGCGAAACCGGGCAGCGGTGTCCGTTGACATAGGCCGCAAAGGTGGAGTCCACCGCGATTTCCAGAAAGACACGGCTGTTTTTTTCACCTGTCCACTGAAACTCCTTGCGGAAAATCCGGTAAAGATCCTTTCCCCTTTCCGGGAGACTGCTCCAGATGCATGATGCCTGATTCAGCGCTTTCATTCTGCAAATCCTTTCCATAGGTTCTGGCCGAGCGGGAAACAGGCCCGCAGGCGGTGCGCGGGAGCGCGCGGTTCATGGTAACGGAAGATTGATTTCTCCGATGGTTTTGTTTAGATACAGCTGCGGCCGGACGAGCTTGCGCATTGCCGTTTTCTCTCCGGAGCTGGCCTTGCGCTTCAGAAAATCCAGAATGGCCTCCACGACTTCCGATGTGCCGTGATTCAGGCAGGTGACCGGAGGCGTGCAGCGGATTCCCTCTCCGGAACCGTTGAAACTGATCAGCTTGAATCGTTCCGGAATCGCCCCTTCCCGCAGCACCAGCGACATGCGTTCGCCGATGTGTTCGTCCGTGACGACGAATGCCGAGTCGAAACCTTTCCGGCAGATCCGGAGCAGTTCCCGCGCCCCGTTTTCCGGAGCCCGCCGGGGATACACGCCGACCTCGTTTCCCGCCTGCGAAAGAAAGACGCGCCGGAATCCCTCGCAGCGTTTGTCAAACATGCTGATCCCGAATGCGACATCGACAATCGCCGCTCGCCGGCATCCGGCGGCGAGCAGCGCCCGGGCGGCTTCCTCTCCGACGGCATGATTGTCCAGCGCCGCGATGTTTTCAAACTCTTCGAGGCAGGGGTCGGAGAGCGCAAGGACCCTTTTCCGTGTCTGAAGGCGGCGCAGGTATCCGACTTTTTTTTCTTTGTCCGTTCCGGCGGGCAGAGTCAGCAGAATGATGTCCGCGGAATCCGCCGCCCGGCGGAACGAGGAGAAATCCCGTCCGTCATGATCCAGATACAGTTCCGGCGTCGCTCCGTGGCTTTCCAGACGCGGCTTCAGAGTCAGCCAGAGACGCTCGAAGGCCGGCTGGAAAAACGAGGCGTGCATGCCGGGGGCGAAAAATACGATCCGTCCGCATTCCCGCAGTGCGCGGCAGGGCAGGATTTCCGTCCGCCGCCCCTCCCTGCGGATCCGGCCGTTTCTCTGCATCGTCTCCATCGCCTTCCGCAGTGTCAGGCGGCTTACGCCGAGCTTTGCTGCAAGTTCGCGTTCGCCGGGCAGGAGAAACGATCCGTTCCGCAGGCTTTCCCCGCAGAATGTTTCGAGTTTCAGTTCCGCATCCGCGCATTTTGTATAATTTCGTTTTTCCATGATATTTAAATTATACCATATGGTTTATTTTTATGCAAGGAGACGCCGCTTGAAAAAGCGGAAAAATTTATCTTTCTCCAATCGCCGTTTTTCCGGAAGAACATCCACGCGTCTGCGGACGGGATCCGGAAGCGGATAAGATATTTTGATGTTTTATTATATATTTTTGCATCGATTTTACATAAATTTGAGCTGAAATGCTATTGCTTCAGACAGGATTATCGTTATAATATATCATATAAATACGAAAGAAAAATCCGAAAGACTGCGGATTCAACCGTTGCCGGAGAGCAGGAACAATGGAAACAGCGGACAAAACCAGATCATCCTTCAAAAGTCTTTTTTTCTCAGGATTGGCAATGCGGGCGGGTATTCCGGCTGTCCGGAGGCGGCAGGGAGTTTTCTTCACATTGATAGAGCTCCTTGTCGTGATTGCGATCATCGCGATTCTGGCCTCTCTGCTTCTGCCCGCTTTGAACAATGCGAAACGGACGGCGCAGGAAACGGAATGCCGGAACAATCAGAAGCAGCTCGGACTGCTGCTTACCGCTTATGCGCATGATTACGACGGCTGGGTGCTGCAGAACAACAACGAAGAGCATTTCATTTACTTTCTTACCCGGGAGGTGGGCGTCAGGCTTGCCTGGAATCAACCGGAGACCCTCAAACCTTATCACTGCCCCTCCTCCAACGCCAATCTGAAGCTGACTTCCGTAGCTTATCTGTCCCAGCCGCTTTACGGTTCGCTGTTGCTGACAAGCAACACTTACTATTCCAAAAAATTTCCCGGTTACAATTCTCATTACGGTGTTTACTTCCGCAACATTTTCAAGGGCGACGGCGTTCCGAGCCAATGGCATTTTGTCGGAGACACTTCCGAGGATTTTTACGAGGGGCGGGTGATGGGCACATCGTATTATTATACCTATGATAAGGGATCCGGGTCCTGGGGATATCTTCATATGCGGCATAAGAACAAGATCAATATCTGGTTTGCCGACGGACATGCCGCCGGTGTCATGCCTCTTGAGCTGAAATCCGTTTACGGGATTAAAACCTATCGGCATGAAAACGGCATACAGATTAAACTTCAATAAAAATACAGATTCTAATCCAAGGAAAGGTTTGCTTATGAGGAAAAAAATTCTCCTTCCCCTGCTGTGTCTCGGTTTTGCGCTTTCCGGTGCGCCGAATCCGGAAAAGGTCGCCGCTGTGAAGGCCGGCAGGATTGACACGGCGTATGCTTCCTGGTGGGGATTTGACGAAACGGATTCCGCGGAGTTCCTCCAGGCGGCGATCAATTCCGGCGCGAAAAAAGTGATTGTCGATTACACGGGAAAGGACTGGATCACGGGCAAAACCCTGATTCTGCCTTCCAATCTGGAGCTTGTCATCGCCGACAAGGTGACGCTGAAGGCGAAACGCTGGGCGTTCAAAGGGCTCGGCGACTCCCTGTTCAAAGCGCCGGGAACGAAAAATACCATTCTCCGCGGTGAAGGTTCCGCAAAGCTGATGATGAACCGGAAGGACTATCAGGATGCAAGCAAATACCGGAGAGGGGAATGGCGCCATATCATTTATCTCCAGGGCGTCAGCGATTTCACCATCCGTGATCTCTTCCTCACCGGAGCGGGTGGAGACGGCATTTACGTAGGCTCCGGTCCGCAGCCTTACTGCCGGAACGTGCATATCGAGAACATTACGGCTGATGACTGCAACCGCCTCGGCATGGCCGTCATCAGCGCGGAAAATCTGGTGATCCGGAACTGCCGTTTCACCCGGGCGGTCGGAACCTCACCTGCGGGCGGCATCGATTTCGAGCCCAACCGGCCGGTGGAGCGTCTGGTCAACTGCCTTGTGGAAAACTGCCTTTTCGAAAACAACCGCGGCGCGGGAATCTGCGTTTCCCCCAATCATCTCAACAAGGACTCCCTTCCCGTCTCCATCACCTTCCGGAACTGCCGTTCCATCGGGAACGGTCTGGGTCTGTTTCTCTATCCGTCGCGCGATTCCAAAATTTATCCTGTCAAGGGGAAGGTGGAATTCATCAGCTGCGAATTCCTGAACAACCGCAATCTTTTTCAGGATCCCGTGACGAAAAGCGTGGACTTTTTCTTCCGGAACTGCAAATTTGCTCCTTCCCTGACAGACGGCGCGGGAATCAACATCGTCTGTAAATATGCCGAAGGCCGCGAAATCGGCGGACTCCACTTTGAAAACTGCACCATGACATGCGGCTCGGAAAAGGTGAAGCCGATCACGCTTCTTTATCAGGGGACGGGGGATGTCTCCGACCAGATCGCCGGTTCGCTGGACGTGATCCGCAACGGGAAAACGGAGCGCTTCGATTTCCCGGCGTTCGTTCGGGAGCGTCAGGCCTACTTCAGCCGGATCAATCATCTCAAGCCCGTTGCAGACGTTGATCTGGGCACCCTGAAGAGAATGAAGCAGGTGCGCGAACGTTTCCGGAATGAAGCATGCCTGCGCGGAACCTTCACCTATGTGCAGTATGCCGAAAAGGGAGAGAACGTCACCGTCAACGCGCGCATCATTTCCGGCGGATATCCGGGCAATGTGGACATCGAACTGAAGGCGCCGGACGGCAAGCGCATCCGCAAATATTCCTTCCCCCCGGACGGCAAGGATTATCCCATTGCCTTTACCGCAAAGGAGACGGGGTATTACATGCTGAGCGGAGGAACGGTGCAGCGCGTGGATCTTTCCTCGTCGCATCCGGGCGGAGCCTATCTTGTGAAAAACGGTTTCCAGGTGCTCCTGCCCGTTTCCGGAAGACTTTACTTTGAAGTTCCGGAAGGCGTCGGGGAGTTTCAGCTCGGAATTTCCGCGGACCAGCGGGCGTCCGTCGCCCTTTTGAATCCGGCGGGAAAGACGGTCATGGAAGACGGGAACGTCAACAGCATGACGCTGTTTACGGGAAAACGCACCGATGTCTCGCGTTCGGAAATCTGGGCGATTGAAGTCCGGAACGCGGTCTGGCAGGTCACGGTGAAAATGTATGAGCCGCTTCTTCCGCTGCTCTCCTCGAATCCCGACACGCTGCCGCTGAAAGGCGATCCGGAAAAAGCGGTCCGGGGAGCTGTGCCCGCGGCAAAACCGCGCCCGGCGAAGGAGGATGAAGGGCCGTTTCGCAATGCGGGATTTGAACAGTTCCGGAACGGTCTGCCGCTCTACTGGCGGAACCCGGCCGTTCCCGGCGCAAAACTGTCCCCGGTTGCGGAAAAGCCTTTTTCCGGCGCAGGCGCGCTCCGCGTGGAAACTCCGGCGCAGCTGACGCTCATGAGCTACAGCTTTGTCAAGGTCAAGCCCGGCGCAAAACTCAGGATCTCCGTCCAGGCGCGCGGACGCGGAAGTTTCAGCATGGAACTTTCCAATTACACGGAAAAAAACAAACACTGGATCCGGCCGAACACGTCTTCTCCGAAGTTCCAGGTTGATTCCGCGGAATGGAAGGAGTTCTCATTTGAATCGACGGTCTCCGACGCCGATTCCGGACCGGATGGGAAATGCGGCTTTGTCCGCTTCCTTCTGGTCGCAGACAAAGACAGTGCGCTGGAATTCGATCAGTGTGATGTGAAAGTTGCCGAGTGACGCATTCCCGCGGACGAGACTTCCGTTTTTAAAAAGCTGAATCCCGCGATGCCATGCATCGCAAAAAAGCTTCGTGCTCTCCTGTCAGTCCTGTCGCGGTCCAGCTGCGCAAGCCGGTCGCCGCAGGCGGAATTCCAAAATTCCGCGGGCATAGCCCCGCGGCAGTTCATTTTCCGTTGTTTCCGAGCACGGGGGATTGCACTTCAATGCGTTTTCCGGTTCTGCGGTTTTCCTCGGCTTCGGCGATTGCCTGCCGGAGCATTTCCGCCATCGGCGCGATGGAATTTTCCAGATTTTCGATTCCGCGCTCCGCCGTTGCGTCTTCCGGATATCCCATGACGCCGACCTTGATTTCGGGGCGCTGGCGCGTGGTGGCGATCTCCTGCGGTCTTCCGCTGAGGGTCGTGCAGATCTGATATGCATTCTGATCGTGGCGCATTTTTTCAGCGAGTTCTTTTTCGTCGAGTTCCAGCTGATCGAGCTGAACCAGATTCCGCCGGTATGCCAGCATCAGAGAGGTTTCGGCGTCGCCCGCATGGAAATCGCTTCCGGTCCTTCCCGGTTCCTTCGGCCGCTGCCAGAATTCGCCCCGGCGGAGAATCATGATCATGACTTTTTCCAGCGCGGGATTGAGCCATTTCAGGATGCGCAGGGACTCCCGGAGCTGATCCAGGCTCTCCGTTCCCCCGTGTCCGGGAAAGATCAGGATGTTCAGGAATCCCTGGTTCGCAAGGGATTCGACGATGTCGCAGACCATGGCGCAGAAGGTGGTCGGGCGCACGTTGATCGTGCCGGGAAGCTGGCCGCCGGAGAAGCAGTAGTTGAGCGGCGGGGCGACGATGCAGCCGAGTTTTTCCGCCAGCGCGTAGGACGGAACCTCCGCATTGTGAATGTCCATGCTCAGCGGCAGATGGTAGCCGTGCTGCTCGACGACGCCGTAGGGCAGGATGATCGTCTGATTGGTTTTGAGATACTCGCGGATCTCCTTGACGGTCATTTCCCCCATTGCATGCGTTCTCATTTCATATTCCTCCTTATTGTGTGTTTATTGAAAGAAGTCGATGAATGGCTCAATCACGTAATCCGGCGTATTTTCCCCGGATGTCTTCAGAAGGCGGACCGCCGCCGCCCCGAGTTCGCGGAAATTGAAATTCAGGGCGGGGATCCGGACTGGCAGACGCGTGTTGTACGGCGTTTCGCAGTAAGTGAGGATCCGGACCCTTTCCGGCAGGCCGAGATTCGCATTCAGCGAGCGGGAGTAGTCGAAGGCGTGCAGACAGGGCGTCTGCAGAAACAGCCCGTCGAAGCGGAAGCGCCGATACAGGGCATTCATCTGTTCCCGGTATTTCCGGTCGTGTTCCGCCTGCGTGAAAAACAGGAGCTCGGAACAGGGCGCGTCCGGAAACAGATCGAACCCTTCCTGCATTTCCCCCGCGTAGTTCTGCAGGATTGCACAGGTGCGTCCGCATTCATATTCCGTGCGGAGGAAAGCATCCGCCGTCCGCATGACGGCGGGGACGTTCTCGTGCAGATGAATCCAGCCGCCGGTGAGACCGCTTTGCGCGGCGCGGCGGTTCTCGCTTCCCGCCGTAATCAGTGCGACACGGCATTTCCGTTCGGCGAGAAAGGAAAAGAGCGGGCGGTACCAGAGCGTGAAGACAATGACTTTTGCGGATGCCTCCAGATGGGAGAGTGCATGCCAGTCGATGTCGTCGTTCCGGTTCGTCGGAGAGACGGCGACGGTTTCAATCCGGAGCTTCTGCTTGCCGCCTTCCATCATTGCGCCGCAGAGCATTTCCCTTGTAATCAGCGAGGTCCGATAGCCGATCCGGTCCGCCAGAATATCCGCGCACGGAAGCAGGAACGTGACGACATTTCCCGGCTCTTTTTCCGTCCGGGCGCGGACGAAGGTTCCTCTGCCCGGAATCCGTTCGATCAGGCGTTCCTCCTCCAGAATCCGGAGAGCGTCCCGCAGGGTGTCCCGCGCAACGTTCCACTGGTGCGCGAGCTCCTGTTCCGCGGGAATGCGGCCGCCGGGCGGCAGGATTCCGCCGAGAATCCGCGCCTTGAGCTCATTTGCGATTTTATCTCTTTTCACCGGTGGCCGCATGATGACTTCCTTGTATACTTATCCAGTATAAACCCCGGTATACTTAAGTGTCAAGGGCAATCCAGAAAAAAACTGTTTTTTTTCTGGATGTTCCTGATGCAGTGCCGCAAATCCGGCAGGAGCTGCCGCTGCGTGGAGAAGTCCGGCGCGCGCCATGCATGGTGCGGATTGCCATCGGCAATGAAGGAGCTCTCATGATTCAGCACGGAAGAGTGTGCTCCGCTGGCGATTCAATACTTTAAAATTTAAAGTATTTCCGGATTCTGATTTGCAAAATTTCCGGATGGGATGTAGAGTTTCCGTTTGAGCAATACAAGGTAAGGACTTTTTGAAAGATGGATTCGGACAACTCGTTTCCGGAGAAGCCGGATTTCGGTCGCACATGGAAGAAAAATCTTGCGATGGTCTGGATTGCGCAGTTTTTCTCCCAGATCGGATTTGCCTTCGGGCTTCCTTTTGCGCCGTTCTACATGCAGGAAATGGGGGTGACGCGCACCGGCATCGATTTCTGGGTGGCGCTGTTCGGAGCCGGAACCCCGCTGACCATGATGCTGTTTGCCCCCGTCTGGGGGGCGCTTGCGGATAAGTACGGCAGACGGAAGATGCTGCTGCGCTCCTATCTCGGCGGCGTGATCGTCCTCGGTCTGATGGGAGTGGTTCATGCTCCGGTCTATCTGATTCTGCTGCGTCTGGTGCAGGGCGCGCTTTGCGGCTCGGTTTCCGCCGCGCAGACGCTGGTCGCCACTCATACGCCGGAAGAGCACAGCGGCTTCGCGCTCGGCTCGCTGAACAGCGCGGTGTTTTCCGGTGCGCTGACCGGCGCTTTCATCGGCGGTTTCGCGGCGGAGTACTTCGGCTACCGGACGGCATTTCTCATTTCCGGATTCCTGATGCTGATTCCGTTTTTTCTGGTACTGTTCGGCGTGCATGAATATTTTGTTCCGCTGCTGCACAGCCATCGCGGCTTTTTCAGTTCGATTACGCCGAAGCGGCGGCATCTTGCGCTTGCGCTTCCGCTTCTGTTCCTGATGGGTGCTGTGATGTTTGCGCGCCAGTTCGACTCCTCGTTCATTCCGCTTTTCGTTCAGGATATCAACGGGGGGATCGACGGAGCGTCCGCATGGACGGGCGCGCTGCAGGCCTTCTGCGGAATCGCCGGCGTGCTTTCCGGATTTCTGCTGGGGTACCTGGCGGACAGGCACCCGCCTGGCATGATCGCGATCTTTTCCGCTTTGCTGACCGCCGGATTCATGTTCAGCCTTACCTTTGCGCACAGCATGCTGTTTCTGTTCGGCGCCCGCTTCGCGATGATTTTCGCCAGCAGCGGACTGGATCCTGCCCTTCAGATCTGGCTCTGCCGCAAAACGATTCCGCAGACCCGCGGCCTGATCTTCGGATGGGCGGCATCGGCGCGATCCTTCGGATGGTTTGTCGCGCCTCTGGCGGGCGGAATCGTGACGAAGTTTCTCGGAATCCGGTATCTGTTTGTGGTCGGGCCGGTCTTTTTCATTCTGATCATGTTTCTGATTCTCCGGGTTATGAAGCGTTTTTCGGATTTCCGCGAAGAGGACGTCTGACGCAGTGCCGCCGCATGGACGGACGCATGCGAAGCGGGCGTTCTTTCCATAAGTTGCTTCGCGCTTTCCCGTGAGTCCTGCCGCTTTAAGAATGCGATTTGTTTCCGAAAGACGTTGACAAACACTATTTAACAAAGTAAATTGTCGATGAGGAAAAACGGGAGGACCATATCATTATGAGACAAGGCAGTGCGGAACGCGCCACGCGGGAAACGGAGATCCGGGCGTCCATCAATCTTGACGGGGAGGGAAAATCCAGTATTTCCACGGGCATCGCTTTCATGGATCATATGCTGACGCTTTTTGCAAAGCATGGGAAATTCGATTTGGAACTTACGGCAAAAGGCGATCTGGAGGTGGACTGCCATCATACGATGGAGGATCTCGGACTGGTGCTCGGCGAAGTGACCGCCCGGGCGCTCGGAGATAAAAAAGGCATTCGCCGTTATGGAAATTTTCTGCT
The DNA here is from genome assembly GCA_944391115.1 of uncultured Victivallales bacterium. Lineage (GTDB taxonomy): Bacteria > Verrucomicrobiota > Lentisphaeria > Victivallales > UBA1829 > UBA11452. The sequence continues at coordinate 28,093 of CALXSJ010000022.1, read as the reverse complement.
TCCCATGGATGAGTCGCTCGCTCTGGTCGCGCTGGATCTTTCCGGCAGACCGTATCTGGTATATGATCTGGTTCCGCCTGCGGCGCGGATCCGCGATCTGGACACCGCGCTGTTCAAGGAGTTTTTCCAGGCGTTCTGCGTCAAAGGGGGAATCAATCTTCATGTTCAGCTTCTCAAGGGCGCGGAAGTGCATCATGTGTTTGAGGCGGTTTTCAAAGGGCTCGGCAGGGCGCTTTCCCAGGCGGTCGAGCTGGATCCGAGGGAAACGGGAATTCCCTCGACAAAAGGTTCTCTCTAATCCATAATCAACAGCGGGGGCACAACGGCGCAGTGCGTGCCGGGAGCAAGGATTCTGCCGAATGAGCGAATTTATCTGCAGCAGATGCGAAAACAGTTTTTCGTGCGATGCAACCGATATGGAACGTGTCGTCTGCCCGTACTGCGGAGAGGAGCTTACCGTCGACAGCGCATGCGATATTCTGCCGGAAGGATTCACGATCAACGGTTTTGAGATAGTCCGCCTGCTCGCTTCCGGAAGTTCCGGACGGGTTTACCTTGCCAATCAGGTTGCCGTGGAGCGTCTGGTTGCGATAAAAATTCTCAAACGTTCCCTTGCTGAGAAAAAGGAGGCGGCGGAACGTTTCATCAACGAGGCGCGCAATACCGCCAAATTCCAGTATCCGAATATCGTGACGACGCTGGAGGCCGGAAATGCCGGCGGTTTTTATTACATTGCCATGCAGTATGTCCGCGGAGAGACGCTGGAAAAGCTTCTGGATGACGGGAAAATCTTTTCCGAGGCGGAAGCGCTGTCGGTAGTTCTCAAGATCGCCGGCGCCCTCCGGCTGATCTGGGAAAAGCACCGGATGTTTCACAAGGACATCAAACCGGCGAACATCATGCTCGATTCCGACAACGAGGCGATGCTTCTCGACATGGGAATCGCGCAGGAGGCCGGCGAGGATTCCCTGATCGACGGGGAGGTGGAGGGATCTCCGTTTTACATGAGTCCCGAACAGATTCAGGGGAAGACATTGACCTGGAGCACCGATCTCTATTCGCTCGGCGCGACCCTATATCACATGGTGACCGGTTATGTGCCGTTTTACGATCCGTCCATCGACCGGATTCTCGACATGCACAACAACGCGCCTTATCCGGAACCGTCCGAACGCGCACCCGGATCCTGCATTTCGCCCGAGCTTTCCGCCCTGATGAAACGGATGCTCGGCAAGACTCCCAGAAAGCGCTTTTCCTCCTGGGAGGAGTTTCTGCTTGCCGCCGCGGGAATTTACGAGGAACATCTGGCGAAAGAGCAGGCGCTTCTTCAGCCGGTCCGTCTGACTCCTGTCGCCACGGATTCCCAGCCTCTGCGCCGGCCGCCGCTGAAGAAACACTGGATCCTGCTTCTTTACGGTTTCATCCTGATTCTTTTCATCCTGATTCTTGGGGCCTTGTTTGTCTGGCACAACAACCGTCTGGCCCGCAGCGCGCTGAACGACTGCAGATTCGATCCCTACACAACCAGTCCGCAGGCATATAAAAATGCTCTGGATCATGCTTATCTGATCGCTCAGAGGTTCGGTGTGCTGGAGTCGACGCGCCGGGAGATCAGCGAGAATTACGGGCGCCTGAAGAAATTTGAGAAACGGTTCATGGCGCTTCAGGAGGAGATCAATAAAACGCTGGATCTGGCGGAAACGCTGAAAGCGCAGGCGCAGAAGGAGGTGGATGCCGGACGGAAACTAGTCGGGGAAAAATATTCCGATGACAATCATTATGCCCGGGCGCAGACGCTCCTGAACCAGGCCGCCATCCACCTGAATGGAATTGAGACGAAGGATCCGCGTCTGAGCGCCGTCATTCAGGAGCGGATTAAACTCAATGAGGAGGAGTCCGGGAAAATCGCCCTTCTGGTGCGGGAGCGTGACGCTCTTGTTGCGAAACTTCGAAAAGAGCGAGCGGCGCAGCTTGCCGAGCGGAACCGGAAAGCCGCCGAGGCCGCCCTGCTGAAAAAGCAGGAGGAACAGCGGAAAAAGCGTCTTGCCGAGGAAAACAGGCGAAAGCAGAAAGAGCTCAAGGCTTATCAGGAAAAACTTGAGGCCTGCAGGAAAGCTTTCCGGACGTTGATTGTGAAAGCTGTTCTTACCCGGGATTTCAGCCGCCTGGAAAAAGAGCTGGTTCCGCCGGATTTCCTGAAGAACAGCGCCGATTACAGCGTTCCGACCCGCGCGTTCCGGACCTGGTTTTCCGATCTGTGGCAGTTTGCAGTGAAAATGAAGGCGGCTCACGGGCTGATTTATGATTCCCGGCGTGAATACGCTGGTTTCCCCCTTGCAAGTCCCGTCTCCGGAAAGAAGATGAAGGTCGGGCGCATTAAAAAAGATTTCATTCTTCTCTACCAGGAAGGCATGATGAGCGAAAATCTGCCGTTTTCCCGTTTTTCCTCTCCGGAACTCCTTGCCCTGGAGAAACATGCTGCCGGCAGGAAAAAGCTGGATTTTTCCATTCCTGCCTTCTTTGCCTCGCTGGCGAGATGGAAGGAGGCAAGGCAAACTGCGGCAAACGGATTTGAAAAAACGGAAATAGAGTCTATGATAAATATATATTTTTCCAATGCGGTCGAAGACGCGGTGCGGAAATGGCGCAAAGGGTCGAAAGATGAGGCCAGGCACCTTGTCTCCGCGTATGGAGCCATGCCGGAGTTCGCGAAATTCAAAGAGGAACTTCTGCTGGGGATCAAGGGCGCAGCCGGGAAAAAGTCTCCGGCTGCGGAACCAAAACAGCAAACAACAAAAGGTGAAAAATGAAAGCAGCTTTTATTTTTTCCGGACAGGGCGCGCAGCGCGTCGGAATGGGGAAGGACATCTTTGACAACAGCAGGGCCGGAGCCGCGGTTTATCGCGAGGCGGATTCGCTGCTTGACTGGAGCGTTTCCGATGTCTGTTTCAACGGGCCGGAGGAGAAACTGACCGAAAGCAGATACTGTCAGGTTGCAATTTTTGTGACCAGCATGGCTTGCCTTGCCGCATTCCGCGAAAAATTCGGCGATGCGGTCAAGCCGGTTGGCGCGGCGGGGCTCAGCCTCGGCGAGTATGGCGCGCTCTGCTGTGCGGAATCTTTCAGTTTTGCCGACGGACTCCGGCTTGTCGCCCGCCGTGCGGAGCTCATGGACGCCGCCTGCCGCGAGACAAGCGGAACGATGGCGTGCGTGCTGACGAAAGGTGCGGCGCCTGCTGACACGATCCGGGATATCTGCGCCGGGTGCGGCATTGATGTGGCAAACTACAATTCGCCCGGGCAGATTGTCATCAGCGGTGTCGCCGACGGTGTCTCCAGGGCGTGCGAACAGATCAAGGGACTTGAGAACATCCGCCGGATCATTCCGCTGAACGTGGCGGGCGCCTATCACTCCCGGCTGATGGCGAAGGCGGGCGAACAGCTCAGAAGCGTCCTGGACGGCGTGACGATCCGGCAGAATGTTGTTCCCGTCGCACAGAACGTCACGGGAAAAGTCACGGAAGATTTCACGCAGATCAAGGCGAATCTCGTGAGCCAGGTTGCCGGAAGCGTCCGGTGGGTCGACTGCGTCAATGCTCTTTCGGCGCTCGGCGCTGACACCTTCATCGAGTTCGGTCCCGGCACGGTGCTGACTGGCCTTGTCAAGCAGATTGATCCGTCGAAGGCGCTGCTCAACGTTTCCTCCTGCGCGGATCTTGAAAAGATTCAACTTTGAAACAATACCATACCCAAAACCTATCAAGGGAGAAAGAGTAACTATGGGATGCAAAAAACTCGAAGGGCGTGTTGCGCTGGTCACCGGCGGAGCGCGCGGCATCGGCAGGGCGATCTGCGAGAAACTGGCGTCGGAAGGGGCGACCGTTGCAATGGTCGACATTCTTCTTGACGTGGCGGAGAAGACCGCCGCCGAATTCAAGGCTCAGGGATATGAAGCCATGGCGATCGCCGCGAACGTGGCCAAGCCCGAGGAGGCCGAAGCCGCAGTCAAAGCCGTTGTCGACAAATACGGCAAGATCGACATTCTCGTCAACAACGCGGGAATCACACGCGATACGCTCATGATGAAAATGACCGAGCAGGACTGGGATCTCGTTCTCTCCGTCAATCTGAAGGGAACGTTCAACTTCACCAAGGCGGCGACCCGCTACATGATGAAGGCCCGCTACGGCAAGATCGTCAACATCGCTTCTGTTGTGGGGCGCATGGGCAATGCCGGGCAGGCAAACTACTCCGCTTCCAAAGCCGGCGTGATCGGTCTGACCAAGACGACGGCGCGCGAGTTCGGCAGCCGGAACATCTGCGCGAATGCGATCGCTCCCGGCTACATCATCACGGACATGACGGAAAAACTGCCGCAGGCGGCGCGTGACGCGTTTCTCGTGAACATTCCGCTGAAACGCGGCGGAAAGCCCGAGGATGTCGCGAATGTGGTCTGCTTCCTCTGCGGACCGGATTCCGATTACGTCACAGGACAGGTTCTGAATGTCGACGGCGGATTTCTGATGTCCTGAAGTGTCCGGCGCTTTCCGCTCGAAACGGGTGGGAGAAACTGCGCGCCTGAAAAATTCAGTAGCCTTTTTTTCAATTGACACTTGAAAAATTTTAAAAAAGCACAATATTAATGTGCTAGCGTAGTAAAAACTCAACTGCGAATTAACTTACAGAAAGGGTTCGTAATGTCCACAATAGCAGAAAAAGTGAAAAAGATCGTTGTCGAGCAGCTCGGAGTTGCTGAAGACCAGGTGACCGAAGACGCAAAATTCATCGAAGACCTCGGTGCGGATTCTCTGGACCAGGTGGAGCTTGTCATGGCTCTTGAGGAAGAGTTCGGCTCCGACATTCCGGATGAAGACGCAGAGAAGCTGACAACCGTCGGCGATGCCATCAAGTACATTGAAGGCAAGCAGAAGGCGTAAGCCTGTTTTTTGCTGATTGAAGCGGGACATTCCCGTCAAAGAATGCCCCGCTTTTTTGTATATCCACGGAGGCTTGAATGGATAAAAGACGCGTAGTGATTACCGGAGTCGGCGCCGTTTCCTGTATCGGTCTGGATGTGAATTCGATGTGGGACGCGCTGGTCAACGGCAGATGCGGACTGGATAAAATTACAAGGTTCGACGTCAGCGCCTACCGCACTCAGATTGCCGGCGAGGTCAAGGGATTCGATCCCACCCGTTACATGTCTGAGAAAGAGGCCAGAAGAATGGATGACTTCTGCCTGTATGCTGTGGCGGCGGCGGACGAGGCCCTCAAAGACGCGGGACTTCCTCTGGATATGCGTGACGGCTCGGTCGTCAACCCGGATCGCGTCGGCATTTGCGTCGGCAGCGGCATCGGGGGGATGCGGACGATGGAACAGCAGTGCGAAGTCATGCTGGAAAAAGGTCCGGGCAGAATTTCCCCCTTCCTGATCCCGATGATGATTATCGACATGGCATCGGGTTCCCTCTCCATAAGATACGGGGCGAAGGGCCCCAATTTTGCGGCCGTCACAGCCTGTGCGACGGCATCGCATTCCCTCGGGGAATCGTTCTGCGCGGTTCAGCGGGGTGACGCGGACATCATGATCAGCGGCGGTGCGGAGGCTTCGGTTTCCAAGCTCGGTCTCGCCGGATTCTGCTCCATGAAGGCAATGAGTCAGAGAAATGATGATCCCAAGCACGCCAGCCGTCCGTTTGACAGGGACAGGGACGGTTTCGTGATGTCCGAAGGATCGGGCATTCTGATTCTCGAGGAACTGGAACACGCGAAAAAACGCGGCGCCAGGATTTACGCCGAGGTTCTCTCCTACGGCGCGAGCGGCGACGCTTATCATATCACCTCCCCGGCGCCGGGCGGGGAAGGCATGGCGCGGGCGATCAACATGGCGCTCGGAAACGCCGGAATCAGCGGTGATGCGCTTGACTACATCAACGCCCACGGCACCAGCACGCAGCTGAATGATAAATTCGAGACGATGGCGATCAAGTCCTCTCTTGGAGCTCATGCCTATGAAACGGCGATCAGCAGCACAAAAGGCACCATGGGGCACGGCCTCGGCGCAGCCGGCGGATTTGAAACCATCATCTGCGCACTTGTCATTCAGAAGGGTGTCATTCCTCCGACGATCAACTATGAAACGCCGGATCCGGAGTGCGATCTGAATTATACGGTCAACACCGCCGTCGAAAAGAAGGTCGATGTTGCCATGAACATTAATCTGGGTTTCGGCGGTCACAACGGAGCGCTTCTCCTCAAGAGATTCTCCGACTGACATTTTATGTCAAATGAGCGGGGAAGCTTTCATCCGGATGAGAATGCATTTGCGTCGAGACCATGACGGAGTTATGAGAATGAACAAGCGTATTTTTGTCGCGGGAACAGCTTCCCTCTTGTCTTTTCTGCTCTGTTCCTGCGGTCTTTTTGAAAGCGGAAGCGATGTGCCTCCGCCTCCCGCCGGAGAAGAGTGGTCCGCAAAAATCAAATCCAGCTACCCCGACTGGCAGCCTCCTCATGAGATGCCGATGGGCACCGCGGAATATCAGGCTGCGCTGAAAGCCGAGCGGGAGCAGAAAGCGTCTGCCGCCGCGGAGCCGGAATCCGGAACCGCCGTGACAAAAGCTGGGCCAGAGTCCGTTGCACCGGAGAAAAGCGTTTCTTCCGCGGCACAGGAAAAGATCGGAACGGAAGACGGTTCGAAGAATGCAAAGGAAATTCCCTCCGTCTATCTTGTCAAACAGAATGACAACCTCTGGAACATCGCAAAGTCCATCTATGGCAAAGGCGAAAAGTGGACCGTGATTTTTGAGGCGAATAAGGAGAAGATCAAGAATCCGGACATTCTGAAACCCGGTCTTGAACTTCAGATCCCGCCGGCTGGAAAATAATGAATGCTGACAGTGAAAGTCCAGGGGGCATAGTCTCCGACCAATATTTCTTCCGCACCGCGACCGAGATGGAACAGATGTTTTCCGGACATTTCACGGAAAACGTCAGGGAGATTGAAAAACGTCTCGGCGTGACGGCGGTTGCCCGCGACCTGAAATTGAAACTCTCCTCGCCGAAACAGGAAAACCTCAGAAAGGCCATGGCGTTTCTGGAGGAACTGAACAGGATTTATTCCCTTGCGAAAAAACGGATTGACCAGCGGGACTTCCAGATGATGCTGTCGGCGTTTCAGGAATCGCGGGAAACCGAGCTTCAGAATTTCTTTTCCCAGCGGATCAAAGTGAGTCCGAAAAAACAGGAGATTGTTCCGCGCACGCCGAATCAGCTTGCCTACGTGAAGGCGGTCCGCACGAAAGATGTCGTTTTCGGAATCGGTCCGGCCGGAACCGGAAAGACCTATCTTGCCATGGCGCTTGCCGTTTCCGAACTGCTTGCAGGCAGGGTCGACCGGATTGTCCTGACGCGTCCCGCCGTGGAGGCCGGGGAGAATCTCGGTTTTCTGCCGGGAAAGATTGAAGAGAAGATCAATCCCTATCTGCGCCCGCTCTATGACGCTTTGTACGACATGCTGGAGTTCGAAGAGGCCGCGGCGCTGATTGACCGCGGCATTATCGAGGTTGCGCCGCTGGCGTTCATGCGCGGGCGGACGCTCAACAATTCGTTTATCATTCTTGACGAGGCGCAGAATGCAAGCCGGGAGCAGATGCTGATGTTTCTGACCCGTCTCGGTTTCCATTCCAAGTGCGTGGTGGCCGGTGATCCGACCCAGATTGATCTTCCCGGCAAACGGGCTTCCGGACTGATCCATGCGGTCCGGCGTCTGGAGCGGATTCCCGAGATAGCCGTCTGCGTTTTCAATACGGGCGATGTGGTGCGTCACTCGCTTGTGGAGAAAATCGTCAATGCATATCAGAATGAAAAAGTCGTGTCGGGAGGCGGAAAAGATGGCGCAGATGAATAAGGACACGCTGAAAGCCGTCTCGTTCAGCGAAAAGCTGGAGCATTCGAAGGTTGTGCTTGTGCTGATGCTTCTGATGCTGCTCGCGGCATCACTGCTTGTCATGATTATTCCGGAAAACAGCACGGACATCCATTTTGTCGCCGGACAGTATTCTCCTTATACGGTTTTTTCCGAGTTTGACTTTTCCGGAGAGGATACCTTGAAGACCAGGGCGCTCCGTGACAAAGTGACATCGCAGTCGCCTTATTATTTCAAGATTCAACCGGAAGCCTCCGCCCGGATTCTGGAGCGTTTTCAGACATTTTTCGCCGAATTGCATAAACGCGGCGCCGCGGAAGCCAAAGGAGCACGCTATCTTCCCGCACCCGGAAATGCCGTGGCGGAACGCGTCGCCGGCCTGAGCAAAACCGTGACGGAGTGTCTGCTTCAGATTGCGGACAATCCCGTTCAGATGAAAAAGATGCAGTCTCTTTTCGAGAATGCGCTGAACAACGGCATCATCAGCAATCAGCAGAAAGGAAGTCTGACGTGGGACAAGCATATCCGCATCATCGACGTTTACAAACGTCAGCGCGACAGTGTTCCGATGCGGGAAATCATGACACCCCGGGAGGCTGCGCAGTCTGTCGTGAATGCCGCGCTGGAGTATTACAGCGATCCGGAAAAGGAAGCCGTGCTTGCCGCGATTGAGAAGACGCTGTCCGCTTTGATCGGAAACGGGAATCTTGCTTATGATCCCGACTTTACCGAGGCGAAAAAAGAGGAAATGGCGAACATGGTGCGTCCGGTCATGTTCAAAATCCACAAGGGACAGCCGATTCTGGAAAAGAAAAGCATTGTGACGGACAAGGATCTGATGATTCTGGAGGCCTACAACAAGGAACGGCGGGCGAATCAGGCGCAGACCGGGCCCTACCGCGTGATTCTGGAAAATATTTTCCTCTGTCTGGCGATTATTATTTTCACGGGCATCTACATCTCCCACGTGCATCCGGAAATGGCGCGAAGCAACCGGACGATCTGGCTGCTGGGACTTATCACAATTGCATCGATTCTGCTGAACCGTCTTTTCCTCGATCTGTTCAAGATCATCAGCGAGCAGTACAGCATATCCCCGAACGTCACCTATTTCGCGTTGCCGCTTGGCTTCTGCGCGATTATTGTCTCCGTGATCTACGGCATCCGCGCGGCCTTGTTTGTCGGACTGCTGGTGACGACAATTGCCGCTCTCCAGATGAACAATCCTTTCCAGATGATGGTTACGGGGCTGATTGTGAACGGCGGAGCCGGTTTCGCGGTGCGCTACGCCACCAACTACCGGAATTTCTTCGTCCGCGCGTTCCTCGGCACCATGATTTCAACGCTGATCGTTTCCTTTATCTTTCTCTGGAAGGACACCGATTTGAACGGAACGTTCCTCTGGCAGGATCTGGAGGGGGCGAAAATCTGTTTCTGGCTGCTGGTTTTTCCGCTTTTCACTGGACTTCTGACGGCGATTCTTGCACAGCTGGCGTTGTTTGTGATTGAATTTCTGTTCGATGTCAGCACGACGATGTCCCTTCTGATCTACAGCGACTACAACCATCCGCTTCTCAAGCGTCTTCAGTTCGAGGCGCCCGGCACCTATCATCACAGTCTGATGGTTTCAACGCTTGCGGAACAGGCCGCCCAGGAAGTCGGACTCAACCATATCAAGGCGCGCGTCTGCGCCCTGTTCCACGACGTCGGCAAACTTTCGCAGCCGGATTATTTCATTGAAAACAGCCCCGGCGCGGACATGCACAGGGAGCTGAATCCGTCGATGAGCGCTCTGATTATTCTGAACCATGTCAAATACGGTCTGGAGCTTGCGCGGAAACACAAGCTCAAAAAGATCATCCGCGACACGATCATGCAGCATCATGGAACCGATTTGATTTTGTATTTCTACAAGCGTGCGCAGGAGATGCACGGCGAGCATAACGTCGGGGAGAATGAGTTCCGCTATCAGGGGCCTCTGCCTTCGGAAAAGGAAATCGTGCTGATTATGCTGGCGGACTGCTGCGAGGCAGCTTCGCGCAGTCTGGAAAAACCGACTCCCGCCGCTCTGGAGACTCTGGTGCGGGAGCTGTTCCGCAAGAAAATCCGGGACGGACAGCTTGACGAAGCCAATCTGACAATGAGGGAGCTTGCGGGAATCCGCAGGAGTTTTGTAAAAACGCTTTCGTCCATGATGCATGGGCGCATAGCCTATCCGAAGGAAGAGGGGGCGAATGAAGACGACCTGTTCATGGAGAGCGGGAAAAACGTTTCCGCGTCCGTCGATGAAACGTCTGAAAAAATTCTCTGAGAAAGCCGCGGAAATCACAGGAAGCGGAATTGCGAACGGACTTTCGCTGAACTTTGTCGGGGAAAAGGAGATGGCGGCGGTCAACGAGGCGTTTGTCGGTCACAGCGGTCCGACGGATGTGATCTGCTTCGACTACCGTGAGTCGAAAAGCATTCTTCCGGACGACAGTGCGGAGGATGCCGTTGACGCGGAGATCATCATCTGTCCGGCTGTGGCGCGCCGCGAGGCGGGAATGCGTTCGCTCCCCTATGCGCGAGAAGTGGCGCTGTATCTGGTTCACGGGCTGCTGCACGCCGCCGGAGAAGACGATCTGAAACCTGAACTCAAGAGGAAAATGAGACGCAGGGAACAAAAAACAATGAACGAACTGGAAAAGCTGTTCTCATTCGACGACATCTTTCCGGAACCTGTTCTGACGGGAGAGAATAAAAGATAATGCTGTTCGAACTGGAAGTGCTGAGTGGAAGTTTTATTCTGTTTCTGATGATTTTCTGCGCCTTTGAGGCGTTCGACCGCCTTTCCGGCGGACAGATCATGAAACTGGAGGCCACGAAACCTGAACTTGCCGAAAAATTAAGCGGATGGATGGAGCGTTCCGACTCCATCCGGAGCGTGTTCAAGCTTCTGCTCTTCATGCTCTCCTCGCTGATGGGAATGCTTTCATACTCCGTTCTCCTGATGCGGTTCGGGCAGGAGATTCAGCCGTGGCGCGTTCTCATCATCATTGCGGCGATTGTCTGCTCGTGGTATCTGGGCGAGATCATTTCCCGCCTTGTGACCTATCGCTACGACACATTCATTCTGAAAACGACGCTTCCATTCGTTTCGCTGCTTGCCAATACGGTCCTGCTGCCGTTCACACTGCTTGCGCGGCGGCTCAAGCAGAATGCGGACGACTGGCGCGACGAGGAGGCTCCCGAGCAGAAGGTCAGCATGGAGGACGAGATCCTTTCCGTCGTGGAAAATTACGGCGACAACGAGAACGACGATCTCGAAGAGGAGGAAAAGCGGATGATAAAGGGCATTCTCGACCTCGGCGACATGTCCGTCCGCGAAATCATGACGCCGCGCGTCGATCTCTCGGCCCTCCCCGCGGCGGCTTCCATCGAAGAGGCGAAAAAGATGTTCATTGAAACCGGGCACAGCCGGATTCCGGTCTACGGCCGGACGGTGGACGAGATCAGAGGCATCATTTACGCCAAGGATTTCATCGACAACCGGAAAATCGCGGGAAAGACTCTGGAACAGCTTGCTCACAAGCCGATTTTCATTCCCGAGTCCAAAGAGGTCGGGGAACTGCTGGAGGAGTTCAAGCGCAAGCACAACCATTTCGCCGTCATCATCGACGAATACGGCGGAACCTCCGGAATCATCACGTTCGAGGACATCATCGAGGAGATCGTCGGCGATGTGCAGGATGAATACGACAACGAGGAGGAGGAGAAAACGCGTCCGCAGCTGATGCCGGACGGCTCCGTCGTTCTTGAGGCGCGCACCATGATCTCCGACGTGAACGAGATCATGGATACGGAAATTCCCGATACCGAGGACGCGGACACCATCGGCGGCTACATCTGCTACGAACTCGGCAGGATTCCGGAGGAGGGGGAAACCTTCCATTTTGCGAACAATCAGCTCTCCGCGCTTGTCCTGAAGGCGGACAAACGGAAAATTCTTCAGCTGAAACTGATGTACGGAGGCGGCGATGAGGCGACATCGGCTTAATTTGTATCTGGCTCTGGCGGCGAGAAGAAGCCGCCGCTTTGTGTTTTCCCAGACGAAAGGGCTCCTGATTACGGGGCTGTTCGTCGTGATTCCGATTTTCGTGACGCTCTGGTTCGCCTGGTTTGTCTACAATCTTCTGACGACCTGGGCTCTGGCGGTCATGAAGCAGTTTCATTTCCTTCAGGAGGAGATCGATTCCTTCTGGGTGCAGCAGGGAATCCGCGTCCTTTCCCTGATCGCCATTGTCGTGCTTCTGATTCTGATCGGGCAGCTGACGCGGATGACGCTCGGCAGCCGCCTGATCCTGCTGGCGCAGAAAATTCTGCTGCGCCTTCCCATCATCAATTTCATCTATTCGACCTGCAAGCAGATCGGCGACGCGCTCTGGACATCGGGCGGCGGCAGCATGTTCAGCAAGGTTGTGATGTTCGAGTATCCGTGCCCCGGCTCCTATGCGATCGGGTTCATGACGAATGAAAACACGGAACCTTTTGAAGTGACGGAAAAACTCGGCAGCCCGGTGGTGAGCGTCTTCATGCCGACGACTCCGAACCCGACCAGCGGGTTCCTGCTCCTGATCCCGAAGGAGCGCTGCACATTTCTTGACATGTCCGTTGCCGACGCGATGCGTCTGATTGTCAGCGCGGGCGCGGTTCTTCCCGGGCAGGCGCATGAACACCCGCCCGATGCGCCGCGATAGGGGGTCGCCGGGGGGCGCAGAGGAAGATCATTTTTTCTTTCTTGCCGCGCAGATCGCGTCATATGCCTGGTTGATGCGGCGCATCTCATTTTCGGCGTGCGCCAGCATTTCCGGAGGGAGTCCTTTGCTCTGGAGTTTGTCCGGATGGAATTCGACGCATTTTTTCCGGTATGCGCTTTTGAGTTCCGCATCCGTGGCATCCGGGGATACTTCAAGGATTTTGTAATAGGCGTCCAGATCCTCTTCCCGGCCCTCTTTTGCATTGTGAACCCGGAAGAAGGCGTTGACATATCCGTTGAGGCGGAAGACTCGTTCGGCATACAGAAGGATTTCGCGTTCCTTTTCCGTCAGTTCGCCGTCCACCGCGGCCAGTTCGCAGAGAAGCCCCAGGAAATTCTGCTTGATGACCGGATTGTAGCCGAGCAGTTTGTCGAATTCAAGAATATACTCCTGATATGAGATGTGATTGTCGCGCGCGGTGTTGAACACTTCGCGGATGAACGGCTTCTGATCCGGGTGGAAATTCGCGCGGATGAACGCCTTGATGTATTCCGCCTCGCGCCCGGAAACGACGCCGTCGGCTTTCGCCACCTTCGCCATGCAGGAAAACAATGCCGTGATAAAGGCCGCCTGCAGTTCCTCCCTGCGGCTGGCGCGCTTCGCCTTGTCTTCCGCATTTCCCGTGGCCAGATGCCCGATCACGCCGCCCACGATTGCTCCCAGCGGTCCGCCTCCGGCAAATCCGATGGCCCCGCCCACGATTGCTCCCAGCCAGCTCATATTGAAAAATCATTCCTTTCTGAAGTTGAATATTCCCCGACGGGAATGCAGATAAATGGATTGTCCTGTGTCGGAATTGCTTTCCGCTCAATGCAGTTTCCCCGGGCCGTGGCGGTTGCCGCCTCCGCCGGACCTCCAGTCGTCGCAGTGATCCTCGTTGGTCGTATCGGTCACATGGCCGATCACATTACCGAAGGCATCGTGAACATCGTGGCCGGTGGCTTCGGCGTTCAGCCATTCGCGTCCGCGCAGACGCCAGGAGAGATTGTCCAGGTCTTTAATCAGTTTGTGATATTTGAGGCAGAGCGCGAACTCTTCCCCGGTCAGATGCCCCTCGACATCGTCGATATTGTTCACCTTGCCGAGCGCGGGCAGATATTTTGTGACGTAGATGATCCATGCGCGGTCGTCCATCGGCATGCCGTAGACGGGTTCGAGCGCAACCGGGATCAACGTCACTTTTTCGAAGACCGGCAGCACCATGCCGGCGATGAACGGATAACGGATCGCCCCCTCTTCGGTTTTCAGATAACCGAGCGTTTTTGCCGTGGCGTCGAACGTGATTTGGAAATCATCGTCGTCGAAGTAGGTCAAAGCATTTTCCGTATTTTCGCCGTATCTGTTGATCTGCTGCCCCATGGAATTATTTTTGCCGCCGAAGCGCAGCGCATGTTTGCCGGTTTGAAACCTTCTCCGGAATTCGAACTGTCGCAGGATGGTTTCATCCGGCACGCGAATGGAGAAATAGGAGAGTGCGCCGGAGCGGTAGTCCACGCCCTGCTGAAACGGGCCGCGCAGATAGTTTTCCCAGCTGCCTGTGTCCACGCCGTATTCGGAGTAGGAGCACCAGTCGCTGTCGAAGATGGACCAGGAAAGCTCCGGCAGGGAATGGTTTTTCCCATCATCGGAGTTTTCTCCCGTATTGTATGCCGTGCCGAGCTTTTTGAGTTCCTCTTCGCGGCCGGGAATCCGTTGAATGACTTCGTCGAGCATGCCGTTTTCGTCCGCCCGGGTGTAGAAATCCCCGCCTTCGCTCGTCTTGACATGGACGGGAAGAATTTCGGAGCCTTCCAGGGATTTTTTACTGGGCTCAATCTCAATGTTTCCCCACCATTTTTCCTGATAGTAGATGCCGTCGTTATTCGGCAGCAGGGCCCGGAGGATGCACCAGTCCTCCGCCGCGATCGCCTCCATCACGGTTCGGTTCTGCAGGTAGTTCACGACGGTGACGGGCGGGCGTTCGGAACGGTCCGCCAGCAGTTTCGGCATCCCGAGATAATCGACATTGGTTCCGACCGCCACGCCTTTGGATGTTCCGTTGTCGGAGGGGCCGAGAATGGCGGAGATCATTTTTGCATAAGGAACCCGCCACCGGAAGCCGTAGTATTCCTGCTTGACGATATCGGGGTTTCCGTAATATTCTCCGCTGGAGATGTCGCTGAGCATTTCCTGAAGAAAGGTGTTGCAGCTTTCATTGTAGGTGAGTCCGTTGTTTTTGGCGGCCTGCTGCGCCGCACCGAAGCCGATCAGGGGACCGACGAAGGCGACGCGCACCTGCATCTGTGTCAGAAGGTCGGCGGAATGCTTGAGCTGCTCCTTTTCCGAATCATCCCCGCCGGGAAAGGTTTCAAGGTCTCCGCCGATGCCGTAGGCGGGATCGGTAATCAGGACCGTGCATGCCTTGATCAGGTTCATCTCCCCGATCAGGTTCAGCGTGTTCTGCTGCCATTTCGCACCGGTCAGCGCGGCGGCGTCGATTGCGGACATGACCTTGACTTTTCCGCGGATGACCCGCTGCACGTCGAAAAGAACCAGGATTCCGACGATGAGGATGATGACGGCCATCAGACCCAGGATCAGGGTCTGGCCGCGTTCGGAGCGCAGTCTGCGGCGGATGTTCCGGAATCCGTTCATTCTAGTTTCCTCCGGAGCTGTTTTCGAGATAGTTGGAGGCGAAATCACTGAGCGTGGCCTTGCCCTCCAGGTCGATGCCGCTTCCGAAAAAGAGATGCTTGAGATAGGTGTCCGGAAATGCGTAATCGGTGAACTTCGTATAGAGATCATTCATATCCATGCTGACCGCCGCCGTATAAGTGAGCGTGGTGTCCACTTTTTTACCTTCATTGCGGGAGTTCCCGTCCCAGTATTCGTATTCCAGCCAGCGGTAGCCGCCGATGTAGCTGTTGATATAGGAGCGTTCCTTCGTCATCCGGTCCGCAAGGGAATTTTCATCCAGTGTCGGCGAAACAATGTCGCCCGAGGCGGGAAGCGCGTTTACGCGGATTTCCCGGCGGATCAGGTAGTCCCGGAATCCGACCGCCCGGGAGCGCGCGCCGCGGATTGCGGCATAGTCGATGAAATACTGTCCGACAACAAAGTAAAAGACCTGAAGGAGTCCGAACAGCACGAGGAAAATCACAAACATGGCAAGCAGGGATTCGACGATTGCCGTACCCCGCTGCCGCATTCTTTTTTTCCGGTATGGTTTCTGTTTCATGCACCGCACTCCGTTCCGCTCAGGACAAAGGAAAAATGCAAAAAGTTCCTCCCGTTCCGGCAGAGAACGGGAAAAACGGGGCCGAATGAATTCAGCCGGAAAGAGAGAAGCGGGAAACGCGGATGCGTCAGTCGCCGCTGATGTCGATTCCGTCCTTGTCCATGTTCTTCAGGATGTCGGCGGAACTGTTGTCCTCGACCTGCTGTGCGGCGTTTGTGTCGCCGAAGGTGGAGGCCACGCCCGCAATGATCGTGCGGATCCGGTCGCTGAAGAGTCCCATGACAGTCAGAGCCGCAACCGCCACGATGACGATGATGATGATGTACTCGACAATCGCCTGTCCTTTTCTTCTGTTTCTTCCGAGTTTCATAGTTCCCGCTCCTTGCTGTTTCTGTTAAAGAGTCCCTGAAACGATCTGTTCCATCTGCGACCGGTCGGGGGGATTCGGCTCCCACGAGACCAGTCCGATCAACCTTGCTCCATGCCGGGAAAACGCCGCCAGCAGCGCGCAGAGCACAACGGTGAACAGAGCGCATACCACCAGCATCGCCGCATATTCGGTCAATGCCTGGCCTGCAATGCCGTTCCGTCGTTTTCCCGTGCTGATCCGCCTCATTTTCCCGTACGGCCGCAACGCGGCGCGTTCTGTTTTATTCCAGCGGCAGAAGGTTGCGTCCCTTCCGCCTGGCGATGATTTCATTCTTTTCATTCAGGACAATAATGTCCGGCAGATGTTCCCTTGCCTCCTCCGGCGTGAAGGCCGCGAAAGACATGATTGTCACAATGTCGCCGACATTTCCTTTGTGCGCGGCCGCTCCGTTCAGTCGGAAGACGCCGGAACCGCGCTCGCCCGGAATCGCGTAGGTTTCGAGCCGCTCCCCGTTCGTCGCATTGACCACCAGAATCTTTTCATAAGGGAGCATATTGGCCTTTTCCAGATACGCGACGTCGATTTCCAGACTTCCCTCATAGTCAAGATCGCAGTGTGTCAGCCTTGCCCTGTGAATCTTGCTCTTGCACATTTCCAGCAGCATTTCAGATTCTCTCCTAAAATTACCCGCAAAGTACAGTATATCCATCCGTCCGGGTCCGCAAATTTTTTTCACCCGCTTTTCCGATTTTTCCGAATCCCGCGGGCGTCCGGACGGCATCATGCCTCTGCAATTCTGTAATTTAGCACGTTTTTTCATTTTGGCAATTCGCAATTCGCAAGATATATTAAATGCGGAGGAAATGATTCCAATGAGATTTCTTGTTTACAACATCGCCTACGGAACCGGCGCGCCCGGCGGGATGGGGAAGAACATCCTGACCGCGCACCGTTATCTGCGGACGCCCCGGAAGCCGCTGGAGGGCATCATCCGGTTCATTTCGGAGATGGAAGCGGACATTGTCGGCCTGGTCGAAGTGGATACCGGCTCCTTCCGGACGGATTACGTCAATCAGGCGGAGCGCGTCGCCGCGTCGCTTCATCAGTATTACCATTGCGGCGTGAAATACGGGCTGGACTCCTTTTCCCGGCGTGTTCCCATTCTGCGGCGGCAGGCGAACGCCCTTCTGACGAAACGGCGCCTGACCCCGTATGCGTTCCACTATTTCCCGATCGGGTTCAAGCGCCTGATTATCGAAGTGGAACTGGACGGCGTTCATATTTTTCTGGTTCATCTGGCGCTGGGACAGCGTTCCCGGCGCGTGCAGCTGCGTCATCTCGGACACCTGATTCCGCGCGGGAAGCCGGTTATCATCGGCGGCGACTTCAACACGCTCACCGGTGATGAGGAACTCGCTCCGTTCCTGAAAAAATTTTCTCTGCGGAGCGCGAACTGTGAAAACGCGCCGACCTTTCCCTCCTGGAACGCGGAAAAACAGCTGGATTTCATTCTGCATTCGCCGGAAATCAAACCCCTCGGATTTCAGGTTGCCGACGTCCGGTTTTCGGATCACCTGCCGCTGGTGTTCGATTTTGATGTGAAGTAGAGTTCGGCCGAACCGCCGGGGTGCGCAATCCAGAGCATTGGCTTCGGATCGGGATATTTCCGGAAGGAATCCAGCCAGATTTTTTCCGCCTCCGCGCCGTCGGGGAATTCGCGTTTCTCCCAGGCGGGATCAATCTCGAATTTGTCCGGCGGCGTAAACCAGTCCGTATGCCGCCAGAAGAAACGGTCATTCCCGTGCATTTCCAGTGTTGCGAACTTTGCTTTTCCGGAGAGTATCCGGCGGCGGATTTTCGGCCAGCGGAGTTCCTGCTGTTTGCGGTAGAGGAAGCCTGCTCGCTCCATCAGTTCCAGCGCCGCGAATTTGTTTTCTGCCAGGGAGGACGAGAGAAGTCCCTGCATGATTTCGTCGTCGGTCAGGCAGTCCCGCAGCTCCATCCACGGAAAGCACATTTCAAGCCGCCGGAACTCCGGCAGGAAAAAGACTTCGCGGATGCCCCACGGATCGACGAGAAACGCCTTTTCCGCCTTTGTGTCGAAGAGGAAGTTGGAGGTATGGAAATCCGGATGATAAAAATGCGCCCTGCAGAGTGCGCAGGTCAGTTCCGCGAGCCGGTCCAGAAAGACCCTGCGTTTCCGGGCGTCGAACCGTGCGGTCTCGAAGAAATAGCGCCGTCCGGAGAGCGCATCGGGAATTCCTTCGGAGACGCAGAATCCTCCTCCGTCCTTCCGCACCGCCCATGCGAGATAATTGACAATCGGCAGAGACGCTTTCTGCAGCGTTTTTGCAATCCGGTACTCCTTTGCCGCGTAGAAACGGAAGATGTTGAACGGGAAGCGCTGTTTCCGGAAGAGTTTCAGAAACAGCACTCTGCCGTGCTCGTCGGCCATGCGGAAGATCGCCCGTTTGGGATTTTCCTTAATCTTCTCCACTTCGAGTTCAGACTGAAGGAACTTCATCAGTCCGGAAGGGTCTTCCCCGTTCACTTTCGAAAAGGCCACCAGCGCCCGGATGTCGTTCAGGTCATTGATGTCATTCATTTCCCGTTCCATTGAAAAACTGGTTCCTGATAATGTAATCCGTTTTCCCTGTGAAATCAAGCCGGGGACGAAAATCAGCCCGGACATACGGCCGGAATTCAGCCGGGGGAGGCGCGGAACGCTTGCTTCTTTTCCGAAACGGTGTATTGTACCGCGATCTCGTGAAAGGAGGCGGCGGATCAAAATGGAGAGTCTGGTAAAAGATGGGAAGTTTTATTCCGCTTTTTTCACGATGACGCTGACGATCGCTCTGCAGAGCGCGATTGTCTTTTCCGTGAATCTTGCCGACGCGATCATGCTTTCGCGTTATTCCGAAACGGCGCTTTCGGGTGTCGCGCTGCTCAATCAGATCCAGTTCCTGCTGCAGATGCTGGTGTTCGGTGTCGCCGAGGGCGCGCTGGTTTTTTCCTCCCGGAGCTGGGGGGAGCGCAGGATCGGGCCGATTCGCGAGGTGACGAACATCGCGATGAAATTCGGCGTGGTTCTCGCTTCCGTCCTCAGCGTGACGATGCTGCTGTTTCCGGAGTTCATCCTGCGTCTGATGGCGACAGACCGCGCGGTGATCTCCGAAGGAGTGCGCTATGCCCGGATTATCGCGTTTTCCTATCCCGTGTTCGGGATTTCGCAGATTCTCATGATTATGCTGCGGAGCGTGGAAACCGTGAAGATCAGTTTTTATCTTTCCATCGTGACCTTTTCCGTCAATGTGACGCTGAACTATCTGCTGATTTTCGGAAACTGCGGTTTTCCCGAGCTCGGGTGCCGGGGCGCGGCCATTGCCACATTGTCAGCCAGACTTCTGGAGCTGCTGCTGATTGCCGGATACACGCGCCTGATCGACCGCAAGGTCGAGCTCCGGATACGGCATATTCTGCGCCCGATGAATACAGGGCTGCTGCGCGACTACATCCGTGTTGGTTCGCCGGTCTTTCTTTCCGGGACCATCTGGGGAGTCGCCATGGCGATTCAGACGGGCATCCTGGGACATCTCGGGAGCACGGCGATTGCGGCGAATTCCGTGGCGACGACCGTCTTCCAGATCGTGACCGTGTTCACCTACGCGTCCGCCAGCGCGGCGGCGGTCATGACCGGCAAGACGATCGGGGAGGGGCGCACGGAGCTGATCCGGCCTTATACGCGCACCTTCCAGGTTCTCTTTCTCTGCATCGGATTTTCCAGCGGCGCGTTTCTCTTTTTCCTGAAGGATCCGGTCATTCTGCTTTTTTCCGGACTGTCGGAGGAATCCGTCGCTCTGACGCTCCGTTTCATGACCGTGCTTGCCGTGACGACGGTCGGCACCGCCTACCAGATGCCCTGCCTTACGGGAATCGTCCGCGCGGGAGGCGAAACCGATTTCGTGCTGAAAAACGATCTGATTTTCATGTGGCTTCTGGTCCTGCCGTCGGCATTTCTCGCGGCGTTTGTCTTCCGGCTTTCACCCGTTGCGGTATTTGTCTGCCTGAAATCCGACCAGGTTCTGAAATGCGCGGTGGCGGCTTACAAGGTCAACCGCTACACCTGGATCAAAAAGATCTCGCGCAGCGGCTGACTCCGCCTTATTTTCCTGCGGCCAGAGCCTCTTTCAGGACCGGAAGCACTCTCCGGTGCATCATGTAGAATCCGAGATCGTTCGGATGGCAGTGATCCACGGTGCACATGTTCTGCCCGGGTTCGCCGAACAGTTCGTTTCCGTCGATGAACCAGACTTTTTTATCGCCGGCCTTGACTGCGTTTTCATAGGTTTTCCGGATGATGTCGCGTCTTTGGGGGGAGATCCAGGAACATTTGGAAAGCATGATGACGGGAAGATCGGGATTCCCTTTTCGGACCGCCTGGAAAAAGGGTTCGTGCGTTTTTTCCAGATGTTCGGCGCTCGGCGCATTGTAGTCGTAATCCATCACAAACACGGCAAGATCCAGTTTCGCGATCGCCTCGGCGAGCGCGATTTCCCCTTTGGCGCTGCCGGAGAATCCCAGATTGATCTGCGGCGCATCCACGGCGCGGCAGAGCATGGTCGTGTAGTTGTTCGCCGGGCGCGAGGCGCATCCGCCCTGGGTGATGGAAGAGCCGTAGAAGAGAATCGGCTTGCGGATTTTCTGCGGATCCGGCGGCAGTAATTTGCTGTCGGGCTTCACGCCGATTTCCAGATTCTTCACGCCGCTGTACAACGGCAGATACACCGTATAGGTGCGCAGTTTTCCCCTTGGAACGTTGACGAAGCGCCGTTCCAGCGTCTTTTTCCGGTTTTCGGGTCCCGGCTGGATTGTGGTCAGATAGAGTTCCCCGCCGTCGTCTCCGACGGTGTAGAGGTCAAATCCCGCGCTGCCGGAACGGGGCATGTGGTTCATGTCGCTGAACCGCTGATAATCCGCGCGGATTGTCAGATAGGGCGAATCCGTTTTGAAGCGGACCGTTCCGCCGGAGGTGTGCCATGCCAGACTGAGGACGCCGCGGTTGATCTCTTTCTCCGTCAGATTTCCGGGAATGCGGTAAAGAGGACCGCCGTCCTTCCTCCAGGGAAAGCCCGTCACTTCGAAAGGCTGTTTCAGCGCATTGAAGTAATTCACCGCCAGATTGCCGACTTTCGCGGGGCGGAAGTTTTTGTCGATTTCGGAAATGTCCTGCGCAATGAGCGAGCCCGCGGCTGCCAGCGCGAGGATTCCCGCGCAGACGGCGGCATGATTCTTTTTCATGGATCCTCTCCTTGTTCCCAAATTTATGCCTGATCTCTTTTGCCATCAGAAACCCGCGTCCGGATGCGGCTCCTGCCGGTCCGGCCGGGTGTCTATTCTTTCTTTTCCGGAAGTTCGCCCGGCGTTCCCAGCAGATCGCAGAGCTTCTGCTGATAGGCGAGAAGATACAGATTCCCCATATGTCCGCCGCAGTCGAACCAGGTCAGCTTCTTTTCCAGCGCATTGTCGAGGAATTCCCGGTCGGACGGCGACAGAATCGGGTCGTCCAGATTGTGCAGGACGGAAATATGCGGATTGGAACGCAGATCGTCTTCGATGGCGCGCAGACCCGAGTCCCGGTTCAGACGCTCCAGCGTCGCGGAGGGATCCTTTTTCCGGTATTCCGGCAGAACAAAATTTTTGACGTATCCCATCCCGTTGTACTGATCGATTTCGCGGTAGAGTCCGGTCCGGTTTCCCCAGGAAAAGGCCCCGTTGATCTGAGGAAGCGTCTCCTCCCGGTGTGCGGAGATCAGCAGTTCGCGCAGGCTCATGCGGAAGGAGATTCCCGTCATGACCGCCGCCTGTTCCGGAGAAAGCGCAAGCCGGTACTTTGCGGCGGCCGCCGGATCCGGAGCCATCGGCGGATATTTCGCTTTCAGGACCGCGAAATACTTGAGAAGCGCATCTCCGGCAAGGTCGAAGAACTCCTTTTTCGTCCATTTCTTCGAAAGATCGGTGAATTCGTCGAAGCGGTTCATGGCATAAAGAAGATCGACCGGCGGATTCATTGCGACGAACCGTTCAATTCCAAGCGTGTTTTCCTTCGCCTCCAGCGCGGCCAGACGCAGCGTGTGCAGTCCGCCCAGCGAGTAGCCCGCGACGATCAGACGCTGCGGTGCGAGTTCCGTGTTGGCGTGAATGTCCTTCACCAGAAGTCTGAGCGTCTTGCGGAGCGCCGCGACGTCGTCGGGAACATATCCGGGAAAACGCAGGCCCGCCCCTTCGCTGAAGGTTCTGTTCATCGTGCTCCCCATGACCGCCACGGAATAGCCGCGGAGATTCAGCGTTTCCGCCATTGCGCGGAGCGTCGCGCCCTTGTAGTGGGTTCCGATGCCGGGGATCAGGATGACGAGCGCGTTGGTCGGCGCCGTTCCCTTCCAGTACTGATAGCGGATTGCCGGCGAATCTTCGGAGAAACGGACCGAACGGGTGCTGCCGAGCGTTACGAAGTCGTGATTCCAGAGGGACAGCTTGATCCAGAAACTCGTGTCGTTTTCCTGCATCTGGAACATGCCGACGCGGAGGGTGTCCACCAGCGGATTCTGCGGGGCGTAGTAATGAGCGGTTTTGATGAGGCAGCCCTTCACCGGGAAATTTTCCGGCGGGGCGGCCTGGCCGTAACTGTAATCCTTGAAGACCATCGGACGTTCGCGCAGATCGCTGACGACGACATGGCGCATGGCGACCAGTCCCATCTTGCTCATGTCATAAGGGTCCGCGCAGGTTTCCGTCATGGTGTTGTACGAATCATACGAGTTGATGGCGCGGTTGACGCCTGCAATTGTCTGCGCATAGGGAAGAATGAACTTGATGTCCAGCACGGAGTCGAAAAGCGCGCCGATCTGATCGCGCGGATTCGCCGCAGAGGAGAGCGGCAGAATCAGTACGCAGCCCGGTCCGATTCCCCAGCTTGCGAACGCATGTCCCATGTTTTCCGGGCGCCGTGCAAGTCCGAACCATGCGTCCGCCGGATCGAAGATTCCGGCGATTCCAATCGTCGAATTGGTCAGAAAACGGAGGAGTTCGGTGCCGCCTCCTGTGAATTTCGCCTGAAGCAAACAGCTGATCATGCGCCCCGGAAAGGCGAGGTTGTCCGAAACCATGTCGATGCGTTTGATTCCCTCGCGGGGGATGATGGAGCCGTAGACGTAACCGACGGGACGCAGAATCCAGTGCATGAGAAAGTCATTTGTCGCGAACATTGCGCGGTTGAACGGTTCAATGGGATCGTTTCCCGCGAGTTCTTCCGTGACCTCCGCAGGCGTCCAGACGCGGCCCGTGGAATGGTCATCCGGATCAATGACTGGCTTTGTCGCGCATCCTGCCAGCAGCACGGCGGAAAAGAGCAGCATTCCGCAGAACGGCGGATTTTTCCCGTTCGGAAAAAAAGAAAAAAAACGTGTCATGAATTTTCTCCTGAATATTGAATGTCGGACGGAAAGATACAGCCATTTCACGGCAAAATCAAGAACGGGCAGCCGGGAAAACGGTTTTCCTGTGCACTTTTCCGCAATACTTCCGGAAAAGATTCCTTTTTTTGAAAATTTCATCTTGACGAAAGGGAAAAAATCTGTATAATTAATTTACACAGACGATTGGGTAAAATAATTTGCGAGGCTGCAGGGCGAATGGTGACACTGAAGGACATTGCACAGGCCGCACGGACGGATACCGGGACGGTTTCGCGCGTTCTGCGGAACCATCCGAAGGCGCATGAGCTGCGTCCGGCGACCCGGGAGCGCATTCTCCGGATTGCCGGCGAACTGGGATATCAGCGGAATCTGCTGGCGTCTTCCGTGCGGACGGGGGTTGTGAACACGATGGCGCTGATTGCCAGGTTTTCGCCTGAAGACTTTTTTGTGAGCGGCGCGAAGGTGATCGACGGGCTTCTCGAGGAAAGCGTCTGCCACGGCTACAGCATCAAAGTCTATGCCGATTCCAATCTGGATCTGGCGTTCCGCGAGATCAGCGGAAGCATGATCCGCCTGGTGGTCATGACCAGCACGAATTGCGAAGCCCGGGAGGCGGTTGCGCGCTTCTGCCGGGAGAAAAATCTGCGTCTCGTTTATGTGTTCGAACATTCGAACGGTGAATTTCCCTCCGTCAATGTGGATAATTCCGCAGCTGCACGTCTGGCGGTCCGTCATCTGGCGGAAATGGGACACCGCCGGATCGGTCTTTTCTGCGTTCCGCACCGGCATTTCCATTATGTGAAAGAGCGGCACGAGGGGTTTCTTGCCGGAATGGCGGAAGCGGGGCTGGAGGTGAAACCGGAATGGATCGTCTGCACGGACGAACGGGAGAATGCCGTTGCAAAGATGCTTTCCCTGCCGGAACGGAACCGGCCGACGGCGCTCTTCGGCATTTCCGATTTCCTGCTGCTTTATGTTCAGCGTTACGCATTTCTGCACGGCATCCGGATTCCGGAGGATCTGTCCCTGGTCGGCATGGGCAATATGGAGGCCGGAAACTCTGCCGTTGTTCCGCTCACTTCCATTGAAGAGGACCATCGCGAATTCGGAAAGGTCGCGGTGAGGGCGCTTCTTGATAAGGAAACGGGAGTGGAAAAACAGGAGAGCGGAATGTATCTGCTTCCGCCGAGACTGATCCGCCGCGCATCTTCCGCGCCGCCGCGGAAAGGAAGTTCAGGAGAAAGGAGTCTTTCATGAAAGCCGCAGAGAGAAATTTCACACTGATCGAACTCCTGATTGTAATTGCGATCATCGCGATTCTCGCCTCCATGCTTCTTCCCGCCCTGGGCAAGGCGCGCGAGGCGGCCTACGGGATCAAATGCGTCAGCAATCTCCGCCAGATCGGCCTGACACTGACCGGCTATACGGACATTTCAAAGGACTGGGGACTCGGCGGTTACAAGGTCTGGTTCCGGACGAACACGGTCAGCGAGCGGATGGCATGGCCGCATTTCTTCAGTTCCGGCACCACGGATTTCTCCTCTTACGAGGTCAAGGGAACATCCGGAATTCATCCCTGGAACGAACGGAACATGAGAAAAATGCTGGGCTGCAACACCGCCGAGAATTACAATGTGGAAACCAACAAGGGCTCTCTTTCGCTGGGCAGCTACTGCATCAATGACAACTGTTCCAAGGAGGCCGAGCGCGGTTCCAATAACGCCTGCGGCTGGCCGGTTGCCGGGAAACTCGGGGACTGCACGATGGATGCACCTTTTTTCAAGCCGGGGCTGGTCAAATTTCCCGGACGCCTGGCATGGGTGCTCTGCAGCAGCAACTATGCGTCCAACGGACATTACTTTTACCACAATGGAGGGACGCAGTATCTTTTTGTCGATCTCGCAGTCAAAAAATTGAGGCGGAATGATGTGATTCTGCGCGCCGCGCCGAATCAGCACAGCATTCTCTGGTACAACTATCCGAACAGCGGCAGCCCGCTGCTCAGCTCCTATCCGTAAAACCGGTGCGCCGCGGCGGCGGACCGGCGGATTGAAACAAGTCTTCTTTTGAACTGTAAACTCATGGAAAGGATTGAGGATGAAAGCTCTTTCTGTCATTGCGTGTGCCGCGCTGACGGCAGCCGGAGGGATCTGTTCCGCGGACGTTGATCTGGTAAGGGACGGGAAAGCCTGTTCCGTCATTGTCGTGAAAAAAGACGCCCCGGCGCCTCTGCGCTTCGGCGCGGCGGAACTGTCGCGCTTTCTGGGGAAGATCGCAGGCGGGACTCCGCCGGCCGTCGCGGAACGGGCCGTTCCGGGGCGCAATGCGGTTTTCATCGGGACAACTGCGGATGCGGGGCTTGTGAAGGAGTCCGGAATCGCGTCCGGGGATTTGAAGGAGGAGGGATTCGCCATTGCCGCGGGGGGAAACCGCGTTTATGTGATCGGGCGGGATCCCCGGGGAGCGCTTTACGGCTGTTACGAGATTCTCAAACGCCATGGCGGCGTGCGTTTCCTCGTCCCCGGAGACGACGGGACCTACTTTACGAAAAAAGGGACGGTTTCCGTGCCGGACGGGAAGCTGGTGTCCAATCCTTATCTCCGGGTCCGTTCCAATGTGGCGACGGATGTCGAGACATACAAGTGGATGGTCCGCAACAACATGCAGCCTTCCGCCGGTTCCGCGTCCTTTTACAATCCCCGGACGGGAAAACGGACTGCGAACGCGGATCTCTATGAAAGTCTGACGGTCGAAGGTGTCGCCACCTACGGCAATTCGCATATTCTCAGCAATCTGCTCGGCGGCTGGGACGGCAGGACAATCCGGAAGAACATGGAAAAGCTTTATGCCGAACATCCGGAATACTTCCCGCTGATCGGCGGCAAACGCGTCATGATCCTTTCCGCCGAGTCTCCGAATCCCTGCATCAGCAATCCGGCGCTGCTGGATCACATGGCGGACAATCTTTATCGGCGAATCAACGTCAAACACGGCACGGACACTTATGTGACGATCGGGAACAACGATACTCCGATCTGGTGCGAGTGTGCGAAGTGCAATGCGCTGGACGATCCCGCCATGGCCGGGACCAAGGGCGCCGCATCCAACCGCTACTGGTACATGGTCAATGAAATCGCCCGGCGCATCTGGGCGAAAAATCCGGAGATCAAACTCGGCGGCTGGGCCTATCAGAATTTCTGGTATCCGCCGACCAAGGTGAAAATCGATCCGCGCCTGCGCGTGATCATCTCCTTCAACAACCAGTGCTGGCGTCATGCGATCACGGATCAGTCCTGCAGCGTGAACGCCGAGCTCCGGAAAATCATGGCGATGTGGGCGAAAACCGGACTTCCCCTGATTGTCAATCGGGATGAAATTTCCGCCGACGGCGCGCTGGCCTCGGAGTATCTGCCCGCGGAAAAAGTCCTCTACCGGAATTTCCTGGATTATCCGTCTCTCGGTTTTTCCGGTTCTTATTTCTGCGTCACAGGGCCGTTTCCGCCGGTTCTCAAGTGGGCGAAAAACCGTCCGCCGTATTTCAGCAGAAACCTGAAGTGGTATGCCATGTGGCAGACCTGCTATCTCTCCGCCGTTTTCATGTGGGACGCCTCGCGCAATTACGACGCGCTGTATGAGGAGGCCAACGCGCTTTATTACGGAAAAGCCTGGGAAGGCGGATTCCGTGAATTCCGGAAGCTGCAGCAGAAGGCCTTCTATGAGACCCCCGGCTGCATCGGATGGGGGCAGGGCGCTCCGCTCGGCCGCTGCCTCGACCAGCCCGGCATGGAGCAGAAGCTTCTTGCCCTTCTGGATCAGGCCGTGAAGGCCGCGAAGACCGATCCGGATCCGCGTGTTCTCGCTCATGTGCTTCGCGACAGGGAACTTTTTTCCATCCGGTGGCTTGCGGAACGGAAGAACTATCTGAAGAACTTCAAGGAGCTGAATGTCTACAGGCGCACCGCGCCGATCCGGATCGACGGCGTGATTGAAGAGGCGGACTGGAAAAATGCCGATGTCGTTTCCAATTTCAAAGCCGGCGGAATGACTCCTGCCGGCACAAAAGTCCAGCAGAGTTTCGTCCGCGTCACCTACGACCAGGACAATCTTTACATCGCCGTGGAGATGATGGAACCGAAGCCCGGAGCGATGGCCGCGGGAACGAAGGTTGCGCGGAACGATTCCGGCTGGAGCGCGCTTGGCAATCATGTCGAGCTTTTCTACAATTATCCCGACATGGCCGGCAAGTATTATCATCTTGCCATCAACCATCACGGGCAGATCATTGACGCGCTTCAGCTCGCGCCCTCGTCC
>CALXSJ010000021.1 GCA_944391115.1 uncultured Victivallales bacterium | reverse complement strand
AAAATGCTCCTCCTTTTGAGACTCGAAAAATTCGCCAGTTTGAGGTGGAGAGAATTTTTCTGGAAAATAAAAAAATGCTCGAGGAAAAGCATTCCCTTTTGATCCCTCCGAATGGAAAGTCACGCGCAAGAAGGAAAATGATCTTCCTGGGGTTGAGGCTTTCAAGGCAAGACTGAAGGATTTGAAGCTCCCGCCGCTTTCCGGAAAAACGGGGAGACACGAGATTGTGAGCGGTCTGTATGACGAGCTGAAGGATATTTTGAAGGCAAATGGAGCTCCCGCCAAGCCGATCCGTCAGGGATATGTGATCTGTTTCTTCGGCAGCGAAAACGCAAGGAAGATCATTCTTGCAGGCAGCGACGAGGACGGGATACGCTATGCATGGCTTACGCTCGGCAATCTTCTCAAGGAAAACGGCACTATCCAGCCTGTTGAAATATCCGACTGGCCGGATTATAAAGTGCGAGGGGCATATTATCTTTTCGAAAACGAAGCTCTCGACAAATTGGTTCTGGACGAGGCGTTTCGCGCCCGGATCAATCACGTTGCCTACGTCTGCAAATGCGGAGATGACTACAATCGAAAAGCAGATGAAGGTGTTCGGCGGATTTCGCAGTACGCGGCCGCACGCGGGATACGCACAAATGACGTTTTCCATCCATCTTTGAAACATCTCAAAAATTACAAGCAATATGTCACGCCAGGCTATTCGGACATGTTTTACATCTATGACCGGGAAAAAGGGTTAACCGGCTTTCTGGCCGGGGTTTACAGCTGGTCGCAGGACGGCATGGCACAGGACCGCGCGAATGAAATAACCGGTTTCCTGAAACGGAGCGGGAAGCGTGCTGTAATGTTTCATTCTCAGGATTACGGGGGAGTGGACAATCCGGGCAACTGGAACAACAGAAGCGAACGTGACCGCAAACGCTGGGGCGACGATCACGGAGCGGCAGACGCCAATCTTTTCAACATCTTTGCACGGACAATCCATAAAAGCGATCCGGACATTGAGGTTTTCTTCATTCCATATCCATACACATGCTCTGCTATTATTATGCCGCAGTTCCGGAAATACATCAGGACGCTTGTACAAGAAGTTCCGAATGTGACATACCTGATCCGGGAAGCTCCATTCAATATTTACAGAAAAGCGCTGGAGGTATTCAAACCTCACATCCCCATCATTTCCTATTATCCTTACGACTTTACCGTGCTTCCCTCCTTTCTTTCCACTGCTTCCTATCTCGCGACATTCTACGCCGGTCAGGACAGCAAGGCCGAACTGCAGGACTGGACTCCGGTCAGCATCTACCATTCTCCGATGAAGTGGAGTCATGCCGAATATATGTGGAACGCATTTGCTCCCGGAGCGGAGTATCTGCCTGACAGTCATTATAATTACAGCATCAATTTCAGGCCATCCCCCAGGATTGAGGAGGAACTGCTGCCACGGATATGTTCCCTGCTTTTCGGAGAAAAAGCGGGGCCTGCCGCAGCAGAGGCTTATGCACATAAATTTTCGGTCAGGCTTTTCGAACAGCCTTATTTCATCATTCCGGGTAATCTGGACGTGAAAGCCATCATTGAAAAAGCAGCGAAGGATTCTGAAGAAACCATGAAACGGCTCGCCGCCGTCGAAAAATACGTATATCCCTCCGGCAGGTATGGATACAGAATGCTCACTGTTTACGTCAAACAGACGAATCTTCTTGCCAGAGCGCGATTGTGTGCGATCCAGGCCAGAGCGGCACTGGATAATGAAGATGAAAATGAACTTGGCAAGCTGCGCATGGAATGCAAAACCCTTCTTTCGGACAAGATTTTGGATCAATCTCATGCCGCTCTGGCCAAAAAGCAGATCCTGGCCGATCTTGATGCAAGTTCATCCATAAGTCTGCGGCGGGAACGGAATAAATATGCGGCTCAGTTCAGGAAAGTGCCGCTTCGCGTCGCGTTTTACCGTTATTCGGGTGGAAATGGCGGTTCGAAAGTAATTGGTTTGCTTCCGGAAAATTTCAACAAGGTTGCAGGCATCCATGTGTCCACGGTTTCCGATCTGCGCAGAAGTAATCTCAAAGAGATTGACGTGTTGATCTTCAATGCCGACTCCCATGCCGGCGACTGCGAGGAGGACTGGATCGCCAATGTGCGTGATTTTGTAGAAAAAGACGGGAAGGGTGTGATTTTTGCACATAATGCTGTCGGACGTGTTGCAAGCTCGAATTTCGGAAAACCGATTTTTCCCGAAATATCGCGCGGATATGACGGACAATATGTGCGAATGGCGGATCTCATCGTCAATGACGACTCCATTTTCCGGAATTTTTTGAGAAAAGGGGATATTTACCGGCATGTCTACCGGGATCATCTTGCCGTCAAGCCGGGTGTGGATGCAAAAATAATTCTTGTCAATGCGGCAGGAAAAACGGTTACGGCAGCCGGTTCAGTGGGAAAGGGACGCGTCGTATATACCGGCGAAATTTTTGGATTCAGCTGCGATGACAAAATTTGCGATCCTGAACTTGAGCAGTGGAAGATGCTTTTTCAGCTTATCCGGTTCGCGGGAAATGCGGATTCGCGATAAAGCAAGGTATTTCTGAGCTCCCACTCGGAATGTTTTCGCCGGGATGAACGTTTTCCCCCGAAAACATTCCGTAATTTTATCGATTGCGCTTTTGCTGCAGGGTTTCACCCTGTGTTTTATGGAATGCATCCGTTGTTTGAAAAAAGATAATCGTGCCTTTTTGAATCTTTTTATAAAAAATTGAAGTAATACCTTGATGTTTTGCATCACCAGAACAGCTTCGTGCTTTCCAGTGAGTCCTGAGCTTGCCGCAGCTCCGCTTTGGGGTGCAGCATTATGTGAATTTTTACAACTCGAGGCGGATTCATTCGGCAATCCAATATCAGACGCCGGACGAAGTCTATTTTTGAACTTGTAATCGGCAGGCAATAGGATATAGTAACCCAAGTGCTTTGGCAGCAATCTTTTAATAAAAGTTGTTCTCCCGGGGGGAGAGGCGCATGGCAAAGTATTGACGCCGGCATAATAAAAGCCCCCCGCAGCACAGGAATCGGCACTAAAAGCGGATTATGAAAAATCAGGTTCTTCAATTAAAGCGGCTGAAAATGGCTGCAATATGATACTTCCTTCCGGATATGCTTTTTCGCTGAAATAATCAAACAATGTGTTTCCTGAAGAATGCTGGAATCTTACTGTTTTTCTATTGTCCCAGTTGAAATAGGCCGTAAATCGGCCAGAACGGAGAATCCGAGGCAAATCATATTCGGTAAAAGCTTGTTCATCAATACATTCCACCTTATTTCCCCGACCTTCCTTCCGGAATAATTTGCGGAACCAGGCGAATTGGGCCTGGCTCAAGGATTCCACTGCGCCGCCGAATTCAAGCACACCTTGTGTGATGAAAACCCAGACAAAACGGAAATGTTGTTCATTGAATGGAAGAGAGCCAAATCCAATACTGTCCATATTTAACAGGAATAATTCCTTTCCCGGAAGAAGAACTTGAGGCAAAGTGGATTTACATGCCGCAATCTGCTCACATTTTGTTCCATCATGAATGTCACGTCCGCATCGATAGCAGTCGGCGAATCGGCCGGGAAACGGGTTGCCCATACTCATGGCGATACAGGTCATAAAAAGTCCTGCCGGACCAATTCTGTTACGGATTTCAGAGAAGAGCCGGTCGCGCCATTCACAGCCGGAACCATGATGGAAGCGTGCTTTCTCCAATGTGAAATATTGGGTCATATAATCAAATTTCAGCCCTTCGAATCCCCATTCACAGAATACAGTGTCCAGTATGGAAAGCATAAAAGCGTACGCATCCGGAATGGAAAGGTCAAGATAGGTCGTATTTTCGATTAAATCCGGATTGCCGTCCGCATCTCGCATTAACCACTCCGGATGTTCATATGCCAGAGGTGAATCCAGGTAAACCGAAGGCGCCAGCCAAATTGCGGGTTTCAAATTCAGTTTCTTGAGAGAATTACTGAGAAATTTCATTCCGGAAGGGAATAACTGTTTATTATACCCTTTTCCCGGATCCGGATAAAAGGAGTCGATTCCGGCATATTTCTGCAATCGGTTTGCCTGATAGCCATCGTCAATCAGAAAATGAGTGCATTCCGGCAAATTGACTGCGAGCGAGGCGGCACGCTGTAAAATCAATGCCTCATTAATTTTTTCCTTTGTTCCATAGTTCCATGTGCAGTAAACTCCCCCGTGAATCATTGCAGAGTTTGCAACGGCAAAGTGGTATTTTTCTCTTAAAGCATTGATATATCCTTGAAAGGCGTTCTGCACATGGGTGTTATGGAGAATTTCATAGTAAACGCATGAAACTTCCAGTTCCTCTCCGACACTTAAACTCAAACATTCCGAAGCAAGATCGTAACTTTCGATTGCACGGCGTGAAGAAGTATTCAGCTCCCATATCCGGCGCAACCGGGTCTGATCGAGATCTCCCTCGATCAATAAGGTATCATAATCCTTATCGAACAAGGCAAAAGCGGGAAACTGATTGCCTTCTCCATCATTGAAACGACGCAGTTTCAATGGCAGCGGACGAATCAACGGCCCTTCCTGGGTTGAAACAGGATAACTTTCGGTGCGGACATTCGAAGAATGATAATAGCGCAGTGCCCCGTTTATCTGAAAGTTCGCATAGTCGGACAATGAACGGATCGTCATCGGTCCGCGAACGAAACGCTTTACGATAATGCCGTTTCCTCTTTTCCCGATTTCAAAACGCTGCTCCTCAGAGGATCCATCCCAAATCACTCCGTTGAGCTCAAATGCAATCGATGTCCATCCTATATTCCCTTCCCGTACCGAAAGGGTTCCCTTATGCCATGCAATTTCCATTCCCTCCGCTCCTTTTAAAACTGCACCCCATGTGCGGGAGCAGTGTTATGGACATAAATCAGTCGGAAGTCGCGCGGGGGAACTTTCACACGCATGATATTCTTTATCATAGACTGCCGTTCCGGCGTATTGCCTGGGAATTTGTTCGGAACTTGCAGCTGCTTTTCAAAAATATGTCCCGGCGGTGACATGGTTTCAAAATCGAGAACCATGCGGACATCCCCTGACTGCGGAACGTCAAGCATTTTGGGGAAGTCTACGCAGGTTCGGATTATTTGCTCTTTTTCACTGAAATTGGTGAGCACAAATAACAATCCGTTTTTACTCTTCCAAGCCGAAACACCGCATTTGTCCGGACTGGAAAGCATTTGGAAGAAGTCAGAGCTTTCCCACCAGGGGATAAACTGAAGTGATTTCCCCGCCAGCTTTTTGAACAGCCGATATTTCGTCAGCAAATCCAGGTTGCGCCGATATTCTAGATTATGGAAAAATTCGACACCGTGCAGCAGCATGGTTCCCACTGCGCTCCGATGCACTTTATCTGCGGCGCCTTTATCCCAGTTCCCATATCGGTCACGATAGCTATGGTAATCGAAATGATAGAGATGCGACAGTTTGTAACCCCATAATCCGGGATTATACATCACTTCCATGAAATCACGTGGATACATGGCCATGAAATCGGGTGTTCCCATACGGGGCGTTTCCATTTCACCCCCCATGGCGAGATCGGCAAATCCCATGACGGGAGCAAACTGGAATCGGGTATTATGGATGCAAAGTCGGAATTTGCCCGGACCGAGATTTTTTTCCGCCAATACCCGCAGCCTGCGTATGTGATCGCGCCAGGCCCAGATGCAATAAGCGCCCTGGATGCGTCCGTCCTCCAGATAATATGCTCGGCTGTTGGCGGGAGAATCACTCATACGTAAGAAGAGATTGTCGAAATAGTATCCATCAATCCCGCATTCGCGCATGGCTTTTTCGCTCCAGTAAACGGCGGCTTCAGTAAATGTTTTTGTAGGAAAAACCATTAACTGGCGTCCCCTGAATTCCGCAGCAAAGTATTCCGCTTCGTCTTCCGGGATATCCATATCCGTCATTTCCGTATACGGTGCATAAATTTCCCCGAACTGATGAAAAAAATTGCTCAAGGCTCGCGATTTTTCCGGAGATTGCGGATAACGCAAGGCAAACTCATGGCGTTTGCTTTTTCCGGGCACCCATAGTCCCCGTTCTCTGTAATACCCGAAGGTAAGGGCTGACTGGCGATGTTCCGACAGCTTCCGTACCGGATTGATATTCAGCCCGAACTCAATGGTCCGCTTCCTGTCCAGTATTCCGCCATTTGCGGCAAAATGGATGAAGAGGTCCGCGCCGCCATCTTTTCTGCGGACAATTTCCAAGGCCGGCTTGTCATCATCAACCCACCAGTCACGGTCTCCTTCTGCGAACCATGTCAATCCGCAGGAACGGTTGCCAAGCCAGACAATTGGAACGAAACTGCCTTTCGTCATTTTCTGGGCAGGAACTTCTTTTGAAGTCCAAACTTGACCCGGACCCGCTGGAATTCGTCCGGCATGGCAGCTGAGGCGCATATTGAGTCCGCAAGTCATGAAATTCAAACTGCTTTCGGAGGTGAACGGGATACGCATCGACAAGCGTTCAAACAGAACTTTCCCTTCAGGCTTTGCGGGCGAAAATATGATAACAACTTTTGCCGTACTGTCATATTCCCAGCAGCTTTTCACCTCAGCGTTAATTCCATTCGCCGCAAGCTGTCCCGAATATTCCGCTCCGAAAGCATCCGCGCTGATTAAGTTTTTTCCAAAATTCACTTCCCGCAAGGTAAAATCTTTTCCTCCCATTGTTCCGGATATTGATATGGGGGCACTTAACAGTTTTTGCCCCGTCACCGTTATCTGTCTGGGCAAGCCGCTGTTTCCGGTTTGAATGGTCTTCCGATAAGCGTGAAGAATATCGCCTTTGGCGGAAAGCGGCTGGAAAATTGATGGAACGATTCGTTCCATGCCAAGCTGATTTCCGATCCAGGGAAATTCTTTCAAATCTCGAACATTGAAGTTTTTCTCCTGGGTGGCGGTGATCCGCTTCTGTTGATCCAGCATAGAGACTCGGACTGTGTACTCGCCGGGCATGAGTTTTGGTACCGGCAGAGTTATTTCTCCTTTGTCATAACTGAATTTGGAAATCTCGCCGGATGCTATGATTTGCCGTTTGTCTTTTTTCCTTACTTCAATCAAAGCCTTTATGATTGTCTTGTTTTGGGGCAAGTCGTATTTATCGGCGGTAATATTGATCGCATTGGATACTGGTGCATATTGGACGGAAACCGGGAAAGCGCTGGCGGGAGCTTCATACTTCACTCCGATCTTGTTGGCAGGATCACCGAAACGAATGTTGCGGGTCCAGACATAAATATCCCTTTCCCCGTCATTGACAATAATGCTCATCGCGTAATTCTGCATATCCTTCACGCCGGAAGAGAAATCATGGCAAAACTGCTGTTCAAATACTGTCCCCGCCGCCGCTTTCAAGGGCCATTCCTGTCGAAAAACTTCTTGGCCGCCGTTGGCGTTTCGCATGATAAAACAAACTCTCCCATTCAATTCTTTTTTCAAATTCTGTATTTTCAAGCCGAAAGAGATTTTCCGTTTCAGAATAATATCCAGAATGTTGAATAATTTTACAGCAGGAGCATCTTCCGTAAAACGGACCGGAATATTCCACCGGTAAAAGCCACTGAATGTCCATGGATTCTGAAGATTCGCCGCAAATCCGATTTTCCAGATGTCACCGTCTTTTAACGCGGCATTCTGGTAAACCGTTTGCCGTGGGATTGCCATCTCGGCATACCAATATTTCCCTGAAGGATCAAGGCTTTGGGAAAAATGCCATTTCCCATTCCAGTCTATATGATTCTGCCCGATTTGATGCTGGTCTTCACGTTCATATTTGTTCCCGGATCCGTTCCCCATGAACTGCCACCGGCAGAGCGATTGATGGGAACCGAATGAGCTGCGGTCAATATAAAGTTCTACAGAATTTTCCAGGCAGTTGACATTATCCGGTTCCGGACTGCGGCAGAGGCGAAGCATCTTTTCCCCTGGACGCAGCGGCGTAATTCCAGCCATATAAAAATAATCGGAATCATAACCGATCATAAATCTTGCTCCCGGACGTTCTTTCATCAACCAGGTGCTGCTTGTTGCCGTTGTCGGTATTTCAATGGCGCTGTCCCATTCCCCGGGCGACAGAATGCCGTCTATTTTAGGAGACACATGGAAGCGCGGAATATCAAAACGGGTTTGAAAGGGATCAAGAATTTTCTGATTCTTCTTTTCCTGTTCCAGTTTATGTAATTGGGACATGACAGTGTCTTCTTCTGCTTTCAGCGCCTTCAATTTTTCGCGTAAGGCAGCTATGGAAGAATTTTCGCTCGCATATATCAACATGCTTCCGAACAGAATGGACCCGAATAAAATCAATGCTTTCATATGTTTTCCTTTGTTTATTACAGATAAATGTTACATGCCTGTCTGGGGAAGCGCCGCAGAGGACGTTTTTCCTGGCAGATTCCCATTTTTGCCAAGAGACACGGACGCACACAATCCTGGAGTCCGGCGAATAATCGGTGTTCGCCTCCAACGTCTCGAGGTGTTCCCGCGATGCCGTCTTGGGGCAGAGCCCGCCATGCTCTTTTCTGCTTCTTGCAACTTATCCTCAATGTGCAGTTTGCCGGAATGCCGGAGTGCAAATTGCCGATCGTGCATGGTCAAGGCTTCCGCCGATTCGAATTCCAAGCGCGTTACATCGTTTTCCTGGAATTTCCGAAGCGCGGGGAAAGATTCGTCCGGCAGAGGCATCGCAGTTGTTTGCGCCAGGCTGACAGAAACGGTCCTATAAGTTTCCGCCATTTTCCGGTCGAACGGTGTATCCGGTTCCGGGAACCAGTGGCAATCAAGATAAATCTTCATATCGTGAGCGCTTCTCCGCATCTCTGATTCATCGATTTCCGCGCTCCTGAGGAGGAGTGTGTGCCATGGCATGGTTCCATATGGCCGGCAGCCGGAAAATGATTCCGCCGTCAGAAAAAAAACACCCGTGATTACGACAGGAAAAAAGCCGGCCATAATCCGGAAACTGCTCATCAGCTGCGCCGGGGAGCGTCCTATGAGATTGAACTCTGTCAACCGCGCAGATTTTGAACACTCCGGCAGCGACTCCCGGCAGGAACGGATGCACCCACGTGAACAACAGCTGATCCAGATAATATTTGAACGTATGCAGATCGCTGCAGAGCCGGCATATCGCCGGCATATTCTGGTCTGTCGCCATGTATGAACGGCCGGATGAATACAGATGCCGGCCGCCGGCGGTGGAGCCGTCCACCTTCACGTGCAGCAGATAAATATCCATGTCGGTTTTCGACAGCATTCTCTCTAAGCTGTCGATCTGCATCTGCCGGGTTGCAGGATTGGCCATGCGGAGATTGGAGTCCGGATTGCGCCTGTTCCCGGAATCTTCCGGTCGAAACATACGGGACAGCTCCGTTTCACATTCAAAATGACTGTGGAACAGAAGCTTTGGCAAAACATGACTGCTGTTTCCCTCCGGCGGATTAAGTGCCGAATACAAGGGAGCGGAAACTTCCATCCTGGGAGTGATACGGATTCCTTTTTCTGTGTGCCGGGATCCGATTTCACAGTCTGTTCGCGGCAGAATCCGCAACAGACCCGAAATTGCATCGTCTCCGGCAGCAGCCCGCGCAAAAGTTTTCCAAGTCAATGTTTTTCCCGGAAGCTCAAAATAATCCATATGAAACAGAAACTTGTTCTTAATTTGATTTCAAAAAAATTTAGGTTGATACCGCGATGCTCTGCATCGCCAAAAATTGCTTCGTGCAGGACTCTCAGTCCTGCCGCGGTCCAGCTGCGTAAGCTGGTCGCCGGAGGCGAAATCCCCAATACCGCGCATGCTTGCATCGCGGTAATTTATTGTTTAAAGTTCACTATTTCACGCTCTATGATTTTTTTATAATGAGGGCTGATCCCGGAAATATTCCGAGCAGTTTCCAGAATTTTTCTTCCGTCTTCCTTTTTCCCGGATTTTTTGTAAAATGCATAAAGCGCAAGACAAGCTGAAGCTTTTTGATCGGGGATCGCTTTTTCCAAGGCAATCACTTTTATAAGGGTCTTTTCTGAAAGTTCATCCTTGCCCATGGCATTCTGAATTTCCGCCAGCTTATTTAACGCAAGGCTTGCAATCCGGTCATTATTTTTTATTAAGGAAACGGCTTTTTCTGCTTTTTCCAATGCTTTTTCCAACTGTTTCTGGCTCTGTAATATACGGGCCTGTCCGATCAGTGCATGCACCTGGTAATCAACCGGCGTAAAGCGCAAGTCAAGGATTTTTTGAAAAGCCGCATCCGCTTCCATGTATTTTTTCCCGGAAAGTAAAATATTGCCGGTATTATAAAGACCTATGTACAATTGCCAGTTTTCCCCGGGAAGTTCACTGATCTTATTGAAAAAGGAAAGGGCTTCCGTATTTTTCCCCGCATTCATCAGAAAAGATCCACTGTAAAACAGCGCCGAGGCTTTTTCCGACACTTTGGATGCAGGATCTTCCAGTATCTGATTCAGTGCATCCACCGCCTCCTGTATTTTCTTCTGTTGTGCAAGTATGCTTGCTTTCCAGAATCTGGGGTAATAACGTTCCGTTGGTTCGGCCAGTTTGCAAGCTTCATTGTATACGGCAATCGCCTCGTCCAATTTTCCATTTTTTCTTAGTGCGTCGGCCGCGGCGATTGCACTTTTTGCATCCTCATAAGCGGAAAGCCGGAATGTTCCCATTGCAAGCAGGAAGAAAAGCAATTGAAGTGACTTGAAACGGCTTCTTGTTTGATTTTTGTTTTTCATTGTTGAACTCCTTATGGTTATAATTTTTCAACGATATTTGATTTTAATCAGACGGTAGTCACGTGCAGGGACACTCAATCGGCAAACCGGGCTTGGCAGAGGCGAATTGTCTTCCGCATCAATTACCGCCTGTATTTTCCGCCCGGGGAGGTTTTCCTTTATCCGCAGTTCCAGGTTCGCCGCCTGATGACGATGATTTCCTACTACGGCCAGAATTTCCTGGCTGGCATCATAATAGCTGATATAAATCTTCTCTTCTTTTTCACAGGTAATGAAATCGTTATCCCGGTAGAGAACAAATTTGGCATCAGGATACTGCCGGAAAAATTCATCCACCGGGACCATGAAATTTTCATCCCCTGACACATGGCCGCGCTGGTCGTGGAGAAGAAGTTGTGTATACCATGCCCGGATATATTTTGCCCGGGAATGCGGCAGTTCCCAATTATCCGGATTTCCCTGTACGGCCGGAAGCCAGAAAGACGCACACCCCCATGAGTCTGGCAGATTGATGATACGGACCAGATCATTGGGCCATAAGTCAATATGATCGAGATTTGCATACTTGCGGTTCCTGCCGTCAATATAATGATCTTCGCCTTCATAAGCGATATCGGCAAATGACATGGTCGGAGCAATCATGGCGTGTGTCATGTGCACCATGACATAAGGATGCGGTGCCCTCTGCTCTGCCAGGAGTGTGTAAAATCGCTTGAACAAATGGCGCATGGCCAGAAGCTGGTATCCCGCACGAATCGAGCTGCCTGGAGCTTTGCCCGGAGTCGGATCAATGATGGATTTTGCGAAGTGATTATCCACATAGATGCCATCAATTCCACACTTGCGGACCCAGCGGCTGAATTGAAATAAATACCAATCGGAAAGAGAACCGGAACGGTAATTCGGCTGGCCGCTTTTAAACCACTCATCCATAAAAAGCGCAAACGGTTCCATTCGTTTCTCCATCCCGAGAAAATCAAAATACGGCAGGACGGAAACCCCGGTTTTCTTCAATTCCGCGATATAAGCGGCGCTTTTCCTCCAATCGGCAGGATAAGGGGCGTAAAACATACTTGCCCCCATGGTGCGTCCGGCTTTTTCAAGAGGGAAAAATGAGGCTGTTTTCCAATTTCGCCATCCCGGAAGCGTTTTTTTCATAGGAGTCGCCATAATCACAAATTCAAAATCGCGGACTTCTCCTTTTGAAAGGCGTAGTTCTTTGGTGATGAAGTTGACTGTCATCAATATGGTTTCGTTTTTGCGTTCGAATTCCAAAATCGGGCGCGAGGGAGAAATTACATAATTGGCAAAATTATCCAGGAGCACAGAAATGCCTGCATGATTCGAACCTGTCCACGCAAATGGCGGCAATGTTCGCTTTTTCGTGGAATCACGGCGGACAGCACCATATTCCGGTCGGTCATGGCGACGGTTCATTGTGTAATTCAAATCGTCATAGAAAACGCCGTTGCCCGTCGGAACCGTTGCGGCCAGATAATCCATCTGTTCTCCAATCACATAATAATCCCGGACGTATTCAGCCTTTAACGGAATGCGAAGCGCAAATTCAGATAATGTTGACTCCGTCTCCAAGGCGGCCAATTGAATGCGGCAGCGAATCATTCCATCAAATTCCATGACACCTTTTACGTTGATGCGGAATGTTTCCGCTTCTGCCTGCTGAAAGAGATTGACGGCTAATCCTTTTCCATCGGCTTGCAATTCCGGCTCCTTCCATTTCAAGGATTTCATTCCTGACAGGGAGATCGGGGCTGCCAGTATCTGGCGCCGCTTGCTGTCTGCGTTGGATTGAATCATGATTGCCTGAATAAATCCTTTCCCAAACTGATACGCCGCAGTTGTACCATGAATCGTTCTGGTGTCATCTATGGTCAAGGGCTGCCAGGGAGACGGAACTCGGGAAGGAATCCCCAGCGTATTCCGCAGCCATGGAATTTCGGGCAAGACAAATTCTCGCGAGCTTTTTTGCAGGAGCTTGCCGGCGTTGTCTTTTATTTCCAGAAAAAGCTCATATTTTCCGGGCGGCATGCCGGACAAATCACAGGCAAGAGGAGATTTCCCTGAATATGAACATATGGATTTTCCGGCATTCAGAAAATTGACGTATAAATGCACGTCAGTTTGACTGCAAGACAGCAAAAGCTTCTTTTCTCCGGGATAAAATTCCGAATGAATCAGATAACGTTCTGAAATATTCGCTTTTTCCGGATCGGCGTAAATTCGGAAATGATTCAAAACTTCCGCCTCGTTCAGCTTGCGGTCATAGATACGAATCTGGTCAAATGCATTGACGGCCTCATT
Organism: uncultured Victivallales bacterium; assembly: GCA_944391115.1. Classification (GTDB taxonomy): domain Bacteria; phylum Verrucomicrobiota; class Lentisphaeria; order Victivallales; family UBA1829; genus UBA11452. Next base: position 42,311 of record CALXSJ010000021.1, on the reverse strand, counting down.
TTTCCCTTCACTGAACAGAATTGTATTCCAATGCGTGTCCATGAAATTCCGGATATTTTCAACATAACGGGATACCTGTTTTACGCCATCGATATAAATGCAGAAGTTACCGCTGTCCCAGGTTAATACGATATGCTTCCAGAGACCTTTTTCCAAAGGGACTGCAGCATTAATGAAAACCAGTTTTTTATTTTCGTCTGGGAAATACCAGCTTATCGGCTTGAGATCTCCCGGTGTGTTGAAAATATAAAACACCGCGAACATGTTATTTCCGCCGAATTGTATTAAAGGATGATTTTTGATGCTGCGGTTCGACCAGTTTTGTGGGAGCAGAAAAAATTCAACACTGCCTTGCCTGCCTGTCGGCAGTTTTTCTCCTCTGAACTCGATTTTTCCTTCAATGGCGTTCCCGTAAACGCCAGAGACATATTTGTGCTTCTGCAATTTGCAGCCGGGCGGCAGCGCCTCTTCTTTTTCACAGTCAAACGAGACGGCGGCGTCTGATTTTGCCGGAAGAGAGACTTTTTCTTTCCGGGGATCAAGCCAATCCTGAGAAACTGTCTCTTGCACAGAAAGATTTTCCTCGGAATAACGAACCGCATATATAAGTCCGGTAAAATGAGCTGTCCGCGAACCGTTATTCCCAATCATGATTCGAGCCGGAGCGGTATCCCGGATATGCGGATCGTAATAGAGGCGATGATTGTAATCCAGTAAACGGTCTACCACGCTTTTGTCATCCAGATAAATGGCATAACGGTTTACCGGGAAGCCGATATTGACCAGTGCGATTCTTATCTTTTTCCCCAATGGAACAACAACGTTATCCGGAGCGTAAAAAGTTTTTTTATGACCGCTTCCGTAAAAAAGCGTGGTCTGTTCACTGCCGATTCGACCTTTGGAATCAACAAAGAGAGAAAGTCCGGTAACCCCGTTTAACGGTTTGTTATTATGAACCTTGTCATTGTCGCATTGATAGATCTTGTCGAAAATATAAGCGCGGCTTTCCGGATATTTTTCCAGAAGAATTACAGCTTCGACTGTATCACCCGGATATTTGGCGCTGTAAATTTCCTTGCAGAGAATTTCAACTCCGGCTCCAGAGCTCCCATGAAATGCCTTCTCATGAATCATTCCATCCGGAATCCGAAGTTCTGCCCTGCGGTTTTGTCCTTTCAATTCGGGGGATGTTTCTTTGAAATCAAGCAGAAAACGGGTTTTGGACGTTTCCTGGAACTCAGGAATCCCGCTGACATGGATCTGTATCAAGAAAAAGAATATGAGAATAATTCGTAAATGCGGCATTGTCAATAACTCCACGGGTAAATGTTGTCAGACCAGCCTGAACGCGCAGGCAGTTTTTCCAGAAGCACGTGTCCGTCCGGGAAAAGCAGGCAGCTTTTGCCGTTATGCAGATTCCAGGCATTATAGCTGCTGTCATTATATTGCATCAGATATACAAAGGCCAGTCGATAAGTGCCTTTTGGAGAACTCTCAGCCGTCATGAATTGCCGGGATGGAGTTTTTATCCGCTCAATTTTTGAATATTCACGGCCATTGCTTTTCAAATCCTGGGGAAACGCATAATTAATTGCATAAGTCGAATTCCAGCTGGAAACACTATTGAATGTAATTCCATTGGATTCAAGAAGAGTCATATTGGCAGAACAGATGAAAATACTGTTTTTATTGGGAATCGCGTAGGGGCTCGCACATGACTGGTGGTAATAATAATTGATTAAGTGAGTGAAAAACAGTCCATAGCTCCGATTCCCGTTGGCGAGATAGCCGTCATAATCTCCAGTATAGTTCAATGCACATATCCCAATCTGGCGCTGATTGCTGCGGCAGGCTGTCGTTCGGGCAGAAGCAATTGCCATGCTGAGAGCAGGCAGCAGGAGCGAGGCAAGAATGGCAATGATTGAAATAACTACCAGCAATTCAATTAGCGTGAATCTCTTACTCATTTTTTCTCCGGGCTTATTGTTGTATTTTTTTGGGCGGAATAAGAATTACATTCTTATCACCATTGGATTGGAGCACGGTTTTCCAAAGTAAATCGAAGTCCAAAGGAACTGAAGCAAACTCATGTCCCGGATAGGAAGAATAATGAAAATGGAATATCCCAACTTTGCAAATACCGGATAATGCCGGACAATATTTCCGCACCTGCTCCATAAAGCCCATCATCAGATAATCAGACAAAGCAAATACCGCTGTTGGTTTTTCCTCTTCCCAGAGCTTTTTCAAGGTCTCGGGTTCGATTTGCATCCTATCACGAGAGAGCAGAAACAGTTCTTTCCCGAATTTCAATCCAGCCCTCTCGGCGGCGGCTTCAAGACGTTTCCGCATAAACTGTAACGGTCTCACATGAAACGCGTAAACAATAATTTTCCGGTGTCCACGTTCTTTTAAATAAAGAAGTGCTTCCGCATATGCTGCAACATAATCATTGAGTACAGCAGAGTATGGCTCGGTATCATCCCATTCCCAGCGGTTCACAAAACAATACCGTCTTCCGTGCAGAAGTTTTTTGAGCTTGTTCAATGGAAAGCGACGCGCCTCTACATCGATCATAATCAAATCCGGATTACGGTCCAGGACTTTCCCAATGATTTTTCCCCATGATTCTGGATTTCCACAAGGCAAAATCCCCAAAAGCGGTAGAACATCTGCTTCATTCGCAGCCTCAAGCAAAGGCTCGTAATAATCCTCAATATCATGCCTTTGATAACTGCTCAATAAGGCGACCAGACGTGTTTCACGAAACTTAATGGCAGGATTGATGAACGTGCCGCTGCCCAGATGCCGGATGATGATTTGCCGGGAATCAAGAACATTATAAGCGTCATTGATCACAGCATAACTGACATCGAAATCCCGCGCCAGTTGCCGAATCCCCGGCATTCGGTCTCCCGGCTTCAGAACCCCGGACTGTATGTAGTCCATAATCGTATCCAGGACGACTTGTTTTTTTGTTTTGTCTTTCGGAATCAAAATAGGCATCCTTTATTATCATTTTTATTATATATCACTATATATCACTTGTCAAGAGGCAAAAGTGAAATTTTCTCATGGAAATCTTAATGAAAATTAAGAATACTGCCTCTCGACTGCATTTTTCTTCGTGCGGAATGTGTTTTGGAAATAAGCACTTTTATCGGATTTTGCCTTGGAAAGCCAAATATTCCACCAAATCATGCCGCAGGCAGGATTGCGGATAAAATGCCCGATGACCGGCCAGTGCCATATAAGTCATGTCCATCCTCCATAGTTGATTCGGACGCTCTATCCCGCATTTGTGCGGAAGATCGGAAATTTCCCATGTTCAGCATTGCGGATGTCATCAGCTCCTGAGGGCGTAATGAGTTTGGCAGGATTATGATTTCCGTCTGAATACGCATCTTTTCTTCCAAACTTCTAAAGTCGCAGGCGGAAGGGGGGGAATTACGTTTACATTTGCTGTTGATATCCTGCTGTATCAGGAGGAGCAAACAGATAGAGTGCGCAGAGTAAAATCAAATAAAAAAACCTGTTTCCGGCATTGGAAACAGGGCTTTTTGAATTCAAAAATTGGTAGCGGGGGCAGGAATCGAACCTGCTACCTCCAGGTTATGAGCCTGACGAGCTACCAATGCTCTACCCCGCGATAAGTTCAGTAATCTTGATGGCATGTAAGTTACATGCCTTTTGAAATATTACAAGCGGATTTTCAAAAAAAAATAATTTATTCTTGGCGTTGCCCCGAAACAGAACTCTGGTGATCCAGGGGGGATCAAATATTTTGTTCAGCCGTTTTTCCGGAAATCTTCCAGAAGGAAACGCGCCTTTTCAGATTCCGGATTCAGGCGCAGGGCTTTTTGAAGTTCCTTTTCCGCCGCCGCCTTGCGCCCGGAAAGAAAATAGGCCAGAGCAAGATTGACATGAAGGCGGTCATTGAGCGGTTCCAGTTTAGATGCTTTTTGAAACAGCTGCACAGCCTCCGGATACTTTTTCTCCGCAAGCGTCAGGGCGCCCAGATTGTTCAGGGCTCTTCTGTGGGCCGGCACATGAGATAGGGCTTTCCTGTAATATTCTTCCGCCTTTTTGATTTCTCCGCGCGCGTGATGGAGACGTCCTGTGTTGTAGTCCAGATCCGCCATGCCGGATGCATCGCGGACTAGCGGGCGCGCTTTTGCAAACAGTTCTTCCGCCTGATCCCAGCGTTTCGCATCCAGAAGAAGAGTTCCGCAATTCATGTATCCATGATATTGATTCGGGTAATCCTGCATGGCTTTCCGGAACCAGAGTTCCGCAGCGGCCGGATCGCCTTTCGCCAGCATGACTTCTCCGAGCAGATTGCAGCGCCGGTCATTGAAAAGCGGATCATCCGCGACGGCAAGAAGTTCCTCCGCTTTCGCGGGATTTCCCGAACGGAGCCAGGATTCCGCCAGTACGCTCAGCGCATAATTCCGTTCCCGCACAATGTCGCGCTGGAAGGGCCAGAAGGCAATCCATGCTGTGAACAGCAGTGCGGCGCACCAGAGCGCCGTTTTTCTTGTCGTTGCGAAACAGGTGCCTGGAGCGCAGAGAAAATATGCGGCGAACACACAGAGCGGAACTGTCAGCGGCAGACGGTAGCGTCCCGCAGTCAGAAGCAGGATCTGAGAAATGTAAAATGAGATGAAATACAGAAGAAACCATTTCATGCGCGAGCGGAATGCTCCGTCCGCGAGCCCGCAGAGCAGAAGCGGAAGCGAAAGAAGAAGCAGAATGGCGAAGCTGCCGGAATACAGATGGCGGTGAAGAAAGAGTTCCTTCAATACCGCGATGTCGGACCATGTGGTGAACTCCTGTCCGTTCAGCGCCAGAGCCGCTTTTTTGAGAAGAAGCCCGCCGAAACGAAGCGGATGCCGGAGAATTCCGTGCATGGTCTCCTTCAGAAAACAGGCGTCCGTGGATGTCGCTTCCGCAGCTGCTGCCGCAGCGGCGTTCGCATGAACTTTTTCCCATGCCAGACCCGGGGGAATATAACAGGTTCCGGTTGCCGCGGGGTTGTTGCCGAGATAATAGTTGAATCCGCTGTTCGCCTGAATAAAAATCGCCCGGCCGGCAAGATGGGAATTCCAGAGGGAAAAGGGAAGAACAAGCAGCAGGAACGGGAGCAGAAAAAGTGCCAGACGTGAAAAAGTGATTCTGCCCGGGTTCCGTCGCATTTCGAAAAGCAGAAAGAAAAAAAGCGCAATGAAGAACAGGAGACTGTTTGGATGCGTAAGAAGCGCCAACGTGCAGAAAAGTCCGGAAAGACAGAAGGCAGATTTTTTCAGGGGCGCCGCCGCCCGTGTCGCGAAGAAGAGTCCCCAGAGGCTCAGGACGATCATCAGCGGCTCGCTGATCAGCTCGCACTGGTATACCGCCATCGGCGGATAAAGCGTTAGAAGAAGAACGGCAAGAGCGGGCAGGAGGAGGCGGTTCTTTTCTTGCTTTTCTCCGCCGTCTGCACAGTTCTGCATCATGAGAAATACAGGAAGCGCGATGAAGGTCATCAGCAGGAGACTCTGCACAAGGCGAACTGCAAAATAATCCATCGCTGTAATCTTCAGCAGAAATGCAAGAAATGCGGCATAGAGGGGCGCATGAATCGGGACACCTGCCGGGAGCAGCTCCCCGGCAAGAAGCTGCATGGCGTGGGAATGATATTCAGAAACATCCGGGCCGATTACCGTGGCGAGCAATGGCAGGGTGGAGCAGTCCAGCAGATGCAGGATGCGCAGTCCGGTCCCCGGCAGCAGAAGAAGGAGGAAGACAATCCAGGAAAACGCCGCCGGCGGAATATTGCGGGGAAGGAAATTCAATGGTTTCATGCGAACACACTTACGATGGTTGTATTGTCACGCGCGCCGCTCTGAAGCACGAGACGCATCAGTTTTTTTACGACCTGGGAAGGTTCAAAGGCATCAAGGAGAACGCGGCGGAGCTGATCTTCACCGACATGAAGCGTCAGTCCGTCCGAACAAAGCAGGTAACGGTCTCCCGGAAGACGGTCGCGGATGCTGATTTCGGGATCCGGATTTTTCATGGGGCCTACGGAACGTGTGATGACGTGCGCATAAGGATGGTTTTTCGCATCTTCCTCGGTCAGTTCCCCGTTCCGGATCATTTCGTTGACCAGGCTGTGATCGTTTGTCAGAAGGGCAAGGTTTCCTTCCCGCAGGCGGTACAGACGGCTGTCTCCGCAGTGTGCGGATACCATCCAGTCCTCTCCTGTCATCATGACTGCAAGCGTGGTTCCCATGGGTTTGGAAGGGGCGCCGGAGTCGTTGATTTTGAAGAGGTCGCTGTTGATTGCAAGAATGGACCGTTTCAGGAATGCCGCGGCATCACGGGAGGTCGCGGGTCCCCCTGAAGCTAGCAGAGCCCGCCAGCGCATGAGAAGCATTTTACAGACAAGACTGCTGGCGATTTCTCCGTTTTCGTTGCCGCCGATACCGTCTGCAACCGCTGCAATGAGCCGTGAACCATCCGGGTTCAGCGCATAAAAAAAACTGTCTTCATTGTTCCGGCGGACCAGGCCCCTGTGGGAATCCGCCGCAATGCTGGCGGGTTCAATCCGGGTCAGGACATCGGGAGCGGGCGGAGCCGCACTCTGTCCCGCAGCGACTTGTTTGTCTGCCGAATCTGCTTTTGTCCGATTCATCTCAAAAAACCATATATATTTTTTCCGCCTGACGGATAATATAGCGGCGCTTCCGGGAAAAACAATCCGGTTTCCTGTGTCCGGATTATTTCCCGCATTGAAACAGCGGCAGCCCGCTGAGGAAACAGTGCCAGATCAGCAGGCCGGCGGCGATTCCGAGCAGCAGCGCGAGAAAAACGAGAAGAACTCTTTTGCCCGCGGACATCCGGACCACTGCCTGAATTCCCCGGGCCGGCTTGAGGAAACTTTCGACCACATCCACAGGATTCAGCAGCGTTGATACCGGAATCCTCGGCTGGTTGGTGAAGATGAGGCCCATCTTGCGGGAGAGCCGAAGCCGTTTGTTCAGCGCCCAGCCGCCCGCTTCAAGAAATCCGGCGACATTGCGCCGGTAGAGCTTGACCAGCGAGATCACCACTACCGGCCCGCCGAAGATCAGGATGACGCACAGCAGAACTCCGATCACGTTCCAGAGCGAGATGTTGTGCAGCGCCTGGGCCATGAAGGCGATGGAGCTTCCGATTGCGGCCAGTCCGACGCCGCCGCCCATCAGCAGCATCGAGCCGCTGACCGCGGGCGTCTGCTGTTTGACGGCTTCCGGGGCTTTCTGCGGATCGTAGGACTGGGCCTGCGCGACGGATTTTTCAAATCCGGTTTCAAACTCTTTGGAACGTGCCGAGAAGAATTTGTCAATCTGTTTGCCGATGAAGGCGCCGAAACGGAAGAAGGGCATTTTCAACGCTTCGGAGAAGGAAACCGGCTGCTGAATGTAGTCGATGACCTGCGCGTCCCATGTGACGCCGTCCGGCGTCACGAAGACGCCGCTTTTCCCGATAAAGAGACTGTACATGTCACCGGAGGTGACCGCCACGGCGAGCGTCATTTTGCGGACGGCTCCGACCGGTCCCGTGGAAACGTCGACATACATCGTGCAGATATTGGAGTTGACCGCCAGTTTCTTATGCGATGCAACATTGGAAACCCGGGTTGTAAGCGTGAAATGACGCCCGTCCATGACGAGCTTTCCCGCGAGAAGCATCGAGGTGATGTCCTGATTGAACAGGGATTTCAGCGATACGTAATTGTTCATGAATTCCAGCATGTGACGCTGGTAGAGGATGAGTTTGCGCACATCCTTGAAACAGGCGATTTCATCCTTCCGTTCGGCGTCGAATTCGATCATGCCGGCGATTCTGGCTCTCATGTCCGCCGTGCGGAAATACTGGAGACGGTCCGGCGGAAGCGCATCCAGACAGGTCGTGTTCTTGCGTTTGAGCCATGCATCGAATACGGCGAGCTTTGTTTTGACATTCCGCCACTCCTCTTCTGAAATCTCGCTTTGTTCCGGAAACGTGCTCCGGAAGAAGGCCGTCACTTTTTCCGCATAAAGCGGATTGAGGGCGGATTTCAGGAGAAGGGTTCCCTTTTCATTCGGTTCGAGAAGCGGTGCGGACGCCAGGTATTTCCCCAGCGCGGCGGAATCCATGACGTCCAGTGCCGGAAACGCCCTGGTCGTGCTGCCGGCGGACATGCGGAGAATGCCGCAGAAGGTGAAGAATTCATCGATTTTTGGCGCCAGTTCCGTGTAGAGCGCAAAGATTCCCTTTGTCGCTTCCCCGTAAGGGAGGATTTCCGGATTCTGAAGCGGCTCGTCCCTCCATTGCAGATAGGCCTCCAGCAGGTCGCTGAAACGTGTCAGAATGTCAAGGTCGATCCCGTCCAGGCCGGAAACGTCCGTGACCTTGCCGACGCAGTTCATTGCGCAGAAGGCGAATTCGGCGGTGTCCGGATCGGGAATCAGGCTCGGCGGAATGACGCCGTCGCCGTTCTGAAGACCCGCCGCCATGATTTTCTTCCTGTCGCGGATGTCGGCAAGAGAAATTTCGGATGGTTCTTCCGTGCCGGTGTTCTCCATGGCGAGCTTTGCGGAACGGAGCAGCATTTTCCCTTCCGGGGTTTCGTCGTTGATGGCGGAGAACTTCAGCACGTCGGAAGAGGCGTTGACGCCGGAATAATCCTTCAGCGCGCCGAGCAGCCAGGAGATGGCCCGTTTCGCCTCGTCCACACGGATTCTTCCGTTGTTGTCATCGTCCATGAATGCGAGAAATTCCGGATCGCAGGAGACCGATTCGATCGGGAGACTGGTCATCGCCCACAGCGCGGCATCCAGTTCCCGCACATGGAAAAGGTCGTCCGCGGTCCGGACGGCGATCTGCCAGGAGTCGCCGACGCGCTCGAAACTCATTTCCCCCGCGGGGGATTCATTGCTTTTCATGCGTTGTTTCCTGCGTTTGTTCCTGTGTCCTGTTTGCAACGGAGCCGGAATACTGAATCAGGGTGAGCATCAGAAGGATCGTGACGCCCTGCGCGATCAGAATCAGGCATGACTTTTCGTCTCCCCAGAGAAGCGGCATTGCGCCGAGCCCCGCGGTCAGGCAGAGCAGATGCACCAGAAGCACTGCGCGCTTGCGCGACATCCCCATGTGGAGAAAGCGGTGCGAGATATGATTGTGATCCCCGACGTAAATCGGCTTATGGTTCAGAAGCCGGATCACGACAACGGCGAGGGTGTCGAAAATCGGCACGGCGAGGATGAACAGCGGAATCAGAATCGAGAGGCGCGATTCCGCCACCTGCGGATTGAAATAGGTGACTTTTGCGCTGACGACCGCCAGCATGTAGCCGAGAAAATGGCTCCCCCCGTCCCCCATGAAAATGGAGGCCGGAGAATGGTTGAAAAACCAGAAGCCGATTGCCGCTCCCGCACTGCAGGCGCCGAGACAGGCTACGAAATACTGCTCATTGACGATTGCCGCCGTCGTGAAGAAGACAAAGGCGATCGCCGCCGTGCCGACGGCCAGACCGTCCATGTTGTCGAAGAAGTTGATTGCGTTGAAAATGAAGACGATCCAGAAAACCGTAAGGGCCCAGCTCAGGAACGGGATGTCCAGGAAAAGCGTGATGCGCACTCCTCCGAGCGTTGCTGTCGCCGCCGCGATGGCGATCTGCCCGTAAAGTTTGTAATGCGCCTTCAGCGGATGTCTGTCGTCCCAGGTGCCCATGACGAGCGCGGCAAGGGCGCAGAGGACGATCACGAGGAACTCCCGCAGAACGAGGCGGATTCCGGCGACTCCTTCGAGGATGTCGCGCATGATCCGGTCCGGCAGGATGAAGGTGACCGCCGCGAGGGCGGCGAGGATCGTGAGAACCCACGCTCCGTACATGGCTGCGCCGCCGAGAAGCGGAGTGGATTTCGCATGCAGTTTATGTCCTTCGCATTTGGGAACGTCGAGAAAACCCAGTCTCTGGGCGAGTTTCTGGCAGGCCGGGGTGAGGACAAGGGAAAGTCCCAGCGCCATGATGAAGATCGCCGCATAAATTTGTGCCCAGTCCAAAGAACGCCTCCTTCAGAATCTTTGATTTACCTTGCTTTTGCGCTGGACTAGTCGCCGGAAACGCATATATTATTACTATAATCCTGAAAATGCCGTTATTCAAAGGAGTTTTTCGCTGATTATGAGTCAAATCAAGACAAAATGCGTGTTCGGACCCGTTCCCTCCCGCCGTCTCGGCCTTTCCCTGGGCATCGACCTCCTGCCTTATAAAACCTGTTCCATGGACTGCGTCTACTGTGAATGCGGGGCGACAACCAATCTGACGTGCGAACGCCGGGAATATTTCCCGACCGCTCAGGTGATCCGGGAACTGGAGGAGGTCCTTGCCCGGCGTGAGAAAATCGACTATGTGACCTTTTCCGGCGTCGGAGAGCCGACGCTGCATTCCGGGATCGGCGCGGTCATCCGTCATATCCGCGCGGCGCACCCGGAACTGAAGATATGCCTTCTGACCAATGCCACGCTGCTCAACGATGCGGAACTGGTTCGGGAAATCGCCTCCGTCGATCTGCTTGTGCCGTCGCTGGACGGTTCCAATGACGAGGAACTTTTCCGGATCAACCGTCAGGCCCCCGGCATTACCCTGGAGCGCATCGTGGATGGGATTCTCAATTTCAAGGCGCATTCGCGCGCGGCGGTCTGGCTGGAGATCTTTATTCTGCCGGGAGTCAACGACACCATCGAATCTGCGGAGCGCTTCCGCCGTCTTGCCGCAAGAATCCGGCCGGACAAGGTGCAGCTCAACTCGCTCGACCGGCCCGGACTTTACGACTGGGTGAAGCCCGCGGACGATGCGGCGCTCGACCGGATCGCGGAGGTGATCGGTCGTTCCGTCCCCGTCGAAAAGATTGCAAAACATGCCAGACGCGTTGAAAATGCGGAACACCGGGAACTTGATCTTGCGCAGTATAACGAGCTGATCCTCAAGACGCTGCGTTCGCGGCCCTGCACGGCGGAGGACCTGTCCGCGACCGTCGGGATTGAAAGCGAACGCATCGAACCGCACCTCAGACGCATGGAGCGTGCGGGGCTTGTCGTTTCCGAACCCGGTACGCGCGGCACGTTTTACCGCCCGGCAAAATGAGCGTCCGCGCGTCCTTTTTTTTCAAATGAGGCGGAGGTGAAGGAAATGGAAGAGCGTGCGAAAAGGAAACTGTTTTTCCTGGCTGCGGCGTCGGCAGTCATTGCGGCGTTTCTCCTTGCGGGAGTTCCCCGTCTGTATTCCCTGGTTCATTTCTCTTCGTATCTGAACCTGAGAACCGGCAATGTTCTCACGGTCTGCCGAATCCCCGGGATGACGCTTTGCAGACGGGAAACGCCGTCCGTTCTGTCGCCCCGGCTTTCCGGATATGTTCTGCATCCGCATCCGGAATGGCTGCATATCCGGGAAAAACACGGGTTCGGCCGTCTGTATCTGAAAAAAGGCCGCTGCTTTGCGGAACTGTATTTTCTCTTTCTGGAGAAGGAGGAAAAGGGCGGAGCGCCTTCCGGTGCGGAACTGTCTGCCGTCCTGTCGAAGTACGGTGTCGGAACGGCGGAGCTCCCCGAACGGGAAACGGCCGTTTCAGAGCTCCATGATGGAGTTTTTCTCCCGGTGGACGTAAATCGAGTGCGCGATTCCCAGATAGACCAGGACGGCAACCAGAAAGGTGCCGCCGTAACTGATCAGGGGCAGGGGCAGTCCCGTGACCGGCGTCAGGCGGATGCACATGCCGATGTTGATGACGGAGTGGAAAAAAATGACTGTCGCGATTCCGACGCAGAGATAACGCCCGAAATCATCCGCCGCCAGCAACGCCGTCCGGAGAATCGAGAATAGGAGAAGCATGTACATCAGCACCACGAGCAGCGAGCCGAGAAAACCGGTTTCCTCCGCGATCACGGGAAAAATGAAATCCGAGTTGGAAACGGTCTGCGGCAGATATCCCATCGGGTTCTGCGTGCTCTGCATGAAGCCCTTTCCCGCAAGTCCGCCGCTTCCGATTGCGATTTCCGCCTGAATCTGATTCCAGCCGCGGTTCTGCGGATCGCGTTCCGGATCCAGAAAGACCATGATGCGGTCCTTCTGGTAATCCTTGAGGGAAAAATAGGCGGTCGGCAGGACGACAAGCGCAAGAACGCCCAGAATGATGAGATAACGCCATTTCAACCGCGCGGCAAACGCCGTGAATCCGACGATCGGCAGCAGAAGAAGCGCGCTTCCGAGATCGGGCTGCATCTTGATGAGGACAAAGGGAAGTGCGGCAATCATCAGGACGGGCAGCATCCAGAGAATGCGGTTGACGTCCGCTCCTTTCATGGAGAGAATCCATGCGCAGGCGAGAACCACCGCCAGTTTGGCGATTTCCGCCGGCTGAAAGTTGACGGGACCGAACTCCAGCCAGCTGCGCGCTCCGAAATATTTGGTCCCGATCCCCGGAATCAGAACCAGCACGAGCAGAAGAACGCTGAGCGGATAGAGCACGGCTGATGCCGGACCGAACCATCGGTAATCCACGAAGGAGAGCACGAGCCAGAGCGTCAGGCCGATTCCCATGTAGAAGAGATGCCGCTTCCAGAATGTCGCGGCGGCGAATCCACCCACCTGCTGACCGACGCCGTAGATGAAACAGGCCCCGATGGCCAGCAGAATCAGCATGGGAATGATTTGAAGAAAATCGACATGATGGAGAACGTTGCCGAGGAACATCCGGATTCTGCCGTGTCCGGCGTTTTCTTCCTGTTTCAGATCATATTTTTGCGGAACGGACTGTTTCATGACGCCGCCTCGGCGGATGGAGAATGTCGGGGAAAGTGCGGAACCGTTTTTCCGCGGTTCCGCACGGGAATGAGCGTTACTTCCGGAAAGTCTGTTCGCGTTTCGGTCCGACGGAGATGATTCCGATCTTCGCATCGAGCAGTTCCGCCACGCGCTCCAGATATTTTCTTGCGTTTTCCGGGAGCTCCTCCCAGGAACGGGCCGCGCTGGTGGACTGTTTCCAGCCGGGCAGAGTCTCGTAAACGGGTTCGATCCGTTTCAGAAGCTCGGTATCCGCGGGGGTGTGTTCCGTAAGAACCCCGTCAATCCGGTAGGCGGTGCAGATTTTGATCTCGTCCAGATCGTCCAGCACGTCCAGCTTCGTGACGGCGAGGTAATCCACGCCGTTGATCATGCAGCTGTGGCGGGAGCCGACGATGTCCAGCCAGCCGCAGCGGCGGGGGCGTCCGGTCGTCGCTCCGAATTCGCCTCCTTTTGTACGGAGATGTTCGCCGAGCCCGTCATGCAGTTCCGTCGGGAAGGGGCCTTCCCCGACGCGGGTCGTATAGGCTTTGAGCACCCCCCAGACCGTGTCGATCGCCTTCGGGGGAATGCCGGCTCCCGGACAGGCGGCGCCGCTGATGGTGTTGCTGCTTGTGACGAAGGGGTAGGTGCCGTGGTCGATGTCGAGAAACATCGCCTGCGCGCCTTCAAACAGAATGTTGCGTCCGGCTTTGATGGCCGCGTTGACCTCGACGACGGAATCGCGGATGTAGGGCCTGAGGTATTCGCAGGCGTTCCAGACTTTTGCAAATGCGGCATCCGCGTCGATTGCGGCCGCTCCGTGCGGCACATACAGCTTGTTGTAGTTTGCGGCTTCCTCGCGGAAGTGCTTTTCAAAACGGCTCTTGTCGAGAATTTCGCATGCGCGGAGACCGGTTCTCGCCATTTTCGCCATGTAGGCGGGGCCGATTCCCTTTTTCGTCGTGCCGATTTTTCTGGAGGGATCGGCGGTGTTTTCATTGAACGCGTCGAGCTCCTTGTGCCACGGCATGATGAGCTGGCAGCGCGCGGAAAGCTGGATGCCGGAGAGATCGACGCCGCGTTCCGCGAGCGCCTGCATCTCCTCCATGAGTCCGACGGGATCGACAACGACGCCGTTTGCGATGACGCAGTCCGTCCCTTTGTAGAGAATTCCGGAAGGAATCAGATGAAGCACGAATTTTTCCCTGCCGTTTTCCACGGTGTGGCCCGCGTTGTTCCCGCCTTGAAAACGGACGACCATATCGACGGATTTCGTAAGAACGTCGATGATTTTCCCTTTGCCTTCGTCGCCCCACTGTAATCCAACAAGAATGCTGACAGACATTTTTTTATTCCAGATTTTGCAGTTGTAGAGTTAAAAAAACGAAACAGAAACACTATATAACAATCCGGTGTTTTTTCAATCCCGGATTGCGGAAAAAATCATGGAAAGAGAAATCCCGGGAATTCCCGAGGCGGGTTTTCTCCGGAGATTCAGCGGAACGTTTCCGAGCCGGTGGTCCTTCCCGCGGCGTCGCGGTAGATGATCCTGTCGCCGGTTCTGGTCGCCGTTCCCGTGACTCTTCCTGCGGCGTCGCGGTAGGTGGTGACATTGCCGTTTGTCGTGGCCCGGCCCGTGACTCTTCCTGCGGCGTCGCGGTAGGTCGTGGCGTTCCCCGAGGTCACAGCGCGGCCCGTGACTCTGCCCGCGGCGTCGCGGTAGGTCGTGGCGTTTCCCGAGGTCACAGCGCGGCCCGTGACTCTGCCCGCGGCGTCGCGGTAGGTTTTTCCCGAAGCGTCAACTGTGGCGGAGCCGGAGAAGGCTCCCCGCGCATCCCGGTAGCTGGTCGTTCCCGCGGGTTCGGCGCCGATCAGCCGGAACGTCCAGAAGAGGAAAAACAGAATCACCAGAATCAGGAGCAGGGACGCCAGGCATCCGGAGGATTTTTCATTGTGCCTGCCCGGTTCCCAGCGGGCGCCGCAGTTGGCGCAGACCATTTCCACGTCGCCGGCGCCGAGCAGTCCGAGCAGCAGTCCGATCCAGCCGAAAAGCAGCAGTCCGAGGCAGCCGCATCCCATGTCGTAATTCTTCCGGACCGGCGCAATCTGCGACGAGCCGCATTCCGGACAGCGAACCTGAATTTCATTTTCCATGATGAGGTCCTCCCTGTGCATTGTTTTGCGTTACTATAGCATCTCTTCCGGAAAAAAGCCAGCGTCCGGAATCTTCCTGCCGGAGGCGGTTTCTACGGTTCGATCCGGAACCGGGCTGTGAGCGTCGTCGGATCGGCGGACTGGATTCCGACCCGGACGGAATCTCCGGGTTCCAGCTTTCCGCCTCCGCGGGTTTTGAATTCATACGCGAGCGACGGAATCAGAAATGTCAGACGGTCGTCGATGCGGTTCACCAGCACGGCCTCTCCGCTCCAGTCCGGATTCTGGCGGAAAAACACCTGCATCCAGAAATCGTCCGCCTGCCGTTCCAGCTTCCTCCGGAGCGCGGACTCCTTCTCCGCGCTTGAAATGCGCTCCTCGAGTTCTTCTGCCGTCAGCGGGGGCTCCCCGGCGATCCAGCGGCGCAGCTGCCGGTGCGCGAGCAGATCGACATACCGCCGCAGCGGGCTGGTCACGCGGACATAGGGATCCAGTCCGAGCCCCGCGTGCAGGCCGGGCGAGGTCCGGACCGTGCTCGGCGGGCAGAGGCGCCGCAGCGCATACATGCCGCTCAGGGTTTTCTCATCCGGGCGTTCCCCTTCAATCGGAGGCTGCACCGCAAACGGCATGGCAAGTTCCTGCCTGACCGCGAACTCCGCAACCGCGGCGCCCGCGGCCAGCATCGCGTTGGCGACCAGTTCCCGTTCCGGCGTCACTTCCACCGGCGTCACTTCGACCCTGGCGTCCTTCAAGCGGATGTCCGTTTCCGGCAGACGGATGAAGAGCGCGCCGGATTGTTCCCGTCTGCGGCGGAAGCGTTCCAGCGCTTCGGAAATTTCCCGCAGCGGCGTTTCTTCCATCCGCGCGGCCGCTCCGGCATAGGTCAGGCGTTCGACGCGCACGGTGCTCAGAAGACACTTTTCCAGCACGGCATGTCCGTCGTCTCCGATCCGGACGGCAAAGCTGAGGGCCGGGCTTGTTTCATTCAGCCCGAGCCCGAAGACGCGCGTAGCCTCGGGCGGCAGCATGTGGACGATGGTTTCCGGCAGATACAGATTTGCGCCGCGCCGCCTGCATTCCAGATCGATTTCGCTTCCGTCTGTCACGACGGATGCGGGATCGGCGACATGCACCCAGAGCAGACCGTCCGCGAATCCGATTGCGTCGTCCGGATCGGCGCTGCCCTCGTTGTCGACGGCAAGAGAGATCATTCCCGTCAGATCCTCGCGTGTTTCGCAGGGAGGCGCGGGAAGCGGAAATTCCGGATTCCCGAGCTCGATTCCCGCACGTTCCGGATAGGGATCGGCCAGCTCATCCCAGACCCCGAGGCGCAGGAGAAGCCGATGCGCCTTTTCCGGCGTGGCCTCGATGCCGAGCTCGCGCATCAGGCGGCTGTTTTCACTCCGCCCCAGGGCGAGCTGTTCAATTTCCGACATCAGCGGGCGGTCCTCCGGAAGGAGCGTTCCCGCACGCATCCGTTCCAGCAGGGCGGCGCGGTGTTCCTTCGCCTCGTTCTTCGCGCGTTCCGCCGCGAGTTCCGCTTCGACTTCCTCTTTCGCGCGCGCTTTCACGCCGCCGGAGAGAGTGCCCGTGAAATAGATGCCCTGCGCAAGGATTTTCCATGCGCCCCAGAAGGCGTCCGGCGTGTTTTCGGAATACAGCAGCGCGGCGAATTCCGGAAACGGGATCGTCTCCCCTTCGATGAGTTCGGCAATTTCCGCGCAGTCAACCTCGCGCATTTCGCGCGGGGGGAGGGCGGTGACCGGGCCGGGATGCAGATACTCAAGGTCTTTGGTCCGGACCGACTTCGACGCTCCACCTTCAATCCGGATTTCGATTTTATCCCCGTTGAGTCCCGTGATCTGTGCGCTTTTTCCGTGGTATACGACCAGCGCGCCCGTATTGTATTTCAGCATGGCGATGTTCCGTTCCGCTTCCCAGATGATTTTGTCTTTCGGCGCGGCGTCTCTTCGTTGAAACCGCGCATCCCGGAACCGGGAACTTACACGCGGAACCCGCCGAATGCAATGCCGCGGCATGAAAAATCGCTTCTTTTACGCGGAAGACGAAGTTTTTTCCGGAAAAATATTCGGGAAAACGCTTGCAAAATCCTGAATTCAGCGTCATTTTCCGTAACAGGGAATTAAAACACCATCCCGGACAAGGAGCTCTCCATGGCGAAAACGTATGTGCTTGACACCAATGTTCTTCTTCACAGCGCAAAGGCGCTCGACTCGTTTCAGGACAACCAGGTCGTGCTTCCGATGGCGGTCATTGAGGAGCTGGACAAATTCAAAAAAAGCCAGGACGAACTTGGCCGGAACTCCCGGCAGGTGGTGCGGAAAATTGACGCCCTGCGCCTGAAGGGCCGTCTCTCCGAAGGGGTTCCGCTCCAGAATGCGGCGGGGGGAAAACCGTCCGGGACGCTCCGGATCATGTCCGGCGAAGGCAGCCTGCCCGGCAATATGGACATGGATGTCGCCGACAACCGGATTCTGCTGGTCGCCTACATGCTTCAGCAGAAGGCGGATGACAAGAACAGCGTCATTCTGATTACCAAAGACCTGAATCTTCGTCTCCGCGCCGACGGCCTCGGCATCCCCGTCGAGGACTTTGAGTGCGAGAATGTCAAATACGAGGAACTTTACACCGGAACGGCGGAAACGGAGGTCCCTCCGGATGTGATCGACTCGTTTTTCAGGGACAAATCCGTTGCGCCTCCGGATGGAATGCCGCTTCATGCCAACGAATTCGTGACGATGAAATGCGGTTCGAAGTCCGCCATCGGCCAGTTCCGCGGCGGCCGTCTTGTCATGCCGCGCGAACTGCCTGGAGACACGGTCTGGAACATCAAGCCGCGCAGCCGCGAACAGCGGATCGCTCTTCAGCTCCTGATGGATCCCGCGGTTCAGGTCGTCACGCTTGTCGGGCAGGCGGGATCCGGAAAGACCCTTCTTGCGCTTGCCGCCGCGCTGCAGCTTGTGCTGCGGGACAATCTCTTTGAAAACATTCTCGTTTCGCGCCCGATCATCCCGTTCGGAAAGGATATCGGCTATCTGCCCGGCGATAAGAACGAGAAACTCAGCGTCTGGATGCAGCCGATCTATGACAATCTGGATTATCTGCTTCATTCGGAAAAACGCGGAGAGTCGGTCAAGCGGAAGGTCGATGAACTGATCCGCACCGACAAACTCGAACTCGAAGCGCTGACCTATATCCGCGGACGCAGCATTCCGCATCAGTTCGTCATCATCGACGAGGCGCAGAACCTTACGCCGCATGAGGTGAAGACGATCGTCAGCCGCGCCGGGGAAAATACGAAAATGATTCTCACCGGCGACCCGGAACAGATCGACAATCCCTATCTGGACGCCTCCAGCAACGGGCTGAGCTACATTGCGGAGCGTTTCAAGGACCTGCCGCTTCACGGTCACATTACGCTCCGGAAGAGCGAGCGCAGCGAGCTTGCCGCCGCCGCCGCCGAATATCTCTGAGGGCGTGCGTCAGTAACGGCTGGAAACGTATCTGCGTTTCCGGCGCATGGCGAGAGCTTCCCCGCAGAGGTGAAGCGAACCGCACAGCACCTTCCGATGCGGCGTTTCCGCTTCCAGCGCGGTCTTGAGATCGCCAGGACGGCCCGGAACGTCCGGCGCGATGCCGTGCAGAAGCTCCGCCAGAACCTCCGGCGCGCGGCTCGGACGCGTCGAATTCACCGGGATGAATGTGAAGTCGGCGGCGAGCGGAGCGAGCGTCCGCAGGAACGCTTCCGAGTCCTTGTCCGCGAAGCTTCCGTAGATGAAGCTGAATGTTTCTCCCGGCCAGACTTCCCGCAGGGTGGAAGCGAGAACCGCCGCGCATTCCGGATTGTGCGCTCCGTCGAACACCATGTTTTCCTCCGGAAAAACCTGAAAGCGCGCGGGCCATTGCGCCTTGGAAAATCCGGCGGCGGCTTTCGCCGCATCAAAATGGAAATGTTCCGCGAGATAGTTCAGGACGCATTCGGCAAGCAGGAGATTGCCGCGCTGGTGTGCGCCGAGGAGACGCAGCTTCCTGCCTTCGAAACACTGATACGGAATGCCGTTTTCCACGGACAGAACCGCTTCCGCCGGAGCTTCGGGCGGACGCGTGATGGTGACGCCGAGCTCCCGGGCGCGCGCCGCGATGACTTCATAGGCTTCGGGCGGAATGCTCCGTCCGGAAAAGAGCGGAACGCCCGGCTTGAGAATTCCGGCTTTTTCGCATGCGATTGCGGCAAGCGTGTTTCCGAGATATTCCGTGTGCTCCAGCGAGATCGTTGTAATGACCGTTGCGACGGGTGTGACGATATTGGTTGCATCGAGCCGGCCGCCCATGCCGGTTTCCCATACGGCGAAATCGGTTTTCGCATCGGCGAAAAGAAGAGCCGCCGCCGCGGTTGCCGCCTCAAAATAGGTGACGCGCATCCCGCACTCCGCCTGCATCGAGTCCGCCGCGCCGCGGACGCGTTCCAGGGCTCCGGCGAGGCGGAGATCGTCGACGGGCTCTCCGTCAAGCCGGAATCGTTCGTTCACCTCCGCCAGATGCGGCGAGGAGTAGAAGCCCGTCCGGAATCCGGCATTCCGCAAGGCCGCTTCCAGGAGCGCCCCGGTCGAACCTTTTCCGTTGCTTCCGGCGATGTGAATGAAGCGCAGGCGCTTTTCCGGCGAACCGATTCGGCGGAAGAGTTCGCGCGTCTGTTCCAGACCCAGCTTGACGCCGAAGAATTCGCGTTTGCCGAGCCACTCAAGAAGCTCTCCGGCGTTTTCCATGATCCCGGGGAACCCCTCAGTAGAGAATCGGCGACCAGTTCGCGCCGTTGCATTTGGATTTTCCGGAGATCAGCACGCGCTTTCTGTTGGTCCGGGTGTCGACCACGTAGATCGTGCCGCGGCTGGAGAGCACGACGTGGCGGTTGTCCGGCGCCCAGGAGGGGCTTTCCCCCTCGACGGCGGGCGCGGAGGAGTCCGCGATGAGCGCGCTCTCTCCTTTGGGGCCCGCATAGTTCATGACGCTGGAGAGATCCAGCACCTTGAGCGTGTAGGTGCCGAGCCGCGCGGCGTAGGCAATCTTGTTGTCCTTCGACCATGCCGGCGAGACCGACTCGCTCCCAAGCACGCCGGGGACGCGTCTTGGCCTGCCGCCCGCCGCATTGATGATGTAGAGGCGCGGACGCCCGTTGACATTGGAAACATAGCAGAGCTCCCTGGAGTCCGGCGACCATGCGGGACTCGCCTCGACGGCGCGGTCTCTGGTGAGACGCTTCAGGTTGCCGCCCTCGACGTCGCGCACGTAAAGATCCATCTGGTTGCCGACGGAGACGACGAAGGCGATCTTTTTCCCGTCCGGGGAGATGCGTCCGGAGTTCAGCCCGTTCTGGCGCACCAGCGCGCGGCTGCGGTTGTTCACTAGGTCATACTCGACCAGCGGCGTGGAGGAGACCAGAAACTGGTTGTAGAGGATTGCGCGGCCGCTCGGATGCCAGGAAGGTTCGATCGAAAGCGTGTTGTTGTTCGTGAGTTTCGTGATGTTTCCGCCGTCGAAGTCGCAGAGGTAAATCTCCTTCTTGTTTTTTCCCACCTCGGCGGCGAAGACGATTTTCGTGCGGCAGATGCCCGGAATTCCGAATTCCCTGTTCAGAACGGCGTCCACTGCGGCATGGGCTGTCTTTGTTGCGTCTGTGCCGCGTGCCGTGACGGTGTACATCGGGACGCCCGCGCCGTTGGAGACGGTGAGGGAGGCCGAGTTCTCCTCCGCGTTCCCGCTCACAACGTAGTCGCTCGTATTGCCGCGCACGACGTCAAGCCAGCCGCAGCAGCGGAAATCCGAGGCGATCTTCGCGGCGGTTGCCGCATTGCCCGTGATGTTCCGGATCCGGACCGTCGGATTTCCCTTTTTGCCTTCTCCCGTGACCGTGACCTGGGCCGCCAGCGGCAGAAATGCCAGCACCGATAAAAGAAGCATAACGCGACGCATGAAGAAATATACTCCTGATTGAATGTTTGGTTGATTCAGGAGGTAAATTACTCTTCTTTTGCCCAAGGGCAAGCGGAGAAATGAAAAAATCATTTGTAATTTTCCCGTTTCCGTGGAATATTATCCGTCTGCCGGAATGTGCTCCGGCGGATTTTCAACCGGACATCAGGAGTGAACGCAATGGCTTTTCTGGAATGCAGTCTTTTTTCGGAGTCGCTGGGGATGACCTCCAGCGTCAATGTCGTCCTGCCGCAGAATACGAGCGGGCAGATCGGTTTGAAAGGGGTGGCTGCCGACGACGGCTGCCCGGTGCTTTATCTTCTGCACGGCATGTCCGACGACCACAGCACCTGGATCCGCCGCACTTCCGTCGAACGCTACGCCACCCAGTACGGACTCGCCCTCGTGATGCCGAATGCCCACCGGAGCTATTACACCGACATGGCCTGCGGGCTGAAATACTGGACCTATGTCAGCGAGGAACTGCCGCGCCTGATGCATACATTCTTCAAAATTTCCGACAGGCGCGAGGATACGTTTGTGGCGGGGCTTTCCATGGGGGGCTACGGCGCTTTCAAGCTTGCCTTCAACTGTCCGGAGCGTTTCGCAGCCGCGGCCAGTCTCTCCGGCGCGCTCTCGCCGCTGGAGCTTCTTTCGCACATGCCGGAACGCGAGGCCGAATTCCGCAACATCTTCGGCGACGCGGCCTCCATACCCGGCTCGGTCAACGATCTTTATGCGCAGTCGGAAGCCTGCGTCCGGAACGGCGTCACACTTCCGAAACTCTTCCTGACATGCGGAACCTCCGATTTTCTTTATGAGGAGAACCAGAAGTTCCGCAGACATCTGGAATCGCTCCGCGTGGATTTCACCTACGACGAAGGGCCGGGCACGCACGAGTGGGGCTACTGGGATCAGAAGATCCGCGAGATCATCCGCTGGCTCCCGATCCGCCGGGCGAAAATCTGACTGCCGGAGAGGATTCCGCCCGCTCACGGAATCTTTTCGATGCGGACGTCGTCGAACCACGCTTCGCCCGCGGCGTTCCAGATCCAGAGCCCGAGGCGGGGCGTGCAGTCTTTTCCCGTGTCCGGGGGCGTTGTGAATTCGAACGAGAGCTTGTGCCACGGGTGCGTGCCCGTGAGGCGCGAGCCGGGAAATGCGCGTCCCTTTGTTTTCGTGAAGTAGAGAAATGCGCCCGCGCCGAGCGGCGGTTTGATGTTTTCCGTCCGGATGAAATAGCTGAGGCGGTATTTTGTGTCCGGTTCCAGCTTGACGGCCTGTCCGGCGCTTATGCGTCCGCCCGGAATGTTTTTCAGATGAAGGCTCTTCCCCCCGGAGATGAAAATCCTGGGATCAAGTTCAAAACGCTGCCCCTCTTCCGGCATGCTTCGCCAGAGGCTCCACGCGCCCGCACGATAGCGTTCCGCTGTTTCAATTTGAAAATCCGGGTCGGCGACGAGGTTTTCGCAGGGGGCCTGCCGGAACAGGAGTTTTCCATAGCGTTCCAGCGCATGGAAACTGCTGCCCGGCGCCGGACTCCACTGATAGTAGACTTCCCTGACACGGGGACCTTTCAGAGCCCGGTGACGTGCAAAATTGACCGGGAATCCTTCTTTGTCGTAATTGCCGAGCGATTTCCACGGGATCCTGACGACAGCCTCCCATGCGTCGGGAAGTCTTTTCGTTTCCACGGCCGCGCCGCTGTCCCAGCGCGGATCCGCGGGTGTGTTCACGGCGCAGACCGAGTCATACAGCGTGCCCTTGGCGTTGACGACCAGATGATAATAGTGTTTCCGGTCGCCGGAAGGATTCAGGAAGATTTCCACGCAGGATTCTGCGCAGGTATCGGGTGCGTCTCGCGCGCTCCGTTCCGCGATGAGATCCTTCATGCGCGGTTCTTCGCAGCGGAAGGCGATGGTCAGGCATTCCTTGTCGCGCGTGATCCGGACACGCGTCCCGACCTCGTTGACCTCCCCCCGGAAGGGGCGCAGATGGACTTCTCCGGGAACGGAGGATGACCAGCTGCCAATGGCGTTCCGGTTGTTTGCAAAGCGTGCGGAGCCTTCCAGAAGGGGGGCCAGAAGGTGTCTGCGCATGAAACGGATGCGTTTGAGCGCGTCCGGCGTCTGTGCCGCAGCCTTTTCGGCGCGATCGAAAAGCCGGGCAAATGATTTCAGTTTTCCCGGAGAGTAGATTTTTGTCCAGACGTCGATGTCCGGGGGAATCTGCGCGACCGGACCGAGCGCGGTGTCCACGGTGCTGCCGGCGATTTTTTTTACCCAGAGCGTCTCAAGTTCGTCGTAGAACTGCCGCATCATCGGCGCGCCCGGTCCGAACATCGCCTTGTAGTGATCCTCCAGAAGGGCATTCACGTCGGCTTGATTGTTCCAAGTCGCCTTCGCAAAAATGTAATAGTTCAGATAATTGAAGATGTAGAAGTCGGTTTCGGACTCGATGAACGCGCCGAGGAGCCACTCCCGGCGTTCCTGGAAATAGCTTCCGATGAAGTGATGCATCATCGCCGGGATGCCGGGCATGGCTTTCTTTCCGTATTTTCCCGGATAGGTCCAGAGCGATACTTTTCTGTTCAGTTTTTCAACCCACGCCCTGATTTTCGCGTCGTCGGACTTCTGATCGCTTTTGCCGGGTCCGGTCACTGCGACCTGCACGGCGACATTCCGCGGGATGTCGCATTCCGGAATTTTGTCATATGGCGGATAGGCCATCTGCGTGACGGTTCCGGGGATGCCCTCTTCTGCCAGACGGTTTGCGATCTCCGCCGTGAACTGCCAGATGAAGTTGCTGACCGCCTGACTGTTTTCCCCGTAGGACTTGCCCCGTCCCGCCGGCGCGATTCCGCGGCATTTCCCGCAGCCGCACCAGTAGAGCCAGTCCTGCGTCATCAGGGAAAAATAACCCGGGCGCGCGGCGTTGAAATTCCAGTGTCCGAGGCCTCGCGATGCAGGTGCTTTGCCCGTCAGATACGCTTTCGCATCCTGGAAGATCTCCTCGCGGATGCCGCTGCTGAAGCAGAGATGACCGGAGTGCGGAAGCGACGGATCGTTATAGGGTTTCCCGTCCGGCATCATGGCGAAATACTCCGGATGATTCCGGAAGCGTTTGACGTAATCCAGATGCGCAAGCCCGTGTCCGAACGGTATCACGTTTTCCGTCATGCGGAGACGGAGCAGATTCAGGTTGATCCCCTTGACGCCGCCGTAGCTGCCGTCTCCTTCATACCATTTGCCGTCGTAATGGAGAAAACGGCGGTCGATGAAGTCCGGGCGTTCCAGAATGTCGATGACGGGCGGCAGAAAAAGTGCGCCTTTTTCCGGGACGACAGTGCCCGTTTCGCCGGGAAAGAAGAACCTCGCGCCGGCGAAACGCTCCAGAAAATCGTAGACCGCGCTCAAGGTCCCGCGCCTGTAGCACTGCGCCCATCTGTTCTGCGCGGGCGCGTCGTCCGGGGAATCCTTTCCCGCAAGATAAACGCTGCTGCCGGTGCGCCGGATGAAATACCCCTGTTCGGGAAGCGAGGATACCCGGATTCCGGCTTTCCGTGCAAGCGCATTGTCGCCGAGGATCAGCGACACTCCGCTTTTCCGGGGTGTTTTCACAATGTCCGGTTTTACGCCGGTCGCCTTTCCGAGAAAGGTCCGGAGCTCCGTTGCGGCAAATTTGAGAAGAGGGGTTTCCTCCGGGACGACAATCACGGGATTTTCCGCCTTCGCGGGGGTTCCCCCGATCCGGACGATCCGTTCCCCCTGTTTGAACTCCATCGCATTTGCGGTCAGGGCGCAGCAGATGAAAATCAGGAGAGCCAGTTCCTTTCGTTTCATACTTTTTCCTTTTCCTTATGAACTGATTTGCAGGGTTGCGGCGGCGTCATTCAAAAAACCAGAAATATCTCCGGTCGCCGACGGTATAATTTTCCGGCGTCGGGATATCCTGGAACGGCACCCGTTCCACATGAAAGTCCGCGAAAAGGATATTCGCGCCTCCGGAATGCGGAACCCCGGTTTTATAGGTCGTATGGGAGCTCGAGAAGGAAAGCAGCTGAGCCGCATTCTGTTTGGCGCATTCGCCTGCAATCATGGTCTTGACCGGACGCTTGAAACGGGAAAGCACTGCCTTGTCCCCGGAAAGATACGTCTGGTAGTTGATCCCGGAACAGAAGATTCTCTGCCCGGGAACGGCCGCATAGCTCGGGCAGGCAAGGCGGGTATATTTCCCCGTTTCGGTGATGATTCCGAAATTGTCCTTTGCCGTATTGCCGCTCTCTCCGAGGTAGACGGCGAGATACCCGTTCGCGTTTCCTCCCCCGAAGAAATACATTTCCGGCGAACCGTAGTCGCGATACGGCGGAATGTGCTCCTTGTGGTCGGACGTATACATCGCCACGGCTTTCCCCAGCTGGGAAAAATTCGAGGTGCAGGAGATTCGGCGTGCGGATTCGCGCGCCTTGTTCAGGGCCGGCAGCAGCATTCCCGCGAGGATTGCGATGATCGCAATCACGATGAGAAGCTCGATCAAGGTAAATCCGCATCGGCTGGACATGAATCACTTTCCTTTCCTGTTTCCGCTTTTCCGCATTCTCATACTGTCCCGGATGACGACATCATACGGGGAATAGGCGATCCGTTCGGACATTTTCATATTCTGCCAGTCCGGAGGAATTGTCAGCAGACGGTCGACGGCGTTCCTTCCGATCCGGAAGTAATGGAAATCGATGGTGGAAAGCCCCGGTGTGAGGAACTGCCCGCCGGGAAAACCGCAGAAGCCCATGAGCGAAACATCCTCCGGAACCCGGAGCGAATGCGCCTTCAGCGCCTTCATCGCCATGATCGCGAAGAAATCCGAGAAGCAGACGACCGCTGAGAACTCCTTTTTCTGTCCAATGAGCGATCCGATCGCCTCCGCGACCTTGTCCTCCTGATAAGGCGCTTTCAGGAAGAGTTCCGGATCCGGGTCCGCGCCGAGCGTTTCGAGCATTGCGGAATATTCGCCGCCGGAATAGCCCCGGATTGCGCTGCTGGTGGAAAGTGCCGCCAGCGTCACAATTTTTGTATGCCCCATTTTCACCATGGAAGCCACAGCGTCCCGGAACGCCCGGCGTTCGTCCACGATGTTCATCGGGAAGGGAATCTGGCGGAACCAGTGGAGGCAGCTGTGGGGAAAGAGAATCGGCGTGCGGAGTCTCCGGAGCACCGGCATCTCCTCCGCTTCTGTCCAGGAGGTGTGATCCATATGCAGAATCCCCGTGAACCGCTCGCGGTTCAGAAACTGTTCGATCTCCCCGGGCGTCTGGCTGCGCAGAAAGGTCGTGGACATCTTTTCCACTGTGATGGAGAGTTCCCCCGCGCGCTGTTCGATTCCCGGCATGGTATAGTTCCACGGCATGCTGATTTCCGTCGAATCCGGCAGCAGGACGAGAATGCGCCGGCGTTTTTCCTGTTCGGCAACGAAAATTCCCTTCGCCCAGCGGCTGACGATCAGACCCCGGGAGCAGCCCTCCCGGAGCGCCTGACGCAATGTCGTGCGGCTGACTCCGAGCGTCTTCGAGAGATCGCGCTCGGGGGGAATCGGCGTCTCCGCAGGGTAGTCGCGGCAGAACCGTTCGAGCCCGGAAAGCAGCTGCCGGTAAATCGGCGTTCCTGTCCGCCGGTCGATTTTCAGATAATCGTAAATCGTCATAATACCATCAGAACCATTAATACCTTTAATACCATTAATTATAAATAAAAGAGTCTCTTTGTCAAGGGGGCGTCCGGAAAATCAGGATGTTTTTGCAGACGGGGTGCGCATTTCCGTTTTTGCCTCGGGAGCGGGGAAAAGAATTTTTTGCGGCAGATGCGTCCGGATGCGTTTTCCGTGCTATGGCGACCACTCCAGGATGCCTTCGATCGGATGGGCCCTGCGCCATGCGCGGAACTCTTCCGGCGTTGAGACTCCTCCTTCGAGGACTGCGCGGCAGTATTCAATCCCCATGACATGTTCCGTTTCGTCCGCGGCGTATTTCAGATGCAGGATGGTCCGGCGCGTTTCCGGCGTGAGAACGGCTTCGATCCGTTCCGCGATTTTCTCGAACACGCCGTCGTAGCGGGAACCCTTGCGGATCTGGATCATGTCGAGCGTCCAGAGCGCGCCGTCTTCCGCGCGGTAATCCGCGTGCCATTCGAGACATTCTTCGGGGGTGCCGGCAAGATTGCGGTATGTCATCTGCGTCACGGCGGGATTCTCCGCGAAGCGTCCCATTGCGCGGAAACTTTCCGCAGGATTGAGTTCCGCCGTGTAGACATGCAGGTCAATATCCCGGTGTTTCGCCAGAAGTCCCGTCCGCAGGGAGCCGACAAGACGGATTTCCGCACCGATGCTCTCCCATGCCTGAAGCACGCCGCTTGTCCGCAGAAGACGCCACGCCGTGCGCTGATTTCCCGCCGCTGGTTCGTCCGTTCCCGGCGGCGGTTCGAATTGCTGTGCAAGCCCTGTTGTACACAGAGATTCCGGGAACTGGGCAAGGTTCGTATCAAACTCCTTTGCGGCGCGGGATTTTTCCATCTCTTTCTCCTGTGTGACTTTTCCGGACATGACGGTCCCTTCTTATTCAAAAAATCAGTTTCATAGTGCGATGCTCCGCATCGCCAGAATGGCTTCGTGCTCTTCTCTCAGTTCTTGTGCGATCCGGCAGCGCAAGCCGGCCGCCGGAGGCGAACTTTCCCCGGCTTCCAAGAGACGGAAGAATGCGTATGCATTCTTCTCGGGGTCAAGGGTCGCTGACCCTTGCGCGGTCCAGCTGCGTAAGCTGGTCGCCGGAGGCGAAACAAATTCTGCGCGCGAAGCTGCGCAATTAAAAAAATTGCAAAGCAATTTTGCTTCGTACACTCCTCTCAGTTCTTGTGCGATCCGGCTGCGTAAGCCGGCCGCCGGAGGCGAAATCTCCCCGGCTTCCAAGAGACGGAAGAATGCGCATGCATTCTTCTCGGGGTCAAGGGTCGCTGACCCTTGTGCGATCCGGCAGCGCAAGCCGGCCGCCGGAGGCGAAATCTCCGATCCCTCCGTGTCATGCTCTGCACCGGGGCAGTTCATTTCCCTGTTTTCGGAGCGTCGTTCTGCTGTTCGGCCTTTTTTCTTGCCGTTTCGATGCGGGCGCGTTCCTCTGCGTCAAGTTTTGCGCACGCCCGGTGAAATGCCCGGACAAGTTTTTTCTTTTCCTCCCGGATCCGGCTCCGCAGGAGTTTCCGCCGTTCCGCCGGGAGTTTCTTCTCTTTCAAATCGGCTTCGCTCATCTCCAGTGCTTCAAGCTTTGCGTCGCGCTGTTCTTCCAGTTCACGGATTTTTTTCCGTTTCTCAAGACTTGCGGCAAAGATTTCGCGTTCAACAGGGTCTTTCCCCTGATAGTTTTCCAGGAATTCGTCCGTGAGCTCCTTGAAGAGAATGGTTGCCGTGCGTGTCTTTTTTGCTTTCTGATACGTGACCCGGACGCCGATGGGCGCGACCTCGACGATTTTATAATCGGCAAAGACCTTCCCTTTCCGCGTGACGAGATCATCGGCGCGGAGAAAGGCAGCGGCGGTCAGACTCAGAAGAAGCGGAAAGCAGGCGCGTCCCATTCCGTCGCTCCTCTGTTCAGAAACGCTGTCCGTAGGGATTTTCCCTGCCGTCGGCGTCCTCGCGGAGCAGGAACATTGCGCCGGAATGGAACTCTCCGCCGTCGCGGATGAATTTCAGAAGCGTTCTCTGGAGCGAGGTGCGAACTGGAACCGTCTCCGCGCCGTCGCGGTCCGCCTTGATGCCGAAAACGCGGAAAACCGTATCGGCTTTCCCAGGATAGGGGATCAGATAGGCGGCGCGCTGGAAGGCCAGAATGTTGGAATCGGGCGGCAGAATTTTCTGGAGCTGCGGATCCAGAAGCCAGGTGCTGCAGAAAAAGGCTTTCCAGTGGTAATCCGGTTCATAGCGGCGGAAGAAGTCCATTGCGCGGCGCATGGAGTCGACACAGAGCGCATGGGTCAGCGCGCCGCCTTCCGGAATGTGGATGTTCAGGACCGGATCACCGAAGGAGAGGACCGGGTCCCAGTCGGATTTCGGCAGGGAGATCGGATCGCGTTCCGCGCGGCCGTCCGGCGTGATGCGGTTGCCCGTATAGGAGCTCTCGTTTTCGCGGTAGATGCTCACCCAGCTTCCGGGGGAGGGGGTCTTGCCGAGGTCGTCGCGGATGCCGTCGGCCGTGTAGCGGAATCCGGCGTCGGAAAGCGCGGTGACTTCCCGGCTGAGATTGTTCCGGAATACGAAGGTCCGCGAGCGGAAGGTTCCTCTGAGATTGAACTGGAGTCGTCCGAAGCTCAGAAGCGTGCAGTTCAAATGTCCCTGCAGCCAGACGAGAATCATCCAGGCGATGCCGGGCGTTCCGAAATTCCGCTTGTAGTGCGCCACCCAGACCGCCATGTCGCGGAAGGCCGAGTCGCGCATCGCGTCGTCCCATCCGCGGCTTTCATAGTTCCGGATTCCGAAGGGAAAGCCGGAAAGCACCAGCAGAAAGTAGAAGACGCCGCACTGTTCCTCGCCGAGAATCCGTTCCAGCTTGGGATCCTCCGGGAGCACTTCGGAGAACTTCAGCTCCTGCCGGTAAAGCAGGTCATGCAGATCCCAGAGGAGACGCATGAAGGAGTCGCGCGTCAGCAGCGCGTCCTTGACGGCGATGATCTTCCGGATGTCCGTTTCCTCAAGTCCCGCCATTTTCGAATATTTTTCGATGTAGGCGTTCTTCAGGAAGGGGACCTTTTCAATTCCGGGAAAGGGTTTCGGCGCCGGCATGATTCAGCACCCGAGCGCGTTCCGGACAGCTTCGAGCGTCGGCGGAATCTGGACGGGACGGTTTGCAAAGGTTCCCCGGATTCCCAGTTTTCCGAGCTGGTCCTGATGATAGCCCACGACGGCGTCGGGATCCTTGAGGATGTTTCCTGTGAGAATGCCGACAACCTTTTCCTCCGGACGGATCACGCCCGCGTCCGCCAGTTTTTTGGCTCCGGCGAGCGAGCAGCATGATGCCGGCTCCGCACCGATGCCGGCGGCGTCGAGCTTCGCCTTCGCATCCATGATCTCCTGTTCGGTGACCTGTTCGACGGTTCCGCCGCTCCATTTGACTGCGCGGAGAGACTTTTCCCAGGAAACCGGATTGCCGATCTTGATTGCGGTTGCGATCGTTTCGGGATTCTTCACAGCCTCGTAGGGGGTGTGCTGCGTCCACATTTTGTAAAGCGGATTGGCTCCCGCCGCCTGGATCACTGCGATTTTCGGGACTTTGGAGAGGATTCCCAGCTCGTGAAGCTCCATCAGGGCCTTGCCCATGGCGCTGCTGTTGCCGAGATTGCCGCCGGGGATCACGAACCAGTCGGGCGCCTCCCAGTCGAGCTGCTGGAGCGTTTCGAATGTAATGGCTTTCTGTCCCTCGATCCGGAAGGGGTTGATGGAGTTGAGCAGATAGATGCCAAGCTCCCGGCATACGTCCTGCACCAGACTCATCGCGTCGTCGAAGTTGCCGGAAATCTGCAGCGTGATTCCGCCGTATGCGAGCGCCTGCGCCAGTTTCCCGTAAGCGATTTTTCCCTCGGGGATGAAGATCACGGATTTCATGCCGCTGACGGCGGCGTAGGAGGCCATGCTCGCGCTGGTGTTGCCGGTCGAGGCGCAGGCGACGGTTTTCGCGTTGAAGAGTTTCGCCGCACTTGCGCCGCAGGTCATGCCGCGGTCCTTGAAGCTTCCGGTCGGATTCTCTCCCTCGTGCTTGAAGTAGAGATTGTCAAGCCCGGCCCATTTTCCGGCGGAGCCCGCCGGATAGAGGCGCGTATTGCCTTCCTGTCTTGTGACGATTTTGTCGTCGGGCGCATCCAGGATGAGTTCGCGGTAGCGCCAGACGCCGGAGGATTCGATGCCGCGCTTCATTCCCCAGCGCTTTTCCCAGAGAGCCTTGAGCTCCCCGCCGTCGAGTTTGCTTAAATCCCGCTTCACGTCCAGAATGCCGCCGCATTCGCAGTTGTAGCGGAGTTCCCCGATGTCATAGGTTCTGCCGCACCGGACGCATTGCAGATAGGATTCGGTTCTGATCATTTTCTCTTTTCCCGTTTGTGAATAGGATTGAATTTTTCCGTATTTCGGCAAAACTCAGCGTTTTGCGATTTTGAAGATGTAGAAGGCTCCGAAGATCTGGTAGAGCGCGGGCGGAATCCAGACGATGTACTGCGGGAAAAGTTTCGGGGATTCCCGCAGGGTGTCGGAAACGAGCACCGCCCCGAAATAGAGTCCGGCGAGCAGAACGCTCAGAAAGAGTCCGATGGAGGTTTCGCGGCGGGAGGTCCGGACCGCAAGCGGCATTCCGAGCAGAAGGAAGGCGATCGGCGCAAGCGCGAGTGCGACGCGCTGGTTGAGCTCCACCTCCAGCTGCGTGGTGTCTTTCCCTCGCTTTTTGTCGAGGCTCATTCTGGCGAGAAGTTCCATGGCGGTGAGATATTTGTCCCGTCTGGAGACGCGCGCGGCGTTGAATCCGCGCCCGTAGTCGATCTGGAAGGTGAGTTCCTTGCTGAAGGTGCGGCGCATGGTTTTGCTGTTTCTGCCGCCCTCGTAGGCCGCCACTGTCGCATTTTCCAGGATCACGTTGAGCATCTGCTTTTCCTTGTCCACTTCGACGAGGCCGCTTGCCGCCGTGACATCCTGTTCCCATTTTCCGTTTTTCCCCATCCGGTAGACCTGGATGTCATGGATGCGGTTGCCGTCCTTGGACCCGATGTAGATGTAGAGATCGCTGTAGCGGACGGGGATTCCGGGCTCGAAGATGGCGGTCGGCTGTTCGACGATGACGTTTTTGACGAGATTGCGCGCTTCGCCCAGATAGTGCGGTCCCACCTGAAGCTGGAGATAGAGGCAGGTGCAGGTGAGGATGAACGCGATCACGATGATCGGCGCGACGATCTGCAGAATGGAGACGCCGCAGGCGCGCATCGCGGTGATTTCATTGTCCGCCGAAAGGCGTCCGAAGACAAGCATGACCGAGACCAGCGCCGCCCACGGAATTGTGAACGCCAGGACGATCGGCAGCACGTAAAGCAGGAAGATGAACGCATTCCGGATCGGCACGCCGCTGGAGATGTATTCGAACACCTTCATCAGATGCGAACCCGTCATGCCGAAGGTGAGAATGCCGATCGCCATGAGAAAGGTTCCCATGAAGTTCCGGGTCACGTAAAGGTTCAGTATTTTCATATTTTCATCCGGTTTCCGCCGTTAGAGATTTTTTGCCGAAGTACACACGTCAATTTAGCACGCGAAACACGGAATGGAAAGGCTGGGAAACAAGGTTTTTCAAGAAAAAGTTGTTTTTTTATTTCCCGATTCTTCCGTTTTTCTCTGGCAAAACGGCGGAAACGTGGTATTTTATATGCTTCCGGATCAACATGAACAATAAGGAGAACATGCCATGAAGGTATTCAACTTCAATGCAGGGCCGGCCATGCTGCCGACATCCGTGATGGAACGGGCACAAAAGGAATTCTGCGACTACCACGGCACAGGATGCGGCATTCTCGAGCACTCCCACCGCGGCAAGGACTTCCAGGCCGTTCTCGACCATGCCAATCAGAACATCCGCGACGTCTTCGGCGTTTCCGACGCTTATGACATCGTTTACATCCAGGGCGGCGCCAGCATGCAGTTCGCCATGATTCCGATGAACCTCATGAACACCGGCGCGGCCGACTATGTCGACACCGGCACATGGTCCGGCAAGGCGATGAAGGAGGCCAAACTCTTCGGCGAGGTGCGCGTCGCCGCCCAGAGCAAGGATACGAAATACGATCACATCCCGGCGTTCGACACCTGGAAGCTTTCCGATGACGCCTCCTATGTCCACATCACGAGCAACAACACGATCTACGGAACCCAGTATCAGGATTTTCCGACGACCAAGGCTCCGCTGATCGCCGACATGTCCAGCGACATCATGTCCCGCCGCGTCGACGTTTCCAAGTTCGGCATGATCTACGCGGGAGCCCAGAAGAACCTCGGCCCCAGCGGACTTGCGCTTGTCATCATCCGCAAGGATCTCGTTTCCCGCACGCCGGAAAAGGTTCCCACGATGCTCAGATACGCCACCTACACGGAGAACAACTCCCTTTACAACACGCCCCCGACCTTCGGGATCTACATGATCGGGCTCGTGACCGACTGGATCAAGGAAGTCGGCGGACTCGCCGAGCTTGAAAAGATCAACGACGCGAAAGCCGCGCTTCTCTATCAGGCGATTGATGACTCCGACGGCTTCTACCGCACGCCGGTTCAGAAGTGCAGCCGTTCGAAGATGAACGTCGTCTTCCGGCTTCCGACCGAGGAGCTCGAGGCGAAGTTCCTTGATGTCGTCAAGGCGAACGGCATGATCGGTCTCAAGGGCCATCGTTCCGTCGGCGGCATGCGCGCAAGCATCTACAACGCCATGCCGATGGAGGGGGTCGAAAAGCTCGTCTCCATCATGAACGAGTTCAGAAAGAACAACTGATCTTTCCAGTTGTTTCTGAACGTTCGTATGCGGCGGAGGAGGTTCACCGGCCTCCTCCGTCCGGTTTTCAATCTGTCGCGAAGAGGAAAGGAGCCGCACTGTGCTTCAGAGTTATTCAGTTGTAAATGGAAGAATCGCGAAGGGTACGGAAGGGTTTCCGCAGATTGAAGTCTACATCCTGCCCGATGAGACCGAACGCAACCGCCTGATCAACGACTACGGCGTGGACGAGCATACGCTTCTCTCGTCCACCGACCCCGACGAGACGCCCCGTATCGAGTTCGAGGACAACCATACCGCGATCATCCTCAAGTATCCCAAGAACTATTCCGCGGAGGACAATTTCCTCTTCAAGGTCAAGTCCATGGGCATTTTCCTTTTTCCCCCGGAGCGGATCGTGATCGTTCTGGATGACAGCGTCCCGCTTTTCACCGGCCGTCTCGCCTCGAATGTCAAGGCCGCGCAGGATGT
The DNA here is from genome assembly GCA_944391115.1 of uncultured Victivallales bacterium. GTDB lineage: Bacteria > Verrucomicrobiota > Lentisphaeria > Victivallales > UBA1829 > UBA11452. Next base: position 8,316 of record CALXSJ010000021.1, on the reverse strand, counting down.
ACTGCTGAAAACTCTGCTTCAGACCATCCGCCATTTCGAGACTCATCTGCGCGTCATCAACATGTGCAGCGATGAGATTGAGCATGAAATCAACAAGTCCTGCGAAAACAAGAACCTTCTGAATATGTTCACGCTGGAAAAGGGCCTGGTCTACTACGTCAACGCGCTCAACGGAAACCGCCGTGTGATCGAACGCATGAAGGTCAATGCCCAGAAGTTCAGCTTCACCGAGGAGAACATCGAGCTCCTCGACGACCTCGCCATTGAGAACCGGCAGTTCCTCGATCAGGCCGAGGTCTATTCGCAGGTGCTTTCCGGCCTGATGGATGCGCGCGCCTCGATCATCAACAACAATCTCAACATCATGATGAAAAACATGAACGCGATCGTGATCGCGATTTCCGTTCCGACGTTTTTCACCGGCGTGTTCGGCATGTCGGAGTTCACTTCGCTGCTGACGGGAACGAAATGGTACGTCGGATATCCGGTTTTTCTCATCGTGATGCTGCTGCTGGCGCTTTTCATCTACTGGCTCATCACCCGATCCGACAGGAATTCATAAGGAGTTTACACTATGCCGATCTACGAATACATCTGCGCAGACTGCGGAAACGCGTTCGAGGCGCTGGTCCGGAATTCCGAATCGAAACCGGCGTGTCCGAAATGCGACTCCCGGAACCTGAAACGCCGTCTCTCCACCTTCTCGCCTTCGGTGCCGTCCTCCTCCGGAAAATGCCCAGCGGCGGAATCGTGTCCCTCCGCGTCCTCCTCCTGCGGCTGCGGCGGCTGCTGCGGACACAGACACTGACGGTTTTTCCATGAAAAAAAGCGAACTGGATCAGCTGATGAAGTCGCTCGGGATCGCCCCGAACCGGAAGCTCGGGCAGAATTTCCTGATCGACGACAATTTTCTGGATGCGCTCATCCGTCTTGCCGACGTCAAACCCGGCGACCGGATCATCGAGGTCGGTCCCGGATTCGGCGCGCTGACTTCGCGTCTGCTCAAAACCGGCGCTTCGGTCGCCGCCATCGAGTTTGACCGCAAACTGGCGACGTGGCTCCGGATGACCTACGCGAACCGCGGACTCTGCCTGATCGAGGGCGACGCGTGCCGGGTGGATATCGCGAGCATTTACGGCATCGATACGCCGTTCCGGCTGATCTCGAATCTTCCGTATTCGGCGGGGACGGTGATCGTCGCGAACATGCTTTCCCTGAAAACGCCCCCTTCCGAAATGTTCATCATGCTGCAGAAGGAGGTGGCGATGCGCTTCACCGCGAAGGAGGATACCGACGAATACGGCGCGCTGTCGATCCGCATCCAGTCGATGTATACGGTGGAGCTTGTCAAGACGGCGCCGCCGCAGATGTTCCACCCGCGTCCCGAGGTGGATTCGAGCGTGCTGCGCCTGACGCTCCGCCCTGACGCGCCCGACGCTCCGCGCTTCCGCAATCTGACGCGCCTTGTGAATGCCTCCTTTGCCCACCGCCGGAAAAAGATGCTCAAACAGGCGGGCGCGGTTTTCGGTCTCGCGCAGGTGGAGAATGCCATGCGCACGCTCGGCATTGATCCGGACATCCGTGCGGAAAAAGTGAGCGGCGCGCAATTCCTCCGCATGGCGGATCTTCTCCGCGCCTCCGGCACCGTCACTCCGCCTTTTTCTGGGGAATGATCTTCCGGAAGAGAGGTTTTTCCGCTTGCAATAATTTGCCTTTGTTCCGGCCTGCTTCCCGCCGCGGACAACGGCAATCCTGAATTTCGCGCCTTGCAATCCGCACCCGGAAGCGTATAGTATTCCGTTTTTCAGAGAAACCTCATGCAATGCGTGAAAGGAATGCGGTTATGAAAAAAGAAGTGGAAATATTCAGCACAATGCGCTACGGGATGTTTGTTCATTACGGACTGTTCAGCATGCTGGGTCGCGGAGAGTGGGTGATGAACCGCGAACAGATCCCGCCCGCGGAAATGGAAAAACTTGCGGAAAAGTTCAACCCTTCGCGCTTCAGCGCGGAAGAAATCTGCCGTCTTGCCGTGGACGGCGGAATGAAATACATTGTTTTCACTACCATGCATCATGAGGGGTTTCGTCTCTACGACACCGCGCTGAGCTCTTTCAATGCAAAGGCGTTCTGCGGACGCGATCTTGTGGCGGAACTCGTTGATGCCGCACGGAAACACGGACTCGGAATCGGACTCTATCACAGCCTGAACAACTGGCACGACCGGCCCGACGCGGTTGCCGCGCTGGAATCCGACGCCGACTATCGGATCTTCATCCGGCATACCTTTGACCGGATCCGGGAGCTTCTCACGCGTTTCAATCCGATCGACATCCTCTGGTACGACGGCTGGTGGCCGTTTGACGCGAACGGATGGCAGGCCGAGCGGATGAACGAGATGGCGCGGAGCATCCAGACGCATCTGATCTTCAACGGGCGGAACTGCCTGCCGGGCGATTTCGGGACGCCCGAAAACCACCTCTCCGTGCCTGATCCCTGGCATCCCTGGGAGGCCTGCATGACGCTGAACGAACACTGGGGTTTCCATATTTCCGACGAGGAGTGGAAGTCGCCGCGCAGTGTCGTGAAAATGCTCCTGACCTGCGCCAACGGAAAAGGGAATCTGCTTCTGAACATCGGTCCGCGCGGCGACGGTTCGATTCCGGAAAAATCCGTTTCGATCATCCGCAAGGTCGGCGCGTGGCTCCGTGCAGGCGGGCGCGAAGCGGTGACGGACAACGAGATCATGAAGCTCGGCGCTTATTTCCGGAAAGAAGACGAACGCACGGACTGGGACGGAGCCGGTGTCTTTTCCGCTTCCGGAAACAATCTCTTCTTCACGATGCTCTATTATCCCGGCGCAATGCTGGCGTTTTCCGGGTTTGAAATGCGTGTGAGGCGCGTGACAAGCGTTCCTTTCGGTGAGCTCTCTTTTACGCAGGACGGCGGAAAAATCGCCGTTTCCCTGCCGGAGGCGATGGCGGAAGCGTTCTGCCCGGTGCTGAAATTCGAGTGCGACGGCGTCCCGTCCATCTACCGGACCGGCGGCATGCGCGTTCCGAAGTGCCGTCACACCCGCTATGATCCCGCTCCGTCGGACATTCAGTATTAATGATCCGTTTCCGTATCATAAAAAATGCTGATTTTTCCTCTGCCCTGTTGTCCGGTCCGGAAAATGGTCTATATTGTCATATGGAATCTATGAGGATGAAAGATGCATATTGCTGACCTGACAAGAAGATGGAGGGGCGGGAAAGACGGTTTTGAGGCTGCCGTGTCTGAAGTTCCGCTGGAATCCGCGAACACACGCTACACGGGCGTCATCTACCGCATTGCGGAAAGTTCCATGCTCGGAACTTACATCGATTTCCCCGGCCACATCCGGGAGACGGACAACGGCGTGGACGCCGGAAACTTTCCCGTCCGGGAGCTTTACCGCGCTCCTGCTTCGGTGATCCGGCTTGACCGCGATCATGGGCCGGTGTCCGATGCGGAACTGGAGGCCGCATTCGGCGGGAAAGTGCATACGCCTGTCCTGGTGATCAACGCCCTTGGCGCGCGCGATGAAACCGAGCTGCCGTTCCGTATCGTCTATCTGGATCACAGCGCGCTCGACTGGATCATCGCCTGCGGGGTGCGCTACCTGATCTCCGACGTTTACGAGAGCCAGGCGCTGCACGGGGTGTTTTTGAAGCTTTTTCAGGCGGGCGTAACGACGATCTGCTGTCCGGCGAATCTTGCCGCGCTCCACTGCGGAGAGGTGAAAATCACCTGTCTCTTTCTGCCGCTTGCCGGAGTCACCCAGATTCCCTGCCGCCTGATCGCCGAACAGGAGGAGTGACCGTGCGCCTTGCCGCGGGAGACAAAAAACTGGATTTTTCAAGAAAAGGAGTTGTCGCTATGAATGCTGCCGAACTGGCAAAATCGCTTCGTGAACTCGGTCTGGGGAGAGGGAACTGCGTTCTGCTGCACAGTTCCCTGATAAGCCTCGGCCATGTCGAAGGCGGCGCGGAGGCTGTCATCAAGGCGTTTCTGGATGTGATCGGAAAACGCGGAACCCTTCTTGTGCCTGCCTTCGGCGCGCTCGGGATCATTCCGGAAGTGCTGAAGAAGCGTCCTGACGCGGTGTTCAGCGACTGCCCGGTCGGCACGGTTGCGGCGGTCGGCGCGGCGGCGAAGGAGTTCTGCGCCGGACACTGGAAGGCCGATACGGCGCACGGGAGGAATACGCCGTTCACGAAGCTCGCGGAGAAGGACGGCTGGATCTGTCTTCTCGGCGTGGATCAGGACCGCAACACGTCGCTCCATTCCGTGGAAGCGCTTCTCAGACTGCCGTATCTTTCCCCGGTGACGCGCACCTTCCGGACGCCGGAGGGGGAGGAGGTTACCAGAACATGGAATTTCTATCCCGGTCCCCATCGCGATTTCATCGGGCTTGACCGCATCCTGCTGGAAAGCGGGGCAATGCGCACCGGCAGGATCGGCAATGCGCAGGTCCGGCTGATCCGCGCATCGAAGATGTTTGAAGTACTGCTTGCGCTTGGAGAGGAGGATCCCGCCTTTGCGCTCTGCTCGAATCCCTCCTGTGCGGACTGCGTGCGCCAGCGCGCCGCGATTTTTGCGGCGGAGATGGCGGAGGAGTCGTTCCGTCTGACTGTCTCCTCCCGTCTTGCCGGGCGTTATGTGCCCGAGATGATCGAGAATCTGAAGCGCGTGGGAATCTCGCTGATTGAACTGGATTATCTGCAGGGGAGGGCGTGTGCACTGACTCCGGCGGACAAGCTCAGACGTGCCGTCGAGGAGCTGGCGGAAGCGGGAATTGCCGTCTCCGCGCTGCGCGTTCCCGCCGTGCCGGATGATCCGGCGAAGCTTGCCGGACTGCTTTCCTCTTGCGGCATCCGGCGCGCAATTCTTCCCCTGATGAATTCGCAGAATGCGGCGGAAGTCTTGCAGAAGGCGGGAATCGAAGTCAGTTTCGTCAATCTCTGCCAGAGCGCGCTTTCCGCAAAGAAGGCGATTGCGGAGCTTGCGGAGAAATCCGGCTGCGGCCTCACGTTCAACGGTCCGCGCTTTGTCCTTGCGGGCGAAATGCCGTTCCTGCAGTCCTACCGCGCCGGGCGTTTCATCAAGTTCATGAATCAGCTGGATGTATCGGACTGCAAATGGGACGGCGAGCCGACCGCGCTCGCGTGCGGAAACGGGGAGATCAAAGAACTGCTTTCGATCCTCCGCTGCCACAATTTCAGCGGATTCCTCTGCCTTGGCGGCGGCGTGGTTTATCCCGGTTCCCTGGAAGATGCCGTGCATGATTTCCGGAATCTTCTGGGCGCGATGTGAAAGGGATTGCGCCGCTGCAATGAATACGGAAAAGAGTGCATCCACGCGCAGTGTGATTCTGCTGGCGCCGGCCGGAGATTTCGAGTCGCTCCATGCGGCGCTCCGCTCCGGCGCGGACGCGGTTTATTTCGGCGTCGGAACTCTGAATATGCGTTCCCGCGCGGCGGCGAATTTCCGCCGGGAGGATCTGCCCCGGATCACGGAACTCTGCCACGGCGCGGGTGCGCGGGCGTTTCTTGCGCTCAACACGATCGTTTACGATTCCGAGATTCCCGCGGTCCGCGGCATCTGCGCGGACGCGAAAAACGCCGGCGTTGACGCCGTCATTGCGGCGGATCCCGCCGTGCTTGCCGCCGTCGGCGAGGCGGGGCTTCCCGCGCATCTCTCCGTGCAGGCGAATGTCGCCAACCTTGCGGCGGTCCGGTTTTATGCGCGTTATGCGGATGTGGTCGTTCCCGCGCGCGAGCTGACGCTTGCACAGATCGGACGGCTCTGCGCGGGAATCCGCGAACAGAATATCCGGGGGCCGTCCGGCGAACTGGTCGGGATTGAACTGTTCGTTCATGGCGCCCTCTGCGCGGCGGTTTCCGGAAAGTGCTACATGAGTCTCGCCGTCTTCAACACGTCGGCGAACCGCGGGAACTGTTATCAGCCCTGCCGCCGTTCCTATACGGTGCGCGACACGGTCACGGGGCAGGAGCTTGTGATTGACAACCGTTACGTGATGTCGCCGCGCGATCTCTGCACGGTCGGCATTCTTCCGCGCATTCTGGATGCCGGCGTGTCCGTGCTGAAGATCGAGGGCAGGGGACGCTCTTCCGATTACGTTGCAGCGGTGACGCGCGTCTACCGCGAGGCCGTGAACGCATGGCGCAGCGGCCTGCGGCCGGACCGCGGACAGCTGGCGCAATGGGAAAAACGTCTCGGGGAAGTTTTCAACCGCGGTTTCTGGCACGGTGGCTATTATCTGGGCGAAAAGACCGGCGAATGGGCGGAGTCGGCGGAAAACCGTTCGACGCTTGTCAAAACCTTTGCTGGAAAAGTGACGCACTGGTATCCGAAACTCAAAGTCGCGGCGGTCCGGCTGACGGCGCGGGGGGTCCGTGCCGGGGAGCGTTTTCTTGTCACCGGCCCGACGACGGGCGTTGTCGAGGGGGTGATCGATCCGCTGCGCGCGGAGGATGCGGCGGCGGATTCCGCCGCAAAGGGATCCGAGATCACTTTCCCCGTTCCGGAACTTGTCCGGGAAGGAGATAAATTTTACATCCTTTCCGAAAGAAACGCGGAAGAATAGGCGTCGTTCAGTTCTCCTCCTTCAGAAGCGCGTCGCGCATGAGAAGGGCCGCGCCGCGCGCGGTGTCGAACGCGCCGAGCGTGGAGAGTTCGATCTTCAGTTCTTTGATTGCTCCGGCGAAGCAGTTCATGGAGAGTGCGCGCCCGACCGCATTGGTCAGGACCGTTCCGAGTTTCGTCAGCTCCCCGCTGAGGACGATCATGGAGGGATTCAGCAGCGCGACCGCGACCGCAAGCGCGCTTCCGATGCTGTCGCAGACCTCGTTGGCGATGATTTTCGCCGCCTTGTCCTGTTTTGCATATCCGACGAATCTTGCAAGCGAAAAATCCTCCAGGGTCATCTCCGTATCCACGCCGCTGTTCAGCGCCTCCCGGATTCTGCGGCGGATCCCGGTCTCGCCCGCCACGGCTTCCAGACAGCCCCGGTTGCCGCACTGGCAGAGCGGTCCGTTCGGCGCAATCACGATGTGTCCGATCTCCATGCCCTGGTTCGAATCCCCGATGAAGCAGACGCCGTCCTTGACGAAACCTCCGCCGATTCCGTCGTCCATTCCCAGATGGAAAAGACTCTTCGGAGGCTTTTCCGCATGGAGGCGCGAAAGATATTCCATATAAGTTTTCACCGTGCACTCCGGCCAGAGTTTCGCGCGGACGGCATTTTCACTTTCCAGCCATTTTCCCGTCTGCGCGTTTTCCCATCCGGGGACGTTGACCGCGCGGATCGAAATGCCTTTTTCCACATCGACCAGACCCGGATCGGCGAACCCGATTCCCTTGACGAGGTTCCACCGTTCCCCGAGCTGTTCGCGCAGACGCCGCAGAACTTCCCGGATTTCATTCCGGCAGGCGTGCAGCGAGGTGCGTTCCGGCGCGGCGAGTTCCGCTTCCGCCCGGATCTTTCCCGTCATGTCCGCGACCACGCCGCGGGTCCTCCGCACCTGGAAATCGATGCCCGCGCACCAGAGATGGTCCGGATGAAACGAGAGGGCGGGCGCGCGCCGTCCCGTCTTTCTGCCGCGCCGGTCCGGCTCGCTCAGAATTCCTTCCCTCTTCAGCTCGTCGACCACCTCGAACACGGTCGCCGCCCGGGTCCCCGTCCGCCGCACCAGTTCCGGGCGTGTGATCGAACTGCAAAGGAGCATCTGACGGATGATTTCAGTACGCAAATCGGATTTCTTTGTCATGGCAACACCTTTTTAAGTCAATTGTAAAACATATTCGTATCATAAAAATACATTTATCCGGGAAAAAGTCAATAAAAAAAAGAAAAAAGTGTTGAAATGACAGGAAAATCATTCATAATATATGCAGAAAAAAGCAGCTCACACCAACGGTAGAAGGATGTTTCCAAAATGAAAACCTGCGAAATGCGCCATATGACAGTGGAAGAGGTTCAGAACTATCTCAAGACGAACAGGACCGTCATCATTCCCTATGCCCTCTGCGAACAGCACGGCTATCATCTGCCGCTTGACGTGGACATCCGCAACGCGGAGTTCGCCTCCGTGCGCCTCGCCGAGAAGCTCGGATGCATTACCGCGCCTGTTCTGAATTACACGTTTTCCGGCGGCATGCTTCCCGGTACGATCAATGTGAAGCCCAACACATTTTCCAATCTTGTCGGCGAAATCATCGAGTCCCTGACCCTGCAGGGGTTCCGCAATTTCATCATCATCCCCGGCCATG
>CALXSJ010000020.1 GCA_944391115.1 uncultured Victivallales bacterium | reverse complement strand
GGAGACGCCCGGAGCTCTCGAACTTTTCTTAGCGAAAAGTTCTCGTCACTGAGCGGATTGAACCGCTCCGGGCGGGGATTTCGCACTCCGCACGACCAGCTTACGCAGCTGGACCGCGCAAGGGTCAGCGACCCTTGACCCCGAGAAAAATGCAACGCATTTTTCCGTCTTGATGGAGACGCCCGGAGCTCTCGAACTTTTCTTAGCGAAAAGTTCTCGTCACTGAGCGGATTGAACCGCTCCGGGCGGGGGATTTCGTGCTCCGCACGCCCAGCTTACGCAGCTGGACCGCGCAAGGGTCAGCGACCCTTGACCCCGAGAAAAATGCAACGCATTTTTCCGTTTCGCCCGGAGCTCTCGAACTTTTCGAGCGGAAAAGTTCTCGTCACTGAGCGGATTGAACCGCTCCGGGCGGGGATTTCGTGCTCCGCACGCCCAGCGTTTCGCCGCTGGATCACGCCAAGGGCCGAATGGCCCTTGACCCCGGGAAGAATGCATGCGCATTCTTCCGTATTTCTTCGATATTTTCGGGTTTCCGCTTGAAAAACAGTACGGACATGGTAATCGTATCCTGACGGGATGTTTTCGGTGAAAAAATACGGAATTTCCAGCAGGAGACACCATGCAGATGGGCAAAGAGAGACCGGGAGCGGGAAATGGTTCCGGCGGAAGGAATGCGCTTGAAGAGGCACGGCGTTCCGCGCGTATTCTGCGCATGCGGATCGCTGTTGCACTGTTCCGGAAGAGGTTTCCTTTTTTTCTGACTTTTGCATTTTTCATCTGCGGGCTTCTGATTCTCGGCGGTCGTTTCCTTTTGCCTCGCTGGTCAATGCTTTTCTCGCTTCTCCTTCTTCTGCTTTCGATCCTCTCTTCTGGAGTGCTGACGCTGTTGTCCGTTTGGAAAATTCTGCCGGACCATGAGAAACTTCTGATTTATCTGGACCGTTCCGGCGGACTGCTTTCCGCATCGCTTGAAGTGGATCCCGGTCTCTGGCGCGCTCGGATCGCCGTGCCGGACGTGCCCCGTGTTTCTGTGAAGCCTTCGCGCTTCTGCATTCCGGCACTCCTCGGAGGGTGTTTTCTATTGGGAGCTCTGATCTGCCCCATATCGCACGGAATGGAGTCACCGGACATGCCGCGCCGTCTGGATGTGACCGAGGAGAGCGCTATTCTGGAAGAGAAACTCCGTGTGTTGGAGGAAGAAAAACTTCTGTCCGCGCCGGAAGCTTCCGAAATGAAAAAGATTCTCAAGGAGGTTTCCGAGAAAAACGACGCGGGCGATGCGGGAGCCACTTACAGTCTGCTGGAAGAACTGAACCGCCGCGCGGACGGCGTCGGCGAGGAGGCGGCGCAGCAGGCGAAACGCACACGAGAACTTGCGGACATGCTTTCCCATGCGCTTGAAGCTCTATCTCAGCTTCCCGGCGAACGGATCACGCCGGAAGTCTCTTCGGAGCTTGCCGAGGCGATCCGCCAGATCGCCGCGGACAATCCCGCACTTCTGAAAGCGCTCAGGGAGGCCGGCATAGAGCCGGGGAAACTCACACCCGAGACGATGCGCAAACTTGCGGAAACGCTCGAAAACTGCAGCCGCGAACAGATGGAGCGTCTGGCGAAACTCATGCTGGCAAAGCTGACCGGCAGCAAATGCCGGAATCCCGGAACGTGTTCGGGGGAGAACGGCGCGTGCTCCGGCGCATGCATGAGTGAGGAGGACATGGATCTCGCGCAGTGGCTCAATGAGAATCTTCCCCAGTCCGAGGAGCTCCTTCTTCTGCTTGCCGGAGCAGGGCAGGGGGCGGAAGCCGGAACAGGCGGCGTGTCGCGCGGGCCGGGGAGCGCTCCTTTGAATCACACGGGAAACACGCCCGCCTTTACCGGAAAGCATCGGGATTTCACGCTGGAATCCAATATGCCCGACCCGGAGCGGACGAATCTGATCGTTTCCGGGACCGGCGCGCCGGAAAATCCCGAAAAAGAGGCGCGTGCCGCACAGGCGGGGGCCCTGCGGGGCGGCGAAGCCGTGGTGGAACAGCGGAAAATCCTGATCCACCCGGAGCATCGCGCGGCGGTCGAACAGTATTTCAGGAAAACGAAACAATAAGGAGATTTGTCCTGTCATGGAAAAGGAAAGCGAAGCATCATTGGTCGCGCCGGAGATTCTGGCAGAGGCGCAGGCGTGCGCAAACAGGATTCTGTCCGAACTGGACCGCATCCTGCTGGGACATCACGAGGTGCACCGCCTGCTCCTGATCGGGATTCTGAGCCGGGGGCACATTCTGCTCGAAGGGCTTCCGGGAGTCGGCAAGACCGCGCTGGTCAAGGCGCTCGGCGCGCTTCTTTCGCTGGATTTCAAGCGGATCCAGTTCACGCCCGACCTGCTTCCGGGCGACATCCTCGGGTGCAGCATTCTCCGGACCGAGCCGGACGGCACGCGTCGCATGACCTTCCAGCCGGGCGCGATTTTCTCGAATATCGTGCTTGCCGACGAGATCAACCGCGCGTCCCCGAAGACACAGTCGGCGATGCTTGAGGCGATGCAGGAGCGTTCCGTGACGCTGCTCGGCGAGACGCGGATGCTTCCGGACCCCTTTTTCGTGCTTGCCTCCCAGAATCCGATCGAGCTGGAGGGCACCTATCCGATTCCCGAGGCGCAGCTCGACCGCTTCCTTTTCAAAATCGCGGTTCCGGGCGTGGATGCCGGCACGCTCACACGGATCATCTCCGAACGCCGCCGCGGGGAGCCGCCCGCGCCGGAGTGGTCGATCGGAAAGGCGGAGCTCAGGAGCCTTTTCGACGTGATGGACCGCATTTACCTCAGTGGTCCCGTGGCGAATTACATGGCGCGTCTGGTCGCCGCCGGGCACCCCTCCGATCCCGCCGCGCTGCCGGAGATCAAACGCTTCACGGCGTTCGGCGCCTCTCCGCGTGCGGCGATTGCGCTTGCGGAGTCCGCCCGGGCCGCGGCGCTGCTCGCCGGACGGCCCACCGTCGGGTTCGAGGATGTGAAGAGCGTTGCGCCAGCCGTTCTCAACCACCGGCTGATCCTCAATTATCAGGCGCGTCTGGAGAAAGTCACGCCGTTTGATCTGATTGATCTCCTGCTGGAAAAGGTGGATCCCGCCGGGATTGCATGGAGTTCCGATGTCCGTGTCGAAGAACCGGAGGGTGGAAAATGACCCTGCATTGGTTCCGGTTTTGTCTGATCTTCCTCTGTCTGCCGGGAATATCGGGGCTTTTTGCGGAAGACGGAGAATCCCCCGTTCATTTTGAGTCCGTTCCGGGAATGCTTTCCTGTCGGACGCCGGATTCCTGTTCTTCCGGAACATTCCGTGTCGAGAACCGGGGAAGTCGCAAGGCGGAAGTATGGATGAGCCTGAGGGTTGAATCCTGGAATCGCGAAACTCTCTCCGTGGAGCGGAGTTTTCTTCTGCCGCCGCATACAGTCAGGAATGTGACGCTTTTTTATCCCCTTCCGAGATCTTATGGAAATCAGAAACTTTCCATTGCCGTGGATGGGAAACGTGTGGAAAGCCCCTCCCTGATTTTCCCGTCGGCTGTATGGGGGAAAATTGCACTGACATCTCCGGCTCTGCCGCTGGAGGATTATCGGAAACTCGGACTTTTAGGGGGAAATCCGCATCCGGTCGTTCCGACGGTTTCTCTGGCGCAATGGGGAACGGAACTGCGCGATTACAGCGCGTGCGGCATGATTTTCCTCTCCTCGCGGGACAGACTTTCCGCCGGAGCAGAAAACGCGATCCGGAACTGGATGATGCTCGGCGGCGTTCTGGTGCGTTACGTCGCCCCGTCGGACCCGTGGCCGGAAGGAGTTCCCGAGCCGGAAAATTCCTGTCTGGTCCAATCCTGCGGATGGGGAAAGGAAATCATCTGCCGCCCGATTCCGCCGGAAAAGGAACTGGATGCCGCCCGCGCCATCCGGGCGCTGGAAAAGAGGGAGGAAGGGAAAGGGAAACGAAAACCTTCCTTTTCCCCCACGGAGGAAAAGAGAGTGAAGGAGGCATTCAGTCCCTCGCACGCATTCATCAAATCCCTGCTCGCCGTAAAGCCGGTTTCACCGCGGGAACTGGCGTCAAACCATTATGAAAATCTTCTGATGCCGGAAGTGGAGAATGTGCCGCTGCCCGTTCTGCTCTGGGTGATGCTGGCGTTTGTCATCCTGATCGGGCCGGTCAACTATTTCGTGCTCCGGCGCAGGAACCGGGAGCCTTGGATTCTGGTGACGACGCCGGCGCTCAGTCTGTCATTCTGTCTTTTCGTGATCCTGTACATCACCTTTCACGAAGGGTGGCATTCGCGCGGAAAGAGTTTCGGCGTGACCTTTCTCGATCAGGAGCGCGGCATTGCCGCGACAACGGCATGGAATGTCCTTTACGCGCCGATGCGTCCGAAAGACGGTCTGCGCTTCAGCGCCGGAGACTGTCTTGCGTTTCCCCGGGGAATGGGAGAGTGCACGCTTAATCTGAACGAAGGGCAGCGCTATTCGCCTTCGCTGGTTCAGCCGCGCGTGCCGCTGATCTATGCTGTCAGCCGTGCCGAACCCCGGAAGGAGCGGCTGCGCGTCATCCGGAATGCGGACGGAATTCTGAGCGTGGTCAACGGTCTCTCCGGAAATCTTTCCGCCCTTGCGCTGGTCGATGCTGACGGACGGCTCCACGTTTCCGGAGCTCCCGTTGCGGCGGGGGCGCGGGCGGAACTGGAACAGGCGGGGCGCGCGGACAAAACCGGGGAACTCCGTTTCGCGCCTGCAGGGGAGTTTCCCAAAGCCGCTTTTTCCGACCCGGACGGCGGAGTCTCCGCATTGAAGACTCTCGCGCGCACGCTGCCGCGCGGACACTATGCGGCGCTTTCCGACACCCCGCTCTTTTACACGCCGGGCGTGATTCCCGACGCGTTTACATGCCGTCAGCTGATTCTGGGCAAATACAACTCCGGAGAAGAAAAACATGCAGATTGAAATCCGCAACCTTGTCAGAACCTTCGGCGCGACCCGCGCGGTGGACGATATCTCCTTCCGCTTCGGTTCGGGCAACATTTTCGGCTTCATCGGCCCCAACGGCGCGGGGAAGACCACGACGATCAAAATCATGGCGACGCTGGACCAGCCGGAGAGCGGCGACGTTTTCTATGACGGCGTTTCCGTGGTCAGCGATCCGGACAAGGTGCGGCGTCTGATCGGCTACATGCCGGACTCCCTGCCGGAATACCGCGACATCGAGGTGTGGGAGTATCTGGACTTCTTCGCCCGCGCGTTCGGTCTCAAAGGCGCCGGGCGGAAAAAGGTGCTTGCCGAAATCGAGGAGTTCACGAATCTCGGCGATATCCGCCGGAAATACCTTGCCGCGCTCTCCAAGGGAATGAAACAGCGCGTCAGCCTTGCGCGGGCTCTGGTTCACAATCCGCCCGTCCTGCTCATGGACGAACCGGCGGCGGGACTGGATCCCCGCGCGCGTCTGGAACTGCGCGCGCTCCTGAAGATTCTTGCGCAGCAGGGCAAGGCGATTCTGCTCAGCAGCCACATCCTTTCCGAACTGCAGGACATCTGCGACGGCGCGGTCATCATCGAAAAGGGCCGCCTCCTCTCCGCGGGCACGCTCGACGAGCTCCTGCATGACGCGCAGACCCGCACGGGTGCGGCACCATGCGAAGGAACTTCCGGCGCTTCTCCGGCACAGCCGTCCGGAACGACCGTAATCCTGGAACTTCTGGAGGACACCGAAAAGGCGCGCTTGAAACTGCTGGAGCATCCCGCCGTTTCGCAGGCGCGCCTGGATGAAAACGGACGCCGCATTGAGGCCGTGATCGCCGGAAGCGACCGCGATATTTCACGTGTCGTCGGAACCCTTTTCGCCGCGGATCTTCCCGTGATCGGATTCCGCAAACAGGAACTCGGGCTGGAGGAGCTCTTCATGAAAATCACGACGGGAGGTGTGCAATGAAGGAGGGGCGCGATCTGAGCGATTATCTCAACCCCGTGCTGGTGAAGGAGATCCGCCAGAGCTTCCACAACCGCTTCATCCTCTTCACGATGGCGGGGCTTCTGACCGGGCAGATGATCGCCCTGGTCGCTGTCCGGTATGCCTGGGACGCGTCCGAAATGCTGAACAGGCCGGTCGGAGAATTTCTCCTTGTCCCGCTGATTCTGCTTCTGGGGGCATGTGTCTACTGCGTCTGCGGGCTGGCCGGAGAACTTCGCTTCACGGCGGAACGGAGAGACCGCGAGCTGGATTTCACCGCCATCACGACCTTATCGCCGTTCCGGATTCTCTCCGGGAAACTTGCGGGTGTTCTTGTGATGGCGCTTTTTCTCATCTCGCTCTGTCTGCCGTTTCTGGTGATCTCCTATTTCCTGCGCGGAATCGAGATGCGCGCCATGCTTCTCACCATTCTGATTCTCTTTTTCCTTGCGCTGGCGTTCTCGCAACTGGGAATTCTCTGCGGAAGTGCCGGAAAGCGCGGAATGGCGGGAGTTTATGCCTATCTGACGATGCAGTTCCTGCCGGGAATGTTCGTCCTGATGAACGTGATGCGTTTCCGCGGTTTTTCCGGCGATTTTCCCCTGCTTCTTTTCAGTGTTTTCTGCATTCTTCTGATCCTTTCCGCTCTCTGCTTCGTCCTGAGCGTCGCGATCATCAGTCCGGCGGCCTCCAACCGGATGATGCCGATCCGGATTTATCTTTTCCTTCTCTATCTTCTGATGCCGGCGGCGGGATGGTGTCTTACGCTGTTTGACGGCGGACCTGCTGACGCAGTGGAAAGCATGCTGGTCTCCTTCAGCGCGGGGGGTGCGCTCTTTGCGTCGCTCTGCGCGACGCTTGGCGCATTCGAGCGCGACCGTGCCGGGGTCCGGGTGACGCGCCGCTGTCCGGACAATCCGGTCGGGCGGTTCGTCTACTTCCTTTTTTCCAGCGGATGGGGCGGCGGCATTCTCCTTGCGTGGGGAATGCTTCTCCCGATTGCGCTTCTGGAATACCTTCCCATCGCCTCCGGACCGGGGGGAGCAGTGTTTCTCCGCTGCCTGATTCCGGGATTTTATTTCCTCTTCTACGCGGAAGCATCCATTTCCCTGCGCGGACTTTTCCCGAAAAAAGCCAGACCGTGGATTCTGTGGCTTCTTGTTGCGATCCTTCTTGCTCTTCTGCCGCTTCTGGCGCATGCCGTTCTGGGACTGGGTGACGATATCGGAGTGCTTCTCTGCACCTCGCCCTTCACCGTCTTTGCCAAAGCGGAGCAGATTCCCCGCTATGCGCTGTATGCGCTCTTTTTTGCCGCAGTCGGGCTCCTGCCGGTGTTTCCCGCGCTGCGGAGACAATACCGGGCTTTCCGCCGGGGAGGGGAGGAGAAGATATGAAACGGGTTCTTCTCTTTGCCGGAGGCGACGACAGAAACTTCTGGCTTGTGCAGTCGATCCGCCAGACACTTCACAGCAACACATTTCTGATTCTTTCTGTTGTGATTCTGGTGTCTGACGCCCTCTGCGCTTTGAGTCTTTCGCGCGGGCACTTGTCCCTAATGGACCTGCCCGGATGGAATGTCATGCAGCTCATCTTCTGTTCCGCCGGGGCGCTGATTGCGCTTTCCGGGTGTTTCATGCGGAAGAACAGGCACAAACGTTCCGGCGGTTCGCTTCAGCATTACCTCGACTTCTCCCCCATTGAACCGGGACGGCTTCTGACGGGAATTCTGCTTTCCTTCACGCTGTATTACATCTTTTTCCTTCTGCTGGTCTCTCCCTTTCTGATTCTGGCTCTCGTTCATGTCAAGGAATCATGGGAGTATCTGCCGATCTGGATCGTCTGCGGATATCTGATTCCGCTCTTTCTGTATTTCGCGGGAAATTCGGGAAAAATACGCATGGAGTTTCTGCTCTTTGCTTTTTACACGTTTTTCCTTCTGGCGGGAGGAGACAAGGATTTATCGTGGCTGGAGTCCGGATTTTTCCTGACGGCGCTTCTCTACAGTATGGTGATCTTCCGCAGCACTCTTCTGCCGCTTTCGATGGAGCATGAAGGAGTCGCGCGCGTCTGCCAGTTCCTTCTGCTGCTGGCGGCGTCCGGATGCCTGTATCGAACTTCGCATTTTTCCGAGACGCATGTGATTGTTCTGGCAGGCGGCGCCGCGCTCGGCGCGGTCTCCTCCGCATTTGCCTGTGCGGACAACCTGCCGCGCCGTGCCGTGAAAGGAGCGTTCCCGCGGAGAGTGGCGGCCTTCCTCTTCCGGAGCGACTCCGCGGGCGGATGGATCTGGGCCTGTCTCGTCCTGGCCGGCGCATGGTGGATTCTTGACCGTCTGCCGAAGGGGGCCACGCCGGAATTCTGGCAGTTTGCCTGTCTGTGCGCACTGTTTTCCGGAGAGACGGGCGTTCTGCTTCTCCGTCGTTTCCGGAATCCGCTCCGCGGAACTTTTGCCGTTCAGAACATGGAAAATCTCTGCGGCATCGCCGCGTTTGCCCTGACGCTTCTTCTGATCGGCACGACATTTTTCATCGGCGCCGTCGGAAGGATGGTGTCGGAAAATGTGTTTTTTACGGATGCGGCATTCTACGCCCTCCTTCTGGCCCTGCTGGCGTTCCTGTTCCTCCTGCCGGACATTCTGGAGGACGCGAAACGTTTTCTTTTCCCCGGAAGGAAGGCTGAAAAATGAACGGACTCCTTGCCCGGACTCTCCATCAGGCGCTTGCGCGCGCTTCCGGCGTCGAGCTGGCTTCCCCCCGGACCGTTTCCGGAATCGAGGGGCGGCGCGTCGGACGGAGAAGCGGAAACGCGCTCGAGTTCGCCGAATACCGGGACTACCGTCCCGGCGACGATCCGCGCCGTCTGGACTGGGGCGTCTATGCGAGAACCGGGCAGCTGACGGTCAAACTGTACAGCGAGGAGGTCGATCCGCGCTGTGATCTTCTGCTGGATCACTCCGCGTCGATGGCGGCGGGGAGCGAAGCGAAGGCGCCCGCCGCGTTTGCTCTGTGCGCGCTTCTGGCGCAGGCGGCCGTCAACGGCGGATTTTCGCTCGCCGTCTGGCATGCCGGGGAGACGCTGACAAGGGAGCCCGTTCCGGGGCATCCCGGAGAGTGGAGCGGAATCTCCTTTGACGCGGCGCGGAATCCCGGCGAACTGCTTTCGGAATCCGCGCTCCGTTTTCAGAGCCGGGGGATCCGGATCGTCGTCAGCGATTTTCTCTGGGCGGAGGAACCGGGAGCGTTTCTGCGCCGCATTGCCGACGGAGCCATGCGCGTGGCGCTTGTGGAAGTCCTTTCGCGCGAGGATCTTTCGCCGTCAGGAAGCGGAAACGCTTTGCTCCGGGATCCCGAGAGCGGCGAAGTGCGCGAACTGGAAGTGACGGAAGGGGTGATTTCCCGCTATTGGCAGCGTCTCGAAGCTCACCGCGCACTCTGGGAGCGCGCCGCCGCAGGATACGGGGCGCTCCGGATCAGCATGTGCGCCGAAGAGCTTCTGGCGGAATGGGACTTAAGCGAACTCTTCCGCTGCGGAATCCTGAAATAGAAAGGGCGGGCGATGACGGGATTGGAGGAAAGCGTATTTCTCGGCGGACTTGCGGCATTGCCGCTTCTGCTTGCGCTCTATTTCTGGCGCCGCCGCTCGCGTCCGCGGGAGGTCGGCGCGCTCTTCCTGTGGGACGAGCCTGTCAATGCCGCCCGGAGCGGGGCGCGCTTTGAACTGCATCTTCCGCCCGCAAGTTTCTTTCTGGAAGCGCTGATTGTTCTTCTCCTTGTGCTTGCCGCCGCGTCGCCGTTCCTGATGAGGAAGTCCTCATACCCGCCGCTTGCGCTGATCGTCGACGTCTCCTGCTCCATGGATGCCGCGCCTCCCGGAGGAAAATCCCCGCGGAGGGCAGGGGAGGAGTATGCGGAAAAAATCCTGAAACGCGTCTCCCCGCGCCGGGTGATCCGGATTGCCGCGGGCGTGACGCCGCGCCTGATCGCGGATGACGCCGAAGCGTTTCCGTTCGACTCGTTCGGGAAAAGTTCCGCGCGCGCGTCCGATCTCGCGGGTGCGGTTGCGCTTGCGAAAACTCTGGCAAAGCATGCGGAGATTCTGGTCGTCACCGATCATGCGCCGGAGTTTCCGCTTCCTGACGGCGTGTCATGGTTCTCCGCAGGAAAGAAGCTTGGCAACACGGCACTCGTGAACGTCCGGTGTACGGAAGAACAGCTTCTTGCCGAGAGCATGAATCTCTCCGGAGAATCCCGGCGCGTCCGGCTTGTGCCGGAACCGGGGACTCCCGGAGAGTTTTTCACCCTCGCGCCAGGAGAACGGCATAAAACCGTGATCCCGCTCTCCCCGGCCATGCGCGTGAAAGGCGTTTCCGTCCTTCTGGAATGCGATGGCGACCCGCTTCCGGCGGACAACCGCGCCGTTCTTCTTCCGGAAACGCGTCCGCCTCTCAAATGGAATTTCTCTCCCGCACTGCCGGAGGAGGCGAAGCGTGATCTCCGGAAGGTTCTTTCCGCCAATCCCGCCTTTTCCTCGGCGCCCTCCAGTGCGCCGGAGCTCGTTTTATCTCCTCCGGGAAGACGGCGCGGCGCAGATAAAAAAGCACATTGTCTTTTCTGGCATATTCCGGAACCGGGCAAAGCGGTCGTCACAAACGAACCGCTCTCCATACTCGCCGGGGATGAGCTGACGCGCGGACTTTCCGTGCAGGATCTCCGCTGGGGAGCCGATCCTGCGCTTATGCTTCCGGGGCGCGTCCTGATCCGGCAGGGAAGAAGCGTACTCCTGAGCATCGTCTCCCGCGCGGACGGGAAGCATGAACTCCATCTGAATCTCGATCCTGCGAAGTCGAATCTGGCGCGCCGTCCCTTCTGGCCCGTTTTTTTCTGGAATCTGGCTTCGATTCTCCGGCGGGAACGGCCCGGAACGGAATACGCCAACTACCGCGCGGGAGCGACGGTCCGCGTCCGCGCCTCCGATCCCGTCCCCGCGCAGATCAGAGTGACACATCCCGGCGGGAAAACCGAAACGCTTCCCCTCGTGCGGCGCTCGGCGTTTTTCATTCCGGAAGCGCCGGGCATATACCGGATCGACGCGGGGAAGGGCGCCCGGTGCGAAATCGCAGTGACGAACCTTGACGCCGACGAGTCCGATCTGCGTATGGCGAAACCCTTCCGGAAGAGTGCGACTCGTCTTCCGGACACTTCCAGCTTTCCGCGTCTGCATCTGACTTTCGTATTTCTGCTTGCGGCGCTCGCGCTTCTGATGCTTCACCAGTCTCTTTACGGGAAAGGAAAACGCGCATGACGATCCAGTATCCGGCCGTGTTTCTGCTGCTTCTTCCGCTTCTGGCATGGAGTTTCCACCGTTCGTCCGAGGGGAGGGCGCAGAAAGTTTTGCGCATTCTCCTTTATCTGCTTCTGGTTTTCGCGCTCAGCGCGCCGCGCATCCGTCTTTCCGACCGCGCGGGAACGCTGATCGTGCTTGCCGACCGGAGCCGTTCCATGCCGGAAAATGCGGAAGGCGCCGCGCTGGAGGTGATCCGGAATCTGGAGAAGACGCGGAAAGGGGATTCCCGTCTGGGCGTGGTCTCTTTCGCCGGAGACGCCGCGGTTGAGAAACTTCCCGAGGAAACAAACTTTGACACCTTCCGGAGTCAGGTTTCCCGTCCGGACGCCTCGAATCTCGCGGAAGGGATGAAGTGCGCGCTCTCCCTGATTCCGGAGAATGCGCCGGGACGGATTCTCCTGCTCTCGGATGGAAGAATGACCGGCGCGGACGCTTCCAGTCTCTTCGCTTCCGCGGCGGCGCGGGGGATCGCCGTGGATTACCGGATGCTCCGGCGGCAGTCCGTGCACGATCTTGCTGTCACTCATGTCGACGCGCCGATGACGGGTGCGCCCGGCGAATTCTTCACGATCAGCTGCCGGATTGATTCCCCCGAGGCGCAGAACGCGCTCTGCCGCATCCGCCGCGGCAACGGCGCATGGCGCGCGGAACGCGTCCGGCTCCGGCGGGGCGTCAACTTCGTCACCTGGCGCGACCGCGCGGAGTCGCCCGGAATTCTGGACTACACGATCTCCGTCACGGGAGAAAATGCCGCGCTCGACGAGTTCCCCGAAAACAACACGGCACGCCATCTGATCCGGATCTCCGGGAGCCGGCCGCTGCTGCTCCTGAGTGAATCGCCTTCCGGCAATCTCGCGCGCGTGCTGCGTGAAGCCGGGATTCCCGTTGTCAGAAAGCTCCCGGCACCCGCGGAACTTTCCGCCGCAAAGCTGGCGGGATATTCCGGCGTGATTCTGGAGAACGTCCCCGCCTCGAAACTCGGTCTGGAGGGCATGCGCGTGCTCGCTGGAACGGTCCGCTCCGGAGCTCTGGGGCTGATGATGACCGGCGGACGGCAGTCCTTCGCCGTCGGCGGCTACTACCGCTCCCCGCTGGAGGAACTGCTTCCCGTTTCGATGGAACAGCGCCGGGAGGTCCGGAAAAGCGCGGTCGCCGTCATGGTCGCGCTCGACCGCTCCGGAAGCATGAGCGCGCCGGTCGGAAATCTGACGAAAATGGAGCTGGCGAACCGCGCCACGCTGGAAGTTTGCAAACTGCTGCACCCGAATGACGAATTCGGTGTCATCGCCGTGGACAGTTCGTCCCACCGTGTGATCCCGCTTGCGCCGCTTTCGGAAATCCGGGGCGCGGAAGGGAAAATTCTTTCGATCGAATCCATGGGCGGAGGCATCTACACCTATACCGCGCTCCATTCGGCTACGGCGATGCTGCTCAAATCCAAAGCGCCGACCCGTCATCTTCTGCTGTTTGCCGACGCCGCCGACGCGGAGGAGCCGGGCAGTTACCGCGCGCTTCTGGAAAAGACCTCCGCGGCGGGCATCACGATCAGCGTCGTTGCGCTGGGAACGGAGAGCGATCCCGACGCGACGTTCCTCAGAGATGTGGCACGGCGCGGAAACGGCATCTGCTATTTTTCAAAAAACGCGGACGAGCTGCCGCGCATCTTCGCCGAGGACACCTTCGTCATGGCGCGCAGCACGTTTGTCGAGGGAGAGGTCCCCGCGGATTACACGAACGCGGTCCGCTCGCTTTCGCGCAAACTGGGGAAATCCACCGCCTTCGGCGGCTACAACCTCTGCTATCTCAAGGACAACTGTGAGAATCTTCTTTTCAGCCGGGACGAGAATCATGCGCCGCTTGCCGCGATCGGACAGGCCGGACTCGGGCGCGCTGCCGTCCTGACCGCCGAAGCCGACGGCGAGTACACGGGGCGTTTCGCCTCCGATCCCGACGCGGGCACGCTCCTTGCCGCGCTGGCGAACTGGATGAGAGCGGACGATGCCGCGCAGGATTTTCTTGTCACGCAGGAGCAGGGACGGGGGCAGTGCCGGGTCGGCCTCTCGCTTGATCCGGCGCGGGAGCGCGATCCATGGGGGCGCCGCCCGGAACTTGTCACGATGCTTTTCCGTCCCGGCGAAGAGCCCGTCGAACAGCGCGGCACATTCGAGTGGATCACACCCGACCGCATGGAAATTTCCTTGCCGATGGAGGGGAACGCAGTGTATCTCCCGACGCTTCTGCGCGACGGCGCGCGGCCTCTTGCGCTTGCTCCCGTGCGTCTTGGCTGTTCGCCCGAGTTCCTTCCGGACAGCGCCGATGGCGTCGCAGGGGATTCGATGGCGGAACTTTGCGCGCTCAGCCGCGGAACGGAACGCTTCCTGAATGAAAACGTCTGGGACGATCTCCCCCTGAAAAAGCGTCTTTTCAATCCCGTTCCGTGGCTTCTGCTTGCCGCCGTTCTGCTTTTCCTTGTTGAAATTGCGGAACGGCGTTTCCATTTCTTCGGGCTTCTTTCCTCCCGCAGTGACGGGAGAAAAGAAAAGACTCCGCAGGAAAAGAGAACGGATCATCCGGAGAAAAAACGGAAAAGATTCGTGAAACGCACGGCGGAAAAGAATCCAGCATTGCCTGTCGCAGAGGAATCATCCCCGGCGGTTCCGGTAGCGGAAAACGATCTGGCCGAGGCGCTGCGCCGTGCACGGAGACATTAGAGAATGAAAGGAAAAACCCCGCGGCCGTATCCGGCGCGGGGAATGAACGGCATGGCGTCGGAGGAATTATTTCCGCTCCTGAGTTTCCTCCTCCCCGTCCGGACAGCGGCAGGGACAGCATCCGCCCTCGCATCCGTCATAGCAGTAGGTGCAGACCTTTTCCTTCGGAAGGCCGATCGCGGCGATCAGATTTTCCAGTTTCTGGTATTTCAGAGTCGTAAGGCCGAGCTCCTTGCGGATGATGTCCACCATCGCATTGTATTTTTCCGTTCCCGCGGTTGTGTATTCCTTGAGGAGTTCCTCGTCTTCGACGATCTTTCCTTCGAGCGTTTCCACGGCGCGTCTCGCCGCGAGGTCGAGGATGGAGCGCGAACGGGAGAAGTTCAGATATTTGCACGGATACATGATCGGCGGAGATGCCGAACGCAGATGAATGGCTTTTGCGCCGCGCTCGTAGAGGCGTCGCGTGATGTCTTTGAACTGGGTGCCGCGGACGATCGAATCGTCGCAGAACAGCAGCCTTTTGTCGCGGATCTGGTCCTCGACGGGGATCAGTTTCATTTTCGCGACAAGCTTGCGCGCCGCCTGGCTCTGCGGCATGAAGCTGCGCGGCCAGGTCGGCGTATATTTGACCAGGGCGCGGAGATAAGGCTTGCCCGCCGCGTTGGAGTATCCGATGGCGTGCGCCACGCCGGAGTCGGGAATTCCGCAGATGGAGTCGATTTCGGAAACGTCGTCCTCCGCGGCGAGACTCTGCCCGTTGCGGTAGCGCGCGGTTTCCGTGTTGATTCCTTCGAAGTTCGAAGAGGGGTAGCCGAAATAGACCCAGAAGAAGGAGCAGATCTGATTGATCGTGCCCGGCTTTTTATGCTGCGTGATGCGATCGGGCGAAATTTCCACGATTTCACCCGGCCCGAGGTCGCGCAGATGGGTGAAATCGAGATTGGGAAACGCGGAAGTCTCCATGGTTGCGGCCACTGCGCCGTCGGTATCGCGCTTGCCGAGCGAAATCGGCGTTCTGCCGTATTTGTCGCGCGCGGCAATGATGCGGCCGTCGATCATGATGAGCAGGGAACAGGACCCGTCAATGGAGTCCATCGCGTATTCGATCCCCTCGATGATACTGGTTTTCTGGTTGATGAGCGAGGCGATCATTTCCGTCGGGTTGAGTTCTCCGTCGCTCATTTCCGAGAAATGGGAGTAGCCGTTCCGGAAGGAGCGGTTTGCCAGCGCTTCGATGTTGTTGATCTTTCCAACCGAGACGATGGCGTAGCGTCCGAGGCGGGAGGAGACGATGAGCGGCTGATCCTCGAAGTCGCTGATGACGCCGATTCCGCATTTTCCGTCGAACTCGCCGAGCACGCCGTCGAACTTTGTGCGGAACTGTGTGTTGGTGATGTCATGAATGCGCCTGGCAATGTTGCCGTTGCAGGCAGTGACGGCCATGCCGCCGCGCTTGGTTCCCAGGTGGGAATGGTAATCCGTCCCGTAAAAAAGTTCGGGAACACAGTTCGAGGTGGAGACAACGCCGAAAAAACCGCCCATAATTACACCCGTAAATAAGTATTGATACCGGAATCTGAATAATAACTTCCGTAAATATAGCATGGACGCGCCGCCCCGTCAAGGCTGGCGCGGCAAAAGAGGGAATTTTCTTGAGGGAATCGCGGACGTCCGCATCGGAGCGTTTTCCCGGGATTCCGTAAAACAGCAGGGAAATGGAGGAGGATGTCTGCGGCGGACTTTCCGGTTCCCGCGTCCCGGAATTTTTCCCGTTTGCGGCAGTCTCCGGAAAGCCGGAAATCTTTTTTGAAAAAAAGTTTCTCCTCCTCTGAAAAACTCCGTTTCCGTGTTATATTACAGCTGGGAATATCTTGAATGCAATTTCATTTCCGGAGGGAGATCATGGAAATTCTTTGTCTGCTGGCCGGCTTTCTGGGCGGCTGCATTGTCGCTTTTCTGACTCTGCGCGCGAAAATCGCCGCAGGTAAAACGGAACGGAGCGCTTTGCAGGAGCGTCTTGCCGCGTCCGAGGCGCTGAACGCGGAGACGGACGCCGTCCGGATTGCCGCGGCAAAAACTGCCGCCACTCTGGAAACGCTGGAAAAACAGTCCGGATATGAACGGGAACTCCTGGAAGCGGCCCGGGAACGGGAACTTCAGGCGCTGCGCGAGGCTCATGCAAAGGAGATTGACACCCTTCGTGCAAACTTCCGGCAGGAACTTGCGGCAAAGCTGGAGGCAGGCGAGGAACGTGTCCGCGCGCTGGAACGCTCCTTTTCCGCCGAGCGCGACGCTCTGAAAAAAACGTTTGCCGTTCTGGAACAGCAGTTTCGTGAAAACAAGCAGGAAATGGAAAAGAACTGGCAGACGAAGACCGATCTGCTCAAGGAGGAATTCAAGACTCTTTCCTCGGAGATTCTCAAGGAAAAAACCGGTCATCTTTCCGATCTCAACCGGGAACAGCTTTCCGCGCTCCTGAAACCGCTCCAGGAGAAACTCGGCGATTTCAAGTCCGCCGTCGATCAGGCGCGGGAGAAGGGTATTACCCTGAATTCCGAGCTCAAGGAGCAGATTGCGCATCTGATGTCGGCGGCGAAGCAGATCGGAGCCAACGCGGACAATCTGGCTTCCGCCCTGAAGGGAAACAACAAGACGCAGGGCTGCTGGGGTGAGATGATTCTGGAGGAGATTCTTGTCAGCTCGGGACTGAAAAAAGGCGTTCATTACGAGTGTCAGGAAACCCTGCGGGATGATGACGGCAACCTCCTGCAGAACGAGGAAAAACGCATGATGCGCCCGGATGTGATCGTGCATTATCCCGACGGCAAGGATGTCGTCATCGACAGCAAGGTCAGTCTGAGCGCCTATACCGACTACATGAACGCGGAAACGGACGGCGAACGGGAGAATGCGCTTGCCCGGCATACCCGCAGCGTCCGCTCCCACGTCGAGGAACTGGTCCGGAAGAACTACGCCTCCTATATCCGGAAGCGGGATCACGAGGCAGTCGATTTTGTCATCATGTTCATCCCCAACGAGGCGTCGCACCAGCTGGCCATGATCCGGGATCCCGGACTCTGGCGCTGGGCGTTCGAACGCAAGGTCATGATCGTCAGCCCCGTCAACCTGATGGCGCTCCTGCAGCTGATCCAGATCGCCTGGACGCGCGCCGATCAGGAACGCAACCAGCAGAAAATCCTGGATACCGCCGCAACTCTGCTGGATCGCCTTTATTCCTTTTATGAACAGTTTGACGATGTGGGCAGAAAACTCGACGGAGCCTGCGAGGCATACCGGAAATCCCTTGACCGTCTCAAGGGCGGCGACGGCAAACACAGCGTGGTGCTTTCCGGCGAACGGCTCAAACAGCTCGGCGTGAAGATGAAGCGCCCGCGGCAGCTGCCGGGGAAATATCAGGCCCCTGATCTCCCGCAGCTGGAATCCGCGGAGGATACGCCGTCTGCCGGGGATGAGGATGTCTGAGCCTGTGTGCCGCATTGCCGTCCGGAAAGAAAGTTCTCCGCCGCACTTTTTCCGGAATCCGCTGTCAAAGGACAAGAGGAGCGTGTTGTCCGGAACTTTTTCGGCTTTGGATCGGGATTTGACTTGAAAAATGAGAGAGACTTGTTACAGTAAACTGGAAGCGTCCGGAAGACCGGGCGAGACAGGTGGTCCCGATGGTTTACAAAAGGAAAAGCAGGAACAGCGGCAATGGAGATCCCTCCCGTTCCGGGGATTTCTCCTCCGCGGACGATGCCTCTGCGCGCGAGGAGCTCGCGGAAAGACTGGCCGCGGAATCCGGCGGAGGACCGGATCCTGCCGATTTGCCTTTGATGGAGCGGGAAGACACCTTTGAATGCGACGGCGCATTGCGCACTTATATGCGGAATATGGCCGATGCTGTCCCTTTGTCCACCGAAAATGAAAATGCGATCTGGGATGAGATTGCCGAACTTCATGATCTTCTGCGGCGCAAACTCTATCCATTCGCCTTTGTTGTCAGGCTTCATGCGCGTCTCTTCGAGAAATGCCGGAATCCGGACATGCTGTATGAAGTCTTCACCCAGTCGGCCGTGCGCGCTCTCGGCGGAAGCGGGGAAGTGATCCGCCTGATGCCGATGGCGAAGGAGGAGCTGCTCCGCTGCCTGAAAAAACTGGATGCCGCCTGCGCAGGCGGCGATCCGGATGCCGTAGATACCGCCCGGCAGATGCTGGTTGAGCTGATGATGACGTATCCCGTTCAGATCGACCATGTCTTCCGCTGCCTGGAGACCCTGCGCATTTATGCCGGACAGCTGAAAACTCCCGGACAGGAAAACGGTCCGCTGCTCGGTGCGGAACTGCTCTGCACGGAGGAGGAATTCAATTCCGTTTATCAGGAGGTGGAGGGAATCAGCCATCTGCTCGATGAGAAAAGACGTGTGCTTGCGGAAGGAAATCTGCGTCTTGTTGTGAGCATCGCCAAGAAATTCCAGGGGCGTGGGGTGCCTTTCGTCGATCTGATCCAGGAAGGGAATATCGGGCTCATGAAGGCCCTCGACAAGTTCGACTACAAGCTCGGGCACCGTTTCAGCACCTATGCGACCTGGTGGATCAAGCAGTGCGTGTTTCATGCGATCGGACGGCAGTCCCGCGTGATTCGCCTGCCCGTTCACATGCTCACGACTCTGAACAAGATCAATCATGCCGAACAGTGTTTCCTGCAGGAGCACGGGCGCGAAGCCACGGTGGATGAAATCGCCGCGATTCTGGAAATGACCCGCGAGCGCGTGAACTCCATGAAACGGATGTCGATGCAGGCGATCTCCCTTCAGGCTCCGCTTTCCGCATGGAACGACGGTAGGAACGCCTCTGTCGAAGATACGGTGATGACTCTCCGCGACGATGACGATCCGATGCGCAGCTTTGCGCAGAAGCTTCTCCGCCAGCGGCTTTTTGAAACTCTGCGGACGCTGCCCCTGCGGTCGCGCGAAGTGCTGACCATGCGCTACGGGCTGGACGGCGGACGGCCGAAATCCCTGACGGAGGTCAGCAGCTATTTCAACATTTCCCGGGAGCGCATCCGCCAGATCGAATCCGGGGCGATCGCCAAGCTGCGCGACCCATCCACCATCAAGATGTTCGAGGACTATTTCTCATGACGCAGTCTCCCGTCCGCACAGCCTATGCCCGCTGTGCATCCTACCGCGACCGGCGCCTTCTGAGAGCGGCGATCGAACAGGTGCTTGCCGTTCAGATCGAGGATTTCCCCGGCGGCGTTTCAGGGAAAAGAATCATGCTCAAGCCCAATCTTCTCGCCTGGCGGCGCGAGGAGGATGTCGCCTGTGTGCATCCGGCCTTTCTTCTGGAGAGCGCACGCGCGTTTCTCGACGCCGGCGCTTCGGAGGTCGCGATTCTGGAAAATCCCGCCGTGCAGACCGCGCCCGCGATCATTCGTTCGATGGGGATTGCCGATGAGCTTGCGGCCATGAATGTGCGGGTCGCCAATTTCGAACATTTCGAGAAAGCGTCGCTTCCGGCGAATGCGCGTTTCCGGAATCTGGAACTTGCACGGGAGTATCTGGACTTCGATGCCGTCTGCGATATCGCCAAGGCCAAGACGCACGGGATGATGACGCTGACTCTCTGTGTCAAAAACCTCTTCGGACTGGTCGGCGGAAGCGGACGCATGGGATGGCATCTCGCCGTCGGAAGGGATTTTGCCATGTTTGCGGATATGCTTCTGGATATTTATCTGACCGTCCGTCCGCGCTTCAATCTTCTGGATGCGGTCGTCTGCATGGAGGGCAATGGTCCCGGAAGCGGCGCGCCGACTCCGCGGGGATTTGTGGCCGGCGCCTCGGATGCCCTGGCTCTGGACGCCTCCTCCGCGCCGCTGCTCGGCGTGGAGGATCTGCTTCTGCTCCGGAGTGCGGAACGCCGCGGGCTGCTGACACCGTTTCTGTATGCGGGCGATGTTCCGGAACGCAATCCGCTGCTTCTTCCCGATCCCCCGGGAATGTTGACGGAGTGGGGGGTGCCTCTGCCTCCCTTCCTGAAAGACCGTCTGCGCAACTGGATCATATCGAAACCGCTTCTTGATCCGGAGAAATGCGTCGGCTGCGGCCTCTGCGTGAAAATGTGCCCGCCGCAGTCGCTGAAGCTGGAAGACGGCAGGCCTGTCTTCGATCTGCCGAACTGCATCCGCTGCTACTGCTGCCAGGAACACTGCCCGAAAGGGGCGATCGTGCCGAAAAAGACATTGCCGATGCGCGGCCTGGAGCGTTTCGAGTCCTGTGTCCGCTTCCTTTTCGGAAAGTAGGCGCGCCATTCCGGCATGCCCGCCGGAAAAGCCGCATTTTCTGTGACGTCCGGTGTGGAATTCCCTGTTTCCCCGGTTCCGGAAAGGAGGATTTTTTCAGAAATTACGCCGGGAAAAGTGCAACCTGTTCTTGAAAAAGGAGGCGTGAAATCGTATATTATCAGGCTATGGGAATTTACAAACGGCTAATTGACATAAAAACAAGGAGCGTGATCCGATGATTACGGAACAGCAGGCGTTGGACGACCTGATTATGGCCGCCGCGCAGGAAAACAATGACGCGGCGGTCATCAAACTTCTTTCAGAGATCAAAACATGCGATGTGAAACTCCTGAAGGATTCGGCGGCAAATTTCGATTTCCTTTTCGAGGCATGGGATGACACCGTCGCCAGGTTCGATGACAAGGCAGCCGTTTGCCTCTATCTTGCTGAAAACTCCATTCTCGACACTCAGAACTTCCGGACCGCATTGCACAACGCGGTCCGCAAATTTCTTCCCCCCTATATTTCCAGTCCCGGCATTGCGAAAACGGTCGGCGCGAGAGATCAGTCCGTTCCCGTTCACGACGTGGCGGCGCGCATCCGGAAACTCCGGAAGCTCAAAACCAATGCTTTTGTCTATCAGACCGATTCCCAGAGCTGGGGCCGCGTCGTCAACGTGGACAAGGTTGTCGCGACCATCGCGGTCAATACCTTCGCCACCGGGGCGCAGCTTTCCATTCCGATTGCAAACGCGCTGGCCGGTTGCCTCTTCTTCGAGCCGAGCGTGGAAATGACCGCGATCATCGCGACGGAAAAGCGCAATCTCAAACCCGCCTCCTTCTACCGCCAGAAACTGGCGAAATATGCGCTCGGCGATCTTTCCGAGACAAAAATCAAAGACGTGCTGACCAGAATGTTTGTTCCGCAGATTCTCTCTCCTGATGAATTCGCGAAATGGTGGGCGTCCGGCGACGCTCCGGAAACCGCCGTGCGGAAGCAGCGCGAGTTTCAGGACGCGCGCAGCATTCTCGAACTTTCCACGCTGCTTGCTCCGCTGGATCCGGCCGCTGTCAAAGTGGATCCGCCCGCGGCTCAGAAACTTTCGAAACTCTTTCTCCATCTGAAGCCGGTCATGTCGCCCAAGGATCTGGAAATGCTGGCGGAGTGCATTGCCATGCTCGCAGACTCCGCCGATGCGGAGACTCTGAAGGTGATGTATCAGCCGCTGCGCGGGAAGGTCGCCTTCTGGCCGCGGGAGATCAACGATTCCGTGCCGCTGAAGCAGCTTGAGGTGTGGGGCCGGCTTTCGGTCAAGCATTTCACGGGGTTCCTGAAGGCGGCTTCCCTGGTTTACAGCCGCCTTGAAATCGCGAAACTCGCCACAATGCTTCCCCTCCGCTGCATCTCCATCATTTTCGAAACCCTGACCGTGGACGACATCAGCGATGCCGTGTTCGCCGCGGACAATCTCAATTCGGATATTCTTCTGGCAATCTGGAAGAACCGCGCCAAGCTCCCTCAGGAACTGACCGATTTCATCACGATGGGGAACATTTCGGTCGCTCTCTCCGTGGAGGGACTTCCCAAGGAGTGGGCGGCGGCGCAGCGTGAACTCAAGAAAAACCTGTTCGACAAAGCCGATTTCCAGAAATTCGTGCTTGCCAACGCCGGTTCCAACATTCCTTCCGTGATCAACGCGATCCAGCGGATGCGCAACATGGCGCCCGGCGAATGCCAGAGTCTTCTGGTGAAGCTCTCCCGCCATTCCGAAGCGCTCAAGGAGCACATTGAAAGCGGCGAGGGCCGGAAGCTGCTCGCCGCGCAGGAGGCGGAGGCGGGAAAGAAACCCAAGGAGGGGCCGCCGATGACCTCCATCCGCTCCTACAAGGGACTCGTCGCCGAACTGGACAACATCGTCAAGGTTCAGGTGCCGGAGAACAACAAGGCGATCGAACATGCGCGCGGCTTCGGCGACTTCCGCGAAAACGCGGAATACGACGCCGCCAAGGAACGCAGACGCTTCCTTCAGAGACGCCGTTCCGAGCTGGAAACACTCATCGCCACGGTTCAGCCCATTGATTTCCGTGCGGTCAAGATTGATCCGGAGAAGGTTTCTTTCGGCACGATGGTGACCGCGGAGGCCGCTGGCGGAAAAACCGCGGATTACTGCATTGTCGGCGCATGGGACGGCGATCCGGACAGGAATCTTGTCTCCTACAAGACGAAATTCGGCGAAGCGCTTCTTGGCGCCCGGGTTGGCGACACGGTCCGGCTGCCTGACGGGGAAAACGTCACGATCCGGAAGATTTCCCCGCTTCCGGAAGCGCTCGCCAAAGAGCTTTCTCCTGAAGATTGAACTTGAAAAGGGAGTGGAAAAGCGATCCCGCGCTCTGGAAACGGAGTCATGCGGATTTTCTCAGCGCGAATGCGGGTGATGCTCTCAGGATTGTATCGCTCCGCATTCCGCTTCCGGACCGTCTTTCGTTTCTGGACGGTCGCAGGATCCTCTTCTTTTCCGACACCCATCTGCGTCCGACCGGAGCGTTTCCCTCGCAACCGGGACTTTCGCCTTGGAGCAATGCCGGTTTCCCCGGGGATGAGATCCTGCGCGAGGCCGATTCCTTCCGTCCGGATTTTACACTGTTCGGCGGCGATCTGGTGCGTCATATCTGCTGTTTCGACGCGGGAATCGCTTTTCTGAAAGCTCTGCCGGGCAAATGGAAGCTGGCGGTTTACGGGAACTGGGACAAACGGCGTGCGGCGTGGTTTCCTTTCCGCGTTTTTGAGCGGGAACTGAAACGGGCCTCGTTCCTGCCTCTGCTCAATGAGGCGTTTTCCATCGGGGGGATCCGTTTCTGGGGGATGGATGATTTCAAATACGGGATGCCCCGGTATGTGCCGCCGGATCCGGACGCGGGATTCAGCTGTATTCTTGCGCATAATCCCGATGCGGTTCCTTATGCCATGACTCCGGAAGATTTGCGTTCGGCTTCTCTGATTCTGTGCGGGCATACGCACGGCGGACAGATCCGTCTGCCCGGATACGGCGCGGTCCTGACTTCATCCGTTCACGGAAAACGTTTCGAATACGGTCTTTATGAACATAAAGAATCTTCCGCGAAACTGTATGTCACCGCCGGGCTGGGGATCACCTTCCTGCCGATCCGTTTCCGGTGCCCTCCGGAAATCGTGAAGATCACGCTGGTGCATTCCGCCGGGTGAAACTCTGCGGAATGCGGGATTTCCCCCTCCGTGCGCGGAAAACCTGTTTTTTTTTCAAATCGTCTCTTTCATCTGTGTGAAGTCGCGCTATATTATGATCCTGTGTTGTTCCGCCGGGTGTTTTTTCACTTGTCAGGTGATTATACTTAATAACGATAAAGGGATGGTGTAAATTACGATCATGTCAAAGCAGAATGAAATCGATGCAGGCAAGGCGCAACTTGACTTTATTTGCGTGGAACCGGAATGCAGCGGCGTAGTCAAATTCAATCTGATGGACCTTGCTGCGGATGATTTTCAGGTTCTCTGTCCCAAATGCCATCGCCCCTACGCGTTTGACGACGCTCTGAAGACCAAGCTCAACAAGCTGAAAAACCTCATTCTCGTGCTGCGTGACGCCGAATCGATTCTCGGAGACTGCAATGTGGCGGTCACGGTTCCCGCCGGAGAGGTCAAGATTCCCTATGCGCTGCTGCTTACGCGTCTCAACACCATGATTACGCTGAATCTCGGAGAGAAGAAAGTCGACTTCCACATCCGGATCGAACCGGCCTCCGCGGACACGTTCCGTTAATCTGCAGAATTTTTATATTACGAAGGATACTCATCATGACCGATCAGGAAATCATCAAAACCTTTCAGGACGTCGGGGCGCTTCTCGACGGTCATTTCGTTCTCCGCAGCAAACTGCACAGCAACAAGTTCTTTCAGGCGGCGCTCCTGTTCAAGTATCCGGACATTGCCGAGAAACTCTGCCGGACGCTTGCGGAAAGGATGAAGGATCTCGGCGCGGAGACGGTCATCTCACCTGCCGTCGGCGGCATTCTCGTCGGTCAGGAGCTTGCCCGCGCTCTCGGGATCCAGGCGATCTTCGCCGACAAGGAGAACGATGAACTCGTCCTCAAGCGCGGCTTCACGATCCGCAAGGGCGAACGAATCATCGTTGCGGAGGACGTTGTCACAAAGGGCGGCAGGGTCCAGCAGACGATCGATCTGGTGAAGTCCCTCGGCGGCGTTCCCGTCGCGGTCGGCATCATCACGGACCGCAGCGGCGGCACGGTGGATTTCGGCATTCCGCTTTTCAGCCTCATCAAGCTGAGCCTGCCGACCTATCAGCCCGAAGAGTGTCCGCTCTGCAAACAGGGAATTCCTCTTGTCAGGCCCGGATCAAAATCCTGATCCGTTATTCATAAACCCATCTCAGGAAGGCGGTATTTTTTTCATGCTGACTAAGATTCTGAAAGCGGTGTTCGGAAGCAAGTCCGGCCGCGATGTGAAACGGCTGCGCCCGTTGATCAGTAAAATAAACGAGCTCGAAGTTTCCTACCAGAAGCTTTCCGAGGAGGAACTCAAGGCGAAGACGCAGGAGTTCAAGGAGCGTCTTCAGAAAGGCGAAACGACCGATGACATCATGTGCGAGGCCTTCGCCGTCGTCAAGAACGCCTGCCGCAGACTCTGCGGAACCACCGTCACGGTCTGTGATCATGAACTCGTCTGGGACATGATTCCCTTTGACGTGCAGATGATCGGCGGCATTGTGCTCCATCAGGGAAAAATCGCGGAAATGGCGACCGGTGAAGGAAAAACCCTCGTCGCGGTCTTTCCGCTTTACCTCAACGCCCTGACCGGAAAGAACTGCCAGCTGGTCACCGTCAACGACTATCTCGCCCGGCGCGACTCCGAGTGGATGGGAACCGTCTTCCGCTATCTCGGGCTGACCGTCGGCTGCATCCAGAATGAAATGGATCCGCCCGCGCGGCGCGCCCAGTATGAATGCGACATCACCTACGGAACGAACAGTGAATTCGGATTCGACTATCTCCGCGACATGGGCATGGCGACCGACAAGTCCCATCTCGTCCAGCGCGACCACTTCTACGCGATCATCGACGAGGTTGACTCGATTCTGATCGACGAGGCCAGAACCCCGCTGATTATTTCCGGTCCCGTCGCGATTTCCACGCATCAGTTCGAACAGCTCAAGCCCGCCATCGCGGATCTCGCCAACCGCCAGAATCTCCTGTGCAGCCGTCTCATTCAGGAGGCGCGCGCGATTCTTTCCAAAGAGAATCCCTCCGAAGAGGAGATGGACGAGG
This sequence comes from uncultured Victivallales bacterium, assembly GCA_944391115.1. Classification (GTDB taxonomy): domain Bacteria; phylum Verrucomicrobiota; class Lentisphaeria; order Victivallales; family UBA1829; genus UBA11452. Next base: position 31,090 of record CALXSJ010000020.1, on the reverse strand, counting down.
CGATTACGAAGCTCCTTCAGGTGAAGCTCGGCATGCCTCAGCACAAGCAGCTGATGCATATTCTTGAATCCAGCGACATTCTCAAGCGTCTGGAAAAGATGGAACTGTTCGTCAAGAGCGACCAGAACCGCGGCATGCTTCAGGAGGTGCAGGAAGTGCTTTTCTTCGCGATGGACGAGAAACAGCACGAAGCCGACCTGACGGAAAAAGGCCGCATGGCGATCTCCCCGTCCGATCCGAATGCCTTTGTGCTGCCCGATCTGCTGGAGGAAATTCACGCCATCGACACGGATCCGACTCTGACGGAACAGCAGAAGATGGAGAAGAAGCAGGCGTTCCAGCAGGAGTTCTCCGAAAAGAGCGAGCGTCTCCAGAACCTTTCCCAGCTGCTCCGCGCATACTGCCTTTTCGAGAAGGATGTGCACTACGTCGTGCAGGACAACAAGGTGCTGATCGTCGACGAGCATACCGGACGCATTCTTCCCGGACGCCGCTTCAGCGAGGGACTCCATCAGGCGCTGGAGGCGAAAGAGAACGTGACGATCGAAAAGGAGACCCAGACGCTGGCCTCGATCACCATCCAGAACTATTTCCGCCTTTACAAGAAACTCGCCGGAATGACCGGCACCGCCGAAACCGAGGCGAACGAGTTCCACCAGATCTACAAGCTCGACGTTGTCGTGATTCCGACCAACAAGCCCTGTCAGCGTGTGGACTACAACGACTGCGTCTACAAGACCAAGCGCGAGAAATTCAACGCGATCGTCGACGAGACCGAGGCCGCTTACAAACGCGGCCAGCCGGTGCTGCTCGGCACGATCTCCGTCGAGGATTCCGAAATCGTCAGCCGCATGCTGAAATACCGCAAGATTCCGCACAATGTGCTCAATGCGAAGAACCACGAAAAAGAGTCCGAGATTGTCGCCCGCGCCGGGCAGAAGTTCGCCGTCACGGTTGCCACCAATATGGCGGGCCGCGGAACCGACATCAAGCTCGGGGAAGGCGTTGCCGAGCTCGGCGGACTCTACGTGATCGGCAGTTCGCGTCACGACTCGCGCCGTATCGACCGGCAGCTGCGCGGCCGCTCCGCGCGCCAGGGCGACCCCGGCGCCTCCCGCTTCTATGTCTCGCTTGAGGACAATCTGATGCGTCTGTTCGGTTCCGACCGCATCGTCAAGATCATGGAGCGTTTCGGGCTTGAAGAAGGCGAGGAGCTTCAGCACCCGTGGCTGACGAAGTCCATCGAGACCGCCCAGCGCCGCGTCGAGCAGCACCACTTCTCGATCCGCAAGCGCACGCTCGAATACGACGATGTGATGAACAAGCAGCGCGAAGTCATCTACGGCCTCCGCAAGGAGACGCTGTTCAACGAGAACTGCCAGGAGCTGATCTTCTCGATTGTGGACAATGAAGTCTTCCGCCACATTGAGGACGCGATTGCCGCCGCGGACAAGGATTCGGAGAGCAATATCAACCGCGACGCGCTTCTCACCTGGCTGAACATGACCTTCCCGATCGGATTCAATGAAAAGGAAATTTTCATTTTCAAGGAGAATGGCGCCCCCGACGAGGATGCGATGTGCGACAAAATCCTCGAGCGTGTCAAGGAGGTCTATGCGCTCAAGTCCTCCTTTGAGGAGCCCGAGGCCCTCCGCTGGCTTGAACGCAACATCATCCTGAACGCGATCGACCGCCTCTGGCAGGACCACCTCTATGCCATGGACAACCTGCGTTCCAGCATCGGCCTGCGCGCCTACGCGCAGAAGGATCCTCTGGTGGAATACAAGCAGGAGGCGTTCAAGATGTTCGACGCCCTCATGCAGGAGATCGATCAGGAGATCCTGACGAACATGTTCCGTTCCGCCACTTCGCTTCAGGCGTTTGAGAAGATGTTTGAATCTCTGCCGCAGACGCTGAATCACCCGAGCCTCGACCAGTTCGCCTCCGACGATGCGGACGGGCAGCAGAGCGCTCCTCCGGAAGAGGAAATTTCGATCTCCTTCCGGCGCGAAGTGCCGAAAGTCGGGCGCAACGACAAGTGTCCCTGCGGTTCCGGGAAGAAGTACAAGAACTGCTGCGGCAGGTGATTGTTCATCCGCTCCCCCATACGGAAAAGACGCTCCGGCATTCCCGGGGCGTTTTTTTTGTCTCCCTTCGGGACGGGGAGGGGAAGAGAGAGCGGTTACGAGGATTGCTGTGCGGCGGAGAGCAGCGTTGTGACAAGCTCTTTGAAGCGGCAGCCGCGTTCCGCGTAGTTTTTGAACATGTCCATGCTGGCTGTCGCGGGGGAGAGCATGACGCAGTCTCCCGGCTTTGCAATGGAACAGGCGTCCTTGACGGCGGATTCCAGGCTGCTGGACATTTTGCACTTCACCTTGTCTGCAATCGCCTCATGGATCTTTTCCTTGCACTGCCCGATCAGGAATGCCTGGCGGATGTGCGGAAGGCTCGGCGCCAGTTCCGAGAAATCCATGTCCTTGTCCAGCCCGCCCAGGATCAGGATGATGTTTCTCCCCGAGGCGAAGGTCGCGACCGCGGCATTCACCGCGTGCGGATTGGTCGCCTTGGAGTCGTTGATGTATTTTATGCCGTTTTTCTCAAGAAACACCTCCATGCGGTGTGCGTCCGGGAGAAAGGCGCGGATCGCGTCGCGGACGCATGAGGCGAAGATCGCATCCTCTCCCAGAAGCGCACGGACGAGGGCCAGCGCCGCCATGATGTTTTCCGCATTGTGAAGTCCTTTCAGCGCGGATTCCGCGAAGGGCAGAATCTCCCGTCCGTGGAATCGGATGATGCCGTTTTCAAGCGTGAAATCCGCTTCGTGATCCGTGGCGGAGAAGGTCGTCACGGGGAGGCCGGGAGGGAGAAAGCGCTTTTTGTATTCGAGAAGGCCGCTGTGGAGGATTCTTGCCGACGGCGGCGCGTCGAGAGAACCCGAGAAAATGCGGAACTTGGTTTCCGCATAGGCGTCCATGCCGCCGTGCCGGTCGATGTGGTCGCTTGCGATATTGAGAATGACGGCGGGATGGCTCGGGAATTTTGAAATGGTGTCGATCTGGAAGGAACTGACCTCGATCACCAGGTAGTTGACGCGCCGTTCACATACCTCGATGGCGCAGTCGCTGAGCGCATGGCCGATGTTGCCCGCGGATTCCGCCCGGATCGCCGAAGCGCGCAGGATTGCGGTGGTGAGTTCCGTCGTTGTGGTTTTCCCGTTCGTGCCGGTGATCGCGGCGATCGGGCAGGTGATATGTTCCAGGGCGAATTCGAGTTCGCTTGCGACCCGGGAGGTCATCCGCTCCGCCGCATGAAAAAGCGGTGTCCCGCGACGGACGCCCGGACTCATGACTGCGAGTTCGCAGCGGGGGAGGGTGATTTCCTCCTTCCATGAGAAGTAGAGATCCATTTTCACGCCGGGATACTGTCTCCGGACTTCCGCGGCCTGTTCACGCATTTCGCGCGTGGAATTTTCATCGACGATGACAATGTGCTTTCCAAGATAACCTGCAAGGCGCGCGGCGGCCTGGCCGCTCACGCCGAACCCGCAGACCATGACGCTGTTTTTCAAATCCATAACTGCATAATCCTGCTTTATTCTTCTTTTTAATATACTTCACGGATTGAAAAAAACACGATATGGAAGTATTTTTAAGAGGCTTTTTTTCGGGGATTTTCCGTTCCGCGGCGCATTCCGTCCGGAACTTAACGCACTTTTGAGGATTGGAGTAGAGATTTTATGGGTTTCGCATGCGGTTTCGTCGGACTTCCGAATGTCGGGAAGTCAACCCTTTTCAACGCGCTGTGCAAGGGCGGCGCGGCTTCTGCAAATTTTCCCTTCTGCACGATTGATCCGAACACGGGAATTGTGCCCGTTCCCGACAAGCGCCTGGATGAGCTGGCGCGGATGGAACACTCGGCGAAAATCGTTCCGACAACACTGAAATTCATTGACATTGCAGGACTTGTGGAAGGCGCAAGCCAGGGGGAGGGCCTGGGCAACCAGTTTCTCGGGCATATCAGGGGCGTGGACGCCATTGCGCATGTCGTCCGTTTGTTCGACGATCCGGACATCGTTCATGTTGCAGGGCGTGTCGATCCGGCGCATGACCTGGAACTGATCCTGACGGAACTCATGCTTGCCGATCTCGACCATCTCACGGGCAGGCTCGACCGCGCGCGCAAGCAGATCCGCAACGCCGACGCGGAGGCGAAGTTTGAATTTGAACTGGCCTCCTCTTTCGCCGAGGAGCTCAGCAACGGCAGACTGCCGAAACCGGATAAAACCGATCCGAAGGTGAAAAAAGCGCTTTCTGATCTGCAGCTTCTTACCCTGATGCCCGCGTTTGTCTGCGCGAACACTGACGAGGATTCCTTCCGTGCTTTCGGGAAGGATGAAAAATCCCGCAGTCTGATCGAATGCGCGGCGCGCCACGGTCTTGAAGTGGTTCCCGTCTGCGCGAAACTGGAGGAGGACCTCAGCACGATGTCGCCCGAGGATGCGCAGGTGTTTCTCGAAGATATCGGCGTCACGGAGAGCGGACTGGAACGCGTGATTCATACCGGCTATCGTCTTCTCGATTACATCACCTTTTTCACTGCGGGGCCGACCGAGTCCCGCGCCTGGACCATCACGCGCGGCATGACCGCGCCGGAAGCCGCCGGAAAGATTCACACGGACATGCAGAAGGGATTCATCCGCATGGAAGTCGTCTCCTATGACGACCTGATGAAATACGGCTCCTGGAACGGTGCGAAAGAAGCGGGACGCCTCCGCATCGAAGGCAAGGAGTATGTCGTGCAGGATGGTGATTCCGTATTTGTAAGATTTTCCGTATAAATCTGTTCTGTTGATGCGGAGAGAGAAAATTGTCCTCGGCCTTGAACAGCATTCTCAAGCGGGTCGGCGGTCTCGCCGGGGCGACGTTCGCCAGCCGTCTTCTCGGATTCTTCCGCGAGATTCTGACGGCTTCCATCCTCGGCGGCGGAACGATCGCTTCCGCATGGTCGCTGGCATTCATGGTTCCGAATCTCTGCCGGCGGGTTTTCGGAGAGGGGCTTCTCGCAACGGTCCTGATCCCGATGATGACGCATACCATCGAGCGTTACGGACATGACACCGCCAGAAGACGCTTTTCCACGATCTTCATCTGGCTGAGTCTGGTTTTATGTGTCATAACTGTCATCGTGTCAAGCGTTTCAATGATGCTTCTTCCGTTTGCCAGCGCTCCGCGCGTGGAGCTGACGCTGAAGCTGATCCCGCTTGTCATGCCGTACTGCATCTTCATCTGTCTGATCGGCGCGATGACGTCGCTGATGAACAGCATCAAGGTGTTTTTTCTTCCCGCCCTGGTGAGTCTCGGGCTGAACATCTGCATGATCCTCTGCCTCTGGCTTGTCTGCCCGCTCTTCCGTGCCGAACCGCCGAAAATGCTGGACGCGCTGGCTGTCTCGGTTCTGCTTTCGGGGGCGCTGGAACTTGCGCTGATGCTTTTCCTTCTCCGGAAGCATGATTTCCTTCCCGTTTTTTCCCGGAAGACGCTTCATGGACTGCGTGCCATCGTTGAAATCTGGCGTCTGACCCTGCCGGGACTGTTCGGCGCGCTCGCCTATCAGGTCAGTGTGATTGCCGACCGCGGCATCGCGTGCTGGATCGGTCCCTATGCCGTGCCCGCGCTGGCATACAGCGACCGCCTGGTCTATCTGCCGATCGGAGTGTTCGCCGTGGCGTTCGGCACGGTGTCGCTGGCGGAGATGTCCGGCATGGCGGTCCGGCGCGACTATGAGGACATGATGAGAACCATGTTCTCCTCCATGCGCCTGCTTCTTTTTCTGACGGTTCCACTGGCCGCGTTCATGTGCCTGTTCCATACGGAGCTGATCCGGATGGTCTACTACCGCTATGCATTCGGAGATACCGCACTGGCGGAAACGGCCTGGGCGTTTCTTTTTTATGCGTTCGGCATTCCGGCGTTTGCCGCGATGAAAGTCACGCTTGCCGGATTTTACGCGCGAAAGGACATGAAGACTCCGATGTATGTCTCGGTCTTCTGCATTGCCGTCAATATCGTGCTGAATCTGATCCTGATGGTGCCGCTGCGGCAGGGGGGGCTTGCGCTGGCGACCGTGATAAGCTCGTATCTGAACAATCTGATCCTGCTCGTGATTCTGGAACGTGCCGTCGGAGGCGTGCCGTGGCGTGATATGCTGAAGTATCTGGCGGCGCTTCTGGCGGTTTCGCTTCTGCCGCTCTATCCTGCGTGGCTTGTCTGCCGCTTCGCCGCGCCGTTGTCGGATCTTGTTCCGCTGGTTCGCGACTTTGTGCCTCTTTGCGCTGCCGGTGCGGTTTTTGTTGCAATCTTCCTGATTCTTGCTATATTATTCCGCATACGGGAAGTGAAAATACTGTACAGCCGTTTCTCCGGAAACAGAAAGAAAGAGGTGTGAAGATGGAATTCTATGATGTGATCGGAAAGCGCAGGAGCATCCGCTCCTATAAACCGGATCCTGTTCCCGACGAGGCGCTGCGGAGAATCGGCGAGGCCGTGCGCTCCGCACCTACGGCCTGCAACCGCCAGCCGTATAAAATGTGGATTGTCCGCAATCCGGAGAAACGTGCCGCACTTGCGAAAATCTATGCGCAGAAATGGTTTGCGGAAGCGCCGGCCATTGCCGTTATCGCGGGGCGCGAATCCGAGGCATGGCGCCGTCTGGAAGGCGATACGATTGTAAATGTGGACGCCGCGATCGCGATGGAGCATTTCATGCTCGCCGCCACTGCGGAAGGACTCGGCTGCTGCTGGATCTGCGCATTCCGCCGCGCGGAGGCGGACAAGGCGCTCGGGCTTGATCCGGAATACCATGCCGTCGCCCTGTCTCCGCTCGGATATCCCGCGGGAGAGCCGGGAGCCTTTTCCAGAAAACCGCTGAACGAGCTCTTTGAAGTGGTGGACTGAACGATGTGGAAAACCGAATATGCTCCGGACACTTCCGTTTCCTGCGGGAACGGCGTGCTCCGCATTGCGACCGATGCTCCGGGTGTGGATGCGTTCACCCTGCGGATCGGAAAGGATTTCACGCTTTCCACGCTCCCGGTGCGGATCGGTGAGCTGTCCGAGTCGATGGCGCTTCCGGCGAAACGCCGTCCGCACACTTCGGAAGACGGATCGGAGGTCCTGATTGAACAGGAGAATGCGATTCCGTTCGGAAGTGAACCGGCAGTCAAGCGTAAAATCCGTCTTTCCGGACAGCTGCTCAGCGTAACGATGGATCTTGAAATGCGCGCCTCCTCCGAAATGAAGGAGATTTCCGCAGGCGGCCTTGTCCTTGAGGGGCCTGTTGAGAAGATCCGCTTTCTCGGAATGCCGGAAAAAGGCGGATTTATCCCCGTTTTTTCCGGGGAAAGGGATTTCGCTTCCGCGGAGGAGGGGGCGGTATTGTATGACGAGGCTTATCCGCCGTTCGGAATTGTCGCGGAAGGGGGAAAAAGCGCAATCGATCTGATCGTCGGAGACGATTTCTGGCGCTGGACGAACGCCGGACGGATCGGCGGTTCATGCCGCTTTATCGTGAAGAAGACGGACGGAGCGCTTCATTTTCTCTGGCAGCTCTTTAAGCTGAAGCCGGATACGGAAATGCCTGCCGGACGCAACTGGCGTCTGACCTGGGCGGCTTCCTGGCGCCTGTCCGGAAGAAAAAAGGCAAGGAAAACGCCCTTCAAATCCGTATTTTCACTGGATTGCACGGAATGGCAGGATGCGTCGCGCGCACTTCTCAGCGTGAAAAAGAATGCAAAAAAACGGAAGCCTTCGTTCGGTCTCAATCCGGTCTGCCTCTGTTCCGGCTCTGCACTGAATCTGATGAAAAAATGGCTGCGTTCGCAGCTGGCGGATGCGGAGGAGGGCGATGTGTTTGCCGTGACGGATGCCGTGCCGCACTACTGCGTTTCCGCAGGACATATGGAGCGTGCCCGATTCGAATCCCTGCCGCACTGGGATCTTGCGTCGCTTCTGGAGTTCCGCCGCTGGGCGAACCGCCAGCTTGCGCCGCGCGGAGCAACCCTGGAGCTGATCGCGCCGGAAGATTCTGTTTTCAAGGGGTTTATGACTCTTCTGTAAGATTCTTTTGTTGCATATCCCAATTTTTTCAGAAATAATACGAGAGAAAAGGCATTCCGCATGGGATGCCTTTTTTTACGGGTTTCTTTTTCTGAGACTCCTCCAGCTTTTCATTTTTCTGAAAAATCATGGAAAAATATATTTCAAGTACTTGAAATTTTTCTTTTTCTGATTATAATGTATAGAGAAACAGAAAATCGGGAAAGACACTGGAATGATATCACTGAAGGAAATCGGAAGAATCTGCGGACTGTCCGAATCGACCGTCTCCAAGGCGCTGAAGGGAAACCCGGCGATCCGCCGTTCGACTGCGCAGCGCGTCGCGGAGGTCGCGCGGAAATACGGATATCAGCCCAACGCGATGGTGCAGTGCATGCAGACGGGTCAGAGCCGCAGTATCGGCATTGCCTACAACAACTTCCGCTGTCAGTTCGCCGGTCAGGTGATGGAGGGAATCCAGCAGGTTCTCCATGAGAACAACTATGACTCCTTCGTGATCCAGTGGGACAAGCTTGTCAAGGATAAAATCGAACTTCTCGGACGTTTTGCGCGCCGCCGGGTGGACGGGATTCTCCTGTTCCCGCCGGAAACGGCCGATCCCTCCGAACGTCTTGCCGAACTGCGCAATATTCACTGCCCGGTCGTTGTGATTGACCAGCGCTGGCCGGGACACGATTTCGATTATGTGGGTTGTGATAATGCAAAGGGAATGCGTGATCTCGTATCTCATTTGATTGCAGAAGGTTACCGCAGGTTTGGCGTAATTGCGTTTCCTCCGACCAGTTCGGGAGAGGAGCGCAGACGCGGATTCCTGGAAGCGATGTTTGAGCACAATCTTCCGGTCGACGCCTCGCTTCTGACGGTGGCGGACGAGGCGTTTCAGGGAGCCTACGCGGTGGCGCGCTCCCTGATGGAGCGGCCCGGCCGGCCTGATGTGATTGTCTGTTATAATGATTATATCGCCCGTGAGGCGCTTAACGCCGCATGGGATCTGGGGCTCCGCGTTCCGGAGGAGCTCGGTGTCACCGGTTTCGGAAATCTTCCGCTGTGTTCTCTCGTGCGTCCGTGCCTGACAACCGTGGACCAGTTTTCCTTCGAGACCGGAGTGGCCGCGGCAAAGCTTCTTCTGGAGCGGATTTCAAGCACTGGAAATTATGAGCGTCAGGACGTCGTGATCCCGACCAGGATTGTTTTGCGCAATTCAACACGTTAATAAGGAATATAAGAATGAAAGGAATCGTGATAATGAAAACGGCTCATCTCCGGAACAGAACCCATTTCACCTTGATCGAGCTCCTCGTCGTGATTGCGATCATCGCAATCCTCGCCTCCATGCTGCTGCCCGCATTGAAAAAGGCGCGCGAGCGTGCCAGGGCGATGCAATGTCTTGGAAACGTGAAGCAGTGTACCACTGCCTGTCTGGTGTATGCCGACGATTACAAGGGGACTCTCATGCCGGCGCAGCCCCGTGCCAATGTCTTCTGGTCCAATATTCTGGTGAGAGAAAAATATTTGCCGGCGAGTGATGTTTTTCTGTGCCCGAATCAGCAGACAAAGCGTCCATGGGTCGACGGCTCCGACGCCCTGTACACCTACGGCCTGAACCGCGACATTACCCGGGATGGAACGAAAAATTCCAACGCATCAGGTTTCTATGTCAACATTTACACAAACAGCAGGGTCCGGAAACATGCTCCTTCCTCGGTCTGGCTGCTGGGAGACAGTCTGGATAACCGCAGCGACTTGACTTCAACAACGATCTGGAAAGGATATGCGATCCTGAATTGGAACCAGGGCACAAAAGGCTATGTTTCCCTGAGGCACAGCAGGCAGGCGAACCTGGGGTTCCTGGACGGGAGCTCCCGCGCGAACGGAGCCGACAGAATGCATCAGATCTTTCCGCAAATGAATGCCTGGTACTATGATGATTGTCATTATGTTCAGTCTCTTTACTGAGCATGAACCGATGATTGCCTGACAGACTGATATCGCTTGAAAATGCAGAAAGGATAAAGACCATGAAAGGAAAGCTGTTACTGTCCGGAAGCGTGCTGTGCATCTGCGCCGCGCTTCATGCCGCACCGGTGTTCCTCAACCCGTCGTTTGAACAGGGAACCAGCGGATACTGGATCAACCGTCCGGCTTCCGCGCGTGTCGAACCCGGCGATCCGACCGACGGAAAGCAGAGCCTTGTTGTACGGGTCGTCCCCGGCAAGACCGTCAGCGTCGTGCAGGGACTCAACTACGAGCCGGATCAGTATTACAAGATCAGCTTTGACGCGAAGGCCACGGATGCGCAGCTCAAGATGCAGATCATGCTCCAGGGCAATAAGCCGCTCTCGTTCTTCAGCGATCCCGACCTGAACAAGCCGTTCCCGCTCACGGCGGAATACAAGCGCATGAGTCTGGAACTTGGACCGTTCCCGGAAGCCATCGGAAAGAACCCCGTCAAGAAGCTGATGATCTATTTCAACATCACCGGCTCCAAAGAGGGCGGCAGCGTCAATCTCGACAATCTTTCGGTGGAGCTTCGTCCCGCGGCCAAGACCTCCGCGAAGTCCATTCTGAAGAACGGTTCCTTTGAACAGGGACTTGCGCAGTACTGGGTCAACCGCCGCAAGTGCGCCGAAGTCGTTTCCACAGCCGCAAGCCACGGACGCAAAAGCCTGAAGGTCACTCCCCAGGACAAGGTTGTCGATCTGGTGCAGGGGATTCCGATGAAGCCCGGCGAAATCTATACGCTCCGTTTCGACGCGAAAAGCTCCGTCCCGGAGAACGGCCCGCAGCTTACGCTCGGCGTGCTGATGCGCGGCAAGGCTCCGCTTGCCTATTTCGCCCCCAAGGGCGAACAGAAACGTTTTGCCGATCCGGTTCCGGTCGAAGGAGAATTTAAAACTTTTGAGTATGAGCTCGGTCCGCTTCCCGACAACTGGCGCGGAACCAAGGTGGAAAACCTGATGTTCTACTGGCATGTGAAGCCAGGCGCGAATCCCGGAAGCATCTATCTTGACAATCTTCAGGTCGAAACCGTGCCTGCGGATCAAAAAAAAAAATAGGGGAATAGTTTTTCATTTCCCCGGCGACATCCGGATTTTTGAGACAGGGTTTCCGCTGAAGGTCACATACGGGGCCGGAACGGGAACCCTGAAAGTCCGCGGAACGGATGCGCTCGGCAAAGAGCTTTTTTCCGCGGAATCCGAGCCGGGAAAACCCGAGCTCACCATCCAGCTCACCGAACCTGATTATTATGCGCTTTCCGCCGAGGTGATCGAAAACGGAAAAACTGTCAAAAGCGCACGAACCACCTTCGCACTCACCACTCCGCTTCCCGCGGATTACTACACCACCGAACAGCCCGCCTTCGGCGTATGGGGCGGACTGAATCCCGAACTCCGGCGGCTCGGCGGCGCCAAATGGGACCGCCAGCTTTTCTTCACTCTGTTCCAGAAAAAGGATTTCCAGGCCGTGGCGCCGACTGCGGAACAGATCGCTGCCCGGGAGCCGGTCAACATCATCCGCTGCATGAACATCCTGAATCCTTTCAAGAAGATGGTTCCTGTCAAGCGGGACGAGTGGCCGGAACTGGAGAGAAAACTGGAAAAGGACATCCTTTCCCGCAAGGGGCTTGTGCAGGTCTGGGAGACCCAGAACGAGCCGATGGTCGGCGAAAATTTCCACGGCACGATGAAGGACGTGATGGACATCATCCGCTTTGAAAGCCGCATCGTGCGCAAGGTCGATCCCGATGCCGCCATCGCCGGAATCTGCATCAACCCGATGAACGCCAACCAGTACAACCAGTATGTCGGCTATTACAAAAAACATGGAGTGGACCGTCTGATCGACGGCGTCATGCTTCATCCCTACATCCCCGGCGCGCAGAATCCCGATCTTGCCGGATACGTCGAAACGCTCAACCGCCTGAACCGCGAACTTTCCGAGATCGCCGGTCATCCGGTTCCGATGTACATCAGCGAAATCGGCTATTCCGCCAAGCCCGGCGGGGAAGTGACCGAATACCAGCAGGGGGCCTATCTCGCCCGCGTGATGCTGCTCAACTTCACAATCCGAAACCTCAAGGCCTGCGTCTGGCACATCGGGCTCTGGAACGAGGCGACCTCGCAGCGGGAGCTGGACTTCGCCTTGATCCGCAAGCAGACGCCGGGCAGCAAGGTTTACCAGCCGAAACCCTCCTTTGCCGCGTGGGCGACCGCGTCGCGGATGCTTTACAATGCGAAACTTCTGCGGGAACTCAATGTCGGGCGGACAATGCGCGTCTGGCTTTTCGAAAAGGAGGGAAAGCCCATGCTCGTCGCCTATTCCCTGATGCAGGAACCCGTTCAGATGCAGCTTGCGTTTCAGGCTCCGGAGGCGGAGACCGTCGACATGTGCGGCCGCCGTTCCAAAGTTGCCGTCCGGGACGGCATCCTGAAACTGACGCTCGGCGAGGGGCCCGTCTACATCTCCGGCGGCACGCTTGACCAGTTTGCCGAAGGAAAATTCGAAGCCGTCTTCACGCCGGAGGAGATGGCGGCCGTCCCCGGCGGTTCGCTGACGGTGAAAATCCGTCTGCCGGAACATCTCGCCGATCAGGCGCAGCTCCGGCTTCAGCCGTTCCGCGCGGGCAAGGCTGCGCTTCGCGGCTCCGGGCGCGACTGGACCATGAAACTCTCCCTCTCTCCCGACGCCCAGCCGGGAGAATGCGATCTCTTCCTGATGCTCTCCCGGAACGGCGTCAACCGCTACATCTGGCAGAAGCTTCTGCGGATCAAGCCGAAACTGGAGCTTGCCGACGTGAAACCGTGCGAAGCCGGCGGCCGCCCGGCGCTGTCCTTCCGGCTGCGCGCCAACGATCCGGCGGCGCGGGAGGCGAAAGTGGAGATCCTCACTGAAAAGAATGCTGTTATCGGCGGCGGAACCGTTCGTGTCGGAGGGGAATCGGCCCTCTCGCTCCCGCATGGAACGGTTTCCGCCAGGCCGGCCCGTTACTTTGCGCGGATTACCCCGGCCGGCGGCAGGCCGTACCGCATCGAGCTGCCGGTCAATCCGCTGCCGGTCGGAATTCCGTATTGCGAAAATGCCGTTTCCCTCCCTGCGGCGCAGTGGCCCGCGCGCGGCGCTTATCCGCTGGAGACCGGCAGTTACAGCCGTCATGCGCTGAAAGGCGCCTATGACAAGCCGTCCGGAACACTTCATCTTGCATTCGACGCAAAATATCTCTATCTTGCCTGCGACGTGAAAGACCGCGAGTTTCTTCCCGCCGGAGATCCCGCGTCCCTGTGGAGCGGTGATTCTCTTCAGATCGGCGTCAGCGTTCCGCAGTCCGACATGTACCGCGCCAACAACGACGGCATCCAGGAGACAGCCTACGCCGAATTCGGACTTGCGCCGGACAACCGTTCGTGGGTCTGGGCGAGCATGAACCTCAACCGGATGCCGCTTGCCGCTCCGGTTCCGGGACTGATTGCGAAAAGCACGGTTTCGGGCGGCGTTCTGCACTATAAGGCCGCCATTCCGTGGGAGTCGCTGAACATCCGCTGCCGCGCGGGTCTGAAACTGCGCCTGAGCGTGCTGGTCAACGACCGCGACCGCGCGGGCCGCCACTGGCTGGAATGGTTCGGCGGGATCGCGGACGGCAAGGATCCCGCTTCCTACGGGGAAGCCGTTCTTCTGGAGAAGCGGAAATGATGAAGGTCAACAAACTTTTCACGGAACGGGACCGGGACGAGATTTACGCCTTCTTCCATACGCGTGACCGCTGGCGCGACATTGTGCGCTACCGGTCGCTGGAGCACGGACCGGTCGACACCGTCTTTTACGGCGATTCGATCTTCGAGCTCTGGCCGACCGCGGAGGCGTTCCCCGAACTTTCCCATCTCAACCGGGGGATCGGCGGGGACAACATCAACGGACTCTATTTCCGTCTAGACGAGGACGTCTTTCCGAACCATCCGAAACAGGTTGTGATCCATATCGGCATCAACGGGATCGAACGCGATTTCGACGATTCGGTGGCCCGGCTCAAATATGTGGCGGAGCTGATGCGGGACCAGGGTATCCGCGTCTGGTGCAACAGCATTGCGCCGCTGCGCGCGCCGGACGCGTGGGACCGTTTTCAGTATCAGGAGAAAATCGTTGCGCTCAACAGCGTCTGCCGTGAACTTTTTGAAAAGGAGTTCGCCGGTTTCTTTGATCTGCATTCCGTGCTGCGCGACGCGACGGGACAGCTCGCCGCCGAATACGCCCAGAAGGACGGCACCCACTGGACCTTTGCCGCCTATCAGGCCGCATCAAAGGTTCTGCGGGAGAAACTTCTTCCCCGCGCATGAGCCCGTATTCCGCATTCCGGGCATCCGTCCGGAATGCGGAGAATTTCCTCTGTTTTTTCAAAAAGAAAAACGGATGCGGATTTGCATCCGTCCGCTCTCCGGATTATATTTCACGCTCTGCGGGGATTGTCCGTTGCAGCTGATCCTGCCGGTCTCCGCTGACTTTTCGAGGCATGGTTCCCGCTGTTTTTCCATCTTCCGCCTGCGGTTTCTCCTCGTTCTCCCGGATGAATTGCTCCGGCTCTTCCGACGGCATTTTTTCCGCCTGCCGGAGAAGGGAGCTTTTCCGTCTGGAGATTTGCTCTTCTGTGAGGAAATGGAAAAATCCGGAAGGAAAGCCGCCTCTTTGTTTTCGGAAATGTTTTGCAATCGGGGAATGATTCCGGCGCCTGAAATGCCGGTGAAAAAAGGAGACAGGGAACGTGAGTGCCAGATCCCGGAGATGTCTGAAACTGCGAACATGCTTCATACAGCGTGGCTTTCGACTGTTTTTCCTTTCCTTGTCTCTGTTTTCCCCGACTCTGTGTCTTTCCGGTGCGGAAAGCTCCGTTTATTTCTGGCATCGGGAACGGAATGATGCGACAGACCGCTTTCTTGCATCCTTCGGCGACTGGAGGATTTATGCGCTGCGCGGCGAGTTCCGGAACAACGTGCCGCCTGTTCTGCTGCGCGCCGTCTCCGCGCCGCAGTCCGTCCCCGTATTCCGGCTGGATGCGCGGATCTGGAGAACGGCGGATTTCACGCGTCGCTTCGCATCGATTCTGCGCCGGGAAACCTCTCCGGAAATTCAGATCGACTGCGACGTTCCGGAGTCCCTTCTGCATGGATATGCGCTTTTTCTGGAGAATCTGCGCGCGCAGATTCCGGAAAAGCATTTTTCCGTGACGCTGCTGCCCTGCCATCTCCGCCATCCGGCGGAATTGAGGCGCATCTCCCGGCAGATATCTTATTTTGTCCTGCAGCTGCACGCTCTGGAGAGACCGGGAGACCTTCCGTCGGAATACCGTCTCTTTGATTTCTCCGCCGCCGTCCGCGCCATGGACATGGCGCTCGGGCTGCAGATGCCGTTCAAAATGGCGCTCCCGGCTTATGCGTATCGGCTGCACTATTCGGAAAAAACAGGAAAATTCCGCCGTTTGAGTGCGGAGAACACCCCTGGGAAACAGAAGGATGAAATTGTGAAAATCGCTCTTCCTGACTGGGGGGAACTGCTGGAATTCCGGAAAAAATATGCGGAAATTCCCGTGATCTGGTTCCGGCTCGCCGTGCCGGGGGACCGCCTCTGTCTGGAAGCGGAGAATCTCCGGCGTCTGGATGCCGGGACCTCTCCGCTGGAAACGATGGAAATTTCAGTCAGACGCTCCGGAGAACTGACCGGATTTTACTGGACCAATCACGGCATTCTGGGGGAACGGATGCATACGCAGTTTCTGGGCGGAGGTGTCGGGGAGGCCTTTTTCTTCCATGGCGTCCGTCCTGTGCGTCCGGCGGTTCCCGGGTGTGTCCCCGAACGGATCCGCGGACCCGTCCCCCCTCCCGGAACAACCATAAAAACAGGAGAAATTCACCGATGGATTCAAACGGATTCAAAAAAATCGCGGTAAGCCTTTTACTGTCCGGGCTCGTTTCCGCTTATCCCTGCAGCGTAAATCTGCCGCCGAGCTGCATCGATCTGCAGGACGCGGCGTATTCCGCGGAACTGGACATTCATTTCCATCTCTGCGCCCTGGCGAAACATTATTTCCCGGACTGCGTTCCCGTGAAGCCCCGCGCGGCGGAGGAGGGCAGGGCGGATTCCGGAAACAGGGAAACGCCGGAGGAACGTCTTTTCAAGGACGGATGGGAGGCGCTGCGCCGGAATCCGGAAGAGCGTTTTCCCGAGCCATGGAAGCAGCTTCTGGCCCTGCCGGAACGTGAACGGAGGCGCCGGACGGCGCAGACTCTCTATCTTCTGGGCAATCTTCATGCGCAGGACAATCCGCGCAAAGCCTATGAGTGGTATCAGAAACTCCGGAGCGCCGTCAACGGAGGAATGCCGGATCCCATGAATCTTGCGGAGAAGAGTTTCCGCACAAACTATTTTTATGCGAAAGATCCGGTGGAACGCCTGCGTTATCTCGTTCTTGCCGCATGTTACGGAAAGTGTCCCGAAACGGCGGAGGGAAGGGAGGCTCCGCGGAAAGTCTGCTCCTTCCGGCGGGAGCTGTGGAGCGAACTGGGCGCCATGATCCGGAAGCATCCGCGGACTTTTCTGACGGATCCGCTGACCGCGGAGGTCGCGGCTCTTTTCCGTCCGGACCTGATCCGGCAGTTGCATGGTCCGTTTGTCTGCGGTGATCTGCTTGCTCTGCGCGCTTTTGAACGCGGCGACTGGGAAAGCTGTGCGCGGTTGCTTGCGGGGGCGCAGGAGAATTCCCCGATCCGCCTTTATCTGGAGGCGCGCTTCGCCCGCAGAAAGGGGGATTACCGCAAATCCGCGGAGCTGCTCCGGAAATGGCTGGAACTTTACCGGGATGGGATGAGGAGAAACTCTTCCGGAGAATTTGCGGTCCGTTCCGTTGTTTTTACGAAAACCGGATGCTCTCTCTCCGCCCATCCGGAATGGTGCGGAATTTACTGGCCGGAGATATATGCGCCCGATCCTATGACCGCGCGCGGCATGCAGGAGGTCGTCCGGGGACAGCTCGGCGCGCTTCAGTACCGGAACGAACTGTTTCCGGAGGCATTGTACAGTTTTCTGATGGGAAACGCCTGGAGTGACGCCGCCCTGATTGCCGAAGAGCATCTTTCGTCCGCGGAACTTCGGAAATTCGCCGACGCCCATGAAGACAATCCGCAGATTCCCCCCCTGATGACGGCGAAACTGCGGCATCTTCTCGCACGCCGCCTGATGCGGGAAAACCGGTTTTCCGAGGCGGGAAAATATTTCCCGCCCGCTCTCCGGGAGGTGCATGGCGTTTTTGCCGAGACGGCCGCGGAGGCGGAAAACGCGAGTCTGGAGCAGGAACGGCGCGCCGCCGCTTATTTCCGCCTCGGTCAGATCATGCTCCGCCATGACATCGCCCTGTTCGGCTATGAGCTGGCGCCCGATTATTTCATCTGCGAGGGAGAATATGATTCCTATCCGATCAGGCAGAATTCGGGAAACACCGCTCTTCCACGCTTTCATTACCGTCTCCGGGAGGCGGAATATTTCCGGCGCGCGGGGGAAGCTTCGCGGACTCCGGAACTCCGTTTCCTGTCGTATCTTGCGGGAGGATACGTTCTGAGAAACCGGATGCCGGAACAGGCGGAACCCTTTTACCGGAGCCTGGTCCGGGAACGGTTTCTTCCCTATTCGCCGGGGCTCGACCGTTTCCGCTGGATTCCCGCTCCGCCGGCGGACTGGAAAGCTGTGATCGCTTCATGCGACGCCGCGGACCGCGGGGATGTCCGGCGCAGGATCGACCGCCTGCTTTCCCTTCCGGGCGCGTCCGTGCAGAGGGCTTCCGGCAGGTGATCTTCCTTCCCGCCGGCCGCTTCCGCTCAGTGCGGCGCCAGAAGAAGAAACGGATACATGGGAAGATTGCGGAGAATCCCGTACAGGACAAGGAGAGCCGGAACGGTGACCGCGATCCACGGACGCAGCGCCAGACGCGGCTTCCAGAACAATCCGCAGAGCAGCGCCAGCAGAGGGAACAGCAGAAGGTTGCTGCGGAGCGATGCGGCGAAATCCCCGTGCAGCGCGGCGTAGAGCGCCCGCGTCGACCCGCATCCCGCGCAGTAAAAACCGGTCAGGCGGTAAAAGAGGCACTGCGGCAGCCAGCGCGTCGTGCCCGGCGGATGAAAATAAAGGAAAAGCAGTCCGGTTGCGCCGCAAAAAAGAAGGACCGCACCCGGCAGAAGGCGCAGAATGCGGTCCTCTTTCGCAGTCTGCGGTGTTTTTTCCGCATTACTCATGCGCGCCATTCTCCTGCGGCGGAGTTTCGAGCATGCCGCCGCGTTTTCCGACAATGTAGTTGCAGACGTTGTCGCCTGTGACATTGCAGGCCGTTTCAAACATGTCGAGCAGGGGATTGATTCCGATGGCGAGCGCCACGATGGCGGCCACCTGCGCGTCGTTCAGACCGAGATTCTCCAGAACCATGAAGAGCAGAAAGACGCTGCCGCCCGGAATGCCTCCGGCCCCGACAGACGCAAACACCACGGAGATCAGAAGCAGAGCGAGCTGCGCAGGCCCCAGTGTGATTCCGAAGACATTCGCGGCAAGAATGGCGAAGACCGGCAGGTGAATGCAGACCCCGTCCATGTTGATTGTTGCGCCGAGCGGCAGCGCGAAGCTGGAAAGCTGCTCCTTCACATGCAGTTTTTCCTTTGCGATGCGGAAGGAGACCGGCAGGGTTGCCGCGCTCGAACGCGTCAGGAAGGCCGTGATGACCGCCTCCTTGATCCGGTTCATGATCCGGTAGGGATTCTCCCGGCAGAGCAGCAGGAGAAGCAGCGGATAGATCACTAGGATCATCAGGAGAACGCCGCAGATGACGCATAGCGCAATCCGCATGTAGGGTCCGAAGAGTTCCGTGCCGTACAAGGCGAAGTTGCTTGTCGTGAGTGCGAAGACTCCGAGGGGAAAATATTCCATGATCCAGTCGATGATCTGGAAGGAGGCTTTCTGCGCGGCATCCACGAGGCGCAGCATGAGTTCCACGGATTTTCCCGTGCCGTCTTCCCCGTGGCGGTCAAGCACAATCCGCGCGGCCAGCCCGAAGAGAATGGAAAAGACGATCACCGGGAGGAACTGTCCTTCGGCAAGCGCCTGAAAGGGATTCATGAAGAGACCTGAAAGGAAGCGGGAAAGCCCGCCGGATGCGCCGTGCATTTTCAGGGAGGCGACCTGCGGCATGAATTTTTCGGAGAGATTCCGCGCGTTTTCCATGGCCGGATTCATGACGGCGGCGAGAAAAATTCCAAACATCCCGGCGAAGAGCGACGTCAGGAAATACCACAGGAGCACGGAAATTCCCAGTTTCCCGAATTTCCTGACCGGCAGGCTCGCCGCACCGGAGACCAGAGAGAAGAAAATGATCGGGATGACCACCATTTTCAGCATGGCGATCAGTATGGTTCCGAAGGGCGCCACCACATCCGTGACGCAGCCGGTCACTTCCGATCCGTAACGTTTCGCCAGTTCGGAACAGAGAATTCCGGCGGCGATGCCGAGAAGGAACCCCGCGGCTACGCGCCAGACGAGCGGAACGGCAAAATATCCCCTGAAAACTTTTTTCAGCATGCACACTCTCCTTTTCGATTTCCACCATCGCCCGGAAATGGTGCGGAGCGTTAATATATCATTCTCTTTCGCGTTTTGCCAGAATCTTTTGTCCGGATTTTTCTTTATCAGCCCGCCCGCGGAATGCGCGATTGACATTTTTTACGATGAAATTGTATTTTTTTCTTTCCCGCTTGTTTTTCCGGAAAGAAAACTTATAGTTCGGCAAAGGCCCATGCAAAACCGAAACACAAGGGAAGGTTCAAAATGAAAATTCAGTATGGTGTCGGACGGCGCTGTGTCAATCCGCAGGTGCCCGTGTCTCTGGCAGGGTATTTCAACAAACGCATGTGGGATCATGTCCTGGACGATCTGGAAGTGCGGGCGCTTGTCATCCGGAGCGGAACCGATTATGCCGCAATCCTTCATTTCGACCTGATTACCGTGTCCACATCGCTGTATGAGAATATTCTGCAGGATATGAAGGAACTCGGAATCGACCGGATCACAAAGGAGAATCTCCTGGTTTCGGCCACGCACACCCATACCGGCCCCGAGCTCCGCTGCGGCAAACCCGGCGCCAATCCGGAATATCCGCCGTTTGCGGCGAAAATGGCGGCCGAGGCACTGAAAGACGCTCTTGCCGATTTGAAAGAGGGGGAACTGGAAGGCGGCCTTGCGGAAGAGCACCGCTTCATTTTCAACCGCCGCTACTGGATGAAAGACGGGCGGGTTGTGACGAACCCCGGAAAACTGAATCCGGAGATTCTCCGTCCCGAGGGGGACATCGATCCGGAAATTCCGATGCTGGCGATCCGTTCCGGCGGAAAGCTGCGCGTGCTGATCGCCAACATTGTGAACCACACCGACACAATCGGAGGAACCGGTGTTTCCGCCGACTGGGCCGGATTTTTCCGCCGTGCCATGGAAGCGGAGATGGGGCCCGGTTCCATGGCGATTCCTCTGATCGGATGCGCGGGCAACATCAATCATTTCGATGTCCGGACCGACCGGAATCAGACCTGCTACGACGAGGCGAAACGGGTGGGAGCCGGATATGCCGAAGCTGTGAAGAAGGCGCTTTCCTCCCTGAAGCCGGTCGAGGGGGAGGGGATCCGCTCCGTCTACGGCGATGCTGTGACAACGCCGCGGGAAATTTCCGCGCAGGAGCTGAGCGAAGCGCTGGCCATCTGCGGGAAATATCCCGAAATTGATGTGGAAAGTCTGGAATCCTCCGTCGATCTGACATCCGAGGATCTTGCCAGAGGCACCCCCTTCGCCTTGAAGTATTTCGCCAGCACCCTGGTCAAGATGGCGAACAACAAAACCCCTGTCGTCTTTCACCTGACCGGATTCAACTTCGGCGGTTCCGCCATTCTGGTCTCGCTTCCCAGCGAACCCTTCATCGAGATCGGGCTGGAGATCCGCAAGGGAATTTTCGGCGGCAGGCTCTGCCTTGTCGCCTCGCATGGAAACGGCACGGGCGGGACAACTTACTCCGGCGGCTACATCCCGAATCCCTGGAACTACGGACGCGGCGGATATGAGGATACTCCGCGTTCCAATCCGTTTTCCATGAAGAGCGCCGACGTTCTTCTGGCGGCATGGCGCGATCTGGCAGGGAAACTCGTCTGACGGGGACTGCGCTCTGCGGTTTGTTCAGCGGGGAGTCCTGAAGGCGGACTCCCCGCTTTTTAATTTTGCATTCAACATGCGGATTTCCTGCTTCCGGAATGCTGAAGGAAGCGGATTCCCGCAGCCAACTTTTCATTTTGAAATTGTAAAATCCGCAATCCGGTGTATTGTACCAACCTCGAATCATGCAGCCGGGAGTGCCGAGAAGGATGGAATTTCATTGTGACAGTCTGCTGTTGAATATTCTGATTTTTGCCGCCGGATTCTGGTTTCTGATCAAAGGCAGCGATCTGTTTGTCGATTCCGCGGCGGCAATTGCCCGCATCTGGAAGGTCTCCGAACTGGTAATCGGTCTCACGCTGGTGAGCATCGGCACTTCGCTTCCTGAACTGGCCAGCAGCTTCTATGCCGCATGCGCCGGAGAAACGGACTTCATCATCGGCAATGTCGTCGGGAGCAACGCCACGAACATCACGCTGATTCTCGGGGTCGGAATCGTGTGCACGGGAACGCTCACTTTCTCCCCGCAGCTCTTTTCCCGGGATGCCATCCTGATGCTCGGCGCATTTGTTGTGACCAATCTGATGGTGTTTGCCACCAATGTGCAGGGCAGGGACGGCGTTCCCGTGCACGGAATCAACATCTGGTCGGGGATTCTTCTTCTTCTGATGGGGATCGGCTACTGCTTCTGCCTCTTCCGTTCGAACTCGGAGAAAACAGCCGAAGCGCCGACCTCCGAAACGCCGCCTTCCGTCTCCTTTGCGGCGGCTTTTTTCCGGCTTGCCGTCGGACTGGTCATGCTGATTGCCGGTTCGAAAGCGTTGGTGGACACAGTCGTCTGGGGTGCGGAGCGTCTCGGCATTGATACGATGATCATTTCCGCGACGGTCGTCGCCTTCGGAACTTCGGTTCCCGAGCTTGCCGTGACGCTGGCTGGCGTGTTCCGGAAACGGCATGACATCGCAATCGGCAACATTATCGGAAGCTGTATTTTCAATATTTTCCTGATTCTGGGGGTTTGCGCGCTGGTTACGCCGCTCGGGATCAACAGCGCCTCGGGTGTCATCAATGTCGCAATGATGCTGGGATCAGGCATTTTCCTGATTCTGTTCATGTCCATGGAGAAGAACGCACTCTTCCGCTGGCAGGGGGTGGTTTTCCTTCTTCTGTACGGCGGCTTCCTGATTTACAACTTCAAAGACGTCATCAGCCGCTTTTTATGAGATTTCCGGCGCTTCCCGATTGTAAAAACATCCAATGGAATGTAAATTACCCCGCGAAATTGAAATCATGAAAACAAAATCTGTTTTTAACTATAAGGAACATTGACCCATGAGCAAGATTTACGCCGATCACATCTTCACCTCCGAGTCCGTTTCGGAAGGGCATCCCGACAAGGTCTGCGACCAGATTTCCGACGCCGTCCTTGATGCCTGCCTGAGACAGGATCCCGAAAGCCGCGTTGCCTGCGAAACGCTCTGTACAACCGACCTCATTGTGATTTCCGGCGAGATCACCACCAAGGCGAAAATCAACTGGGAGGAGCTCGCCCGCGGCGTCGTCCGGGACATCGGCTACAATGACAGGAACATCGGTTTTTCCGCCGACGACTGCAAGGTGTTCGTCTGTGTGCACACCCAGTCGCCCGACATTTCGCAGGGCGTATCCGTCGGCGAAGGGCTTCACAAGGAGCAGGGCGCCGGCGACCAGGGCATGATGTTCGGCTACGCCAGCAACGAAACGAAGGAGCTCATGCCCGCGACAATCCTCTACGCCCATAAAATCGTGCAGGAGCTCGCCCGTCTCCGCAAGACCCAGCCGAAAAAATACGCATTTCTGCGTCCCGACTCCAAGAGTCAGGTTTCGATGCGCTATGTCGATGGGAAACCGGTCTCCGTCGAGGCGGTTGTCGTTTCCCATCAGCATACGCCGGACATGAAGCGCGAGGATCTGGAAAAACTCGTGAAGGAGGTTGTGAAGAAAGTCATTCCCGCAAAATATCTCAAGGGGAAAGTCCAGTATCACATCAACCCGACCGGGCGTTTCGTCGTCGGCGGACCCCATGGCGACACCGGGCTTACCGGCCGGAAGATCATCGTGGACACCTATGGAGGCGTCGGCTCCCACGGCGGCGGCGCGTTTTCCGGCAAGGATCCTTCCAAGGTCGACCGTTCCGCCGCCTACATGGGACGTTACATCGCCAAGAACATCGTGGCTTCCGGACTTGCCGACAAATGCGAGATTCAGCTTGCCTATGCGATCGGCGTCGCCCAGCCGCTCTCCATCAATGTGGACACCTACGGCACCGGCATCTTTGATGACGATGCGGTTCTGGAGAAGATTGTGCGCTCCGTGTTCGACATGACGCCCGCCGGCATCATCAGAACCCTCGGACTCAAGAATCCCGACACCTGGTCGTATCGCGACACTGCGTCCTACGGTCATTTCGGCCGGGCCGGATTCCCGTGGGAGAGGAT
This sequence comes from uncultured Victivallales bacterium, assembly GCA_944391115.1. Lineage (GTDB taxonomy): Bacteria > Verrucomicrobiota > Lentisphaeria > Victivallales > UBA1829 > UBA11452. The sequence goes on along the minus strand of CALXSJ010000020.1, from coordinate 7,287 downwards.
CGACAAAATCGAGGCGCTTCTGAACGAAGCCGGAAAATACTGCGGTGACGAGTGCGAATGCGGCTGCTGCGGCGGGCACGCCGGGACGAAGTCCGCGGAAAAGCCTTCCGGAGCGGAGAAGAAGCCTGAAAAGAAAACCGCCGGAAAGAAAACCCCGAAGAAGTGAACGGAGAAGGTTGTTTCATGAATTCCTGCTCCGTTAAAATCCTTGGCGCGGGAAGTGCGCTTCTGGATATTCTCGCCCGCGTGGACGATTCCTTTCTTTCCCGGTATGTCGAAGGGGAGAAGGGCGGCATGCTGCTCGTCGATTCCGCCGCGCAGCGCAGACTGATCGGCAGAATGGAAAAAAGTGCGATCTCCCGGGCGATCGGCGGTTCCGCGTTCAACACGATTTCCGCGCTGACTTCGCTCGGGATGAAAACCTCCTTTCTCGGAAAGCTCGGAAAAGATGAAAACGGCGTCTATTACACGGACGCCTACCGGAAGCTCGGCGGCGACCCTTCTTCGTTCAAATACAGCTCCGAGGCGCCGACCGGCACATGCCTTTCGCTTGTGACGCCCGACTCCGAACGGACGATGCGGACCGATCTCGGCGCATCCTCGACGCTCTGCGCGGATGATGTTTCCGAAAATGATTTTGCCGGTGTGACTCATGTGCACATGGAAGGATATCTGCTCTTTTTTCTCGACACGGTGCGGAAAATTCTCTCGCTTGCGAAGCGGAACTCCTGCACTGTCAGTCTGGATTTCGCCTCGTTCGAGGTGGTCCGCATGTTCCGGAAGGAGCTTCCGGAACTTCTGGAAAAATATGTCGATGTGATTTTCGCCAACGAAGACGAGGCGCGGGCATTCTGCGGTCAGGACTCATTTTCGCCGGAAGCCGCAGCGGATGAACTCTCGCGTTACTGCTCCACAGTTGTCGTGAAGCTTGGACGCGAAGGGTCCTTCATCCGTGAAAATTCCATCGATTACCGGATTCCTCCCGTGCTTGCCGACGCCGTCGACACGACCGGGGCAGGGGACCTCTGGCAGGGCGGTTTCCTCTACGGATATCTGAACGGCTGCGGCGTTGAGGCGGCCGGCCGTATGGGGTCCGTGCTCGGTTCGGAGATCGTCCGGGTGTTCGGCGCACAGATCCCGCCCGCGCGCTGGGGCGCGATCCGGGAACAGTTTCAAACGATCAGTCAGCAATATAAACAAGGATGCAAACATGGTTAAGGCGAAGACGCCTGCAAAGGCGAAGAAACAGTTTTCCGATTACAAGGTGAAAGACATTGCACTTGCCGACTTCGGGCGCAGGGAGCTCGACATCGCCGAAAAGGAGATGCCGGGTCTGATGGCCGCGCGCCGGAAATACGGAAAGAAGAAGCCGCTCAAAGGGGTGCGGATCATGGGCAGTCTTCATATGACGATCCAGACCGCCGCGCTGATTGAAACGCTGCTTGAGCTCGGCGCGGATGTCCGCTGGGCCTCCTGCAATATTTTTTCGACGCAGGATCATGCCGCCGCCGCGATGGCCGCGCGTGGAGTTCCGGTTTTCGCCTGGAAGGGCGAGACTCTGGAGGAATACTGGGAGTGCACCTACCGCGCCATGACCTGGCCGGACGGTTCCGGACCGGATCAGATCGTCGACGACGGCGGCGACGCCACACTTCTGGTTCACCTTGGCGTCAGCGCCGAGAAGAATCCGCGCATTCTGGATAAAAAGCCGGAAAGCGAGGAGCAGGGCGTGATCTTCCGGCTTCTGAAACGCGTGCTCAAGGAGAAGCCCGGACACTGGACGGAAGTCGCGAAAAAGCTGCGCGGCGTCTCCGAAGAGACGACAACGGGCGTCCACCGTCTGCTTCAGCTGGAGGAGCGCGGAGAACTGCTTTTCCCGGCGATCAACGTCAATGACTCCGTCACGAAGTCCAAGTTCGACAACATCTACGGCTGCCGCCACTCGCTGACGGACGGGATCAAGCGTGCGCTGGATGTGATGCTTTCCGGCAAGGTCGCCTGCGTCTGCGGATACGGCGATGTTGGCAAAGGATGTTCCGAAGCGCTCAAGAACGAACGCGCCCGCGTCCTTGTCACCGAGATCGATCCGATCTGTGCGCTCCAGGCCTGCATGGCGGGACTTCAGGTCGTGACGGTCGAGGAGGCGCTTCCCGAGGCGGACCTCTATGTGACCACCACCGGCAATGTGGACATCATCACGGCCGAGCATATGGCGAAGATGAAGGATCAGGCGATTGTCTGCAATATCGGCCATTTCGACGATGAAATCCAGGTCGCGAAGCTGAAGGCCTTCCCCGGCGTGACGGTCACCGAGATCAAAGGCTGCGAATGTCCTGTCCATAAATTCACATTCAAGGACGGACACAGCATCTATCTGCTGGCGGAGGGGCGTCTTGTGAACCTCGGCTGCGCGACGGGGCATCCGAGCTTCGTGATGAGCTGTTCCTTCACGAATCAGACGCTTGCTCAGATCAAGCTGGCGACCGAGAATCTGAAAACCGCCGTCTACCGTCTGCCCAAGGAACTTGACGAGGAGGTCGCGCGCCTGCACCTGGAGAAGCTTGGCGCACACCTGACGACCTTGAATAAAAAACAGGCGGATTACATCGGCGTGCCGGTGGAGGGGCCCTACAAGCCGGAGCATTACCGGTATTGAGCAGGTCCGCTTTCCGCCAGGCGTGCTGCGGAATGCCGGAGATTTTTTTGACAGGCGGGCGAGTGGAAAACGCCCGTCCATTCCGGCTCCGCTGCCGTTTTGCCGCGGGAAAACGGAGTGTACCATAGCGGAATCATGTTTTCCGGAACAGTTTGAAAAAATCGTTTCTCATGCGGACTGGAGAACGTTCGACAAAAATAAGGAAAAATGGATGATGGCGACTCAGAAACGCAGGATGGACATATCCCGGATCGACAGTAATTTTTCTGCTCCGGGGATCGGTGATTTCAATATCGTTTACACGGACGTGAAGAAGACTCCTTTTGTCGTGGAAGGGCTGCCGTGGTTCAAACAGAACAAGTCCGCCTATTACCGCATCCCGAAGAAATTGACGGAACAGGAGACGAACAGCGGAGTTGTTGCGCTCTCCAATCATACTGCGGGCGTCTGCGTCCGATTCCGTTCCGACTCCCCGATTCTCACGGTCCGGGCAAAACTTGCCTATTCTTCCGATATGAATCACATGCCGCGCGCCGGAAGCGCCGGATTCGATTCCTACTGCACGCCGGACGGAGAAAAACAGCGCTACAGCAAGACCGTTCAGCCGAATCGCGATCAGATCGACATCGAAGCGCTTCTCGGAATCAATCCGGGGAAGGGTGTGTGCGACTGGCAGATCAATCTCCCGCTTTACGGCGGCGTGGAAAAAGTTGAAATCGGAATCGTGAAAGGAAGCAGTCTCGATTCCCCGACTCCCCATCGGGTGGAGCTTCCGGTTCTGTTTTACGGTTCTTCCATTACGCAGGGCGGATGCGCGTCCCGCCCCGGCAACGCCTATACCTCGATGCTCTGCCGCGCCGTGGACGCCCCGCAGATCAATCTTGGCTTCTCCGGCTCCGCCCGCGGCGAGACCGCCCTGGCGGAGGAGATCGGGAAATTGAAGCTTGCGGCATTCGTCTACGATTATGACCATAATGCGCCGACGGCGGAACATCTGGAAAAGACGCACGAGAAGTTCTTCCGCATCATCCGGCGGCTTCAGCCGGACCTTCCGGTCATCATGCTTCCCCTGTGCGACTATAAGGATACGCCGGAGTGCAACCGGCGCCGGGAAATCATCCGGACCACCTGGCGGAATGCGGTCGAGGGGGGAGACCGGAATGTGTATTTCATTGACGGGGAAACCCTGTTCGGCAGGAAAATGCGCGATGCGTGCACGGTGGACGGCTGTCACCCGAACGACCTTGGATTTTACCGGATGTATAAACATGTTCTTCCGACCTTGAAAAAAGTCCTGAAAAAGAAAACGCGGAAAGGATCCGAAGGATGAGAAAGTGGACTTCCGACATTCTGACTCTTCAGAAATTTGACATGCGCCTGCGGGATCTTGAAATCAAATACCGCACCATACCTCAGGAAAAGGCGCGGATGAAAGAGGAGCTGGAAACCGCGGCCGGAGTGGTCCGGAAGGCAAGGGAGCAACTGCAGAATATCGAACGCTCCATCCGGTCCGTGCAGTCGGACATCGCCCAGCAGAATGACAAGATCAGAAAGACGCAGACGCAGTCCACCATGGTCAAGAAAAATGCGGAATACCAGGCGATGCTTGCGGATATCGAAGCGACCAGAAACCGGATCTCAGAGCTGGAAACCCGTGAAATTGAGCTGTATGACGAACAGGAGAATGCCGGAAAAGCGCTGACCGGCGCGGAGAAGGACTATTCCGCCGCGGAACGGGCGGTGAAGGCGGAGCTTGCCGATTTTGACACGCTGGTTTCCGAGATCAAGGAAGAGGTCCTGAAATTGAAGCACGACAAGAAACGTTTCACGACGCAGATTGATCTGAATGTTCTGGAAATTTACAAACGTCTGCTGGAAAGCGACAAGAAGGGAAAGCCGGTCGTTCCGATTCTCAACGGCGCATGTTCCAACTGCCTGCTGAAAGTTACGCCGCAGACGATGAATGCGGCCAGGAAAGGCGCGGTTGTGCAGTGTGACAACTGTTCCCATATCATTTACGATCCGGACTCGCAGCCGGATTATGAATAAAAATGGTATTCTTTTTTTCCCGAGCTTGAAAAAATGAAAAAACGGTGCATTTTATAAGGCATGCTTTTTCCTGTTGCGGAGAGATGGCTGAGTGGCCGAAGGCGGCGGTCTCGAAAACCGTTAACGGGGCAACCCGTTCGGGGGTTCGAATCCCCCTCTCTCCGCCATTTATTTTTCCCCTTCCAATTTCTGGTAAAAAGAGAATCTTTTATTCAAAAGCGCTAAAAGTCGTTGGCGTAAAGGGATTTGCGTAAATTGTTGAGGTGTGTTTGAAACACACTCAGAATCTGAAAAAAGGTCTTTTTCAGAGGAAAATCACGACTCCGGCGTCTGAATTCTGAGTTTTGCTGAAAAGGCCAAAAATTCAGTTAAAGTAGCAAGTCGTTGATTATGAACAATCTTTAATTTTTGTAGTGTAACTGGCATGGGTGGGGGGTATCGCACTTGGTCGAAATGAAAAAACACCCTCTTTTTTCTGACCCGGATTTGAGTTCAAAAATTATAACTGACACCCTGTTTTAACGGGGGGCCAGAAAACATTTCTCTATCAAGATTTTTTCCGCACCCTCAGTCTGATTTGAAAAACCTTGCCCCTTCCGCCTCAAAAATTGTTCTGTTTTAACTGGCAAAAAGGGTGCAGTTGAACACATGGCTGCCATTTTTCATTCAGACCCCCGTTTTCTGTGAAATTTTCTTTAAAAACATTTCACTTTTTTGATCAAATGGGCTTTTTCATGTTTTTGCTCTCTATTTTGAAGTCATAAAATTGCTTGCAAGACTATACTCGGTCTCTCCAGATGTTGTTGTTCATGTTGTACATTTGATTACTTCAAAAGGCATTCAATCTTTTGGACCTCCTTTTCTCCATCTTCCCCAATGTAAATAAGCAAGACCAATCATCGCTGGAGGGAGTGTAGAAAGAGCCATACCCAAGCAAACCCCAGCAAAACCGTAATCTAAAACGGATTCAAATATCCAGCAAAGAGCAAGTCGTAAAAACACCGCCTCCAGCAATGAATTAAACAACGCCAGACCAGGAGCACCAGTTCCAGCAGCAAAGGAATCGCAGATATACATGACTGTATAGGCAAAAGCGCTGAAAGAAGAAAATATCCGTAAATATAAAATACCCAACTGAATCACCTCTGGAGAGGTATTAAAGCAACGGATAATCTGGTGAGGAAAAATTTGTATTATGAGGACCGTTAAACCTGTAACTAAAATTCCCAGGCGAATTCCCGTTCTAGCTACTTCCGCTACCCTATCTTTTTTACCGGCCCCCATATTTTGAGCAGACATTGCCGTTACAGCCTGTCCTATTGCCCAGCATGGCATACCAGCTAAAGTGCTGACTTTTAGTCCGATTCCAGCCGCTGCAGCTGCTGAAATACCATAGCGATTGAATATTCCGGTTACGAGTAAAAAAGCTAAATTAACAACAAGCATTTGAAATGCAGAAGGAATTCCTGTTCTTAAAATATCAAAAATCTGACGCCTTAATAGAAAAAAATCAGAGCAACGTGTTTTTTTAAGAGCAAAATCTCCTTTCATGAGATACACTATCCCCGCAGTTAAAGCTCCTCCCTGCGCAATGACAGTTGCCCAGGCGGCTCCAGAGGTTCCCCAATTATAAAATCCAACCAATAAAAGATCAAGTAGAATATTTATAACACTTGCAATCATGATAAAAAATAAAGGGTGACGTGAATCCCCAATCCCACGCAGTAAACCACACACGGCGTTACAGCTAAAGGAAAAGAAAACGCCTATAGCTGTAATATCCATATATTTACCCGCAGAAGAAAGAGCTTCTGCGGGAATATCCATGAACAAGAATATTTCTCGATTGAATAACCAGGTACCAAGACTAATTGGAATGGAGATCCACATCATGATAAAAAACTGAGAAATGATGATTTTGTTTATTTCCGTCCTGGCTCCTTTGCCATAGGCTTCCGCAGCCACAACACTACCTCCAATGGAAAGACCAATTCCAATACTGTTGATGATAAAACAAAGCATGGAAGCGTTGCTGATCGCAACTAAACCGGAACTACCAGTAAAATAACCAATTACAAGCATGTCAGTAAGACTATATAATGCTTGGAGTAAATTTGAGCAAAACAATGGAAAGGTAAAAAGGCAAAGCTGTTTTGGAATGTTTCCTGTGGTGAAATTCCATTCGGATTTTTTCATGAGACAATTCTTTCTTAATGACGTTTAAAAACAAAAAGCCGTAGACAAAACGTTGTCCACGGCTTATGTCAATAGCAACCTTTGCGGGCCGCACCTTGGAGCAGACCACAAAAATTGCCGATGAAAAGAATTTATCCCCTCAGCGCTCCGGACAATGTTTCATCGAACATAAACATCGCCGAAGCTTGCTTCAATACAGAATTTCCCCAAAGCATTCATAGTAAAATTTAATTATCCGTTGTTTCTGGATCTCAGATCTAGACTCATATAATAATATAGCAAGGGAATTCATCTTTGCAAATACAAATAAAATGAATGATTTGGAGTTTCAAATGCTAATATCCACAAGTTTGCGCACATTTTTCACAGGTTCGATGAAGGAGTAT
>CALXSJ010000019.1 GCA_944391115.1 uncultured Victivallales bacterium | reverse complement strand
GATTTGAGCGTCATTCAATAAACTTTCATACAACCCATGATCCAGATTTCTTTCGGCAAGAGCGTCAAATTGGGCTGACAGGACATGCGTTTGCAGCTCTTTCAGGTTTCTGTCGCTCATGGAACTGTTTTTCAGCTCCATGACCTTCTGTAAAAGCTGATTGCGCCGTTCCCTGTTGCGTGCCAGCAGACTTCGCAACTGTTCCGCTGTAGCAAGACCATCCAGAAACATTTCATGAAGTTGTTCCTCCTTCATCGCCAAGTTTTTCAACTCCACGTCATATTCCGCCAGTCTCTTTTTCTCTTTCAGCACTTCCGAAGCCTTGCGAAAACGTTCGATCAAAGCAATGGAAAGCAAAGGGAAAATTGCATCATACAATGCGGGTTCTCCACGGGAACCGGATTCAAAACGAATCCGGCTGTTACGGCAGTTGATATGGTTCCGATCAAGCGTCCGTTTATTACAGGTATAGTAGATTTTTCCATGTTCCAGTTGACAAATCAATTTTCCTCCGCATTCCCCGCAGTAGAGTTTGCCTGACAATGGGAGCCAGTGTTTCTTTGCTTTCACATGATATTTCGCACGCTTCTGCGAAATGATTTTCTGAACCTCCTTCCACTGCTCAAATGAAATAAACTCCTGACCGGTAATCTGCAAATTTTTAATCAACTCGCCCTGGCTGTTATACTGATAACCGCAGTAAATCGGCTGTTTTGCAATAGCATAAATCGAACTTTCATAGAAAAAGATCTCCTTCCCCCAACGTTCGTTGCAATCACGGATGATGGCACGGTAAGGACGATAGGCGCAGATGTTGTCGTAGACAAAGCGGATGATTTCAACCCATTCGGGAATCACTTCAATTTTTCCGTTGCCGAGGTAGCGAATGCCATACATTTTCGCATCGCTGCAAAGTCGTCCGCTGTCTTTCTTGATACGAAAAGCGTTGATGCTGTTCTGACGCTTTTTCTGCAAATCCTCATACAAAATCTGATTTTTGATCAGTGTAATCAACTGCTGATCGAACTTGCTCAAATCAATTGTTCCACCCTGCACCTGCAGAACTTTGACATTGTTTTCCTTGAGAAGCTGATTGATGTGTCCTTCCAGAAAGCTCCCGTTGATCGGACGATACAACCGAGTCAATTCATTGACCAATACAAAATCAATCTCGGAAAGTTTGAGCAATACCTGACTCAGCCCCAGACGGAAATCCTTTTTCGTACTTTGCGTGAGACTCCAATTCATATAGGCTTTGTCAAGCCTGGCAATTTCCTCCGCTCCCACAGGATAAGTCTCTCCGCTGGTGTTCAGGTCTTTATAAATGCCAATTACCTCAAGTTTTTCTTTTTCTGCCAGTTTCTTGCAGTTGGCAATCTGCGCCTCCACCGACTCCGAAAAATCATCTTTCCCGCTGCTTTGCCGTGCATAGATCAACGCTTTCATCACTCAATTCTCCTTCCGCTTTTTTTTCTTGTCATCACTAATATACCGCATATAAGTATATTTGACAAGTTATCTTTGTAGTGATTGCCATCATTGCAATTCTTGCCGCGATGCTTTTGCCGGCCCTGTCGAAAGCGCGCAATGTGGCGCAGCGGATTGCCTGCGTCAACAATCTGAAACAGGTGGGGACCGTGTTTTTGTTCTATACCAATGACTACAACGACTGGATGCCGCCGCGGTGGTATGCCGGAGACAGTCTTACATGGTACAACAGATTTGAAAAAGCAGGCTATATCATGTTCAAGAGGGATTACAAATGGCTTTACTGCCACTCTTACGTCACCCCTGAACAGCAGGCTGAAGTGGACCAGTTTCCGACTGCAACGAATGGCTCCATGTACATTTACGGCATGAGGGATATACTGGAATTCCGGAAAATGGCGGACATTCTCCGGAGTAAAGACAGGGCTTACAGTGTTCCGAAGAAGCGGGACTGGTTCTCCGATACGAAATTGAAAGATCGCCCGTTGCAGGATTACTGGTATTATCCGGATGAGGGCGACGGACACACTGTTCATCTCCGGCACATGAGGACCGTGAATCAATGGTTTCTGGACGGTCATCTGGAATCCCGGACGCTCCAGGCGCTTCTCGCCGCGCATACTTATGCGAAATACACATTCTGAAACCCCGTGTTTTGGGTTGAGCTTCGGATTCGGAAGGCGCTGATACGGCACTTGTCAGTTCCGGAATCATATAAAAAGTCATATTTCATTGCAGGAAAGGAATCGTCATGAAGAAAACGCTGTACTGCGTCCTGTTCGCCCTTGTCTTTTTTTCGCATGCCGCGCTGCATGCGAAGGAGTATCCCGTTTACCGGTTTTCCCGTCCGCCGGTGATCGATGGAAAACTGGATGACCGGGTCTGGAAGAAACTTCCCGAAGGCCGCGGATTCCTTGCCCTGAGCGGAAAGAATTCCTATGCGAAGGAACGCATGACCAGTTTCCGGATCGGCTGGCATGGAGACCGCCTGTATCTTGCCGTGGAATGCGGAGAAGCGGATCTGCGCAATATCAAGGCCGTGGAGAGCTACCGGGACGGCTGGTCGATGGATGACGCCGTCGAACTCTTTTTCCTGCCGCGCGGGAAGGAGCGTTTCATGCAGCTTCTGGTCAACGCCAGGGGCGCGAGATGGGCGAAGGAGCAGGGCGCGGAACGCGAAACCGAACCGCCGATGGACTGGATTGTCGCCGCCGGACGGACCGGGGACGCATGGACGCTCGAAATGTCGATTCCGCTCCGCTTACTCGGTGCGGACACGCTTGACGGAATGCGCTTCAACATCGGGCGCAATATGCCGTCCGGCGGCCGGGGGGAGAAACACGCCTGCTGGGCGCCGGTGCTGAGGGGATTCGCGGATGCGGAACATTTCGCCACATTGAAAAAACAGGAGTTCAACGGTCCCGCCGATCCGGAACTGGAAAGCCACGAACTGAACAAGGCGTATGATACGTTCCTGTTCCTGCGCCTCCGTGAAATCGCGCTCGGGGGACGGGCATATAAAGAGGTGGCGGCACGCTTTTCCTCCGCGCCGGATTTCGGGAGAGTCGCCGCCGTGAAAAAGAAAATTGCCGGAACGTATCAGACGGTGTCCAAATCCGAATATGCCGCGTTGCTCCGGGAATGGGAAAACGCCGTTGCCGCCGTCAGCGTTCCGCGCCGCACCGTCGAATTCTCTCTGCGGAGCGAAGGATTGAAAAATACGGTTTTCCTCGTGAACGGGAAACCGGTGCTTCCGGAGAACGGGAAATACCGTTTCACACTGGAGGAGGGAGTGACCGCGCTCTGTCTGCAGGCGGAAAAGGCTTCGGGAAACGCCTCCTGCAAATTTGATTTCAAGAACCTGCCGGAACTCAATCCGCGCTGGGCATACTCTCCGGAAGCGCCGGAAAACTGGACGAAGGTCGACTTTGACGACCGGACATGGAAAGCGATGCCGGAACGCTTCCGTTCGGAGAAAATCTATCTGCGGCAGCTTGTCATCTGGAATCAGAAGCACGACGGACGGCTCCGCTGCATCAATCCGTCCGTTCACAGCTGGGGATTTTCCCTGAATTCCATGGAAGCGCTCTATCTCAGTCTCTATTCCCCGACCGGCCTGAAAGTGAATTCCTACGAATTTCAGCTGGATCTGCCTGAAGGATTCCGGCTGCTGGACATGGAGGCGGGCGCACGCAGAAACCGCCTGAGTCTTGCGCCGCGCAAGGTCCGGAGCGAAGCTCTGACAATCGGCGGGAAAAAGTTCACTCGATATACGCTCCGTTACGCTTCCTCCGATATTGATGAATGGCGCACCGCCGACTCGCTCCTCGGAATTTCCAGGGACAATACCGGAAAAGCCGGTGACAGGGGAAATATCTTCTACTCCCGGCGGATCAACGGCAATGTGACGGAAATCACCGGCGCGCTGCCGTATCATCTCCTGCCGCCGGTCAACGGTGGAAAATGCAGACATCTGATTTTCTCGTTTTATATGGGAAACATGCCGCAGGCGATGAGCCGTGAAATGACCGGCGCGGTGATCCGGTCCGCCGTCCGGGCCGGCGTGGATCTCTTTAACCTGTATCCGAATAAAAGCGGCGTTCTCGAACTTGTGGCTGCCAATGGAGGCGGCGTGATGTTCGGATTTCTGAATCATCCGATCTGGGGGCCGAAAATCAAAAACGGCGCCGTTCTGCGCCTTTTCTCCGAACACCCGGATCTTTACGCGGAATATTTCTCGGGAAAACGCAGCAAGGAAAGTCCGCCCCGGACACCGCCTCATAAATGGAGAATTCAGTTCTGTCCGTCCCTTGTGATCTCCAAGTATAAAACGGCGTTCCATGACGCGGTGAAGGAGGATTACCGGAATTTCTTCTTCCGCGTGTATCCGGAGGCGAAATATGTTTTCCTCAACTGGGAACAGGAACCGTGGACCGGAAGTATCTATCAGAAATCGACGAAGCCTGAAGATGCCTTCTGCTTCTGCGCACTCTGCAAGGAGAATTTCCGGAAACACATGAAACTTCCGCCGTCCGCCGATCTTTCCAACCCCGTCATTTTCCGGAAATATTATGAAGAGTGGCGGAAGTTCCGCTACACGCAGGACGCCGCCGTCCACAGGATTGTGGTCGATGCCATTCATTCGCTCGGAAAGGAAGTGCTCTTCTATTCCTGGAGCAACCATTTCGGTTACTGGGAAGCTGCGCGCGATATTCCGTACCGGGTCTTTCTCGGGTGTCCCGGAAACGGAAACGCGGACCGCCGTCAGCAGATCGGCATGGACGACTACATGAAATTCCATCAGGGAAAACTCGGGCGGAAAAACATGGTCGGACAGCGTTTCGTCTTCTTCCCGCAGACCTACGGCTGGAATACGGAAAGGAAGGATGGCTGGCTCCAATTCAAGGTCATGTCGCATGACGGATATCTGCATCCGGAAACCTGGAAAATCGAGACGATCCGGATTCTTGCGACCCTGCAGGGCGGTCTGGACTTTCAGAATCCGCTGGAGATGGCGGCCGGCGTCAAATATTATGTCGGCGAGGCGACGCGCATGATCGCGCAGTACGAGCATATTTTCTGGAACGGCAGACGCAATGACAAAGCGGCTGTTTCAAACGAGATTGCGTATCCCGATCTGCTGGTGCTGGAACATGGCGCGGAGCGTCTTGTCCTGCTGTTCAACGAATCCGCCGCGCCGAAACGCGTCACGCTGAAAAATACCGGAATCCGGAAGGGGCAGACCGCACGCGCCTATTATTCCGGCAGGACATTCGACAATCCTGAAAACATTGCATTGACCATTCCCGCAAACGATGCGGAGGTCATTCATATTCAATAATACAGGAGGAAATGAACATGAAAAGGCTAATTGCAATCGGAACAGTCGCCCTCTGCTGCACATTCGGACTTGCCGCCGGTGACAGCATCGAAACAACACAGATCAGCAACGACAATTCCTTCGACAAGGTGCTGCAATACTGGCGGGCCAATCAGGGACAGATGAAAAAGCGTCCGGGCGGAGCCATCACACAGGATCCGGGCGGCAGAAACGGTTCCTGCATGCGGATCACCAATACCCCGGCGGGATTTGTTGCGCTTTATTCCGCGGCGCTCATTCCGATGGATAAAAAGACGGACACCTTCAAATTGTCTCTCTGGGTTTGCGGGAAGGGCGCATTCCGGATCGGGTTCTACAGCTATGACGCGAAGAAAAAATACGTCAGTTCCGAACTGGAAGGGGCGACGGCGGTCGACAGCGGGGAATGGATCCGGAAAGAATATACGGTCCCCACTTCAAAATTCCAGGGGAATCCGGAATATGTCCGGATTGCCATCGAGGTCAATCCCGGCACCGCGGATCTCCGCTTTGATGATTTCTCCGGGGTCAAGGAAACCAGGCTTAATCCATAAAAAAGCATTTTCCTTTTGCCGTCGTGGCCGGAGAACATTCTGTTCCGGATCAGGATGCGGATGAAATGAAGCAGCGGAATCCGCATCCTTCCCTTTTCCGGCCGCAAATTCATCTCCGTATCCAGTCCGCTGACATCTATCCCGCAGACTATATCGCTATATTTTCAGAACTTTGTCCCGGTTCAAAACGGGAAGTCCTGGCTGAAAAAATCGCTCTTTTTCCGGAAAAAGTAAAACGGTTTCTCTTGCAAAAAAAGAATTTTCCGCCTATAATCGAAACAGAGCACGTTGAAAATCAATCGCGGAAACAGAAAGGACACACACCATGAAAGCAGGGAAAACAATTCTCGGCGCGCTGGCTCTGTTCACGGCTGGGACACTTGCAGCGCAGACAGTCACCTTCAATGAACTTGCGGACTGGAAGATCCCGAAGAAAAACGCTGTCACGCTGTCCGATGGAGTCTTCAAGGTAACCAGCAACATTTCCATGATCTCCACGAAGAGATTTGATGTCGATCCGGCCAAGACCTATACACTGAAAGCCCTGGCGAAAACCACCGGAACGGAAAAGTCCATGTTCTATTTCGGATTTTATCTGTATGACGCGAACGGAAAGCAGATTGCCACCAAAATGACCAATATCGTGCCGCAGACCGATACGGAACTGACCGCTCCCGCAAAGAAGGGCGATACCGTCATGAAGGTGAAGGACGCTTCGAAGTGGAAAAAACGGAACTGGTTCGGCTTTGTCTACAACTCCGATCCGTCGTTCAGCGATCTGCCGAACCGCAATTATGTTCCCGGCGGAATCAAGGAGGCGAAACAGGAAGGCGGCGCCTGGACGCTGACCCTTGCCAAACCGCTGCCCGTCGATCTTGCGGCCGGCACCAAAGTCCGCCAGCATTCCGACGGCGGCTATATGTATACCGGAAGATTCGGTCAGCTGACCGGAGACTGGAAAACCTTTACGGGATCCGCAAAAGGGATGCTGAAATCCGGTTTCAATTCGGTGAAGTTTGCTCCGGGAACGGCGAAAGTTTCTCTGATCATGCTGGTCAACTGGGGCAATCCGAAGGCCACGGCTGAAATCAAGGACATTTCTCTGGAAATCAAATAAGGGTTTCCGATCCGGTCAGATCTGCACCTCCGCGGACCGCGGAGGTGTTTTTTTGTATCCGAACTGGCTGAAGCAGAGCACGGATTCTCCCGCCTGACGGCATGGGACAGGAGCATGTTCAGCGGGCGGATGGAGTTCCGGCGAAACGGTCTGCCAGAATTGCAATTCCGCAGACGGCGGCGGTTTCCACGCGGAGCGTCCAGTTCCCGAAGTGAAACGCATGGAATCCGGCCCGGCGCATCAGCTCCTCCTCTTCGGCGGTGAATCCGCCCTCGGGACCGACAAACCATGCGGCGGACCGGCAGGCGGAGGGAGCTGTGTTGTCCGCACAGTCGGAAACGGAACCGAAAAAAACGGCTTCGCACTGATTCGAAGCATCCTTCACGGCATCGGCAAAGCGCAGACTCGCACAGGTTTCCGGGACGAATGCGTTGCCGGACTGCTTGCATCCCTCAAACATCAGCTCCGTCCAGCGTCCGGACACGGCGTCTTCATCCGGCAGGGAAACGGAACGCGCACAGACCATCGGCACGATTCTCCGGACGCCGAGCTCCGCACACTGCTTCAGAATCTGATCCATTTTCTGGCGGCGCGGCGGAGCGAGATAGAGATGAAGAGAAGGGCCGGGAGGAGGCTGCAGAGTTTCGCGCGAACGCAGAATCAGCGATTTCCCGGCGGCGACCTCCGCCTCTCCGACGCATCCTCTGCCGTCCATCAGGATGCAGCGGTCGCCCTCGGCCGCGCGCAGCGTCCTGAAGAGGTGCGCGCTTTCGCCTTTTTCCAGCCGGACGGAGCTTCCAGGGGGCAGTTTTGCAAGTTCATCGCAGCGGAACCTATGCATGGCGTTTCCCCTCTCCGGCGCGGGCGGCGGATACGATATTCTCCATCATGTCGAGAATGCGGCGCGAGGCGTCCGGAATTGCGATTGAGGCGAGCTGTTTTTCCGCTTCACGGTATTTTCCGGGATTTTCCAGAAAATCGCGCAGGAGTTCATTGAATGTTTCAGGCGAACACTCCGCATCCGGCAGGATCCGCGCGCCGCCGGAGGAGGCGAGCCAGCGGGCGTTGTCGAACTGGTGGTTCTCCGCCGCAAAAGGATAGGGAACGACAACGGCGTATTTTCCGAAATAGGCGAGTTCCGAGACGGTGCTTCCTCCCGCCCGGCAGAAAATCAGGTCGGCGGCGGAATAAAAAAGATGCATGTCGGGAGACGATTCCAGAAGAAGCGTGCGGTTCGGAAGAGCCGCGTAATATTGCCGTAGTTCCTCCATCTTCCCCGGTCCCGTGAGATGGATTACCTGAACTGCCGCGCCGTCCGGAAGGCCGGCGGAGACCCGGCCGGAACGGTTGACGGACGCCGCGCCGAGGGAACCGCCGAACACAAGAAGCGTCGGCGCGTCCGGCAGGAATCCGGCGTTCCAGCGGCGGTTGATTTCGCCGATTGCAGCCGTCTTTGTCATTTTCCCTTTCAGAAGCTCGTGGCGGAGCGGCATGCCCGTCTGAATGACCGGACATTTGCAGAACGCCCCGTCCGGAGACGGGAACGAGAGCGCCAGCGCCTTTGCGTAACGGCTTAGAAACTTGTTCGCCTTTCCAAGCCGCGCGTTGCCGTCATGAAGAAACAGCGGGATCCCGAGCGCCTTTGCGGCAAATGCCGCAGGCAGGGAGGCGAAGCTTCCCATGCAGAGCACAGCCTGCGGCTGGAATTCCCGGAAAGCACGGATGCAGCGGGAACGGCCGCGGAGAAATGCCAGAAGAAAGCGCAGAAATTTCCATGGATTTTTAGAAAGCGGCAGCGCGGGCGCCCGAACCGTTTCCACGCCGTATCCGCGTGCGATTTCCGCCTGTTTCGGCGCATTTTTCCCGCCGAGGACCAGAAGCGCCTTTCCGCCTCCTGCGTTCAGTTCGCGCGCCACGCTCAGACCGGGATAAAAATGTCCGCCCGTTCCGCCGCAGCTGACCGCAATTCGATTCAATTCCGTCATAGGACAACTCACTTATTTTTTATGGAAAGGATTCCAGCGGTTGACTGTTTCGCGGATTTTCGCCGCGAGAGCCAGATGATAGTCGGGATAGGCCGCGTCCAGCGCGACACTGATAATGAGTCCGGTCGCGATCATGCATGACACCAGACTGCTTCCCCCGTAACTGATGAACGGCGCCGGCATTCCTTTGGTCGGCCACGCGCCGGAGATCACGCCGATGTTGATGATTGCCTGCATTGCGATGAAGGTGGTCAGGCCGAATGCCAGCAGAATGCCCTGGCGCGTCCTTGCCCGGGTGCTGATGGCAATTGCCAGTGTCACAAATACCGCATAGGCAAGGATGACCACGCACATCCAGACATAGCCGAGCTCCTCGCCGACAATGGACAGGATGAAATCCGTATGCGCCTCCGGGAGATACTTGTGCTTCAGGCGGCTCTCCGCGAATCCCACCCCGGTCCAGCTTCCGGATCCGAGCGCCAGAAGCGACAGCCAGAGCTGGTAGCCGGAACCGGACTGTGTCAGTTCCGGATCCGTGAAAGTTGTCAGACGCGCCAGGCGGTAAGGGCTGAACCATTTAATCAGATAATATCCGAGCGGGACTCCGATCAGAGGCCAGGGCAGGAGACACAGCAGACGGACGCCGCAGGCATAGAGCATTGCAAAAAATACAACCATCAGAAGCACGGTTGTTCCGAGATCCTTTCCAATGAAGACCAGTCCCATCACCGGCGCACAGATGAAAGCGCTGGCGAAAAAGAACTTCCAGGGGGAAGTTTCCACCATTTTCACGCCGTCCGAACACCATTTCGCCAGAAACAGCGCCAGAACCACTTTGGCATATTCCGACGGCTGAATGTTGCCGACTCCCGGAATCTGAATCCAGCGCCGCGCGCCGTTGATCGGTTTGAACATCAGGGCGACGACCAGCAGCGCGCAGATGGCAAGCATCAGAATCCAGCTCCAGTCGGAGATCCGCTTGTAACCGATCAGAAGGACGGCTCCGAATCCGGTCAGTCCGACGCATCCCCACATAATCTGCCGCATGAAGTAGGAGGCTCCCGCAATCCCGAACGAGGTCGAATACAGCACGGCAAGTCCGAACAGCAGCAGCATGACGGTCGTCACGCACAATGCCGCGGCTTCCGCCAGAGGCGGCTCCCGCTGCTGCAGCGGCATGCTTTCCATTGCTGTTTTCTTTGAAAATCTCGGTTTCATTCAAATATCATAAGCTGTTGAAAAGAATCTTATTGCAAAAACAAATGAACGGTATCGCGGCGGTCTGCGGAAGCATCCGCGCCTCTCATCCGGGAGGCGTCCATGCCGCAGGGCGGGTTCAACCGTTTACGGCGAAATGTAATGGTTCAAACGCCAAGTTTCAAGGTGAAGAAAAAAGAAAAGCCCGATTCCCTTCCGGAAGGATTTCCGGAACGGATCAGTCCTCCGAGCCGGAGGCGGTTGTCCGGCGGGAGAGAACCACGACACATTCGCCTTTCCAGACGCGTTCCGCTGTCTGGTCCGCAAGTTCTCCGAGAGTGCCGCGGAGAACTTCTTCATGAATTTTCGTCGCTTCCCGGATGATCGCCGCATGGGTGTTTGGCCCTGCCGCGTCCCGGAGCTCACGGATCAGTTTCGCAAGGCGATAAGGGGATTCGAAAACCACGACGCTCTTGTCTTCTGCGGCGATTTCGGCAATCCTTGCGGCGCGGCGGCCGCTTTTGACGGGCAGAAAGCCGTAAAAGACGAATTTGTCGGAAGGCAGGCCGCTTGCGGCGACTGCAAAGGTCAGAGAGGAGACGCCGGGAATGATTTGCGGTTCGATTCCGGCTTTGACCGCTTCCCGGACCAGCAGAAAACCGGGATCCGCCACGCATGGCGTTCCCGCATCGGTCACAAGAGCGATCTTTTCCCCCGCCTGGACGCGGGCAAGCAGTTCCGGGGTCCGTCCATGCTCATTGAAGGAGTGATAGGATTCCAGACGTTTGGAAATTTCATAGCGCGCGAGCAGGATTTTTGTCCGGCGGGTGTCTTCGGCAAAGATGACGTCGCACTCCCGCAGGACATTCACGGCGCGGAACGTCATGTCGTCCAGATTCCCGATCGGGGTGGAAACAAGGAAAAGCGTTCCGCCGGAACGCTTCATTTCATTCTGGGATGTCATTCCGGGACACCGCGGGCATTCGCTTAATGTCTGCTTTCCCAGTATTCGGCCTTCACTTTTTCCAGAAGAAGACCGACCTGGTCCAGATCAATCGGCGTGAACCCCTTTTCTTCAAGAGAAGCGCAAAATACCAGCCAATCCTGATGGTTCCATTCGCCTTCATGGAGCTTGACAAAGTCCATGGGCAGACTGGTTTTCGCCAGTC
Source organism: uncultured Victivallales bacterium (assembly GCA_944391115.1). Lineage (GTDB taxonomy): Bacteria > Verrucomicrobiota > Lentisphaeria > Victivallales > UBA1829 > UBA11452. Next base: position 54,311 of record CALXSJ010000019.1, on the reverse strand, counting down.
TTGTCAAATTTACTTCCGCATTCGACGGCATAACGCTCCTCTCGTTTTATTTCAATCCGAATTGCTCGGCCCAACTTCACCGCTTTATAATGTACAGCCGGAAACGGAAAAGTCAAGAGAAATCGCCGAATTAATGGGAAAACCCGTGATTTTTCTTGAAGTCAAGACAGAACTTGTTGGAAAATAATAACTTGCAAAAGTTACTATCCATATTTTCCGAGAGAAAAAATCAGGAAAAGAAAGCTTTTTGTGATTAAATTTATAACTTATTAATTATTAATATATTATAAATAAAAATGCGTTCCATTCTCCCGGATGCTGCCGGCCATCCGGGAGGATCGGCGCACGGCAGATGCGGCCCCGTGTCCGGGAGCATCTGCCATCAGGGTATTTCCTTCCGGAACGGTGCGTCAGGCAGGTCTTTGCTGCTGCAAGTTTATCATCATAATATATTTGACAAATAGATAAAATAATGTATATGATCCCTTCCGAAACGTCACCAGTGTGGAAAAATGCCACTCTGCTTTTGACAAAAAACGTTTTGGAATAAAAAGAAAATCCCGATTATTGTAGAGAATACCCGAACCGGCACAAGGCCAGGCACAGACCTGCTCACGCTTAATTTCCAGCTTCCGAATGATGTGGACAAACTGTTCATGAGTTGACAGCTCAGGCATAATCGCCACCTTCCCCCGAATCACCATCGCGCACGAGCTTGCGGCGGCAGTTGGCACAATGGCCGGTCTGCTGCAGGAAGCGCCATGCTCCGGCATTGTTCGAAGACCTGTTCTGATAGCTGCATTCGGGGCAGCGGAAATTCAACTGCCACTTCCGGCGCAACCCTCGCAGCACCGCCACCCGGAACAGGGGAATCGCAAGAAACAAAATGCCCGCGATTACCCAGAACAGCCGGCAGTCCTGAAAGATTTTCAGCAGAAACAGAAAAGACAGCAGTCCTCCGGGCAAATAAAACAATCCGATCTTTTGAATTTTCGCGTAGCGGTGCAAATTGTTCCAATCCATCATCTCCGGCGTGTCCGGTTCCGGGGTGGTTGCCAGAAGCGGAGCTCCGCAGGCGCTGCAGTTTCCCGTAACCGCCGCCAGTCGGTGATCCGGTTCCTGGCGGCAGTGGGGGCACAGGTGTTCCGGGGCGGGGATCACACTCCGGTAATTCTTATCGAGTTTGCGGTTGAGCCTGTCGCATTTTCGATCGATCCACATACACAATTTCAGCAGTTTTTCAACACCGGTAACTCCGGCGAAGCGGTAAAAGATGACGAAAACGCCCAGGATCGTGATGCAGGAAGCCGTCAGGCGCGGAAGATTCACATCCATGTTTCTTTTGTCCGGAAAAAGAAAAAAGGATACCAGGAGAGTTGGAATGACGATTGCGAACAACAACAGAAAATGCCCGGCCGCCATTCCAATGGAGCTGCTCCGCGGGTTTGCGGGGCGCATCCGCATTGCTTCCGGCGGCGGCAGGGTGTAACCCGATCTGAGTTTCCTGCGGTCATACGCGATCCGGCTGTGACACTTCGGACAACGCCTCAACGCCGGTTGGAAGGAACTCAGTCTTTCCCGGCACACCGGACAGCGCGGCCAGCGGGTCAGTAACAAACGGTTGATCCAGTCAAAACCTCCCAGCAGAAGCGGCCATGCAACGAGAGCGGTCAGGAAAGCGGCGGTCTGCCGGAGAAGATGCCACGGCGTCACCATCTGCTCCCAGACGAAGCAGCCGACCAGAAGATAGGTGACGCCGAGAAAAAAATTGAAAATACTCGACCGGACCGCCATGGCTTTCCGTTCCGATTTCAGCTCTTTCTGAAGATCGACAATATCGTAAGGGTCAGGCCCCATTATTTTCCCCTTTCATGGAAATATTGCAACAGCAGTTTGCCGCAAGGAAACAGGAAAGGAAAAGAGTTCAGGCGGGAGAATCCCGTGAGGCCAGTATGGGTATCCGCTGTTTTGCATTCGTGTCAAACTTCGCTCCCGTTATGGATCCAATCAGCATTCTTCCATCGTTGCACAATCTGTGACATTTTCCGGCAATACGGATGACGCTGTCATTTCTTGCAGGGAAGATACATCGGGATCAAGTGCAATTCAAGTCCTCTGCTGAAAGAGCAGCTGGAAAAAGATACCGGAAAAACGGTTGGGATATCCGCTCTTGAGAGATTACTGAAAGATTGCGGTGATTCCTGCAGGCGCCCTCGGAAGGGAGTCCCGGCAGCAGCACCTTAAGAGTGCGGGAAAAAGTGACAGTCAGGCCTTCAAAACCTTTCCGCATCAGTTGACCGGACATTGCCAAAACGCAAAAACAATCCCTGTTCCGGATCATGCATCCATACATATCTCTCGTTCCATCAAGAAGTTCGCAAAATGAAATCCCGACATGGAGATTTTTACGCTCCCGAGCTGTTCGCCTGCGTATAATCCCGCAGAACAAGTTTGGAGATGGCTCAAGCCGCGTGTCTGCTCTTTGCCCCACCTGATCTTTTTTGACAATTCCGACCGTTCCGCCTTCCGTAAAACCTGTCACGCAAGTTAAAATAAGTTATCCTGCAACTTGTTGCCGTAGACAAATCCCTGATTTTGTCAATGGCTGAAAACCAGAAAAATCTAAATTTTTTCCCATTCCCCTCTTGACAATCGGAGAGCAAGAGATTATAATCATTACTGCGACGACGCAGTTGACCTGTGGCACGGACTTGTTTTCTTTCCGGTCTGCACCATTCCCCGGCGGAACAGACAGACCGAACAGGATTTACCGTGCAGGTCTGTCATCGCATGACACGGCCGAATGGTCCGTTCTTGCACAGGAAGGAAGCGGAAATCATGATTACGGGAAAAGATATTGCGGATGCCACCGGTTTTGCTTTGTCCACTGTTGAGAAAGTTCTCCGCGGTCATTCCGCCCGCTACAAAATCAATCCGGCGACCACGCGGAACATTCTGGAGACCGCCCGGAAGCTCGGCTATCACCGGAATGAAGCGGCGGTCATCACCCGGACGGGCGTCAACCGGACGGTCGGCATTTTCGCCTTGCAGACTTCCGACATGCATGCGGTGCAGAGCAAAATCATATCCGGAATCGTCTCCGAGGCGGCGCATCATGACTATTCCGTCACCATGTTTGACACGCAGAATTCCCTGGAAAAGAGCTTCGGAGCACTCTTGAGCAAGCGCATCCGGAACATCATTTATCTTGCGGAACGGAACCCGGAAAAATGCAGGCGGATCGCGGATTTCTGCCGGGACAACGGTCTGGCTCCGGTTTTCGTTACCGAAGGACAGAAAAACAGGGTTCCGGTCGTCATGACCGATGACCGGAACGGAATGAAAACCGGAATCCGGTATCTGCTGGCGAACGGACACCGCCGCATTGCGGTCATTACCGCCGATTACTATCCGGAACGTTTCGCCGCGGCACAGGAGGCTTTCCAGGAAGCCGGGATTTCCTGGGATCCTGATTTCTGCATTGTGCACAGGACAGGAATCACATTTGCCGAACTTGCCGGACGCATCGACAGAATACTTGCGGGCACCCATCGTCCCGAGGCGTTCTCCTGCATTACGGACGATGTCGCCATGATGGTCATGATGCTGGCCTACCGGCGCGGAATCCGCATTCCGGATGAACTTTCCGTCATCGGATATGGAAATGCCTATCCGATCATACAATATGCGATGGCGCCTCTGACAACCGTCGGACAGCCGTTTCAGCAGCTTGGAGAAACCGCATTCCGGGTTGCGGCCGGTCTGCCCGTTGATGTGAGGAAAGATTCCGAGGGCCGCTACCTGGTTCCCACAACACTGATTGAAAGAGAATCCGTAAAAAATAAAACACAGAAAGAGAAGGAATGCGTGTCATGAAAAAATGGAACGGAATCCGTTTTACACTGATTGAGCTCCTCATTGTGATTGCCATCATTGCCATTCTGGTCTCCATCCTTCTGCCTGCGCTGAGCAAGGCCCGCAACATGGCATACGAAGTTGCGTGCATGTCGAATCTGAGGCAGATCGGGTTCGGAGCCGCCGGCTATTCGCACGACTATCGGGAATACATTCTTCCCGCCGGCGTTCCATGCGATACAAGTTTTGATTACGGGCGTTCCGGAAAATGGTACGGTCTGCTGTCCGGCTACGGGGGCATGACAGGCGGTTACGGGCCGGTCTACCGGAAAAGCACGGATGCCCCGACATTCACATGCAAAAGGGAAACAGTCCCCCTTGGGACGGCAACGGAGGGGAAATTCAATCAGACTCATTGTACCGTCAACAACTGGCTCTGCGGATATTATGACGCCACCTCGGAATACCTGAAAAAGTTCAGGAAGCTGAAAGCTGTCTTTGCTCCGTCGGCGGCGGTTCTGGTTTTCGATACGAATGATATCAGTTCCCTTGCGGCGTCTTCCTTTACGCAGCTTAGCTGGCGCCATTCCGCCGGAGGGGATTCGCGCAAGCCTGGAACAGCTGCGGAACTCTTCGGAACGAGGCCGGGGCTCGGGAAATGCAATATGCTTCATGTCGACGGCCATGCGCTCGGAAGATATTACCGTGATTTTTCCACTGATTTCTCCCAGGTCAGAAATTTTACGGACTCCATAGGAACCTCATGGAGCAACCGGCCTTTCTTCCGGGGATTTGAGATTTGACCGCAGACGGATGGAACACGGAAACAGTTTCTTCCCCGGGAAATAGTGAACGAACCCGGTGCAGAGCGCACGCCCGTATTGGGGATTCCGCCTGCGGCGACCGGCTTGCGCAGCTGGACCGCGGCAGGACCGGGAGGAAGGCACGAAGTAATTTTTGCGATGCGGGGCATCGCATGATTCACTTGTTTTTTTAATAAAGTACAAACTATGGAGGAATGTGAATGAAAGGATTTCTGCTGCTTGCCGCCGTGTGCGTTTCCCTGAATGCCGCGTGCGAAACTCTCTGGAAGGAACCGGGAAAGAAACTGATTCATCTGGGCTGGGATTCGCCGGATGTGGATTATCTGCACAAAAACATCCGTGCAATGGAGGACGGGTCGCCGTTCGACGGAGTACGGGTGAAAATCGATACCGTCGTCCGTGCGGGCGCGGACAGGCGGGAGGAGATTCTGAATGAATATACGTTCACTGGAAAGAAACGCTGGCGCTATGAATGGCTGAAAGAAACGGAGAGGAAACTGAAGGAAATTGAGTTCCGGCAGTTTACGGACAATCTCCTTGCTGCCAGTTTCAGGGAGCGCAGCCCGTGGTTCAACGACAGCGAATGGGAGAATCTCGTCAATAATTACGCCATGCTGGCCCGCCTTGCCAGAAATACGGGATTCAAAGGGCTCTCCATCGACGTGGAACAGTACTGGAAGGGAAAAGAGCAGTTCCAGTACAAGGCGGAGGAAGACGGCCCCTCCTATGAGAAAGCCTGTGCGAAAGCCAGGGAGCGCGGCCGGGCGTTCATGAATGCCATTGCCCGGGAATATCCCGGAATCACTCTCTTTTTCACCTATTTCCACAGCATCAATTTTCCCGCTGCAAAAGCCTCGGATACGGAAAGAATGCTGAAGACCGCCCCCTATGACAAATACAATCTTTTTGTTCCGTTTTCCAATGGAATGCTGGATGTGATTCCGCCGGAAGCGAAAATCCTTGACGGATGCGAAAATCTCGGCTATGTGGCGGAGAATCAAATTGATTTCTACCGGATGCACCATATCCAGAAAAGTCTTCAGGAACGTCTGGTTTATCCGGAAAACTTCAAGAAATCAAGGGCACAGGTCAGTTTTGCCCCTTCCATCTGGCAGGATGTTTATCTCCTGGACCGCAAGGATGACTGGGCGTTGCGCCACAGACCGGAGAATCGCCTGCAATACCTGGAACGGAACCTGGCCTGGACCATGAATGTTGCGGATGAATATGTCTGGGTTTTCACATGCAAGGGAAAATGGTGGGATATTCCCTACAAGCCCTGGCAGGAGAAAACGGGCAAAGTCCAGCTCTGGGAAACACTTTTCCCGGGAATCCGCGAGGTCATGCTCCGGGCGAAAGACGCCACGCGCTGGTTTGCGGAAAACCCGCATGACAACTTTCCGAACCGGATCAAAAATCCCTCCTTCCGCGGCGGACGTCAGGTTGCGGAAAAAACAGGACCGCATATTGCCGGCGCCGCCGCTTCAAAACTTCCCGGATGGAGCATCATTCCCAAAGATGCGGTGTTCCTCCGGGAAGATGCCGGCGGAACAGGCGGAAACAGCGGCGTTCTGCTTGCGAAAAACGGCGGGCTGATCCTGCAGACCGTTCCCGTTGAGCCTGGATCGCGTTACTATGTCGGTGTCGAGATTAAAAATGACGACCGGAAGGACAATGCGAAACTGACCGTTCAGTGGATTGCAAAAGCCACCGGGAAATGGGATTCCTGGAGAAATCATGCGCGGAGCTTTTTCCCTCGCGGCAAAGGAGAGGACGGATGGTCCCGCTACGGTGAGGTTCTGGATGTGCCGGACGGCGTCACGCATATCGGAATTATTCTCTCCACCGGGATGAAATCCGGAACGGCCCCTCTGCCCGAATGCCGTTTCCGCAATGTGAAGCTCCTGAAGATTTTCTGATGTTCCCGCGGGATTCCGTTTTCCGTCCCGGAGCCGGAATCCCATCATGCAGAAGCCGCGCCGTGATTTTACAGGACGTCTACGTCCTTGATCTCCGGCGCGGTTTGCCGTTTCAGGCTTCCTATGTCCGCGAATACGGCGCCTTCCATGCGCATGATGCGGCTTTTCCGGAATGCGGTCTCTTCCCCCACCCCATCGGAAAAGAGTGGCGTGAAAATCGGCGGAAACCCGCCGGTGCATAAAAAAACCCCGCGGAAATACGGGGTTTCAGCAAAATCAATGGAAATCGGAGATCAGGCTTTGCCGACTTTGCATTTCAGCTTGTCATAATCTTCCTTGGCAACAAACTTCGTCAGATTCGTGCCGTCATCGTCTTTCGCTCTGACAGCATAGCGCTTCTGAATGCCTTTGCTTGTCTTTCTCTCGTAGACAACCTTGGTGCACTTCGCCTCGGCGACCTCGACTTTACTTCTCTTTTTGACGTTGTAGAACTGCATGTTGCTGCTCCCTTCTGTGTTGGTTTTCAGATACGCTCCGTATCTTGCGCTACTAAAAAATTATCATGCAAGAAAACAAATGCAAATCAAATATTGAAAAATCCTCAATTTTTTTGAGGTTATTTTGAATCTGCCGTCCTTTTTTTCTGGAAAATTGAAAAAAAAGCAGTTTTCCGGGGAGAAGAAATCCCTCAGGATTCCATCAGCCCCATTGCGTAGGAGAGCAGTTTTCCGTCCACGGCTTCGCCGCGGCGGTCCGCCTCCAGCAGGAAATCCGCCAGAAGGCGTTTTTCAATCAGAAGCGTTTCAATGTCCTCGGATTCGTCGAACTGCGTCCGGAGTTCGCCCTGTTCCGCTTCCTCCGCCTCCATCAGAGCCAGACGCGTGGCCTCGGAGGTCAGCCCCGGAGAGCTGTACGCCGGGGGAAGAAGCCGCAGAACTTTTCCCTGATAGCCGGTCTCCTCGCGCAGCTCCCGCACGGCGGTCTCCTCCGGATGTTCTCCCGGATTGACAAGTCCGGCGGGGAATTCGATCGTGAGGCGGTTCACCGGCGGACGGTACTGGCGGACGAGAACCAGACGGTTGGATGGTTTGAGTGTGCAGATCATGGCCACCGCTCCGGCGCAGTTCCGGCGCGCGGCCGCCTCCCAGGAGCGTATTTTTCCCTTGCGGTCCTCGTATTTGAGTTCATTCAGAAGGAGCCAGTTTCCCGCACAGATTGTTTCGCATGCAATTCGTTTCATAAGATTCCGCCTTGTTTTTGATAAAAAAATGAAAAGATGCTTGAATATACTCCAGTTTATGCTAAAGTATAGCATCATTTGAGAGATTGTAATCCCTTATCTGTCCTTTTTCACTGTGTTTCTGCAGTGTCGTTCCCTGTTGTTTCCGCAGAAACTCCTTATGGTTTTCAGGGAAGGCCAGGAAGATCACATCCTTTATGATAAAATCGGTTCGGGAGAGTTGTTTTTGAAATTAATCGGTTTGACGGGCGGTCCCGGCTGCGGGAAATCCGCCGTATTGAAAATTTTTGCGTCATTCGCATCCTGGCGGGTGTTTGACGCCGATGAAATCTGCCACGATCTCTATGCGGAGAAAAACAGTTTCCTTGCGGAGCGGATTGCCGCGCGCTGGGGGAGGGATTTTCTCCGGGCGGACGGGACGCCGGATCGCTCGAAGATCGCCGGAATGGTGTTTGACAGCAAAGAGGAGCTTGCATGGCTGAATTCCCTCGTGCATCCGGAAATCATGCGGCGGGTGGAATGCGGAATCGACGCCTGCGCCTGCACGGATCATGTGATGATTGATGTCCCGCTGCTCTTCGAGACGGGATGGAACCGGTTTACGGATTCGGTCGTTGCAGTCTGGTCTTCGCCGGAGATTCAAATGACGCGTCTTCTTGCCCGCGGATGGACAAGGGAACATGCCGAAGCGCGGATTGCCGCCCAGCTGCCGGCCTCCGAAAAGCTTGAACGCGCGGATTACGGCATCATCAACAACGCCTCGCCTGCCGTCCTGGAAGCACAGTGCGTCGAACTGGAAAAGAAATTAAATGGAATAAAATAAAATAACAGTCCATTCAGGAGTTGTCCATGGAAAAAAGCACACCCAGAGAAAGAAAAACGCGTGCAAAGGCGGCGGCTTCCGCGCCGGCGCAGCCTGAAAACAGCAATATGCCGGGAATCCTGCCTTCCGGGGAAAATCCCCCCGCGCAGCCGGAAGAATCTTCGCGGGAAGCCATTGCAGAACAAAATCCCGCAGGGGGACAATCCGTTTCCGTACCTTCCGGAGGACAGGCGGCAGCGTCCGGGAAGGAAGATGTTCCGGAGCGTTCCCGCGCAAAAACGTATTCCGAATCCCGCAGAAGGCAGCGGAACAGGGAACCGGAGCAGGAAACCTTTTTCGAAAACGCCCAGCCGGATCTTCTGGTTGTACCTTCCGAACCGGTCGGCGCGGTTTCCTTCGGCCCGCAGGAAGACGATGCGGACGATTCCTACACGCCTGCTCCGGAACCGATTTCCGCCACTTACGTGGATCCTGCTCCGCCGGTGACGGATCCGGATGCGATTGAAGACGCTTACCTTGCCGCGGAACAGGAAGCCTCTTCCGGAGACTACCGGCGCGATTATTACGGTGCCCAGAACGGCAATCCGCGGAACAGCGGCAATTATCAGCAGCGCCGTCCGATGAACAATTATGACCGCCAGCAGCGCTATCAGGACAATAACAACCGCCGCAACAACAATAACAACAATAACAATAACGGCAACAACAATCAGCGCCGCCGCTTCCAGCCCGGTCAGAACAACGGTCAGCGGAACAGCGGTTACGACGACGATTATCAGGACAACCGCCGGTATTATCACAATAACGGCCAGCAGCGGCCGCAGACTTACAGCGAATACCAGCAGCAACAGCAGAATCTGAACAGCGCGCAGAATGCGAATGCCTGTCCCGGGCAGAACACGTCGTCCCAGTCCTCTCCCGAAATGCAGCCGGAAGCGGGCGGCACCCAGTCTTCCTCCGCGGAAGCCAGACCCAGTGTGCCCAGCCTGAACATTTCCGAACTGCAGGAAATGTCCATGCTCGACCTGAGCAATATGGCGCGGGAAATGGGAATCGAGGGCGTCGGCGCACTGGAAAAATCCAAACTCGTTTTTGAAATTCTGCGTAGCAACGCCGAACGCAACGGCATCATGTACGGCAGCGGTTTTCTTGAAGTGCTTCCGGACGGCTTCGGTTTCCTGCGCTCTCCGGCGTACAGCTATCTGCCCTCGTCGGAGGACATTTATCTCAGTCCGTCGCAGATCCGCCGGTTCTCCGTGAAGACCGGCGACTTCATCGCCGGCCAGATCCGGCCTCCGCGCGAAAAGGAGCGTTTTTTCGCCATGCTCAAAGTGGAATCCATCAACCACGAGTCGCCGGAGCGCAAGAAGAACATCATTCCGTTCAGCAACCTGACGCCTTACTTCCCGACCAAGCGCCTGATTCTGGAAAATGATCCGGAAGAGGTGTCCATGCGCGTGGTCGATCTGGTTTCCCCGATCGGCATGGGGCAGCGCGGGCTGATCGTCGCGCCGCCGAGAACCGGAAAGACCGTACTGATGCAGAAGATGGCGAACGCGATCGTCAGAAACAATCCGGAGGTGACTCTGATTATCCTCCTGATCGACGAGCGTCCGGAGGAGGTTACGGACATGAAGCGGTCCGTGAAGGCGGAAGTGGTCAGTTCAACCTTCGACGAGCCGCCGGAACGTCATGTGCAGGTTGCCGAAATGGTGATCGAAAAGGCCAAGCGTCTTGTGGAATACGGCAAGGATGTCGTGATTCTGCTCGACTCGATCACCCGTCTGGCGCGCGCCTACAACACCCTTCAGCCGCACAGCGGCAAGATCCTGTCAGGCGGTGTGGACGCGAATGCGCTTCATAAGCCGAAACGCTTCTTCGGCGCCGCCCGGAACATTGACGGGAACGGAAGCCTCACGATTATCGCGACCGCCCTGATCGACACCGGAAGCCGCATGGACGAAGTGATCTTCGAAGAGTTCAAGGGAACCGGCAACATGGAGCTGCATCTGGACCGTCATCTGGTCGACCGCAGGGTGTATCCCGCGATCAACATCGAGCGCAGCGGCACCCGAAAGGAAGAACTTCTGCTTCATCCCGAGGAACTTCAGAGAGTCTGGACGCTGCGCAAGGCGATGAACGGCGTTCCGCCTGTGGAAGCCATGGAGCTCATCATCGGCAAGCTCAAGAAAATCAAGACCAATGCCGAGTTCCTGATGACGCTTCAGGTGTAGTTTCCGCGCGGGCGGTTTCGGCATTGTACGAAACAGGAATGCGCGCCGGCTCCGATTTGCCGGGTGCATTCCTGTTTTTTGTATTTGGATTATTCTTCCGCCCGTCCGGATGGAGCGGAAAACCGGCTGTACAAACCGGCCGGAGCAGATGAAATTCCCGATACGGACGTGCGCTCCGCACCGGGGCAGTTCATTTCAGATTCAGGACCCGGCGCATGAACTCGTCCCCGTGCAGGAAGCCGAGCGAACCGTTCGGAGCGTCTTTTTCGGAATAGCGCATGACGGAGTCCGGCGTGATGTGTTCCCCGCAGATTGCAACGGGAACCGGAGTGCGGGTGTGTTTCCGCAGATGGATCGGAACCGGGTGGTCTGGCAGGATGGCAAATGTGACGCCGCAGCCTTCGAACGCTTTCATGACGGGAGCGACGATGCGCTCCTCGAATTCCCGGATCGCCCTCATTTTGAGTTTCAGGTCACCGAGATGGGAGCACTCGTCAATTGCCTCGAGGTGCACGTAGACCATATCGTGATCGCTGAGCGCGCGGATCGCCGCCTGCGCCTTGCCTTCGTAGTTTGTGTCGATGAATCCGGTTGCGCCCGGCACCTTGATGACGTCCATTCCGGCGCATTTCGCAATGCCGGAAATCACGTCCACGGCGCTGATGACGGCTCCGGTTTTTCCCTCGTATTTCTCCGAGAAGGCTGTGAAATGCGGCTTGCGTCCGGGACTCCACGGCCAGATCCGGTTCGCTGGGACAGCGGCATCCCTGTTGAGCGGATGATTTTCCAGAAATGCGGCGGTTTTTTCCGAAAGTTCCTTCAGGAAAGCGACCGTGTGCGCGGCTTCCCGGGAACCGTTCAGCGGAGAGAGCTCCAGTTCGGATACCGGCTCATCCTGCGAGGAATCCGGTTTGAAGTAATTGATGTCCGGGCTGAACTCCTTCCCGTGGAGCACCAGAAGGTTCCGGTAGCTTACGCCGGGATGGAAGGTGACTTTGTCCGAACCGAAGTTTTCCTGAAGGTCCTGCATGATCTGGCCGGAGACGGCGTTGTCGATGTGTCCGGCGGAGTAGTCCTTCAGGATGCCGTCGCGGACGTTGACCAGATTGCAGCGCCATGCGATGTCGTCGCTTTCGAGCGCGATTCCCTGGCTTTCGGCTTCAATCGGACCCCTGCCGGGATAAAACTGCGCGAGACTGTATCCCATGACGGACATGTTCGCGGCATCGGAGGAGGTCGGGAATCCGTCCGGCAGGCTGAGAAAGGTCCCGGAGGCGCCGTTTGCCGCGATGCTGTCCATGAAGGGGGTCTCGGCGGCCTCAAGCGGCGTCTTTCCGCCAAGCTCCGCCAAAGGTTCGTCCGCCATGCCGTCGGCAAGAAAGATCACAGCCTTTCCCCTGTAGTGATTCCCGTTCATATTCCGATTTCCTCCCGGTTGAAAAATTTCATTGACAAGCCGGAAATATAGCCTGCGGGAGGTGTTTTTTCAAAAAAAAATTCCCGTTGTGATCGTTTTTATCATAGAATGATCAAGAAAGCCATTGATTTCCGGGAAAGCCCGTCCATATTATCGGAGAATGTTTTTCAGAGCGAAACCAATTGTGAAAGGTATGCGGAACCATGTCTGCCGGAAAGCAAATCAGGGTCGGAATCATCGGATGCGGCGTCATTGCCCCGTGTCATATCGGAAGTTATCTCAAACTGCCCGGGGTCAAAGTCGTTCATCTCTGCGACAAGGTCATTGCCAAAGCGGAAAAGCTCGCCGCGGAACACGGGATTGAAAAGGTGTCGCAGGATTACGGGAAGCTGCTTGCCGATCCGGAAGTTGACGCCGTGTCGATCTGCACGGATCATGCGAGTCATTCGCAGATCGCGATTGACGCCCTGGAGGCCGGCAAGCACGTGATCTGCGAAAAATCGCTGGCTTCCTCCAAGGAAAAGCTTGATGCCATGCTCGCGGCCGCGCGCCGCCATCCGGAGCTGGTGTTCAGCGGGGTTTTCCAGCACCGCTTCGACGCCGGCTACAATTATGTCCGCAGCCTTGTCTCCGACGGCGTTTTCGGCACGATGCTGACCGCCAACCTGAACGTGCTCTGTCTGCGCACCAATGAATACTACAATGCCGACGCCTGGCGTGGAACCTGGGCGGAGGAGGGGGGCGCTCTTCTCATCAACCAGTCCATTCACTTCATCGACATGATCGCCTGGCTGACGGGCGGAGTCGAGTCGGTGTCCGCGTGTTATGCCAACCTGCATCATCAGGGGGTGATCGAATGCGAGGACACGGCCGCCGCCGCGGTCGTCTACAGAAACGGCGCGCTCGGCACGATTTCCGCCACCTCCGCCAGTCCGATCACCTGGGAGCCGACCATCTCCTTCAACGGCACCGCCGGAAGCATGGACATCCGGAACGGCGAGCTTCTGCGGATCGACCTCAAGGACAAGGATCTGGAGGAGAAAATCCGCTCCGGGTTCCGGAACATCAAGGAGGAGGGCGAGCTCCTGATCAAGTCGAAGGATTATTACGGTTCCGGGCATCCCCAGCAGATGAACAACTTCATTCAGGCGATCCGCGGGGAGGCGTCTTTGAAAGTGCCGGTGGAATCCGCCGCGCACGCGCCGGACATCGTTCTTTCGATTTACGAGTCCTTCAACACGGGGAAACGCGTCCGGATCACGCACTGAGGCAGCTTTCGGTTTTTTCCCGCAGGAATCCGGCTTGCAAAACGGCGCTTTGCGGCGTATATTACCCGTTTCCATCCTAACGAAAGGGAGTATGACATGTCCATTACGACGATCGATCACGACGGCAGCGTCAGCGCCAGTCTCCGTAAAATGATGAAACGCGGCAGCGATTTTCTGAATGTCAAATATCCGCTGATCTGCGGCGCCATGACGTGGGTATCCGACCCGAAACTTGTTTCCATGGTCTGCAACAACGGCTGTTTCGCCTGCATTGCGGGCGGCAATGCGCCGGTCGGCGTGCTGCGCGCGCAGGTGGAGGAGACCAGAACGCTGACGGACAGGCCGTTTGCGGTCAATCTCGTGACGGTCGCCCCGGCATATCAGGAACAGCTTGCGGCGCTGCCCGACATGCCCGTTGACTACGTCTTCTTCGCGGGTTCCATTCCGAAGGAAAAGGAGGTTGCGATTGCACGCGACGCGGGCAAGAAGACCATCTGTTTCGCTTCGACGCTCTCGATTGCCGAACGGATGATCCGTTTCGGTGCGGATGCGATCATGCTGGAGGGCAGCGAGGCGGGCGGCCACATCGGTCACGTCTCGGCGATGGTTCTGATCCAGCAGCTCCTGTTCAAATTCGGCGAGCAGATTCCCGTGTTCGTCGCCGGCGGCATCGCGACGGGGAAGATGATGGCGCACGCCCTCCTGATGGGCGCTGCCGGCGTGCAGATCGGCACGCGTTTCGTGATGACCGAGGAATGTTCCGCGCACGCGAAGTTCAAGGACGCGTTTCTGCACGCCAACGCCCGCGACGCCATTGCCACGCCGCAGTTCGATTCCCGCCTTCCCGTCGTGGCGGTCCGCGCCCTCAAGAACAAGGGGCATGACACCTTCGCGAAACTGCAGCTGGATCTGATCCGCAAGCTCGAGGAAGGCTCCATTCACCGCCAGGAGGCGCAGATGGAGGTGGAGAAATTCTGGATGGGCGCGCTGCGCCGCGCAGTGGTCGAGGGCGATGTCGAGACCGGCTCCCTGATGGCCGGCCAGTCCGTCGGACTCATGGACCGGATCGTCCCGGTCCGGGAGCTGATCGATGAACTGCTTGCCGATGCCTCCGCCGAGCTGGATCAGGTGAAGGCCAAGCTTTCCTGATTCCCGGAGCCTGTTTTTCCCGGAAACGGTTTGAAAAAAATCGTTTCCGGGTTATTTTTTTCAACGGCACACTTTCGGAAACCCATAAAATTTTTTGAGGAAAATGGAAATGACGGAAATCGGAACGGCGTTGACTCCTTCTGCGACAAAAGTATTGTTTCTCGGTGCGGGCGAACTCGGAAAAGAGGTCGTGATCGAAATGCAGCGCCTCGGCGCGGAGGTGATCGCCGTGGACCGCTATGCGAACGCGCCCGGCATGCAGGTGGCGCATCGCAGTCATGTCATCAACATGCTGGATCCCGCGGAGCTCCGGCGCGTGATCGAAATGGAGAAACCTGATTATATTGTGCCGGAGGTGGAGGCGATCGCCACGCCGGAACTTCTGAAACTGGAGAAAGAAGGTTACCATGTGATTCCGACCGCCAACGCCGCATTTCTGACGATGAACCGCGAAGGCATCCGCCGTCTCGCCGCCGAGGAGCTCGGGCTTCCGACCTCCAACTACCGTTTCGCGGCGGATTATGACGAGTTCCGCGCAGCCGTGAAGGAGATCGGCATTCCCTGCGTCGTCAAGCCGATCATGAGTTCCTCCGGGCACGGACAGAGCGTGATCCGGAAAGAGGCGGATATCGACGAATCCTGGCGCATTGCGCAGGAGGGCGGACGCGCGGGCGCCGGAAAAGTGATCGTCGAAGGCTTTGTCGATTTCGATTACGAGATCACGCTCCTGACCGTGCGCCATGTCGGAGGCACGAGTTTCCTGGAACCGATCGGGCACCATCAGGTCAACGGCGACTATCAGGAGTCCTGGCAGCCGCAGGCGATGAGTCCGGCGGCGAAGGATTCCGCGCGCGAAATTGCAAGGAAGATCACCGATGCGCTCGGCGGACGCGGCATTTTCGGCGTCGAGATGTTTGTCAAGGGAGACCAGGTGATCTTCAGTGAAGTGAGTCCGCGTCCGCACGACACCGGCATGGTGACGCTGATTTCGCAGGATCTCTCCGAATTCGCGCTTCACGCGCGGGCGGTTCTCGGGCTCCCGATTCCGAACATCGCGTTCCACGGTCCGAGCGCGTCCAAGGCGATTGTCGCAGACGGCGTGTCGAAGTCCGTCGCATTCCGGAACGTCGACGCCGCGCTCGCGATGCCCGATACCGGAATCCGGCTGTTCGGCAAGGGCGAACTCAACGGACACCGCCGTCTCGGCGTGCTTCTTGCCCGCGGGAAAGATACGGACGAGGCGCTTTCCAAAGTGATGGAAATGCGGAGGAAAATCGACATTGTCCTGTAATGCCCGCCCCCGGGTTTCGATTTGAAAAAAATAAGGAAATATGCTATATTACCCGATTGAACAGATCGGGACAGAATGATTTTTATGCAGGAACAGAGAGACGATATCGACAATCTTCCGAACTCCGCCGCGGGGGCCTATGACGAGAGCAAGGTCAAAACTCTGGATTCGCTGGAGCATATCCGGCTGCGTCCCGGCATGTACGTCGGGCGCATGGGGGACGGCTCCCATCCGGACGACGGGATCTATGTGCTGCTGAAAGAGGTCATCGACAACAGCGTCGACGAATACATCATGGGGAACGGGCGGCGCATCGACATCGCGATCGAGGGCAATGAGATTTCCGTCCGCGACTACGGGCGCGGCATTCCGCTCGGCAAGCTGGTCGCGTGCGTTTCCCAGATCAATACGGGAGCCAAATACAATACCGACGTGTTCCAGTTTTCCGTCGGGCTCAACGGCGTCGGAACCAAGGCGGTCAACGCGCTTTCCGAATCCTTTACGGCGATTTCCTACCGCGACGGAAAATACAAGCGCGCGGACTTTGCCGAGGGGAAACTGGTCAACGAGGAGGACGGCGCGACGGAGGAGCGCAACGGCACCTTCGTCAAATTCGTTCCGGACGGCAGGCTCTTCCCGAAATACGCCTTCAAGCTGGAGTATGTCGAACGGCGGCTCTGGATGTATGCGTTTCTCAACAGCGGGCTTTCGCTCTATTTCAACAATCAGCGCTACTACTCCAGAAACGGTCTGATGGATCTGGTGAACAACGAGGTCGGCGGAGAGAGTCTGTATCCGATCATTCACTACAAGGACAAGACACTGGAGTTTTCGCTCTGCCACACCAACGATTTCGGTGAAAAATATTATTCCTTTGTGAACGGGCAGTTCACTTCGGACGGGGGAACTCATCTTTCCGCGTTCAAGGAGGGAGTCCTCCGGGCGGTCAATGAATATTCCGGAAAGGACTACGACGGGCGCGACCTGCGCGACGGCATCGTGGGCTCCATCGCAATCAAGCTCCAGGACCCGATGTTCGAGTCGCAGACGAAGAACAAGCTCGGCAACACGGACATCAAGGGGTGGATTGTCGGAACCGTCAAACAGGCGGTCGTGGATTATCTGCACCGGCACACCGAAGACGCCGGTCTCCTGCTGGAGAAGGTCAAGCGCAACGAGGAGCTGCGCAAGGAGATTTCGGCGGTCCAGAAGAAGGGGCGCGAAATGTCCAAGCGCATGAGCCTGCGCAACAACAAGCTCAAGGACTGCAAGCATCACTTCGGCGACCGCTCCAAATATGCCGACCAGACAATGATCTTCCTGACCGAGGGCGATTCGGCGGGCGGCTCGCTGGAACAGAGCCGCAATCCGATGTATCAGGCGGTGTTTGCGCTGCGCGGCAAGCCGCTGAACTGCTACGGACTGAAGCTTGACACGGTTTACACGAACGAGGAGTTCTTCTACATCGTTCACACGCTCGACATCGAGGAGGATGTGGACAATCTGCGCTACGCCAAGGTCATTATTGCGACGGATGCCGACGTGGACGGCCTTCACATCCGGAATCTCCTGATTACGTTTTTCCTGACCTTCTTCGAGCCGCTGGTTCTCTCCGGGCATTTGTATATTCTGGAAACGCCGCTCTTCCGCGTCCGGAACAAGAAGGAGACTCACTACTGCTATTCGGAGGAGGAACGCGACGAAACGGCGAAAAAGCTGGGAAAGGGCGCGGAAATCACCCGCTTCAAAGGACTCGGGGAGATTTCTCCCAGGGAGTTCGGGCAGTTCATCGGCGATGACATCAAGCTTGAAAAGGTCACGATCGAACATTCCAAGGGCATCAGCGAGATGCTGAAATTCTACATGGGCGACAACAGTCCCGAACGCTGGGACCACATCGTCAACAATCTGGTGTAATCATGGCGCGGAAAGACGGAAAAGGCACGAAAAAGAACGGGGCGAAGATCCGGAAGTCCGCCGTTCCGGAGACAGGGAGTCCCGCTCCTGTCGATGAACCGGCGGATACGCCCGAAACCATCGAACCGGAAACGGAGACTGCGGAAGCGCCGCAGGAAGACGAGGACGAAGACTCCGGCGTCGTCGAGTCCGCTTCCGTCCAGACCGGTTCCAATTCGCGTCTGCGCGCGATGATGGATCAGAACTTCATCGAATATGCGTCCTACGTCATCAAGGACCGTGCGATTCCCGACATCGATGACGGACTCAAGCCGGTGCAGCGCCGCATTCTGTGGGCGCTGTTTGAAAAGGACGACGGCACATTCCACAAGGTCGCCAACATCATCGGCGAAACGATGAAATACCATCCGCACGGAGACGCTTCGATCGGGGATGCGCTGGTCAATCTCGCCAACAAGGAGACCTATATTGAAAAACAGGGCAACTTCGGCAATATCATCACGGGGTCGCCCGCCGCCGCGCCGCGCTACATCGAGTGCCGCCTGACGCCGCTTGCGCGCGATGTGCTGTTCAACAAGGACATCACGGAGTTCATCGACTCCTACGACGGGCGCAACCGGGAGCCGGTCTGTCTGCCGTCGAAAATCCCGACCGTGCTTCTGATGGGCGCGGACGGCATCGCCGTCGGAACGAACACGCGGATCATGCCGCACAATTTCAACGAGCTCCTGCAGGCCCAGATCGCGATACTCAGGGATGAACCGTTCACGCTTTATCCGGACTTCCCGCAGGGCGGCATCATGGACGTGTCCAAATACGAGGACGGACTTGGGAAGCTGGTGATCCGGGCGAAGATTGAAATCGACGGAAGAATCCTCGTCGTGCGGGAGATTCCGGCGGCGACGAATACAACCAAACTGATGGACACGATCGAAGCTGCGGTGAACCGCAACAAGATCAAGATCGCCTCGTTCAAGGACTACACCGCCGAAAAGATCGACATTCAGCTCACGCCGCTGCGCGGCTACGATCCGAAGAAGGCGCTGAACGCCCTTTACGCCTACACCTACTGCCAGATGAGCGTCTCGTGCAATCCGATGGTCATCATGGACAACCGCCCGGTGCGCATGACGATCAGCGACATCCTGCGCCGCAACACGGACAAGCTGGTGCTGTATCTGAAATACGAGCTCCAGATCGAGGCGGGCAAGTGCCTGGACAGGATTCTGGCAAGAACGCTGGCGCAGATCTTCATTGAAGAGGGCATCTACAAGCGGATTGAAAAATGCAGGACAAATGAACTGATGTTCAAGGAGGTCCGCACCGGTCTCGAGAAGTTCCGGCGCGAATGGCTTCCGATTGTGGAGAAACTTCACGAAAATATTGTGAACGGTCCGCACGTCATGCCGATGTCGGCGGAGTTCATGGAGCGGCTCGAACAGCTTTCGCGGGGCGAAATTCCAGACGGCGAAATCGAAAAACTCCTTGCGATTCCGATCCGCCGCATCTCCGCCTTCGAGATCAACGAAAACCGCGAACAGATCGAGCTGCTCCGGAAAACGCTCGGCGAAGCGGAAAAGAACCTGAAACGCATCAAGGCCTATGCGATCCGGTATCTGCAGGGGCTGATCGAAAAATACGGCAAATACTTCCCCAGGCGCACCGAGATCCGGCTCGACGGATTCGAGAAAATCGACAAGAGCGCCGTTGCGCTGAACAACATCCGCGTCGGCTGGGACAAGGGCGGCTGCTACATCGGCACCAACGTCAAGAGCGACGACGTGGTGGTCTGCAACGAATTCGACCATCTGCTCTGCGTGGAGCGCAAGGGCGTCTACAAGGTCATCGACATTCCGGAAAAGATTTTCATCGACCGCCTGTACGAGTTCCGCAAATATGACAAGACGACCGTTTTCGGCGTGGTCTATTCCGACACGAAAACCGGGAAAGTCTATTCCAAGCGCTGCGTCATCGACAAGTTCATCAAGGACAAGGAATACCGGATCTGTCCGGAAGGGTGCCGACTGGAACTCATCACGCCGCGTCCGAACGCCTTGTACGAATGCAGAATTGATACCCCGATCAAGGCGCGGAAAATCCAGACGATCAATCTTTCCGATGCGCCGATGCGTTCGCCGCGCGCGGGGGGAATGCTTCTCTTCCCCCGCAAGCTCCTGAAAATCACATTTGTTCAGTATCTTGACGGCACGGAGGACGAATCCGAAGGAGAACTTCTCAGCGTGCCGCCCGAGGAATCGGAACCGATGACGGAACTTCCGCCCGAACCGGAAGCGGAAAATCCGCAGTCCGCTCCTCCGGAGGAAACTCCGGCTCCGAAGAAAACGGAGAAAAAACGCACTCCGCCCCCGCCGCCGTCCCGGCCGGCCGGCGACAACGAAGAACGCGAGGATGAAAACTGGGGAATTTCCCAGCCTGAGCTCGGTTTCTGAAGATGCTTTTCCTGCGGAATGCACGCAGCAAGGGGATGTTTTGCGCCTGTTCGTCCCTGAAAAAGCGAAACTTTCTTGCATGATTCATATTCAAAAGAAAATTTTTCGCTTGAAAAATCAAAAAAAAGAGCTTATTTTTCCGTATTATATGGAAAAATACGGATGCATGAGGTATCGCAATGGCGCAAAACACTGACTTTATTTTGGAACTGCTCCAGGAAAACGGAATGGTCACGGAGGAACAGGTCAGTGAAGGCTGGAAAAAAGTTGCCGAGCAGGACGGGCAGATCAGTATCATCGATGCGCTGAAGCAGCTCAAATACGTGGATGAACTCGAGATGATTTCCATGCTGGCCCAGCAGTACGGCCTGGAAGTTCTGGATCTCTCGACCTACCGGATCCCCCCGGAAGTGATTGAATCCGTTCCGCGGGAAATCGTGCACCAGTACAAGATCGTGCCTGTCATGAAGCATGACGACGTTCTGACCATTGCCATGAGCGATCCGACCGACATGTCGACGCTCGACTCCATCCGTTTCCTGCTGAAATGCGATGTCGACGCGGTGATTTCGCCGGTGGATCAGATCAGGATGATCATGGAGAAATATTATTCCACCCAGGAGGCCGCCGTCAATGCGTTCATTGAGGAAATGGGCGAGATGGAGGCGGTGGAGCAGGCCGCGCAGGAGGCCGCCGAGGAAGGCGGCGCCAATGAGGATGATGCGCCGATCATCCGCCTGGTGACGCTGATCATCGTGGAGGCCTTCAAGCTGAAGGCTTCGGACATTCATCTGGAACCGCTTGAGAAAACCTACCGCATCCGCTACCGGATCGACGGCGCCCTCCGCGTCATGGAAAGTCCTCCGAAATATCTGCAGGCGAACATCACCAGCCGAATCAAGATCATGTCGAAGCTGGACATTTCTGAAAAGCGTCTGCCGCAGGACGGACGCATTCAGCTCCGGGTGAAAGGCTGTGACATCGACCTGCGCGTATCGACCATTCCGACCACGCACGGCGAAAGCATCGTCATGCGAATTCTTGACAAGTCAAGCATCCAGCTTGAAATTCCGCAGCTTGGATTCTATGCCGACGATCAGGCGAAAATCAATCAGATCATCAACATGCCGGACGGCGTGTTTCTTGTCACGGGTCCTACGGGCTCCGGGAAAACGACCAGTCTTTACGCTTTTCTGAATACGATCAATACGCCGAACCGGAAAATCATCACCGTGGAGGATCCCGTCGAATATCAGCTCGCCGGAATCAATCAGGTGCAGGTGAATCCCCTGGCGAAGATGACCTTCGCGAATGCGCTGCGCGCAATGCTCCGTCAGGCGCCGAACATCATCATGGTCGGCGAGATCCGCGACATGGAAACCGCCGTAATCGCAATCAACGCCTCTCTGACGGGGCACCTGGTTTTCAGCACGCTTCACACCAACGACGCGCCCAGCGCGGTGACCCGTCTGATCGATATGGGCGTGCAGCCCTTCCTTGTCGCTTCGGCCGTCAAGGCGATTATGGCGCAGCGTCTTCTCCGCCGTGTCTGCAAGAACTGTGCCGAGCCGACCAAGCCGACGGCGAATGAAATCCGCCTGCTCGGTCTGGATGAAAAGTTCATGGATACGGCGACTCTGCTGAAAGGGAAAGGCTGTCCGGTCTGCGGCGGCACCGGTTACAAAGGGCGTCTGGGAATCTATGAGATCTTCCAGGTCGGCGAGGAGATACAGCATCTGATTTATACAAAGTGCTCCGCCGATGTCATCCGGGATGCCGCGCGGAAGGCGGGCATGATGACGCTTCGTGAAGACGGTCTCCGGAAAGCGGCGGCCGGCACGACGACTCTTTCCGAAGTGATTGCAACTACAATCGGCGATGCGGAATAGGCCCCGCCGTAAGATGGAGAAGATGGAAAAATGCTGGATTCTGAAAGCCAAACATTGAAAGATATCCTGCTTGCGGAAAACCTCATCACCGAAGAGCATATGAAAGAGGTTGAGGAGGAGCACGAGCGCAACGGCAAGTCCATCCGGGAGGTTATTATTGATTTCGGCCTTCTTACGGAAAATGACATGCTGGAGGCGATTGGCCGGAGTCTCGGGCTGGAGGTCCGCTTCGTCGCCATTGAGGAGGAACCGCCCCGGGAAGTCATCAAGATGATCGACGGAGATACTGCGCGGATGCTCGGGGTCGTGCCGATCGCCTTTGACGGAACCACCCTGAGCATCATTCTCCGCGACCCGCTGAATTATCAGGTGGTGGACGAGGTGCGTTTCATCGTCGGGAAGGATGTCAACCAGATCGTTGTCCCGGAATCCCAGGTCGAGGCGGCAATTGAAAAATATTATCCTGTTGATGTGACGACCACCATGCACGACATGCTGGCGGAACTGAATCTGGATGCCGAGATCAAGGAGGATACGGAAGTAGAACAGAGCGCCGACCAGCTGGAGGCGCAGGCCAATGAGGCGCCGATCATCAAGTTCGTGGACGCGATCATGTACCAGGCGATCAAGGACAAGGCGTCCGACATTCATTTCGAGCCGTTCGAAAAAGAGTTTAAAATCCGCTGCCGTATTGACGGCGCATTGTATGAGATGGCGCCGCCGCCGAAGAATCTTGCCCTTCCCGTCATCAGCCGCGTGAAAATCATGAGCGGGTTGAATATTTCCGAGCGCCGCCGCCCGCAGGACGGACGCATTCAGCTGAAAATCGGGGGAAAACCCATTGACATGCGTGTATCGACTCTTCCGACGCAGTATGGCGAGTCGGTCGTGCTCCGCGTTCTGGACCGTTCCGTTGTGAACCTGGATCTGGACGCGCTTGGAATCCGTCCTGAAAATCTTGCGAAGATCCGGGACATCATCCAGCTGCCGAACGGGATTTTCATTGTGACGGGACCGACGGGTTCCGGAAAGACGACGACTCTGTATTCCGCCTTGAAGGAGATCAACAAGACGGAAGACAAGATCCTGACCGCGGAGGATCCCGTCGAATACGATCTGGAGGGCATTATCCAGCTGCCGATCAATGAGTCCATCGGCATGACTTTCGCCCGTGCGCTGCGCGCGTTTCTCCGGCAGGACCCCGATGTCATCATGCTCGGAGAAATCCGTGACCTGGAATCCGCGCGCATGGCTGTGGAGGCTTCTCTCACCGGACACTTTGTGTTCAGCACGCTGCACACCAATGACGCGGCCGGCACCGTGACGCGTCTGATCGACATGGGAGTGGAACCGTTCCTTATCACAAGTTCGCTGCAGGGGGTTGTCGGCCAGCGTCTGATCCGCCGCATCTGTCCGAGATGCAAGGCATCTTTTGTTCCCACGGACGAGGACCTGATGCTGCTCGGGCTGGATCGCGCGGACATCGGCGACAACAAGTTTTATTACGGAAAAGGCTGCCAGAACTGCAACAACACCGGATATAAGGGACGAAAGGCCCTGACGGAGATGTTTGTCATGCATTCCCAGCTGATCGATCTGGTGCTGCAGAGTTCTCCCACCGTTGTTCTGCGCGACAAGGCGCGCGAACTTGGAATGGTGACGATGCGCGAGGACGGAATCCAGTCCGTTCTGAACGGTGAAACGACAATGGAAGAAGTCTTAAGATATACATAACCCCGGGAGAATGAGAAATGCCATTATATCAGTACACCGCGATGGACTCCACCGGCAAGGAGCAGAAAGGCAGAAAAGAAGCGGGCAGCGAAGAAGAGGTCGCGACTTTTTTGAAAAACCAGGGGCTTTTTCCCACTTCCATCAAATCCGCCACCAAGGGTGGGAAAGGCGGTGCGAAAGGCGGCAGCGGCAGCGGCGGTGGCGGCCTCAATATGAATATCAGTCTCGGCCCGATGGTGATTAAAACCAAGGACCTGACGATCGTGACCCGGCAGATGGCGATTCTTCTGGAGGCCGGTCTGCCTCTGATCCGTTCCCTGAAGACGCTTTCCAGACAGTCCAAGAATCCGGCGATCAAGAAAATCCTGGAGGAAACGGCTTCTTCCGTGGAAAGCGGCGCCACATTTTCCGAGGCTCTCGCCCAGCACCCGAAATCCTTTGACAAACTCTATCTGAACATGATCCGCGCGGGAGAGGCCGCCGGTAAGCTGGAACTGATCCTGGACCGTCTCGCCATGTTCATGGAAAAAGCCGCGAAGATTCAGGGCAAGGTCAAGTCGGCGATGGTTTACCCGATCATCGTTTTGTGCGTGGCGGGCATTATCTGTGCGGGCTTGATGATCTTCATCGTTCCGAAGTTTGAGAAGATGTTCACGGAACTGCTGGAAGGCGAGCCGCTTCCCATGCTGACGCAGATCGTCATTTCCATTGGAAAATTCATGTCGGAACAGTATGTTATCATGGTTGGCGGCATTATCGGTCTTGTGATTCTGATCAAGATCATTCTGAAAATTCCGTTTCTGCGTTTTTACATTGACTGGGCGAAATACAATATGCCGCTGTTCGGACCGATCGTTTCCAAATCCGCCATTTCCAAGTTCGGCCGGACTCTGGGGACTTTGATGGGATCCGGCGTGCCGGTCCTGAATTCGCTGACAATTGTGAAGGAGACCTCCGGCAATGAGGTGGTCGCTTCCGCTATTGTCAAGGTGTATGAGGCGGTAAAGGAAGGCGAAGGCATGGCTCCCCCGCTTCAGGCGACCAAGATTTTCCCGGAAATGGTGATCAGTATGATTGAAGTCGGCGAGGAAACCGGTAAACTGCCGGAAATGCTCGACAAGATCGCCGACACCTATGACGAGGAAGTCGATAATGCCGTGGGTGCGCTGACTTCGATGATTGAACCGATCATGATGGTCGGCCTTGCCGTTATCGTCGGCGGCATCGTGATTGCGCTGTTCATGCCGATGATTACCATCATTGAAAAACTCGGAACCTGAAAATTCCGGATACTGGAGCTTTTATGGAACAGGAAAAAAACACCGGTGCGTATGCGGTCGTCATGGCCGGCGGCAAGGGGGAGCGTTTCTGGCCTCAGAGCCGTCTTTCCAATCCGAAGCAGCTGCTGCGCCTGCTGGGGAATCTGACGCTGATCGAACAGACCATAGAGCGGTTGTCCGCGGTATTCGACTATTCGCACATCATTGTAGTGACCAATACGAACTATGTCGCGCCGATGCGTTCCCTGCTTTCCTATCTTCCGCAGGAGAACATTATCGGTGAACCGGAGGGAAAGGACACCGCGCCCTGCATTGTCAATGCAGCGGCGTATGTCAGGAGTGTCTCAAAGACGGCAGATCCGGTTCTCTGCCTTTTTCCGACGGATCACATCATCAACGATACCGGCGCTTTTTACGATGCCGTTTCAGACAGTCTGAAGGTGGCGGAAAAAACGCGGCATATCGTTACGATCGGCGTCAAGCCGAATGCTCCCATGACCGGCTACGGATACATCGAGGTCGGGGGAGCAATGGATTTTTCCATGAAAACCGTCTTCCGGAAAGTCTGCGGATTCAAGGAAAAACCTTCACTGGAACTGTCTGAAGCCTATGTCTCGGATGGAAAACACATGTGGAACAGCGGAATTTTCATCCTGAAGCTGTCCTCGCTTCTGGAGGCGCTGAAGCAGTTCGCCCCCGACATGTATCGGTTTTACGATGCTGTTTCCTCCTGTTATGCCGGTCATGCGCCGGAGTCCCGTTTTGCCGAGCTTTACAAGTCCGTTCCGGAGATATCCATTGATTATGCGGTTATGGAGAAATCCCCCAACATTGTGACGGCGGAAGCCGCCTTCGACTGGGATGACGTCGGTTCCTGGACCTCCATGCGGAATCAGATTGTGCCGGAAAAAGACAATAATGTGGTCCGCGGCCTTCACGCCGGTCTGGATACCAGCGACTGCATCATTGTAGGAAACTCGAATCATCTGATTGCCACTGTCGATGTCAAAGATCTTGTCATCGTCGCCACGGAAGATGTCACTCTGGTCTGCAATGCGAAATCGGCTCAGCGGATCAAGGAGCTCGTCAAGCTGATTGCCGGGCAGCCGGATCTTGCCAAATTTGTCTGAAGGCGGAAGCATGCATTCGAAAAAGCCTCTGACCATCCTGAATGTCGGAAATACGCATGTTCATCTTTTCGACCTGATGGAGGACGGCGCTCTTGCCTCCAGGGCGATTCTGACGACGGCTGAATTTGCGGCATCTCCCGTCAAATGGCTGGAAAAATCCCGTCAGTTTGCCGCTTCCTCCGTCGTTCCCGCTGTAACACGGATGCTTTCCTCCCTTGGTGTATTTGTCGTTTCTCCCGAAATGACGTTTCCTTTTTTCGTCAGAAAACTTGACCTTTCCACTGTGGGAGCCGATCGTCTTGCAAATGCCGCCAGACTGACGGAAGGAAAACTCCCCGCTGTCTGCATTGACTTCGGGACAGCCGTCACTTTTGAAATTGTGACGGATGCCGGGGAATTTGCCGGCGGCGCGATCATGCCGGGACGGATGCTGCTGCGGCATGCCCTGCATGACTATACCGCGCAGCTTCCCTTGCTTGCACTGGCGGATTCGATTCCGGAACTGCCGGGAAGCAGCACCTGCGACGCGATGCGGATCGGAACCGATCTTGCCGCCGTCGGCGCGGTTCGCGAGATTCTTGCCAGCCTGGAAAAACAGTTCCCGACGGGATCCCTCCGGAAAGTCGCCTGCGGCGGGGATCGCCGTTTCTTCCTGCAGTACCTGGAACTGGAAGACGGCGGAGATGATTTTACGCCGCAGGGGGTCCGCAGGATCTGGGAGTGCAACTGCTGATGCGCGTAAAGGTGTGCGGAATCAAAACGGAACAGGAGCTTGAAACAGCTGTCAGCGCCGGAGCGGACGCCGTCGGTTTTCTGGTCGGTCAGGTTCACGCGTCCCATGATTTCATTCTCGCCAGCACCGCGGCGCGTCTTGTACGCATGCTTCCGCCTTATGTGGTTCCTGTTCTGGTGACGCATCTGACGAAGCCGGAGACGATTCTTGAACTGGCGGAACAGACCTCCATTTTTACGATTCAGCTTCACGGGGGCAGCTCGCCGGAGGAGGTTGCCGCTTTGCGCGATCGTCTGGGCCCTGCGGGAAAACTCGTTTACGCGGCCCATGTCGTCGATCAGCAGGTTGTTCCTCCGCCGGATCCGTATTATGCTTTTGCAGACGCGCTTCTGCTGGATTCCATGGATCCTGCCGCGGGCAAGGTCGGGGGAACGGGATTGACGCATAACTGGAATGTCAGCGCGGCGATTGCGGCGTCCGCGCCTGTGCCTGTTGTACTGGCGGGCGGACTGAATCCTTCGAATGTCGCCGCGGCCGTCCGGCATGTCCGCCCGTTTGCCGTGGACGCAAACAGCGGCCTCCGGAGATTTGACGGAGACCTCGACTGGAATCTCTGTTCGGCATTTGTCCGGAATGCGAAAAATGCGATTTGAACTTATTCTTCCATCTTGTTCCGGATATACTGTCTGGTGCTGTCCGGAAACTCGTCAAAGCGTTTGAGAATTCCGGCCTTTTCCAGAATTTCATGAACGGCCGTCCTTTTTTCCGCAATATTCTGCCGGACGGTTCCGTCGATGCAGCCGACCGGAATGCAGTTCCGGTGGCAGGGGCAGAAGATAACTTCCTGTTCCGGATCGTCGTTTTCACGGAATCCGCCGATATAGAGATAAGAAACGTGATCTTCCGACAGCGGTTTTCCATTTTCCTCCGGACGGACGCCGGAGAGCGGACAGACAAAAACCTGCGGATCCGACAGATAACCTGACTTGCGGAGAATCTCAAATCCGCCTGCGCCGCTCTGATCCGGTAATGCTCCGTCAGAGTCTCCGCTGTACATCCTTGCCGCAAGCAGAATCTGTTTGATGTTGGAAAGACACACCAGATCCGTTCCTTTTTCTTGTGCATTGTGCACCGGAGGGGAAAAAAAGATGTAGGATGTGAGCGCAAGTGTTGTGACAACTGCGATCAGGGTTGCGATCAATGTGTGCCTGAGGAGTTTTTTCGCCTTTTCCGGATGGCGGGGGAACTGGATGAAGGAAAGAATCACGCAGGAAAAGAACGTGAGGATCCCCACGAAGGGAATCAGCATGAAAAGATAAAGGAAAACGATTCCAGCTACAGGCAGAGTGGCGGAAACACTCTCCGCTGATGCCGCGGATGAGGATGGCGGCGGCTGCGTGGACGGTCTGTTGTTTTTCTGGATGACAATTTCAGTCCGACAGATGGGGCATTTTGCCGATTCTCCGATCCATTCCTCTTCGGTTTCCATCCGGTTGCCGCAGTGCGGACATGTCATGTGAAATTTCACAGGGAATTCTCCTTCATTGGACGTCCGCTCAATATAGATTGCCGCATATGGGATTTCAAGGATTTCCGCCTGAAATCCAATGAAAAATACCGGAATGTTCCGGAGTCGTTCCGCCAGCATTGCCCAGCGTCATTTCCCGGTGAAGCGGCGGAATTTGCGGAGGGTCCCGTTTCAGAATGCGGTGATTTTCCGGGCGGATTCCTGCAGAGTCTGGAGTATTTTTCCGCTCCGCTTTTCATAACCCGGAACAGGCACTGTGTAAACACCCAGTGCGCCGGTCAGTTCGCCGGTTTTTCCGAAGACCGGAACGGCATAGGTGAAAAGCCCGTAGCGTTCGCGCATGCACATGCAGAAGCCGTTTTTGCGGATGCGCGCCGAATCCGTTTCGTAATCCGGCCACTGTTTTTCCGGATGTCCGTTTTCGCGGATCAGAATGGAACGTCTGGCCAGGGAGGAGCAGCTGAACATCACGCGTCCTGTCGCAGTTTCAAACAGATAGCGGCGTTCCACCTCCTCCATGTCAACTTTGACGACTTTTCCGGTCGGTTCGGCACGGACGAGCGTGTTCCAGGTGTTGCTGGCGAGAATGGCGAAGACCATGGACTCGTTCAGGACTGCAATGGCTTCCCGCATGACCGCAATCACCTTTTCCCGGAAGTCATCGCCCCGCTGATAGTTGCGGTAGGCGATTCTGCGGCAGACGGGACCGAATGTATAGCGTCCCGAGCCGTTTTTTTCCACATATCCGCAGATCCGCATGGTTTTCAGGAGATTGTGCACGCTGTTCGCGGGGAGGTGCAGTTTTTCCGCAAGTCCTTTCACCTCGAAACCCTGTTCCTCGGCGTCCTCGAACAGAAGCACGTCAAGAAGGTCCAGGGCTTTTTTCAGCGATTTCACGGGAACGTTCCTGTTCATATGATCGGAATCCTGATATTTGTTTCCCATGAAACATAATCAGATTTTCTGATAAATCAATTTTCAAATTCCATATTATGGATTTTTTGAAGAAAAAAAGTTTTCATCTTGATCTTCTTCCTGTTTGAAATATAATTGATTCATCCATAATGAGGATTTGATACGGAAACAGGAATGCGGAACAGTGCCGTACGGGATTCCGGCAAACGCATCCAGCAATGAGAATTTTTTTTATCAGTCAAGGAGAGTGGAAAATGTCCGCCAGTGTCAGAAAGGCGCCCGGTTATCTGAAGAGAGCCGTCATGTATCAGATTTTTCTCCGCCCGTTCACCCCGGGAGGGACATTGAACAGCGCAGCGGAGATGCTGCCGCATCTCGCGTCGCTCGGCGTGGACATTCTGTATCTCTGTCCCGTCACGGAGGCGGACGGCGACATGCGCCCGGAATTCTGGAGCGCCCGTCAGAAGGCATGCGGACTGGGCAATCCGAAGAATCCCTACCGCGTCGGGGACTATTACCGGATTGATCCCGAATACGGGACGGATGCCGATCTGAAACGCTTCACGGCGTACGCCCATGAGCTGGGAATGCGCGTGATTCTGGATCTGGTTTATTATCATTGCGGACCGGGCGCCGTGTTCATTCCGGATCATCCGGATTTCGTGAAGCGCGAGGCGGACGGAAGCGTCAGGAACGGGAGATGGCATTTCCCCGAGCTCAATTTCGACTCTCCGGCCCTGCGGGAATATCTGCTCGCGAACATGGAGTATTTCATCCGCGAATTTGATGTGGACGGATACCGCTGCGATGTCGCCGATGCCGTGCCGATCGATTTCTGGGAAGAGGGACGGCGCCGGATCGAAGCGCTCAAACCCGATGTCATGATGCTTGCCGAAAGCATGGAGCCGGCGGATCAGATCTATGCGTTCGACCTCAACTACAGCTTTTCATGGGGGCATCTTTATGAAGCGTTCGCAGGAAAGGAGCCGGTCGCGAAAATACCGGAGGTCTGGAAGGAATATCAGGAGCGTCTCCTGCCCGGCGCGCGGGCGATCCGCGCAACGGAGAATCATGATATCGCCAACGACAGGGAGCGTCCCGACAAAACGATCGGAGTGAAGGCGCATGATGCGATGTTTGCGGTCAACTTCGGCCTCGACGGCGTGCCTTTCCTTTACAACGGGCAGGAGATCGCCGACACCGCGCTCCATTCCATCTGGGGAAACCGTTTTTACGGCAGGGACCGCCTGATCGACTGGTCGCGCGCCATGACTCCGGAGGGAAAAGCGCGGTTTGCACTGCTCCGGAAACTGATTGAACTGCGGCATGTCCAGCCCGCGCTTTCGGAAGGATCCGTGACATGGCTCTCCCATGACAGGCGGGATGCCGTTCTGGCTTTTTCCCGGAACTGTCCGGCGCAGAATCTGATCGTTGCCGTAAACTGCCGCAGCGTGCCCCTCAGCGTCAGAATTGACATCGATATCACGCGCGTTTCCTCCCCGGAAATTCTGCTGGCGCGCGGTGCGGAGCTCTCGCGGGACGGCGGAATGCTCAAGGCGGATCTTCTTCCCTATGGATTCCTGATCGCGCAATATTGACGTTTTTCCGCGGCGGAAAACGCCGTCACGGCCGGTTACGGCAGATGCAGTTCCGTTTTGATGGCCGAATGAAACGGCCGGCGCTGTTCGGCGTAGCCGTCGAGCAGCCAGCGCTGGGATTCCCGGAACATTTTTTCCAGCTGCTGGCGCATCATTGCGACGCCGGGATAGGTGGCAAGTTCCGGAATTTCGTCGTAGGTAAGCAGGAAAAAATCCTTGCCGGGAAGCATGCCGTAGAGCCGGGCGCATGTCACCAGGGGAAGGGTCAGCGCCGAATGAAGCACGACAATCCCGCGCGGCGGCTTTTTTGCCGCGAAGAGCCGGTTTCCGACTTCCGACATTTCCGTCGGAATGTCTTTGAATCTCCGCATGAAAATGGTGTCTGAACGGAGTTTCGCCCCCAGTTCCGCGGCGGATTCATAAAAGGCGATCAGACGCTCCGCGATATAGGGAGCCTCCAGCGTGGCGTCCGGCGAGACCAGCGCAATGTCCCGCCCGGCTTCGATCAGGAGCCAGGAGAGTCCTTCCCGGATACTGTTTTTCGTATCCGTGGAGGCGCAGTTGAACTCCTTGTAATTCCGGTTGATCAGCAGCTGCGGAATGCCGCGCCGTTCGAGATGATCCATCATCGGGACGGATTCAATGCCCGGCGTAACCCAGATCACGGCGGAATCGGGATTGCACAATGCGTCCAGCTGTTTGAGCACCTCGTGTTCACGAAGACGGTGCACCGGAATGTCGGAACCGACATCGGGAAAGAAGATTTCCCTGAGGGAGCGGTCGTTCATCTCCGGGAAGGAGCAGGAAATGATGAAAAGCCGGCGGATTTTGCCGTGTTCTCCGCCGGGATTGTTCACATAGGTTCTCCCCCCCTGATTCGATGCCAGATAACCATGTCTCTTGAGCTCCTGAATCGCGCGTTCCACCGTATTGCGCGAGCAGTTGTATTTTTTGCAGAGCTGGTTGCGGGAAAGAATCCGGTCTCCGTGCCTGAGCCGGCCGAGACGGATTTCAGAGAGAATCATATCCTGGAGCATTCGGGACTTGTTCATGGCGTTCTTCCTGTTTTTTCAGATATGTAAAGAAGACAAGACGAAAACCCTGTATCTTACTATGCTGTTGCCTGAAATGCAAGAATGATTCATCATAAGAAAAGTAAAGAAGTGAAGTTTTTCCGCAATAAAATCCGCTTGCGCCTTGCAAGCGCGGAGGAAAGACCGTAATTTATACCCATTGTCGAACAAACAATCCAGGAGGTTTTCTTATGTTTCTGACCGGATTTGCAGATGAGGCGTCCCGCGACTTGAAGGAACAGATCAGGGCGACGGAAGAGCTTGGGTGGGATTTCATCGAAACCCGTTCCATCGGCGGCAAGAGTCTCGGGACAATGTCCGAGGCCGAATTCGACGAAGTGCTGGAAACGCTCTCCCATACCCGCGTGCGTTTCAACTGTTACGGCAGCGCAGTTGCCAACTGGAGCAGATCTCCCCGCTCGGATGCCGATTTCGAGGCAAGCCGAAAGGAACTGCTCACGGCCGTTCCGCGGATGCACAAACTGGGAATCAAGATGATCCGCGGCATGAGTTTCCGCCGGGCGGCGGATGAGACGTTCGACAATCCCGATCTCGAGAAAGTGATTTTCGCCAAAGTCAAGGAACTGGTGCGCATCTGCGAAGGCGAAGGCATCATTTACGGACATGAGAACTGCATGAACTACGGCGGGCAGTCCTGGCATCATACGCTCCGCCTGCTGGAAAACATCAATTCGGATCATTTCCAGCTGATTTTCGATACCGGAAATCCGACGTTCAATTTCAGCCGACTCGGGCCGAAACCGTACAAGCTTCAGAGCAGCTGGGAATTTTATTCCAACGTGCGGGAATTTGTGACGTACGTCCATATCAAGGATGCGAACTGCGAAGTGATGCCGGACGGTTCCGTCAAGCAGGTTTACTGCTGGGCAGGCGACGGACAGGGGGACGTCGAGCGCATTGTAACGGATCTCATCCGGCGCGGGTACGACGGCGGATTCTCCATGGAGCCGCATGTCGCCGCAGTCTTCCATGCGCAGTCGAAATCGGACGATCCCGCGGCCCGTGCTGAAATCATGTATTCCAGCTATGTCGAATACGGAAAACGGTTTGAGAAACTTCTGGCGAAATGCCGGGAAGCTGCAGGCGTGCGCAATCAGGAATAACCGGCGGCGTGAAATGCCGATGGGGATTTCTGGGGAAATTCTCGTCTATTTCCGGAGTTTTTCACAGGAACTTCAGCGCATGTGCTCCCGGAATATCACTGCGGGAAAGGATTTTTCCGAAGACGGACTGTTCAGCGCCATTGCGAGGGGCGTTTACCCGTATTTTTCCGGATGAACCGGCAGAAGTAGTTGCAGTCCCGGAATCCGGAGAGCTCCGCGATCTCGGCCAGTGTCAGACGCGGATTCTGCAGAAGGCTCAGGGCCCGCTGCAGGCGCAGTGTGTTCAGATAGTGCGACGGGGAAATATTCATTTTTCTGCGGAACAGGCGCAGGAGCGTCGTGCGGTCGAGCTTCAATTCGCCGGCGAGTGTTTTGATGTTCAGCGTCGGATCGGAAAGACGTGATTTGCAGAGGAAAAGAATCTCCTGAAGTTTCCTGTTTTCGTAAGTGGGTTCCTCCGCGCTTCCTCCCGCCGCTGCAAGAATGTTGCAGATTTCGCAGAACATCTGCCGCCAGCTTGAGGGCGTCCGCACAAGCAGATGTTCCTCGAAATTGATGAAGTTCCTGTGCGGGCACGGTCCGGCGTGAAATGCGTTTTCCGGATATCCGAATGCGCGCATGAAATCAGCCGCTCCGGGCCCGTCGAACGCAATCCAGCGGTATTCGCATTCTTCCGAACGGTTCCGGATGACATACGGTTCCTCCGGCAGGCAGCAGATCACATATCCCGGGCGCAGAAGATGAAACCGTCCGTTTCGTTCAAACTCCGGCGCGCCGCGGATTCCCCAGAACAGCTGGACGAATTTTTTTTCTCCCGCCTTCACCTCCTCCCGGTTTCCCGGCGCCCGGATGAAATGGCCGGCGGAACGAGGATAGACCGGCAGGTCGATCTTCGGATACTGCTTCAGTTCCGGGCGGAAGCAGCAGGTGCTCCGGAATGCTGTGTTTTCCGCTTTCATGCATCCATAATCCAGTTTTTACCTCTGAAATCCTGTTTTTTCCCGGTAGTTTAGTGCTATTATGAAAGGAAATCAATCATCCGGGAGGATAAAATGGCGAAAATTGTGATTGTCGGTGCCGGCGGAGTCATTTTCACGCAGAATTTCATCAGGGACATTCTGCTGGATGACGAATTGCGGAAGAGCCGGGTCGTGCTGATGGACATCAATGCCGAACGACTGGGGCATGCCGGGAAAATGGCGGAAATCATAAGCGGGCAGTTCGGCCGTCCTTTCCGGCCTGAACTTACGACGGACTTGCGGAAAGCGGTGCGCGGCGCCGACTATGTGCTGACCGTTTTCCGCGTCGGAACGCTGGAGCATCAGCGTCTGGAATACGAGATACCGGCGGGATACGGAGTCAGACAGGTCGTTGCGGATACGCTCGGTCCCGGCGGCGTGTTCCGCGGACTGCGCACATTGAAAGCGCTGTTTGAAGTGCTGGACATGATGGAACAGGAGTGTCCGGGCGCTTATCTCCTGAACTATGTCAATCCGATGTCCATGAATACGATTGCCCTGAGCCGCCGCGCAAAAACGGTCAAGGTGATCGGATTGTGCCACAGCGTGCAGGGAACCGCCTCCCGGATGGCCGCCTGGCTGAAGGTTCCGCCGGAGAAACTGCATTTTTATGCCGCCGGCGTCAATCATCAGGCGTTCCTGCTGAAACTGGAATCCGAAGGGCGGGATCTGTATCCGGAGCTGCGGAAGTGCATGGACAATCCGGAATTCTACAACCGCGACAAGGTGCGGTTTGAAATCATGCGGCATTTCGGGTATTTCCCGACGGAAAGCAGCGGACACGGGAGCGAATACAATCCGTATTTCCGGAAGCGTGCTGATCTGCTGGAGAAATTCTGTTCCGTGACGGCGCCTCCCGATCCGGCCGACCGCTGCTGTGTCCATCTGATGTCGGCGGGCGTGTCCGGGGCGTCCCTCACGGTTTGCGCCAGACTGCAGGAGCGCAATGAGGAGAAACTGCGGGACCTGCTTTCCGGGAAGGAAAAGGTGGAAGCGCTTCCGAGCATGGAGTATGGAGTCCGCATTATTGGTGCCATGGAGAAAAATCAGCCCTTTTCCGCGAATCTGAATGTCATGAACAACGGATTGATTCCGACTCTGCCTCCGGGAGCGTGTGTCGAAGTTCCCTGCCTGGTCAGCGGAGGCGGAATTTTTCCCTGCAGAATCGATGATTATCCCGAACAGCTTGCCGCGCTGAACCGTGGGATGATCAATGTGCAGATTCTCGGCGCGCAAGGTGCGCTGAATCACAGCCGGCGCGACATTTTCCATGCAATTGCCGCTGATCCGCTGACGGCGGCGGTTCTGGGACTGGACGAGATTCAGAAAATGACCGACGATCTTTTTGATGCGCTCGCATCGGAAATCGATCCCGCTTTTTCCTGTCCGCAGTGACAAAATGCGCCTCCGGGAGCGGAATCCGGGAATCCGGAGTGCGGTTGAGCCGGCCGCATTCCGCCGGATGCCTTTTTCCGGGATGAAGATTTTTCCGTCAAGGCATCCGGCGCTTTTGCGGATTTTCAGCGATCCTGCCGTTTTCTGCGGCGGCTTCCGATCAGGACGGCCAGAACCGCGAGCAGGACAACTGCACCGACGGCGATCTGCCGGGAGATTCCTCCGGATTCCGTCTCTGTTTTCCGCACAGGATCCAGACGCTGTTCCTTCAGAATCTGCCCTTCTACTTTTTCCGTGACTGCCGGGGCTTCCCGGATCCGGCGGATCGCCTCCCGATAGTCGGCTGCCGCCTGCGGATCATCCGAAAGGCTGTCTGCGATCATCTCCCGGAGCTTTGCATTGTTGCAGACGAAAGCGCTGCATCCAGGCGTGTGTTTCCGGATCAGTTCAGCATGAAGCGCGGCAATCTGCCGGACGGTTTTCTCGTCCGCCTTCCAGAAGCCCTTCCGGATGGTTTCCAGCATGATCGCGGTCATCTCCTGATAGGCATAAGGGTTCTTCTTTTCGAAGTATTTCCTGATGCCGAGCTTGTGGGAGTCGTCCACATAGACTTTCCTGTATTCCTCCCAGAGATAGTCCTGTATCATATCCGGCTTGGTGACCTCCCAGCCGTAGGTGTTGCTGAAGTAGGCGGCAAAGGTGTTTGCGCCCGTCGGTCCCTCCTCCATCATTTCCCGGATGTATTTCGGGTTCAGGACCGTGGTGCGGGCCTCGGACATGACCGCCTGGGCGCCGGTCTGGACTTTTGCCTGTCCGGGCGTGCGCAGATCATTGAAGTAAACTTCCGGCTCCTTTCCGGTGATGTGCCGGATTGCAAGATTGGCGCCGCCCGTGAATTCATAGACGTGATCCAGGGAGAGCGGCCCCCATGCGCTGGAAGAGCGGGACTGCACGACCGTGTCCGTATTCTGAAGCGCGGCCCGGTAGACGCCGGGGATGTTCACGCCCCAGTTTTCTTCGGTGTAGAGCGTGCCCCTGCTGCGGATGAAGGCTTCGGCGACAACGGAAGGATCCTCCCATTTGTCTCCGGACTGCGTCATCTGTCCGACGCCGGGGCCGTTGTCCTCGCCGTTGCCGCCGCCGAAGATTCTGGCATTTGCGAGTTTCTTCGCATCTTCCGGAGAAAATCCGCTTTTTATCAGAGCCTTTGCAGCGGCCGTATTGCCTTCCGCCACATAGTTTTCATACTCCGTTGAAGGATCGGACGCCGCCAGGCGCACCGCTCGGTCGATGAGCCTCATCCGGCTGGTGGCCGCCCCGCGGAACTGAACGGAGGTCTGCACCACCACGTCGATGCGCGGCCGTCTCAGCTCGGAAAGCGGCACCAGACGGACATCCTGCACCCGGCCGCGGGCGTCCCAGACCGGCTCGACTCCGAGCAGATGGAAAATTTCCCCGATATCCGAGCCGTGCGTGTTGATGAATTCGCCGCCCCAGACAGTGAAGGAAACCTTCTTCGGATATTTTCCCGTTGATTTCCGCTTCTGCGCGATCAGTTCCTCGGCAAGCTGCCTGCCCACGGCGAAACTTTCCGGCGTCGGCGTGCGCTCCGGGTCGATTCCGTAGAGATTGCGTCCTGTCGGAACCGCCTCCGGATTGCCGATCGGATCGTTGCCCGGAGAGGGATGAATGTAGCCGCCCGAAAGCGCGTTGACGAAGGCATCCAGTTCCGCGGGCGTGGATTTCAGAAGATTTTCATAGGCTTCGACGGCGCGCAGTTCCGGCGCGAACTTTTTGAGCGGATTTTCCGCGGGGCCCCGCCGCATCATCCTCATTCCCGGAGGCATTCCCTGCCCCATTAGAATGCCTTCCGGATGTCCCGGCGCGGCACCCGGCGCTTTTGCCGGTTTTTCAGCCGGTTTCCGGACCTTTCCGCGCGCCAGCTGCACGGACGGGAGAAGGCGTTTTCCGCTTCTCACATCGGCGAAGGCGTCATCGATCCGTTTTTCCGCGGGCTTGAGATAATTCCGGTGATAGAAGAAACTGTCGGAACGCTTTTTCCGGTCCACCTTTCCCGCTTTGACGTCTGCCTGGAACATTTCGTATGCGACAAGATCCACGGTCATGAGTTTGGCCGTTTCCTCCGCTTCCTCCCTGGTATAGGGTCGTCCGAGCACATAAAGGCCGCGGTTGATTTTTTCTCCCTGCAGTTCATGCAGATAGTTGTGCAGGAGTTCCAGATCGGCTTCGTTGAGTTTTCCCGCGGCAAAATCCGGGCTGAATTTCAGTTCATGGTCGAATTTTTCCCTGCGTGCGAGTTCAATGATGGATTTGCCGTATTCCTCCCTGAGCCGGGGGTCTTCGGCCAGCGCGCGCATCTCGATTTTCCGGTCGAGTTCGCGGATCGCGCCGTATCCGTCCGCGTACATGAACGGAGGGGTCAGATGGCTGATGAGCGCGGCATAGCTGCGCCGTTTCGCGATCTGCGCCTCGCCCATGTCGTTCATCATGTAAAGGTAGTAGTGCGGCATTTCCCCGATGAGCACGTCCGGCCAGTCATAGCTGGAGAGCGCGACCTGCTTCCACGGCGTGAATTCCAGGCTTCCGTGGGTGCCGAAATGAATCAGCGCATCCGCGTTGAACTCGTGCCGGATCCAGAGATAGGTTGCGATGTAGTGGTGCGGCGGAGCCATTTTGACGCCGTGCACGATCTTGTCCGCATCCGCTCCCTCTCCGGAGATGGACTGCGGCATCAGCACGATGTTTCCGAAGCGGAGCATACCGAGCGCAAGTCCGCCGTCCGGCGTTTGGAAGGCTTTCCCCGGAAATTCCCCGTAGCGCGCCGTCACCGTCCGATAGAGATCCGCGGGCATGCTCTTTCTGATCCAGGATTCATACTGTTCCCGGGAGATCTTTTCCATCTTCGCCTTTTTCATGAATTCCTGCGCCGCGCCTTGGGCATAGGCGCCGAAAACCGCGGCGTTGTCCTGAATCTGCCGGAGCAGCTCTTCGGAAGATTCCGGAAGTTCGCCTGTGTTGAACCCGGCCTTCCGCAGGTGCCGGAGAAGGTTCAGCAGCGAGTCGCCGACCTCGATTCCTCCGGCGGTCAGGGCGTTTTTCCCGTGTCCCTTGTAGTAGATGACCGCCACTTTCTTGTCGGCGTTTTTCTTGCGGCGCATTGCCGTGATCTTGCTTGCGAGTTCGGCGAAGCGTTCGACGCGGTCGGGAATCGCCTTGTAGGCCAGCAGTCCGCGTTCATTGCGGAAAAGCGCCGAAAGGACAAACGGCGCGACGCCGCCGTCGATTTCCGGCATGGTCACGCTCTGGCTGAGCATGCCTCCGTCCATGCCGCGCTGATCCTTGAGATAGACCTCGTAAGGCTGATCGCTCTTGATCGGGCAGAGGAGCGGAATGTTGTATTGCGCAAGGACCTTCACCGCGCCTTCCGGGTCGCGCGAAGCGAGCCTTCCGTGCGGCTGATAGATGATGAGATCGGGTTTCGCCTCCCGGATCATTTCCGTCAGGCGTCCCATTCCGTTGACGGCCACGACGTTGAGTTTGCGTTTTTCCAGCGCTTCGATGAGTCTGCCGAGATCGCCGCCGCCGTTGCCGGAGTAGAGCAGAACCGTGGGGGATTCCGGGTGATGCCGTCCGATCGACTTGTAGTAATCCAGATATTCCCCGTAGGTCATGAATCCGGCTTTCTCGTCGATGTGAAAGAAAACGGCGCGCGGCACGGTTTTGACCGGTTCGACTTTGTCGATCCGCAGGAGTTTGCCGTCCACGTGGCGGCGGATGTAGTTCAGCATGTTGCGGAAATTCTCTTTTCCGGCATTCCGCATGTAGTCGCCGATGGTTTTCCGCTGCTGCTGCGTCATGGTGTTTTTCGCGGTCTCGTTGTTCGGTGTCGAGGTGAGATAGATCGGTTTTTCCAGGGAATCCAGAAGTGCGCGCTGGCGTTCGGAAATGTGAGCGCCCATGCCGAAGAAGAGAATCACGTCATAGCTGCGCAGTTCGTCGCCGGATTCCGGTTTCCACGGAAGCACGGAGACTTCGATGGCCGGATTGAGAGGCTGGTCGAGTTCCTCCGCAAGCAGATATTCCGGATAGTTCACAAATGCGATTCTTGTCGCCGAGGCGTATTTCTGATATCCCCATATTCCGAGGCAGATCAGAAGCAGTGCTCCGGCAAGAGCGGCGATGCGGATTCTTATTTTCGTTGGCATGGGATTGTCCCCTCCTTTTCCGGGACAGGTTGAATGAAAGGAAAAATGCGGCCCCGGGAGGAGGCCGCGCAATGACAGTGTCAGGACTGCAAATTAAAGTTCGGCGATGTTCACGATCCGGTATCCGTCGCGGGACTTGCGGAACGAAAAGCACACTTGCGTTTCATCGGCGGTTTTGGCGATCACGCGGTAGCAGTTCTGCTTCTGGGCAAGCTGCAGATATTGCATGTCATTCAGATTCAGAGAAGCGGAATGTTTGTCCAGGACTTCCATGCTTTCCTTGAATGGATCATTTCCGCCCCTTTCCTGTATAATGGCGCGTTGGGGAAGGGTGACTGCAAAGATACGCTCCAAGGTTTGAATCTTTTTCCTCTTGTGCAGATCAAGAGTTGCCTTGACTACTTTGTCCAGTTCCGGCTGTTTTTCCGCTTTTACTTCAACCTCCTGAACCGCATACTTCGAATTGTCCTCTTTGCTGAAATTTGCCCAGATGGCAAATCCGGCACTCATTAAAACGAGCGGAATAATAATTTTCAATTTCATTTTATCAAGCCCTTTCTGTTATGTGTTCTATTAAGTATATTTTTTCAATCTCCGTCTTTTTCATAATCAGGAGAATAATGCTCATATTCCTCTGCACCCGCATCATAGGGATCAAGTCCACCGACTTGGCATGGGTTGGCTCCGATATAAGCGGGTTTTTCTGATGAAACATGTCCATCGCCCCATGCGATATTGGCAGATTTACTGGGATGGCGGAAGCATGTGCTAGTATTACTAATCATGTGACCGAAGTAAGCACTATCTTCTGCGAAATCCGCATTAGACATACCTGATGTGCCATTTTGCAACTGATCACCAAAACTGACTAAGGATGAAGCCTTCTTGATATTGCCCGGCTTTTTCAACATAAACCCTGTGGTGTCTATACCGCCCATTACAGGGTAAGAGCCTATACTCCTAAAACCTAACCATCCGTGCAATCCTACGTTGGCTCCATAGCCGCCGCCGGAAGCCGAGGTGACATCTTCTCCCTTTTTCGTCAGCAGTTTTTCAACAGACGAATCCGGGCAGAACAACACATTTGTGCTGCGCTGAGACAGCATTTTTTCTCCATCACGGGCTTTCTTCAGGTAGACATTCAGATATCCGTCTCCAGTGAAATCATATCCTGTGCGAAGCAGACCTGTTCCGAACCATACAACACTTGATGACATAAGATCGCCTGACGGGCAGAAATACCCGTAGTCATTCTGGTAGAACGAATCCGCTGTTCCGATCTGTTTCAGCCTTGATACGCATGAAATGGACACGGCGCGTGCCCGTGCGTTTCCCAGAGCCGGAAGCAGCATTCCCGCCAGAATCGCGATGATCGCAACAACAACCAGAAGCTCTATCAAAGTGAAATTGT
Organism: uncultured Victivallales bacterium; assembly: GCA_944391115.1. Lineage (GTDB taxonomy): Bacteria > Verrucomicrobiota > Lentisphaeria > Victivallales > UBA1829 > UBA11452. The sequence continues at coordinate 12,869 of CALXSJ010000019.1, read as the reverse complement.
TTCTTTTTCCGTCGACGTTTTCAAATGCCGGCCGTTTCATTTTTCCTCTCCTGAATTAATAATTAGTTTAGACTAATAATTTTACTCCAAAAAAACAGGCGGAATGCCTGTAAATCCTGTCTGATGCGTTTTAATATACCTTGAAAATATTAAATGTCAAGTATAATATTTAGATTAATCTAATTTTTTTTATGCGGTCCGGAAACAAGCGGAAAAATCAGATCAGAGGCGGTCAAAGTCAGAGGAATTCAAGTCCCGTTCCGATGAACAGCATTCCGCCGAGAACGCCTGCGAGCGCGATATGATGTTTTCCGTAGGTTTCCGCCATCGGCAGCAGCTCGTCGAAGGAGATGTAGATCATGACGCCTGCGACAACCGCAAAAAGCACGGCAAGCAGCGCCGGTGTCAGGAACGGCATCAGGAAGAGGAATCCGATCAGCGCGCCGGCGGGTTCGGCGAGTCCGGAAAGCAGGGAATAGAGGAGGGCTTTCTTCCGGCTTCCCGTTGCATAGAGAATCGGAACGGCGACGGCGATTCCCTCCGGAATGTTGTGCAGCGCAATGGCAATGGCGATTGGAATGCCAAGTTCCGTTCCGGAGAGTCCCGCTGCGAAGGTGGCGAGTCCTTCCGGGAAGTTGTGGATGCCGATGGCGAGCGCGAACAGAACGCCGGCACGCCCGAATTTCGCCCGTTCGTTCTGTTCCGCGTGTTCCGCATGGCGCACTTCATTCCCGCTGCGGACATGATGCGGATTTTCCACATCGGGAATCATCCGGTCGATGAGAAACGTTGCGAGGATGCCGAAGGCAAACGCTCCCACGGCGATAAGTCCGCCCGCGGGAGAACCGTATCCGGCGGAAAGCCCCGCTCTTGCCTGTGCCATGAGTTCCACCAGCGAGATGTAGACCATCACGCCCGCGGAAAAACCCAGTGAGGCGGAAAGAAAGATTCCGGATTCCTCTTCTTTTCTGGCGAAAAACGCAAGCAGTCCGCCGGCGCCTGTGGCAAGCCCGGCGAACAGGGTCAGCGCGAACACGAAAATGAAACGTGTGAATGTGACTTCCATAAAGGTCCCCCTTTTCCGCAGAATATATCCGGAAAAAGAAAAAATGCAAGAAAGGACGCTGCCTGCGGGATGGTTCCCCGCGGAACATTTTCCTGAGGCTGCGAACTTGTATTTTTCCTGTTTTTTTTCAGGATGGGGGTTGACAAAAGCGTGTTTTCGAATATAATGATTAATGCACAAACGGTTGAGCAGTGAAAAAACAACGGATTTGCAGATGGTCACGATCAATGATATAGCCCGGCTTGCCCATGTGGACAAGGGTGCGGTTTCCCGGACGCTGCGGAATCACCGGGACGCCCAGCGTCTCCGTCCTGAGACCCGGGAGCGGATTCTGCGGATTGCTGCGGAGCTGGGATATCAGCCGAATCAGCTGGCGTCTTCCACACGGACGGGGATCGTCCGCAGCATTGCGCTGATCGGTCATTTCTTCAATTCCACGCTTTATTTTTCGGCCTCCCAGATCATCAGCGGCATTTTATCCGAAAGCACGAAACAGGGATACGGCGTCAAAATGTATGACAGCGCCGATCTGAAGAAGGCTTTTGCGGAAATTGTCGGAAACCGGATCCGGTATCTCCTGTCATTTTGCGCGGAACGTCCGGCGCGGGAGGAACAGGCCCGCTTCTGCCGGGAAAACGGGATCCAGATCGTTTATCTTTACGAACATGCGGTGGGGGAATATCCCGCCGTCAATATTGATAATCTTGCAGCCTCCTCGATGCTGGTTCATCATCTTGCGGAGCGCGGACATCGCCGGATCGCCCTGCTCTGCGTTCCCCACAGGGAGGAGCTTTACTCCTATGTCAGGGAACGGCACGAGGGATACTTCCGGAGCATGAAGGAACTTGGACTGCCGGTTGATCCCGATCTGGTTTCATGCAGCGATGATGTGGAAGCCGCCGTGGCGCGGATGCTTGCCTATCCGCCGGAAAAGCGGCCCACGGCGTTTTACGGCATTTCCGACAATCAGGTCATGCGCGCGCAGCGTGTCGCGGTCCGGCTGGGATTCCGTCTTCCGGAGGATCTTGCGATGGTCGGATTCGGAAACAACGAAGCTTCGAGTCTGGCCGTTGCATCCATCACTACGGTGGAAGAGGAGTTCTTCCGCAGGGGGGAACTTGCTGTGAAAATCCTCTTCGGCGATCGGAACGGTCTGCCGCCGATGAGCAATGGAACCTACTTGATTCCTCCCACTCTGATTGTCCGGGAGTCATCCGGGGTTTGCCGGGAAAGCCGCCGTGGCGCCGGCGGAAAAGGAAATGCGGGGAAGCGCCTATCGCAGTGCATTGCAGACAGAAAAACGACAGCGGCGAAACGCCGGAAAGGAGAAAGAGATGCCGATATCGGATAAGAGGGAAAATGCGGGGAAACGATTTACATTGATCGAGCTTCTTGTCGTGATTGCGATCATCGCGATTCTCGCGTCGATGCTTCTTCCGGCTTTAAGCCGGGCGCGGACGGCGGCTTACGGCGCGACTTGCACGAATGTCCAGCGCCAGGTCGGTCTGCTTTTCATGCAGTATTCCGGCGATTACCGGGACTGGTCCGTCGGACGCTGTTATGCTTCGTTCAACAAAGCGGACCCGAGCAAAGACCGTTTCCCCTGGGTTCATCTGTTCATGCGGGATCCTCCATCCACTTCCGCGGCACAGTCTTCTTCCGTTGTGGGATGGGAGTCGAAAAATGTTTTGAAAAGACTCTGCTGCCCGGTTGCCGAAGCGGAGCGAATGGCAAAAGGACAGGCCGCCAATCTGGGAAATATGGCTGTGAATGACATGCTTTATAAAAACATCAGCTCCGGAGCGGATCGCGGGCGGTATGCCTGGCGTTCCGACGATGCCGGTTTTTTCATTCCGGTTTCCGTTCCGTCGCCGTCAAACTTATACTGGCTCAAATGCGCATACACTTATACGGATTACACATATCATTTCTACCACGGCGGATACAATATGCTCGCACTGTTCCTGGATATGAGCGTGAAGAAGATTCCCCGTTCCGCCATTCTGCCTGATTCCTCCGGGAACTACAATACTGTGTGGAACCGGTATCCCGCGAGCGGAAGTCCGCAGAAAACCGGGTTCTGAATCCGGAAGGAAAGCCGTCAGCGGCATGGGGAGAGAGCGGCATATTGCAGATGCCGCTTCAGGTCTTCCGTGAGCGGTTCTGCATGTCAAATGAAAGAAAGCAATCTGATTTCAAACGTAAAAAAACAAGAGAGGCTGTCCATGTTCAGAAAAAGTATGGTCCTGTTGCTGCTGCTCGGCTGCGGCGGCGTCTTGTCCGGAGCGGATTATTCCGCTCAGATCGCATCGGTAAAGGCCGGTAAGACCGCGGAGGCGAAAGCTGTCTGGTGGGGCTACGACAAAACGGATGCCACGAAATGTCTGCAGGCTGCGCTGGATTCCGGGGCGCGGAAAGTGATTGTCGACAATGTCGGAAGCGACTGGATCATCGGACCGATTGCTGTGCCTTCCAATGTTGAACTGGTGTTCCAGGACGGTGTCGTGATGCATGCCAAACCCGGCGTATGGCAGGAAAAGCAGGGAAGGCGGTTTGTCCAGCGGCGCATGTTCGAAATTCACGGAAAGAAAAATGTGACGCTGCGCGGCATCGGCAGGGTGAAGCTGGAATTTCCCGCTTCGGAACAGAAAGACCACCGGCACACCGTTTCCATTCTGGACAGCGACGGCGTCACGGTCGACAACTTTGAAATTGAGCGCGGCGGCGGAGACTGCGTTTACGTCGGATCGCAGAACTGCCGGAATATCCGCCTTGAAAATCTGCGCTGCCGTGCGGGCTTCCGCCAGGGACTCAGCGTGACCGGCGCGGACAATCTCTACGTGAAAAACTGCGTGTTCGCGGACACCAAAGGCACCGCGCCGGAAGCCGGGCTTGATCTTGAGCCCAACTATCCGGACGGCAAGGTCGGTCTGCGGAACATTGTGTTTGAAAACTGCCAGTTCATCAACAACAATACGTTCGGCATTTATGTGGCGAACAATTCCCGGAAGAAAATCGACGTGACGTTCAAAAACTGCCTGATTAAAGGCAATTCCGACGGAATCGGCGTCGGACATGTCGGGCATCCGACCACGCCGAAGGACGGCACACCCGGCACTCTGGCCTTTCTGAACTGCCGGATCGAGGGAAACCGGAACATGCATGTCATGGTCGGGCATCATCTGCCGAATGTGAAGCTGATTTTCCGCGACTGCACCGTGGATGCGCGCGGAAGCAGATTTCAGCCGGTCCGTCTTTCCAGCGACAATCCGGACGATATTGACGGACTGGAAATCACAAACCTGACCGTGATCGACGATGTGAAGCGCGATCCCATATTTTTTGAAAGCCGTTTCGGAAACGGGCTCGTCGCGCCGAAGATTGCCAATGTCAAGGTCCGCGACGGAAGCGGGAAGACGAGTGTCTTCAACCCGGCGGAGCTGATCCGGAAAAGCGCTCCGGATCCCGTTGCCAAGGCTTTCAAGGTCAAACCGATTGAACGCAGGGAACTTGCTCCGGCATTTGCCCGGGGAGCCCTGTCCGGCGAGCGGATCCGGCTGCGCGGGAAGAACCGTTTCCTTCTGAATGCGAAAGCCGGGGAAAAAATCAAAATCACCTTTTTGAACAAGCCGGTGCACCGCTATGACCTCAAACCCTATCGCGATCCTCTGGAGGTGACGATCGACACCCCGACTCTGAACGCCCAGAAACGGATTTATGTCCCGTTTGACGGGAAGCTCGAATACGTGCTGGAGGCGGGGGAGACGGGGATTTACAGGTTCAACATGGATGCCAGGGCCCAGACGCTCTGTGTTGCGACCGACCATCCCGGAAACGGCTATGACGCAGGAGAAAAGCTTTATGTCTTCGGGTGCAGCGGACGGCTTTATTTCGGCGTTCCCGCCGGGGTGAAGGATGTCAGGATTGAAATGAACGGCGCTCCGCGCGAAGCCTCCACAGTTCATCTGTTCGACGCGAACGGAAAGAAAGTCGCCGGAGTGGATCGTCACGGCGGAGGAAAGATCCTTTCCGCAGAGCGCGCGGATTCTTCGAAGAATGAGATCTGGAGCATTTACGTCAACGCGTCAAAACTCTGGCTGCGGGTCGGTTCTCCGCTGGTTCCGATTCTTTCCTCCGATCCGTCGAATATTCTGGTCCCGAAGGAAGGGGCGGGAAAATACACGGTCACGGATAAGCAGGCGTTGTCTCCGATTGTCCGCAACGGCGAGTTCCGGGATGTCGCGCCTTCGCGATACAAAGGCGTTCAGACGAAAGACTTTCCTGTTTCCTGGGGGATCTCCAGAGGCGCTCTGAAAACCGGGGAAGACCATCGCAACCGTGTGGAACTGAAGGGCGTCATGTGGAGTTATCTCGCCCTGCCCCGGAACGGGGGAAAGTTCACGGGCGAAATCACCGCATCCGGTTCCGGAACTCTGCGCGCATGGCTGAGCACCTCCGTCAGAAAGCCGGGCGACAAGAGCCGGTTTACGCATAAGAAACGTCTGCCGGAATTCGGTCCGTTTCAGCTTGCGGCGGAACCGGGCACGTTCCGCTTCTCCTTTGAAACCGTTCCCTTTGAAACCGGCTATCTTTATGTGAGCGCAGAGGACGCGCTGGTTTCCAGCGTTTCGATTTCAAAAGCTGACGCTTCAAAATAAGAAGTCAGCATCGCCAAAATAGCTTTGTGCTCTCCTTCCAGTCCTGCCGCGGTCCGGCTGCGCAAGCCGGCCGCCGGAGGTGAAATCCCCGATACGGGCGCATGCTCCGTATCGGGGCGGTTCGTTTGCATTCCCAGGCTTTCCTGGCATGCGGAGCGCGAATGGAAAATTCCCTCAGGCGGAATGTAGGGCAGGGCTCAAATCTCAAGAAGAGCGGACACGTTTCATGTTTCCGTTTTCCGCCGACTGCTCAGGAGAGTCCGACGGCCGCTCCCAGTGCGCCGATGGCAGCGGAACCGAAAATGACGCTCATGATGGAAATCTTCCCCTTGTAAAGCAGGGCGGCTGCTGCACAGAAGATCAGCACGGCCAGCGGTCGGATGAAAAATTCCGTCTGCGAAGCGTTTCCCGTAATTCCGATCCAGGTTTTCCATGGAATTTCCGTGCTGAAAACAGACATCTGCATGAAAATCAGAAGCGCCGCGAGAATCATTCCTGTTGTCGCCGGATGGATTCCCGTCATGATGCCGCGGACAAGGAAACTCTTTTCCCAGCGCTTCAGGGAACGGAGCGCGAGAATCACCAGGAAATAGGACGGCACCAGCAGTCCGACCGTCGCCATCAGGGCGCCGGGAATGCCGCCTCTGCGGAATCCGAAGAAAGTGGCGGCGTTGACGCCGATGGGGCCCGGCGTCATCTGCGAGATCGCGGTCAGGTCTCCGAATTCCTGGAGGGTCATCCAGTGCTGTTCATTGACCAGATGGTCGATGTAAAGCGGCGTCAGGGCGTTTCCCCCGCCGAAGCAGAGAAAGCCGAAGTAGCAGAACAGCAGAAAAATATGGAAAACGTTCATCATGCCTGCTTGTTGCCCTCCGCAAGATTTGCCGCCGCGATTTTTCTGCAGGCGAATTTGAGGTAGACGATGCCCGCGGCCATTGCGCCGAGGAGCAGCCATGCCGGATTCAGGGAGCAGAAGATGACGCCGCCGAAGCAGAGGAATGCCACCAGATAGGCAAACCAGTCCGTCATCATTTTTCTCCACGTGCGGAGCAGCGCGGCAAGGACCAGTCCTCCGAGCGCGCTCCGCACCCCGATGAAGGCGCCCTGCACATAAACGTTATCCATCGGCAGCTGGGAGAATCCCATTGCCACGGCGGTGATAATCAGAAAGGACGGCATTGCAACGCCGGCCAGCGCGACCAGCGCGCCGAGCGCGCCCGCGGCCCGGTATCCGACATAAATCGCCGCATTGCCCGCCATCAGTCCGGGAATCGTCTGAATGATCGCCAGCATGTCCATCAGTTCCCCGTCTCGGAGCCAGTGCAGTTTCCGGATGAAGATGTCTTCCGCGGCGAGGATGATGGCATACCCTCCGCCCACGACAAAAAGCGCGATTTTGAAGAAGTTGAAAAACAACAGCCACAGGACGCGTCCACGCGGGAGTTTTGACAAATCAGTTTCCATAAGTTACCTCATTTCCGCGGCGGTGCTGCGCCTGTGCGGTTCCGGAAATGCAATATAGCATGAATTCCCCGGATTACGAACCGGAAAGCTCCGATATCTTTTCCGAAACAGAAAAGGGATAATTTTTTAAGAAAAATTCTCAATAATGCTTGACAAGCGCGGATTTGGATTTAAGTTAAGGGCCGGGGGATCCAGAACAATCCCTCTTGTTGCAAAACCAAACTTACAGGAGGATTCCACATGTTAGTCACCAGAGAAGCACCGGATTTCACCGCGAATGCCGTTTACCCGGATTTCAGCATTGCCCCGCTCACCCTTTCGGAATACCGGGGAAAATACGTTGTGCTGTTTTTCTATCCGATGGACTTCACATTCGTCTGCCCGTCTGAAATCATTGCGTTCAACCGGAAGCTGGACGAGTTCAGGAAGCGGAACTGCGAAGTCATTTCCGTTTCGATTGACTCGGAATATTCGCATTTTGCCTGGAAATCCACGGAACCGAAGAAAGGCGGCATCGGCAATGTGCAGTTCCCGATGGTTGCGGACATCACGAAATCGATCTCCCGCAATTACGAGGTGCTGTATGACAATTCCGTGGCGCTGCGCGGACTGTTCATCATCGACAAGCTCGGCATTGTGCGCCATGCGACGATCAACGATCTTCCGCTGGGAAGGAACGTCGACGAGGTTCTCCGGACACTTGACGCGCTCCAGTTCACGGAAAAATACGGCGATGTCTGCCCGGCGAACTGGCATCTCGGCGACGAGGGGATGAAACCCACCGCCGAGGGAGTTGCCGATTATCTCGGAAAGCATGAGTGACAATTCCGGGAAAGAGGGGGAAACCCCGCTTTCCCGCAGCACTTCCTCCCGTACGGATGAACTCTCCGGCGGGAGGTTTTTCCTCTTTCTGCCGCGCGGTCCGCGGCATGACGTTTCACAAAGGAGCTTGAGATGGATTTATCCGGTCAATACCGGTGGCGCGGCGGCTTCTGCATGGAGGTCAGCCCGATTCCGGACACGGTGGTCATATTCGGCGCGCTCGGCGATCTTGCGAACAGGAAGCTGATTCCTTCGCTGTTCAGTCTGCACCGGCGCGGGCTTTTCCATGACAAATCCGCGATTGTCGCCTGCGGGCGCGCACCGATGACGCACGGCGATTACCGCGAAACCGTCCGGAAGCTTCTCGCGGAAAAGAACCCGCCGGACCGTCTCGGGCAGATCGATTCTTTCCTGCAGAAACTTTTTTACCACGCAGGCGATTATGACGCGGCGGACACCTATGCCCGGCTGGATTCCGCGCTCCGGGAGATTGAACATTCCCTGTCCAACGACAACGCCTGCCGCATTTATTATCTTTCCACGGCGCCGACCGTCTACATGACGGTGGTGGAGCATCTCTGCGCCGCGGGTCTGCTTGCCGAGGATCCGGTGAGCAATATGCCGTGGCGCCACGTGGTGATCGAAAAACCGTTTGGGCGCGACCTGGAGAGCGCGAAGGAGCTTGACCGCGCCCTGCGGAACTGTCTGAGTGAGCGCCAGATCTACCGGATCGACCATTATCTCGGCAAGGAGACCGTTCAGAACATTCTGATGTTCCGCTTTGCGAACCTGATTTTCGAGCCTGTCTGGAACCGCGACTATATTGATTCCGTCCAGATCACGGTGGCGGAAACCGTCGGGGTCGAGCACCGGGCGAAATATTTTGAAAATGCCGGACTTCTGCGCGACATGTTCCAGAATCATATGTTCGAGATGCTTTCCCTGGTCGCGATGGAGATGCCCGCCTCGTTTGAAGCGGGGAGCGTCCGCGATGAAAAGGCGAAGCTTCTCCGTTCGATCCGTCCGTTCGATTCCCGCAATCCCGCCGGACAGATTGTCCGCGCGCAGTATGCCGCGGGAAACGGGATGAACGCTTACCGCGCGGAACCCGGCGTGGACCCGGAGTCGCAGACGGAAACCTATGTGGCGGCAAAGCTCCTGATCGACAACTGGCGCTGGGAGGGCGTGCCTTTCTATCTGCGGAGCGGAAAGCGGCTCGGCGCGAAACGCAGCGAGATCGTGATTACCTTCAAGCACATTCCGCATTCCATTTTTCAGCCGGTTCATGCCGGGGATCTTGTGCAGAACCGCCTGACGCTCACCGTTCAGCCGCAGGAAGGATTGTCGCTCGGGATTCTCGCCAAGAAGCCCGGTCCGAAACTCTGCATGGGGGATCTGACGATGGACTTCAAATACGCCAGCATTCTGGAACCGGGAGAGAGCATGCCGGAGGCCTACGAGCGGCTGCTTCTCGACTGCATGCTCGGCGATCAGACGTTGTTCATCCGCAGCGACACCGTGGAGCTGGCCTGGGGCCTTCTCACTCCTGTGCTCGACCTCTGGCGCGAACGGCCTGAAACATGTCCTCTCGCCTTTTATCCCGCGGGAAGCTCAGGGCCGAAGGAGGCGGACCGTCTGATCCAGCGTGACGACCGTTTCTGGACGGAATTTGCCTGACAGAAGGAAGAAGACCGGTTCAGCCGTATTTTATCAAAAAAAATTTCATACCGCGATGCCTTGCATTGCCAAAAATTGCTTCGTGCAGGACTTTCAGTCCTGCCGCGGTCCAGCTGCGCAAGCCGGCCGCCGGAGGCGAAATTTCCCGATAGTGCGCAAATGCTTGCATCGCGGCAGTTCATTCAAAAAATAATTTCATGCCGCGATGCTCTGCATCGCTAAAAATTGCTTCGTGCAGGACTTTCAGTCCTGCCGCGGTCCAGCTGCGCAAGCTGGCCGCCGAAGGCGAAATTCCCGATAGTGCGCATGCCTGGATTGCGGTAATTCATTAAAAAATCAGGTTCATATTGCGATGCATTGCATCGCTAAAAATTGCTTCGTGCAGGACTTTCAGTCCTGCCGCGGTCCAGCTGCGCAAGCTGGCCGCCGGAGGCGAAATTCCGAGAGGGGCGTGTGCTCTGCATCGGGGCGGTTCATTTTCCGGATGAGGGGAGAGTATTCCGTTTTTTCTCCTTCCGGCGGTCACGCAGAGCAAAAAGATTTGCCAGAACTGTTCCGCTGATGCTGTGATAAACGCAGGCGACGGCGGATGCGAGCGCGGCTTCGGGAAGCGCGGGAAAATGAACCGTTGCAAGATGCGTGCCCAGCCCCGCGTTCTGGCATCCGACCTCAATGGAGATGGTTCTGCGTTTGGCGGGATTCATTCCCGCGGCCCTGCCGACCAGATAGCCGGTCGCATAGCCGAGCGTATTGTGAAGGGCGACGATCAGAAAAATCATTGCGCCGGAAGTAAAGAAACGGTCTCCGTGATAGCTCATGATCCCACCGACGATGCAGGCAAGTCCGATTACACTGACCGCCGGCATGATTCCCATGGCTTCCCGATAGGATTGCGCCTTGCCGAAGAAGAAATTCAGGAATGCGCCGATTCCGACGGGGATCAGCGTGACGATCAGAATGCTCTGGAACATTCCCCATGTGTTGACATGCACCGTTTCTCCTGCCAGCCATTCCATCAGCAGCGGCGTCATGACGGGAGCCAGAAGCGTGCTCGCCGTCGTCATTCCGACGCTGAACGCCACATCCCCGTGGGCAAGATAGCTCATGATGTTGCTGGAGACGCCGCCCGGACAGGTTCCCACGATCAGGATGCCTACCGCGATTCCCTTCGGGAGATGGAAAAAGTGAACGAGGCTCCAGGCGAGAAGAGGCATCAGCGTGTACTGTGCGCACGCGCCGATGAAAATGTCCAGCGGACGCTGCGCGAGAATCCGGAAATCGTCCTTGGTGAGCGTCATGCCCATGGTCAGCATGATGACGCCCAGGACGACAGTCTGTGCTGTGCCTTTCACCCACAGGCAGAGCGGCGGATAAAAATAGGCGGCAAGCCCGGTCAGAATGACAAAAACGGCGGTCTGGTTCGCAAGAACCCGGCTGATTTTTTGAAGAAAAGAGAGCATGATGTTCCTCCGGATACGGCTGCAGGCGGTACTATAAGTTCCCTGCAAAAAAAAACAATATTTGAAAGGCTGTTTTTTCCGGGGATTGTCTTCGATTATTTCCGAATATGGGATTGTCTGAATGAAAAGATGAGGCAGTGAAATATGCGTTGCAGGAGTGGGATGGATTGTTTTGAGGAAGGGATGAGGGGGACCTGAATGAGTTCAGATCGGGGGAGTTTCCGAAAAAAAAGGAAAAAAATTCACAATTTGATTTGACATTTATGGATTGGGGGCTAAATTAATGCCCCATGTTGTCCGGGGTTGCGAGATTCCGGGCGGCCGAGGTTCATAAAAAAGTTTGAAAAAAATTCAGAACAGCATTTGACAAATCGCAAAACGCTGCTAAATTTATTCTCCATTCTGCCCGACACCGGTTTGGTGTCCGGCCTGAAGGTTCTCAAAAAAGTTTGAAAAAATTTAGAAAAGCGTTTGACAAACGTCAAAAGCGTGCTAAATTGAGTTTTTACGTCACCGGCTCCGCGGGAGCTGATGACAGAAGTGCGAATTAAGCGTGACGAGTCACGTTTAAGCTGATAGATCAAGGCGTTAAAGGGCGGCGTTGAGCCGTTACTAACGGGGTATTGATAAAGGCGACTTTAGCGGACCCTGTTTTTTTATGCCTTGAGAGTTCTTTGAAAATTGAATAGTGCGATGAGCCCGAGTCAGATTTTGAGATCGCAAGATTGAGGAATCGTAGTTGAATGAAGAAATAAGTCGGATCGAAAGATCCGCAAGCTTCAAATTTGAAGAACGAGAAAAGATCTGCAGAGATGCGGATTGAATTTTTTGTTTGGAGAGTTTGATCCTGGCTCAGAACGAACGCTGGCGGCATGGATTAGGCATGCAAGTCGAACGCCGGTAGCAATACCGGAGTGGCGCAAGGGTGAGGAACGCGTGAGTGATCTGCCCTCAAGTTGGGAATAGCTCCTGGAAACGGGAATTAATACCGAATGTGATTATATTTCTGCATGGAGATATAATTAAAGGCGAAAGTCGCTTGAGGAGGAGCTCGCGTCCCATTAGCTAGTTGGTGAGGTAACGGCCCACCAAGGCCATGATGGGTAGCTGGTCTGAGAGGACGACCAGCCACACTGGGACTGAGAACTGCCCAGACTCCTACGGGAGGCTGCAGTCGAGAATTTTGGGCAATGGGCGAAAGCCTGACCCAGCAATGCCGCGTGCGGGATGAAGGTCTTCGGATTGTAAACCGCTGTCGAGGGGGACGAAATTTGACGGTACCCCTAGAGGAAGCCACGGCTAACTACGTGCCAGCAGCCGCGGTAATACGTAGGTGGCGAGCGTTGTTCGGATTTATTGGGCGTAAAGGGTCCGCAGGGGGTTGATTAAGTCTGACGTGAAATCCCTGAGCTTAACTCAGGAACTGCGTTGGAAACTGGTTGACTAGAGTGTTGGAGAGGTGATTGGAATTCCAGGTGTAGCGGTGGAATGCGTAGATATCTGGAAGAACATCGAAAGCGAAGGCAGATCACTGGACAATGACTGACCCTCAGGGACGAAAGCATGGGGAGCAAACAGGATTAGATACCCTGGTAGTCCATGCCCTAAACGGTGTAAACTTGATGTGAGCGGAATTACTCCCGTTCGTGTCGAAGCTAACGCGATAAGTTTACCGCCTGGGAACTACGGCCGCAAGGCTAAAACTCAAAGGAATTGACGGGG
>CALXSJ010000018.1 GCA_944391115.1 uncultured Victivallales bacterium | reverse complement strand
ATGAGTTTAGAAAACGTGAAAAAACAAAAAAAACGTGAAATCTGGGGTTCAGTCCCTTGAATTTTACATAACAGGAATAATAAAAGAATAAACTTTACGCTGATAGAACTTTTAATTGTTATTGCGATCATCGCGATTCTGGCTGGAATGCTCCTGCCCGTGTTGAACTCCGTTCGAGAAAAAGGACAGCGCATTTCCTGCCTGCATCAAATGAAACAGCAGGGGTTGGCCATTTTTCTGTATGCGGATTCCGCTAATGATCATTTCCCGCCTGACTGGGGGGGCAGAACCTGGGAGAACGGCACCTTCGACGATAGCAGGATATGGGTTGAAATGCTGCTTGCATCCACGGAAATCAGGGGCGCCGGGAAAATTTCAAATGGAAATTTCAACAGAAATTCCATCTTCATATGTCCCAGGGCCCAGACTGGATGGAATATCTCCGCCGGAAAAATTCAAAACACTGCGGCGACTTCCTATGCGCTGTCTTCAACGACTGTTATGGAGACTCTCTCATCCGGGAATAGATATCGCTTGAAATGCATACGGGAAATGGCTCCGTACACTTCGACCCGCATTCTGACGCTGGACTATAAAAATTACGCTGTCCTTTATTACGATACCGTCGATTCTTCTCCACCCTATCGGTCCGGCATTTATGAGGGAACAGATCACAACGGGGGAAAAAATCTCCTTTTCACCGACGGACATGCAGCATATATGAAATATGCCGAAATTCCGTTTGGAACCAATATTTCCACGGCACTCCGGAAACAATATTATTACTGAAATGAAAGGAAAAAATCATGAAGCAATCTTTGGGAATCTCAATCATCGGAATTCTTTGCAGCGGCACTTTCCTTGCGGCACAGAATCCGGACGTCGTGACTAAGCCGCTGTATGAAGTCCGCCTGACCGGACAGAATACACTGGGAAAAAGTTATGGCCGCGCTCTTGAAAAACGTTCCGGACTTCGCGAAATCATTGTCGGCGGGAAAACCATGGTTCGCTCCTATCGGTTCGAATCGGTATTGCCAGGAAAAAACATCCCCTCCAGCGAAAAGGTATCGACAGCGTTCCAGAATGACGGGAAAAACGTCCAGATTGAAAAGACGCTGGTGGACATCAACACGGAAAAGGATTTTGCAAAAATCGAGACCAAAATGGAATTCGGAGATTCCCGGATCAACGTTTCGCATACCATGATTCCGCTTTTCGATTTTACATTGAAACCCCACGGACAGCCAGAGGATATGCTGGTCTTCCCCATTGAAACCGTTCAGAATGCAACGGTGGAAGTCTGGGATGCAAACGGACGGAAACTGACCGGACTGATCCCTTCTCTTTCTCAAAAAGAAAACTGGAGCTTGGACGGCATTTACAGGAAGGTCCTTCTCCGGACAGATGAGGGAACGCTCACCTTCACGGCAGGGGAAAAAACGATTATTCACTTCGTTTATCTCCATAATCTGGCACGGAACACTCTCTGGAGAAATCCTGTTCTCCGCATCAAACGTAAGATTGGAATCTATACGGAAAAGGAACTCCTGAACCAGAAAAAAGGCGAACCGTTTTTCTGGGGTTATTCCATTGAAGTTGAAAAGAACAAATGAAAGGAAATCCAATGAAATTTTCTGCGACAGTCCTGCTTGCCGGAGTTCTTTTCTCCTCCGGTGCGTATGAGACGGAAAATCTGATCGACAGCCGGATTTTTGAACCGTATTCATTCGGTCAGATCCATCCTATGTGGGGACAGTATCAGCCATGGCAGAAGCCGCTGGACTATTTTCAGGTGAAAAACGGTATCATGACATTGCGGAATACTCCCGGAAACAATGGTCAGGCACGTGTTCAATTCCGTACAGATTACGAAACGGCAGACAGGGTCCGGGTTTCATTTGAATATCAATATGACGGAAAGCAGCCGCTTTCTGTTTTCACCGTCTATTCACCGGAGGAGAAATACTACTGGCAGAAGCTGGCCCCCTCGAAGGATTTTGTAAAAGCGGAACTTGAATTCCCGCTGCCCGCCAGAAGCTGGCGGGGAAGTATCGGATTTCTTTCCAGGGAGAAAAATACCAGCTTTTCGATTCGGGATCTTGTTCTCCGGACAGTGGATGTTCCCCGGTCGGGCGGCGATCCGGTGCATCTCGACGGGAAAGTCTGCAAGGTCATATACTATGCCGGAAAAAATGCGATAGACGAGCACTACAACTTCTTTGCTGCGAAGATACTTCGCTCCACACTCGCGAATGCCGGATGCGAACTGCTGCCGCTGAAAAAATACAACGGGGAGAAACTGGACGGGGCAATCCTGATTCAGTCGACGGAAAAAAACAGCGCTCTCGGCGAGGGCGGATACCGCCTGCGGATCACCAGGGGCGCCGCAACCATTACGGGAGTTCGTCCGGGCGGCGCAGAACTTGGAGTGCTTGCCCTGTGGGAGAAACTCGGAATCCGCTACTATGTTCCCTGCGAGGCGACCCTTCTTACGAGGGAACGGAACGCTTCCCCATGTGACGAAACCCGTGTCCCGGGCATTCCCCTGCGTCAATGGGACCCGGACCGTTATGGATGGGGTGAACGGCTCGGATATCAGGAAGGGACAAGGGAAATCGCAAACTACCGTTATTTCGGCGGAGACCCCGTCCACTCGCTTCCGGCGTTTCTCAATGAAAATGAATTCAGAAAAACACATCCGGAATATTTTGCGCTTCAATCAGACGGGAAACGGGGCTGTTCGCAGCCGGGACACCTCTGCCTGACGAATCCGGAAGTGATTTCGATTGTGGCAGGCCGGATTCTGGAAGTGGTCGCACGCCAGCCGGAGTCAAAATACTTCCATATTTTCTGGGGCGACGGCGGCAATTTCTATTGCAAATGTGATGCCTGTAAAAAAGTCGGACACGACAAACTCAATATAACCTTTGTTTCCCGGATCGCAAAGATTATCGGAGAAAAATATCCGGATGTCTTTCTCTTTACCGAGGCCTACGTCGATTCCCGTTTTCCCCCGCACGGCATCGCAGTTCCGCCGAATGTCATTGTTGAATACTGTCCCTATGCACCGGTGCATATGAACTCCTTCCAGTGGGAACACCCGATGAACCGTCAATGTCTGAAGGATCTTGCCGAATGGGAAACGCTGCTGCCGGGACGGATGGGAGCCTTCATTTATCCTGCCTCCTGCCGGGAAATCATGAATATCTGGCCGGTGTTCTCGTGCAATGCCGATCAGGTAAAACATTTTGCGGAGAAGAAATACCGGATTCTCCGCACCTGCGGTTCGTTTCCGCGTCAGAATAGCATCCCGCAAAGTAATAATTTTTTCGCGTTGAACATGTATGCACTCGGCCGGATCGCAATTAACCCTGACTTGAACCGCGACACGCTCGTGAATGAATTCATGAAAGAATATTATGGCAAGGCGGCCCCGGAGATGCGCGCCTATCTCGATCTCATGCTCGCGGAGGTGAAGCGGCGGGATTTCGGATATAATACGGAATATATCATACGCGGCTTCTGCACCCCGGAGTTCGCCCGGAAAGCCTATGCGCTTTTCCGGAAAGCGGAAGACAAATGCAAGAACGAACCGAAATATCTTGCACGAGTTCTGAGTGAAAAACGCTATCTTCTCTGGACCGACCTCTCCGACAACAATCGCGTCAATGGGAAAGTCGGGCCGAAGGAACTTCCTGAATTTGCGGAAAAACTCGCTGAATACTGCTGGCTGAGCAAAAAAGAAGGTGTCTCCTATCTGACTTCAAATTATGCAAAATGGTTCTGGGAAACCGCATTGCTCAAAGTGGAGGACAACGGACAGACTTTCTATGAACGGCCGATGGTGAAAAAATTCATGGCGGCCCCTCTTGACACGTTGCTGAAAGGCATCCCGAAGGCTCAGATCGCGACTCCGTATGGATTCCGGATCCCTGCCAGCGGCATGCTTGGCGGCGAACGGTGCAAATCCGCCTGGCTCCGCGCATCTCCCGTTGATGTCTGCATCCTCCGCAGAGGTTCTTCCGGATTCGGAGTCGCAAAAGCGATTCTCGATTTGAAAAGCACTCCTTCCGGAGATACTATATTGAAAATCAACGGAATCGATAACGAGAAAAAAGCGTCCGCTCTGATGGAAATTTCCGTAAATGGGAAAAAGATTTTTACCGGAAACGTCCCCTGGGGAAAAGAGAAATGGACAAAACAGGCATTTCGTATTCCGGCCGGTGTTCTGAAAAAGGGGGAGAACGAAATTGTGCTGGTCAACATCACTCCTGACACGGAGAAAGACGGGATCGGCGGAGTCGCCTTTCTTGCCGTCCGGAATTATTACTGGGGATGGTTCATGATTTCTGAAATGGAATTTTATCTGACAGAATGCTGACCTTTCAACACATGCCGAATGAAAATTATGCGGCGGCGGAAAGTTCTGTCGAGGGGGGGAAATGCCGAATCGAGTTTACCCCGTCTCCGCACAGGGGAATTGCCGCAATGTGGTTCCTCTGCCGGATCGCATGTCCGGAAAACGAGGTCCTTCCCGTTCGAACCATCGTCCGTCTGAAAAATATTCAGGGAATGCTCGGCGGAGGAGCAGGGCTTTTCCTGCCTGTGATCCGTTTCGGCTCCGGTGACTGGAAACGTCTTCCGCGCGGACGACGCATCGTCGGTCCGGACAGTCGGATTCACCTTGAATGGGAGCTGGAAACTCCGCCTCCGGGAAGGTTTTTCGATTTGGCGTTCTCCTTTCCGTATGAAGAGGCGCAGCTTGAAAAGCTTCTCTGTGACACGGGGAGCTACTGGAACGTCGATGAAATCGGTGTGACCGGGGCGGATCATCGTATGCTCCGTCTCTCCAACCGTTACGGGAAAAAGGAAGAACCGGACAGAGGTCTTTATCTTTTGGCACGTCAGCACGCGGGAGAGGTTTCCGGATCGTGGGTCCTCGATGGAATCCTGCGGCGTTTTGCCGAACGGAGGCCTGCAATCACTGTCTGGTGCGTTCCTTTCGTCGATCCGGACGGCATCGCGAACGGGGACTACGGAAAGGATTCCTTTCCGCATGACATGAACCGCGCCTGGGGACCTTACGAATACATGCGCCGGGAAACCAAAATAATCGGCGCGGACCTCCGGGAATGGCACAGTCGCATCCTGCCGGAGCAATCGTTTGTAATGGATTTCCATAGCCCCGGAGCGGAGGAAACCGGCGTTTACGCATACTGTTCCGATGAGGAAAAGAAAGCTTTTCCAAGTCGGAGAACGGTGGAGATTCTTGAACAGATCGGTGCGGCTCTCGGCACGTATTCCCAAACACCGTTCATTAAAGCGAGGGGATATCAAAAATTCAGCGCCTGGGGGAATTTCGCAAGCCTTTCGGATTTTTGTCTCTGGACGGTTCCGGTTCCGTACGCCAGTTTTGAAACCAGTTACTTTGAAGCGGGGGGAAGAACTTTGACTCCGGAGCATTACCAGGAAATCGGCTCCCGGATTGCGGATGAAATTCAGTCGGTTCTCGTGAAAGATTCCTCCTCCGCCCGGCCATGAAAAATCGGGAAGGAAACGGTATGGGAAATCGGCATTTCACCCCCCCTCATATCGTATTATCGCCCATTTTGATTCTCATGGTCCGCCGCAAAGTCTGAATTTGTCAGACCAGCCGGGAATCCGGAGGTGCAACAGGCGGGATTTCTCGGGTTTTCCGGTGGCAGACAACATTCATCATGCCGTTTTGTTCACGTCAGAATTTCTTCCGGAAGGTCAATGGTGTATATCCCGCGGAATTTTTCATGGAACGAGTCAAAGGAAATCTTTCGTCCGTCCGCGGACCAGCGTGGATGCAAATCGCAACGGGCCGGCGGAAGAACAGGGGGCGAATCATAACGTCCGAGGGAATAACGGATGTCTCTGGCCGGGTTGTAGAGCACCAGCTCCCGGATATTCTTTTCATTCGGATAGGAATCCGTCAGAAGCAGCTTCCCGTCAGGGGAAAAGGAGCAGTGACCATCGGGGGGAAGTCTGCCCGGGGCGAAAATTTCAGGGCAATTGTTTCCGACCGTGTAAATGCGATACTGGTTGCCGCCGTTTGGCAGACGGGAAAAGACAATCATTTTATCCGGGGAAAACCAGGTGTAGTGGGAAGCATGGAAATCAACCGGGAGCATCCACAGATCCGAACCGTCCCTGTTTGCGGTGAAGAGCCGTGTTTCATAATATCTCGCTCCGTGATTCGCCGGATTGAATCTGCGCCAGCGGTGAATGAATGAGATGCGCTTCCCGTCCGGGCTGAAAAGAAGATGATTGACCCAGTTGACTCCGAGTTCGCAGCCGTATGCCGGAAACTCGTGAACAAGTCTGTCAAGCGAAACGATCAGGGTGTTTCTGCCGCTTTGCAGATCCATGAGAGTAATTCCGTCAAAATCCGGATAGGCATATTCCTGCGACATATCCGGAATTCCGGGATAACCATAACCGGGGCGTTCCGTATCCAGGCGCGAAAAATTCAGCGAAAGAGCATAATGCCGGTCTGCGGAAAGGGTATAGACCGGGCGCCTGAACACCGTGCCGTTCGAGAGACGCGCCACATGATGATCCCCCTCCACATCATTCCAGATCAGAATCTCATCATTGAACCATTGCAGCATGGCTCCCTGCTGCCAGCACCATGCGCGGGTTTCGCCGCGTTTTTCAAATTTTCCGTCATGCACGATGCCCACCTCGGCCGCCTCCCCGAAACGGGGCTGTCTTCCGGCAAAGGCCACTCGATGCCCCGGATGTTCTCCGCGGGAGTTCCAGGGACACTTGTCAAAGTATCCGAAGAAACAGTGCGCGTCAGCGGGGGAAATCCGTTTTTCAAGATGCCGATAGGTTTTGTCCATTCTGAAAATCCTTATGTGAAAATCAAGAAAAGATCACTTCCGTTTTTCCCGGCCCCGGCAGGACCATTTTGAGTTCCTTGCGTACTTCATCGAAAGAAAAGTCCAGTGCGGCTCCATTGCACCGGATTCTTCCCGGAGCGTGATCGCACGCCATGACGACAGACCACTTTCTGACTGCGGATTTTCCTCTTGTCCGGAGTTCCAACACTGTTTGAGCCCCCTGATCTTCCAGGGCGATTCCCGTAACGGCATATTCTCCGTCCAGATATCGGAACGTGACGCCGTCGTCTTCATAATATTCAAAAAAACTTCTCTTTTCCCCCGGAAAAAGGTAAAGCTCCACTTCGTCGACAGGCCGTTCTCCGCGGTACTGCATGACCGGACCGAAGGGAACGATCGCACCCTCGCGGAGAAAGAGACCGCCTCCCCGGTCCGCGGGCGGGGAAATAGTTTCTTCCGTATTTCCGGAATAAACTTTTCCGGTCCAGAAATCCTTCCAGCGTCCGCATGGAAAGTATGTCTCCTTCCGATAGATGGAAACCAGGAGCCAGGGGCCGAGCAGATATTCATGAAGGATGCTTCTGCACCGGGGATCCTCCTGAAATTCCAGAACCAGCGGCATGATGAGCGGCATTCCGGTAAGAGTCGATTCCCGCATGCAGGAATAAAGATAGGGGATCAGCCGGGAACGGAGCGAGGAGTAGCGGCGGTGCAGTTCGCAGATTTCCTCCCCCCAGACCCACGGCATTCTGCAGGAGGAATAATTGTTGATCTGGCTCAGCGGCAGAAGGTATCCGAAATGGATTCCCTCCTTTTCATTGGACGTCATGTCATTGGTGGTGAGTCCGTGACCGATCAGAGCGGTATTGAGCATGCCGGCGAGAGTATCCGCCCGGCCGCCCGTATCGCCGGTCCATGTTGCAGCCCAGCGCTGGAAAGAGGTCCAGCCGCATGGGGTGAAGACAAGGGGACGGCGTCCGGCATATCCGGCAAAGCCTTCCCACATCTGACGGATCAGCATGAGCGGATAGAAGTTGTGACATTCCGCGTCGGTCATGCCGTTGCCGTAAAGACGATCCGGGTGAGGAAGGACCTGGTTGGCGGCATCCAGTTTGAAAAAGTCCGCTCCCCAGTCGACAAAGCTCTTGAGATGTTCAAACCAGGCTTCCTCCGGATTTGTGACCGGATCCATTCGATGCACCCCGACAAGATGTTCGTCGAATTCTTCCTCGTCGCGCATGATCTCTTCCTCCCTGTGCGGCAGACAGCGCTTCTGACGGCGTTCTTCTTCATAGGTGAGATCATAATCCTCGCACAGCCAGAGTTCAAAATGAAATCCCATCCCGTATTTCAAGGCGTCGATGAACGTGCGCTTCCGGAACTTGAAGGAATCCATCATCAGCGGGAAACGCTGCGGATGCCATTTTTTTCTGGTGGAGAAGTCATAATTTTCCGCCATCCAGCCCGGCTCCAGTCCGATGACGTCGCAGGGGATTTTTTCCGCCCGGTAGTGATGACCTTCTTCGACCGTATCGCGGGCGTTGACAATATTATTGCAGATGTGCCAGAGCCCGAAACTCCATACCGGAGGCAATTTAGGGCGTCCGGTCACTTGGGTGTAAAGCGAAAGGATTTCCTTGAAACTGCTCCCGATAAAAAGAAAGAGGTCCAGCACGCCGCTCCCTTCGCGGAAGGAATACTGTTCAGGATTGGCGGCGGCCATGTCGAAATCGCTTTGAAACGTGGAATTTATCAGCATCCCGTAACCACGCGTGGACATGAAAAACGGAACGGCAATATAAGATTTGACGTTGGTCAGGAAGCAGGATACCTTATGCCCCCGGTGAAACAGGCGGCTTCGCGAGACATCGCCGAAGCCGACCCAGTCTTCTTCTGCGTCCGCCGCAAATGCCGCAGCAGCGCCGGAACCTGTAAAATCTGCGGCGAGCTGCCTGACCAGCAGATCTCCCGCGGCATTATGCATGGTGATGCAGCCGGATCTGCGGTCTATTTTTGCGGTTCCCCCTGCCGTTTTCAGCGTGACGCTGCTTCCGTCTTCCAGACAGACGGCTTCAGGATCGCCCGGAGGCTTTTCCAGATACTCGTAACGATCCAGGGCGCTCTCCCGGGAGTTCCGTTCCGGCGGCGCCAGGCGGATATGCAGAATGGCCGGATTCCACGCTTCCATGCTCAGAAGCAGGTTCCCGTCCGCCAGTGAAAACTGATGCATGCCTTCTCCTGTTTTTCCTCTTTTTTCTTTGCGGACTCAGATTTTCCGTGCCCGTCTGATCCATTGCATTTGAGGGGATTTCCCGCTTCCGGTTCATTTCAAAAAAATTTAGGTTGATACCGCGATGCTCTGCATCGCCAAAAATTGCTTCGTGCAGGACTCTCAGTCCTGCCGCGGTCCAGCTGCGTAAGCTGGTCGCCGGAGGCGAAATCCCCAATACCGCGCATGCTTGCATCGCGGTAATTTATTTGACGGTTATGTCGATATTCCGGAGCGCAAATTCCTCACCGGCAAACTGCAGATTGAAAAAACAGATTCCCGGCTGTCTGCGTGTGAATTCTTCGGCTGCGATCTCAATGGAAAACGGCGTGAAATCCCTGGTGCTTTGAATCTTCTTTTCTATCCGGCTCGCCTGTATGATGCCGCAGGCTGCGCTCATTCCTTCCGGATATGCTTCCGTTACGGGCTTATGAAGTTCAATTTCCCAGTTTTTTTCACATTGTCTGATCTCCTTGATTGCAGGAGATGTATTGAGCGCCGGGGGGCTGGAAAGATTGAAAGCCGCGGCAAAATTCCCTTTTTTCCATCTCGAAGCGTCTTTCACGAAAAGAATGCTATCGCCGGCTTTACAGGGACGCGCCAGAACCGTTTCGGATCCGGGAATCCAGCAGCTTCTGGCATAGGACAGTCCCTTTCCTGCGCTGTCGAGAGAATACATGCAAAGCCGCAGTTCTCCGTCCGCGCTCCGGGTTTCTCCTGCAATCCGGTATTTTTTCCCGGGATAGACCATTACGGGAAATCCGACATAGGCGTATTTTTTGATCCGGAGAGGATTTTTCAGCTGTTTTTCAACGTTCTTCTGATGATCCGGAGATTCACAAATCCTGATATTGCTGACCGCAATCCAGCCCTGCTGGTAATTCATGTTTTCCGCGGTGCCCAGGAAAGTCCCGTTGGAGTCATACACATTTTCATCTTTTCTATGCGAAGTTTCCGGATCCGGCGTCAGGTTGGTTATCGTGATGGTATTCTCTCCCTTTTTCAGGCAGGAAGATGGAAACTTGAACGCAAAGGAACTCCATCCGCATTCCGCAAACGGATTTTTTCCTGTCAGTGCGGTTTTTCCGTTGACCTTGATGCTCCAGAGCGCGCGTCCGGGTTTGTCATCATCCTGTCCGGTTATTTCCAGAAGCATTTTGTCCGCCTGCGGAAGTCTGGAAAGATTGAAAACGGCGCTGGTGACATTGCGGGAAGAGCTTTTCCGCTGCAAAAGCATGGCGTCTCTAGCCGGACAGCGGTAACGGATGCTGGCGACTCCGGCGCCGCCGATAAGTTCCCGGGGCGTCCACTCGAATCCTTTCGGCGGACCGTAGTAGCCGGTATGGATGTTGTAGAGTTTCTTCGGCATGAACGTCAGGAATCTCGCCGGATTTTTCCGGAATTCAAGAATGACGGGATCCCGGGTCCAGTCCTGTCCTGCTGGCGTGCTGAGATTAAGTCCCGCGAACGAGAAGAAGAAACGCTGAGGGGTATAATGGTTGAAGGAGCGTCTCCATTCCATCCACGGCCATTCACGCGCCTGCGGCAGTTTGCTTTCCGCGATGGCGGAAGCCGTGCCGATCAGCTCCTTCATTTTTTCCGCGAACTTTTCAAGATCGCCTTTTGTCCGGCAGGAGGAGCGCGGAAATTTTGCAATGTCCTGAGCCAGAAGCATCCTTTTCATTTCCAGAATGCGGAGTCTGGCATAAGAATCGTCGGACTCGAGCCGGAGAGCATGGTCGAGGATCCCGCGGAGCGTTTCAAAGCCGGCGGCGGACAATGGACTCTCCGGACGGAAAAGATAGGGGAACAGGCTTGCGGATCCCGCCTGGATGTCCCGTTTGTCATGCCGATATCGGCCTGCGGTTTCTTCCAGCTTCTTTTCATACTTCAGAATTTCCGGAGCGGCCTTTCCGTATACGGCATGGATGAATTCCGTGCGGGCCTGATCCGGATCTTCGCCCCAGTTCCAGCGGTTTATCATATAAGAGAGCATATCGCTGTTGATGCAGAGGAAAAGGCTTTTCCTGCCGAAGCGGTTGATCTGCTCCGCCTTTCTGATCCCGAGCATGGAGACCGCCTCGTCATAGATGTATCCGCTCAGACGGGAACGGTCATTGTCAAGCGCCTTTGCCCAGCCCCGGAGATGTTCCAGGGCTCCCCGGTTCAGCTCGCAGTCAGGATGAATGGCGCATTTCCAGTCGGACGGCCACGTGCAGTAGAGAATGTCGACATTCTTCTCCGGTTTATGATTGACCGGCGGCTGTTCCGTCAGCCGGGTATATGCCAGGGTGGAAACATGGGTCGGCGCCACTCGCTTCGCAATTTCATTCAGCATGAGGATGGTGTTGTCCGAATTGGATGTGCCGACACGATGCTTTCTGCACTCGGGACAGAGACAGACCTCCACGCCGTCGTTCTGTTCAAAATAAAAATCCGTGTATTCCGGATTGTTTGCGACCCAGGCTGCAAATCTTTCGGCGATGATTGCAGGGGACTTCTTGTTTCCATAGCACAGCTGCGGATATCTGCGGGAGAAAATCCGTTTCCCGAACTGATCCATCGGATAAAATTCCGGATTCGTTTTCCCGTATCGGCTGTAAGGGAGGAGAAAAGGCGCATTGTGGAAACTCAGCGGGTGGGTTGTTTCATACCAGTCGTCGGGCATCGCCCTGTAATACTGACGCGGAATTCCTCCGTTGAAAATCGTCGTCACGCCGCAGTTCTTGTTCGGACTGGTGTGATAAACGACGCCGAATTTCGGAGTGAAGGTTTTGGAATACGCTTTCAAAACAAGTTTTTGCTGTTTCTCTGGCCACTGAATGCAGTCCGAGGAGAAGAGTCTGAAGCCCAGCGTCCGGATGAAATTGCAGAGCGCGGGAAAGTGCGCATCGGAATTCCGGACTTCGACACAGAACAGTTCGGGAGTGACCCGGATTCGATAAGCTCCCTCCGTCAGTTCTTTTTCCGGTGAAGCCGCAAGCACCAGACTGCCGGGCTGTTTCGTCCCGGATGAGACGATTTTCAGAACTTTTCCCGAAAATCTCCAGAGATATCCCTGCCACAGCAACGCGGCTCTTTTCTCCTTGCAGGAAGCCTTCGGCGGAATGAGGATTCTGGAAAGTTCCGTTTGTCCGCCGGGGAGAAAGATCCTGCCGTCGGATGCCGGATATGCCGCTGTCAGGGAGAGATCCCGGAGACCGAAGGAACTCCCCCTGGGAAAAGAACCGGAAAACCGCAGAGGCGCCGTGAGAAAGGTTTTCGGGAGAATGTCCATGTCCAGCTTCCGCCACCCCGGAGCGGCGGGAAAAGTACGCCTGACTCCTCCGATGGAAACCTCCAGAGGCGCGGCATTGCTCAAAAATTCCCCGGCAAGCCGGAAAGACGGTGCCGGTGGCAGAAACAGCGTGGCATTTTCTTCCAGCGTGATGCGTGTTTCCGGATAAGGACCGTCTTTCCTGAAGTCCATCCGGAAGGACTTTTTACCGAATTCAAAGCGGTAGACGTCAAATCCGGAGTGATACGGATTTTTTTCGTTTCCAACCTCTTTGCGTCTGGTCCAGTCGTAAAAAAGCCAGCCGCGTGCGCCGCTTTGGCATTTCCCGTAGACGGAGGGAATAAAATCCGGGTTTTCCAGCAGATTCTGCGCCTGGCAGGAAAATGCCAGTATGAGAGTTGCAAATAGAAAAAGATTCCGCAGTGTCATGATATGTTTTCTCCTTTTTTCTCTTTCGTTTTTTTTACATCGGGGTCGTATTGACGAAAAATCCCGCCAGAGACATATTAGTCCCATAGTTTGCCTCTGCCATGTTGAAGTAGTAACGCCAGAAAATATCCGGGTCGTTGATGCCGTACCCCTTCCGGTATTCGCAATGTCCGTCCAGCAGGACAAGATTCAATCCGCCGGAATGTCTCCTGACCGGCCATAAATCCGTGGACGTGCCGCTGTAAACCATTTGAACCATCTGCGAATCGCTTTGAAGTTCTGCGAACACCCCGATCTTCGAGCTTCTTGCGGCAACCTTGCTGATGAGTTTGACCCCCTGCGGAACTCTGTCAATCGAACTCAGGTGATAATTCAGGCCGTAGGACATGTGATTCGGGTTATAGCTGATCCGCCATTCAATTTTATCCGGATTGCTCGGACATTGAAGTGTTTTCAATGTCGCATGATATTGCTGCCGGTAGATCCAGGAATATATCTGTGCACTGTCCCCGCTCATCCGGATCTCCTGGGAGGGAAGTTTCATACCCAGATATTCAAGAAGACACGGATAAAGTCCCCAGGAGGGATGAGATTCGAACGGCCTGACATACTGCCCCAGCCAGAGGAGGTAATCCTTATTGTCGATCATATACTGCTGATAGGCAAGACTGATCTGTTTCTGATTGGAGATGCAATTGACCCGCCGTGCCATTTCCCTGGCATTGTGCAGTGCGGGCAGCAGCAGCCCGGCAAGAACCGCGATAATGGAAATAACTACAAGCAATTCTATGAGAGTGAATTTTTCATTCCGGACATTCATAGCTCTTTCCTTTCCGTTTTACATTCTTGTCGAAAAATCGTTTCAAGCAGGCCGTGCCCAGATACAGCTCTTTTTCATACGGATAATTCCGCAGGCAGGGGACGGGCCGGCGCGACTTGACCGGCAAACCGGTCAGCTCCATCATAAGGGGGCCGTCATACGGGGTATCCAGCAGCGCCCCGACTGCAGAATCCCAGTCGATCAGACCGATGCCCGGGGGCAGATGGTCGTCATTTTCTCCGAAATTGTCGTGCAGATGCAGGGACACCAGACGTTTGCCGATCTGCCTGATCCGCGCCGCGAGATCGCGGTCCTGAAAACAGAAGCAATGTCCGCTGTCAAAATTGATGCCGACATCCGTGCGGTTCAGCGCATCGACAATCTGAATCATGTGATCCAGATCTCCGGTCAGACAGTTTTCAATCGCAAGGATCAATCCGTGTTGACGGGTAATGTCGGCAAGGTGTTCCATGATTTTCAGGTTGCGCTCAAAATCAAAGCGGGGCTGTCGGGTGTAGTTCGGCAGATGGCAGACAAATATTTTGGCGGATGCCGCCTGCGCCGTAGCCGCGCAGTGAATCTGATCGTTGAAATACTGCTCCAGATTCCCACTTGCATACGGTCCTCCGTGACTCATTCCGCCGGTATCATTGAAATTCTCGGAATGAATGCTCCAGATGGACAAGCCGATATCCCGGCAGGCATTCCGGAGCTGAACGGCGTCTTCTGCTGAAAGCGCCATCAGATGAGACAATTCAATGTGAGTCAACCCGGCTTCACGGTAAAGCTCCAGTTTTTCAAGATATCGCTCCAGCGTGAACATGGAGCAGTCCGTCACCTGCTCGTTGTTGATGCAGCATCCGATGTTGCAGAATCTCATTTCCGTCCCCTGAATCCTCTCTGCTCTTTCCGTTTAAGTTACCGGATAAAAATGGAAAAGCAAAGAAAAATTCATTTTTTTTTCTATCTTTATTGGATTTATTGGTATTAATAATTTATATTTTTCCTATAAATATCTTAATAAATTGGTTTAATTGGAATTATTTTTAAAAATGCAGGAGATCAGGAAGAAAATGGAAAAGCAATATTCCCCGCATTACATCCGCATTCGGAATGATATTCTGCGGAAAATCAGGGATGGGATTCTTTCCAAGGACAGCAGACTGCCGTCGGAACGGGAGCTTGCGGAGGAATACGGTGTTTCCCGGGTCACAGTCTGCGGGGCGCTGCGTGAACTGGTGAATTCCGGGACAATTCGGAAAATCCGCGGAAGCGGTTCCTATGTCAACATGACATGCGAAAATTCAGATTCTCCGGATGAACTGTTCGGTTCTCTTTTCGCCCCGGCGAAGATCACAATCCGGCATGGCATGATGCGGGGATCGCCGCACATGTTCCTGCGGATGCAGATTCTGGCGGCGCTCTTCAGAATTGAAAATCCGGAAGTGAATGTCAAAATTGAAGTTGTCAACCCGAAAGGGTGTGCAAGCGGAGGGGATCCATATCTGCTTCTGGTCGGTTCCGGGAATCCTCCGGCTACGGGAGAATTCTTCTTTTATTCGGACTATTCGGCATTGAACATGCTGGTTCCGCTGGAAGGTCTCCCGGGCTTTCAGGATATCGCGGAACAATTATATCCCGGTGCGGTTTTCAATACGCCGGACGCTTCCGGCAGCGGGCATGTTCATGCCATCGCCACCCGCGTGAACAGCCGCTTCGTCTTTGTGAATCTGGATTTCCTGGAGAAGGCCGGGATCCGTGAAATTCCGGATGAAATCACGAATGAAATTCTGGATGAGTGGTGCCCGGTCCTGGCTTCTTATTCCAGCGGAAATCCGGGAAACTACGGAATTGCCGTGCCGATGCCCCGGCAATGGAGCAATATCGTGGACAAGCTTCCCTATCTCTGGGGGAGCGGCGTGGACGGCATTTCCCTGGAAGCCTTCCTGAACATGCTCTCGTCCGATACCTTTCTTTCCGGGCTGTCCAGACTCCGGCGCTGGTGTGAATATGGGAACCCGGCGCCATCCGGGGAGGCGGAGGAATTGTTCATGCTGGGGAAATGCGGGATATTCCTCTCTTCCACTCTGCGGCCGTGGACAATCTCGCAGAATATCTGCATGGAACGCAACTTCAGGCTCTTTCGCATTCCGCCGGACCCCGGCCGGACGGAGAGTGTTTCCGTCCTGGGGAATTTTTCCGCAGGCATTTTCCGTAGCGGAATCCGCAGCGATGCCGAAATGGAAGCCGCGTGGAAATGGCTGCGTTTCCTTTTCCAGAAAAGATCCCAGTTCCAGTTGTCCTGCGACTTCGACATGCCGACTTTGAAAGGAGTGCGGTCCCGTCTGGACTCTCTGCCTGCTTCGGAATCCAATCTGATCCGGCAGACTATCGAAAATGCCTGTCCCCAGTTTGACTTTACACACATGCGTCCGGTATTTACGGTTTTCGGCCGCGAGCTTTCCGCCTGCCTGAAAGGGGAAATCAATCCTCGGACATGCGTTTCCAATACCATCATGAAGACAGGAAATCTTCTGGGCAATCTTCAGTCTGCGCATGGGGCGCAATCCGCAGGGGGCGGCTGCTGCGGATCCGTTCTGTAAGGTTTTCCGCCGGTCTTCCGGAACAGCGGAGATGCCGCCGCCGGCAGGTTGTGCCGCAACGGCGGGATTGCGCTGCGGAAAGGCTCCCGCCCCTTGTGCGGGGCAGGAGCCCGGAAAGGTTTTCTTGACAGCGGCGGCAGTCGCAGACTGCGAATAGGAGCATCCTATTCGAGCCGGTGAAATTGAAGAGGAACATCAATTGAACGGCGAAGATGCTTCGCCAGGATCAAAACCTTTCCGCCTCATTATACTGCGCTTTCCCCGGGATGCAAGCGCCGGAGCGCATTTTTTCGATGATTTCAAGCTGTTTCCGGAAATAGAGTCCCTGCCGCGGATTTGCCATGCGGATCAGGGAAACATGTCCTTTCAGTTTCGCATAGCCGGCTTCGCTCAGAGCCATTTTTCCCGTCGCGATCCGGTGCAGGCAGGCGCGGAGTTTCATACGCTTTCTCCGCGGGACGGAGGTCATGCCGGCATGATTGACGACAAGTCCCGTGACGGTTTGCCGCTGATGGCGTTTCAGCACATTGATTTTCCGGTCGTTCACCCGGAATCCGTACTGCCCGATGATTTTCCGGATGACGGGAATCAGACGGAAGCAGCCGTCCGAATCGCAGGAAAAGGCAAGGTCGTCGGCGTATCTGGAGTATTGCATGCCGTGGCGGCGGGCGAATTTCGCCAGAATGAAATCCAGCTTGCGGCAGACAAGATTCGCAAGCGCGGGGCTGGTCGGCGCTCCCTGCGGGAGACGGTCCTCCAGCAGACAGAGTTTCAGCAGAATTTCCATCTCTCTGCTGTTTTCCTTCGTGAGGATGCCGGAATCGCACAGCTCGCGCCGGATCATTGTTCCCGTGACGGAAGGGAAAAAGTCTTTTAGGTCCAGTTTGATTACGTATTTTTTCCCTGTATGGATCCCGGCGTTGCTGACGATGCCGCGCCCGATGGTGAACCCGTGTGTGTAAGGGGAGGGCGCCAGAAGGTAAAACAGCCTGAGAATACGCCGCTGCAGTGCTTTCAGCTCATCGTCGGGCGCTTCGATCCAGCGCTTTCCGGTATGCTCCCGGTCTTTCCAGAGGAAGAACTTCCGGTAGTGGTCCGCCGCCGCATTCGTCATGCGCACAAGCCGTATTTCGCCGCAGTTGAGAAATTCGGGCAGATTTGTAACCGCCTCCCGGAACTTCCGCGCCGTTCGCGCGCGGCGGCTGCGGAACAGGGATACGCAGAACTCCAGGATTGTACCGAAGAGTCCGCGTTTCCGCCCGTCGGCGTGATGTCCCGTCATGTCAGCCCCTCATGTTTTTCTGCGACATTCCCCGGTATCGGGGAAATGCGCGGGAAGTGTTCCGCGGGATCAGTAAATCGAATTCGGATAGTAGAAGAACTTTGCATTCTTCGGCGTAATCACATCCGCGGGAATGGTGACGCGTTTTTCTCCGGTTTTCGGTTTCCCTTTGAGATGCGCGACGGCATATTCGACGCCGTAGGCGATCATCCGCGGGGGATAGGTCACGTTGAAGGGAACCAGGGGATCTTTGTCCAGCACTTTCTTTACGACGGTTTTGGAGCCCCCGCCTCCGATCATGAGCTTGATGTCCCTGCGTCCGGACTCCTCGTAGGCCTTCAACGCGCCGAGCAGCACATCGTCATCCCCCGCCCAGACCGCATCGATTTTCGGATATTTCTGGAGGAAGTTTTCCATCAGCTTCAGGCCTTTTTCCGTGCTCCAGTAGGAAGTCTGGGATTCCAGAATGCGGATGCCGGGATATTTTTTCATGACCTCTTTGAATGCGTCGACCCGGAGCGTGTTCACCTCGCACGGAATGCCCTCCATGATGAGAATGTCTCCTTTTCCTCCGAGCTGCTTTGCCATTTCCTCCGCGCAGGTGCGTCCGAATCCGGCATTGTCTCCCGCGATCGTCAGATTCTGCACATCCTTTGTCAGTCCGCGGTCCACCACGACGAGATAGACCCCCTTCTTCACAGCCTGTTCGCAGATGCCGGTCAGCGGCGCCGGTTCCTGCGGCAGAAGAACGAGGGCGTCCACATCCTGCACCAGCATGTTTTCAATCTTGCTGACCTGTTCCGCGGAGTCCCTGGCCGTGGATATGAGGATCCTGACGCCCGGATCTTTCGCTTCCATTTCGCGCTTGACCTGTTCCGCCCACCAGACGACACCTCCCGTCCAGCCGTGATCCGCGCTCGGAATCGAGATCGCGACCTTGATTTTTCCGTCGTCCTGCTTTTCCCCGCAGCCGGCGGCTGCGAACAGTGCCGCAGCGCAGGCCAGCGCTGCCGTCATTCTGAATAATTTCATGGCTTCCGTCCAATCCTGTTTCTGAATTTCTGAGAATTTATATTTTCCATATTCCTGCTTATAATATAAACGGCGAATCGGTTTCTGCAACAGTCGGAGATGCAGTTTCAGTGTTCTTATTCGAAAATGGAATGCGTTCCCTGTTTGGCGATCTCCACATTGTTTTCCCAGAGAGCGAGTCCGGTTTTCAGGTCGGTCAGGACAAGATGGAAGACAAAATAGCTCTCCTCGGTCCGTCCCTGCACGGCGGTCTGCTGCGTGATCGAACCGGAAAGGCTCAGATCCGGGCCGATCACGGTCCCGCGCTTCTGGACGGTGGCCTGGTTGAAGAGATCGTCGTATTCCTTGTCGCGGATCCTTCTTACGGCGAGATCGACATTGCTGCTGTTGCCGATGGCGGAAGTCACGATCGCCTGGCCGGAGGCGAGAATCGCCTGGCGCATTTTCGCCGTGAGGAGCCGCGACTCCAGATGCTGGAGCGTATAGTTGCGGATCCGGCTTATCATGACTACGTTCTTCCGTCCGTCCGGACGCTTCAGCGTACCGGATTCCAGCAGGGAGGCGATGCTGTCGGCGGCCGCTTTCTGCCAGTCGCGCGGGTCGATGGAGCTGATGGTCGTAAGTTCCTCGTCGGAGCCGACTTCAATCAGATGCGCTGTCGTTCCGCAGGAAGTCAGAAGAAGCGGGAGCAAAATGAAAAGCGTTCCTTTCAGCATAAGAAAAATTCTCCTTTAATCGCTGGATTCCCAGACATGCGGAACACAGCTGCCGTTCAGGTTCCGCAGATAGATGACCGCTCGGTGCGTTTCCGGCCTGAGCGTCACCGTCTTCGCCTGCCCGAAGGAGAGCTTGACCGTCCGGTCCTTCGGGATTGGAAAATGCGCCGCAAGAAAACGCCGCGGGACCGTCGCCCAGCGCCGCCAGTCGGAATCGTCCATGGAGATGCTTTTTGTGGCTGCAACAGCAGCGGCGGCCGCCGCCACGGCAAGCGGCTTCGCCGCGGAATCGGGTGCCGCGAGCGCCGTGGCAAGCGAGGCTTTCGCCGCCGTATGCGCCTGCGTCTGGGCACGGATGGCGCCGACGGCGTTCCGGAGCATGTCGGGCATGGTCATCTGCCAGTACTCGTCATTGAAAATTTCGTAAAGGTCCGCCAGAGGCGAGAGCGGGACGGTTCTGCCATCCGCCGACACCGCAATCGTGTTTGCTGGCGGGTTCTGCAGTTTTTCGAGAATCGGAAACCGCCATTGCGCCGGAACCATGCCGGGGATCTGAAAGGAGACCGAACGGGCGGTCCAGCCCGGGGCGCGCCCGTCTGCCGCGATGACGAGGACAATATTGTCGCAGAGAGAATAATTCCATGGCGCGGCCTTCTTCAATCCGTCCGGCAGCGGCTCGTCAATAAGCTTCAGAACCGTCGCGTAATCCCGGCGGATCAGTTCATTTTCCGGCTGCATGGCATAGAGATATTTCAGATCCACAGCAGCCTCGTCCCAGTCGTTGTCCCAGCAGTAGGCGACCGCCGAAAGATAAAAGGCGAGGGAGTGGAACATGGCGCTGTAAACCGGCCGGCGCAGCTTGTTGTATTCCTGATAATCCGGGAGCACCTTGACGAGCCCGAATGCGGAATTGCAGGTCTTGTCGTCGAAAATTCCGGTTTTCATCCGGTAGGGCGGCACATCCCGTCCGGCATTTTTCCGGTTGTATTCGAGCATGTTTTTGTCCGCATCCTTCAGGAGGAAACGATACTGGCTCTGGCGCATGCGCCGGATTTCCACAAGCGCGTCCTCGAAGTTGTCTGCCGCGAGATAGTCGAAGAACTTGAACATTCCCAGAAGAATCCGGTCGCTCCGGAAGCCGCTGTATGCAGCTTTCCCCGGCGCATGCAGACGCAGTTTCCCCTGCGAATCGTGCAGATAGAGCAGTTTTTCAGCGCGGCGCAGAAAGCGCAGGGAATCGTCATATTTTCCGGCGTCCATGTTTGCCGCTCCCGCCTCCATGTGCCAGAGCAGCGCATTGCCGGTTGTTTCCCCGTGCACGGCATCGCTCATCGCCGCGGTCTCTTTTGCAGCCTCGTCCAGACGGCCGGAATAGTAAAGATCCGCGACACGTTCCTGATCGGACCTGGTGTAGACCGTGGTGCAGGCGGAGGCGAACAGCAGCGCCGCCCCCGCCGAGCAGCATGCGGCAATCCGTGTCATCGGAGCGATTCGCTTCATGACAGCCCTTTCCCTACTGTGCCATCGGATAGGCGGGCGGAGGCGCCGCTTCCGGCGTTTCCGCCTGCCTGCGGCAGAACGCGCCGACCGTGAAATCCGCCGCTTTCCCGCTGACAATCGACGCTGTGCTCAGCTCCGGCTGGACGCCGGTCACCCGGATGACGCCGACCATTTTTTCCGCCTGACCGATCACTTTTTTCGTCACGGGATGGACAACTGCTGCGCTTTTGACATACACCTGGTAGACATCTCCCGGCTTTACGCCGCCGAGGGAACCGCGCGTCAGATAGATTCTGCCGCCGTCCACTCCGGCGACAAGCACGGGATCGACCTGTTCGAGAATTTCGCCGGTCAGAGCGGCGACGGCGCGGTCAAGCAGCGCGTTGGTGTAGTCCGCCGCCGTCCAGTCGCGTTTTTCCGAAGCGGGAATTTCCGTGGAGCGCATCGTGAACTTGAAATCCCCGGAGGCGGTGACTTTTCCGGTCTTCACCTCCAGAATCTTGAAATCCGCCTGCACGCTGGAAACAATGCGCGAACTGGTCCCGGCGATCTGCGTGGCGCTTGCGATCCGGTTGTTTTCCAGCCTCCTGAGGTTCAGGACGAGGATCTCATCGGCGACCGAAAGCTGTGCGATTTTCGCATACTGTCCGCTGTCGGCGAGAGCGAAATCGACCATTTTCGATTCCCGGACAATCTTGTCGAGATCGGCGCGTTCCAGAAGCTCGAAAGCGCCGCTTTTCCGGAGCGAGCCCGCCAGCTTTGTGCCGAATGCCGCCGCATCCGCCGCCGGGATGTTCTTTCCCGTGACTTTCACCGGCAGGACCGCAAGACGCGGCGTCACGCTTTTCTGTTCCCCTGCCAGGAGCCCCATTTTGCCGAGGGCGATGTCCAGGCGGGCCACGAGCTGCGGGAAACTGCCGGCGTCGACAACGGCTTTCCCTTCCGGCGCGACCTCGCCGGTGGAACAGTTCACAAGCTGGAAGGATGCCGTGTATGTGTTCCCGAGTTTTCCGATTGCGCAGTGAAGAAGCAGATTCACGCCGGAAATTTTTCCGAAGCGCGCCAGCGTGGCGCGATTGTCCACCAGTCCGGATTCGGTCTGGAACTGATTCTCCTGGAGAATCGCCTCCAGCGCCGAGCGTGTCACAACATTGTATTTTCCGTTAAGCTTCGCCTCGATCCGGCCGGTCAGCGTCTGCATCTCGTCTTCGGAGAGCTTTGCGCGGTTGTCCGCCGAGACGGCTATTTTTTCCTTCGGCGCGGCGCCCAGTCCGGCGCAGACGGCGAAGATTCCGAGAAACAGGAATGATTTCCACATATTCGACACCTCTTTCCGTTTATTTTCCGTCTGCCGCAAAGCGTCTGCTCATCGTCTCCGCGGCCTGTTTGACGGCGTCCTTCATCAGATCCTGAAACAGCGAATCATTGATTGTCTGCGCAAATTTCGTGTTCATTTGCGATAGTTCTCCGGTGAAAACGCCGGAAAACGCGATCTGACTGGTTTTCAGGTCGATGAGTTTCACCAGCACATCCAGAGAATAAACAACCCTGTCGGTCCTGACGCCGTAGCCGGAGAATTTCTTATGTTCGGTTTTCAGGTCGGCGACAGTTCCTGTCAAAATGTGGGTGGCGCCGCTTTTTTCCATGAATTCCCGGATTCTCCGGTCCGCATCCTCCGCGGTCTGGGCGCGCCCGAAGTCGAGAGATTTCAGCGCGGATTCAATCCCCTCCCGGTTTGCCAGGGAAAAGATTTCCGGATATTCTCCGAGAGAGGCGGTCATATATTCGGCTCCGATGACGAGAGGGCGCTGTTTCGAATTCAATATTTTCTTCGCCAGCGCCTCGCGTTCCGCCCGGTCGCGTTCGCTTTCCCGCAGATCCCGCCGAATGCCGGCCATTGCGGCGGTTCCGGCGAATCTTGCATCCAGCATCCGTACGAATCCCTGCATCCTGTCGTCGATGCTCTGACGGTCCGCGCTGCTGAGAATTCCCCTGTAATCCGTGTTGACGGGGCGGTTCCTGACAAGGCGCAGCTTCTGACCGGTCAGGTCGATGCAGGTGAAATCCAGCACCGCGATTTTCATGGCGGGCGGTTCCGCCTTTTTCTTTTCCGTCTCCCGTGTTCCCGCGGCCTCCGCTCCTGCGAAGACGAGCGCGCAGAACGCGGCGAACATGGCATACATCCTTCGTTTCATCGCCGAACGCATTTTTCTGCCTCCTGTGCTTATTGTTCAAACATGCTGATGACATCCGCGGCAATCTTCAGACGGTTTCGTTCCCTGTAAAGACGGCCTTTCATTTCGCGCCCGTTCTTCAATACCAGGATGACTTTGCGCGAGCCGTCCGGGAAAGCACCGTCCAGCTTCACCATGACGCATTTCGTTTCAATTCCGCGGTCGCGGAGTCCGCGAGTCGCGATTCGGACGAGGTCGGCATTTTCCAGTTCCGCGGAGGAAACCGCCGCTTCGGGCTGTCCGTAGACTTTCCTCTCCTGGTCAGAAACAACGAGAAAGCGTTTTACCGCAAGAATGGCGGCCGCGGCGGTAATGACGGCTGCCGCGATCAATATTTTTCTTTTCATCTCCGATGTCTCTCCGGTGTCCGCGGTTTTTTCAAAAGGTAAAATATCCGGTCTGCGCCCAGATTCAAGAGAAAAAAACTGCCATCCGGGATATTTTCCGGGATATCGCCCTGCCATGCGGCTGCGATCCGCAAAAGAAACGCATGGACGCCAGGAGACCTGCGGCCCGCCTCTGCGGATTGTGATGCAAAAAAGTATAATTTTTTATCAGAATTATGATATTCCGATTCGTTGCAAAAGTTTTCCTGCCTCTTATCTTATAGCAAAGGAAATGAAAGAGATAAGATTCATCAGGATATCGGAAAAACGGAGAAAGCAGAAAAAATGAGTCGCTTCAACGTATCGCGTCTGCATGACGCCTGCAGAGAAATTTTCATCCGGGCGGGGGTACCCGCGGAAGATGCGGAAATGCTTGCCGAAGTGCTGGTTACGACAGACATGCGGGGAGTTCATTCTCACGGTGTCGTACGGAGCGCCCGTTATATCGACTGTATCCGCGCCGGAGGGATCAGACCGTCCGCCGATCTTGAGATTTTGAATGACACGCCGTGCGCGGTTCAGGTCAGCGCCGCGGGCGGCCTCGGCATTCCGGCTTCCGTCAAGGCGCTGGAGCTTCTTCTGAAACGCGCGGAGAAACAGCCGGTGACGGTGGTGACGGTCAACCACAGCGATCACTACGGCGCCGCCGGTTATTATGCGATGCGCGGCGCCGAGGCCGGTTTTCTCACGTTTTCCATGAGCAACACGGTTCCGCTGATCGCCGCCCCGGGCGGCGCGGCCTCCGTCATCGGGAACAATCCGTTTGCCTATGCGGCGCCCGGCGCGCGGCACCGGGCCGTTCTGTTCGACGTCTGCATGAGCAAGGTCGCCAGCGGGAAGATCGAAATCGCGGCGCGGGAGGGGCGCAGAATTCCGCGCGGCTGGATTCTGAATGCGAAAGGCGAGGCGACGGAGGATCCGCAGGATATTTACAACGGCGGCATCATGCTTCCGTTCGCGGAGCACAAGGGATACGGTTTCGCAATCATGGTGGAGCTGATGACCGGTGTCCTCGGACTTTCCGGACTGCTTTCCGGCGTTCATTCCTGGAATACGCTTCCCGGGCGGGATGCCGACACCGGACACTGTTTCCTTGCCCTGAATCCGGCTTTCTTCGGCGGCGCGGAGCGTTTCCGCGCCCGTGTGGACGCCATGATTGACGAACTGAAACGCTCTCCGGTCGCGCCGGACGCCGAACGCACTCTGTATCCCGGCGAACTGGAGTTTGAACGGGAAGCGGACGCGCGCGCAAACGGGGTTCCGCTCCCGGAGGCTTCCGTCCGGGAGCTGCAGCGGGCCGCCGCGCTGACCGGAGTCCGCCTGAATCTGGAATGAGAAGAGGTTGCCGCCGCGTTTTCCTTTCACGGGAGCGTCCCGGGGCGGTTCAATTACGGTTTTTCCTCATGAAGGTCCGTCCTGGATGCTCCCTGCTTTTCCCTGTATTCCCGCGGCGTCATGCCGGAATATTTCCGGAATTCCCGGGAAAAAAAAGCGGTGCTCTGATAGCCGCAGGCTTCCGCGACCATGTGAACGGGCAGGGCGCCGGACTCCAGGAGTTCGCAGGCGCTCCGCATGCGGGCCTGAATGACAAAGTTCGTCGGAGAGCAGCCCACCGCATCCGAAAAGCGCCGGGTCAGCGTCCGGATGTTCACGCCGAGCATCCGCGCCATGTTTTCCCTGGAGTAATCTTCCGCGGGATTGGAAAGGATCCGGCGCAGGAGCGACTGAAGCGTGCGTTTCCGGTTCCAGGGATGCCGCTGGCGGCTGATTTCAAGAAAAAACCGGTACACCAGAACCGACAGGCGCATCTGCAGGTCGCCGCCTCCTTCGCAGCAGATCCGCTTGATTTCATCATAGATGTTCTCGATGCGTTTCGGCTCCGTCAGGCGGAGCACTTCATTTTCCCTGCTGAAATCATGCATGCAGAGCAGGGAGACGAGAGAGGATTTTTCCACCATGAGCACCCGTTTGAACAGCGGAGTGTCCGGCGCCGCATGAATTTCCGCCATCATGTCGGACCGTATGATGCAGAGCGAGCCCGGTTGCAGCGGCTCTCTCAGGGAGCGGCTGATGAATTCGCCGCTGCCTTCCTCAATCAGTTCAATGCACCACTGCGAGAAAAAACTTTTTCCCTGGCAGGTCATTCTGGTCACGCCGCCGGGCGCGATCCGGGATTCCCCGTAGGCGTTCAGATAGATGGCGTTGCCCTGGAACTGATCGACGCGGTTCCGGCAGATCAGGAACTCCTCATGATAGGATTTCGAAATGTTGCACTGTTTCCGGAACTCGCCGCCCGGACGCCTTTCCGCCATTCTGGTCCTCCTGTGTTTTCCGGATATCATAGCGCGGAGAAAGAACTTTTTCAAGCGGGATGGCCTTTTCCTGCAATATATTTTCCCGATAATGCAAAAAAAGGCAATTGCCAAAGGTGAGATTCTCTAATATAATTATAATGCGGAACGAATTTGCAAAGGAGTGCTGCACAAATGAAAAAAAGGATCGGCATCATCGGTTTCGGCGAAATGGGGAAACGTCACGGACTCGAATTTTACGAGGCGACGCACGGCGGAATTGAAGTCTGCGGCGTCGTGGAACCGGATGATCTCATGTACCGGCGCGGATGTGAATGGAACGGCATGGAAGGAATTCCGCGCTTTGCGACGGTGGAGGAGCTTCTGAGCAAGGCGTCGCCCGACGGCGTGATCATCGCCTCTCCCAACTTCACGCATCTGGAGAATCTGCGCAAGATGGAGGGCGCCTCGATTCCGGTTCTGATTGAAAAACCGCTTGACACTTCTCTGGAGAAAATCGCGGAGATCGTCCGTTTCGCACGGAAATATCCCGCTCCGATCGTCGTGGATCATGTCATGCGTTACGCGCCGGTGATCCGGAAGGCGCGCGAACTGATCGAACAGGGAAAGCTCGGCAGGATCTGTTCCTTCGAATTCTCCCAGCGGACGGGAATCGGCATGTTCCACACCTTCCGCAGGACGCAGCGCGGAGGCGGGGGACACATGATCGAAAAGGCGACGCACGATCTTGACGTGATGCTCTATCTGACCGGGGCGAAGCCGCTTGCTGTGTCGATGCTTTCCGCCCAGCATGTGGTCGGCGGAACGAAGCCGGACGACCTGACCTGCCTTGACTGCCCGGACGCCCAGGAATGCCCGCATGCGAATCTCGGGCGCATCAGCTCCGCGGGGATCCGGGACGTGAGCATTCTCAACAAGCTCTGTGTGTTTGCCAAGGAAGTGGATGTGCCGGACAACGAAGCCTGCCTGATCCGGATGTCCGGCGGCGTGTTCGGCACTTACAGCCATACCTATTTCTGCGATATGCCCGGCCATACCCGGTTGTATGAGATCGTCGGCACGAAAGGAGCGCTTTACATCACGCTCGCGAAGGAGGAGCGCTACCTCGGGGAGGTCAAGTTCTTCCCGTTCGACGGCAAAGGCACGGTGGAAACCTCCACGTTTGAATACTTCAACAAGATCCATTACAACGGAGGACCTTATGTCGCGCGTCACTTCCTGGATCTGATGTGCGGAAAGGCGTCCGCGCCGTTCACCACCGTCGAGCAGGCGTTTACCGCGGAGGCGCTTGGATTCGCGGCGATGCGCTCGTCCGCCGAGCAGAGCCGTTTCGTGACAATCGACGAGATGATTCCCGCGGATATGAAATCGGCCATTCAGGGGGAATAGAAGTCTTGCTTCGTGCTCGCGCGGAGTCTTTTCCGAAGGGACGGGAGCCCTCTTTTCAGTATGGGAAAATAGGATGATTTTTGCAATGGAGACTTGCTATTTCTCCAAAAAATCATACTGTAAGGGCGCGGACCGGAAATTCGGAATTCCGGAGACCGGGCGAGCGGACAGAAGAACAATTTTCATGAAACAGGAGATTCTCATGGACAACAATCTGGAACGGGACTGGCGTTTTACGCGAAGCATCACTGAAGGATTTGAACAGCCGGATTTCGACGACTCCGCATGGGAGAGCGTTGATGTGCCGCATGACTGGGCGATCCGCGGGCCCTTTTCTCCGCAGAACGATGCGGAGATCACGGTCCTGGATGCCGCCGGGAACCGTTCCTATCATTACACCCTTCCCGGAAGAACGGGCGGACTGCCGCATGTCGGGAAAGGATTCTACCGGAAACGCTTCCTGATGGGGGAGAAGCTTCCCGGGCATGTCCGGGTGGAATTCGACGGCATCATGGCCAACTCGAAAGTCTACTGCAACGGGAAATATGCGGGAGGACGGCCTTACGGTTATTCGTCGTTTGCCGTTGATCTCACGGAACTTGTGCATCCCGGAGAGAATGTTCTTGCGGTGGAGGCGGAGAATTATCCGCAGGCCAGCCGCTGGTATCCGGGTGGCGGCATCTACCGGCATGTCCGTCTTGTGACTGCCGGGCGTGTCCATATCGAACACTGGGGGGTGCGGGTCCGCACGGAGGGCGGCAGTGTCCGCGTGACGGTCCGGGTTCACAACCCGGAAAAGGAAACGGCGCATCTGAGAATTTCCGTTTCCGCGCCGGACGGATCGCCCGTATTCGGCGAAACCATGGAGGGAACGACGGATTTCTCCAGCGCTTTCCGGATTGAGAATCCCTCTTTCTGGCATCCGGACACGCCGCATCTCTACCGCCTTGTTTTGGAACTCGGGGAGGAAAAACGGGAAATCCGGTTCGGACTGCGCGATACGGTGTTTGATTCGGTTCGCGGTTTCCTCATCAACGGCACACCCCTGAAGTTCCAGGGCGTGTGTCTGCATCACGATCTGGGGCCGCTGGGCACGGCTGTGAACCGCGACGCGACGCGTCATCGTCTCCTCCAGCTCAAGGGAATCGGATGCAATGCGATCCGGACTTCTCACAATCCGCCGGATCCGGAATTTCTCGATTTGTGCGACGAGCTCGGGTTTCTGGTGCTCTGCGAGG
Organism: uncultured Victivallales bacterium; assembly: GCA_944391115.1. Lineage (GTDB taxonomy): Bacteria > Verrucomicrobiota > Lentisphaeria > Victivallales > UBA1829 > UBA11452. Next base: position 44,538 of record CALXSJ010000018.1, on the reverse strand, counting down.
CGTTTGATGAATGGAAGCTCCCGAAATGTCCGAACGGCTACAATCTTTACTTTGACGAATGGTCGGAACGCGATCTCCGGGATATGATCCGGCGCGACGCCAACCATCCGAGCGTCATCATGTGGAGCATCGGCAACGAGATTGACGAGCAGTATGTTCCGGAGGGGCCGGAAATGACCCGGCGTCTGTGCGCGATCTGCCATGACGAGGATCCCACCCGTCCGACGACGGCCGGACTCAACAACGGCGACGACAGCATCCGCGGCGGTCTGTTCGACGATGTGGATGTGAAAGGCTTCAACTACAAACCCTATATCTATTCCGTCTACCATCATAATTTCCCGGATGCTCCGATCTATTCTTCGGAAAGCGCTTCGACGCTCAGCAGCCGCGGGGAATATTCCGACCGGTTCTTCGAGGAGCTCGAAAGAAAGGACAATCTTCAGGTCGACAGCTTCGACCTCTGCTGTTCGGCGGGGGGGACGGTGCCCGATCATGAATTCAAGGGTCAGGACGACAACCCCTTTGTCATGGGCGAGTTCGTCTGGACCGGATTCGATTATCTCGGAGAACCCACCCCCTACCAGAATAAATGGCCTTCCAGAAGCTCCTATTACGGAATTTTCGATCTCTGCGGCATTCCGAAGGACCGTGTGTATCTTTACCGTTCCCGCTGGACAAGCCAGAATGTGCTGCATCTGATGCCGCACTGGACCTGGCCGGGACGGGAAGGGAACATTCTCCCGGTTCAGTGTTATACGAGCTTTGACCGGGTGGAACTGTTTGTCAACGGCGTTTCGCAGGGCGTGCGCGCGAAAAGTCCGAAAAAACTTCTCGGACGCTACCGCCTTGTCTGGAAGAGCGTGCGTTATGAACCCGGGGAACTCCGGGCGAAGGCTCTGGACCGGAACGGAAATGTCCTGATGGAAAGTGTGGTGCGGACCGCGGGAGAGCCGGATCATCTCGTCGGCGAGGCGGAACGCTGCGGTGAACTTGTATTTGTCACCGTTTCCGTCGTGGACCGTTCCGGCGTGATCTGTCCGGACGCGGGAGACAGAATCTCCTTTGAGAGTCCGTCCGTCATTCTTGCGGCGGACGCTGGCGACCCGACCGGCACAAAGGAATTCCATCTTCCTTATGTCAACGCCTTTCACGGGAAATGCGCGGCGATTCTCCGTTCCGCGGAAAAAACGGCTCTTTCCGCCCGGGCCTTCCTGGGAGGCAGGGAAACCGTGCTTGAGTTGAGGGACATTTAACTTTATCAAGGATCAAAAAGAGAATTATGAAAAAAGAACGTCCTTATCAGTTCCGGGAATTTCTGGAGCAGGTGCACCGCCCGGGACGGCGCAGCACATGTGCCGCGCCGCTTCGCGAAAACGAAACGCTTCTTGATGAGACCTGGGAGATTCGTCTCCCCGTTTCCGCGGAAGACGGCGTGAAACGCGCCGCGCTGGATTTTCAGGACTATCTTTTTACCAGCATGAATCTTTCCCTGCGGATCACGGCGGAGGGCAGGGAATGCAACGTGATTCAGCTGCAGAGCGGCGGAACGGGAAAGTCCCGCGCCTACGTTTATGAGTGCGCGCCGGACCGGATCGTCGTCCGCGGCGATTCCTGGATCGGCGTGCAGCAGGGTCTTTACTATCTGGAAGACCTGATGAACCTGCGCGAGCTTCCCGCCCTGGAACACACGGAAAAACCCGTCCGGCGCGCTCCGCTCTTTTCGCCGCGCATGGTGCATTCCGGTTACGGCCTGGATCAGTTCCCCGATTCCCAGCTCTCCGCGATTGCGCATGCCGGATTCGATGCGATTCTGATTTTCGCGACCGGTCCCGACATGACCCGTCAGGGGCCGCTTGATTTCAACGACATCATCCACCGGGCTCTGCTCTACGGGCTCGACACCTATTTCTACAGCTATCTGGACGGCTACAAGCATCCGGACGAGAGCGATGCGGACGCATTTTTCGATTCCCGGTTCGGCGCGCTGTTCCGCCATTCCCCCGAAGCGAAGGGAATCATTCTGGTCAGCGAGTCGTGCGAATTTCCGACCCGGGATCCCCGGGCGAATGCGCACAAAACCACCGAAGGGACCAATGAATACACGCAGGGAATCTGCGGACACAAGAGCGGTTCCGGCTGGTGGCCCTGCTCCGATTATCCCCAGTGGGTGAACGCCGTCAAAAAAGCCTGCCGGCGCTACAATCCCGAAGCGGATGTGGTGTTCTGGACCTACGGATTCGGCCGCGCGCCCGCGGAACCGCAGCGGGAAATGATCCTCAATTATCCGAAGGACGCCTCGCTGCTCGTCACCTTTGAAATGTATGAACAGCGCCGCTTCGAGAATCACACTGCCATGCAGTGCGATTATTCCATCACGTTTCCCGGACCGAGCCGGATGTTCCGCGTCGAGGCGGAGGCCGCCGCCGAAGCGGGCGTAAGGCTCTATTCCATGACCAACACGGCGGGGCGCACATGGGACAACGGCGTCTGTCCGTATGAACCGGTCCCGCAGCAGTGGTTCCGCCGCTTCGGGAACATGCACAAGGCGAGAAGGGACTGGAACCTTTCGGGACTGATGGAGTGCCATCACTACGGCTGGTATCCCTCCGTTGTCAGCGAATGCGCGAAATGGAGCTTCTGGAGTCCGGAAACGGACCTGAATGAAATCCTTGCGAAAATCGCAGTGCGTGATTTCGGTCCCGCCGGCGGTCCGCTTGCCGTCCGGGCATGGGAGAAATGGAGCGAGGCGATTTCCCGGTGGGCGCCGAATTTCGGCGATCAGGCGGGGCCGATGCGCGTCGGAGCGGCATATCCCTTCGTGTTTCTGCCGTATCTGTATCCGCATGTTGAACAGCATATGCGCTATCCTAGCACCCCGCAGAGCATCTGCGGATCGCGCATGATGCATCCGGATTATTATCCCGAGCACGTGCACGGCGGTTCGGCATGCGGCAGAACCCTGCACGAGGATCTCCGGATCCTGCCCGCGGCCATGAAAATCTGGGATGAAGGGATTGCTCTCATGGAGCAGGCTGTCGCCGCCGCGCCCCCGGAAAAGCGGGCCGGCGCGGAAAAAATGCTCGGCGTCGGAATCTATTTCCGCTGCGCGATGACCACGACGATTCATGCCAAGCAGTGGTTCATTCTCAACCGGAGACTGGAGATCGAAAATGATTTCGCCGTCGCCAACGGGATTCTGGACGAGATGCATGCGCTGATCGGCGAAGAGATGAAGAATGTGGAGCGGGCGCTGCCCGTCGCGGAAAACGACTCCATTCTGGGTTGGGAGCCCCGCTCGGACTATCAGGGCGGCGCATGGCATCTGCACTGGAAGATCCGCCAGCTGGAAAATCTGCGCGATTACACGCTTTGCGCCTATCGCCAGACCCTGACGGAGGATCCTCCCTTCGAGGTGAAATATGAGAAAGTTTAAGGTGAAAGCCGCATTTCAGGAATTTCTTTTCACGGAGGAATGCGGCGGATTCCCCGCTTCTCTCACGCTGACGGAATCGGACGGCGGACGGCTTGAGGCGTGGAATGTGCATCGGCCTTTTCTTTCTCTCCGCGACGGGGACGGAACGCTGCTTGTCCCGACTCTTTCCGGAGCGATTCCCCCGCGCCGCTACCGGACGGAATCCGCGCATATCCTGGCGTTTTCGAAAATTCCGTGGATCGAAGCGGAGAGCGGGAAAAAACGGAACGATCTCTCGCTCTCCCTGCAATGGGAGTTCTGCGACACGGGAACGACCTTCTGCGACATGTTTCTCTTCTACAGCACGCTGGACGTCCCCCCGCTGTGCGACTGCAAGCTCCGGATTCCCCTCGACTTCACCGCGTTTCAGGATCTGCACTGGTCGAATACGCTTTTCCCGAAAGCGGTTGACGCCACGCTGATTCAGACTGCGCCGCCGGAGCGGTTCCTGCCGCGCGGGGAAAAGCGCGTTTTTGAACGGGAGCTTTTTGCGAACGCAGGTTTCAACGCCGTGCGGGATCACGGACCCTCCCTGTACTGCGAGTTCTTCCTGGAAGGAAACAACACGCTCTTCAACCGGGCGGAATCCCGGGCGTGTTCGTCGATCGGAATGGAGAAGGACCGCATGATGCTGGAGTGGAATTTCCAGAAAAACACCGAAAGCGGAAACGCCCGTCCGCTGCATTGGCGCAACCGCTGGGGCTTCACGTTCCGCCCCGCCCGGACGATGCGGCGGCACCGTCCGATGACCATCTATCACTACATCGACAACTTTCAGCGGTTTCCGGATGAGACGGAAGTTCGCGCGCTCGCGGAGTCCGGCGCGGATCTCGTGATCCTTCACGACTGCTGGCGCATTGACACGCAGAACAACGGAATCCCTTACGACGAGAAGCGTTTCCGCCGCATCATCGGGAAACTTCATGAGCGCGGAATCCGCGTGGCGCTCTATGCGCGCGGCAATGAGATCAGCGTCCGGGAGGATGCGGCCGCATGGTTTGACCGCTGGCTGAAGAAGGATTTCGACGGGCTTTATCTGGATTACGGCAGTCCTTTCGGCTACGCCGCCGCGCCGGGGGATGAAAACTATCCCGGCGGGCGCATCGCGTTCCGGGAGTATTACCGGGCGTTCGAGGCGCTGCGGTGCAGAGTCGGTCCGGACGGTCTGCTTTATGTGCATACGGGCCCCTGTTATTCGGGGATTGCCTCCGGCTTTTTTGACGGTTATGTGTCCGGAGAAGGGGAACGCGGAATTCTGATCCGGGGACGGGTGGAGCATGAGTATTTCACGATGGCTGCGGCGTCTCCGGGCACCGTCTGGACCGCGGCGTTTCCGGAATACGGGTCGGAGAAAATGATCCCGTTTCTCGCGGCGCACGGCGAGGTCCCGCATATTCCGCTTGGAAAGCAGATCGCATCCTCCTCGCTGGAACATCCTCCGGTTCCCGGGATCAACGACCGCAATTTCGCTTCGCTGCTTCACGGTTATTCCCTGCTCGGTTCGGGAAGCGGCTTCGGCTTTTACACCGATTACAACTCCGCCGGCTTTTTCGAACGGGAAAAGGGGGTGGCGCACACCCTTCTGACCGCGCAGCGTGAGACATACGGCGTCATGTTCCTTTCCAACTGCACAGGCAGGCGGACGAAAGCGCTCTTCCGGATCCGGAAAGGAAAACTGGCGGACTGCCGCTTTTTCCGGATCCCGGGACAGCCCGATCCGGAAACCCTGGATTCGCTCGCGCCCTGGCAGGTGGCGGCCGCACTGGTTGCGAAAGACGCGCAGAGCGCGGAACGGATTCTCCGGAAGCATCCCGTGCCGGCTGCCGGGACTTCCCCCTCCGGCGAGGCATACCGGAAGTCCGTTGCGGAGCAGAGAAGATACCGTGAAAACCCGCCGGAATGCCGGACCTGCGTGATCGAGGTGGCGATGCCGAGCCGCATCACATCCCATGAGCAGTGCCTGTGGGAGGATCTCTATGACATTACGGCAGTACTGCGGGCAGTCGGTCCGGACGGAGCCGTCCGGGAACTCGGCTATGTTTCGAAGCGGGGGCTGGAGTCCGCACCGCCTTCCGGGGCTTCGCGTCTCCGGCCGGGAACGGTTTCCGGAGGCATTCCGCTGCATGAACATCTCGGCGCGGGGACATACCGCCTGGAATTGTATTCGGAGCATCTCGGCGAGCCGTTTTACTCGTTTCTGAATGTCCGCTGCACGGAGGACGGAAAGAGGACGCGGATCATTGATTTCCGCAACGAGCTGGAAAGCGACCGGGCGATTCTGCACTGGAAGATCAACTTGAGGCAATAGAGGACAAGCGGGGCGGATGTTTGTCCCGGACGGGGCGTCCGCCGGATGAGAGGCCGGAACCATGAGTTACTATTATTATGACTTCGATGCGGAAAAGCAGCTGCGTCCGTGGCGTGTGCTGGGGCGGTCCGGGGACGTCTTTCAACTGGAGTGCGCCTTTGAGTCCGGGGAAGGGGACTGGATGCTGCTCTGGGCGGACTGTCCCTACGGAAGAAAATTTTCCCCGGAAGTCCTGAGCGTGAACGGCATTTCCGCCGCGCCCGCGGGAAATGACTTCTACATCCGGGATCACGGCATCCGCTACAGCCGGATGCTGCATACCGTATCCGGGATCAACAGGATCTCCTGTGAAGCGGCGTTCCCGCCGGACTGGAAAGTGGAGGAGTTCGCGATGCAGCTGGTTCCCGTGTTTCCGGATGCGGAACGGGTGCGCGGACGTTTTGCCTGCCCGGTGTTTCCGAAGGAGGAGTATCCCCGGACGCCCGCGCCGTCCGTCGAAGGATACCGCAAGGGGGCCGGACACAAGCTTGCCCCGGGACGTTTCGGAATGCTCAAGGGGGACGGTCTGCTGGATTGCGCCATGTCCCGTTTCGGCAAAGTGGACAAGATGTTCCTCTGCGGGCATCCCCGCTGGAAAAAGCCTTACGCATGGGCTTATTCCCTGCTGCAGGATCCCGCGGAACTGAGTCTGCCGGACGAGGTGGACGTCGATGCGCTCCGCGTCTTCTGGAAACGCGGCGGGACAACTTATTCCTATTCGATTGCGTCGCCGGGCATTGTGACGGAAAACAGTTCGGGTTCCCTGAAAATTTCGCACCTTGAGTTTGCAGGCTCCTACCGGTATGTCATGACTGCCGGCGAGGTGTCCGCGCTGGACGACTTTTCCGGCGGCATGCCCGAAAACTGGCTGCTCCTTTTCGGCGCGGAGGAATACCCGGATGTCCCCCTGATGGTGATGCTGGACAGGAAACCCGCCCGGATTGAGTTCCGGCGTCTGCCCGGCGGACGTCTCTCCGAGGTTGTGTTCCACGGCTGTTCGCGGATGACGACGCTCACGCCGTTCGGTTTTGAAGGACTGGAACCGGAGACGCCGGAGCACGCTTCGTTTCTGGCGGATGCCGCTGCACGGTGCCGTCTCTGGTCGCGCGCGCTTCTGGCTTTTCCTGTCGGGTGCCGGGAATACTACCGGAATGATTACGAGGCGCGGAAAGTCCATATCATTCAGTGCTTCGACTATAAGTTCTTTTCCGATGAATGGGGGACGCTTCCCCTGGAGCTCGCCCCCCTGCCTCCCGCGCTCACCCTCTGCGGACAGGAGCTCCCCGAGGGGACAGCCGATTTCCGCTTCCCGACGAAATACGGATATCTGAGGGGATATTTTTCCGATTCCTGCGCGTATTCCGTCGCCATGATGGAGACGATGCGCAAATATCCGCTCCGCGGAGAGAGTCCGGAAATTCCGGATCTGCTGCAGGAGGATCTCGACGAGTATCTGGAATTTGAATCCCGTTTCCCAACCGGATGGCAGAGTTACGCGTATCCCGGAGCGGTTCTCGAGGGATACGCCTACGGATGCTCCATGGTGAATTTCATGCCGGAAAAGGCCAGGGAGACGATCCGGGGGGAGCTGCGGAAGCGTCTTCCCCTCGCGTGCGACCCCGGACGGAAATATACGCTCCTCAAGACAGACCATGCCTATCTCTGGCGCACCGAACCGGACAAGGAGACGGTCTACCGCTACTATACCGATCCCGCCATGCCGAAAATGGAGATGTTCAATCTGTATGAACGGGTTGAACCCTATACCGGATGCCGGTATTACCTCTGCTATTTCAACTGCTGCCTGATTTCCGGCGGACATATTACCGAAGGAACCCGGAAGGAGGTTCTGGAGTATCCGCATCCGTTTGTGGAGAACGACTGGGGCGTCGGGATCACCCTGTATCTGATCTATACCGCGGCTCTTGCCTCCGGCGATTTTTCCGCGGTCAGGAAGCAATGGTCCGCCCTGAAGAAAATCTTCCTTTATTTTGACGTCTATCACGACTGGGCGTGCATGGGCGCCGGATACGCCGAGAAGGGCTGGACCTGGATCGAGGGCGCGAACTTCGGCGCCTTTCCCGCCATGATCAACATGGCGCGGACCGTCGGCGATCAGGAAACGGCGGAATCCTGCACGTATCTCGCGGCGAAAATGCTGGCACTGTGCGAGGCGAAATATCTTGCGGGACCTTATTTCGCCCGTCTGTATCATGAGGAGCCCTGGTATGGAAACCGCTTCTTCCAGGAGGAGTATTCGCCGGCCTGCAATTTCCAGTTCGTTCCCGCAAATCTTTCGGACAAAAGGGTGCAGCCGACCGGAATCTCCCTGCTGACGACCGATGCGGTCTACCCCGAGCTTTTCGAGTCTTTCCGCAAAACGATTCCGGAACCGCACCGCGACATGATCCTGCGCTACCGGGAGGCCCTGCTGGAAGGCGCCGCGGCCACGAACCGAGTCGAATTCAGCTATCTGCTGCTGAACAACACGCTGGACGAAACCGTGCCGGAACGCGAAATCCGCGAAGATATCGAACTGGCGATCCGGACCGGCCGCTTTCTGCGGGAGTGGCATGACATCAACCGCTTCGAGAACAGCCTTCCGAAGAACTATTTCAAGGCGCAGCTTTACGCGTGGCTGGAGATGCGGCGGCATCCGCTCTGGCTGGAGCACTGGCAGGACGTCTGCATCGAGGACGCCCGCTGGAACAGCGCGGAAGGGAAGGCCGTCCTCCGCATTGCGGCAACCGGAGAATCCGGCATGATCCGCTGCGGCATCCGCAGGGAGCCGGAACGGATCGGATTTTCCGGCGGAAAGATGTCGTGGAAGAGCGGAGGAACGTTTCTTTTGATCGAGACTGCGGGATCCGGAATCCTGACGCTTTCGTTCGGGAAAACGGCGGATGCCGCGGGGGTATGCGTTTGACGGACATGAGAAGGGGATCCTGACGGGAGTGCGGGCGCATGCTGCCGCCTGGCAGGAATTCACCGGAGGGATTTCTCCGATGACGATACGGCATTGGACAAGAGGGGTGAATGCATTATGCTTGTGACAGGAACATCTTATTATCCGGAAGACTGGGACGCGGACCGGATTGCCGAAGATGCGGCGCTGATGCGGGAAGCCGGCATCTCCCTGGTCCGGGTCGGCGAGTTCGCCTGGTCGCATATGGAACGCTCAAACGGCGTTTTCACATTTGAATGGCTTCATGAAGCGTTCCGCATTTTTCAGGAAAACGGGCTCAAGGTCATTCTCTGCACGCCGACCGCGAGCGCGCCGCCGTGGCTGGTTCATGAGCATCCCGAAACGCTCCGCTGCGACATGCGCGGACACCGCGCCTATCCCGGAGTCAGGGAACACACCTGCTACTCCTCCGAAGTGTTTCTCCGCTGTTCCGCCCGGATTGTCGAGCACATGGCGCGGGAATTCCGGGATTATCCCAACCTGTTCGCCTGGCAGGTGGACAACGAAGTCGGCCAGTCGATCTTTCCCTACTGTTACTGCGATGCCTGCAAAGAGGGATTCCGGGAGTTTCTCAAGCGGAAGTATGGAACGGTGGAGGCGCTTAACGAAGCGTGGGGCAACACATTCTGGAGTCTGGAATATTCCGCCTGGGATCAGGTGGAGATCGGGGGACCGGATCTCCGGCTCAATCCGTCGCAGGTGCTTGACAGCCAGCTTTACCGCAGCCGCGCCATGTGTGATTTTACCATGATGCAGGCGGATATCATCCGCAAATACTGCCCGGACACGATTGTCACGACCAACAATTATTCTCCGCTGGGAGACCGGCGTGAGGTCTACCGGAAGCTGGATGTCGCGTCCGGGGATTTCTACATCAATCCGCAGCACTCCCTTGGTGCCATGACCGCGATGTCCGACCGTTACCGCTGCTTCCGGCAGGGGACTCCCGCATGGCTGCTGGAGGTTGCGCCGGCTCCGTGGCGTCCCGGCCGGAATCTGCTCGGCTTTCTGCTGTGGCAGTTTCTTGCGAGGGGGCAGGATGTTCAGGTCTATTTCCACTGGCGTTCCCATCGCGCTGGAAAGGAAAAGATCAATCCCGTCTTTCTCGGTTTCGGAAACAAAAAGACGGACTCCTTCCATCTTCTCAAAGCCGCAACGGAAGAGGCGCATGCGCTTCTGGACCGCTTCGGGACTCTGCCGCAGCCGCTCTGCGAGGCCGCCGTTGTCAGCGATTACACTTCCGACTGGATTTTCATGCAGGGGGAATCCAGACGTTCCGCATGGATGAACGACGGGCACGGCGCATTGCTGGAACTCGGTGTCAATTCAGACTTTGTTTCGCTGGAAGACGATCTCTCCGGCTACAAACTGCTTGTCATTCCCGTTTATTCCCATTTCAGCGGATCCGCCGCGGACAAGCTCCGTTCTTTCATCGGAAACGGCGGCGTGGTCCTGATGAGCAGCCAGTCCGGCATTTACGACGCGCATGCGAAATACATCGGGGAGCCGGGACCGGAGCATCTCCGGGACGTGTTCGGAATGGAGGTGGACACCGGCGTCACATTCCTGCTGGACCGCGATCCCGCCGCGCCGGACGAAATCGGCGGAACCGTGCGTTTCTCCGGGATTCTGGACGGCGAGGAGGTCTGCGGCATTGCCGACAAATGGATCGCCTCCATCGAAACGCTGGGATCGGAAGTGCCGCTGCGTTTCACGAATGCCATGTATCAGGGACAACCGTTCATGACGGAGCATGAATACGGGAAGGGGTGCGCCATGTATTGCGGCGCCGCTCTGCTGGACCGCTCTTCCTACGGAAAAATCGTCCGGCACGCGGTCCGGCGGGCCGGAATCCGGATGCTGGAGCTGCCGGAAGGAGTGGAGGTCATTGCCCGCGGTCCTGTCACGTTTGTGTTCAATTACAGCGTGAACCCGGCGGTCTTTGATCTGCCGCTGAAGGGCCGTTCCCTGTCGGACGGCGGATTGGAAAACGGGCATTTTGAACTTCCCCCGTTTGGATACCGCGTAATTGAAAGAGAATGAATCATGGATAACGGCGAGGCGGAGAAATGAAAGGAGTCATTCCATTTATGCGCTGTGGAATGAAGCCGGGGGCCGCCCGCGCAACGCACAACCGGGAAAATAAAAAAGGAGGATGAAATCATGAAGAGAAAAAGAGAGTCAGGAGGGGATTCCCGCCGTTCCGGACGGGGAATTTCGGGAAACGGTTTCACTTTAATTGAGCTCCTGGTTGTGATTGCGATTATTGCGATTCTGGCGGGAATGCTTCTGCCCGCACTGAAAATGGCGAAGGAAAAGGCGAATGCGATCTCGTGTCTTTCCCAGATCCGCCAGATGGTTCTCGGCGGCTGTCATCAATATGCGGCGGATTACAACGACTGGATTTTCGGCTCCCGGTATCCGTTCCTGGACTCCGGTTCGAGCGACAAGTTCGCTGCTGATACATCATGGATCGGCCGTCTCGGCAGCAGAAAGGACAATCCTTACGCACTCGGTTATCTCAAAATCACCACCTACAAGACGCTGCAGAAGGGGTTCGGAGCCTGCCCCGCCGGAACCGGCTGCACAGCGGAAAACGGCACCCCGTGTCTGGGAGTCAATTACTGCATCAATCTCTGGCTTTCCAAACCCAACGGCAGTACTATCTACATTACCGGGGCGAAAGCCTTGATTACGGAAGTGAACGGAGTCACACCGAACATTCTGAAACTTTCCACTGTTGCATATCCCGCACGTGTCGCCTGGATCTTTGACTCTCCCGGCTATGTCTCGGAGACTCCGCTGCTCTGTCATCCGAATTTCAGCTTCAACGCCGGACTGCTTGACGGACATGCCGCGACATACCAGAGAAACATCTTTACTGCAGGCAATGTCAATTATGCTCTGAAGCAGGTCACGGACTGGACATACAAGTCTAAAATGAATTTCGAGCCGTTCATCAAATAAGGAAAGGAAGTGGAATGAAGAGAGGTTCATGGAAGAGTGTTTTTGCCTTGCCGCTGCTTTTGTCGGCGGGCGCCTGGTGCGCCGATCGTCCGCAGGCGGTCTTTGAGACGGATTTTCAGGTGGATGCGAAGGGCGGAGTCATCGACAACGTCTCTCCCGCATCTCCCGGAAGGATCATCGGCGGAAAGGTGGCGATTCTGGATACGGAAATCGGGCGGGCGGCAAAGTTTGAGGCAAAACCCGGAATCCGGATTGAATTTCCGGATACGGAAAAAATCCGCACGCCGGAAACGTTCACATTTTCGGCGTGGTTCCGGATTGACGACTATCCGGACGGCGCGGGCGAGCGCTCCCGGCGCTGTTACGGCTTCCTCTGCCGGGGCTGGCGTTTCTACGGCATCATCAGCCACGAAGGGAAAATACAGGGAAATGCGCTCCAGCGCTATCCGCTCAACGGTCCCGTGAAGCAGGCCGTCCCGGGAGAGTGGATGCATTTCGCCTATACGTATTCCGTGGGGGAAAAGCGTTACGAACTGTTCATCAACGGGCGGAAAGTTGCCGCAAAAAGCATGAACTGGAAAAAGGAATCCCCCGTACCCGTTGATTTCAAAGAGGGATTGTATTTCGGTTCGGTCAAGGGCTTCTGGCCTTTCAAGGGCATGGTCGGACGCACGAGACTGTATGCGGAAGCGCTGTCCGGGGAGCAGATCGCGGCCTCGGAGCAGGATCTGGTGCGGAAGCAGCTTCTCGGATTGAAAAAAGAACTTGCGGGACTGGAGAATTCCGGCGCTCTCGCCGCACGGATCGACAAGCTTCTCCAGCTTCCCGTGATTCCCTTCCAAGAGCTGGAGCGCTGCCGGCGGGAACGGAAAAGCCTTTGCGACATGAGTTCCCTTCTGCACAGCGGAAAGGCGGCAAATGAATTTTACGCATACAGCATCGTCGATCCGATGGGAGCGGAGACCTTCACGCTGGATACGCCGCTTCCCGCGGAGGGGCTCAACGGAAAACTCCTGATCCTGGCTGCGCGGAACGAGTATGAGCCGGCATCCTTTCTGCTCCGGCCGCTGAAGGACCTTCCCCGCTTTCTTCCCGTTGCGGAGGACCTGAAGAGCAAAGAGGGGCACACGCTTCCCGCGTCCGCGCTTGACATCCGTCTGGTCAAGGTCATGGTGGCCTGCGGCAGCTACAACCGCGGTCCCGGCGCGCTGCGGACGCTGCAGCCTCTTGCCCTGCTTTACGACGACGCTTTGGTCCGCGTCGATCCGGAAGCCATGCACAACTATATCCGCCTCAGTTTTCCGGACGGGGAGAAATACATCTGCATCAGCGACGAAAAGGGCGGACCGAACGGCCGTCAGCTTTCCGCAGGGAAATATCCGATCCGCGATGCGAAAACGCTTCAGGCTCTCGATTTGAAATCCGGCGTCAACCAGCAGTTCTGGATCACGCTGAAAACGGAAAAAGACACAAAGCCGGGGCTTTATGAATCCCGCATCCGGCTCACTTCCGGAGGAAAGACGATCGGGTCGATTCCGCTCAAGGTGAGAGTGCTCCCGTTCGAGCTGCCCGAACCGAAGACCAACTACGATCTCTCCCGCCCGTTCCAGGTCAGCACCTACTATTTCAACACCATGGTGGACAAGGGCGACGGCACCGTCGGCTGCGGCAGACGGACCGTTGCGCAGACCCGGGCCGATCTTCAGAACATGTATGCGCACGGCGTGCGCCTGCCGACGACGATCATGGCGTTCAGCTTTCCCGCCGTCTATCCGCCCTGGAACAAAAAATATCCGCACGGCACACCGAAACCGGATCCCACGGAGGAGGAACTGGAACTGAACCGGAAACGTTTCCGGCTTCTGAAAGAGGTCGGAATGTGGACGAATCCGCTGCTTCTGCATACGGGGGGCAATTTCGGATACCGTGAATTCTATGACCGGAAACGCGATTTCGCGAATTTGAAGGAGATCGTCGCGAAGACGCTGGATTTCTGCCAGAAGGAGCTCGGACACCGGGATGTCATTTTCTATGCCGTGGACGAGGCGGAAGGAGAGCGCATCAAAGCTCAGTATCCGGTCTGGGAGGATATGACGAAACTCGGCGCGAAGATCTTTGTCACGGCCAAGCCGGAGAATCTGCATCTGCTTGCCGGGCGCGGGATCTCCGTCATCAACTTCTGCCACAAGCCCGACAGGAAAACCGCAGAGGCTGTGCACAAGGACAATGCCCTTGTCTGGAAATACGCCAATCCCTTCCCCACGCCGGGAAGGAACGACAAGGCGGCGGTCCACCGGCTCAATTACGGTCTTCAGCTCTATTTCACGGATCATGACGGGGTCTGCTCCTACAGCTTCAACCATTACGGCGCGCAGCTGGGATGGAACACCTTCGGGCACGGAACCGGCTGCATCTACGTGTTTCCGACGGCCGACGGCGTGGTGGACACTCCCGCCTGGGAGGGACACCGGGAGGGGACCGACGACATCCGCTATGCGACCCGGCTCCGGCAGGAAATCGCCCGTGCCAGGAAAGGCGACGCCCGGCTCCGCGCTCTTGCGGAGGAGGCCGCCGAATATCTGGATTCGCTGAATCCGCACAGCTCCGAATTCGATCCGCGGAACGTCCGCTGGCGGATCATTGACAAAACACTCGATCTGATGAATCTGTAAGAAAGGATGAATTTCCAGATGAAACATTTTCTGATCCTTGGCGCCTGTCTTGCCGCCGCCGCGCTGCAGGCGCAGAAGTATGAGGCCTCCTATTCGCCCGTCGCGCCGAAGATGGACGGAATCGTGGCGCAGGACCCCGCATGGGAAAAAATCCCGTGGACAGCCGAACGCTTCCGGGTCTTCAAAACCGGCGTTCCCGCTGCGGTTGAAACGCGTTTCAAGGCGCTTTACACCGATGACGCTCTCTATCTGGCCTTTGAATGCATGGAACCGCAAATGGACAAGCTCAAGCCGGAGGTCAATGCGGACGAGTTCTGGAACTTCGACGTCCTGGAATTCTTTCTGTTCCCGCGCAAGGGGGAGCTGATGCATCTTGCAGTGAGCTCAAGCGGACTGACCAATCAGGAGATGCCGGGGTCGGTGACGAAACGCACCAATTTCATGACCGCCTGGCAGGGCGCTTCGAAGAGGCTCGCGGACCGCTGGACCAGCGAAGTGTGCTTTCCCTTCTATCTTCTCGGCCTGGCGCCGGATGTCCGCCCCGTGGAGCTCGCCTTCACCGTGAGCCGCTACGCAACTCCGAGCCGCCAGTACAGCACCTGGACCTATCAGAAGGAGGCTCTGAAGTCCACGGAGTATTACGGCCGGATCCTGTTCCGCCCGGCTCCCCGCGAACGCACCGCCATAATCCGCCGTTCACTTTTCAGTCCGCACTGGCTTTCGCTTGTCGGCCGCTGGAGTACCATCCGCCGGGATCCTTCCTGGAAACCGATTCTGGCCGAAAACCGGGAGACGATGCTTGCCATCGAAAAAATCTATGCCGTTCCCGCCGATTATCCGAAACATTCTCTGGAGCTTGCGGAACTCATGGCGAAGATCGAGAAGCTTGCGGAGAAAAAAGCGAAGGCGGAAGAGCGGCGCATGATGAAGCGTTTCTTTGAGGAATGATTCCGGAGGATCCGTGTCTGCGGATCCATCCTTTGGAAGACAGGTCCGCCGCCGGGACGGCGGCGGGCGTCCTCAGCTTTTCTCCGCTTCCAGGGAGCGCAGAAAACGGCTCGGAGAAACGCCGAAGTGCCGTTTGAATTCCCGGGAGAAAAACGCCGGATTCTTATATCCGCATTCCTCCGCGATCAGGGAAACGGGGAGCGATTCGGAGAGCAGCAGATCCCGGGCGTATTCCATGCGTTTCCGGATGACGAACCGCATCGGAGGCATGCCGATGGAGTCGATGAAACGCTGGTTCAGCGTGCGGATGTTGATGCCGCAGCGTTCCGCAAGCGTGTCCAGCGTGTATTCCGCATTCGGATTTGCCGTGATCTGGGAGATCAGGGCCCAGAGCGAAAGCCTGCCCGGATTGATCCGGTGCTGGCGGCCGATTTCTGTCAGAAGGCGGTAGGCCTGCGTGGAGAGCTCATACTGCTGATATGGGTGTCCGCTGACGCAGAGTTCCCGGATGGCATGATAGATTTCCATGACGCGCTCCGGATCGTGCAGCTGGATCACCGCGTTTTCCACCAGATAGTCGTGGTTGCAGAGGAGCGATACGATGCTCCCCCGTTCGATGGTCACCACCAGCTTCCGGAGCTCCTCGTCCTTCTCCGCGTATACATGGGCGGAACGGGAGGCCTGAATGATGAAAAACGAACCCCGGGAAAGCGGATACTCTCCGTCGCTCCGCTGAAGTCTCCCCCGTCCGCTTACGATCATTTCCAGGGAATATGTTGTAAAATGCCGGTTCGCCAGATTCATATGCGTTTTCCCCCCGGGAAACAGGCAGGATTCCCCGTAGGCGTGAATGTAAAGGGCGTTCTGCTGGAACTGCGGGGTCAGGCGGGTGTTTACATAAAAGAGCTCGTCATAATCTCCCGACAGGTTTCTCTGTTTCCGGAATGTATTCAGCTGCGGCTTTTTCATCTTTCTCCGTTCCCTGTTTTCCCGTAACATAGCATACGGATTCCGGAATTCCAGGGATGCCGGAAAAACAGATGCAGAAAAGTGAAAGTTTTTATCAAAATTATGATAAATTTTTCTATTGCGGATTTTCCTTTTCTGTTTATAATATTGAAAGGAAGAGAAATCAGATGCCGACTTATGAGAAAGGTGACATCCATGAAAGTTTCGCTTCAAACGGTTTTGTGCGCCGGCCGGAAGGACTGGCGGAAACACGGCGCCCGCTCCGGGGAATGCCGTGCGGCGGGACGTCTGCCGTCAGGCGGCATTGAAAAAGGGTTTTCCGCTGGATTTCCGCTTTATGGGGGATGGAGCGTTTGCGGGTTCACATTGATAGAGCTGCTTGTCGTGATTGCGATCATCACGATTCTTGCGGGAATGCTTCTGCCCGCACTGGGCAAGGCGCGGGAGCGCGCATACGGGGTCCAGTGCAGAGGGAATGAAAAACAGCTTTTTCTCGGATTTCTCAATTATGCGCATGATTATGACGACTGGTGTCCCGGTTCGAGCTGGAATCTGTTCGCTTCCGAAGGCTCCGAGCGTCCCCAGTCCCGCAGGCAATGGGCTGATTTCATGGGGAAAAACGGATATATTCCGCTTTATACCGGAGACGGAATGGGCTACAGAATGTTCAGGACGATCATGCACTGTCCGGCGGAAAACCAGAGTTTGCTTTATTCCGACTACGGGCTGAACGATGATATGTTTGTCCGGGCGAAAAAAAGCGATTTGGAAAACAAAATGTTCAAGCTTTCGAGTATTCCGGAACCTGCTCTCACTCTGATTGCCGGGGACGGACCGACTTACGGAGGCGGAGCCTACAAGTGGAGCATCCGCCACGCTCTGGGATTGAACGGGCTGCTGCTTGACGGACATGTGGAGTATTACGGGAAGCATTACTTTCAGGGGTTTGCCCCTGACAAGCCGCTGAACTGCAATGCCCGCATTCTGCGGCCGTTCAAATGACACGGACCCTCTTCCGATTCCGGAAGAAAGTATCGATGCGGAACCATGACTGCCTTGAAAATCAAAACACTTTTGAAGGGGATTTGATATGAGAAGAATGCATTGGAAACATCTGGCGGCGCTTGCCGCCTCGTGGTGGCTGTTCTGCGCGGAAGCGCAGCAGCCTGTATTTGAAACCGTCTTCCGCACGAATGAATCGGGAGGCGTGATGAATGAGGTGGATCCCGGTTCTCCGGGGAAACTGGAAAAAGAGGCGAAAATCGTTGACGCCATATTCGGAAAGGCGCTGTCCCTTCCGGGGGACATTTATTCCAGAGCGGTGTTTCCCGCCACGGACAAGATGGAAGTCTCCAATGAGCTTACCATCGGCATGTGGGTGAAATATGACCGTCTGCCGGATGAGAGCGCGCCGAAAAACAAGCGGGCCTGCGGATTTTTCTCCCGGGGCTGGAACTGGCGAGCGGAACTTGCGAAGAACCGGCGGGTGAGCGCGCAGTTCACCGTCCGGGATGCGGACGGCAAGGACCGTTATTTCATCACCGTTTCGGAACTGCGCGATATGGAGCCGGGAATCTGGAATCATATTGCCGTCACATATTCGGTCAGCGGAGGAAAGCTTGCCCTTTACCTGAACGGCGAGCAGAAGGCCTCCCGCGACAGCGACGTCTACCGGAAGGGGAAACTGCTCCCTCTGAATCTCCGCAGGGATCCCCTGGTCCTTGGAAGCCTTCCCTTTTATTCGCCGTTCGCGGGCATGATCGGAAGAACACGGATGTATGCGCAGGCTCTCACCCCGGAACAGATCAATGTGCAGGAACGGGATATTGCGCTCGGCATTCTGAAGCAGTATGCCGCGGACGCGCCCGAGCTGAAAGCGGAGATTGAGGCGCTTCTCGCGCAGAAGAATCTGCCGCTTTCAGCGGTCGCCGGAATTCAGAAGAAGGCTCTCCGGCTTCGGGAGAACCGGCAGCTTTCCGGCGGGAGTTCCGCTCCGCTTTATTACGGCGTCGTGAATCCCATGGGGCCCGAGACTTTCCTGCCGGACTCTCTGCCGCCGAAGGATTCCATCAACCGGCCGCTGCAGATCGTCGCGGCGAAAAATGAATTTGAGCCGGCCTCCTTTCTCGTATGTCCGCAGCGGGATATTCCCGGATTTCTTCCGGTTCTGAGCGAGTTCAGGACAAAGGACGGAAAAACTCTGCCCGCCTCCATCGCGGATATCCGGATCGTCAAGGTGATTGTGCAGGCCGGCGCCGATACCGCCAACCGCCATATCCGTGCTCTCAAGCCGGTGCTTCTGCTGCATGACGACGCGCTGGTCAAGGTGGATTACGAGAAGATGGAAAACTATCTCCGCCTCAGCTTCCCGGATGGTGAAAAATATCAGTGGATCAGCAAATACGGCGACAGTTTCCGCTTCGAGGAATATCTGTCCGCGAAAGAGAATCCCGTCTATGACGCGAAGACAATCCGTCCGATTTCGCTGAAGAAACATTTCAACCGCCAGTACTGGCTGACCGTGCGTCCTCCCGCGGATGCCGCTCCGGGGCTGTATCATGCGACGCTTCAGCTGAACTCCGAAGGCGGAACCCTTGCTGCGATTCCTGTCAAGCTCCGCGTCCTGCCGTTCGAACTGCCCGTTCCGAAAACCAATTACGATTTGAACCGCAGATTCTTCACGGGCATCTATTACCGTCACAACTGGCACAACCTCTTTGACAAAAACGCGCCGGGCTCCCTGACCTCGTGCGGGCGGAATGAACAGCAGTTCCGCGCGGAACTCCGGAATCTGCGCGATCACGGGGTGAGTTATCCCACGATTGTGATGGCATTCAATCTGCCTCGCTGGGACTGGAATAAATGGGGTTCCGCAGAGGAGGGCGGAAAAGTCAATACCGTTACGGATCAGGATCGCGCCTACTTCAGGCGCTGTCTTCAGATTCTGCAGGAGGAAGGCATGGAGACGCGTCCGCTGTTTCTGCATACGGGAGGGAATTTCGGATTCCGCCATCTTTACAAAAGTGCGGAGCACCGCGATATTCTGAAAAAATTGATTGAGGAGACGCATGCCCTGATCGGTCACAAGGATGTCGAATTTTACGGTGTGGACGAGGCGCATGGACCTTATCTGACGGCGCAGTTCGAAGTCTGGCGGGATATGCGGGAGATGGGGGCGGGAGTTTTTGCCACCTCCGTCCGGACCAATGTCAAGCAGATCGCGGGAAAAATCAGCACCGTGATCGCCTCCGGAGTTCCCGACAGGCTCTATTCCGGGGACATGCATGCCAAGGGCGGAAGAATCTGGAATTACGCCAATCCGCAGGCCGGTCAGAAGGAAAAGCCTTTTCCCTATCGTGTCAATTTCGGTTTCGGCGTCTATACGGCGAATTACGACGGCATTGCAACCTATGCCTACAACGTCAGCGCGGCGCATCCCTGGAATGACTTTGACAACCGGGTCGAACCGGATCTTGCTTTCGTCATAGGAACGGCCGACGGCGTTGTCGACACCCCCTCCTGGGAAGGATACCGTGAAGGCATTGATGACGTCCGTTATGCCACCAAACTCCGGGAGGAGATCGGGAAGGCCGGAAAGAGCGGCAGTGCGGAAAAGAAAAAGATTGCCGCCGCGGCGGACAGATGGCTTGACAAAATCAACGTTCACACGCCGGGATTCGATCCGGAATGGACCCGGCTCCAGGTAATTGAATGGATTCTGAAACTGACGGAAGGAGCTGAGAAATGAAAAAGATCCTGATTCTGGTTTTTCTGTGCGCATTGACCTGTCATGCCGCGCGGAAAGAGTACAAGGCGGAGTATTCCGCCGTTCATCCGGTCTTGGACGGAAGGATCGAAGGGGATTCCGCCTGGAAAAATGTGCCGTGGAGCGACGGTTTTGAAAAACGCGTCACGGGGGGAAAACCGGATGCCGACACCCGTTTCAAGGCGCTTTACACGGATGACGCATTGTACATCGCGGCGGAGTGCCTTGAGCCGAACATGGACAAGCTGGCCGATGAACACAACTATATCGAGTTCTGGCTCTGCGATGTGGTGGAAGTCTTCCTGATTCCGCTGAAGGATGAAATGATTCATCTGATTTACAGTGCGCGCAACAATGCCAATGAGGAGATTCCCGGCAAGACCTCCGTCCGGACCGGGCACCAGACCGGATGGATCGCGAAAAGCCGGATGGAAAAGGACCGCTGGATGGCGGAATTCTGCATTCCGCTTTATCTGCTTGGAGTTGCGCCGCAGCGCGGAGACCTTGCGATTCCGTTCAATCTCTGCCGGAATTCCACCCCGAAAAAGGAACTTTCGAGCTGGTCTTTCCAGAAGGGCAGTTTCAAGTCCGAGCAGGGATTCGGCAGGATGATCCTGAAGAAGGTGCCCGCCGCGGCGGCCGCGAAAGTGAAGAAATCCCTGAGCCGTCCCCACTGGATTTCCCTGATTCAGCGCTGGCGCTCGATCCGCGGCGACTATTTCTGGCAGGATGTGATTGCGGCGAATCCGGGAGTCGCTTCCGTGCTTGACGCGATTGAAAGAAATCCTGCGGAATATTCCGTCAAGGCGGATGTCTTTGCCGAAAATCTGGCAAAACTGGAAACGCAGCGGGGCGCGGCGGAGCGGAAGCACAGGGCGGCCGTCATGAAACTGCTCTTTGAAGACTAGACGGGAAAAGTGCGGGAACCTTGCGGAAAAAGCTGGATTCCCGCATCATCCGTCCGGGCCGGGGCTGTCCCGGACGGAAAACTGTTTTCCGGATCTCATTCATCAGACGCCGTCTGCATCCGGGGGCGTTTTCTTTATTCAAAAAAATTTAGGTTAATACCGCGATGCTCTGCATCGCCAAAAATTGCTTCGTGCAGGACTCTCAGTCCTGCCGCGGTCCAGCTGCGTAAGCTGGTCGCCGGAGGCGAAATTCCCAATACCGCGCATGCTTGCATCGCGGTAATTTATTCAAAAAAATTAAAAAAAATTGCGATAGCAGTTTTGATTCGTGCTTTCCTTTTAGTCCTGCCGCGGTCCAGCTGCGCAAGCTGGTCGCCGCGGACGAAATTCCCGATACCGCACATGCTTGCCTCGCGGTAATTTATTCGGACGCACCGACCGGAATGACGGCGATATTCGAAATCACAACCCTGGAACCCGCCTTGAAGTGGAACAAATTGGCGGTGATCTGAAGTTTCGCCGCCCGCTCTCCGAGTTCCAGTGTATTGTAAAGCAGATAGTTCTGCCCTGCTTCCGGCCGGATTTTCGGGGAATCCAGAAAGGCGCCCGCCGGTTTTCCGAAGGCGGTTCTCCCCTGGAGGCGCAGATTGAGCCATGCCCCTTCCTCCATCGCGCATTCCTTCGGAACGGCGATTTTCATCCTTACCAGATATTTGCCTTTTGAAAGCGGGATGTCATGCTGCCATTCCCCGTTTTTCAGCGGGAAGACAACGGTATGTTTCTCCTTTGCCAGGGGGGCGGAACCCGGATTGTCGAGCAGGAGGTTGTTTTCCTTCTGGGATTTCACAATCGTATTGGCGATGTGCCTGGCCGTCAGCGGCAGTTTTTTGTTTCCCGCAATGGCTCTCAATTCCTCCCGGACATACGGGTCCTGCGCGAATCCGGCGGTCAGGGCGAGCGCTTTCTCCGTCGGGGACGTGACACTCTTCTGCGCCATTTTCCGGATTCCCTTCCACCAGGCAAGAGCAGGATCCGCCACCCATTGATCCAGCTGTTTCCGGCGTTTTTCAAACGCCTGTTCCGCGTCCGGAAGTGCCCGGAGGACCGCGCGCGCCTGCTTCGCGTTTTCCGGCGCTCCGGAAGGCGGCAGAATACCGGCGAAACATGCCTTTGCGCAGGAATCGAAATATTCGAAAGTCTCCATCAGGCGGTGCGCCCGTTTCTTCTGGGAATCCGTTCCGCTCCGTTCCGCCGCCGCCAGCATGTTTTCCATCTGTTTCCGGCAGTATTCCATATCGCCCTTCCGAAGGCCGTACATATAAGGCCCGAACGGCGTCATGGTGTGATAGATCGCATTTCTGCTTTCGGAAAACGTGGTGAGCGAAGCTCTTTCCGGCCAGTAAGCCTCCCAGAAATCGAAATATTTTTTCAGATGGGGTGCGGCCTCTTCTCCGACGCAGGCGGAGTACCATTCCCGCAGAAGTTTGTCAATGTCCGCGCGCGGCTCCTCCATGAGTTTCATGTAGAGATAGCGTTTCGGACCGTCGGCAAGGGATTCGGCGCCTTCCCCGAAAAACGCCCGGAATCCGTTGTCCGCAAGGTGGCGGAAGATTTCCGCCTGGTTCCGGAAGCCGACTCTCGGCAGTGTATAGTAGGAGTCGCCGAATCCGTATTCCCAGACGCCGAGCGTCGCTCCGGTTTTTGCCCATTCCCCGATCCAGGCGTTCAGGCGTTTCCTGACATCCGGATATTGTGCGCATCCGAAGTCGAAGCAGAGATAAACCACGATGGCGGGATTGATTTTAAAATCCGGCGCCATGTGGGTTTCCCGGTAGGCCAGCGTGCCGAAGCGGATATCGGGATGCCGTTTCAGGACCTCCTCCGCCACCCGGTTGCACCACTGGAAGTAACTCCGGGCATGATCCTTGTACAGATTGGCCGGACCGAACATGCGGACCGCCGTATTGGTGCGTCCCGCGTTGTGCGCCGCGCACTGCGTGCATTCGCAGTAGCCGCGGTTGTCGTTGGGGGAGAGGGAGATAGACACGGTTTCCGGATGTTTCCGCAGATAGGCGTCAATGTTTCCGACTGCCTCCGCGACGGACTGCGGACTGGTATGGCAGGGCTGGAAATCGCTCTGATACCCGGGAGCGAATTTTCTGAACTCCCGCTTCATGTCGAGACGCTTTCCCCCGATGACCGGGAAGACTTCCGGCGCAGGCCATTTTCCGGTCTGGAGATATTCCCTGACCGGCAGAATGTACCGCGGAATGTTGTGCGCGCAGTCAATGCTCCATTTCGCCCCAAGCGTATCCAGATAGGTGTTGTCCTGATTGGAAAGTGCGCGGTTCAGGTCGAAGACCGGCTGAAATGTGAACGGCCGTTCCGGAATGGAGAAGTCTTTTGTTTCCGGATAATGCGTTCCGTCTTCTCCCGGATAAACACGCACCACGCCGCCGAAGTGTTCCGTCAGAAGCGGAAAGATTCTGGCCAGAGCGTAAACGCCGCCGGTGATCCGCATGGTGTTTTCTGCGGGAAAGGAGACTTGTGCGGTGTTGTCACTATTCGGCCCGGATTTCAGGCAGATGACCTCTATTTTGTTTTTCCCTTCGTTCCGCAGTTCCAGCCCGGCTCCGGTCATGGCCTTGACATCCGCCCGGAAACATTCGACTGCCTTTGATACGCGCCGGGGAAGACCGGATTGCACGTGAATGACGGCCGCCGCGCGTCCGTCTTTGACGATGTCGAATCCTGTCAGCGGAAGCAGCGGAGCGGCGGAAAGCAGCAGAAGCAGCAGATGTTTGTTTTTATTCATCCAGATCCTCGCTGACTTCCACCGCCTTTAATTCCTTGCAGACGCCGATTTCTTCGGATGTGAAGCGCGGCTTGAGAATAATTGTAATTTCGGTGACTTTTTCCGGCGCCTTGTAAAGCAGAGAAAGATTCGTGAAATTCTCGGCGGTCAGTTTGTGCCATTCAAACAGGCGGACCCCCTTTTTCCCTTTTTCCTGAATGGCGAACCGGAGCGCGGTCTCCGGATTGGTGGAGGGGTTCGCCAGCTTTACGGCGGCGGTGATGAGGTAGCTCTTTCCGGGGATGACCTTGATCGCGGCGCTTCTCCCGCCTTTCGTGATCCTGCTGAAAGACTGGAACTTTTTCGGGATCAGATTGACGATTTCTCCGGATTTCGGTGCGGCCGCCGGCGTTTTCTGTGCAAGCGCAGGAATGCAGAGCCCCGTTGCAAGAAGCGCAGCGAGCAGGTGTTTTTTCATGGTGTTTTCCTCTTTCTGTTCTGAATTTCAATCTTTTTTTTCTGAATGTTTTTCTGAAGACGGTCTTCCGTATTTCAATTGTAGGGTGCGGTCGGAACGGCCGGCTTGACACCGATGGATGCGTCGTCAAGGCCTCTGTTTTCCGAATTCCATGGGCAGTAAATCGGATTGCCGCGTATGATCCAGCGCTGCTGTTCCTGTGCGACATGACCGTCCCCGTACAGCACGCTCATTTTCCTCAAATGGCGGAATGCAAGATTTGAGGAGGTGGAGGCGATCGTGGCGGAGCCCACATGCCGTATGGCATACGTTCTGCTGCCGTACGTCGCTTCGGCGGAATTCCATCCTTCGCCGGCACAGAGTGTTTTTGCCGGATTTTTCAGGGATCCCGATTTGACCGGAGTCTTCTTTTCCGCCGCCGGATCATTCAGTGTGCCGGAATAGTCCTGCCAGCCGAACAGCACCCCGTTCCAGGCATAGCTGATATAGGACATGGTCCGCTGGTTTTTTGTCAGATCCACCCAGTCGATCTGAACCGGGCAGCGGAAAACGCTTCCGGAGGTGATCCTGTCATAATGATCTGCCAGGGAATAACTTGTGTTCCAGAGCATTCCGGCGAACAGAGAGGCCCATGTGTAGTCCGCTCCTCCCATGGAATAGGGCGGATAGTAGGAAAAGGTGTCAATGTAAAGCCCCTGTGCAATGCCGAGCTGCCGGGCATTGGAAACGCACTGAACTCCTTTGGCCGCGTTTCTTGCCCGGCTGAGGGCCGGA
The DNA here is from genome assembly GCA_944391115.1 of uncultured Victivallales bacterium. Taxonomy (GTDB): domain Bacteria; phylum Verrucomicrobiota; class Lentisphaeria; order Victivallales; family UBA1829; genus UBA11452. Next base: position 19,475 of record CALXSJ010000018.1, on the reverse strand, counting down.
AGAAGCATGGATGCCAGAATCGCGATGATCGCAATCACGACGAGGAGCTCCACCAATGTGAAATCCCGCCGTTCTGCCTTCCCCGCGGGGAGGGGGGCGGTTCTCTGTCCTGCATCTCTTTCCATTTCAACTGTTTCCCTTCTGTTTTGGAGCGGGCCGGATCCTTGCCGGAGCGTTTTTCCCCGCCACGTCTTCATCCGGAAGAGCTGCGGCGGAGTTCCTGGTTACTTGATTTCCGCTCTGATTGTTCCCAGTGTAAGCTTTCCCGGCTTCTGCGGTCCGGCGATGATTTTTGCAAAATTGACCCGCCCGTGTTTCGGACTGTCTTTGATCTGAAAGCGGATTCTGCTGGTTTTCATGCCGGGCGTGAGTTTGAGTGGAAGAGCCTGATAGGTCGCTTCCGTCTGCTTTCCGTCCGGGCGTTTGACATATCCGAGGATTGCGATGTTCAGCTCCGTATCGCCGCATGCCTCGACCGAAACCTCCAGCGTATTGCCGCTCCCGATGGAGAATCCGCGCACGGACGAGACAAAGAACGTTCCCTTTTGCTTTGTCATCACCAGACCGTCCGGGGTCAGGGCCGCTGTGCCGTTTTTCGCCATATGAGAGGGGATCCGCCAGTCCAGCAGCCGCTTCATGTTCCGGAAATCCCCCTTGAGATCGACCTGGCAGGGCTCCACGCTTGTGAACGTGATTTTACCCATGCGGAACAGGCTGGCCAGATACTGTTTATCGAAAGTCGGGCTCCAGGAGAGGCTGGGAACTCCTGCGCCGAGAAGGGTCCGCATGATGTTCATATTGAGGACGCTGTTCGGTCTGACCGGTCCTTCCGGCACCAGCTCCCGCATGGAAAGCGCGGCTTTGAAGCTCCAGCTTCCGGTGGCGGGATCGACCTTGTTGTCAAAGATCCGGGCGCTGCATGACGTTTTTGCAAAACTTGTCACGCCGTTGATCTCCTGATGTCTGTAGTTCGTGATGGTGCCGTCCTTTGCAATCAGATAGTGATGATAGGGAAAGCCTGTCGTTCTGCCGAAGAAAATTTCCAGCGAGTCCTGCCAGGGATCGTTTTTCACTTTGGATTCCGGACAGGCGGATTCGGCGTAGCTGAGATAGAGGTGATCCCTGTCGTATGCGATGCGGAGTTCCGTTCCGAAGGCTCCTGTTTTGTTGAAGAGCGTCTTCATGGGAGGGAGTTTCTCCGCTTTCCCGAAGTCGACCTTCCGCGCGTCGCCTCCCGCGGAGGGGATCAGCGGAACGCCGATCTGCGGAATCGGCGAATTCCGGATGCTTTCCCGTTTTTCAAATTCCTTCCGCCCGCGCATCATCTGATCGTGGATCATCCTGCGGAAAAGCTTCACGCGGTCCCTGTAGGGCGCGTCCTTGGCAAGGGATTCGGCCCGCCGGATGAAGCCGTCTAGCTTTGCCAGGCGTTCCGGGGTGCCGAGCGCCCAGTTGATCCGGTCCGTATGCGTTCCCAGGTTGAGGCATCCTGTGTAACGGCGGCGGACCTCCTCCGGATAGTTGTCCGCATTCCAGAAGGTGTGTTCCACTTCCGTGTAATAGGCTTTCATCGGTTCCGCGGCGGGGCCGAAAAAGCGCGGATAAAATTCGGCGAGGAGTTTTCTTGCGTCGTCCTGCGGTTTGTCGCAGATATGCATGGCGAGATAAACCTCCAGGAAGTTGCATTCCAGAAACACCTCCGCGAACCATCCGCTGACGCCGTCGCGGATGAACGACTGGAAGATGTCAATGATTGCATTGGGATAAAAACCGGGGAAGAAGTTCTGATACTTGTAGAGTCTCGTCGCCTCCCATTTCGGACTGAGCATGTAGGTCCATAATGCGGTCTGGCGCTTTCCCGTGTGTTTCCGCCATTCCCTGTAGCGCCGGAGCTGCTCTTCCCGGTTGCCGGGAAGATACCAGGCGTGGATGCCCATCATGTGCTGGAGGGAGAGATTCCGGTGGAGGGGGAGTCCTTCGAGATACAGTTTTCCATAGACTCCCGCGGCGATTCCCGCCTCCGGCTCCTCCTTCTCCGCCTCTTTCGCGATGGCGTTGATAAAATCAAAATACCGTCTTGTCGCCGCCTCCTCCCGGGAGAGGGAGCCGTAGCGCGCCGTGCAGCGGGCGCACCGGCAGTCCCAGTTGTTGTCCTCGCTCAGCATCGGATAGCGGAAGGGGATGCCCTTCACCCGTTTGAAATTCGGATAGGCGGTGCCGGGATTCTGCCCGCCCCGGTATGCGTTGACCACCTCTCCGGCAAAATAGCGGATGACATCGGGATGGGTGGTGCAGACCTGTCCGGGGATGTCCGGATCGTTCGGATAGGCGTATGGCATCATGCCGAGAAAGCGCCCGTCATACCCCTGTGCGAAATAGTCCTTGCGTTTTTCCCGGAAGAGCGCGCCCAGCGTTTTATGTTTGGCGCGTCCCCAGTAGCGGTACCAGAGACTTGCCGTGTTGTGATTGCTCATGCCGTACAGGTTGATCGTTCTCCAGCGGAAGCGGAGCAGTTCCGTGTCCCGGTTCCGGAAAAACGGATGCCTGTCCGTCCATATTCCGATGAAATTCTGGGAGCGCATTCCCTCCATCGCCGGTTTCCGCCGGATCCGGACCGGTTTGACCGTCAGCGTCTTCCGCGGCGTGAAGGCGACCCCGATGTCTCCGGGGAGATAAAAGCGGACATCGCAGCAATCCTCCAGGAAATCATAGACTGCATACAGCGTGGCGTGCAGGTTCTGGTTGAAGGAGGGAAAGGTTCTGGGATCGCGGTAGTTGACCGTGCCGAAGTCGGGATCGTCGTTGCCTGCGAGGAGGATGGAATCCTCCGTGAAACGCACGGCGTATTCCTCTCCGGAGAATCCATTCCGCTTCAGTCCCGCTTTCTCCGCCGCGGATGTCGCGCCGACATGGATGGCGGTTCCCTGAATCCGGCCCGGCTCTTTCACGATCGGAAGGGCGGCTCCGGTGATGAGACGGACGATGTGCTGCAGTTCAAGCGCCGCGAGCTGCGCCGAACGGGTGGGTTTGCCGGCAAGGACAATCGCGGCGCACGGACTGCCGTTTTCAACCAGCGTGAAGTCCGCGAGAAGCGGCAGCGCGCACAGACTCAGAAAGAATAAGATGATTTTTTTCAGCATTGCAATGTCTCCGGTGAGTGTTTCCAGGATCCGGAATCTCCGCACACCCTTATTTTCCGGACGATTGTTTCAGTTTCAGAATCTCGGGAAGAAGCACGGAAGCGTAGCGTTCATATCCCTTCGGCGAAAAATGCAACCCGTCGCGGAAGACCGTGCGGTCCTTTGCATTTCCGGTTCCGTCCGTCATGACCTTGATCGGATCCAGATAGACGGCTCCGTGCTTTTTTGCAATGTCCGGCAGATAGCGGTTGATGGCATCGGTCGGGAAGGGGCCCCCGCGCGGCGTGACCGCAACCAGAATGATTTTCGTATCGGGAACCTTCTGCCTGATGACGGCGAGCAGGTTGTCGATGCCCGCGGCGATGTTCTCCGGCGTGTCGGGCGGAGGATTCATGTTGAGATTGTTCGTGCCGATCATCAAAACGACGATTTCCGGACGGCAGACAAGCTGATTGCACTCCGTAATGCGGTAAAGAACATGCTCGACCCGTTCTCCGGAAATACCGAAATTGACGGCGCCCAGCGGCGCGAAATCCCTGTTCCATACGGCAAGGCCGCCGGGGAGTTTTCCGTTCGGGTCCAGTTCCCAGCCCTGCGTGATGGAATCTCCGAGGAACATGACGCCCGGCCTTTTTCCCTGCTTCGCGAGCGCTTTCGCCTGTTCCGTGAGTTTCCGTGTACGGACGATGATCCCGCCGCGTTCCGATTTTGCGGGCTTCAGCGTGGGATTCGGTGTTTTTTCCTCATAGGCGGCCTGATAGTCGGAAAAGATTCCCTCGCATCCCCGGAGCGCGTAAATTCCCCATGCGATGGATTTGATCTCCCTGCCGCCTGTGTAATGCGGGGAGATGCGGACCTCGCTGGAAAGCGTGACCGGCGCATCTTCCTTCAGGTTCCGGACTCCGGTGGTCTGCCATCCCACGCATTTCCCGTCCGGACCGAAAGAATAAATCATGATTCCAGCTTTCCCTTTGCCTTTCGCCTTGACCGAGGCCCTGGCGATTCCTCCCGGCGTGACGGGATGACGCGCCGTTCCGCAGATGAAGGGACTGCCATTCTGCGCCTTGACGGAAAGCGTTCCTTTTACAAAGTAGAGTTTTTCCCCTTTGCCCTGTCCGATCGGGAGAACCTCGAAATTCGAGCTGTCAAAAGCGATACTGCTGTCCGCGGGCGCCGCCGCAAGGACGCATGCGGCAAGCGCTCCGGCCAGTCCAAGAGTCATTTTCATGTTTGATTTCTCCTTAATATGATATCTGATTGGAAACTTTTTCAGAGTTCCGTATTTTCCGGGCCCCTGCCGGTTTTCTACTGATACTTCCAGCCTCGCCAGAAAAATCTCATGGCGACATTTCCGCTGAGGGGGGAGCAGATGGCGCGATAGGCGTCATGATACCGGACGCCTTCCGCATGGCCGTCCATGAAGACGGTGTTCGCCTTGCCTTTTGTCAGCGCTCCGCTGACCACGCCGGAACTGGAAGACGGCAGAGGACGGGAATCCGGCGAGCCATGACGGTAGCCGATATGGTCAAGCCCCATCAGGACATAGCCGCTGTATCCGGAGTAGAACCAGTCGGTTGCAAAAAAAGCCTGTGACGCGGATGTCACGACGCTTCGCTTGTGGAGCGGCAAAGGCCCTCCGCACAGCGAGTTGTTCAACCCGTATGAGATGCAGAAGGAAGCTTTTTCCGGAACTTCGGAAGGACATTGAAACGTGTGTTTCGCCCTTCCGACCCGTTCATTCGAAGGATACCATTTATAACTTGTCCCGTAACCGGTCTTGTTTTCGCCGTATCCCGACAGCGTTCCATACCACAACTGGTCGTAATAATTCGGAGATTCCCGGCCGTTGTGCGCCGATATGATCCATTCCTGATTGGCGTCGCTGTAGTTTGACGAGGCCAGGCCGATCGTCTTCAGATTGTTCATGCAGACGATTCCATAGGCGGTGTTCCGTGCCCTGCTCAGCGCGGGGAGCAGGAGACTTGCCAGAATGGCGATGATCGCAATCACGACGAGGAGCTCTATCAATGTGAAAATCTTTTCTTCCCGCGTCCGGATGCCCGTGTCTGCGGTTTTCTGTTTTGTTTTTGTCTTCATTGCTGTGCTCCTGTTTTGAAATTGCGGCTTTCCGGTCAACAGCCGAACAGTTCCCGATAACCCTGTTCCGCGTCCGGATGCCCGTATCTGCGGTAGTCCGAAAGCATCCACTTCAGGCCCCGGCGGAAAGGAAGAAAACGTTCCTCCAGATACTCCTCGACAAGACGCGCGGAGACAAAACGGTCGAAATGAGCGTGGAATTCCGTTTTCAGCGTTTCATATTCCGCAAGGCGCCGTTTCATTGCCAGGAGATACCATGCGTTTTTTGCGTCCTTTTTGATCCTGAGACATTTCTGCGCCGCTGCAAGTTCCAGTTCGTCGAACAGATAACGTCTGCATTGTCCCCGCAGGAGAGTCAGTTCCGACAGCAGCTCCTTCGAGCGGATGTGATCCTCCAGCAGGCCGCAATGCCGCAGGCATTCCGATATCTTGTCTTCGGAGACGCTTCCCCCGGAAAAAAGCATTCCGGCCATAACCGCCGCGTCAAGGGCGCCTTCAACGGGTTCGCACTGGCTTCTCAGCGTGGTGTACCGGCTCCAGCCGCATGCGATCAGCCCGTTCAGAGGATATTTCCCGGCCAGTTCCAGATAAGCGGAAATCACTTTTTTTCTTGCGTCGAGATTCGGCAGATCGGAAGTGATTCCATCGGCTCCCTTGAAGCATGGCGCCCCCCAGATTCTTCCTCCCGCGGAACGGATCCGTTCCGCCTTCCGTTCCAGATCGCCTCCTCCCCAGACGGCGAAATCAAAACCTGCCGCATATTGTTTCAATTCCTGTGAGGGAAGAGTCAGCGCCATATCCGCCCAGAGAATGGGCCTGACCCCTCGTTCCCGCAGGAATTCCGACAGAATGTTCATGTGGCTGAAATAAAGCTTCATCTTTCCGCCCGCGCGGCGCGCCGCTTTCCCGGAATGCCCGAGCCCGAGTCCGGCGACTTCATCGCCGCCCAGATGCAGATATCCTGTCCGCGGAAGGAGATCCAGAACTTCTCCGAGCATTCCCGCCGCCAGCTTCGCACTCTTTCCCGCGGAACGCAGTTCGGAGTTCAGCCAGTCGAGCTCCCGGTATTGCGCGTATGCTTCATGCCGCAGCACATTTTCCATGTGGCCGAGGGTCTGGACCAGCGGAATGATTTCCAGATTCAGCTCCGCCGCCCGGTCGGCCAGCGCCTGAATGTCCTTTCCCCGGTAGGTTTCCCGTCTGCGGAGAAGCGGATCCTTCCAGGGGAACATGTCCTCCCACTCTATGAGCAGGGCATTATACCCGGCTGCGGCATAGAGCTCCAGATGCCGCAGCAGACGTTCCGGATGCGGCGGCATTCCTTTCAGGTCGATATGAACAGCCCTGAATTTTGGAGGATGAAATGATTGCCTCTCCGCATCTTTTTCTGCAACTGGTATTTTGTCGGATTCCATAGTCCGCTTTTTCCTTCGCTTTTCCGCATGAAGCCGTTTAAGCGCCAGGCCTTTTCCCGCTTTCCGGTCACGCCGGAATGCCTTCATCCGGGGCATAATCCCAATTTTGCCGGATACGGGAGATTCCCGCAGAGTTTTCTCTGGCTCTTTCCAATAATTATAACTGAAAAAACTCCGCTTGGAAATAGCAGATATGGGCTTTTCTTGACAATTCTGGTATTTTTCGAAGAAAACGGCGTGCCGCTGTTTTTCCGGTCATTGCCGGGAGAGGGAAAAGCGTAAAAGTTCGCACGCGGTGAAAAATGCACGCAGTCTGCGGGAAGAGCGGTCAGCGGATTTTCTGTTTTCCGGGGATGTTTCGGGAATGCCGGGAGAAAGAGCTGTTTCCATTCCCGGAAATGCCTGCTTTTCCCGTTTTTTTCACGTCATGAAGAGAGAGCGGGGAATCTTTCCGGCATGTCCGGACCGCGCGGCAGTTTTTCACACGGGGGACATGCCGGGAGGATGCTTAAACGGATTCCTTCAGCAGGACCACGATTCTGTTAAGAGCCTTTGCCTCCAGCGGAGTCCGGAATTTCCTGCGCGCCAGTTCCTCGCCTTCCCCGAAGAGGCACCAGTCGCGGCCGTCCTCCAGAACGGAGACGGGAGAATAAACCTTTCCTTCGATTCCCGCCAGTCCCAGCGGGACGTAAAGTCTGCCGTCCACCGCGATCTCCAGATAGGAGAGCGGCGCATTGACATATCCGTGCTGTTCCACCAGAAGCGATTCCGGAATGCCGTTGCATTCCAGCGGAACGAAAATCTGGAACTCGCCGCGGAAAGGTCTCTGGGAACAGCCCCCGTTCCAGATCGTGCGGTATGCGGATTCTCCTTTGAGGCGGAGAGAAACCGAGAGCGTCGATGTCCAGGGGAAGCGCATGCGCAGATACGCCCCGGCTGCCGGGCGCGGTTCCGTCAGGAGCTTGTCGATCATGGCGATGACGGGTGTGAGATCACGCGCCTTGTCCACTGCATTCCGCGTGCAGAGGCAGCGTTCCCGCAGATCCTCCATGCGTTCCTGAAGTGCGGCGGTGAACTGTCTCTGTTCCTGAAGCGCATTTCTCAGGTTTTCCTCCGTGTCCGTTTCCGTGCTGAAGCCGAACCAGCGGGGAATCAGGTCCCGGAGCGCGAAATAGAGTTTTTCCCTGCCGATGAAAAGGGAGGCCGCCTCTTTGATTGCCTCGTTCTGTTTTGCCCCGAGGAGAAGAAATTCCACATCGTTCCGGAGTTTGGCGGTGAACTCCGTTTCGGAGAGCGGCCCTTTCAGATAAGCCTGCGCGGAGGCGGCAAGGGGGACTGGTTCCGCATCAAGACGGGAACGGATCAGACGGCATATGGTCTCATCCTCCGTGCAGGATACCTCGCGGATAACGGCGGGAATATCGACCGAACCTTCCGCCCAGAGTTTTCCGGCGGCGGCGACAATCGGAAGCTGAAGCGGAGTTTCGATTCCCCAGGAAGTCAGCAACGCTCCGTCGGGGTGGTATTTTTCCGCATACCGGGTGAACGTTTCCATGTTGCGGCAGAAGTGCGTGGCTGGAGCGAACAGGTAGTGAAACCCCATTTTCTCATATTTTGCAAATACATCCGTGCGCGGGGTGCCGATATGGCCGAACGGCTTTTCGACGAGCGTTTCGTAATGCCAGGGGCAGAGGATGACATCCCGCGGCACATCGTCCAGGACATCGGGGTACATGTCGAACATGTCATCCCAGATCATCATCTTTTTTCCGAGTTTTTCCGTGACGATTTTATGGCAGGCCAGAAGATGTTTCCGGAAGATTCCGGAGCCACTTTCCTCTTCCAGACGTTTTCTGCACAGATCGCAGTATCCGATGTCCCATGTCTCGTCAAAGCCCGCGTGAAAGTATTCCGACGGGAACAGCGCCGCCACTTCCGCCGTATAACGCTCCAGAAACTCCAGCGTTTCCGGAAGAGAGGGGCAGAATACATGCCGGAAGGTGTTGAAGCGTCCTGTGATTCCGCCGCGCAGTTCGGCAAGATGCTCGAAAGCAGGCCGTTCCAGAAAGAGCTCCGCATGTCCGAACATGGAAACGACGGGAATGGTCTCTATTCCTTTCTCCGCCGCATAGGCGACCAGGTCGCGGATCTGCTCCTGAGAATAGGATTCCTCTTCGGGCAGGGCGTGAAAGGAGGGGGTTCTCACTCTGCCTTCCAGATACAGCACCAGAGTGTTGTAGGACCAGCGGGAAATGAAGTCGATGAAACTCTTGACGAATGCGCAGGTTTCAGGCTGGCGCGCGAGATCCAGCTGAACGGCGCGACGGGCGAAGCGATGCGGATTCATGATGCTATCTCCTCTTGTCTTTTCAGTATGATCGGAACCCGTTGAAACTTGATGTTCCTGAAACGTAGCATTCCCGCCGTATTTTTCAAGTTCCCGATACCCGGCGGAATGGAAGAAGTAGTGAAAAATGGATTCGGCGGAAAGGGTGGTCAGGCGTGTTCCCGGAAGTTTTTCGGCGTTTCTCCGACACTCCGGCGGATGACCCGGGAGAAGTAGCTCTCGTCCGTGAAGCCGCATTCCTTTGCGATTTCCGAGACAGGAAGGATCGTTTCCTGCAGAAGCGAAAGGGCGCGCTGGATGCGCAACCTGCCCAGATACTGGCTTGGCGCAATATGCATTTTCTCCTGAAACACGCGCCGCAACGTCGAACGGCTCACGCCGAGATGTTCGGCAAGGGCGTTGATGTTCAGATCGGGATCCCCGTAACGCTCGCTGCAGAGGCGGATCACTTCGCAGACGATGCGTCCCTCCCGGGTGGAGCGGTCTTCCCTTCCTCCGGCCCGCGCAAGAATCGAGGAGGCGACCGCCACCATTTCCCTCCATGCGTAGGGACTCATTTCCTGCAGCAGTTCTTCCAGGCGGATGAAGAGTTCATGCGGGCAGTTCCCCGCATGAAAACAGGCATGCGGATATCCGTAGGAGAGCATGAATTGTTCGGCGCCGTCCCCGTCAAAAGTGAACCAGCGGTATTCCCATCGTTCCGTATGCGCGCCTTGAAAGTGCGCTTCTCCGGGCAGCCGGTAAAACACGTCACCCTCATGCAGAATCTGTGTTTTTCCGTCGACCAGGAATTCCCCTTCGCCGGAGACGCCCCAGAAGAACTGGACAAACGGCTTGTTTCCGGCGGGAATCCGTTCATAGTATTTTTTCAGGCGGATGTAATGGCCGACGGAACGCAGAAAAAAAGGCAGGGGAAGATCGGGCCGCACATTCGGCTCCGGCCTGTGGATGCAGCTTGGACTGTTCGGTTCCGGCGGCCGCATCAGATTCTCACCGTGTTACCAGATTGACCGGTTTTCCGGAAAGATACGCCCTGACATTGGAGGCGCATGCGGCGATCAGACGGCGCCGCGCCTCAAGGGACGCCCAGGCGATGTGCGGCGTGATGATGCAGTTTTTCGCCGTCAGGAGCGGATTGTCCGGGGGAGGCGGTTCCACGGAAAGCACGTCAAGCCCCGCTCCGGCGATCCGCTCTTCATTCAGCGCGGCGGCGAGCGCGTGTTCCTCCACCAGTCCTCCGCGCGCGGTGTTGATGAGAATCGCCGTTTTTTTCATTTGCGAGAGCGTTCCGGCGTTGACCAGTTCCCGCGTGGCTTCTGTCAGCGGGCAGTGCAGCGAAACGATGTCGCTTTCCGCGAACAGCGTTTCCAGCGGGACGAAGCATGCCTGTGAGGATTCCTTCGGCGTGCGGGTGAAGGCAAGGACCTTCATGCCGAAGGCCGCTGCAATTCCCGCCGCCGCACTTCCGATTGCGCCGAATCCGACGATGCCGAGCGTCATGCCCGCAAGTTCCCGGGACTGGCCGAGCGAGAAAGTGAAATCAGGGCAGCGGCACCATGCGCCGTCCGCCACGGCTTCCGCGTATTTCCCCGTGCGGTTCATCAGCTCCAGAATCAGGGCGAAGACGAACTGCGCCACGGAGTTGGTGCTGTAGGCGGGCACGTTGCTGACCAGAATTCCGCGCTCCTGCGCGGCGGGAAGATCCACGACGTTGTATCCGGTCGCCTGAACCGCGATGAATCTGAGTTTCGGGAGCTGTTCCATGACGCGGCGGGAGATCACAGATTTGTTGGTCAGAATGATCTCCGCGTCGGAGGCGCGCTCCACGATTTCCGCTTCGGAATTGCACCGGACGTAAATCCGGCAGTCTCCCATCGCCTCGATTTCCTCCCAGGAGAGGTCCCCCGGATTGGCTGCGAATCCGTCCAGTATCACGATTTTTCTGCGTTCCATCATGCAATCTCCTTTTCCGACCTGTTCAATATACGCGCGGAATCCGCCGGATTCAAATCGTTTCGCAAGGCATTTCCTTGTAAAAACGCAGGTTGGAAATATATTACCGTTCCTGCGGCGGGAAAAAAGCGGAGAGTCGGACATGCAGCTGTTGATTGCCATCCTCGCGGTGTGCGCGAGAATCTTTTCCAACACGTATTCCAACGTTGTGCAGAAACAGCTGACAAACAGCGGCGAGCCGGCTTTGAAAGTCAACTGCTGTTCTTATCTTGCGCTGAGTGCGTTCATGCTTCCCTGCCTGCCCTTTTCGGCAGGAAATCTGCCGGGGGGCGGTTTCTGGATTCCGATGGCTGTTTCCGGGATTCTCGCCGCCGTCGGAAACGCCTGCCTCATCAAGGCGCTCAGCTGCGGAGAGCTTTCCGTGCTCGGTCCCCTCAACTCCTGCAAGGTTCTTGTCAGCATGGCTGGCGCCTTTCTGCTGATGGGGGAAGTTCCGGGCATATCCGGGATTGCCGGGATTCTGCTGATTCTCGGCGGCAGTTTCGTGCTTGTCCGTCCGGAGGGCGCCGGTTCCTTCTCCTTCCGGCTGTTTCTCCGCCCGGAGATCCAGTACCGTTTCTATGCGATTTTCTGCACTGCAACCGAGGCGGTGTTTCTGAAAAAGGCCATTGCCGTCTCGTCGCCGTTTGCCGCTTTTTCCGTCTGGTGCGTGCTGAGCGCGTTGTTTTCAAGCCTGCTTTATGCTGCCGTTGTCTGGCGTCGTACGGGACGCGATGGCCTGCGCACTCTGTTCTCGCTCCATTCCCGGACCGTGCCGTTCCTGCTGATTCTCGCTGCAACCACAGGAGTCATGCAGTTTTCGACAAACCTCGTTTTTGAACGGATGCAGGTGGCCTGTGCGCTGGCGCTGTTTCAGCTTTCCGCTCTGCTGAGCGTTTTCCTCGGCGGTTTTTTCTTTCACGAAAAGGGAATTGTCCGGAAACTCGCCGCTTCTTCCGTGATGGTCGCTGGCGCGGTCATCATTATTCTATCCTGAAATTCCGCCGGTCCGCCTCCCGGGGGCGCGCGGAGGATTTTTTTCAGCGGAGATTGTCGAAATACCAGCGCGCCGTCCGGCGCAGCCCCTCTCTGACATCAATTTCCGGAGCGTACCCCAGGAGGCGGACCGCCTTGGAGATGTCCGCAAGGGAATGGGGGATGTCCCCGCGTCGTTCCGGACCTTGGACGGCGTGAACCTTCCGGATTTCCGGATCGAATGCGGAAAGATCCTCGCGCAGAAACTCGAACAGCTGCGTCAGCGTGGTTTCCTCTCCGTATGCGACATTGTAAACCGTGTTGAGCGACTCTCCGCTTTGTGCGAGGAGCGCCAGAAGATTGGCCTGCACGACATTGTCGATGTAGGTGAAGTCGCGCGAGAACGAACCGTCCCCGTTGATGCGCGGCGGTTCGTGGCGGATCAGGCTCATGGCGAATTTCGGGATCACCGCGGCATACATCCCGAACGGATCCTGGCGCTTTCCGAATACGTTGAAATAGCGGAGCCCGACGGTTTCAATCCCGTAGATCGAGCTGAAATTTTCCGCGAAAAGCTCGTTCGCATATTTTGTGATCGCGTAGGGCGAGAGCGGTTTTCCGATTCTGTCCTCGATTTTCGGCAGTTCCCGGCTGTTTCCGTAGGTCGAGGAACTCGCCGCATAGACGAACCGTTTGACTTTCGCCTCGACCGAGGCGAAGAGCATATTGACAAATCCCGTAATGTTGATTTCCGTGGTTGTGACGGGGTCCGCGATGGAGCGCGGGACGGATCCGAGCGCGGCCTCGTGCAGGACGTAGTCCATATTTTCCACTGCCTTGCGGCAGGTTGCCGGATCGCGGATGTCGCCTTCGATCAGGCGGAATGCCGGGTTGTCCAGAAAAGACGCGAGATTTTCCCGTTTTCCCGTGAGAAAGTTGTCGAGACAGACCACCTCGCAGCCTTTTGCCAGAAGAACTTCGATCAGATTGGAGCCGATGAAGCCTGCGCCTCCGGTCACCAGAATTTTTGCCCGCTCCAGTTTCCGATTCATCCTTACAGTCTCCCGTCCGTCTGATCCTTCGGCAGGAATCCCTTGACATCGAAGACGACCGCTTTTTCCTTCAGAAAGCGTTTGAAATCAATTTCCGCAAACTTCCCATGCGCCACGGTGAGCACCAGCGCATCATATCCGTGCTCCGTCAGGCTCGAAGCATCGCGCATGGATTCCTGCCCGTATTCGCGCAGCACTTCAGCCGGATCCGCCCAGGGATCGAAGATCGTGACGCGGCAGCCGAAATCCTGAAGTCCCTTTACGACATCGATTGCGCGGGAGTTCCGGATGTCCGGACAGTTCTCCTTGAATGTGATTCCCATGACCAGCACATGCGCTCCCGCGATCCGCTGTTCCTTCCGGATCATCAGTTTCACGACTTCCGCGGCGATGTACTGTCCCATGCCGTCGTTGATCCGGCGTCCCGCGAGAATGACCTCCGGCAGATAGCCGAGCGCCTGCGCCTTGTGCGTGAGATAATAGGGGTCGACCCCGATGCAGTGTCCTCCGACAAGTCCCGGCTTGAACGGCAGAAAGTTCCATTTCGTTCCCGCGGCGGCGAGCACCTCGTTCGTGTCGATTCCGATCAGATGGAAAATTTTCGCAAGCTCATTGACGAAGGCGATGTTCAGGTCCCGCTGGGAGTTTTCAATGACTTTCGCCGCTTCCGCCACCTTGATGCTGCTTGCCTTGTGCGTGCCGCCGGTCAGAATGGATCTGTAAAGGGCATCCACAATATCCGCCGTTTCGGGAGTCGATCCCGAAGTGACCTTCAGAATTCTGGTCAGTGTGTGTTCGCGGTCGCCGGGATTGATTCTCTCCGGACTGTATCCGCAGAAGAAATCGCGGTTGAATGCAAGCCCGCTGTATTTTTCCAGAACGGGAACGCATTCCTCCTCCGTGCAGCCGGGGAACACCGTGCTCTCAAAGATTACGATCGAGCCGGGCCGCATCACTTTCCCGACGGTTTCACTGGCGCGGTGCAACGGCCCCAGATCTGGCTGCTTGTATTGATCCACCGGAGTCGGAACCGTCACGATGAAGATGTCGCGGTCGCGCATTTCCGCGGGATCGGAGGTGTATTTGAGATGTTTTGCGGCGGCAAGGTCCTCCGGCGCCGTTTCCAGCGTTACGTCCACTCCCCGGCGCAGCATGTCGAGACGGTCCTCCTTGATGTCGAACCCGACCGTATCAAAGCGTTTTCCGAATTCCACCGCAAGCGGAAGTCCGACATATCCGAGTCCGATCAGCGCCAGCTTGACCGTTCCATCCTGAATTTTGTCCAATATCATTTCTGTCTGATTGTTTGTCATGGTTTTTCCTTATCTAGTGTACATCCGCCTCGGCCTTTTTGCAAGGAGGCCGCATCAAAAAAACGCAAGCTCTCCTGTCCGCCGCGTCATACATCTGGAGAGGATGGCTTTTCCCGTTCGGTTCCGGATGAATTTCCCGCCCCGCATTTTCGGAAAGCAGGAGAATGCGGAGGCGGATGACATGAAACCGGGAAGACGCTTCATCCGCAGGTCTGCAGCAGGGACGTGCCGATCTGAAGCAGGGTTCCGATCTGGAAAAGCGCCAGACAGAGCAGATAGGCGGTCAGCGTCAGTCCCGCCAGCTGAAGCAGCGTCAGTTTCCAGGAGTTTGTTTCGCGTTTCACCACAGCGACAGTTCCGACGCACGGCATGGAGACCAGACAGTAGACCATCATGCAGAACGCCTGGAGCGGCGTGTAGTTTTCGCGCAGGACGCTCTGCAATGGCGTCGCGTCATCCTCCGCGCCGCTCATGGAGAAAAGAATGCTCAGCTGGGAGACGAACAGCTCCTTTGCGGCAAACGCGCCGATCAGCGCCGAGCAGATCCGCCAGTCGAATCCGATCGGCTTCATGACGACTTCCAGTCCGCGCCCGATGCGCCCCGCGACCGAATATTCCAGCGATTCCATCTTTTTCTCGCTTTCCAGACGCAGAATCTGTTCCTTTCTGTCCGCTTCCGGAATGCGGGAGGAGGACTCCAGCGTCCGGATCTCTTCCGCATAATTCTTCGAGAAGGCGGTTTTCTGGGGCAATGCGTTGATGACGAACAGAATGACGGAGGCGAGCAGGATCAGCGTTCCCGCCTTGCGCAGATAGCAGAGGGAGCGCTCCCACATGTGAATCAGGAGACTGCGGAAGGTCGGCATGCGGTACGGGGGGAGTTCCATCAGATACACCTCGTCGCTTCCTTTGAAAAGCGTCGATTTCATGATCCGCGCGCCGATCAGCGCCAGCACGACGCCCAGCACGTAGATGATCCACATGATAAGCGCCTGGAATTTCTGCGGGAAGAAGGCGGGGATCAGCAGGGAGTAGATCGGAAGCCTGGCGCTGCAGCTCATCAGCGGGAGCACCATGATCGTCGTCAGACGGTCCTTTTCGGATTCGATGCTTCTGGTCGCCATGACCGCCGGAACGGTGCAGCCGAATCCGAGCAGCATCGGGATGAAACTCTTTCCGTGCAGACCGAAAATATGCATGAACCCGTCCATCACATACGCGGCGCGCGCCATGTAGCCGGTTCCCTCCAGAAATGCGATGCCGAGAAACAGGAAAAGGATGTTCGGCAGAAACCCGAGCACGCCGCCGACGCCGCCGATGATGCCGTCCGTAATCAGGGCGCGCAGGAATTCCAGACGTCCCTCCGGCCAGAACGCCGTGATGGTTTCCGCAAGCCAGCCGAACAGGGATTCCAGCATGCCGACGAACGGATCGGCGCAGAAGAACGTCAGGGCGAAAATTGCAAACATGATGAGGAGAAAGATCGGAAGTCCCAGGTAGCGGTTCGTCATGACCCTGTCGATGTTGTCCGAGAGCTGCTGACGGCGTTCGTTCGTGATGCGGATCGCCTCGCGGCACGCGCCGGAAATCATTCCGTAACGGGCGTCCGGCAGAATGGTTTCGGCGTCCACGCCGAAGCGGACCGCGAGTTTTGCGCGCAATGCGGCGACCGGTTCAATGACCGGCGCGAACACCGGGAGCGAGCTGATGCAGGCGTCCCCCTCCAGCAGTTTGATGGCGAAATACCGCACCGGCGCGCCGGAAAGGGCGGAGAGATCGAGTTTGGCAATCATTTCCTCGACCTGTGCGATCAGGCCATCCAGCACTTCCCCGTAACGCAGGCGCGCGGGATATTGCGGATACTCCGCGCGCAGAAGCTTTGCCATTTCGCTTTTCATATGCTCGATGCCGCGTCCGTGCGCGCCGACGGTCCGCACAATCGGCGCTCCGAAATAGCGTTCGAGAATCGGCAGGTTGAATTTCAGGCCGCGGCGGTGTGCGTCGTCGGCCATGTTGAACACGAGGAGCATCGGGATGCCGAGTTCCACAAGCTGCGTGGTCAGGTAAAGGTTCCGCTGGGGGTTCCCCGCGTCGATGATGTTCAGGATCAGATCGATGTCCTGCGTCAGGAGTTCGTTGAACGCCACCTTCTCCTCCGGAGAGGAGGAGGATAAACTGTAGATGCCGGGCAGGTCGATGATTTCCACTTCCATGGAATCGGCATGGCAGATGCCGGACTTCCGTTCGACGGTCACTCCGGAATAGTTTCCGACATGCTGATGCGCCCCTGTGAGATAATTGAAAATAGTTGTTTTTCCGCAATTCGGGTTTCCCGCCAGCGCCACCCGGAATTTCTGCTTTGTCATGGTTTCCATTTTCCGTTGCTGTATATCGAAAAGAAGTTGGTTGTCCGGTTGTTTTTCATTCCGTCAGTCTCAGCCAGATATGGGAGGCGTCCTTGGCGCGCATGGAGAGACTGCTTCCCATGACGCGGATCCGCAGCAGGTCTCCGAACGGCGCGTGTCCTTCCATCTGAAGGAGGGTGCCCGCGACCAGCCCCAGGTCGGCGAACTTTTTGATTCCCCGCAGGGTGTTGCTTACCCGGACGACGATTCCGGACTGCCCGACTTCCAGGCGGTCCAGGGAGATCAGGTCCTCCGTCGGTTCGGGGCAGATCTGCGGCATGGTCTGTTCCAGATATTTCCGCAGTTCGGCGCAGTCGCTCCGCTGCAGAATCGCGTCGGTGAGACTGACGAAACGGGACATCACCTTCTCACAGACAAGATGCTCCACTTTGCATGCCGTGTCGTTCGCCTCCTCGGGGGAGAGCTTCAGGATTTCCCGGAAAAAGTTGCTGAATGCGGCGTGGCGCAGCCGGATCACGGCCGCACGCTCGCTTCCGGCGGCGGTCAGCACGACCGGTGAATGGGACTGATAGCGGATCAGGCCTTTTGCCGCAAGCGTCTGAAGCGCGCTGGTGACGGACGGCATCTTCACATGCAGCTTGTCGGCGATATCCTTGGTGTGCGCATGCCCGTTTTCCTCAATGATTTCGGCGATCGCCTCCAGATAGTCTTCCAAACTGCTTGAAATCTTTTCCATTTCCATAATAAAGCCGTCCCGGTTCCTTAGATCATGTTTCAATTTCCGTAATGTAATCCGCCGGAGACCAAAATGCAACAGGCGGCGGGCGAAAGGGGGCGCCTTTTTTCGGGAAAAGCAGTCGATTCCGGGGGATGTTTCTTCCGGATTGCGGGGTTGCAAAAACCTGTTTTTATGATACATTGGTCCAGAATCCGCGGAAACTTATGGAATCTCTTTTACCGTTTGGGGGGAAAACATGAAATCTGACGACATCCCGTTTTTTTTGAAAAAAATCGGATTTGACGGAACCCGGCGCTGCGGAGGCCTGTCAAAGAGGATGGGGACAATATGAATAACGAAGATGTGAGAGCTTATGAAGAAAGACTGATCCGGGAGTTCAAGGAAGGGAACCGCGAGCGGTTCGACGAGCTGGTCTCGTCCTACGGTCCGAAACTCTACCGTTTCGCCTACGGTCTGCTCGGGAATCATCACGATGCGGAGGAGGTGGTTCAGGACGCGTTTGTCAGAGCGTTTCATGCGCTGGACAACTTCCGCGGCGACTCGAGTTTCGAAACGTGGATGCACCGCATCACGATGAATCTGGCGCGGAACAAGTTCCATTGGAACCGGCGGCGCGGGGAGGGGCTGAAGATCAGCCTTTCCGATCCGGAAAGCAATCCGCTGGAGGACGGACCCGATTACGATCTGGAACTGCCTGATGAACGGCATTCGCCGGATGCCCTGCTGGAGAAGGGGGAGCTGGAGGACAATGTCGTGAAAGGGATCAGGAGTCTGCCGGAAAGTCTGCGCGAGGCGATGGTTCTGCGGCATTTGAAGGATATGCCCTATGAGCAGATCGCTTCCGTTCTGGAGTGCAAGATCGGGACGGTGAAGTCCAGGATCGCGCGCGGCAGGGAGCTGCTGCGGGAGTTCCTGACCCGGATGGATTCGGACGGATCCTCTTCTTCCGGGAAGGGCCGTTCCACTTCGGCATGAATCATGAAATTGAACATATCTTAAGGTCAAGGAATAATTTCTAACGATGGAGCAGGGGAATGTCTAAGAGCACGCCCGAAGAAAACCGGTCCGCCGAAACGGTCCGCGCCTGTATTGCGCCGGAGAATCTCAGCGCGTGGATTGACGGAGAGTATGAGCTGACGCCGGAGGAACGCGAGCATCTGGAACACTGTGAACGGTGTTCTTCTCTCCGCAAATCCTATCAGTCCGTGACAGATGCGCTTAAAAAAGCCCTTGATGTGGAGTGCCCGGAGAATCTTTCCGAACGGCTTGTGCTCGGCGTGCGCGAAAAACTTAAGGCGGAATCTCCGGCTTTTGCTGTGGGCGCGCATCATTACTGGGCCTGGACGGCGCGGATTGCCGCCATGCTGGTTCTGCTCGGACTGATCGGATATTTCGCCTTCAAGGACGGCGGCATTGCCGGAAGGAGAATAACCGCCAGGCCGGAAGTTGTCACAGTTGCGCCGCGTTCCGGCGAAACCCAGCTTCGTCCCGTGTCCGGTGTTGCTCTCCGGGGCGGTGTGGACATTGCCAATACCCGTTTTACTGCGGCGGGGGATTCTGTGACTTTTTCCGACGCTTCGCTGGCGCAGGTTGAGAGACTGGCGCGGATTGAGCCGAAGGTTCGCCAGGTCTGGATCTACGGCAAGGACAGTTCGCCTGCCGGGATTGAGCGGACTCTGCGGACTTTGTGCGGAAAATTCGGGATTCCGCTTTCCCGTGTGAGAATGAATGTCGCGCCGGGGAGCAGTGAACTCAACGCTGTGCTTCAGGTTACTTCTTATCAGGCGGCGATGCTGGCCCGCGCATTGAAGGAATCCGGTTATCTGCTGGTTTCTCCCGCGCAGCCGCAGCCTGAACAGACCCGGTTCATCGGGACGGGGCGTGAGTCGGTCGAATATTCGCTGGTCTTTTCACCGAAGGGCACAGTGCGCAAGTAAACAAATCGCAATTACGGGAAAGCAGGCTGGTCGCCGCAGGCGAACTCTCCCCGGCGGCGGTTCCACCCGCTAAAGGACGAGAAGCGAAGCTTCGAGAGCCGC
>CALXSJ010000017.1 GCA_944391115.1 uncultured Victivallales bacterium | reverse complement strand
GGCTATCATCCCAAAGGGAGGAGCAATTTCAATCTGGCATTGAGACAGGCGTTTCCCGATCTTCAGGAAGAGCGCCTCCGTTCCCATGGAAGAGATCTTCTGATCTGGCGCGGGATCGTCCTGAAAGAAGGGGCAAAGACCTGGTCTCCCTCCATTCGCTGAATACAGCAGAAAGGCGTAATTTAAAAAATGCTTCGTGCAGGACTCTCAGTCCTGCTTCGGTCCAGCTGAATAAGCTGGTCGCCGCAGGCGAAATCCCCGGTCTCCGTGTGCTCTGCACCGGAGGGGTTCATTTTCCTCTTGAGTACAGTATAAAATCCTCATGCCGGAGAGGTGTTTACTGCCTCTCCGGCCATGCCTTTTTCAGGCAAAACAGACTGCCGATACAGCGAGAAGCTGTATCGAAGCATTTCGTTTTGTCTCATGGGATCCCTTTATGCCGGATTTACGCATGAATCTTATTGCCTGAAGGTTGACAAAACCACCATCCCCTTCAGACATTTAAGACGGAGTATTTTCGCTTGCAAAAATTTCCCGAACCTGTTTGCATTTTCAATATTTCTGATTTATATTAACAGTCAGATTGTGGTTTATCTGTTTTATTTCACAGTTGAAGCTCATTGAAACCGTTATATTTCAGCAAATCAGTCTGTAAACCCGCCAAGTGAAAAGTCTGTTTGTCATATATATGGATGAAATGTATCCGGTTAGATTATGTACTTCACATCGTGTCGGATGCCTGCATACATTATGTATTGCAGCGATTGATGAACCTACAGTGTTTTTGAAGCGTTCGGCACTCCTTTTATGAAAGTTTTTCACGCATGCAGGATTTCACAGCGAAGAGTTGATGGAATCTCCCGGCGGCAGATTTTCCCGTAATCCATACTGCAGGCGATCGTTTTTCTTCTTTTTCTATCTGTACTGCTTGTTTTTTCTGCTGCAGAAGGGAAAAACGGTTTGTTGATTCCGGTGAAGGATTTTTCCGTTCCGGAGACCGAGATCCATAAACTGATCGAGAATGAGCTTCTGCTTGCACATTTTGCCTCAATTCTTGCAGAAGTCAACTCCATCCACGGCGTTTTTCCAGAACGATCCGCCCCGGAAATTGCAAAGTTCGATTCGAATCTGTTTCGTCTTCCGGTCTGGTATTTCCATTACACTGGCAGGATGACAGTACTGAATAAAGGGAATGTCCGCTTCATGTGTCAGAAAATAGGGGTGCCGCCGGAACGGACTGTTACAATCACGAATACCTGTGAGAAAACCGTTCCATTCCTACCGGAAAGACTCCCTGGCAGTCCTTATCTGCTGACAAATGGATGTCTGGTCCCATTGAAAGGATTTAACCGCTTGATCCGGATGTCTGCTGAAATCGCAAAACCTCATCCGGAAGAACATCTGGTAATCTGCGGTGCTGGAAAGAATCGGGAAATTCTGAAAACGCCAGCCGGTTCGCTCAACCTTTCGGGCAAGATTCATTTTCAGAGGGAATGCCGGAATCTTGCACTATAGTATCGATATGCAGACATGCCGTGTTTCACCTCGCGTTATGAAATGTTTTTCTGGAGGCAATGATACAGGAACTTCCCGGAATTGCCTTCAACTGTTACAGCGGGTCCGCTGAAATGATTACCGATAACACGGGATTTTCGTTCCGCAGGATCATGAATCATGCAATATTCATAAGACTCGGCCGATTTTGACCACCTTCCGGAAGGTCGCGTCCGGTATTCTGTCAATGCAATCCGTGCGATGAAAGCTTGAACTCCGGAAAGAATCTATCCCGGCGGGGAAGCAATTACCGAAGAAAAAACTGGAACGATCAACATGAGTGAATTCAGAAGGATTTTCCAGACAGGAGGAACGCTCTGCTCTCTTTATTCGAAGCGGATTCAGCAGTATGCCGCTACACTTCTCCGAAACCTTTGAATCCCCTGCGCGTTTTTGATTACGGTTTTCCGGTGGAGAAAAACTCACAGGAATGTTGCCGCAAACTCTTAGATCAATAACCTGCAAAACATATAACAAAACAGCTGTTGGGAGTCCCAAACATGTCTGACAGAAAAACTATTCTGAAAAAGCTCACCTCATTTTGTACCATTCCGGTCACAATCCCCTCACTCGGGGGAACCCGGAAACAGACTCGTATCTTTTGGATACTGATTGCCGCAGGAGCAATTCTGCTGTTTGTTTCCGGTATTTATAACTCACGGCATGTTGGTTACATCTGCAGCTTTTACTGTTTGCTCTGTGCTGTTGGATGCCTCCACAAGCTTCTCAAAAAACATGTATGGCTGGATCGCATTCTTTCTCTTCTGATTCTTTGCGTCTGGAATATCCTCTTTTTGATGTTCTACCTTTTTAAGATGACAAATTTCGGTGGTCTGAATCTGGAAAATGTATATCATCTGCTCTGCTTTCAGGGGTGGCTGGAATTCATGTATATGGATCCCCTTCTTGCCATAGGAGGAATATTGGCACTAATCCTGTTGATTTGCCTCACCTTTTTTCTTACCTATCTGTTGTCCTGGTGTGTCGGAGACTGCATCGGACGGAATATGCAGGCGGTGTTTTCCGGTCTTTTTGCACTTTTTACCGCACTGTTTTTCTATAATAACGTCGTGTTCCTGCAATTGGGCGATATTATGAAAGAGTTTGCCTTTTCTCAGAAATATGTAACGCTCAAACAGGAGGAGTATGATGCTCACGGAATAAAACTATGTCCCCTGCCATGGCATAAAGTGCAGGCATCTCCCGGTAAAAATCTTGTTTATATCATCCTTGAAAGCACGGAGCTGACTTTTCTGGACCAGAAACTGTTCCCCGGACTTCTGCCGAATCTGCTTCATTTCAGGGAATCAGCCCAGTCCTTTGAAAACATGTCCATGGCTCACAATGCAAGAATAACATTCGGGGCAATGTATTCCGCCATGACAGGGAGCTATCTGACGCCGGCTCATGCAAAAGGATGGTGGAATCCCAATATAACCTCCTCGTTTTCCTCTTTGTCGAAAGTCCTGCATAATGCCGGATATGAACAGCATTTTCTGATCGGTCATTCCGGAGATTTTGCGGGAATGGAAAATTTTATCATAGATCAGCAGTATGATTCCTTCTGGAGCGGGATAGACTGTGAAAAACGAACTTCAACATGGGAATACTGTGTCAGAGATTCTGCGGTTTTCCGACAGGCCTGGCGGACTTTTCAGAAACTGGCGGAAAAAAATACTCCTTTCAATATTACGTTATTGACGACTGACGCGCATGCACCACATGGATTCTACTCTCCGGAAGAACCCGCCTATCCGTATCCGTCAGCCTATCCCAAACTCTATAATGCCATGTATGCCAGCGATCACGCATTGGGGGATTTCATAAAAAAAATAAAGGATCATCCGAAATACAAGGATACCTGTATTGTCATCACCAGCGATCATCTTGCACATTACTATGCAGCATGCACGGATATATTGCAGCAGTCGTCTCGGCGAAGGCTTCTGTTCCTGATTGATAACTCCAGTGTGAAATCCTGGAAAGCTGATGTCCCCGCCTTGACATTTGATATTGCACCGACCATTCTTGACTCCATGGGAGTAAAGCACAATTACCGCTTTCCGCTGGGGGAAAGCCTTTATCAGAATCCGGATCCCCGACGTCTTAACTACACCAAAGAACAGGAACGGGTTTTGTCTTTTTACGTGCTTTTGAAAAATGAAAACCGGAACTTGCGCTTCCCTCTGGAAATTTCCGTGCATACCAATCCTTTCCCCTTTCTGCAGATCAACTCCCACAGACTGCCGTTGCTTATTGGAGAAGCAAATGATACTCCCCGGGAAGGAGAAATCCTCGCAGTGCGTCTGCCTCGTAAAAATGAACCCATACGATGGAGAACGCATTATTTCAAATCTTTTAGTTTCTTTCAAGTTTTTCTGAATTCAAATCCGGGAGATATTATTTTTCTCGGAAAAACCGGATCTGAAAGGCTGCCGGATATGGATAAACCGCTTGAGCCTCAGACTTTTTTTCTTGGCAGCATAATTCATGGGAAGAAGCAGATGGTTTTTGACAGAAAAATTACAAATCTCAAACTTTATTGCCAGTAGACGATCTACCCTCTTTCAGAGATGTCATAGCGCAATCATTATAGCCTCCAGTTCTATGTAAAATCCGACCGGTGAACCTAATTCCAAGATAGGAGGTACCTATTTGCAATTTGCTTCTGAGGTTCTTTTCAACATACCGACGGAGCCGGTAGTTTTATTCATTTGGGTTCAATACCTCGCCCCTTGGGGCGACTTTATATTCTTCGTTTTTCCATTTTTGCATCCGGCTCGTTTACGAGCCGTGTAAGAGCGGGCGTAATACCCCGATGCTTTGCGTCGGGGATAGCCTGCTCTGAAGCAAAAATTTTATTGTCCTGAGTTCAACAAGGTGCCAATACAGCGTGGAACTGGATCGAAATATTTCGTCTTGTCTCATGGGAGCCCTTTATGTCGGACTTACGCGTGAACCTTATTTCCTGAAGGTTGACGAATCGTCATTTTCATCAGATATTCGGGGCGCTTCTGTTTCCTGAGGGAGGGGCCCCAGAACAAACAATGCGCATGCCCTCAGAAAACCGTGGGCTCCTAAAGACATGAGTTTTCTTAAATAACTGCGATCTCCTGTTTCGCGGAAACGCCAGTGGCAGAAATAAAGCTGCATTCTGACCGGGAGAGACGACATTATCCGGTTGAACTGTGTTTTCTCCTGATTCAGAAAAAGAACCGCGGGATAATAATTCCGCATACATGAAACATTGCGGCCTATCTCCGGATATTGCTTCAGATACTGCGGCATATATTCAGCTTTCAAGAGACAGGAACGTCTGCGGATTTCCGTCTGGAATCGTGCAGTCAGGGAATTTGCATGGAAAAGATAACGATAGAGCACCTCATGAATCGCATCTATTTTGCCGAGCAGTCCCATCCGGAGCCAGTAATCCCAATCTTCCACCAGAAATTTTGACGAATCATAATCTCCGATTTGCCTGGCGGTTTCCGCGCGGTAGAGAAAGCAGGCCCCGCATGAATCTCCGCAGATCAAGTCGGCGGCTTCCGTTTTGACGGCAAACCTTGCAGTCTGTTCGCCATCTTCCCGAATATAAAGACAATCAGCGCAGACCATAACCACATTTTCATGAGAATCAAGGTAATCCGACATCCGCCGCAATGCTTCCGGTTCATAAGTATTATCATCACTGGTCCATGTCCAATAACATCCTCTGGCGTTATGGAATCCTGTATTCAGCGCTGCGGGAAGTTTACGGTTTTCCGCGTGGTGCAGAACTGTAATTCGGGAGTCCTCTGCAGCAAATTCTTCCGCTATGGTTCCGGTTCGGTCCGAGGATGCGTCATTGACAATAATCAATTCCCAATCCCGCAAGGTTTGTGCCAGAATGCTATGGATGGCTTTTGCTATATGTGTTTCCCCGTTGAAGGTTGGCAATACAATAGAAATTTTGGGTGACATAACAGCTCTCTCCGATTCTCAATTTCATTTTCTGATGCGGTTGCCGACAAATCGTTTGAGTGCGGTCATCATGCTGCGAGCTGCCGTATATCCGAAAACACAGGCCAGCAGCCGTTCCGGCAGCGAGACTAGAAAATATCCCAAACGGAATGATGCGGATTCCCGATAGGCTTCACATTTCTTCTGCAGGATGGAGACGGATTCAAGCACTGCGGAAAGGAGCAACCGGAAATTCCGCTCCTCCGTTCCAACTCCAGAAAGAATTGCATTTACGGCAAACTCTTTACGATCCAGCAGAACACTTTTGGACAGAGCTGCGCTGACTAATTTCACATGAAGCCGATTCAGCGCTTCATAATAAGCCTGAGGCATACGCCGCTTTTCCAGGAAACAACGCAGAAAAGTGATAACTTCTGAAAAACGGCAATATTCCAGAAACTGCGTCTCTGTAATCTGCTTTTGGGTTCCAGTGGTAATGCCATGGCCAAACCAGTATTGATATAGCCTGTATCTGGAATCTCCATAATAACTGTCCGCAAGAACGGAGAGAATAAAATATGTCAGGGAATCCTCATACATGACCAGGCGGATATCAGGAAGAAGGCGGAATGTCTGTCCGCAGAGATTCGCAGAAAATATCTTATTCACAAGAGAAGGCTGATAGGAGGGAATTTCACCAAAGCACTGAAAGAAAATCTCATTGCCGCGCAGCTCCCCATGATGCGGTAGAAAAAAGGTGTGGATCTCGTTTCTTGTATAACTTCCAGGATTACTCCATGCCGGCTCCAGCCCAAAATGGAAGATATCCACATTTTTTTGTATGATGATGCGCAATGCGGTTTCACAGGCATCCGGACTCAGAGTGTCGTCTGCATCCAGAAACATGATGTATCGCCCCGCCGCCGTTAGAACGGCAGTTTTTCTTGCACATAGCGATCCCCGATTTTCGGGATGAGTGATAATCCTGAAGCGCGAATCCCTTTCTGCGTAATCTGCAAGAATAATCCCCGATCGGTCTTTTGATCCATCGTCGACACAGATGATCTCCATACCCGGCAACCCTTGTGCCAGAACGGAACCCAGACAGCGTTTCAGTGTCTTCTCCGCATTGAATACCGGAATCAGCAGAGAAAGCGGAATATCAGGATTCTGATTCATGATTCCCCTCCTTGGACAGCTTGATTGAGAAAACCGGCTGTTTTGCAAGAATCCGCCGTTTGATGCGGATCAGCTCCGGCAAAGTCGACAGATATTTCCGCAGAATTCTGCCGTATCCCAAGGCAGTTTTTCCGTGAAATGCCAAAAGATGAAGCAGGCTTTTGGCCGTACATTCAGCCAGAACTCCCGCAGAATATTGTCCGAGACAGATGCAGGGATCCAGCGCCTGAGCAAAGAAACTCATACAGCGGAGATGAGAAAATGGCGGATAATCATTTTGCATTCTCCATTCCGTATCATGCCAATATACAGCAGACGGACAAATTGCAAGGCGCACGCCATAATGAATCATTCTGGTGAACAATTCGTCATCCTCGTAATAGGCGGGATAAAAACAGTCGGCAAACTCACCGCATTTCCGATAGACGGATACGGGAAAAAAGAGCGCCGAGGCATAAAGAAACGGCACAAGATAATAAGGGCGTAATGGATGATGTTCATACAGATCCGAAATGAAGTCTGCAAACTGAGAGCGGCAATTTCCGGAAACAAATTTATGAGAGATGAGATCCAGTTTCCCGGAAAAAGTTTTTGCCAACGGTGAAAATGCCGTTTCTTCAGGAGTTCCCTTGGCAATCTTCAATAACGTTGAAACGGTGTTTTGTTCGACATAAGTATCCATATTCAGCAGAAAAAGATAATCCGCCCCCCGCCCGACGGCATAGCGCATGCCAAGATTATTGCCTCCGCCGAACCCGAGATTTTTCTTTTGCGAAAAAAGTGTGATCTTATCTCCATAAGCACGCAGAAGGGATACCGAATCATCAGAGGAAGCGTTGTCCACAACCACAATGGAAAGAGGGATATCCGAATGCAGCAGGGAATCCAGGCAGCGCGGAATGTATTTTGCGCTGTTGTAAGAACACAGGACGACAAAAATCCGGTCATTCATGGAAGAGCCTTTTAATTGTCCGTTTGCATTTTCTTGCAAACGCATAGATGGAGTCATAAAATTTCAGAAGTTTCCGATTGTCGCGGATCCGCAGTTCCACCCACAGCAGAATGACCCGGGTCGGATGCATCCTGCAAAGGAGGCGCCAGCCGTCCTGACGCAGGAGCGCAACTGCGGTGTTCATACGTTCCAGGTTTTCTTTCTTGGAGGAAACGGCACACTTCTTTTTGGCAATGCTTTCCATCCATTCTTCCGCAGATGCGTGCAATTCAGGATATTTGCGCGGCTGCGGTGGAATCCATGTTTCAATCCCGTGTTTCTGGAGCATCCGGGAAAACGACATGTCCTCCCCTGCATATTTCAATTTCTGGACACTTTGCGGCGCGTCCAAAAGCCAGGAAAGCCATTCTCTGCGGCAGAACCAGCTGTGTCCCGCGAAATCAACCTGCAGCGCTTCCGGGTATTGCGCATCAGGCGGATAGCCGACCCGGTAATAATGGGAAAACGGATAAGTATCTTCTTTCCTCATAACAATGCCGACTGCTCCATACAAGGCTTCGCGCCTCATCATGCAGGCATGACAGTTTTCCAGCCATTGCGAACCAGGCAGGACATCGTCATCCAGAACGCATACAAACGGACAGGAAGCGTTGTCACGTGCAAACCGGAAGCGTTCCCAGACACCCTTGTTTTCCTTGCATACCTCAATCTTTCTGAATCTGGATTTCAGCTGTTCAGGTATGGTTACGATCTCTTCATCCTCTACTCCATCCTGCAGCAGCAGAATTTCCGCAGGTTTCAAGGTTTGATTTTCCATTGCCGCCAGCTGCTGCTCCAGAAATTCCGGACGTTTGTACAACGATAAAACAACGGAAACGGAAAGCTGAAACTCCGGATCGTCCTCCATGACGCAGTTGCGTTCCGCATAAACAGTTCCGGGAATCATATAGGGACGGGTTTTACATTCCCTGTAAAACATGTCAATGGAAGACCCGAAATCAACATAACTGTTCTCCGGATTGTTTTCATAAAGTTCCGCAATGACCGGTTCGGAAAGAGGGCCGGCGGAAACAACATATAATAAATTTTTCCGGTTTCCGAAATCTTCTTTGATCTGTCGGATCATCTCCTTTGCACCGTTTTCCCAGAACGGAACCCCCTGATCCGGAATGGAATAATGTTTCAAGATATTCAAATTGCCTATGGAGTGTCCTGCTGCGCGGTAATTGGCAATCAGCACCGCGTCACGTTTTAAGGAAAGGAACATCTCCCTGAAGCGGGGATGATTGGTATTGATCCAGAGATTGGAGAATGTAATTTTTTTCTCCCCGATATGTGTCCGATACCAGTAGTAGGCACTCCGGTCACAACACGGACAGGAGATTCCGTAAAAAACATTGCCGTCATCGATGCGGAAACTATTGTAAAGAGCCTTTCCCAATTCCGAAATTCCCGGCTGGCTTATCCAGCCTTCCTGTGAATGTACCGGCTTTCCCAACATCAGAGAATATTCTCCATCTGCAAAACGCATCAGAGTAAAGTTCTCACCTCGCCGCAGTTTATCTGCAAAGAAGTCAAAATCCTCTTTCAAATAACGGTATTTCATGTTCTTTTCCTTTGTTTAAAGAAATAATTTAAGGCATTCACTATCTTCTTTGAAGCATGACCATCTCCATAAGGGTTTTGCCCTGAAATCCGGAATAATCCCGGTTCATTCAGATAGGAAGAAACAAGCGTGACGATGTTGCCTGTATCAACTCCCGCGATGATGGAAAAACCGGATTCCACCCCCTCCTGCCGCTCGGTTTTTTCCCGCAGTACAAAAACCCGTTTTCCGAATACCGAGGCTTCTTTCTGAATTCCACCGCTGTCAGTCAGGATCGCAACGGCATTTCGCATAACGAAAGAAAGTTCCGGATAGGAAAGCGGCTCTGTCAAACGGATATTCGGGATGCCGGAACAATATCTCAAAACAGGTCCTTTGACATTTGGATTCGGATGCACCGGAAACACGAACTCATGATCCGGGAAATGGCGCGCCAAGGTATTTAACGCCCGCAGTATGGCAAGCAGCCGTTCGCCATGATTCTCTCTGCGGTGCACTGTCACGAGCAATCTGCGAGGATGCGGGATCAGCCCTCTCGAACGCAAGGAAACTTCCGCCTGCCTTAAACTGTTTTCCGGCAGGGATAGTTGTGCATCAATCACCGTATTTCCGCATAGACAGATGCGCGAAACAGGAATATTCTCTGCGGTCAATTCCCGATATGCACGTTTTGTGGGGGCAAAATGCAATGCCGTAATCTTGGAAATCATTTGCCGTAAAGCTTCTTCCGGCCACGGTTCTTCCATGGCCCCGGAGCGCAGCCCTGCCTCCACATGAAATACGGGGACTTTGAAATAGAATCCGGCCAATGCTCCGCAGAAGGCGCTCATAGTATCTCCCTGAACAATAACACCATCAAAATGCCGGGTATGGAACAGTACTGTCAACTGTTCCAGAATTTTTGACTGAAGTTCGGAGAGCGATTGGTCTGGCTCCATGACATCGAAATCCGCATCGGAGTGCAATTGAAAAAATTCCAGAGCCTGCCGGGATAGCTCGTGCTGCTGGCCGGTATTGCACAAATAGGCAGCAAAATCCGGATGTTTCCGCATTTCCATAATAATGGGAGCAATTTTGACAACTTCCGGTCTTGTACCAAAAATAAAGATGATATGGTGGGTTTTCGTGCTTTTCCGTTTGTTCATCATAGCCTTATTTTCTTCGATACAGGAGTTTAATTGCAATTGTATAAAGTCCGGGAAAAAGAAGAGCAAAATCAAAAAGCAGAATTCTTTTTTTATTCTTGGAGTGACGGAACGTAAAATATGGGCGCGATTCCTTAGCTTTTGCTCTTAATAGCCTAGTGAATTCAGGAGAAGAATACGAATCTGCAATCATGATGGTCCAAATTTCCATCAAGCTGATGAAGCGCTTTGCATGTGCGGAAACCTTCAGTTCGGGAAACTTCGAAAGTATGGCTGGAATAAGCATGTCATATGCCTGCACTTGATCCATCTTGTAGGGCGCGAACCGAGACCCGACAACACTGGATTTGTGCTGACGATAGTAATACATGGTATCATCAATCACCGCGCATTTTTCTGCATTCATGCAGACTTGCGGGATAAAGACAATATCTTCATAAAACATGCCTTCCGGATATTTTCCGGTCATCTGCAAAAGATTCTTTTTGAATAATTTGTTACAGGAAAATGCCCCGAACCAATTACGGGTAAGAAAGTATTCTGCCGA
Source organism: uncultured Victivallales bacterium (assembly GCA_944391115.1). Taxonomy (GTDB): domain Bacteria; phylum Verrucomicrobiota; class Lentisphaeria; order Victivallales; family UBA1829; genus UBA11452. The sequence goes on along the minus strand of CALXSJ010000017.1, from coordinate 65,894 downwards.
AGTCTGTCCATCGATGACCCATGTGGAAACCGCCTGATTGTCTTTTTGTTTTTCCCGAGTGGTGCGAAGGCGGCAAACCGACATATCCGTATCATTTTTCAAAATTGCATGCAGCAGTCTTTCGAACATATCTGAATCAGCCATGTCATCCGCATCGCAAAAACCTACATATGTGCCATGTGCATACATGATTCCTTCATTCCTGCGAGCTCCTTGTCCTTTCCTTCCCGAATGGGAAATAAAGTGTACTCTGCTGTCCTGTTCCGCATATTGCCTTGCAATCAGATCGGATGAATCGCTGGAACCGTCATTAATAAGAATAATTTCCAGATTCCGATAACTCTGATTTAAAACAGACTCCAGACATTCTCCCAAATATGGAGCAGCATTATATACGGGAATGATGATACTGATTTTATCACTTCCCGCTGAATGAGATGTTTCTGGAATCATAAAATTCATCCTTTATCTGATTCTTGTTATTTTTAATTTTTTCTGCATTCCTGCAGTTTGAAATTATGTTTTTTGCAGAGCAAATATGGTCAAAAAAGATATATTTCAGGGTTGGAATTCGCAGAAATGAAAGGCAACGAAACGGATGGAGGTCAATGTACAAAGTTTCTCCATCAATGAAAAAACGAAGGATACAAATAAAGAACTGAAAAGATTACAGTGACCTGGAGATAAGCATTGAATAATGCCGGTTTGCCATCAAAGTAGCAATATTGGATGGTTCTTGAACGAGAAGAGGGATATTTCCTGCTGCAATGATGCAAGTGCTGAAGAGGTTCTGAATTTTTTTTGCAGTTCAACGATTTTTTCGGATTTTCACTGCAAAATCCAGCATGCATGAGAAGCATTCATAAATAAGAAAGCCGAACGCTTCCAAACACTCAGTCTGTAGGCCCCGCCAAGAGCCGCTATACACATGTATGCAAGCGTCCGGCAAGATGTAGGTACACAATCCTACCGGAAACATTTCAACTGCGTGTATAGCAAATAGACTTTTCACTTGGCGGGTTTACAGACTGATTTGCTGAAATATAACGGTTTAAATGAGCTCAACAGCGAACATTGAATGCAAAAATTCGCTGTTTAAAATAAATATAATCCTTTTTTCAGTAGAATGCAAATACTTTCTATGACATTTTTCACCAGGTCCATCATCAGGACAACTCAGACTCATCCATCCTCAATGTGGGGGGTTGGGTGAGTCTCTCTCCCATACGTTATAGGAAACCTAATATAACAGGATAAATATAGAATCAACAGGTCTCTTACAGGGGAACAGGAGGAACGCCCCCATACTTCCCAATTTTTCTTTTTTCCAGCCTTTTTGCTAAAAAAACGCCTCCTTTTCAGGCATAATAAACTGGTGGAGCTTTTACTTCCGCCGTAAACAGGAAAAGGAGGAAATATGAACTCACAGGAAAGAACATCCGGCGGTTTCCGCCGGGAAAAAAGATCCATCCCGAAGGCATGGCTCCACGCGGCCTGGCTGTTCGGGATGACTGCGGCGCTCGCGCTGGGATGGCTGGGGACAAGCTGGATTCGGGAGCGTGTGCAGGAAACCAATTCGGCGACGAAAATGGCGCGCTTCACCCGGCTGGACGCGGAAGCGCAGCCGTTTCTGGATCAGGCGCACAGGGCCATCCCGGAAATCGTGTCCGAGCTTACGAGATTCCCCAATATGTTCCGGCTCTGGAAGCGTCTGGCGCGGGACAAGCTCTGCGGCACCCAAAGTGCGCAGGAGTTTCTGGCGCAGAAACTGACGCGACTCACGGAGCCTTGCCGCTCCATCGCTTCCATTTACGGCGTCGAACCGACCGAAACGCCTTTTCTGCAGGAGGTCGGCGCGATTGCCGGGGATGCGGGACTTGCCTCGCTTTCCGCTGTCAGCGGACTGGGACTTGAGCTCGTCTTTCTGAGGACGACGCTGCATGCCGTCGCCCGAGTTGCGGGCGCAGCCGTCAGGAAATTGGCCCTCTCATGGGGCGCTGGCGCGGCCTCAGCTCTGGCGGACGGTCCTTTTCCATTCGGGGATGCCGTCGGTGTTGTGATGGCTGTCGGAGGGACGGCATGGAGTCTGATCGACCTGAAGCGGGCACGCACACAGCTTCCGCCCATTCTCACGGCGGAGTTGGAGCAGAGCTTGCAGGCCTTTCATGAAGCGTGCAGAAGGAGCGTTTTGCCATGAAACACTTCCTTTTGGCTGCTCTGCTTCTGCTGGGTTTCGTCTGTGAGGCTCGTCCGATGGCGCCTCGACTGTTCCGGCATCTCCCGCGAAAAATCGAACGCATTCGTCCGCCCTCCTGGAAACAGATTGCGGCAGGCGGTGTTGCACTCGGCACTGTCGTCGGAGCATACAAGGTTGCCGACGGGGTGCAGAATGGCGTGCGTGAAGCCGCAGAAAAGAACCCCGAAGGCTTCTTCGCGCTCTTAAGCGGTCTGACTCTGCCGCTTCGTTTTGTCCTCTGGAGCCTCGCGTTTCTGGGCCTGGGATGGATCGCACGCAAAATTCACAAAAAATACAGCAATTGTCACAAAAAAGGAGACACTGAAAAATGAAACTTGAACTCAACAAAAATGAATTGGAACGGGCGTTGATTGCGCTCGGAAAACTGGTCAGCCGGACGGCGTCGCTTCCTCAGTTCCGGTCCTTGAAAATTGAGGCGACAGAAAAGGAAATCCGTTTTTCCACCTGCACGCCATTGGAACAGATCACGTTCCGGATGGAGTCTCCGTCGGAAGAAGCTTTCCACTGCATTGTCCCCTTCGAGGAGTTCCGGATGGCGCTTCGCTCCTGCCGGAATAAGACGCTGGAACTTGAATACGGAGAAGGGATTCTGCGCGTCGGAGAGACAACCCTCTTGCACGAGCAAAGCGTCGAGTGGCCGATCATCTGCAAGGGGGAACAGGAAGCATACAGCGAGCTTCCGAAAGAGTTCCTCTTTTTCCTGGCAAAGGTGGCTCCGCTTGTAGACCGGGAGGAGGCGCGTGCCATCATGCGGGGGATCAATCTTTCCCGCGAAGGGATTACGGCGACGAACGGCAGGGAGCTATTACATATCCCGCTTCCGCTGAATGTGGATGATTTCACGATCCCGCTTCCGATCGCCCTGCTGCAGACACGGACGAAGGAAGGCGGAAGCCTCTTCACATGGAACAGCCGCGCAGGGAAAGTGTGCCGCGTGGAAACGGAACACTGGATCTGGCTGGCGTATGGTCTGAAGGGAGATTATCCGAACTGGAGACAGATCATCCCGCATCCAAACTCTCTGGTTCGCTCGGTGTCGTTTCTGCCGGAGCGCGGGGAACAGCTCGCGGTCTTTCTCAGGAATGTGCCAGCGCAGGAGCCGCACAATCCCGTGGAGTTGTATCAGAGCGAGGATCCGGGGTGTCTGAACATTCTCGCAGGTGAAATGCAAACCAGCATTGCCGCTGATTTCACGGGTGACTGGAGCGATTTCTCCCTTAAGCTCAATCGGAAAATGCTTCTCCGCATGTTGTCGGAGGGGTATACGAAAATTGAGTCTGGAGATGGTCATTATCCGATCCTTGCAACCGGAGGCACGGGACGCTATGTCACGCTGCCTTTGTATCAGCCGAAAGCTCAGGAACCCAAACCTATTCAAACCCAAACGGAGGAACCCAAAATGGAAACCAAGGAAATGAAAGTTGTGTCCCCATCTGTGCAGACGACTGCATTGAAACAGGAAAATGAAGCCAATCCGATGGAGGAGCTCAACTCCGCCGTCGAATCCTTCCGCCTGAAACTGCGGATCGCATGGGATGAATCGAATATCCTTGCCCGCAAGGTCAAAGAACTCCAGATCACCCAGAAGCAGAAGGAACGGGATTTTATTCTCGCCAAACGTGCCATCGAACGGATCAAAATGGCGATCTGACGGGAGATTTCGTGCTTCGCACGACCAGCGTTTCGCCGCTGCAAGGGCCGGAGGGCCCTTGACCCCGAGAAAAATGCTGGCGCATTTTTCCGTTTTTTCAGATCATGTTTTGAAACAGTAACGTATGAAACAAAGCAAAAGTGGGGACTACGGGGAGTTCCTCCTATTCTCCTATAGGAAACCTATTTATATACCTATTTTATCCTATAATATTTAGGTTTCCTATAGCGTGTGGGAGGCTGCTCACCCAACTCCCCACTTTCTGATTTTTTGAGGCTCGCAGAGATGTTTTCCTCTGTCGGGCTTCTTTTGTTGAAAAAGAAGGAGGTTGTTATGTTGAAACTCAATGCGTCGTATTCGAAGAAGGTTCCCGCAGGGGAAGAGTATTCGAGCCAGAGCTATCATGCGTCAGTCGAGGTCGAACTTCCGGACGGCCTCACACAGGAGCAGCTGCAAGCGCGGATTCATGAGACGTTCGATCTCGTGCGGAATTCGGTCGAAGCGGAACTGCATGGAAATGATCCCCGCAGTTACGACACTTATCCGGTTTCAAACGGAGTGAAAAATGCTCCGCAGGGCCGGAGAGCTGGAGATCGTCAAAGCGACAGTCCGGCGAGTCCGAAACAGCTCTCGTATCTGCTTGATCTCGCGAGGCAGCGTGGAGTGACTCCGCAGCAGATCGCGGCACGGTTCCAGGTTCCGGATGTGCGTCAGCTGTCCCGTCAGCAGTGTTCCAATCAGATCAACGAATGGAGGGCGGCGTGATGGCAACCATCGACGAACTTTGGAAGGATCCGCACTGGTCGTATTCGGCGCTCAACACCTATCTCAACATCTGTCAGCTGCAATACTTTTTCCGTTACGTGGAACAGGCTGAGATCGAACGGACTTCAGCTTGTTTCCCGTTCGGCAAAGCGTTTCATGCGGTATTGACCGCGCAGGCATGGGAGTGCGTAATGGGAAGCTCGCTGACGCATCAGGAGAGCGTGGAGTTATTCGCGGAGGCATTCAAAATCGAAGCAGAAGCAACGCCGAACCTGATCTACAAGGAAGGGGAGAATTTCGATTCGATGCTTGTGCTCGCGGATCGGATGCTCGATACCGCGCTGGCGAACTGGTCGGATTACTACACGATCAAGGGCGTCGCGCAGGCGTTCAAGATCGATGTCCCCGGACTGGATAAGCCGCTGATCGGCGAATGGGATTTACTGGTTCAGGACGGGCGTGATGTCTGCATTGTGGACTGGAAAACGTCCGCAAACCGTTGGCCCGCCGGGAAAGCCGACCGCGATTTGCAGGCAACCATCTTTTCGTATGCCTACGAGAAGTTGAACGGAACGACGCCGCTTTTCCGGTTCGATGTGATTACCAAAGCAAAGAATCCTGTCTGCGAAACGCACTACACCTGCCGCGATGAGACCGCATTTCAGCGGTTCGAGTCGCTGGCGGCGCAGGTGCAGGACGCGGTGGACAAGGGCGTGTTTCTGCCGAACGAAACAAGCTTCGCCTGTGCGGAGTGTCCGTATAAAAATCGTTGCAAAAACTGGAGGTAGTTATGGGATTGATGATGTGTGAAGGAAAGTTCGTCGGCCGCGATGAGATCGCGCTGGTTCCGACGCCAGAAGCGACCGCGAGCTGGAAGCCGGTTCCGCACAGCGATGTGATCGAGGCTGTGACGGAGGTCGTTCATACGCACAACTGGACGATTCTTGAGGAGCAGTACGGTCTCGCCCGGGACGGTCAGCGGATGTTCGGCGTGATGCGGATCAACAAAAGTTCGAGCACGGAATGGAGCCGCTGCATCGGCATCCGCAACAGTCACGACAAAAGCTTTGCGGCGGGACTGACAGCCGGGATTTCCGTCCGGGTGTGCAGCAATATGGCCTTCGGCGGGACGACGGTCATCAAGCGTCGGCATACCTCCCGGATCGAATTGTGCGATCTGGTGAACAGGGCCGTGGAGACGCTCGAAAATGAATTCCTGATTCTGGAGGATGTTGCCGAGGAGCTGAAGATAAAGTATCTGGAGAGCGATGACGAGGCAAGAAGCCGGATCGTCCGGGCAGCGGAGATCGGAGCGATCAATTCAAGCGATATTGTGCCGGTCTACAGGGAATTCAAGAACCCCTCTCACGAGGCGTTTCTGGAACCGACGCGATGGAGTCTCCTGAACGCGTTCACGGAGACGATCAAGAAATATACGCCGCAGCGTGTGGATGTCTCCTACACCGCCTTGAACCGCTGTTTCGGTCTGGACGGCAATCGTCCCGAGCTCTGGAATTGATCGACAGTTTATTCAAAAAAAATAGCTTCGTGCAGGACTCTCACTTTTCATTCAGAGATAAATCCGGTCCCGCCAGCTCTTCCAGAAGAGGGAGAGATTCCGGGACCCCCCGTATCGGGGAATCCCGGAGCGCCGCCTGCGCGAAGTGATGCCCCCGCGCAGGATGGAAACAGGCATCACGGAGGTCGAAGGAGTCCAAGCCTTCCCTCCGTTTTTTTTTTACTATGCAGTGAGGAGCAAAAGCAGAAGCCCTCTCCGCTTTGTGCTTCAATCCTTTTTCATATGACTTTCTGCGTTTCCTGTAAAGAAAGGGGGAATCACCTGCATGAAACACAAGCATGAAAATCATATACAATTCAAGCAAAAAGGTCTGGCATCATTCTGTTGAGACATCTCCTCAGAGTTCTGCAGAGAAGCGAAGTTCTCCAGAAACTCAAGCCATACTCACACCCGCATGCTCGGTAGCGTTTATCCGATATTCAGATAACCACGGACCGTTGTGCCGTGTCTTGGGATATCATGTCGCAACGTGACATGATGCACCTGACTCATGATATCCGGCAGCATACGCTGAAACCGTTGTTTCGGGATGGCGTCGTACTCATGTTTCACGCAGTAACCGCAGAATTTCTGCCAAAGTTCACGGGTTGAAATCGAGCTTCCCGGAATTTTCTTCACTTCTTCTTTGACGAACAGCCGAAGGGAATCTGTTTCCGCCAGCAATTCATCAATTCGCTGTTCCTGTGCAGGTGATAAATGGATTTTACCCTTCTGCATAAGCAACTGCTTCGCTCCATCCAGAGCCCAGTTCAAAATGCCGCTGCCTTCTGTCTCAATCAAAAGGCGGTCGAAATTTTCGACCGGATGTTTCGGCGGCGGATTATTGTATTGGATCCAGAGCATACGCCGCTTCCAAGCCGGAGCATCATTTTCCAGCCGGACATGAAGCGTTGAATTGCTCGTAATGATGACGTTGAAGTTTCCCGTAATGTCTATGGTCTCGTTGGAATGTTTGAACTCTGTTGTCAGGGTGTCTTTCCCTGTCAGAGCTTTCAGCATGGATGCTCCACGGGTATCCAGAAAGCCTGCTTTCACATCTTTTCCGGTCAGCAGCGTTTTCCCTACAAAGCGGCTGTTCTCGAAGCGGCCGTTCAGATGCTCCGCCCGGAGCTCCGTGCAGTTCTCAGGGTTGATGAGCCGTTCGATGACATTAACCAGCGAACTCTTCCCGGAACCGGCAGTGCCGGTGATAAGCAGGAATTTCTGAGAGATATTCTCCTTCAAGAGACATTGCCCGACATAGAGCTGAAGTAAACGGATGTCATCCTCATCCATGGCCGGACGAAGTAATTGCTCCAGAAACTTTGGGGCTTGAGCTGCAGGATCATAGACGATTTCCGAGCGATTCCGGGAACGGTCCTCCGGCGAGAAGGGCCGCATTTCCCATGACGAATTCTGTGCATTGTATTCCAGAACGCCATTCGCACAGTGAACGCGATGACCATTTGAAGGCAGTTGAAAGAAACCTCGCTTTTCGCATTTGCCTTTTAAGACTAGCATCACCTTTTTGTTGAATGGATAGGTTGCCAAATGATCGGGGATTTCCCGCGATAACAGAAAATCCCTCACTTCCTGCGTAATTTGCTCAATCAGCCAAGATTCGCTTACATACTGCCAAAGTCCGCTTTGAGGTGCATACTGATAGAATCTTGTTTCCGCAGGTTCAAATATCAGATAATGCTTCAGCAGATAGTATTCTGCAAAGAATTGTTCGTTCAATGCCTGTAAAACGCCTGTTGAATTCGAAAAAATAAGGTAACCATCATATCTGTTCTCTAAATCACGAATTAGTTCTTCCATATTGCTTGTTTGATTACTATTCAAAATAATTACTCCTATTGATCATTTATCTCGTCACGCATGAACTTGCGTAACGGCTCTTCAGTTATTTGCCATGCAAGCATACAGGAAATGAGTACAGTTCCGCTGATTTGCCTCAAGGAGGTATGAAAATTCTCAACACAGACACCTGCGCCTCCATGCATATTCCTTTTGACGGCTCGGGGAAATTCGTTCTTAACACAGGAATCAAGATTTTCCCGCACGCATCAATTCGAATACGCTTTTAGCTAAATAATTGTCAAAATCTTGTCTCATGAGTGATTCCCCCTTCAGGAAACAAGAAAGCACCGTCACCAGAAATGAGAATGCTCCTGGCAACTTGTAAAGAATGAAAATAAGCATATTTAATGCCAATCTTTTTGCAAGTCAAAGTAAAAAAATTGTTTCATGTTAATTATAAATGACTTAAATTATATTTTAAGAAAAAATCAACGATCTTTGAAATCAGAAAATAGAGACAGATTGACTCAGTAATGGGAAGAAATCCTTTCACTGTCACACTTCAGTCGGAGAAAATTTGTCTCAGAATGGCATTTCTGTCGCGCGTGTGCGCGCATAATATTTTTCACGCGCGTACACGCACACATATATGTGTTTAAATAAATTTCACAGAACCGTCCGAAACGTCCGAGCAGCCTCAAAATATCGGATTTCATCCGTCCGAGAGCCGTCCGGGAAACGTCCGGAATCCGTCCGAAGGGGCAGGAAAGTCCAGAAGAACCGCAGGGATAGAGCCATGTGATCCGATGCCGGAAGGGAAACTCCCCTTGAAAAATCGCCCCTTGGAGCTAGATTCAAAAAGTGGTAGACGTTCGGTAGACCTTCACGCTGTTTTGACACTCAAAAAGAAAGGGAAAAAATCGGAAAACACAGAAAAAAGGCCTCACAAACATCGGCATTCACAAGTAGCTTGCTAAAAAGAACTTAGGTATAAAATAGAATGGTGCACCCGGTAGGACTTGAACCTGCAACCTTCTGGTCCGTAGCCAGACGCTCTATCCAATTGAGCTACGGGTGCTTTCAATTCACAAGGAAGGGAATATAGACCGGAAACTGAAAAAAACAAGGTGATTTCCAATAAAAAATGCATTTTTTTCAAAAGCACGGCCAAGCTTTTTATTGAAAAAGTAAAAATAAGCTGCCCTTGGGCGGAAATGCCCCCCGGCACAGAACACGCGCGGGATCGGAAATTTCGCCTCCGCCGATCAGCTATGCTCCCGGAGCACGGCAGGACACTCTGAAGAGCAAGAAGCTGCTTTTGCATTACAAAGCATCACACTATTCACCTCATTTTTTTAATAAAACATTCCCCCCTGATACCGGAAAATGATGCAGTATCAAATGATTCTCCCGGTAACCCCGCGGTGAAACTCCGAAACGCGTTTTGAAACATGAGGCAAAATAGGCCGAGGGATGAAAGTGAACCCGGGCTCCGATGAGTGCCACGGGTAGATTGGTGCTGACCAGCAGCCGGACTCGCGAAACGGCTTCTGGAACCATCAGGCGCAATCTTTCCGATATTGCGGGAATCGCCTAGAAGTCAGATATTATGATCCGTTTACGCATCATTTCGTCTCTCTGTTTGCATGATTCAAAGATTGCAGGCGGAACTCACACTTGTTTCTCACAATGTGTGTGGACTCACGATCAACGATCTGATGCGGGAGCATCACCTGCGGCACTGCGGCTTCCGGGATATGAAACCAGCTCTCCGAAGATGCCAGAATTTCCACCGCAATCCGTCCGCTTTCCCTGTAATTGAGGTCCACAGTGGAAAGCGGCGGATCCAGCAGCGTTGCACCGGGATAACCGTAATATCCAATCAGCGCGATGGCCTCGGGAATGCGGACTCCGCCCGCCTGCTGATAATTCATGATTTCAATCGCATAGAACTCAGAATAACAGAAAAAAGGCGTCGGCAGGGCATTCGACAAGAGAATCCGCTGCGCCGCAGCGCGGATGGCATCCGGCTCAAACTCCGTGCAATAAAACAGCAAAGAATCAAATTCGAGATTCAGCACATGGAACAGTCCGTGCAACTCCTTCCATTTCCATCCTCGTATTTCATCCGGATGCAGGGAAACCATTCTGATCCGCCGATGCCCCCTTCCCCGCAAGATACCGGCACCCACAGTCCACGCAGAATCACAACTTCAGGTTCCGTTTCAAGAAGGCAGCCGGCAACCTGGAGAACACTGCAAAGATTTTTTCCGCGCGGAATCTTCAGGTCTTTGTCGGGGCGAAGGCTGCACAGATATTCAATAAAGCGCAGTTCCGTCCGGAATCCCATCGCCGAAGCAGCGGACTCGATTCCGGGAAAAATATAATTCTGGGAGTGTTCGATCCCGCTTTTCCTGGTAATCACAAGCAGAATCAGATTGGATCTGCGTTTCGCCTGTATATGTGTTTTCCCCGGAGATGCGCGCGACAAGACCGTCAGCATCCAGCTTCTCCAGCGCGGAACGCAGCATCACTTTGCCAACTCCGAGCAGGCGCCAGAAGTCCACCTCTCAGGGAAGACGGGTTTCCGAACTGTATTTCCCAGAGAAAAACTCCCGGCGCAGTGTCTCGCAAAGCGTATCTTTCTTCAGGGCGCAGGATTCCATTCTCATCCCTTATCCGATACTATCTGATCCCATATCATCATATGCGATATCATCCAGATTGTCAATTCCGGGGAAGCAATGTTCCCTTTTTTCCAGTCGGACGGATTTCCGCAAAGCGCCGCCGGCATCCCCGGGTGCTTCCCGCCGCGGACTGCCGCAATCGGGAAAAAACATCCTCTAAAATCCGGAAGGAAGATTGATTTTAAGACGAAAGCATGGTATAGTAAAATCTGATTTTTTATACACAAATACAGTGGAGGTGTATTTCAATTATGGGTAACGAATTTTCCTATCTGTCGGAGATCGGCACTGAGAAGGGAGACCTCATCAAGGGCCTCCAGCTCGTCCAGTCGCGCGAAGGCTACGTTTCGGACGACGCCATCCGCGCAATATCCAAACACTTTTCCATCGCCGCGGCCGAGATCGAAGGGGTCCTGACATTCTACGCCCAGTTCAAACGCACGAAGCCCGGAAAATACAAGATCTGCGTCTGCGACGGAACCGCCTGTCATATCAAGGGTTCCATCCTGATTCAGGACTGGCTCTCCTCCGCGCTCGGAATTTCCGACGGGCAGACGACCGAAGACGGCATCTTCTCCATTGAGACCGTCGCCTGTCTCGGCTGCTGCAGTCTCGCCCCCGTGATGTCCGTCAACGGCAAGGTCTACGGAAAACTCAACAGGAAAAGCCTTCTCAAAATATTGAGCGACTACAGAAAGATGGAGGAGTGATTGCACCATGCCTGATATCAAGAGAATCAAAGTCGGCACCGCGTCCTGCGGACTCGCCGCCGGAGCGGCGGAAGTTCTCGACGCCTTCCAGCGTCTTTCCGGCAACATTCCGGTCGTCGAGGTCGGATGCATCGGTCACTGCTACGCCGAACCCATGGTGGAAGTCGAGCTGAACGACGGGAGTTCCATTTTCTACTCCTCCGTCAAGGGCGACGAAAAAAGCGTAAACGCCATTCTCGAACTCACCGAAACGGGCCGCTTCCAGGTGCCCGCCGAACGCGCCGCGCTGGAAAAGCTCAACGTGACACGTTTTTCCGGCCGCATCGATCCCAAGGACATCGAGGAATACAAGGCGAACGGCGGCTTCTCCTCCCTGAAAAAAGCCTTTGAACTCAAGCCCGAGGGCGTGATCGAAGCCATGAAACGTTCCGGACTGCGCGGACGCGGCGGCGCCGGATTCCCGACCGGCAACAAATGGTCGTTCCTCGCCGCGAAAAAGGCCGATGAGAAAATTCTCATCATGAACGCGGACGAAGGCGATCCCGGCGCGTTCATGGACCGTTCGATGATGGAGTGCGTCCCGTTCCAGGTCATGGAGGGAATGCTGATCGGCGCCTACGCCACCGGCGCGACGCGGATCTTCATCTACTGCCGCGCGGAATATCCGCTTGCGATCAAGCACCTGAACATCGCAATCGCCGAACTCAAGAAACAGGGCTACGACCGCCTCCCCGGACGTGAAAAACCGCTTGACATCCAGATCAAGGAAGGCGCGGGCGCGTTCGTCTGCGGCGAGGAGACCGCGATGATCGCCTCGCTCGAAGGCAAGCGCGGACAGCCCCGCTTCCGTCCGCCCTTCCCAACCGACAGCGGCTGGAACACGTATCCGACCGCGATCAACAACGTCGAAACCTTCGCCAACGTTCCCGTGGTGATCGCCGATCCCGACGCGTTCGCCGCGCTCGGATCGGAGCGGAGCAAGGGAACGAAAATCTTCGCGCTCGCGGGCGACCTGAAATATCCCGGACTCACGGAAGTCCCCATGGGCATCACCCTTGCCGACATCGTCTACAAGATCGGCGGCGCGGAGCCGGGCAGCGTCAAGGCGGTCCAGACCGGCGGCCCCTCCGGCGGCTGCATTCCCGCCGACAAGTTCGACGTCAAGGTCGACTACGACTCTCTCAAGGAGCTCGGCGCGATCATGGGCTCCGGCGGACTGATCGTCATCGGCAACAACCGCTGCATGGTCGAGACCGCGCGTTACTTCCTCGACTTCACGCACCGCGAATCCTGCGGAAAATGCACCTTCTGCCGTGTCGGAACGACCCGCATGTTCGAAACGCTTGAAAACATCACCGCCGGAAAAGGAAAACCCGAGGACATCGATTTCCTCGAGGACATCGGCAACAAGATCCGGAAGGGTTCGCTCTGCGCGCTCGGCCAGACCGCGCCGAATCCGGCGCTTTCAACGATCCGCTACTTCCGCAACGAATACGAAGCGCATGTGAAGGACGGTTACTGCCCGACCTTCCAGTGCGCCGCGCTTTCCGACGTCCGGCTCGATCCGGAAAAATGCGTCAAGTGCCGTCTCTGCATCAAGACCTGTCCGGTGCAGGCGATCGGGGACGACTTCAAAGTGGACAACGCAAAATGCACCCGCTGCAACACCTGTATGGAAGTCTGTCCGAAAAAAGCCATTTCCCGCGTGAAAAAGGGCGACGGCTTCTCTTCCAACCTCAGCAAATAACCGATGGAGTGTATCGACAAAATGGCTGACATCAATTTCATTCTCGACGGAAAAGCGGTGACTGCCGCGCCCGGAGAAACGATTCTCTCCGTCGCAACGAAAAACGGCATTGAGATTCCGACCCTCTGCTTCAACGGCAAGGTCTCGCGCACGACCGCATGCTTCGTCTGCGTCGTCAAGGACAGGAAAACCGGACGTTTCCTGCCCTCCTGCTCCGCCTGTCCGAGCGAAGGACAGGACGTGGACGCCTCTTCCGAGGAGGTCCGGGAAATGCGCAGAACCGCGCTCGGGCTGCTGCTCTCCGAGCACACCGGCGACTGCGAGGCCCCCTGCACGCTCGCCTGTCCCGCGCACGCCAGCGTGGAGGAATATGTCCGCGCCGGACGCCAGGGCGACTTTAAAAAAGCCCTTGAGATCATCAAGCAGCGCATTCCGCTCCCGATGTCGATCGGCCGCGTCTGCCCGCGCTTCTGCGAGAAGGACTGCCGGAAGAACGTGACATCCAAACCCGTATCGATCAACGACTTCAAGCGTCTTGCCGCCGATCTCCACTATGAAGACTACATGGAGGAGCTCCCTCCTCTCAAGGAACAGAAGGTCGCAATCGTCGGCGCGGGCCCGGCCGGACTTTCCGCCGCCTATTATCTGCGGCGGCTCGGCTACGCCTCCAGGATCTTCGAGCGGATGCCAGAAGCCGGCGGCATGCTCCGCTACGGCATTCCCGAATTCCGTCTCCCGAAGGCGACCCTGCGAAAGGAACTTGCGCACTTCGCGAAAATGGGCATCGAAATCGAAACCGGCAAGGAGCTCGGAAAGGATTTCACGATTGAATCGCTCAGGAAAGAGTATCAGGCTGTGATCGTGACCGTCGGCTCCTGGGCGTCCAGTTCGATGCGGATTGACGGGGAGGAACTCGCGCAGCAGGGCATCAAATGGCTTGAGGGAATCGCCTCGGCGAACTGGAAGAACTGCGCGAACCCGGGCAGAACCGTGGTGGTCGGCGGCGGCAACACCGCGATGGACTGCGCAAGAACCGCCCTGCGCCTCGGCGGAGATGTGACGGTCGTCTACCGCAGGACCCAGAAGGAAATGCCCGCCGAACAGCTGGAAGTGCTGGAAGCGATGGAGGAAGGCGTGAAATTCGAGTTTCTGACCGCTCCGCTCGCGCTCCGGAAAAACGCCGACGGGAAACTTGCGCTCGCCTGTCAGAAAATGGAGCTCGGCGCCCCTGACGCGTCCGGCAGACGCTCGCCCGTGCCCGTTCCGGGTTCCGACTTCGACATTGTCTGCGACACCGTGATCGCCGCCATCGGCCAGCGCACGGTCGCGCCGGAGGAAGTGAACAGGGACAAGCGCGGCAACATCGCGATCGGCAAGGACATCCGCTGCGCGGAAGGCGCGGTATTCGCCGCGGGCGACTGCGTGACGGGGCCGAAGACGGTCGTCGAGGCGGTCGCGGCCGGTCATAATGCGGCGGACGCCGCCGCCGCGGCGATGGAGGGAAGAACATACGAGATTCCCGCCATCTTCAACGTCTCGCGCGGCCACTGGAGCTCGCTGGAAAAGAGCGATCTCGTTTTTCTGCGTGAAGTCTCCGATGCGGACCGGGTCAAACCCGACTACATTCCGATGGAAAAGCGCAGAACCACCTTTGAAGAGCTCTTCCCGACGATTCCGGCGGAAAAGATCGAGAAGGAAGGCGAACGCTGCATCGAGTGCAGCTGCACGGCGAAAGGCGAGTGCAGACTCAAGAAGTTCTCGGAGCAGTACTGCGCCGCGCCCGATATGTTCCCGGGCTCCAAGCCGCTTGCCGCGGTCGATACGCGCCATCCCTACATCATTCACGACCGCAAGAAATGCATCCGCTGCGGCATCTGCGTGAAGACCTGTTCGGAGATCGTCAACAGGAATCTGCTCGCCGCGATGAAGCGCGGATTCAACACGCAGGTCGGAACCGCCTTCGATCAGGGACTCCAGTCCTACTGCACCGATTGCGGCGCCTGCATCGAGGCATGCCCGGTCGGAGCGCTTGACTGGAAGAAGAAGGATTAACCTCCCTGCGCCGGATGTCCCGGCATTGTTCCGGCATCCGCAAAGGAAAAGCCCTGTTCCGAAACACCGGAACAGGGCTTTTTCTTTGCATGATGCGGTTGAATTTCCCCGGATGTTTTTCCCGATGAAACGGGGTCAATCCTCGAAATCCTCGTCACGTTCCTCCCGCGGCGGCTTGAAGCTCCTCTTCCGTTCCGCTTCTCGTTTCCGCTGGAACATCTTCTTCCGTGCAAGGATGTCGTTCAAGTCCTCACGGCGGCGCGCCCGCAGCGAGATGCGGATCGGAAATCCGGGAAACGGGAACGCGCGGCGCAGACAGTTCTCCAGATATGTCCTGTAGTTTTCCGCGCAGAGCGCCGGATCGTTGACAAAGAGAGAGAAGCGCGGCGGACAGCTGCCGGTCATGGTGCCGTAATACACCCGGAACGGACGGCCGCCGGAAAGCGGCGGAAGATTGCGCTCCTGCGCATCGGAAAGCACCCGGTTGAGCATCGCGGTGGAGACCTTCACGGACATCTGTGCGCGCAGCTCGGCGATCGCCTCGAAGAGTCCGGAAAGATTGTGACCGTTTTTCGCGGAGAGCAGCACCAGCGGCGCATAAAGCATCTTCGGAAGCGACGCCCGCAGGTCGTCGATCAGCTCCCTGCGCTTGAGCCCGGTGCAGGCGTCCGACTTGTTCGCGACAATGATGCAGCCCTTCCCGGAATCCTGAATCATGCGCGCGATCGTCTTGTCCTGCGATGTGGAGACCAGCGTGGTGGCCTCGATCACGAAAAGGACAATATCGGCATTCTCCAGAGCCTCCTCCGCACGCATCATGCTGTAGCGTTCGACGGCCTCGTCGATTTTGGATTTTTTCCGGAGTCCGGCGGTATCCACGAGGACGGCGTTCACGGTTTCATCCCCGCACCGGAGCGAAAAGGGGATGTCGATCGCATCGCGCGTCGTGCCGGCGACCTCGCTGACAATCACGCGTTCCTCATTCAGGAGGCGGTTCACCAGCGAGGATTTCCCGACGTTCGGACGGCCCAGCACGGCAATCCGGAGCGGACGGGCTCCCCCGCTGTTCCCCTCCCCCGCGTCTTCCGGATTCGCGGCGATCCCGGCGAGCGCGTCGCGCATCAGCGAATCGATCCCGATCCGGTGCAGACAGGAGACCGTGTGAATCTTCTCAAAGCCCAGTTCATGAAACTCGTCGGCGAGATGCTCCGCTTTCTGATTGTCCGCCTTGTTGGCCACCAAAATCACCTTTTTCGCGGAAGCGCGGAGACGGCGGGCGATCTCCTGATCCAGCGGATTCACGCCGGCAAGAACATCCACGACGAACAGAATCGTCACGGCGGAGTCGATTGCAGCCTCGACCTGCGCCTCAATGGACTGGTCCCAGAAGCCGACCTTGCGCTTTTCCCCGGAGAACATGGCGAGTCCTCCGGTGTCGATCAGATTGAAACGGCGTCCCTCAAACACGCCGGAGGCGGAAATGCGGTCGCGCGTCACGCCGCTGTCGAAATGCACAATCGCCTGGCGTCTGCGCAGAATCGCGTTGAAAAGCGACGATTTGCCTACGTTCGGGCGGCCGACAATCGCAATCGCCGGCAGTCCGGGACCGGCGGATGCGCCGTTTTCCATGCTGTTTTCGCTGTTTTTCATAATCTTTTCCTCGATTCCGGGGAAAAAGAGGTTGACTCAGAACGTGAATTTCGCGTCGGAGAGACGGCGCGCGAACTCGGCAAGCACCTTCTCCTCGGCCTCGCGCCCGCCGCGCGCGACAAATGTTGCGCTGAAGCGGACATAGTTCCCGGCATCATCCCACGGCACGGAGCTGATGAGCTTGTTCCGGATGAGCCACTGGCTGAAATCCTCGCCCGTGGCAAAGACGGTTCCGTCGGAGGCCGCCTTCGGCGCCTTGACATACAGATAGAAGGAGCCGGCGGGCACTTTCGCGTTGAACCCGAGCCCTTTGAGGGTGTTGACCATGCTGGTCAGACGGCGGCGGTATTTTTCGCTGATCATCGGCGTGATGTTCGCCTGGTCGTCCAGTGCGGCGATCGCGGCTTTCTGAATCGCCATGAACTGCCCGCTGTCGGCATTGTCCTTGACGTTGGCGAACGCTTTGACGGCAAGTTCGTTTCCGCAGACCCAGCTCAGGCGCCAGCCGGTCATGTTGAATCCCTTGGACATGCTGTGCAGTTCGACGGCGACCTCCTTCGCGCCGGGAACGGCGAAGATGCTCAGGGGTTTTCCGGCAAAGTTCAGCGGCGCGTAAGCGGCATCGCTGACGACGAGGATCTCATTTTCCTTCGCGAACTTCACAACCTTCTCGAAGAACTCGTAAGAGGCCGACGCGCCGGTCGGGTTGTTCGGATAGTTCAGATAAAGAAGCTTCGCGCGTCTGCGCTGCTCCTCCGTGACGGCGTCGAGATCGGGCAGAAAACCGTTCTCCTCAAGCAGCGGCAGCTTGACCACGCTTCCGCCAAGGTATTCGGTCCATGTCCCGAGCACGGGATAGCCGGGAATCGTAATCAGCGTGATGTCGCCGGGGTTGATGAAGCAGGCGGGCAGAAGCGTGAGCGCGGATTTGCTTCCGATCGCATGGCAGATTTCACGCTCCGGATCGAGATCCACGCCGTAGAGCGCCTTCATGTAGCGCGCCGCGGCCTCCCGGAATTCGGCGATGCCGTTGTCCGCATAGGTGCGGTTCTCCCATTTCGCGGCTTCCTCGCAGAGCTTGCTCACGACGGAAGGAAACGCCATGTCGTCGGGTTCTCCGACACCCATGTCAATGATCTCAACGCCCGGGTTTTTCGCCATGGCCTCGCGTTTTGCGCGCTTGATTTTTTCGAATTTGTAGATTTTCGTGTCCTTGCCGAACATGTTTCCGCCGATTCTTCCGGCAAAATTGTTCTGAAGAAAGCTTTCCGCCATTGCAATTTCCTCCTTATGGTGGTTCATTAATAAAATGCGCATGCAATATAGCCGTTGAAATGCAAAAATTCAAACGCGGACAGGCAGGAATGTTGTTCAAAAAGGCAATTCCGGGATTTCTGAAAACACTGGGCTTCTACGTGCCGCTGAACTGTCCGCTCTGCGGCGGCGCGCCCGCTGACGGGACCCCGAACATGTTCTGCAAAAACTGTCTGGCGCGTCTTCCGTTCATCCGGAATCCGGTCTGCCCCGGCTGCGGCGGCGAGCTCTACGGAATTCTAGAAGTCTGTCCGGACTGTCTGCACGCGGAGAAAAAGTTTCCCTGGAAACGCGCCGCCGCACTGTTCAAAATGGACGGCATGGCAAAAGAGGTGATCTATCAGTACAAATACCGGAACATGCCGGAACTGGCGCGCCCGCTGGGAAGGCTTGCCGCAGGCACCCTGGAACAGGCCCGGATCCGCCCGGACCTGATCGTCCCGACGCCGCTTCACTGGTTCCGTCATCTCCAGCGCGGCTACAATCAGGCTGCGCTGCTCTGCCATGAAATCGGACACGCAACCGGCATTCCCGTCAGGAATCTTCTGCGGCGGACGAAATGGACGAAACAGCAGGCACGGCTCGACCGGAAGCAGAGAATTCAAAATTTACATCAAGCTTTTTCAATAATCGACTCGACTAATTGCAGGAACCGGTGTATATTACTCGTCGACGACGTAATGACAACCGGTTCCACACTGTCGGCGGCGGCGGAAACCCTCCTCGCCTCCGGCGCTGCGGAAGTTGACGTTCTCGTATTGGCAAGAAGACAAAGGGATTGAAACAATCATGGCAGCACTGTTCAGGAAATCGAAGTATTCGACGATAAGCGGAACGCACGCGGCGCCGCCTCCGCCGCCGCATCACACCGGACTGACCGACGACCCGCTCAAAAAGAAGGAAATCCCCGAAGGGCTCTGGGAGAAATGCAAAAAGTGCGAGGAAATCATCTTCACGAAAACCCGGGAGGAAAATCTGAACATCTGCCCGCGCTGCTCCTATCACTATCCCATGACGGCGCAGCAGAGAATCGCGCTGCTTACGGATGAGGGAACGTTCAAGGAAATCGACGCGGATATCGAATCGGTTGACACGCTGAAATTCGAGGGAGTCGCCTCCTATACGGACAAGCTAGCGGCCAGCAAAAAGAAAACCGGCCTGACCGATGCCGTTGTCTGCGGGCATGCAAAACTCAACGGGATTCACTACGCCCTCGGCGTCATGGATTTCCGCTTTCTCGGCGCGAGCATGGGCGCGGTCGTCGGGGAAAAAATCACCCGCCTCATCGAGTATGCCACGGCAAAGAAGCTGCCGCTCGTGATCGTGACCGCCAGCGGCGGCGCCCGAATGTATGAAGGCATGATAAGCCTGATGCAGATGGCCAAGACCAGCGCCGCGCTTGAACGCCATCAGGAAGCCCTCCTCCCCTACATCGTCATCATGACGCATCCGACCACGGCGGGCGTGACGGCGAGTTTCGCCTCGCTCGGCGATCTGATTGTCGCGGAGCCGGACGCCCTGATCGGGTTCGCCGGCCCGCGCGTCATCAAGGACACGACACAGGCGAATCTGCCCGAAGGGTTCCAGACCTCCGAGTTTCTCCTGAAAAAAGGTCTGATCGACCGGATCATCGACCGCAGAAATTTGCGCGCGGAAATCGCTTTGCTCCTTGAATATTTCACTTTATGTGCTAATAGTAAGGGGTCTCGCAGAAAAGAGACAGCAAAATAACAGTTTTTGATTTTTTTGCCGCCGACGGTGGACTCTATGTATCGGAATTGCGTGAACCTGGTCAGATGGGGAACCAAGCAGCCATAAACGTGGAGACCGGGTACTGTAGAAATTCTATGGTCGGCGGCTCTTTCTTTTTCCAGAATCATGAAATTGCGATCCGCAACAAGAGGAAATGCCATGAAACGATCCGATTCCCGCACGAACGACCAGCTCCGCAAAGTGAAAATCATCCCGAACTATCTGGCGCATCCGGCCGGTTCGGCGCTGATCGACATCGGAGGGACCAAAGTGATCTGCGCCGTCTCGTTCGAACCGGGCGTTCCCCCGTGGATGCGGGCGCAGGGAGTTCCCGGCGGCTGGGTGACATGCGAATACGGACTGCTGCCCTCCTCCACGCACCAGCGCAACCAGCGTGAAGCCTCCAAAGGCAAACAGAGCGGGCGGACCATGGAGATCCAGCGTCTGATCGGACGCAGCTTCCGGTCGGTGATCGACCTGGTCGCGCTCGGGGCAAACACCATCTACATCGACTGCGACGTGATCGACGCGAACGGGGGAACGCGCTGCGCTTCCATTACCGGAGCCTCGGTCGCGCTCCAGCTCGCCTTCCGGAATCTGATGGAACGCAGACTGATTCAGACCTTTCCGATGCGCGAGAATGTCGCGGCGGTCAGCGTCGGCATGAAAAACGGGGAATGCCTGCTCGATCTCTGCTATGAGGAAGACTCTTCCGCCGACGTGGACATGAATGTCGTAATGACCGAATCCGGACGGATCGTCGAGGTGCAGGGCACGGCCGAGGAGAAACCCTTCGCACGGGCGGAACTCGATACGATGCTCAATCTGGCGAAACGCGGACTGGACAGACTCTTCGAAGAACAGCGCAGGGCGGTCGGCGACGAGGCGCTCCCGAAACCTTCCCCGAAAACCTTCGGCAATCTCGGCAGCGTTCTGGACAAGGCTCTGCGATGAAACGCAATATCCCGGGCGCCTGCCCCCCCGCGACAATAAATTACCGCGATGCAAGCATGCGCGGTATTGGGGATTTCGCCTCCGGCGACCAGCTTACGCAGCTGGACCGCGGCAGGACTGAGAGTCCTGCACGAAGCAATTTTTGGCGATGCAGAGCATCGCGGTATCAACCTAAATTTTTTTGAAATGAAACACACGCTGCAGCCGGGAGATGAAAACAGGATGTCCGCTGTGAAAACCGAAAATGCCCCCCCCATTCCATACAAGGATGAATTCCGCCGCAAGCTGGTCCATTTAAGCTCGCTCTGGATGCCGGCGGCGATGTGTTTTCTGCCGCGCCTCCCGCTCTGCCTCGCATTCGGGATTCTGTTCCTGCTGAACCTGCTGGTGGAGCATGCCTATGCGTCGGGAATGCCATGGCTGGTCCGGCTCTACGACCGTTTTTTCGGCGGCATGCTGCGGAATGCTCCGCGAAAGGGACAGTGGATCATCAGCGGAGGACCTTATGTGTTCGCCTCCGCCTGTCTCACGCTGGCGCTGTTCCCCCGTGAAATCGCGGCATGCGGCATGGCGGTCATGCTGCTCGGGGATACGGCGGCGGCGCTGGTCGGCCGCAGGTTCGGACGCACGCGGATCATCAACGGGAAATCCCTGGAAGGCGTGATTGCGTTTCTGATCGCAGGCTATGCGGGGTGCGCGCTGTTTCTTCTGATCTCCGGCATGCCGCCCGTATTTTATCTTGCCGGCGCGATCGGAATCTTTCCCGCAGCGGCGGCGGAACTGTTCGAAAAACAGCTGCGGCTCGACGACAACTTCACCATTCCCGTCATCACGGGCGCGGTCCTTGCATGCGCCCGGATGTTTCTCTGAAAAACAAAGTGGAAAACCGCCGGCGCGGACGGAGTCATGATCCGCAGCGGTTCCAGTAACGCTCCACGAAGTCGACGATCGGCTGCGGATTCTCCAGACAGTGCGGATGATGATCGGCGGAAGGCTTGCGGATCACCTCGACAATGCCGCCGAGTTCCTTCAGGCGTTTCACCGCGATCTCGCCGTTTTCCTCCGCGGTCACGACGGTGTCTTTCATCGCCGTCACATGGAGCACCGGGATTCGCGCTTTCGCGATCACATCCAGATGATCCAGCGGATTGCCTTTGTAAGCCAGGGCCTCCTGCTCATCGGCAAATCCGTAGGCTTTCATGCAGCGTTTCCACTCCTCCTCGTAACGGCGGACCTTCCCCATGCCGCCGGGCCAGCTTTTAAAGTCGCAGACCGCATTGTCTAGATACAGGCACGCCACCTTTTCCGGATATTTCGCCGCCCAGTTGTAGGTAATCAGGCCGCCCCGGCTGTAACCGGCGATCACGGCGCCGCGATGATACCCCCGGGAGATCATGAAATCGTAAAAGCGGTTCAGGCGGCGGACCGCCTCCGGGGAGCCGTAAAGTTCCGTGACATCCGTATGGGTCACGCTCCAGCCGCGTTCGAGCAGCGCGAGATCGGCAAACGGAAAGGCGCCGAAAAAACGCGCCCGGTGATACCAGGGACGGCCGGACGCTTCCGGCACATTCGGTTTGACAAGAATGCAGTCCACGCCGTCGAGTTTGAAATCATAGCGCGCATAACCGTTCCAGTCGCTGCGCACGCCGGGAAAATCCGTGACAAAATCCTGTGACATCGCCATTCCTTTCCATTCGGATGTTTTTCACTCCGGAATAATATGACAGCTCCGCGGATTTTTTCAAGCGCGGATCCCCGCAATCAGTTCGGGAACCGGGCCGGAAAAGGCGACAACCGGATTCCGGACCCAGTCATCGGCGGAGAGTTCACCGCTCCCGGGATCCAGAAGATAGGTCCCGGAAAGACTCTCCCGGCGCGCCCTCACAGACACGACAAGAACCGTCTCCTTTCCCTGAAAACGCACGGCCAGCGTATAGGCGACGAGCGTGTCGTTCTCCATTGCGCGGTAAACCGTGGCGACATGGGAGATCACATCCTGCGGAACCGGTTCATCCAGCACCGCGCTCAAACGTCGGAAACACGCGGAAAGACCGTCCGGATGATCCGGATAAAACACGGCGGAAGTGCAGGGCGTTCCGAATTTCCGGGAGAGAAAGGCGTTCTGCTCATACGTGTTGCCGGCACGGTCGGCAAGTTCCTGCACTTCGGACGCGGGAAGCGAGCGCAGGTATCTTTCCACGGTTCTCCGGCTTTTCCTCCACGACGCGGCGCACCAGGCGAGAATCCCGCCCGCAGCCAGCAGATAAATCACGATTTTCAAAGCAAACCACATTGCGTCGTCTCCCGGGGTTGAAATTACGTCCGGACAATATACATCGCCGCGTCCTGTTTACAAATTGCAAAGAAAGCGAAATCACGCCTTGAATCTCCCGGAAGACGGCATTACAGTATGCGCAAACGCACGGAAAGGAATCCGCCGCCGCTCTGCCGGCGGAGGGAAGACTGCCGCCGCAAACAGGAGGTCTGAACAGGAAATTGAACATGCCGGTCGTACACAGGAAGTTCCGCCTGTGGCTCCTTCTGCTCTGCGGATCATTCCTTTACTTTTTCGCCAACGTGCAGAGAGTCGCCGTTCCCGGATCGATTTTCGATGAACTGCAAAGAAGCCTCCAGGTTTCCGCCTCCGGCATTACAAACCTCGGCGCGGCATTCATGTATGTCTATGCGCTGAATCAGCTCGTCATCGGACTGCTCGTCGACCGCTTCGGCGGCTGCCGCGTAATTGCAGGCGGCGCACTCCTGTTCTGTGCGGGCTCTGCAGCATTCCCCTTTTCGGACACCCTTTACATGCTTTACTTCAGCAGAGCGGCAACCGGCCTCGGCGCCAGCACGATTTATCTGAGCCTCGTCAAAGAGATCGCCCGCACATTCAACCGGAAATTCACGGTCATGCTCGGGCTTCTGATCCTGATCGGCTACGCGGGAGGAATCGTGGCGAACGCCCCGTTCATTGCCGGCGTGCAAATCATCGGCTGGCGCATGATGCTGGCGATCACGGCGGCGGCAACCATTCTCGCCTATCTGATTTTCGCAGGGATCAAGCTCACGCTGAAAATGCCGCGCATTCAGAGCGTGCCGTTCAGCTTCACGCCGTTTCTCGAACTGCTCAAACGCCGCCACAACCGGAACATCTTCCTGTTCTCCGGATGCAACTTCGGACTGTATTATCTGATCCAGACGGTCATCGGGAAAAAATTCCTGGAGGATTTCTGTACAATGGAGGAAACCGGCGCCGCGTGGATGCTCTCCCTGCTTGGAGTTCTTTCCGCGCTTTCAAGTTTCGCCTCCGGCGCTCTCAGCACGGTTTTCGGAAACCGCCGCAGAATCTTTGTCCGGACGGCGGGAATCGGATGTACAGCCTCATTTTTTATATTGCTTCTTGCCATCGTCTTCGATTTCAGGACGCCGTGGCTCGCCCTCGTCTTCTGCATTCTGACCGTTACGGCAAACATCACGCCGGTCACAATCTCCCTGCTGCGGGAGACCAACACGCCGAACGTGACCGGAGTTTCCGTGAGCTTCCTCAACTTCGGAAACTACATCATGGTTGCTCTGCTCGGCACCGCAGCCGGACTTCTGATGGATCTCTTCCCGCCGCTGCTCTGCAACGGGACTCAAATCTACGGGAGGAACTCATATCTGGCCCTTTTCGGACTCCTCTTCCTGCTCTCGTGCATCGTGGCCGGAAACGCATTCCGGCTGCGGGAAACAAACGGAATCAACTGCGCATCCTCGACGCCCTGAAGGGGAATCCGCCATGAAACATGAATTCCGCTTTTTCCATCTGGACTCCCCCTTGCGGCCCGGACGCGTATTCAACCGGAAGCAGCGAGCCGCAACACCGCACTCTTTTTCGTTCACGGCGGAGGCTGGTGCGCAGGCTCGAGAACCGCTTATCATGCCATCATGGAACATTGCTGCGGACTCGGTTATCTCTGCGCCTCCACGGACTACCGCCCGCCGGCCCGGTCCGTTTCGCGGACGAGCAAGGCGGGACGGCATTCGACCAGCTGCGGGACATTCGTGAATCCCACGACCGCTTCATCACCTGTCTGAAAAAACTGAAGCGGTCCTTGAAAAATCGCCGTGTTCGGCACTTCCGCCGGGGCGCACCTCGCTCCGCTCCTCCTTTGCGCCGATCCGGGAGACCGGCATGCCCCGGCGGGATACCCCCCTGCCCTCCGGAGAGACACCGGCGCATGCAGGACATCCGGGACATTCATATTCCGGCTCCAGCATTTCAACATCTTTTTTCCGCGCCTTTTCTTGTTTTTTTCCGCATCCGTGTTAATTTAAAGAAAAATTCCGTGTCATGACCTGGCATTGCACGCGGAGCCGCCGGACACGGGGCGCTCACAGGAACGTGTGCAAAGGCATCTTCCGAAAGGAACAAGGAAAGAAAGGAAAAAAAATGGGACTGTCGGATCTGTCCGGCGGCGCCGCTGCACGCATGTGCCTGCGCGGAATTCTGCGCATCACTGCCGTGCTGGCGCTGACGTGTGCCTGCGCTTCCGCATCCGCGGAAGAACCAGTGGAAAACCGCTTTGACGCGATCATCGGCGCAACTGCCGCGCGCCACAATGTCGATCCTCTTCTGATCAAAGCCATGGTATGGCATGAAAGCCGCTTCCGTCCTCTGGCGCAGGGAAAGGACGGTGAAATCGGACTCATGCAGGTCAAGATGGATGTCGTCCGCGACTGGGCCAGGGCAAGAGGCGTGAAAACACCGCGCCGCGCCGACGTGTTCGATCCTTATGTCAACATTGAAATCGGAACCTGGTACTTCGCCCGTGCCTTCCGGAAATGGAGCCGGAGTTCCCATGCGCTTCTCCTCGCCTTGGGAGAATACAATGCGGGGCCGGGCCGGGTGCGCCGCTGGATCAGGCGGTACGGAGGAAACCGGGAACTGGCCATCTCGCGTTCCGCCTCTTCGCATTATGTCAGAGCCATCCGCGACAAATATCTGGCATACACGGTGCAGTTCGCCGCTGCTGTCGCCGCCTCGTCCGATGCGGGACAGAGGCCCATCCCGCAGCCCGCACCCCCGGATGCGTCCGCACTGTGAAGCCCCTTCCGCCCGGAACGACGGATTATTTTCCGGCTTTCTTCCGGTTGAATTTCTTGGCGAGGTCAATGATCTCCATAAGTTTCTGACGCTGAACATCGGGCGCAAGGTCGGCGAATGCGTCGAGCAGGATCTTCTCGTCGGAGGTAAGCTCCAGCGGCTTCTTGTGGGTGTCGCTTTTCTTCTTCGGCAGGTAGTTTTTGATCAGCGGATGGATTTTTTTCCATGTATCCTCCTTGATGGAGTCCGTTTCCCGGCGGAGATACTTTGAAATCGTGTTTCCGCTGACATTTGCGAATTTCGCAAAATCGGAAACCGATTCAAACCCCTCCTCAATGCATCCCTGGAGCGCCTTGACAATTTCATCGGTCAGTTTCATGATGGAACCCTCTCCCTTTCAATCCCCGCAGCAGGGGCCGAAGTTGTTTTTGATGTAACTGCACGCGTCCTCTAGGGACGGCAGGATTTTCGTCGAGAACTTCACAATCCACGGACTGCAGTTCTCAAAGGAGAACGGGGAAAAGGCAACCACGAACTTCCCTTTGCAGTAGGCGGCATAAAACACTTCCATGGAGGTTCCGATGGAAGGCTTGTTGTAGTTGACCAGAATGATATCCGCGTCGCGGACGTCCTGCAGATCGAATTCGACGATCTCGTTGGCGCTGTCCACCTGCCGGTCCACAAACTGACGGCGCATCGGGTCCAGCAGGCGGAAGTCCGGGGAAAGCAGTTTCTTCGCCTCCTCGCGCCATGCGCGCGCGGCCCCGTGGAACTCGTCCATGATCGGTCCGCTCAGATAAATGGTTTTTCTCCGGTTTTCCATGGCGGCCCTCATTTCCTTTTCGCCTTGCTGCGGCGCGGAGTTTCACAGGGACAGCTTCCCGCCGCGGCGGGCTCCTCCATTTCCACCTTGACGGGTTTGACATGCCAGATTTTCGTCGCGTAGTCCTGAATGGAGCGGTCGCTGGAGAACATGCCCATGTTGGCGATGTTGAGCAGGCAGCGGCGATTCCACTCTCCGGGATTGCGGTAGAGCTCGGATACGGATTTCTGCACTTCGCAGTAGGATTCAAAGTCCGCGGCGGTCATATAGGTGTCGTAATGGAAGGAATCCAGAATCGGCTTGAAGATTCCGTGTTCGCCGGGCGAGAAGAAGTCCGACTCGATCAGTCCGATCACCCGGCGCAGTTTTTCGCTCCGGTTGATGTAGTCGTAGGGGTTGTAGCCGGAATTGCGGAGATTCCGGACCTCGTCCACATTCATGCCGAAGATGAAAATGTTGTCCGCGCCGACCGCGTCGTGAATTTCGACATTCGCGCCGTCCATCGTTCCGATCGTCAGCGCCCCGTTGAGAGCGAACTTCATGTTGCTCGTGCCGGACGCCTCCGTTCCGGCAAGGGAAATCTGCTCGGAAAGATCGGCTGCGGGAATGATTTTCTCAGCCAGGGAGACACGGTAGTTCGGCATGAAAATGACTTTGAGGCGGTCCGCGACCTCGGGATCGCTGTTGATGACCTCGCCAACGGCGTTGATGAACTTGATGATGAGCTTCGCCATGTAATATCCCGGAGCGGCCTTCGCACCGAAAAGAATCGTGCGCGGCACAATGTCCTGGTCTGGATTGTCCTTGATCGCCAGATAGAGCGAGACCGCGTGAAGCGCATTCAGGAGCTGACGCTTGTATTCATGAAGGCGCTTGACCTGAACGTCAAAGATCGAGTCGATATTCACCTTCACGCCGCAGACGTTCTGCAGATATGCGGCAAGGAGCTCCTTGTTGGCGCGTTTCACGGCTGCGAGTTCCGCCAGGAAGCCGGAATCGCCGGCGAACGCTTCCAGCTGTTTGAGTTCGCCGAGATTTTTCACCCAGCCGTCGCCGATGCGCGACGTGATGAGAGCGGCCAGCGGCTTGTTCGCCTTCTTCAGCCAGCGGCGCGGCGTAATCCCGTTCGTAACGTTCACGAACTTGTCCGGGAAGAAATCGTTGAAATCCTTGAACAGGCCGTGCTTGAGCAGTTCCGTGTGAAGCGCGGCGACCCCGTTGACCTTTTTGCTGGCGGCGACGCACATGTATGCCATCCGGACCATTTTTTCCGGCTTTTCCTGAATGAGGGACATCCGGGCAAGACGGTCGTTGTCTCCGATGTAACGTGTGGACACCTGGCGCAGAAAGCGGAAATTGATCTCGTAGATGATCTCAAGATGGCGCGGCAGAAGTCTGCCGAGAAGATCAACCGGCCATTTTTCGAGCGCTTCGCTCATGAGCGTGTGATTCGTGTAGTTGAATGTTTCCGAGCAGATGCGCCATGCCTCATCCCAGTCGAAGTTTTCAATGTCGATCAGAAGACGCATGAGTTCGGGGATCGCCAGGGCGGGGTGCGTGTCGTTCAGCTGGATTGTCGCATATTTTGCAAATTCATGAATGTCGACGCCGTTCAGATGCAGACGCCCCATGATGTCCTGCAGCGAGGCGGAAACCAGAAAATACTGCTGTTTGAGCCGGAGTTCCTTGCCTTCGTAGTTGTTGTCGTTCGGATAGAGCACGCGCGTAATGTTCTGGGACATCGCCCCCTCGAGATTCGCGCTGATGTAATCGCCCTGGTTGAATTTGGAAAGGTTG
Organism: uncultured Victivallales bacterium; assembly: GCA_944391115.1. Lineage (GTDB taxonomy): Bacteria > Verrucomicrobiota > Lentisphaeria > Victivallales > UBA1829 > UBA11452. Next base: position 37,288 of record CALXSJ010000017.1, on the reverse strand, counting down.
AATCCGTACTGGGACTCGGCGGACCAGAGACGCAGCGTGTTCACGGTGTTCGTGCCGTAGCCGGGAATCGGCGTGTCATAGGGCATCGCCAGAACCTCCTGCGTGTCGACCCAGCGCCGGCGGTCCTTGTTCCTCGCGTTCGGATAAGGCTCGACCCGTCCGCCGAACTGAATGGAGCGCGCCAGCTCCGGGCGGCGGATCTCCCAGGGATTGCCGCGGCTGAGCCAGTTGTCAGGCTCCTCGACCTGATAGCCGTTCTGAATGATCTGGCGGAAAATTCCGTAATCGTAGCGGATGCCGTATCCGCCAGCGGGAAGCTCCATCGTGGCCATGGAATCGAGGAAGCAGGCGGCAAGCCGTCCGAGACCGCCGTTTCCGAGTCCGGCATCGACCTCCTCGTCACGCAGAAGTTCAAGCTTGAGCCCGAGCTCCTTGAGCGCCTCGACGGCGGCATCGTAAACCCCGAGATTGATCATCGCATTGCCGAGCGTGCGGCCCATGAGAAATTCCAGTGAAATATAGTAGACCGTGCGCGGCTGTCTGACCTCGTAGGTGTCTTTCGTGGCGATCCAGCGTTCAACCATCAGATCGCGGATGCTCAGCGCAAGCGCCTGATAGCGGTCAAGATTGCTTGCCCGTTCCGGACTTTTCGCAAGGGAAAGCATCAGATGTTTGAGAAAGGATTCCTTAATCGTGTCTTTCATGGAAGGCATGGCGTTCTCCTCATGTGAATGATTCTTGAAAGATTAAGCCCATACTATACACCGGAATCCGGTGTTTTGCAATCCGGAAACCCGGAAAAGCGCCGCCGCGGGGCGGAAAGAAGCGCCGGGAGACGGGTTTCAGATTTCCGCCGCGTCAAAAAGCGCCTTGCGCATGACTTCGAGCGGAGCCTCCAGTCCGGTCCAGATCGAAAACGACTTGGCCCCCTGGTGCAGAAGCATGGTGAGACCGCTTGCCGCGGGAATGCCGCATTTCACGGCATGCTCATAAAGTTTCGTGCGCTTGTAGATGGTGTCATAAAAGAAGATGCCGCGCGGCAGGAGTTCCGGGCGGATCGGAGCGGGATCGTCCTCTTTCAGACCGAGACTGGTGCACTGCACGGCAAGGCGCGAATCGTTCAGAAACGCTTCGATCCGCTTCTCGTCGGCAAGCGGAGCCGCCAGGACGTCGAGGGAGGGAAATTCCCTGCGCAGATGATCCGCCAGGATCTGCGCCGTTTCCGGCGTCCGGTTCAGAAGCCGGATCTTCCGGATTCCGCGCAGGGCGAAATGAAAGGCAAGCGCCTTGACCACGCCGCCGCAGCCGATGAATGTCACGGAATTGCCCGGGATCTCATAAGAGAAAGATTCTCCGAGCGCGGCTTCCAGCCCGTACCCGTCGGTGCTGGTTCCGGAAAGACGGCCGTCTGCGACAGTAACGGTATTGACGCTTCCGGCAAGAGCGGCGTCATGGGAAATCTCGTCCAGAAAAGGAAGAATCGCGTTCTTATGCGGAACGGTGATATTGAATCCGGCAAGCTTCTTCCCGGCTTCACGGGCAAAAGCCTCCAGTTCCCCGCGCTGAACCAGAACGGCGATGTATTCGGCGGAAAGACCGAGCGCCCGCAAAGCGGCGTTGTGCATCACGGGAGAAAGCGAATGGGAGACCGGGCACCCGATCACGGCGTATAGTTTTTTCTGCATGCTGCATCCGTCCAATCGATTCGTTAAAAGGTTGACTCGACCCTTTCATTTTAGCATGAAACAGGAGAATCCGCAAGTATTTTTCATAAAAAAAAAGAGACGGATTTGCAAAAAATGAAAAAGGATGTAAATTATACGCGCAGGGGACTTTGAATGGCAATGTCACAAGCGGAAAATTCAAGTTCTTCACAAGAAAGTCTCCTGTTGTTCAACAACTTAAATACGAAAGGGGTAAAGAAAATGGCAAAAGCACTTTCCAAGCCTGAAAGCAACCTCAAGAAACTCACAAAGTCTCCGATTCCGATGAACTTTGTGAAAAAACACAACGCCTCCTGGAATCATCAGGACTGGCTTGACTTCCTCGATTATCTGAAGGAAAAGAATTATTTCCCGATTGACACGGACAAGGTCGGCCTGCTTCTGGAAGAGAAAAAGGCCCAGTACATCGCTCTCAAGAACAAATAACAGAACAAAGAGCATGCTGACAGCACCCGGAGCGCCGTCCGCGATTTCCCGGACGACGGCCGGGTGTTCTGCTTGAACCGCCATGAAACGGAAACCGTCAATCGCGCTGACCATGGGGGATCCCGCAGGGATCGGCCCTGAAATCATTGTGCACATGCTTGCAGAACATCCGGAATTTCAGGATGAGGCGGAACTTGTTCTGTACGGCTGTCCGGAGGTTTTCGAGGACGCGGCAAAGCGCTTTCTCCCCGGACATTCGCTCCCGTGGAAGGTCAGCGCAACGGGTTCCATGAAAGCGGACGCGTTCTCGTTCGGGACGCTCTCGCCGCTCTGCGGCAGGGAGGCTTATGAAGCCGTCCGCGCTGCAACCCTCGACGCGCTCTCCGGCAGACTGGACGCCATTGTCACGGCTCCGGTCAACAAGGCGGCAGTCAATCTGGCGGGCATTCCCTTCACCGGCCACACCGAACTGATTGCGGAACTCTGCGGAACGGCCGATTTCGCCATGATGCAGTCCGCTGATTCTCTGCGCGTGGCATTTGTGACAACCCATATCCCGCTGAAGGATGTCACAAAATTCGCCACGCAGGAACGGATTGTTGAAACAGCCCGCCTGCTCTGCGGCGCCATCCGGGCGGAAGGAATCGCCAGTCCGGAAATCGGCATCGCCGCAATCAATCCGCATGCCGGTGAAAACGGCAACATGGGGACCGAGGATGAGCTGGTCACGAAACCGGCCGTTGCGCAGCTGCGCGCGGAGGGTATCGACGCGGAAGGGCCCTTCCCTCCTGACACGCTGTTCATCAAAAGCACCCTGGCACGTTTCGACGGGATTGTTTCGATGTATCACGATCAGGGACATATCCCGTTCAAAATGCTTGCATTTGACCGCGGCGTGAATTCCACGCTCGGACTGCCGGTGATCCGGACAAGCGTCGATCACGGCACGGCATTCGAGATTGCCGGAAAAGGCGTGGCGGACACGGGAAGTCTGAGCGCGGCATTCCGGATCGCGCTCAAACGGGCGAAGGCGCGCCTGAGCCTGTCCGGGGTGAAATCATAATTCCCAAATAGCGTTTGCAACCAAAATTCTGCGAGGCTCATCATGTTTGAACTGGACATCCGCCGGGAATTCTCCGCGGCGCATCAGCTGAAAGGCTACAACGGAGACTGCTCCAATCTCCACGGACACAACTGGACGGTGGAGGTTTTCATCCGTTCGGCGCAGCTGGATGAAATCGGAATCGCGCTGGATTTCAAAGTGCTCAAAAAGGAACTGGACGCCATTCTCGCCGGACTCGACCATAAATATCTGAACGAACACGAGGCGTTCAGGACAAAAAATCCGACCAGTGAAAATCTCGCCATGTTCATCTATCAGACCCTGAGTGCGAAAATCAATACGGAAACCGTCCGTGTTTCCAAAGTCAGAGTTTGCGAATCGGCGAACTCGGGAGCGACCTATTTTGAATAAGACACCCATGGAAAAAATTGCATTCACGCCGCAGGAGGAACGCGCCCTTCGCCGCAGCGGGGATCTTGCGCTGGCCGGAAGAATGAAACAGTCGGCGATTGCGGTCTCCGTTCTGTTTCTGGTTCTTTTTGTTCTTGCGGCCTTCATCGTCAGGAACAACTTCGTCACGATGGCAGTCGGCGTCGTCTATATTGTCCTGACTCTCGCGGAAAAACTGGCGTTCATCCGTATCATAGCCGTCTACCGCGGACTCGCGGTCAAGCTGGGGAAAGCCCTCAACGGAGAAAATCCATAAATTCCGGCCGCCATGCCGGATGAAAAGCTTTTTTCCCTGAAAAAAGGAAAAAACAGACTTGAAATCTGGAAAACATGCAATATAGTAACCCCCGTCATTCGGACAACGTCTGACATGGCGGCTTAGCTCAGTCGGTAGAGCGATGGAATCATAATCCACAGGTCACTGGTTCGAACCCGGTAGCCGCCACCACTCCGAAAATTTTCCATCAATCGGTCTTCAGGTCCGCTTTTCCATATTTCAGCGCGGAATTGGATCTGAGCAGGCCTATTTCCTGTCCCCGCGAAAATACGGATCCCATTTCCGAATTCAAACTCTGGAGCGAACTGCCGATCTCCTGTTACTGTCACATTCCCACCGAGGAACCCCGGGCATATTGCATTTGCAGCAGAGTCCCTGTTGGAATACTCGCAATAGCAGTGCATGCTGATCGAGGATCAAACAAATTTTCCAGAATCTGCCTGATGTTCCTATGATGAAGGATGCCTTGCAAAATGTTCGGGCCACTGCTAAGAATAGATCACAGGCATAAGACGCATCTCTTCAGCAGGTGACGGCTGCATACAAAGTCCAATCGGATCAGCAACAGAAAATTGTAAGTGTCACAGTTCGGCATGAGAGCGGAATTCCGGGGGCTTCCGTTGCGGGAACATAAACGGTGACGCCGCATGAAAGTTTCCACGGGAGGTTCCAGCAACAAGACAAGGGCAATGCTGCGGCAGACGTCAGGAAAACATCGGCGGCATAAGCGAATCGCTCAAGTTATGAACGCGCAAATCTCAAAAGAACAATAAGGCAAAAAATAATGACTAAAATGCAAATTAAAATTCTTGTTTTCATAAAATAAAATACTATTGTTGAACGGAATCGAAAAAGCTTGAACACATCTCAAAATGACAGGGAAAGGAGAGTATATGAACAAGTGGAGAGATCATCAAAATCGGAATCCGTTTACATTGATAGAGCTTCTCGTCGTGGTTGCAATCATCGCCATCCTTTCCGCCATGCTGCTGCCCGCGCTGAACAAGGCGCGCAGGTCGGCGCAGAAGGTGCAATGTGTTTCCAATATCCGCCAGATCGTGTTAGGCGGCCTGCACAATTATGCAGGCGACTATCGTGACTGGGCTTTCGGCTGGGCATGGGTCATGAAGACAGAATATACGGCGCAACAATCATGGATCGGGCGGCTGGGGAAACAAACGCCAGGTTATCCCCTGGGACTCGGATATCTTCCATGGAATCAATTCCTGAAGTTTACAAACAACCTCCTCATGTGTCCGGAAAAGAAAGACAATGATGGAAATCTTTTTGTAAGCTATACAATCAATGAAGGAATCAACGCAGACAACATCACTTATCAACCGGGGGGCGGCCCCACCGGTATCCTGCGCGATAAAACCGACAACCGCAATTTGTTCAAGCTGACAACCATAAAGTATCCCTCCTCTGTCGCCTGGGTGTTGGATTCTGTGGCATACAGCAACGAAAGTCAATGGGCTCCCCATCCCAACTACAGTTTCAATGCCGGACTGACAGACGGACACGGACAATCCTACGGGAAAAACATTTTTGCGCCAGGCCAATTGGATTTTTCCACAAAAAAGTTTGGATTAGCCAACAACACGCAATATCTCAAAAGAGAACCTTTTACAAAATGATTTCAGTTGAGCGGAAGGGATTTCCCGCATGTCGCGCAATGGAAAATTCCAAGGGAAGACGCTTGACTGAGAGATTCGGGAAGCAGCCGTTATTGACCGACGGCATCAAATTCCCGCATTGATTCAAATGCACCCCTGCCGCTGAACCGAGGAAGCAGATCCGGGAAGCGCTCTCATGCGGAATCCATCCAAGCCTGAAATTCCCGTGCCGAAGTGGAATTTTCATGCGCAACTCCGACGTTTCAAGTTTTTTCACCCGTTTTCCTCCCGGACAGCAGCGAGTATTTTTTCCGGTAGGCCATGGGAGAAATGCCATATTTTTTTTTGAACTCCCGGGAAAAAAACGGGACGGAGGAATAACCGCAGAACTCGGCAATCGCCGCCACAGGCGTATTCTGGTGAATCAGATACCAGCGGCTTTTGTCCAGACGTTCTGAAATGACATGCCGCATGGGAGAGACCCCGAGCCTGTCCTGAAACATGGAAAACGCCTGCTGTCTGGAAATGCCAAATTCCCGGCAGATATCCGACACCCTTTTATAATATTGAGGAGCCTGGCGGATAGAATAAAAGATCTGATTGAACTGATCCAGCCGTTTGGGTTTCCGGTTGTCTTTTTCTATTTCGCAAAGTATCGCATATGTCAGAACGGATAATGCTTTTCGGGGATTCCCCGTCGAATTTTTCACAGTGTCAAGCAGCTTTCGGAGCGATTCATGAAACATGGTGTAATCATCCAGACGGCAGATTTGATACGCCTGCCGGGCATCGGAGCAGCAGATACACTCCATGACAGGAGAAGCGATGACAAATAAAACGATCTGTTTAAGGGGCTTGCCCAGATCCGGAATTATTTTCAGATTTATTCCGGGACGGGCTATGACAATGTCGCCCTTTTGAACCGCCTTGCGTTCGTTGTTAACCTCAAGGTGTCCCATTCCTTTTTCCAGATACGAAACGATCCAGTAAAAACACAGGAATGGATTTTTCGGAGATGGATATTTCTGTTTTCCTCCGCTGGGATACGCCTGAAGTTCGCAGCAGCCGTAAAGCTGCAGGACGGAAGTGTTGATCTCGGAACGGAATCCTTTGTCTATATACGACACCTGATCGATGTAATCCGACGTTGAATATCGCCTTTCATATGGATTTGCCGATTTTTTTATATTTGCCATGAGGTTTTCTCCTTGTGAATGATAATATAAAATATACTGATAATAATGCAATAACAACTTCTTGTCTTCAGAATGACAGGGGATTATTTTATAAACTGAAAAGATGGGAAAATGGATCTTGTCCGGAATGCCCCATGGACTCAAACAGGAGACGGGAAATGATAAAAGTGAAAACTTATACCATGACACAGACAATGATGATGACTTTTTTTTCAATCCTTCTTTCAGCAGTCGGCAGACTCTGCGGCGCGGAAGTAAAACTTATGGATGAATCCAAGGCGCTCTGCGAGATCATCGTTCCGGCAAAAGCCACTGAAAGCCAGAAATTCGCCGCGGAGGAATTTTCAAGATTCCTGGGCATGATCGCCGACGGGAAAGGCCCGCAGATCCTCCCGGAAAAAAGCGGAAGACTCTATCCCGTCTCTTTTGCAGCGACAGCGGACAAAGCTCTCAAAAACGACGGATTCCGCCTGAAAGTCACCGAAAAGGAACTGGTGATTGAACATAACAGCGCTGTCGGAGCTCTTTACGGGGTCTATGAGATTCTCAAAAAATACGGAGGAATCGTCTGGCTCCTGCCTGATGACGACGGGCAGTATTATACGAAGAAAACAACCATCTCCGTTCCCTTGCAGAACAGCATTCACAATCCTTTCCGCGTTCTGCGTACCGGCAACGGCATGACATTGACGCGCGGAGGAAGACTCTGGATGGTGCGCAACAATATGAACATTCCCGTAAGCAAGGAGATTCTTGACAGACAGAAGGAATACCGGGAGCTTGGCGCCAAAGTGATGGAGGGCTATCACTGTTTTTCCAAGTTGCTTGTGGACGAGCCATCGGACTGGAACAGGATCAATGCCAGGCTGGATGTTCTTTATCAGGAGCACCCTGAATATTTTCCCCTGATTAATGGAAAAAGGACTAATCTCAAGCATGCGACACTTGTTTTCAGCGACAAGCAGCCATGCACGTCCAATCCGGACGTCATCCGCATCATGAAGAAAAATTTAGAAAAAGCCGTTGAAGAGAAGATATATCCGGACGGGATATATTTCTTCTTCAACAATGACGGAACCACATGGTGCGAATGTGAGAACTGCAGAAGACTGGATTCTCCGGAAGACAAGGCCAACAACTGGGTGACACATCGGTATTGGACGTTATTTCAAGCACTTACAAAAGATATTTTCAAGAAGCATCCTGATATTCTGATTATGGGATGTCCCTATCAGAATTTCCAGAATCTTCCCCGGAACAAAAAACTTCTGCCGCAACAAGGCAGAATACAACTTACCTTCAACGGAACATGCTGGCGTCATGACATGACGGATCCCGAATGTTATTCCAATCCGGATTATCTGAAAAAATACATGCAGTGGCATGCCCTCGGGCTTCCCATGAACTCATGGGAACAGATCAGCACCTGCGGATGCAATTATCTTCCCATTGAGAAATCTGTCAGGAATCGTCTTGAATTCTATAAAAAGATCAACTGCGAAATGATCCCGGAGATATGGCCGCCCAATATCACCTTTCCCGTTCTTCTTAAGCGCTATCCGAATAAAATGACTTTTCATCAGTGGACGGCCATCTGGCAGAGCGTTTATCTGATTGCCAACGCCCAGTGGGACAGCACATTCGATTTTGACGCGCAGTATGAAAAGATAAACCGTCTCTATTACGGAAAAGCCTGGAAAGGCGGAATGAAGGAACTGCGGGCGCTGCTGATTCAGACTTTCAGCGATACTCCCGGATGCGCCGGATATGGACACGGAAGTCCGCTGGGGCGGATGCTGCAACAACCCGGGGCGTACAACCGGATCATGCGGCTTTTCTCCGAGGCGGAAAAAAACGCGGCGGAAGATCCCGATCCGAGAGCCCTCAGGCATGTCAAAATGGACAGGATGTTTTTTGAAAGCACATGGGTTCCGGCATACAAGGACTATGTGGACAATTTCCGGGAGATCACGTCCTACCGGAGAAAAGGGAAAATCGTCATTGACGGAAATATTGACGAACCGGATTGGAAAAATGCCGATATCGTTTCCGGATTCTACAATCAGCGGACCGGAAAACAGGTCCCGGCGGATCAGCAGACATTTGTCCGGATCGTCTATGAACCGGACTATCTTTACATTGCGGTGGAAGCGATGGAACCGCACCCGGAGAAAATGGTCTCCCGCATTACCGGAAACGACGATGAAGTCTGGCGCGACAATACCTTGGAGATCTTTTTGAATTATCCGGATATGAATGAGGCCTATTATCAGATTGTCTACAACGCCGTCGGCGCATGTTTTGACTGGGCGATGGTTCCCGGCAGACAGGGAGACTTGAAATTCGATGCAAAAAGTGAATTCAAGACAAAAATTCTCAAGGACCGCTGGATTCTGGAAGGACGCATTCCCACATCCGCTCTCGGCATGAAATGCTTTGACGGACAGGTTTGGAAGATGAATTTTGAACGAAGACGCCTGCTTACGGACGGAACGGACATTCCAATGAGTTTGTGCAGAAAAAGACAGTCAAAATTTGTCTCGCTCTTTCAAAACATCAACCTTGCCGGCGAACGTAAAATATCCGTGCATGGCAAGGTTCTTGACACAAGGAACTTCCCGAATGCGGGATTTAATGAAACGGTCAGGGCATCCGGCGTGAAAGAATTGAAGGAATGGACCGTTGCAGGCGGACTTGCACCGAAAGACTGGCATTTTTCCAAACGCCCCGGCTTCAGCGGGAAAAACATGTCGCTTGAAATGAAGAAGCATCCCGGAACGGAGAACAACTGGTATGTTCGGACATCCGGCGGCGGAATCATTTACCAGTATTACAAAGAAGCGGTGCGGCACGTAAAAATCCGGATCAGGGCAAAAGGGAAAGGAACCTTGTGGCTGTTTGCATCGCAATATGCGAAAATGGACAAGAGCATCACAAAATGGTACAAATCCCGGACTCTCGGCAAGGTGAAACTTGATTCCGATCAATGGGAAAATTTTGAATTCGAGTATAAGGCGGAAGATTCAGCAAGATACATCATCCCCTCGTTTACGGCGGCGGCGGGGACGATTGATGTGGACGATTTCATGATTACGCCGCTTCAAAAATAATATGCCGGCAAAATGCACACCCCCGGCGCAGAGCACACGCTCGCATCGGGGATTCCGCCTCCGGAAACCCGCTTGTGCGGCAGGAGCGAAACAGAACTCGCTGGAGAGCGCGAAGCATTTTCCGATGCGGAGCATCGCACTGTCGATCCATTTTTTTCATAAAAGGGCGAAAGCATAATGAAAACTCTTTTTTTTCTCTGCCGCATATTTACACCTTCGGATTCAGGCGGATTTCCCGGCAGATGAAATCACGGAAACGGAACAGGACGGAAACGGGACGCCATGGCGTCTGCAGCGCCTGAAGAAGAAAAACCATTCCCGTGACGGGCGGCTCCGGCAAAATTCCAGCATGCGCCGCCCGGAGCAAAAGGGGGCTCCGCCTTGTGCCGTCAGGATGAAAACGCGGAGCGGGATCCGGAAGGGAACATTTTCATTCGTCAAACAGCAGTTTCCGAATGCGGATTCTGTCGCGGGCATCCGCCTCGCGGACCGAATTCTCAATCCGCCGCAGTATTTCGCCGAACAGGGCCGCTTTCCGGGAATGGTCGGGCGGATTCGCATAAATCTTCTCAAGAACCGCGGTTTCCGCCGGAAACTTCTTCAGGACACTTCTCCAGGCGGGATCGCCTTTCATGTCCCTGTAGCGCCGGATCAGGGAACTCCAGTGGGGGCGGGAAAGACTTTCCGTCACTTCCGCCACTTTTTCCGGAGGCGGCGGAAGGCAGCGGAGACGTCCGAAACATGCCGTATTGTTGAACGGACCGGTCTGGAACGACCAGGTGCTGTATTCCTTCGCAGGAGTGGAATAGCGGCAGAGGTTGAAAGGCAGTTCCAGGGCCTGTTTTCCCGGCGCCTTTCCCAGCAGGAAAAACGGGATGCACACTTCCGCATACCATGCGTCTTTTCCGCGGGACGCCGCGCAGTTCCAGCCGATCTGAAAATCCGTCCGTGTGGCGACCGAACCGGGAATCTGATCACTGCTCATGCCGTCCGGATTGACGGCAAGATGAATCAGCTCGTTCCGTCCGGTCTGAAAGAAGAATTCCAGCACATCATACTTCCAGAATTCGCCGAAATTGAAAACCGGAAGCATTTTATCCATCTCTTTTTCGCTGCACTGAATTGCGAAATAAAGAGCGTCGGCGGTGTACAGGGATTTGAATTTCGTACCGTTGGACGGAGAGAGTTTTTTCCTGTGGAGGAAGAAACCGCCCGGGTCCCAGGGAATTTTTCCCCATGCAGGATCGTTTTCAATCCGTCCGTCCAGCACGGGAGTCCGATCGGACCAGGAAGTTTCATGGATTCTGATTTCTTCTCCTCCGAGGGAGAGAAGAACAAATGCGAATGCAAGCGCCGCAGATAATTTCATCATCATTTCTCCAGTACAGCTTCGGTAAGTTGGATTATCATGTCGATCATTTTCATCCGGGTCCATCCCGGATCGAAACCGGGAGAGAACGTATTGATTTCCGCAAGATATTTTTTTGCACGCTCCGCCGCCCTGCGCCGCACCGTGTCAGAAGAGGAGAGATTTCTTTCAATTTCCATGCGCAGTTTCGTGGCGTAGCGGACATCGTCGATTCCTTCCCGGAAGCCCTCCCAGCCGGGACTGTCAAGCACGCCGTCCGCCGTGGGCATCACATAAACGAGGGATTCCGCCTTGTCCCACGGCATGCCCAGTTCCGGGGACCAGTGGTTGTAGCTGTAGTTGTAAACGCCGTCGTAATCGGCGAAATAAGCGTCAAAGCCATAGGCCTTCCGATGAAGAAAAGGCTTGTCCAGCGTGGCATAGAACGGCGTGGCATACACCCAGAGCCGGCCTCCGTTCCGGTGCATCATGGCCGCGCTCTCCTTGTCGGGACGGTGAACCGCCACGGCGACATCCAGCTTTCCGGCGACCAGCGGCACATTCGCCTTTTTGATGGTCGTAAAGATTTTCACGCCCATTTCCCGCATGTCCTCCCAGACTTCGAACTCGGACTTCAGGACATCGCCGTCCGCCTCGTCAATGCCGTAGTGATAGATGTCCGTATGACCAAGCTCCTTCTGGAAGAACGCATTGCCGCGGCGGATGAAATCCCGGAGGATCTCCTTGTGTTCCCTGCGGCTGTAGAGATGGCGGAACCCGAGATTCCCCCCGGTATGCAGATAAAGGGGACGGAGGGAGAAGCCGGCCTCCTTCAGAAGCCGGATGCGTTCCCGCATCATTTCATCCGCTCTTTCGCTTCCGCCGGGGAACTTGTATTCGCCATAGGGCTTCGGTCCCCAGACGTGCCATCGCGGGAAATTGTTGTTCATAATCATTTCGGGACGCCGGATCCCGTGCTCGCGAAGATTTTTCAATTCGTTTCCGACCTGTTCGGCGTTCCGGTCGTAAATGCACAGCGAGCCGCCGCGGGAAAAGCGCGTTCCGTTCTGAAGACGGTCAAAATAATAGACGGCGGTCGTATATTCGCGCGACAAATCGTAATTGGTCGCCGGTTCCGGCAGTTCGAAGGGCAGGATCCGCAGCTTCAGCGGGATCGAACCGATTTCACGGCCTTCGGACATGAGACGGACTCTTGATGTGTACAGTCCGGGCTTCATGTCCGGCGTTGTCTTGAATGTGATGAAAAACTGCCGGTTCATCCCTTTCTTCAGGGCAAGCGGAAGGAGTTTTCCGCTGTCATAGAGAGGCAGTTTGTCAATCATGAGATCCGCAAGAGTGTGTTTCCGGTTGTGATCCGTCTTGTAATATTTCACGCCGGAGGGAAAACTCAGGCGGAGGAACATTTCCATTTTCTCCGGATCCGTCTTCACCATTCCGTCGTCATGGAGCAGCACTCCGGGAATCCATTGTTTGCCTGCGCCGATCAGCAGCTTCAGAAGACGGATGTCCGCGATATCCGGAGAAAGCACTTCGCCGCTTCCGCTTTTCAGCGGCTCCAGCACAGGCAGAAAACCGGCGACATCGCGAACCGGCTTGATGACGAAAGAGGCGGATTCAAACTCGTTCCGCGCCATTGCGACAAGAATTTTTCCGTTCAATCCTTCCTTCGGGAGATCGGAATCGTGATAAAGGAGCTCCTGCGACTCCGGATCGACCGCACTGTATGCAAAATAGCGGTTTGCCGCTCCGCTCCGTTCCAGAACCGCGACTTTCCTGCGGCGATTGCATTCCGCCTGCACTGCGTCCAGCGCATCCAGAGCGATCAAAGGCTTTTTTTCCAGCTGCGAGACCTTCTCAAGAAGCTGTTTTCCGTCCGCGCTTTCTCCGATCTCGCGGCGGATCGTCTCCCGGAGTCCGGAAAGCAGCTTCCGCGCATAATCCTGTTCCGAAGCCGTGATTTCCGCACTGCCGAGCGCCTTCGCATAGACGCGCGTCCTTCCGATCAGCCCCTTCATGGGGAAGTAGTTCGGCAGACTGCCGAGAAGCAGAGTCGATGGAACGGGAATTGCGACGGGTGGCTGTTTTTTCTTATCCACGCTGCTTTTCCTGGAACTGTAACGGACACCGTTGATGAAAAGTTCGTAAACTCCGCCGGATACGGAATAGGTGGCGGCGACATGGAACCAGCGTTCTTCCGGAATCCGGTTCCTTCCTGAATTGGAGATGTAATATTCCCGTTCCGGAGAAGTTGTCTGGACCATCAGCATCCCGTCGGCGTTCACGCATGCGCGCCAGTTCTCGCTGCCGCGCGAAAAAAGGGTGTAGCTGCGGGCCGCACCTTTCGCATTGCGCTCCGGGAGCTTCGGAAGAAAAAACCATCCGGAAACGGTATATTCCTCCGCCAGATTCAGCTTGTCCGCGGCGGGGAACAGCGCGCCGTTGTTGATCCTGCCGCCGACCTTCAGAACTTTCCCGGCGGGAGAATCCTCCAGCACGGCGCCTTCCCGCAGGACGCCGTCAGCCGGCGGGGCAATATTGTCGATCACTTTTTTCCCGTCCGGGCTTTCAAAGGTCGTTTCGAAGACCGGAGAAGGAATTTCCGCGCCGCAAAGCGCCGCCGTCACAAGAAATAAACACAGAAACGGGGAAAAGAAGATTTTATGCATCGTCTGTCCTGGCTTGATGGTTTTAAAGTTTAAACGGAGGCTTGCTTGCATAGCTCCAGTGGAGGAGCTGATTCATGCCGATCTGCGCTCCCATGCCGATCTCCCTCCCCTCCTTCGTCTGTCCGGCATGGAGATCCACATACAGGATCCCGGCGGAACCGTTGTGCGGCTGGAGAAAATAGGCGCCGTCGCCTCCATACTGTTCGGAATCGGCGAACCATGCCAGAGCGGAAGCACGTTTCACGGAATCGGGTCTGAACAGTCTCGGGAAAGTGCCAGCCGGAGTAATCTGGTAGGGATTCCCGGAATCACAGTTCCCGTTATACAGATTGTTGTTGATGACATAGCTGCATCCGTAGGAGTGGACGCGGGCGATCGAGGGACACTTTCCGATCCCCTTGATGGCGCCGAGCTTGTCCACGGCAAAATACCCGGTCTCCTTTCCGAGAAACGCCGGCCAGGGATTTGCGGCGGAGTAGACGCACCAGTTCCCGACATTCCAGCCGGCATAATCATCGGAATACCCGTGAACCGTAATGCCGATCTGCTTCAGATTGCCGATGCATTTGATCCCTTTTGCCGCCTCCCGGGCTTTCCCGAGAGCGGGAAGCAGAAGCGACGCCAGAATCGCGATGATCGCAATCACGACCAGGAGCTCGACAAGAGTAAAACCGTTCCGCATGTTCCCGTTCATTCCACTCTCCGTTTCATAATTTCCCGTTCCTTATGACTCCGCGGCGGCCGTCTCCCGGCAGCCGGACTCACGCCTTCCCGGGAGCTGTCCCCTTTTTCCCGCCGCACCGGCTCTGATGCTCTTTCTGAAGTTCCTGAAGAGATTTCAGGGAAAGAGACGGATCTGCGGCATTTTTCCGGAGAAGCCCGGCAAGAGACTTTTCTCCGGACTTCTCCGCATCGGAAGCAAGGAACGAAAGCAGTTTCCGCATCCGGTCCCGTTCCGCACCGTCAAGTTCCTGCGGCGAAAGCGCCCTGTCATAAATCCTCACACCGGCGATTTCCCCTTTCATCGGAAAATAATCCGGCATGGATCCGATCAGAAGCGGTGAGAAATTCTCAATCGGAACAGGAGGAATCTTCTTCTTATCCACACTCGTTTTCCGGACGGATTTCAGAACCCCGTCGACAAAGAGGGCGTATTCCCCCTTTGAGACGGAATACGTGTATGCCGCATGACACCACTTGCCGGCGCTTACGGCCCCCGGTCCGGAATTCCAGATGAAAAACTCTTTGCCGGGAGCGGTGTTCTGCACGCTGATCCTGCCGGCGGCATCAATGCACGAACGCCAGTTTTCATTGCCAAGGGAAAGAAGCGTATAGGAGCGCGCCGCCCCCTTGGCGCCGGCAGTCGGAAGAGCATCCAGCCGGAACCAGACGGAGACCGTGAATTCGCTTTTCAAATTCAGCTTGGAAGAGGCGGGATAACGTGCACCGTTGTTGATCCTTCCCTCCAGACGGATCGCGGTTCCGAACGGGGACCCCGTTTTTACCGCTCCGGGGCGGAGTTCCCCCGCAAGCGGAGCAGCGGCGCGGTCGGAAACCGCGTTTCCCCCTCCACCTTCAAAATCGCTTTCAAACACCGGTTTGAGAGGAGCGTCCGCGCCGTGCAGAACGCACGAAAGCGAAGCAGCAAGCAGGAGCAGTGTTTTTTTCATCATGGCATTTCACCTTTTCTTTGGGTTCGGATGTCTCCATCCGTGTTGATTCTTATCGGCATTCCCGGGATTCCGCAGAAAAACTCCTGCGCAATCCGAAACCGGAACCGGGGGGTCCGCCCGGTGCCCGCCGGAACGGGAACGCTCATGGCAAAGGTCCCGAAACGCCTCCTCCGTTATCCGGTCGGGACAAGACGGGATTTCAGCAGTTCCAGAAATCCGCGCAGATCACGCCATCCGTATGCCAGGCGGATTTTCCAGCCGTCCGCATCTTCCGGCGTCCTGCCGTCGGGAGTCACCCTGACACTTGTTTCCCGAACCAGGAAAAACGATTCGTCATATGCAAACGCCACCGGCGCCGTATCAAAGAGAGGAGAGGTGAACGGATGCTTTCCGCCCCCTCTGACACGCTCGCTCCAGAGTGCGTTCTGACGGGCAAGCTCCATGCAGAGGGGATCTCCGGAAGCTTCCAGAATCTCCTGGAAGGAACCCGGAAGCGTGATTTGCCTGCAAAGTTCAAACGGCAGCAGGGTGATGCTTTTCCACTTTCCGGCCATGACTCTCCCGGCGGCCCCAATGTCAATCCGAATATTGTATTCCGGAGGCTGCGCGGACGCGTCCTGAACGGCTCCCGCCATGGCAATCAGGTCGCAGGAACATTCGCAGCCGGGAAAACGAGCAAGCGTTCCTGCCAGATTGGTCATCGGGCCGATGGCGATTACGGCGGGATTGTTTTTCATGGTTCCAAGCGCGGCGGCGATGCTTTCCGGAGCGGCGGTGTCCGTGAAGCGTCTCCGCGACCCGGCGGGGGAATCACCTTCGGCAAGGGACAGCATGATATGTTCATCGTCCGGAGCCGATTCGCCGGGCCGGACGGGAAGAGAAATTTTCTCCGCGCGCAGCAGACGTTCCGCAATCCGGGCGCGGTAGCGCGTATCGCCGGTCACGGTGGAGATGCCGTGAAGGAGCAGCTCCGGAGACCGCAGCAGAAACGCAAGTGCCCATGAGTCGTCAATATCCGTACCGATGTCCGTGTCAAGCCATATATCGCGAATGAAATCCATGTTTCGCTCCTCTGTTGCAAACGGGAACTTCTGAAAAAAGATTATACGCATTTCTGCCGCGGAAACAATGCCGCGGGAAGAATAAAACGACCAAAGAATAGCACAAATCGCTCCTTTCCCTCCTTTGGCGCTTGCCTGCGCAGAAATGCGGTGTTAGATTGTTCCGGAAGGGAGGTGAGCGTGAATGAATCATGCGGACCGGGAGTTTCCATGCATCTTTTTCTATGCCGGCAATCACAGAGGCGCAAGGAAAGTGGCGTTTCACACGCACCATGCGCCTGAGCTTCTGTTCCAGCTCGAAGGCTCCTGCCGGGTGGAGACTCCCGTCGGAAACGAAACACTCCATCGCGGAGATGTCCTGTACATCCCGAGAGGCGTGTCGCACAACCAGATCAATTCCGAAGGGGAACGCAACATTTACTGCGTCTTCAGCCATTCCGGGGAACTCTTTGAGACATCTTTCCGGAAATGGAACCTGACGCGGGATCCCTGGGTGTCCAGACTCTTTTTTGCGCTTCTCTCCATGACGCTTCGCGGAGACCACCTGGGAGCGGAAGGAATCCTGTATACGCTTCTGGTGCGGCTCTCACGCTTCGAGGAATCGCGCGGAATCCATACGGAAATGCCTCCGGCGGTCAGAAAGACAATCCATTTTTTCGGACAGAAATTCCGTTCTCCCGTCACGGTGGCGGAAGCGGCGCGGCATGCGGGCCTGAGCGAAAGCCGCCTGCGGAAACTCTTTCTTTCCGCATGCGGAGTCTCTCCCAAAAGATATTTGATTTCGCTGCGGCTTTCCCACGCGGAAAACCTTCTCCGGAATGAATACTACTCCATTTCCGAAGCCGCGGCGCTGAGCGGATTTGAAAATCCCAATTATTTCGCGCGTCTCTATAAAAAGTACAATTCCCGCTCTCCGGAAGAGACCAGGCGGCGCATGCGCCGCACGCAATAGACGGTCTCTCCGGCTTTCAGGATCCGTTTTGCCGGGGAGGAAAACCGGGTGCATCCGCAGACTTCCTCCGGCAAATCCTCCCGGAACGGGAATTTTCCAGGACAACTCCTGCACCCCTTCCCAAATGCGCTCCGCTCCGGAAAGGAGACTATGCCGAAGCGCAGGCAAGGATGGCACTCTGAAACTGTCCGCCCCTGAAGCACGCTTTCGTTTTCACGGACTCGGCAATACCCGCATTCTCTTTCCTGAGCGAACATGGCAAAAAAATCACGGAAAAATTCTTTCCCGGTATTGCATTTTCTTCAATTCCGGTTATAATAAAAAGAAAAAGCTACTACGATGTAGCAAAAAAAATCTGACACGCAGGAGGAAAACAGATGACGGTCTATACACGCACGGGGACGTATGATGATTCCCGGAAGATGTCTGCCGGATGCATGCGAAGATTCACATTGATCGAGCTTCTTGTAGTGATTGCGATCATCGCGATTCTGGCAGCCATGCTCCTCCCGGCGCTGGGACGCGCCAGGGAAACGGCCAAAAGAATCGACTGCGTCGGCCGTCTGCGCCAGCAGGGAATGGCGTTCGGAATGTATCTGAACGACAACAAGGACTATTATCCGACAAATCTGGGAACCACTGGAGAGGCATGGTATCAGAAAATCGCACAGTATCTCGGACTGAAAAACGAAACTTATTACAAGCGCACCACGCCGCTGGTATGTCCGAACACCCCGAATCCGCCGCGCGTCGGAACCAGTACGACCGTATGTCCGATGTACGGCGGCGCCTACGGATGCAACGCGGCAATCATGCGAAGCGCGACCTTTTCAAGAAAGGCAATGCGCCTTCCGCAGCACTCGTCCCTTTTCATCAGCATGGATTCCCTCCGGAATGAGACACATCCGAATTATATCTGCACGGAGACGACAAAACAGCCGCAGACCGCCGGCATTTCCCTTCCCGGTCTGGGAGGTCTGTTCGCCATTCCTCCGCTCACCGGCGTGGAGACGCCGAACAATTCCGATCTTTTTTTCGGAAGGCATCAGCTCAGCGTGAACGCCCTTCTGTCGGACAATTCTGTCATCAACCTGAAAAGCAGGGAAGTCTACGAGGAGTCGCTGCGGTATCAGAACAGGGAATATACGCGCTGGTGGAGGAACACACATTCGGGATTTGACAACAACTGAAGAAAAACGCATGCCGTCCGTCAGTCACCGGACGGAAAGCGGTTCCTCTCCATCCCCATTCGCGAATCTTTTATCATTGTTGAAAAAAGCATAAGGAGTCATGAAATGAAACTGGAAATGATGATCGGATGCCTCGCCATTGCGGTGTCGCCTCTCTGCGCGGAAACGATTTTAAATGAAAATTTTGACGGTCCGGAGAAACTGGCCCCCTCCATGGAAGGAATGTCACGCGGCGCGGCTCTGGTAAAGGCTCCGGAAGGGGAGACCGGCCGCCTTCTGGAACTCGGTCCGAAATCCACGGCCATCTTCAAAGCCGTGAAGGTGGACAGGAAAACAAAATACCGCCTGACCTTCCGCGCCCGCTCCGTCGGTCCCGACTGCCTGGAGGAGAATCCCCAGCTGGAAAACGCATTCTATGACGTCAACCGGGGATCCAAAGGGTTGAAACTGCCGGGATGGGGATTGACATTTTCCTCCGAGACGGCGAAATACTGCAACCCGCATATTCTGTTTCCCTACCACAAGGTGATCCTCTCCAATCAGTTCCGGGTCTGCAGCGATGTCTTTTATCCCGCTCCGGGAGCGACGCAGATGAAAATCCGCTTTGAGAATCCGTCTCCGGAAAACAAGGTTTTCATTGACGACCTGAAACTGGAAACCTTCACGGAGGACGCACTCAACATCAATCCGGAATTCAAGCTGGGAAAATACGACCATTCCGGATTCGGACAGGCGGGATACGGAATCAACATCCGCATGACGGAGCGTCCGGACAGGAAAGGATACAGTCTGAAGGTCGCGAGCTGGGCCAGCGGCGATCCCGTTCCTGTCGAGGGGGGAAAGAATTACGTGATTGATGCGAAACTTGCGCCGAATCCGCTTCAGGGGGCGCGGATCCAGGTTGTGTTCTTCGACAAAGAGATGAAACAGCTCAAAAACTGCGGCGGCACGGTCCTTGTCAAAAAGGCGGACGGATCCGGAAAGGGCAATTTCATTGCGCCGGACAACGCGGCGTATCTGCGGACGCTGGTCTTCGGAGGAAAGGACGTCGCCTTCGAATCCATCCGGGTGACGCAGGAAGTCATCAAAATGGATCAATAACGAAAAGGCGGTTTTCAGGATGCGGTTTTCAGGAAAAGGAATCTCCGCGCTCCTGCTCTGCGGGGCGCTTGCCGGATGCGTCTGCGGCGGACAGACACGGCAGACGGATCATCCCGGTGCGCAGATTGCGCGGAACGGGAAAAGCATGGCGGAAATCATTGTTCCGGAGCTCCCCTCCCCTCCCGTCGCGACCGCGGCGCGCGAACTCCGGAAATGGATTGCCGCCATCAGCGGCGCGGAGCTTGCAATTTATCATGCTCCGACGAAAACACCGAACACAAAAATCTTTCTGGGCCGGGAGTTCGCCGGGAAATACCGGGAGGATCTGGCGGCAATGTCCGGAAGCGACGGGACTGCGGTCCGGAGGGAGGGCAGCAAGCTGTATGTGTTCGGCGCACAGGACCGCGGCGTCCTGAACGGGGTTTATGAACTGCTTGACCGGAACACGGACCTCATTTTCGCCCGTCCGGACCGGGAATGCGGGACTGTCTTTTCAAAACAACCCGATCTTCTCTTCCACGAGACGGACTTCCGCATCGTGCCCGGCTGGAAGGAACGCCATTTTGCGCTCGTGCGGCATCATTTCGATCCCTGGAGCCACGAATGGAGCATGCGGAATTTCGCCAATTACCGCGGCATGTTCTTCAACAAGTATCACATTCTCTCCTCGCTGGAGAGCTTTTTCTCCTCCTCCGTCACCTATGAATACGGCACGCTTCTCGCCGCAGAGGGACGTTTTGAGCGTCACCCCGAATTTTTCGGCTGGAAGGAGGGGAAACGCCATCCTTACAAACATTACGGAGTCCAGGTCTGCTACACCAGCGGGGAAGGCGTTGAAACCCTCATACGGGAAACATTGAAAGCCCTGAAACACGACATGACGCCGGAAATCTCGGAAGTTCACTTCGGATTCGGAGACACCTGGGATCTCTGTCTCTGTCCCGAATGCATGAAACCGATCCGCTGTGAAGACGGTATGCTTCTGCGTCCGGGCGACGACGCCTTCCGCTCAACCCAGTATTACCGTTACCTGAACCGGATCACGGATGCCGTTTCCAAAGCCTATCCGAATCTGAAAATTTCAACCCTTGCCTATCTCTATGCCGCGGTTCCGCCGAAAGTGAAGCTGCATCCGCGCCTGACCGTGATCTTCTGCCCTTATGTGAAAAACGACAAGATTCCCGTCACGGCTCCCGGGAACGCGGTATGGGAGAAACGCAGCAGGGAATGGGCGAAGGCGGGCAGAAACATCGGAATCTATGAATATTACGGAGACTCCAGCGACTTTCCGCGCCCGATCGCGGATACGGCGATGCAGGACATGCGCTTCTGGAACAGCTTGAACATCAACAGCTATCTTTCTCTGGAAACCTATCCGGACTACCGTCTGCCGAAAGTCAGGGACGACCTGATGGCCGGTGCATGGGATGTCTCCGGCGTGGAATACTGGTGCATCGGACGTCTGATGTGGGATCCGTCACAGGACGTCCGCGCACTCCGGAGGAAATACTTCCACCGCGCCTACCGGGAAGCCGCTCCGGATGTGGAACGCTTCTACGCAATCCTGCACCGGGCCTGGTACAGCGACGCCTTCCCCGCCTACTGGAACGACATCGCCTACAACTCCGCCGCCTATTATATCCTGAAAAAAGGCAATGAGAAGGCCATGCGAGCGGCGCTCGAATCCGCGGCGGAGAAAGTGCGTCATCCCGCCAGCGCAAAACTCCTGCATCACCTGCGTGCGCGCTTCGAACATCTCGTGGAAGTCGCGGCCACCATTCCGGAAACTCTGACGCTGAACGTGCCCTGCCTGTCCGAAGCGGCAAAGGCGGGAGAGGATTTCGACTCTCCGCTCTGGAAAAAGGGAGGCGTAATCGACGGACTGCGTCCCTACGGGAAAGCCGAGGAAAAACTTCCCGCCGACAAGGACGCGGTCATCACGCTGCTGCATGACCGCCTGAATCTTTACGTCAAATGGTCCCAGCGTCTGCCGCTGAAGGCGGAGAAAGGCCGGCTTCAGCTTCCGGAACTGGAATGCAGCCCGGACCGGAACTACCCGCGCGATCAGGTCTGGAAAAACGGCGTGAACACGCGGATGACGCTGGAATTCTTCCTTGCGCCGCCGGACCGCAGCAGATATTTCCAGTTCGCCTGCAACAATCACGGCGCCCTGTATGACGCGGAGGGATACAATGCGAAGTTCGACTGCGGCTTCCGTGCGAAAGTCCGCAAGACGGCCACGGCGTTTGAAGCGATCTTCACGGTGCCGCTCCTGGAACTCGGCATCAACGTCAATACCGGCAACAGGATCAGCGGCATGTTCTGCGGACCCTTCGGAAGCTGGAACGGCGGACAGGTGCATCAGATGAGCGGCTTCCAGAATCTCTACCTAGAAATGCAATAACCATTCGGAAAACCATGGAGTATGTCGTCATGAAAAAAATCTTTTTCCTTGCATTCCTTCTGCCGGGAACGCTTCTGAACGCGGCGGATTTCAACGCGGAAGTCCTTCCTGCAGCAAAATACCGGGTCGTTCTCACGGCGCCCGCGCCTCCGGAATGGCAGATCCGCTTCACGGATGCGGACGGCAACATCCCCCTCGGCGGAATTCTCAATTCCAGAGGGGAGCGGTACCGCGGCACGGAGAAAAATACGTATGTCCGCGAGTTCTACACCCCGCATTTCGCAAAGAAGGCGACACTCCGGACGAAAGACAAGGTCGAAAACGTCCGCTTTGAAGCCGTCGGCGACTCGAAATATCTGAACCTCAATCCGGAATTCAGGCTCGGGAGCGACAACTATTCCGGATACGCCCGCACCACACAGTCCGTGATCCGGAAGGGTGCCGACGGCAATTATCTGGAAGTTTCCGACTCCCGTTATGGAATGACGCTGACCGATCCGGTTCCCGTCACGCCCGGGAGGACATACCGCGTCTCGCTGCGCAGGGAAGGCCCCGGAGTTCCGAAAAAGAACATCGGCGTTTACATCCGCTTTCTGGACAAGACTGGAAACGTGCTCGACAATCAGCGCAATTACTGGAAACAGTCGTTTACGTTCTACTCAAACTGGAAAAATGATTTCCCCGCCTCCAAACAGTTCACCGCGCCGCCGTCCGCGGCATTTCTGGAATGTCTGCTTCTGGACGGGAAGTTCGCCGCGTTTTATCTGACCGAAGAGAAAAAGCGGGGAGAGGCCCGATGAAAAAAACACTTGCACTGCTTCTGGCATGCGCCGTTTCTTCCGCATGCGCGGCGTTTCAGGTTTCCTCGCAAGGGAAAAGCGTCTCGGAAATCATTGTTCCGGAAGAGCCTTCGGAGGAACTTCTCTTCGCCGCGCGGGAGCTTCAGAAATGGATCGGGCGCATCTCCGGAGCGGAGCCAGCCGTCTTTCACGCGCCGACAAAACAGAACAATCACAAGATTTTTCTCGGAAAGGAATTTTACGCGCCGGAGGATGATTTCCGCTTCATCGGGGAATCCGACGGCTGGGTTGTCCGCCGGAACGGGAAAAAACTGTTTCTTTCCGGTCCGAAGGACGGCGGCGTCATAAACGCCGTGTTTCTCCTGTTCGACCGGAATACGGATCTCATCTTCCCGCGCCCGGTCATGGACGGAGAAGCCCTGTTCACGCCGGACCCCGATCTGACGTTCCGGGAAACGGATTTCCGGGGACGCCCCTCCTGGAATTATCGCGAGTTCGGTCTGGTGCATGCCCACTTCGACCCGCCGACCAGTCTCTGGGCGCGGCGCAACTATTCCAACTCGCGCGGAATGTTCTACCACAAATATCATATCCGCTCCACGCTGGACCTGTTTTTCTCCGGGGTCCTGACCTACGAACTGGGCCGTTTTCTCCCGAATGAAAAATACTTCGCGGAACATCCCGGCTACTATGCCTGGCAGGAGGGGAAACGGAAAAAATACGAGCATTACGGCCCCCAGCTCTGCTATACGGACCGGGAGGGACGCGAAGCGCTGGTCCGGGAGATGCTTGCCGCACTGGAACGGGACCTCACGCCGGAAATCCGGAAAATCCATTTCGGCTTCGGCGACACCTGGAGTCTCTGCAACTGTCCGGAATGCCGCAAACCGATTCCTCTTGCGGACGGCTCACAGCTCACGCCCGATGACGACGCCTTCCGCTCCACCCAGTATTTTCTCTATCTGAACGCCGTCGTGGAAGCCATGCTGAAGAAATATCCGCATCTGGAAGCGGAAACGCTCGGCTATCTTTACGCCGCCGTCCCCCCGCGGGTGAAACCCCATCCGAAACTTACCGTGATCTACTGCCCCTACCCGAAAAACGACAAAATCCCCATCGACGGAAAAGGCAACGAAAAATGGAACGTCCGAAGCCGCGACTGGGCGAAATCCGGCGCCCGGGTGGGAATTTACGAATACTGGGGCGACGCAAGCGACTTTCCCCGCCCGGTCGCGGATGCGGCGGCGGAAAATCTGCGGATCTGGAACAAACTCGGCATCCACCACTTCCTTTCGACGGAAACCTATCCGGATGTGCGGAGAACGCCCCCGGAACAGGACAAACTGGCCGGAGCCTGGGATGTCTCCGCCATGGAATACTGGGTGCTGAGCCGCCTGATGCTGGACTCCTCGCGGAACCCGAGCGAACTGCGGAACGAATATCTGAAACGGGTCTACGGCCCGGCCGCCTCCCCCATGCGGGAATATTACGAAGCCATTCACAAAGCATGGCACGCGGACAGAAGGATTTCCATGTACAATGACAACGCCGTCGAATGCGCGGAACTCTACATCCGCCGTCCGGGGATGGAAAAAACGCTCCGGGAAAAACTGGCCGCCGCGGAAAAACTCGCCGGGCGGGACACCGTAAAACAGCTTGTGCGGAATCATCGCGAACGCTTTGAGTTCCTGATGCGGAGCGCCGCACGGAGCAAGCCCGCAATCTTCGAAATTCCCCTTGCCGCAGACGCCGGGAAAACCGCCATGGATTTCGATGCGCCGGTCTGGAACTCTGCATCGCGCATCGAAAACTTCAAAATCACCGGCACCAGGGGCAAAAACGCCGCCGTGCAAACCAGCGTGTTTTTCCTTCACGACCGCCGGAATCTTTACGTCAGATTCCGCTGTGCGGAACCCGACATGAAGCATCTGGATCTGCAGAAAGCCCCTTATCCGGGCCGTCTGCCGCCGGGCGACCGCGTGGAACTTTTCCTGAAGACGGCGGATGCAAAAACCTACCATCACTTTGCGGGAAGCCCCTCCGGCGCAAAATATGAGGCGGAAGGCTACAATCACCGCTGGACTGTGGCATGGGACTATGCGACGAGACGGAACAAGGACTCCTGGGAGGCCGTCATGCGGATCCCTCTGGACAAGCTCGGACTTCGGATCACGGTAAACAACAAGTGCCGGATTCTTCCGGTCCGCCACCGCGTCGACGGACAGAATGCCGAAACAAGTTCCCATGCCGGAGCCGGACCGCACATGCCGGCGGCGTTTCCCGAAATGCTCCTGAAGGAATAACGGAAAAAAATCCCCGCCGCTGAAGCAAGACAGGTACATGAAAACCGGCCCCGGAGCAGAAAACATGCGCGGGGCCGGCGTTTTCCGGCGGAAAAGCGCCGGGAGCGGCAGCGAACTCAATGATATTTCGGAAGCATGTCGCCGTGGGCTTCGATCAGATCGTCGCACATGGCGACGATATCATCGATATTCAGCTCCGCACTGGTATGCGGATCCAGCATCGCGGCATGATAGATATGCTCGCGTTTCAGCGTAAGCGCCGCTTCGATGGTCAGAAGCTGCACATTGATATTGGTCATGTTCATCGCGGCGCACTGCGGGGGGAGAGCGCCGACATAGGTGCCCTGCACGCCGCCGGCGTCGACCAGACAGGGAACCTCGACCACCGCGTTGTCCGGGAGATTGGTGATAAGTCCGTGATTCATGACGTTTCCGCCGATCTGGTACGGCGTGTTCGTCACGATCGCGTTCATGATGCCGGAACCGTATTCGCGGGACAGCTTGTGATCCAGCTTCGGATTGCCGCAGATTTCCTTGTACTGTTTCTTCCAGTTTTCAATCTGATGGATGCAGCGGCGCGGATACTCGTCCAGCGGAATGAAGTATTCGTCGATGAGCTCCGGATAGGCGGCCTTGATCCAGTAGGGAGCGTATTCGGCGTTGTGCTCGCTGGATTCCGTGACATAATACCCGAAACGGTTCATCATTTCAAGACGGATCAGATTTCCGTGCTTTTCCTTGCCGCCGCGGTATTTTTTGACGGTTTTCAGTCCGAGCCTGCGCATCTCCGGATAAACGTCCTTCCCGTCCTTCGTAAGCTCGAGCAGCCAGCCCATATGATTGATGCCGGCGATCTTCGAACGGTAGTTGAGCTGTTCAAAGGGACCGTCCTTCTTCTCGTCATAAAGATTGAGCGACGACAGGAGAGACTGCACGCAGCCCTGAACCGAATGGCAGAGCCCGACCGTCCGGATGGATGTGCCGCGGAGCATCGCGCCGGTCAGCATCGCCATCGGATTGGTATAGTTGAGGAACCAGGCGTTCGGGCAGACTTCCTCCATGTCCCGGGCAAAGTCCAGCATCACCGGAATGGTGCGGAGAGCGCGGAAAATGCCGCCGATGCCGAGCGTGTCCGCAATCGTCTGGCGCAGTCCGTATTTCTTCGGAATTTCAAAATCGATCACCGTGGAGGGCTCATAACCGCCGACCTGAATGGCATTTACCACGAAATCCGCCCCCTTGAGGGCCTTCTTCCGGTTGGCGGCACCGAGATGCGTCGTGATCTTCGCGCGTCCGCCATTGATATTCCTGTTGAGCGTCGTGAGCATCTTTTCCGATTCGACAAGCCGCTCCCTGCTGATGTCGTAAAGCGCGATGTGGGAATCTTTCAGAGCCTCTCTGCACATGCAGTCGCCAAGCACGTTTTTTGCAAATACCGTGCTGCCCGCTCCCATGAAGGTGATTTTTGCCATTCTGTTTTCCTCTTGATTTGGTTGACGAGTGAAATAATCCGCTTTCCTATGAAAAAATATAAAGTTGAAAAAATGAAATGAAAGCTTCTTTTTCATGAAAGTATGGGATTTCTGTGCGAACTATGGTAATTTTGTGCTCTCCATGCAGAAAAACGGAACGACACATGGTGAAAATGCCGGAAATGCATGAATCCACTCTGCCCCGGACCGTCCAAATCATAGCAACTTGCTCCGCATAAGCAGAATACGCCAACTGAAAAAGATGCAGCGTTTTCCTGCGGAGATCACTTCACCCCTCCGGCGGCAATGCTCTGGAAACCGGGAATCGGCATCCCTTTTCAAAATCCGCCACGCCTTTTTTTCTGTGGAAAAATCATTTTTACCATCCTTTGATTCTTATTTAAAGAAAAAGCCGCAATTTTTCCATTTTTTTTTATTTTTTTTGAAAAAAAGACTTGCAGAAAGGGTTTCAAGAGGTAAGTTAGGGGTAGATAGGGGAAATTAGGGGAAGATAGTTGTTATAAAGGGGCAAATATGGCGAATTCGGGAGAAGAGTTCTGCTTTCTGGAAAATTTCACGCATGCGATTGACTCGCAGCGCAGATTCGCCATCCCTTCGGACTGGAGACGGAAGGACGGAGAAACTCAGTTCGTGCTCCTGCCCGCGAAAAATCGCGTCATTCAGGCAATTCCGCTGGCCACCTTTCAGGATGAGATTCTTGCGAAAGCCAAAAAAATGTCCCTTGCGGATGCAAAGGCAATGCGCGACCTGATGATCCTTGCTTCGCGCGCGATGAAATGCACCTGCGACAAACAGGGCAGAATCCAGATCAATGCCAAGCTCATGGAGCATGCGGGCCTGACGGACAAGGCCGTTCTGGTCGGCTCGCTGTGGCTGATCCAGATCGTTTCGCCGGAAACCTGGGAAAATATCGAATCCGGCGGAAATGACGGATTTTTCGATGTAATGCAGAGAATCAACGACACGCCGGAAAGTCTCGCCGGAGTTTTGAAAGGAATCACGCAGCAGTGAAGACGCAGGATCAAAAAGCCGATTACGGACACATTCCGGTTCTGCCGCAGCAGACCGTCGAACTGCTGACCGGAACCAGGCAGGGAGCATGCCGCATCATCGACGGCACGCTCGGCTGCGGCGGCCACAGCGCGCTGCTCCTGCGGAAGCTTCCGCAGGCGGAACTTCTCGGAATCGACCGCGACGCGGACGCACTTGCGAGAGCGGAAAAAGTCCTGGCGTTCGCGGCCGGGCGGGTTCGTCTCGTGCAGACCGATTTCGCCTCCATCCGCAGTGCGGCACAGACCGCCGGATGGAACGACGGCGTGGATATGATTCTTCTGGACCTCGGCGTCTCCTCTCCGCAGATCGACGATCCGGAACGCGGATTCTCCTTCCGTCACGAGGGGCCTCTGGACATGCGCATGGACAGACGTTCTCCGCTCACGGCAAGCCGTGTGCTGAACACCTATCCGGAACAGGAGCTGGCGCGGATCTTCCGGGAATACGGCGAACTCAGGGAGGCAAACCGTCTAGCCCGCGCCGTCGTTGAAGAACGCGGAGTCGCGCCGTTTGAAACCACCGGCAGTTTTGCCCGCCTCTGCGACCGTGTTCTGCGCCGCGCCGTCCGGAAAAACGCGCCACCGCCTCCGACACTTTGTTTTCAGGCGCTCAGGATCGAGGTCAACGATGAACTCGGCCAGTTGCGGAAAGGCCTGGAGGATGCACTCGCGCTTCTGAAACCCAAAGGCCGCCTCGCCGTCATCAGCTTCCATTCTCTGGAGGACCGGATCGTCAAACAGTTTTTCCAGGACATGGCGGCGCTCTGCAAATGCCCGCCCGGCTGCCCGGTCTGCATCTGCAACTGGAAGCCGAAACTGAAAATCCTGACCAGAAAACCGGTTACGGCGGAAGCCGATGAACGCCGTGATAATCCCCGGGCGGCATGCGCGAAATTGCGAGCGGCGGAAAAAACGGAAGAAACACTCTGAAGCAGATTATAACGATAAAGGAGGAAGCCTTTTTATGAATACCTACACCAGATCGCTGAAGGAGGAAAGCGCTGCAAGCGCAGTTCCAAGACAGCGCAGAGACGGAGCAAAACCCTGGTTCTTCGCCTTTGCCGTCAAAATCATCCTGATGTGCGCATTCATTTTCGCGGCGGTAACCTGCCGGGTCCGCTACAATGCGAAAATCGAAAGTCTGAACAAGGAAGCCGCAAAAATCCAGATGCGAATCCGGAAAATCAATCTGATTACGGCAAATCTGCGCAACAAACGCGAAGAGCTCACGGCGTATCCGTACATCAGTGCAAAAATCAAGCAGTACAACCTGGGATTGCGGGAAGCGGACTACCGCCAGATTTCCTATCTGCGGATCATTGACCTGCCGGAAAAGCGGGCGGTGAAACGCCATGTGGCATCGTCAAACGGAAAATATGCGGAACGGCACACGGCGCTCGCCTCAGTCCGCTGAAACATTGAACTCCGGCAGGGACGGGATACAATATGACACAGCTCAGTTACATCGGAATCCGGATGAAGGCGGCATGGATCGTTTTTCTCCTTGTTTTCGCGTATCTGGCCTGGCATTTGTACACTGTCCAGATTCTCCGCCACGAGGAACTCTACGCGAAGGCGAAAAACCGTTATACGACAGTCAGAACAAGCCAGGGGCACCGGGGGGAAATTTTCGATTATTCCGGCAATCTTCTGGTCGGCAACGTGCCGTGCGGAAACATCTTCGTCGATCCGACGGAGACAGGATCCGATGCGCAGTGCCGCAAGGCGGCGGAATTTCTCGCAAGGGAGCTTTCGCTGGATGAGAACGAAGTCTACAGGAACCTGACGACCCGCACAATCACCATCCGCGGGAAAGACGGGAAAACCAAAACTGTCGCGAAACGCTACGCCGTCATTAAAAGCGTGATTGACTTTGACGAATTCGAACGCCTCAAGCTGAAAATCCGGAAGGCGGGCATCAAGGGCATCTACTTCCGCAGCTCTTCCAAGCGGAGCTACCCGAAAAACGAGCTTCTTGCCAATATCCTCGGCTTCACGAACCTCGACCGGGACAAAATCGTCGCCGTGATCGGACTTGAAAAATTCTACGACCGGAACATGACATCCGGCAAAGGAAAAACCAAATTCGAGCGCAGCCGCGACGGGCTCCCGCTCGCCTTCGGCAACATTTCACGGGAAGAGGCCCACGACGGGTTGAATCTCTATCTGACAATCCGGGAACCGCTCCAGGCGATCCTGGAGGAGGAGCTTGACAAGCTGATGGAAGTCAACAAGCCAAGCGCGGCATATGCGATCATGGCCGATCCTTATACGGGAGACATTCTCGCCGTCGCCCAGCGTCCGACCTTCAATCCCAATGACCGGGAAAACATGAATCCCCAGGCATGGCGGAACCGGATCGCCGAAGACATCTTCGAACCGGGTTCGATCATGAAGCCGATTGCCGTTGCGGGCGCCCTGGATCTCGGCGTCGTCTCCCCTGAAACAAAATTCGACTGCGAGCGGGGCAGATGGTTCTATGGCGGAAAACTGCTCCGGGATTCGCATCCGATGGGGATCCTCACCGTTTCCGAAATCATCCAGCATTCCAGCAACATCGGCACGGCCAAGATTGCGCTGATGATGGGAGAACGCAATCTGGACAGCACGCTGCGCGCATTCGGATACGGGAAAAGAACCGGTGTGCCCCTGAAACCGGAAACCGCCGGAATCTTCCGCCCGCTCAAACGCTGGGACAAGCTTTCCATCACGCGCTTTCCGATCGGACAGGGCATTGCCGCCTCCCCTCTCCAGATCGTCCGGAGCTACTGCATGCTCGCCAACGGCGGTCATCCCGTGAATCTGCGCCTCGTCGACAGGATTGAAAATCCCGAAACCGGAAAAGTGGAAAAACTTCCGGTGACGCGCCTTCCCTCCGTCTACCGCAGCAAGGACACGCATCATGAGATCATCGAAATGATGAAAAGCGTCACGGAACCCGGCGGAACCGCCACGATCGCGGCGATCCGCGGCTATCACGTCGCGGGAAAAACCGGAACCGCCCAGAAGTTCATCAACGGCGAATATTCCCATAAGAAATTCACGGCATCCTTCATCGGATTCGTCCCGGCGGACAAGCCGCGCTTCGTCCTGCTCGTGACCGCCGACGAACCGCACGGAGCCTACTACGGCGGCGCCGTTTCGGGCCCCTACTTCAAAAGCATCGCCGAGCGGACGCTGAAATTCATGCGGACGCCGCCCGATATGGATCTTGCGGTCTATGACGCGAAATTCAAGGCGGCGAAAGCAAAGGTCATGGAGGAAAAACGCCGTCTCTGGGCGCAGGAAGCAAGAGAGCGCGCCGAACGCGCACGGCGCAAAGCATCCCTCCGCAAATCGCAGAGCAGCGTTTCGAAGAACCGCGTCCGCAACTATGCGCAGCGCTGAGCTCCGGGACGGATTCCTCCAGCGGGAATGCCGTATTATCCCGTGTATGGTTTTTTTCCCCCCCCGAAAAGCCAGCTTGTCATAAAAAAAAGCCGGACTGCTCTTCACACGGAAACAGTGCGGAGAAGATCTGACGCCGACGGCATCCGGTTTTCCAACAGGAAAGGAAAAACTCCCGATGAAACTGACAGTTGATTTCCGGCACTCCATGGAAAGAATCAAACCGGTTCACGGTGTGAACAACTGCCCCGTCCGCCTGAGCGAGGAAAAAATTCCGGAATTCGAGGAGGCAGGAATCCCGTTTGTCCGCACGCATGACTCCGGCGGCGCCTACGGACGCAATATCCTGATCGACATTCCGAACATCTTCCGCGATTTTGACGCCGATCCGGACGATCCGGCTTCCTACGACTTCGCCTTTACCGATGTTTATCTGCGGAATCTGGTCAACTCCGGCTGCCGGATTTTCTACCGCCTTGGCATTACCATCGAAAATCTCAATATAATCAAGACATACCGGACCGCGCCGCCTGCGGATTTCAAAAAATGGGCAAGAATCTGCGAAGGCGTCATCCGCCATTACAATGAAGGCTGGGCGAAAGGATTCCATTACGGAATCGAATACTGGGAGATCTGGAACGAACCGGAAATTCCTCAGATGTGGTCCGGCACGATGGAACAGTACTTCCAGCTCTATGTCACGACGGCAAAACATCTGAAGAAAACATTCCCCTCCCTGAAAATCGGCGGATACGGATCATGCGGCTTCTATTCCGTCACAAGGAAAAACACAAGCAGTTATTTCCAGGCCTTTCCGCGCTGGTTCGACGCCTTCCTCCTCCGTGTCCGCAAGGAAAATGCACCGCTGGATTTTTTCTCCTGGCATCTCTACACTTCGAACGCCGCCGAAATAAGCGCCCACGCGAAATACGTCGCGGAAAAACTCCGGGACGCCGGCTTCTCCCGGACGGAAAACATTTTCGGAGAATGGAATTTCATCAATCCCGCATGCAAGGGGAAAGCGGTTTACGTCTCCATGAAGGAGATGCCGGGGGCGCTTTTTGTCGCGGAATCCCTCTGCCGCCTGCAGGACTCGCCCGTCGACAAGGCGATGTATTACGACGCGGAACCGACACGAACCTACTGCGGACTCTTCTACTTCCCGAGCGAGAATGTCACTCCGACCTATCATGTCTTCCGCATGTTCGGCGAACTTTACCGCCTCGGCACCCGGATTGCCCTTTCCGGAAAACACCCCCGGAAATTTTTTGCTCTGGCAGCAGCGAATGCCGGCCGGGGCGCCGTACTGATGGTAAACTGCGCACAACAGGAACGGAAATTGAGATTGGAAACCGACTGCCCGCTGCGGAATGCTGAAATCATCCTGCTTGACGAGGCTCATCCCGGCACGGCGCGGCGGACGCTCCGGCGCGGAAACCTTCTGCATCTTCCGAAAAAAAGTGTTCTGCTTTTACGGATCCCGCTGACGCGGGAAGCGCTCCTTCCGGCAGATCGGGCGACAAATGAGAACACAGCGTCTCCGCAAAATGGGAATTCTGCCGGACTGGCTGATCCGGAAAAGCGCACCATATGATCCACCGGAAAATATCCGGCCATCAGGATCTTACGCCGGAAACAAACCGGGGAATTGCTCCGAAAGAGAAAAGAAAATACAATGAGATTGCGCAATGCCGCGCACTTGTCCGGCATCCCCCTGCCCCGCGCTTTCACCGGAAACGCCAGAAACGACAGAACAATGGAGCGGAAAAGACAAAAACGGCGTTGTGACGCAAACGGGAAAGGGCAGCCCTATTGAGTGAATCGCCATTTCTGTTTGGGAAATGGAAAAAACGAAAACATCCGGTTGCTTCGTTCAAGTTCACGGAGCCGGAAAGCAGAGTCCTGCCAGTCCGCCCAGACATAGGACAAGCGCAGCCAGCTGTGCGGGGAAAATCCTTTCCTTCAGTCTCAGCGCGGAATACAGGGAGAATGAGACAATGCAGCTTCCCACCATCAGCGGATAACTCACGGCCCCAGCTCCGGCTTTTCCCATGGCGTCCAGGCCGGGATATAACAGTGTGTAAGCAAAAATCAAACTGAAAAACTGCATGGAAAACACGTAAACCCAGAGTCTCGGGCGGGAGAGGGATCCTCTGATTTTTTTGAAAAAGCCTGAATACGATCTTCCCCTCTGGAACGCGATCTGAAGGAAAGCACCAGCCAGCGTACCTGCGGAACTTGATGCGGCCCGGAAAAGCGGAGAAACTTCCCGGGCTTCCGGATGGTAAGACGGCAAGGTGGCAAGAATCTGCTGAACTGCAATCAGCGAAAACGCCAGGAACGCCCAGAAACGCCACCGCCCGTCGTACGGCTTTTTCCCCGTCCGGTCCTGAGTCCGCTGGTTTCCTGCCATGCTGAAAAGCGGGAGAGCCCCGAGCAATGCAAGGATCCCCAGCGCGCGCGGCAGAGTCAGAGCGACACCGAAAAATAGAATTCCCGCAAGAAACGGAAAAACCATCGCGGACTGCATGATTCCCCAGACACTCCCGTTCGGTCCGGTGCGCATGCCTTCCGCCATAGCCTGCAGTCCGGAATAATTGAAAATTCCCGCGGCAAAGTAAATCATGCAGCACGGAAGCAGAACGCCTGCTGCGGGCAAGGAGCCCGGAGGAAGAAAAGAGAGGGCAATCGCAATGCCGGCGGCAATGGAGACACAGGCGCCAAACAGCTGAATGATTCCAGTGTCAAGTCCGTCTCCGGGCGCACGGCCCAGGATGATTCCGACCAGACACCAGCTTGCCCCTGTCACGACAAGAGCCGTAATCCCGAACACCATGCGCCATCATCCCCTTTCATTTTCCGCTTGCACCTTCCCCCGCTTTCCGTCACCGCTGAAAGCAGACGAGAAAAGCAGCGGATCCCGGGCGGTTTTTCGCCAGCGTGAGAATCCCGTTGTTCATGAAAACGGGAATCGGAGCGCCGTCATGAGTGTCATCCAGGATCCGCGCGCTGATGAATTTTGCGTCATCCATGCCCTTTATCCGGACATTCAGCATCGTTTCGATGCCGCGATAGTCCGCGACAAGCAGCGCGCCTCCGCGTCCGTCTTCTGAAAGTGCGCCCAGCGTCCGCACCGTTCCGGCTTCAGGCATACTTCCGGAACAGACCTTGTCCGTGTAGTTTGCAATGATTTCTCCAAACATTTTCATGGAATAATAATTTTTCGTCCAGGAACGGAGGGGATCGCGGAATCCCCAGTTGCTGTCGATTCCCGCGCCGTAATAAAATCCGCTGTCAAGCGGCGTGTTCTGCCATGCCGCGAGAACGGAAAGATTGAATACGCCGGAGTCAATGCCGTGCAGACCGGCAGGTCCCATGACCGCAGTCTGGAAAATCTCGGCGGTGGCGGGCCGCTGGACACTCTCCCAGGAGAGCGGTCCGTAATGCCATTCATTAATGCAGGTTTCCGTTCCGGTGAATCCGAGGGAGTCCAGCATTTCACGCCCGCGGGCCGGCTGGGCGGCAAGCTGTTCGACATTTGAAGTGTAGCAGTGCCAGGAAATGAAATCAGGCGCCGTCCCGGCTTCCCGGCATGCGGCAAGCATGTTCCGGAAGAACTCCTCTTTCAGTCCGCAGAGTCCGGGCCCTCCGATTTTCAGTTCCGGGAATTCCGATTTCAGACGTTTCAGCACAATGACAAAAAAACGGATGAATTCCTCAATGCTCCCCGTCCACATCCGGCAGCCGAGATCGGGTTCGTTCCAGATCTCCCAGTATTCCATGTCGCTGTGACAGCCGTCTGCCCATCCCCGTGTATAGTGCCGGATGATCCCGGCAAGCACTTCGGCGTATTTTTCGAAATCTTCCGGGACGATGGTATTGTAATGTTCCTCTTCACTTTCCCCGCCGGAGTGTTCAATGCTGGTGCCGAGACGGTAGAAAATACTCATTCCCGTGTTCCGGCAGTTCCGGATGACTGCGTCCGAGGCCTTGAAATAATAATTGGACGGATCGGCGGGATCCTCTTTCATGAGAGGAAACACGAAATGGGTGTCGATGATTCTCTGTCCCGGATTCCAGAGACTCCAGTCATGGGTTCTGGAGGAGTGAAAATGAAGCGCCCGGATTTCTGCATCCAGATTCATATTGCCGCGATTGGAAAGGCCGGGCGCCATGTTGCACCCGTGCTGTTTCGGATTGAGTTTTCCCGTGATCCTGTTGAAATCCACATGGGCTGCGAGCTTTTCCTTCATGGGTTCCTTCTTCCTTGTCTTGTTCCCGCGTTCCGCCGGTAACGCTTTGTTTTGCTTTTTGATACGGAAAATCCTTGTTTTGCATCCTGTATGTCATATATTATACATGCAAACGGCAGTCCGGCAATTGCAGATTCTGCCATTTGATTTCGTTTTCCCGCCAGAAACGGGAAGAGGGGAAGGAGACATGCATGGAGATTCCTCAAGTCTATCAGCTTTCTGGAAAAAGGCGTTTATTCCGCTATCCTTACCGTCTGGATTCCATCGGATGGATGCCCCATCATATCTACGAACACCGGAACACGGTGATTCGCGGATGCTTCATCTGCCTTTCCGGCAATGCGGAGGGGCGTTCGACAACCATGGTGAACGGAAAAATGCAGAAAACCGAGCCATGCAGGATGCCGCATTTCAGTTTCATATCCCCGGGCACTGTGATGCATTCGCTCCAGGCGTCGTATCACGACGAGCTGTTTTTCCATTATCCCGAAGAATGTGTTCCGGCTCTGATGGATTTTCTGGGACCGGAACTGCTTGCCGAACCCGGATTTTTTTTCTCCCGTCTGCCGGAACAGATCATTGCGGAAATCCGGAGGGAACTGACCAATCTGGAGGTCCCGGGAACCGCCGACCGCCTGGACCAGCTGGCCATCCGTCTTTTTACGGAGATTCTCTGTGGAAGAAGAGAGTCTGACACGGGGGCGGCATCCGGACGGAATTCCCGTCTGAAACTTCACTCCGTCGCCGCCGCTCTGCCGGAGACTGCGGAACCCCTTGCGGCGCTTCTCCGGCATTTCGGATACAGCGAACGGACTTTCTACCGGGAATGGAAAAAAGATTTCAGCATCTCTCCGGCGGAATACAAACTCCGGAAGCGCCTGGACAACGCCTGCCGGCTGCTTCTCGAAACGGATCTGACTCCCGGGGAAATCGCCGGGAAATGCGCCTTTTCCAGCACTGCACACTTTTACCGGATTTTCCGGAAGAGATTCCTTACCACCCCGGGAAAATTCCGCCTCGAAAGGCAAAGCCCTCTT
The DNA here is from genome assembly GCA_944391115.1 of uncultured Victivallales bacterium. Taxonomy (GTDB): domain Bacteria; phylum Verrucomicrobiota; class Lentisphaeria; order Victivallales; family UBA1829; genus UBA11452. The sequence continues at coordinate 685 of CALXSJ010000017.1, read as the reverse complement.
TTTGAGGGGAAATCCCCGGGATTGTGACAGCCCGCAAGAAGAGCGTTTTTCGTATCAGAGGCTGTCTGCGCAGGAGCTTGAGAACATATTCTGGCAGAAAAAGGGTTTCCTCACCCGTGCAGCCGGAGTTCCGCCGCGACACGCCGGATCAGACAACGCTCTATTCAATATGCCGGAACAGCCGGCGCATCAGCAGAAGAACCCCATAGATGGCAAACACCGGAACGGCGGCGAACCAGAGATAGGACCATCCGAAAAAAAGCGCGAAGACCAGTTCCGGACCGCGGGGAACGAAAAGACCGCAGTAAGAGGGAATCAGAATGGCCCCGACAGCCCCGCACCACGAAAACAAGGCAAGACCGGCAATCCACAGCAGGATTTTACTTCGACGAAACCATGCCGGATGGTGCTCCCGCAGAAAACAGAGTCCGATCGGAATGACAAGAACGTAAAGGATCACAAGAGTAAAGAAAAGAAGATAATACATCACGCAGATGCCTCCCTGTTCACATTTTATCTGCCGATCCGCACTCCGCCGAATGGAAACACCGCCATATTCCAGATCACTTTCCCTTCCATGCGGAAATATAGCTCCGCCGAGCGCATTTTCAAATAAATTACCGCGATGCAAGCATGCGCGGTATTGGGGATTTCGCCTCCGGCGACCAGCTTACGCAGCTGGACC
>CALXSJ010000016.1 GCA_944391115.1 uncultured Victivallales bacterium | reverse complement strand
CGGCAGGACTGAGAGTCCTGCACGAAGCAATTTTTGGCGATGCAGAGCATCGCGGTATTAACCTAAATTTTTTTGAAATAAATTACCGCGATGCAAGCATGCGCGGTATTGGGGATTTCGCCTCCGGCGACCAGCTTACGCAGCTGGACCGCGGCAGGACTGAGAGTCCTGCACGAAGCAATTTTTGGCGATGCAGAGCATCGCGGTATTAACCTAAATTTTTTTGAATAAAAAAATCCCCGCCTCACGCATCCTGCCGCAGCGTCCCGGAGAAAAGTTGCGCGTCACAGGGATTTCCGCAGCAGACGAAAGCTCATTTCCGGTTCCGGATCGAACCCGGAAGAAATTCAACAGTCATTTTCAGTCTGCCGCTTCCGGGAGCCGGCATTTCGAAAAAAACGATCTTCGCCGTCCCGTTCGGCGAGTCGAAATCGTGCATCCACTGCTCCGCCGGTGTGACGGTCCAGTCCGCGCCGCAGTCGTTCCGGATGACGAGTTTTTTCCCGCCGGATTGCAGATGAAGCGATGCGCCGGAAGAAAGTGCGGCAGTCTCCGTGCAGAGCTGCCAGCGGATGCGCGCGCCCGGTTTCAGTCCGTTCAGAGTGTCCGTAATCCGCAGGGAACCATCGGGGCGCAGTTCCAAAGTGCGCGCCACCTTTTCCGCATCGTTCCGGTACAAACCAGTCAGGTCCAGCGTACAGGATTCCGGCGTGCATTTGCGGAACTTCGCCTTCCCGTCCGTCAGCTGGGGATTGCCGTTGATCCGGAGGATATTGTGGCTGTCCGGCCCGACCCGGAACACGCTCCAGCGCTCACTGTTCCGGCTGTTGTTCCAGAGCCCGATGCCCCGGGCCTCTATTCTGTGATAATTTTCCATGCCGAGATCGGACGCCCAGCGGACACCGTCCGCCTCATAGACGAAAGAACCGCCGTCCATGTGACCGTGAGGACCGGAAGGCGAACCGCCCTTCACGCCGAGATAGGCATCGGTCTTTTTCCAGCCTGTCCGGTACATTGCCACAGGCACCGCCGCCGTGTTCCCGCTGGAGTAAAAAGTTTTTCCCGCGCCGGGATCCGTTTCCGGCCAGTCGCGCAGATACAGAAGCGAAAGAGGCAGCATACGGTTCCGCCCGGCGCGCAGATTCCGCGGACGCTCCTTCGCCTCGCGGGCCAGAACCTCCCGCTCGTGACGGGAAAACCAGTCCGGCCGCCCGAAACGGAAAGTCAGGTAATGCATGGCGAAGGAGGGCCCGAGCGTTTTCACGCAGTCGGCATAATTGAACAGTTGTCCGGACGGCGCGGTCGCGGCAATGACGAAATCCCCTGTCACGGAAAAGCCGGGAATCTCCGCCAGTCCGAAGTCCTGTCCGAACGCTCCCTCCAGCAGCGCCAGCAGCGCCACGGTGAATTCGGTGCCGTATCCCCAGTACATCGGACCTTCGGGATAAGCCCCGTTCGGGGAAAAGGACGCCTTCATGGAGCGCGGCAGATTCCGGATGGCGCGCACCATGACCTTCCGCGCCAGCGCGGGTTCGGAATCGGCGACTGCGAGCGCACCGGCAACCATGCCCGCATGACAGACCTGATTCCAGTTGTTTTTTCCCGTCACCCACCACAGGCGTCCCCGGAAGGAGGGGCGGAGCCCTTTCTCCAGAATCGCATCGCGGATCTTCACGCGCCGCGCCTCCTCCAGCGTTTCATAAAGCCAGTCGTAACCGACGGCAAGCGCAAGCGTCATTTCCGCGACATCCAGGAAATGAGCCGGATTCCAGTCCGTGAAGTCCGCGGCCGCGCACATTTCAAGCGCGGCGCGTTCGGCAAATGCCTTTTCCCCGGTCAGGCGGAACGCCGCTGCAAGCGTGTTGACCCGGTAAAGGACATTGCGGCTCACAGCGAGCAGACGCCTTCCCTCCATGATCCGTTCCGCCGGTTTTTCCTTCAGAAGCACCTGCGCGTCATGGATCACGCGTGCGGAAAGGGCTTCTCCAGCTGCGGATTTCCGGGCCTCCAGCAGCGGGCGGAATCCGGTTTCGGAGTTGACGAAGAGACGGGGATGCGAGGCAGGAATTTCCGGCAGCATGATCTGTTCCTCCCGATTTGACGCCGCACCGGCGAAGCCTGGAGCAAGCCCCGCAGAAAAACAGAGAAAAGCGGCAAGAAGTTTTTTCATAATTCCGGTAATGGTTTCCCGATATTCTTTACTTCTGGAATATAATCAGGATGAGAGATTTTTGCCAGCCGTCCGCCGGAAAAAACCCAGAAAAATCGCAGCAGCAGCGGAGATTTCGCGCCATTTCCCGGAAAGCGGCTTGAAAGAATCGCATTTCAGTATGATATTAATAGGTTCCAGAGAAAACAACGCGATTCGGGAGTGAATGCAAATATGAGAATGTCGAAAATGCTCGGACGGCGGATCAAGGAGGATCCCAAGGACGCGAAGACCATCAGCCACAAGTTTCTGGTGCGCGGGGGATACATCCGTCCCGTTTCCGCCGGAATCTACTCCATTCTCCCGCTCGGAGAACGGATCATCCTCAAAATCGAAAACATCATCCGCGAGGAGATGAACAAGATCGACGGACAGGAAGTCAAGATGCCCGTAGTGCTGCCCGCCGAACTCTGGCAGGAGTCGGGCCGCTACGACTCCGTCGGACAGGAGCTGCTCCGTTTCAAGGACCGCAACGACAAGCCGATGATCCTCGGCATGACCCACGAGGAGGCGATCGTGCATCTCGTGCGCACCGAGATCACCAGCTACAAGCAGCTTCCGATCATGGCGTATCAGATCCAGACGAAATACCGCGACGAGGCGCGCCCCCGCGCCGGGCTGATCCGCGTCCGGGAGTTCACGATGAAGGACGCCTACAGTTTCCACACCTCCCAGGAGTCGCTGGAAGAATATTACGAGCGCGCCCATGAGGCGTATGTCAACATCTACCGCCGCGTCGGACTGAAGCACGTTGTCTCGATCAAGGCGAATTCCGGCATGATGGGAGGGAACATTTCCCATGAGTTCATGTCAGTGGCTGAGTGCGGTGAAGACACGATTTTCCTGTCTCCGGACGGAAAAAGCTACAAGGCGAACCGCGAAATCGCGGTCTCCGGACTCAAGTTTGAAAAAAGCGGTCCGGAACTTCCGCTGGAAAAGGTGCATACGCCCGGATGCAAGACGATCGAGGAGGTCGCGAACTATCTCGGCGTCAAACCGGAAAATACCGGGAAGGCCGTGTTCTACGCCGACGACGGAGGCAATCTGATCTTTGTGCTGATCCGCGGCGACTTCGAGGTCAACGAAAGCAAGCTTCAGAATCACCTCGGGCTCCTTTCCATCCATTTTGCGAACGACGAGCAGATCCGGAAGGCCGGCGCGGTGCCGGGCTACGCCTCTCCCGTCGGGATCGACCCCGCGAAGGCGCGGATCGTCATCGACAGCTCCGTCGCAGGCTCCTCCAATCTGGTGGTCGGGGCGAACGAGGCCGACTATCATTTCCGGAACTTCAACTACGGGCGCGACCTCAAGGATGCCGACGTCGTTGACATTGCGACGGTCCGCGACGGCGACCCCTGCCCCGTGACGGGCGAACCGCTCCAGATGAAGAGAGGCATCGAAGTCGGCAACATCTTCCAGCTCGGGACGAAATATTCCGCGCCGATGCAGTGCAACTATCTGGACAAGGACGGCAAATCCCATCCGATGATCATGGGCTGTTACGGAATCGGCGTCGGACGCACGATGGCCTCGGTCGTCGAAGACTCCCACGATGACTACGGACCGGTCTGGCCGATGTCGATCGCGCCGTATCACGTGGAGATCTGCGCGCTGAATCCCGACAAGGGAGGCGTGATGGAGGCCGCAGAAACGCTTTATGACGAACTGACGCGCCTCGGCGTGGAAGTCCTGTTCGACGACCGCGGCGAAAAGGCCGGGTTCATGTTCAGCGACGCCGACCTGATCGGCATTCCGTTCCGCGTGATCGTTTCGCCCAGGAGCATGGAACAGGGGATGGTCGAGTTCAAGCTGCGCACCTCGCGCTCCTCCGAGATGATTCCGCTTGCGGACGCGGCAAAGGTTCTGGCGGAACGCGTAAAAGACGAACTGAAACAGTATGAGTGAAAAATGGCCGGCTCCGGGAAAGTCCGGGGTCCGCGCCTTGAAAGGCAGAGTGCGACATGTGGAACTATACTCCGAAAGTAATGGATCATTTTCTGAATCCGCGCAATGTCGGCGAGATCAAGGATGCCGACGCCGTGGCGGAGGTCGGGAACGTCAGCTGCGGCGACGCGCTGAAGATTTTTCTGAAACTTGATGAAAACGGCAGAATCTGCGACGTGAAGTTCAAGACGTTCGGATGCGCCAGCGCGATCGCGTCCTCCTCCGCCCTCACGGAAATCGTGAAGGGAATGACGCTGGACGAGGCGGCGAAAGTCACCAACAGGGAGATTGTGGCGCAGCTCGGCGAACTGCCGGAGGAAAAAATGCACTGCTCGGTCATGGGCATGGAGGCGCTTCAGGCGGCAATCGCCGACTACAAGCGCAGACACGGCGAGAAAGTCGAGGAGATTGCACAGGACGACGAACACGAAGGACGCATTGTCTGCAAATGCTTCGGCGTGACGGATACGAAAATCCGGAAGGTGGCGCTCGACAACAACCTGCATACCGTCGCAGAGATCACCGACTATACGAAGGCGGGCGGCGCCTGCGGACGCTGTCTGGACCAGATTCAGGAGATTCTGGACGGCATCTGGCGCGAACATACCGCGGAGCACGGGGAACACCGCAGCGGAAAAGCCGAGGCGTTCGCCTCGCTCTCGGTCGTGCAGAAAGTCATCCGGGTGCAGGAAGTCATCGACCGGGAGATCCGCCCCGCGCTCGAAAAGGACGGCGGCAGCATCGAGCTGGTCGACATCGAGGGAAACATGGTCAAGGTGCGGCTCAAAGGCCGCTGCGCCGCATGCCCGAACTCCACGCTGACGCTCAAAAAACTGGTGCAGAGCAAGCTCAACGAATTCGTTTCGGAGGATCTCACCGTCGGCGAGGTTCAGTAAAGGAGGCGCGGTATGGAAGAAGGAAAAGTCATCTATTTCGACAATAACGCAACCACAATGGTGGCGCCGGAAGTTTTTGAGGCGATGAAGCCGTTCCTGACGAATCTGTACGGCAATCCCTCGAGCATTCACCGCTTCGGCGGACAGGTCGCGGCACACGTGGAGGCGGCGCGGGAATCGCTTGCCTCACTGCTCGGCGCGGCTCCGACCGAACTCATCTTCACCTCCTGCGGAACGGAAAGCGACAGCGCGGCGATTTTCAGCGCGCTCCTGAACTGTCCGAAACGCAACAAGGTCGTGACGACGAAAGTCGAGCATCCGGCCGTTCTGAGCCTGGGGAAGGAACTGGAGCGGCGCGGCTACCGCGTCTCGCTGATCCCCGTCGACGGGAAAGGCCGCCTCGATCTCGAACGCGCGGCGGAAATGATCGACGACGAAACCGCGATCGTCTCCGTGATGTGGGCGAACAACGAAACCGGCAATCTCTATCCGGTTGCGGAACTGGCCGAGCTCGCGCACCGGAACGGAGCGCTCTTCCACACCGACGCCGTGCAGGCGGTCGGCAAGATCCCGATGAAGCTCTCCGACATGAACATTGATTTCCTGAGCCTTTCCGGGCACAAGCTCCATGCGCCGAAAGGGGTCGGCGCGCTTTACGTCAAGCGCGGCGTGCGCTTCCGTCCGTTCATTGTCGGCGGACATCAGGAGAGCGGGCGGCGCGCGGGAACGGAAAACGTCGCCTCGATCGTCGGACTGGGCAAGGCCGCGGAGCTCGCGCGCCTTCACATCGGCGACGAGCAGACACGCGTCCGCGCGATGCGGGACAGGCTCGAACAGACGGTTCTTGCGACAATCCCCGCCGTCCGCGTGAACGGCGATCCCGCGAACCGCCTTCCCAACACAAGCAACATCTCGTTCGAGTACATCGAAGGGGAATCGATCCTGATGCTTCTGGACATGTTTCAGATCTGCGCCTCCAGCGGCAGCGCCTGCACGACGGGAAGCCTGGAACCTTCCCATGTTCTGCGGGCGATGGGAACGCCCTACACGGCGGCACACGGCGCAATCCGGTTCAGCCTCTCGCGCTACAACACGATGGAGGAAGTGGATTTCGTGCTGGAGAAACTGCCTCCTGTAATTGCACGCCTCAGGGAAATTTCCCCCTACTGGAAATGACGGCTCCGCAGAACCGGCGTCCGGAGGAGTCTTCAGACGCCGGGCGGAAGTTTGGATTCCATCCGGCCGCGGAGGTTCCTGACATGTCTGCCGTCAATGACAAACGTGCCGTCGCCGACGGCATGGAACGTGCGGCGTTCCCGGCGGTCCGGATTGGTCCACGCCCTGACAGCGGAAAGCACGATCAGACTGTGCGCCTCGACATAATCGGCGACGCGGCATTCAATGTTCGCCAGGCATTCTTCGATCAGCGGCGCCCTGACCTCCCCGCCCTTCTTCGCGGTAAGGCCAAACGCTCCGAACTTGTCCGTATCGGCGCCGGAGCATGTCCCGATGCCGATGACAGTTTCCATCAAATCCGCCCCCGGAACGGCAAGCACGCACTCTCCCGTCTTCATCAGGGCTTCAAACGAATGATTCCACGAACCGGTCACGATGGCAATGTTCCCGCTGAAATCCATGACCATGCTCCAGGAGAGCGTCATGATGTTTTTCCTGCGCCCGGCAGCCGTCGTCAGCAGCAGCACCGGTCCCGGCTCGATCAATGTGAAAACTTTCTGCAGTGGAAATTCTATCATCGCCGCCACCCTTTCCGGTGTTTTCATTCCTCCCCTCCCCTCTCATGCGGAATATATCCCTCCGCGGGGAAAAATCAAGCGGATTGCCCGGAATGACACACTCCGCGGATTCACGAACCAAACACTCCCGGAATATGCGCATCACATTGCGCTTTTCTTTCACAGGCGCCCTTTCTTCTCTTGTATAATCCGGAAAAAATGATTATATTTCCCCATCTCCAACAACAGGAATCAAAGCGATGCTTGACGAAAATGCAATCCGGAATCTGAACGAGGCGCAGCTTGCGCGGCTGATCGAATATCACAACGTCAAATACTGGGAGGAGGCCGAACCGGAAATCTCCGACGAGGAGTATGACTTCCTGATGCGGCGTCTTGCCGAACTCAATCCGGATCATCCGCTGCTGTCCGCGGTCAACGCGCCGGCAGTGGCCGGTTCCGGAAAAGTCGTCCACCGCGACCCGATGCTTTCGCTCGACAAGGCATACTCGCTCGACGAAGTCATGGAATGGGCGGGGAAATACGCGCGCACGCCTGCCGAACCGCTGCTCGTTCAGCCGAAATACGACGGAATTTCGGCTATCTGGTCCGGCGGCATCCTCGCCACGCGCGGCGACGGCGAAACCGGGGAGAACATCAGCGACAAGGTCCCGCTGATCGAGCTCGAACATCCGAAGGGCGTCATGCCGCTTGCGGAGTTCCGCGGACAGGCGCGCGGCGAAATCGTGATCCGCGACGACGATTTCAAAACCCTCTACGCCAACATCCGCAACCGCAGCGGCGCGACCTACCGGAACTCCCGCAACGCCGCCGCCGGAATCATGGGCCTCAAGGACATCGCCATGATGCTTCACCAGCACGCGAAACTGACGCTGGTCGATTATTCGCTCCACTCGTGGAACACGACATACGGAACCCTGCGCGAAAACTGGGACGAGCTTGTGCAGAAAATTGAAATGCTTCCGTATCCCATGGACGGCATCGTCCTCAAGCTCGCGGATGAAGCCTACGCGCGCTCACTCGGCAGCACGGCGCATCATCCGCGGGGACAGATCGCCTTCAAGTTCAGCGGCGTCCGCCGGGAGTCGCGCGTCCGCGCCGTCGAGTGGAGCTTCGGAAAAAACTGCCTCACGCCCGTGGCGGAAATCGAACCGGTTGAAATCAGCGGAACGACCATCCGCCATGTGAGCCTGCACAATCTTCAGAACGTGCTGGACAAGGATATTCACATCGGCGACACGGTCACGGTGGAACGCGCGGGGGACGTCATTCCCTACATTGTCGCATCCGCGCCCGGAGAGGAACGGACAGACTGCGTCATCTCCGTATGCCCCTCGTGCGGAAAGGAGCTGGTCCGCGATCTGCCCGAACTCCGCTGCGTCAATCCCGAATGCCCGGAAACCCGTGTCATGCGCCTGCTTGCGGCGGTGAAGAACATCGGCATCGAACGGCTCGGAGAGCCCAACATCCGGAAGATGATCGCCGTCCTCGGCGTGCGCGATCTGAACGACATTTTCCGCCTCACGACGACCGACATCATGAAGCTGGAAGGGTTCCAGGCGCTCTCCGCGCACAATCTCTACAACGAAATTCAGGCGGCGAAAAATGTTCCCGACTGGCAGGTGCTTGCCTCTCTGAACATCAAGGGAATCGGTCCCAACATCGCCAAAAGCATTCTCCGGCAGTACACGCTTTCCGAACTCGAAGGACTGAATGCCGGAGAACTTGCGAAAATCGACGGGATCGGACCGGAACGCGCGGCGGCGCTTGAAGAGGAGCTCAGGGCGCAGAAGGCATTTCTCGACGAGCTTCTGGCAGGCGTCAGCATGCGCACGACGAAAAACAGCGCGGATGCGCCGCGTCCGACGATCTGCTTCACCGGAAAAATGCCCGAGAAACGCTCGTATTACGAAAAACTCGCCGCGGAAAACGGCTATGAAGCGGTCGATTCCGTCACCGCCGCCCTTTCGCTTCTGGTGGCGGCGGACGGGGAATCGAACTCGACCAAGGCGCAGAAAGCGGCAAAACTCGGCGTAAAGGTTCTCCCGCTCACGGAATGGCTGGGTTCGCTCGCCGGAGCCCGGAAGGAAACGCCCCCGGAGGACGATCTCTTCGCCGGACACAAATTCTGAGGCGGAAGATCGATCAGGCGCGCCACTGCGCAAGGGAATAAAGGATAATTCCGAGCGCCATCAGAACTGAGGCGACGGCACGGCGCAGCCACATTCCGGGTCCGATCTTCGCGTCGAACTTCCCGAGTCCGAAATGGAAAAGCAGCACGCCGAGGGCAATGGAAATCATGCCGCGGCTCGCCTGGATCACGTTGCCGAACACGGTTCCGAGCAGTCCGAAGCAGACAAACAGCGCGACCTGTGAAAAATACCATACGCCGGCAAACGGAGCGGCATGAAGGAACTGTCTGTTCGTCCAGCGGAATTTCAGCAGAAACGGCAGAGTCGCAATCCCGAGGGCGGCATAGCAGACGCACCCGACGGAAAAACTGTGGAATGCAAGACTTCCCTCATGCGGCATCGTCACGAGGCGGGTTTCGGTCATATCCGTCAGCGAATAGAAGATCAGCGCGAGGAAGAGCCAGGCGATCCCCGCCGGGGAAAAGCGTGCGCCGCCGCTCCAGTTCATTCCGACCGCCGCGGCGGTGGCGAGGAGAATTGCGATCCACTGAAGCGCGGCAAGTTCCGTCCGGAGAACAAGGATGGAAATCGCGGAAAGCACCAGAATCTTGAGTCCGAGCAGCGAGGAGATCCGGCTGGACTCAATGGAACGCAGCGCGCTGAAAAAGGCCACCTGCCCAATCGAAAAGACTACCAGCCATACGCAGCCCCACATCGCGAATTCCGGCAGGCGGTCCTGCAGTCCGCGCGGAAACACGAACGGCACGAAGGGCAGGCAGAACGCTCCCATCACCAGCTGGGAAAAGATGACGAGCCGCAGCGGCGAACGGTATTTCAGCATGAATCCTGCGCTGCAGAGATAGGAAACCGACTGAAGCAGGGCGGAAACCAGCCCGGCGGCAATTCCGAACAACATGGCAAAACCTTTTTTCCGACATCCGGCCCCGCGGCATGGCGGCACGGACGTTTCCCCGCCGCCCCGGACCGGAAACGGCCGTTACTATATCATGGGAAGCCCGGTTTTCAAGCGGTTGATTTCCGGAAGCTCCGCACTATATTATTTTGCAATACGGAGAGGAGGAAACATCATGAAATTCATCGAGCGCCATGTGCGTCTTGTATTTTTCGGGCTCGGGCTGTTCTGGGGAATCGCACTGACCTTCACCGGAGGAGTGCTCTTTCTGCGCGCGTCGCTGATCCGCGAAATACCGGGCAGCCTTTCCTATGAGAAAACTGTCGAGCAGTTTCCGCGCAACGCCGCCGCCGTGCCCGGCTGGACGGTCCGGACGCAGAAATGCGGGCTTCCCGCCGGAAAAATCGCGGTTTTTGAGCTCTGTTCGCGGAAATACGCCGCGCCGCTCCTCACCACCAATCCGGAGATCGGCTGCATCATTCCATGCCGGACGGCGATCTATGAAAAACAGGACGGGAAAACGTATCTTGCCATGCTGAACACAAACCTCCTCATGCGTCTGATCGGCGGAGCTCCGGGGGAGGTTTTCCGCCGGAACATCCTGCCGGAGCAGGAGAAAATGCTTGAGGGCCTCACGGAAAAGTAACGGGGAAAGCACGAGCCTTCCCCGAACAGGTTCCGCCATTTCCGCGATACGGCGGCATGGCAGAAATACGATCCGCTCCGGAGGCTCTTCCGCCTGAGACGCCCGCTGTGTTCACGCGCGGGGTTCCGGAAAAATCCCGAATGCCCCCGCTCCGGGATGCAACACCAGCAGCTCAATGCGCCGCATACACCTCCTTCAAAAACTCTTTTATGTCAGAAGACGCACTCCGATGTCACTTCAGCAGAAACGCGGACCTGGTCTTTTCAAAAAGGGCTCTGAATTCGCTGTTGGAATGACGGTTCTTATGCTGCCAGACGCCGAAACGGAATTCCCCCTGCTCCGGACGCAGACGGAAGGTAAAAACTACCGTTGAGGAGCGGCGGATCAGAAGATCGCTCTGTTCCACGCCCTTTGCAAGATCGCATGTCAGGAAGCAGGGACCTATATTTTCCCGGTTGTCTTTCTGTTCCGGTTTCAGGACACCGTCGTTTCTGGAATCCTGCAGAATGAAATAACTGTCTTCCGGAGTAAGCGGAACAGCCTTTTCACCCGCCCGGATCGTTCGTTTCGCCGTAACGGCTTCTCTGGCGAAATCCTCTCCCTGCCACACGATCTTGCGGTCTTTGCTGTATGTCAGACCGGAAGGAAGCGCATGGAACTGCAGGATTGCCGTTTGAAACGGCGTGACGGAGTTTTCCGCGCGCCTGACAGAACCGAAGAGCACAGGTGAATCCTCCCGCATGTAAAAACGCAGGATCAACCGGGCGCCGTCAAAATTCAGCGAGATGTCCGCTCCGGCGTTTTTCCCCTCCTTCCAGAGTCTGATGTCCTCCGCCCGGGGTTCCAGTCTGCTGAACGGAATGCCATTTACCGTAAGCCTTGCAAAATCCGTAGGACGGGAAAAGCTTCCATACAGGGTCGGGCCGTGCAGATACATCGAAGTCCGCGGAGCGCTTGTTTCCGTGGCTTTGTTCTGAACGAATACAAGCGTATAGCGGTTGTGCCCGTTGGAAAAAATGATGTTTCTGCTGAAACTGAACTGCTGGGTGTTGTAGGGGCCTTCCAGTTTCACGTCCACCGGCAGTTCACTCCCCGCAAGGGAAAGCGCCAGAAGACAGAAGAAAAAAATCATGATGCTGCGCATTGTCATACCTCCGTTGTGACTTGAGTTGTTCTTCCGGGACGGTTTGCGGAAAACGCATCCGCGGAAAAGTCCCGTTTTTTCATCTTCCCATGAATTTCAGAAGTCCGTACATTTTGTAGTTGTGATTGTTTCCGACTGTCATGGAGGAGCTGAGAAATTCTTCCGTGTTGCTGACCAGATTGGCAAACCAGGAGGAATAGACTTCCGGCGTTCCGGCATTCAGATCCGCATAGGGGATGAAAAACTCCACACTCCAGCCGTTTCCGCCGGGCACCGGCACGGCTTTCCATTTTGCTCCCGGACTCTTCCATGCGGGATTGTAAGGCATGGCCACCGGCAGCATGATCCTGCTGGCCGTGTATCCCTGCCCCGCCGCATCGAAGGCATAATGGAAATAACGGTCTTTCCGCATCCCGGGAATCAGGAAAATTTCCATATTGCTGTTTTTCCATATGTTTTTGGACGGACTGGACGAGGTTTTCCCTTTCGTCCGGTAAAATCCGTAGAGCCCGCTGTCATTCCAGGCCAGACGGAAAGAGGAATCGTGTTTCGATTCGACGACCTTTCCCCCGGCATCCAGGAAACCGATCTTCCGCGCGCGCTGCCACACCGGTTCCTCCGCCTTCCCGTCAAGGACAATGCTTTCTCCGTCGAAAATCCGCTCCACAAAAAGAACCGGACGGCTGTAGTTGCGTCGGCGCTCCTGCGCGGCGATGGCTTCTCCCCAGGGAGCGGCCAGCAGGTCAAAGCGTTTCCGCTCCACAGTGCCGGGCGGAATGTTCTCTCCGGCTTTTTCAAGGGCTTTTGCAAGCCGGTCCAGCGACGCTTTCGGATAAATCGGGTTGCGCGCCTTCTGTTTTGCAAAGAAATTTTCATGCATGTCTTTCAGAATCTTATGGAACTCCTTCAGATACGGGGCAGCCTTCCTGCCGTAAAAGATCTCCCAGTGCTCGTCAATCGCGGCGTCGACATTGAAATCGGGATTCCACATGCTCCGGTGCGCCGCGTAATTGGAATAATAGTAATACCATTCCAGATTGCCGTACTGATCGAAAAAGAGATCCTGCCGTCCCAGCGTATCGCCGAGAATTTTCGGAATCCGCCCGATATATTCCGGAGCGACGGCGCGCGCAAAAGGATTGCCGGGAACATTGTAAAGCCAGAGAGAGATGACCGGCCGGCCGCCCAGTGCACGGGACCAGTCGGAAATCAGTTTCCTGACATCGCGGTTTACCGTCTCATTCGGAATCCACGCAGGATACTGATTGACGCAGACACGGACCTGAAGATTGTCCGGAAGCTTCCAGTCCCGAAGCGGCGCCTTTGTGTATGACGCATACGGCATGACATAAAGCCACTTTCCCGGAAACTCCTTTTTGATGCGTTCCCCGAGATATTTGTAAAAGCGCGCATAAATATCGCTGTAGGGGCTTCCGGATTCAATGTTCGCCTTGGTAATCAGCTTCTCTTTCTGCACCACGGGATTTGGAAGCATGTCGGAAAGCGGCACTTCGTTGTCGGCCTGTCCGAAGCAGAGGAAAGTATCGTTCGGCGTGAAGGCCGCCTTCCCTTTCCCCCCGTTTTCATAATAACGTTTGGCTGATTCGATGAGAAGATCCGCGAAACGATAGTTGAGAATGTCAAAATAGCAGGCCATATTGTTTCTGGAATCATAATGAAACGTCCCGTTCGGCGCACGATAGAAAATGATGTCTTCCTTGCCGGGATTCTCCTTGGCGTAAGGCACGGGATGGGGATTGTGGTTCATGCGGAAGGTCGTCTCGGCAAGACGCCAGCGTTCATAGAACGGCGTTTTCCAGCTGTCGTGGGAATCCTGTTTTCCCAGCAGCTTGTCCCAGAAGCCTTTTTTCACCCATGCGAACGACCAGACAAGCCAGCACTGATCGCGCGTCAGAAAGCGCGGATGGTCGGCATAATGAACCGGAGGAATCTCCAGGTCGGTGATTTTCGGCCAGACGGAACCATACTCGCCTGGAAAATAGAAGCGGCATCCGAGAAAGCGTTCCACGAAATCATAGGCGCCCCACAGAGTCCCTTTCAGGGGAGCCCATTTGTTCCAGTTCGGGATGTCCTTTCCGACAGGAAGAAGCGAAGAATCGAATCCCGCGATTGCAAGAATTCCCGGAGCGGTCATCACTTCAAACCCTTCCCGGGGCATCCGCAGCGGATCAAGACCAAGCTCGCGTGTCATTCCGCTGGCTCCCAGCAGGAATTTCACGGGATAGCGCTTCTTTGCGGCGGCATCTTCCGCGGAAAAGACTTCCGGAGTTTTCCCTGTTGTGTTGCGGAACGCCTCCTGAATCAGCCTGACCGCCGGCTCAAGAGTCTGCCGCGAGTTGCGCGGCTGTTTCCGCTCCACAAAGAGGGCGAAGCGCAATTCCCCGTTCTCCACCAGTTTCAGTGGAGAATGAACCGGTGCGCTTTTGACGGTGACGGGCGTCAAAGCCGGATTTTTAAGCGGATCAACCGCGCTTCCCATGCATGCGGCCGAAACAAACAGAATGGCGAGTGCTGACAACTTTCTTTTCATGCTTTTCCTTTCCTGAAATTCAGATTTCAGTTCTGACTTGTTTTCAATATCCCAGAAATGTATCCTGCACGGTCGGAGCGCCGGACACAAACCATGTGTTGCGGAGAATGTCCGCACTCACGGAGGAATAATATTGGACGGTTGGCGACTGGTGCATCCCTCTTGTTTCGGCATGTCCGTCGAAAAAAGCGTAGGAGGCTTTTTTGTTATGCCGGTATGCCACAACATTGAGATTGATGGTGTCGGCGTCCGTCAGATACTTTCCCGGAACGCCGCCGCACGGACTGGACTCCCTGTGGCTGAAATTCTCCGCGATCCAGAAAGTCAAGCTGGGACGCTTGAAAAAATCCACCCGGCGAAGCGGAATGGTGTAACCGAGATTCATCGCCCAGTAGTTGTATCCGTAACTGGTTTTCAAATTACTTGCCTTGTAACGCTCCACCGGATGACTCGGACAGTACCAGACGGTATTTTCCGGTTTGATCCGGTCGCGGAGATCATAGGTGTATTTCGGCGCATGGTAGTCGACGGCGAAAGTGTCCATCCAGTAGGCCGGACTCAGCGGGCGGACATATTCGCCCTGCGGCGGATATCCATTGTTGTCATTGGCATATCCGAGAAACAAGGCCCCGAGAGAGCGGGTGTTTCCCTGGCAGATCACCTGTTTTGCCACATCCCGCGCCTTGCCGAGAGCCGGAAGCAGCAATGCAATCAGAATCGCGAGAATCGCAATCACAACAAGAAGCTCAATCAATGTAAATTTTTCAAGAAAAAACGGTCTTCCGCTGCGCCTGTTACCCATAAGACAACTCCTCTTCTGAATTGTTTGCGTCCGTCGGTGGCGGGACATAGGCTCCGCCTGTAGATTCCCGGTCGAGAAATGAATAATGAAAAAAATGCTCCTGCGGCAGAAAAGGATCCTGCATCAGGGCCTTCGCAATGGAATACCCGATGAAGTCGTGATCTTCCTCCAGAGCACTGATCTGCGGATTCATCTGCAGGAAATTCGGATGATCGCGCACCACCAGGAACCGGATTGTCTCCGGCAGATTGAGGCTTTCATAAATATTCTGAGAACCGGCAATGAACCCCCTGGCATCCGCAGCGAAAACGGCGTCAAAGCGGGTCTCTTCCCAAAGTTTCCGGACAGCCCGCATGATGCAGGCGCAGTAATCCGGACGGCCGTAAAAGACATCATAATTCAGCTCAATGGGGTCCAGTCCCAGTTTCTTTATTGCTTCCCGGTAAGCGATGCTTTTCTCATTATAGGGATCGTTGTAATGCGTGTTGGCATTCAGAATCCTGCGGCACCCGCGAGCATGGAGTTCCTCAATGGCTTTGATAAAATCCGTCTTGGTCGGGATAACGGCATTGATCCACTGCGCAAAGCAACCGTCCCAGGGAGAAGGCTCCGTGAAATAGCGGATGATGCCCACTTTGATTCGCCGTTTCAAAAAAGTCCTGAAAGCAGTATGATACCACTTGTTGAAAACAATCAGGCGGCTGTTCTCATCAAGATGTTCCATGGCAGCCCAGTCAATGTCATGATTGTTGTTCGTGCGGGAAAAAGGGACCGTTTCGACGCGCCATCCCTCTTCCGATGCGGCCCGGACCGCACCGTAGAAAACCTGTGTGAACGCGGAAAACATGACATCATGAGAAAGGCGCATGTAATCCGGATAGGGAATCAGGAAGGACAGAACCCTGTCCCCGTTCCTCTGTTCCGGACGCCGGACAAAAGTGCCCTTGGATTTGATCCGCTCCAGATAACCTTCCTCCTCCAGGCGTTTCAGGGATTCGCGGATGGTTCCTCTGGCGACGGCATACTGCGCGGACAATTCAAACTCCGTCGGCAGTTTTTCGCCTTCGGTATACGTCCCGCTCAGAATGGCGTGCTTCAATTCCTCAAAGATTCTGTCCCGCTTCATGAGTTTTACGGCTTCATTCTTACACTATGTATAGTATATGTTCATTTTTATTATATACAGAATTTCCATTTTGTCAATGGGGAAAAGTGATTTTTCCGGAAAAAAGCCGCAGGCAACTGGAAAAACGAAATTCCGGACGCGCCGCGGCGGAAAACCAGTCAGCAAGCAGCCTGTCAGGAAAAGCGGATGCGGAAAAAAATCCGGAAGACACGTCAGTCCAGTTCCACGCTCCAGTGCTGAAATGCCGGAGTCTCATAGGGATGCGCCGCTTTCAGCGCGGCGATCACTTCATGAATCTTTGCTTCCGGACAGATCATCTCCAGTTTCCATTCCGTGACATGTTCCACCTGTCCGCATGCGCCGAGAAAGGGGTTCGCTCCCATCAGCGGCCGGAACTGTCCGCGCCCGCAAATCTGAAAACAGCAGCAGTCATAATTCCCGATCCCCCCTGCCCCGGCGCGGAACATCGCCTGCTTCACCTGTTCGGCATGCGTTTCCGGCACATAAACATCAATTCTTCTGTATCTCATCCTGCAAAAACTCCCTTCCGCAAAGAAAAAAATGCGCTTTTCATGAAGAAATATATGCCGAAAGCGCATTTTTGACAGTCCGGAAGTTGACAGAATCCATAAATTGTGGCAAATTACCGCATGCTGAAACAAAAACAAGGAGACAGACCATGAAATTCATTGGCGACAGAATAGCCATCGGCGAAATTCCCGTTGCGGATCTCGCCGCAAGATTCGGAACCCCGACTTATGTCTATGACGAGCAGAAAATCCGGAAAAACTACCGCCGGGCGTTCAACGCGTTCGCCAAGCATTACCCGGATTTCAAAATGTTCTACGCGGTCAAGTCATGCAACAATCCGGCAATCGTCAACATCCTCCGCCAGGAAGGCGCGGGAGTCGACGCCGCAAGCGTGAATGAGATCCTGCTGGCCAAGCATGTCGGACTCGGCGGCGAGGACGTGATGTTCAGCGGCAACTTTCTTTCCGATGAAGACATCCGCCAGGGACTCGAAAGCGGCGTAATCTTCAATCTGGACGACATTTCAATCCTGCCGCGCCTGCTCAAGTTCGGGAAACCGGAGCTTCTCTCCTTCCGTGTCAATCCCGGCTACGGCAAGAGCAATGTCGGCGAATTTGTCACAAACGCCGGACCCAACGCGAAATTCGGTATTCATCCGGACAAGGTGATGGAAGCCTACCGCATGGCAAAGGAGGCGGGCATCAAACGCTTCGGCGCGCATATGATGACGGGCTCCTGCATCACGGATGCGGAATATTTTCCCTTTGTGACGGGCCTCCTCATGGACATCATCGGGAAAACGGGAAAGGAACTCAAGATCGACTTCGAATTCATCGACCTCGGGGGAGGACTCGGGATTCCCTACAAGCCCGGCGAACCGGCGCTGGATCTGGAGAAGGCAGCGGAACTGACTGCGAAAATGTTCCGTGACAAGGTCGCCGAATACGGACTCAAGCCGCCGCAGCTCAAGATGGAGCCTGCGCGCTATTTCGTCGGCAATGCCGGATACATTCTCGGACGCGTCCACTCCATCAAGGAATCCTACAAAAAAATCGCAGGCACGGACATCGGCATGAACACGCTGGCGCGTCCGGCGATGTACGGCTCCTATCATCACATTTACGTGGACGGGAAGGAACAGGATCCGCGCGCGGCGATCGGGCTGTGCGGGCAGCTCTGCGAAAACACCGACTTCTGGGTCAAGGAGCGCGAACTGCCC
This sequence comes from uncultured Victivallales bacterium, assembly GCA_944391115.1. Taxonomy (GTDB): domain Bacteria; phylum Verrucomicrobiota; class Lentisphaeria; order Victivallales; family UBA1829; genus UBA11452. Next base: position 70,827 of record CALXSJ010000016.1, on the reverse strand, counting down.
GCCACGATCGCGGAAGGAGATCTGGTAGTTGTGGAAAACGCCGGCGCATACGGGTTCGGCATGAGCTACCAGTACAACGGCCGCCTTCGCCCGGCGGAGGTGCTGGTCAACGGGGACGAGGCGACACTGATCCGCACGCGTGAGGATTTTGACGACATGATCCGCCACACGTTTGTGCCGAGCCGTCTGAAGAGCTGATTTTTCGTGGTTTTTCAGGTTTTGACTTTGCAATCTTGTGAAAATACGCTAGATTAGAAAAAATCAATCATGGAGTAAAATTATGCTTCTTCAGAAAGTTGCCAGATTTTTGTCAAGTGACATCGGAATCGACCTGGGAACGGCGAACTGTCTTGTCTACGTGAAGGACAAGGGCATTGTCCTCTCCGAACCTTCCGTGGTGGCGATCAGCGAACGGAGCAAGGAGGTTCTCGCGGTCGGGGAAGAAGCGAAACGGATGCTTGGAAGGACGCCGGGCAACATCAAGGCCGTCCGTCCGATGAAATACGGTGTGATTGCGGACTTTGAAGTCACGGAAGCCATGCTGCGCTATTTCATTCAGAAAGCGAAAACCAAGGTGCCCGCGCGATGCCGTCTGGTCAAGCCGCGTGTGCTTGTCGCGGTCCCCTCCGGCATCACGGAGGTGGAGACGCGCGCCGTGAAGGACAGCGCAGAGCGCGCGGGAGCAAGCGAAATCTTCCTGATTGAAGAACCCATGGCGGCGGCGATCGGCGTCGGACTTCCCGTGTCGGAACCTTCCGGCAGCATGATCGTCGATATCGGCGGCGGCACGACGGAAGTCGCCGTGATCTCGCTTTCGGGCATTGTCGAAGCGAAAAGCGTGCGCGTCGGAGGCGACGAGATGGATCAGGCGATCATCCAGCACATGAAGCGCGTCTACAATCTGATGATCGGGGAAAGAACCGCGGAAGACATCAAAATTCAGATCGGCAGCGCGTATCCGGATGAGAACAACGAGGTGTTCACGGAAGTCAAAGGCCGCGATCTGGTTTCCGGACTTCCGAAAACGATCAAAGTGTCCTCGCGCGAGATTCGCACGGCATTGCAGGATCCTGTGACCAGTATTGTGGAGGCGGTCCGCAGCACGCTGGAACGCTGTCCGCCCGAGCTGGCGGCGGACCTGATTGACCGCGGTATCATGCTTGCCGGCGGCGGCTCGCTTCTGCGCGGCCTGGACCGCCTGGTATCCGAGGAAACCGGTCTGCCGGTGTTCGTTGCGGACGACTCGCTCAAGGCTGTGGCAAACGGCACGGGCGTGGTGCTTCAGGAGATGGATCACATGTCCAGCGAACGCTGAAGTTCCAGATAAGAATAATGAACGGATGGCGGATCTTGTTTCCGCCGTTTTTTTTTATCCGGATTCCGGGAAGATGCTGTCGGCGGAAAAAACGGGAAGCACGCAGAGGCCCGCATCTCCGGTCCGGCAGAAAATCTTCCGGGATGTACCGGACGGCCGCCGGGGATTTGCAAATCGGCCGAAATATGATATATTACGGTTTCATCAGGCAGGGGCCGTTCCGGATTCGACTGGACGAGCGGAGTGCCGATTGCATGCCGAGGATGATCGTTTGCCTCGTTAATCACCGGTCAAACCAATAACTGCGAACGAAGAGTACGCACTCGCCGCTTGACGGCGACGTCCTCTCTCCGACGGACACTGAGAGAGAGGGCGACAGCAGTGTCCTGGCACAAAGATCTTACTCATCGGTCCGCGTGCGAGATTTCAGATGAGGTAGTCTGAAAGCCGCCTGCCTGTCGGCAAAGCCGGAGGACGAAAAACAGAAAAGACAGAATACGCATGTAGATATCGTCGCAATGACGTCACAGGACAGGGGTTCAACTCCCCTCGGCTCCACCATTTGATACGATAAGGGTATTTTGGACACTTTTTATTGGAAGTTCCAAAAATACTCTTTTATTTTTTACCTGTAGAATTCCGTTTAGCCTCACTCGAAGTTTGCATTCCTAATCGCTGGTAGGTCGCATATGGCTCGGAATTTGCGATACAGCATTATCTGTGAGGTCCTTCCGGATCGCCTTTCCTTGAAAGCCGATTCGGAGTTTCGCTATTCCATTATTCATATATTCTTGATTTGCAATCACATTTCCTCATGCTATTTTATTCTCATTTGACAGAATATGATACATTGTTGCATCTTATTGACTGTCAATTTATTAACATGGAGAAAAGTGTCACCTGTTTTGTACTGAGAAACAGAACCACTTATCCTCGCACATGACATTTACAAAAATGAACTGCCGCGATGCAAACATACGCGGTATCGGGGATTTCGTCTCCGGAAGCCAGCTTACGCTGCTGGACCACGGCAGGACTCACAGGAAAGCACGATGTCGTTTTGGCGATGCAGAGCATCGCGGCATTAACCTATTTTTTTTTAATAAACACGGATTCCCGCGATGCAACTCCGACTCTGCTGTTTCATTCACTCTTTCGAGGCTTACGAATCAGGTTCGCCTCCTGATATGCCGCAATACAAACAGACTCTTCCGGGAAAAGCACACTGCAAAATTCTATGTTTTTTTCGCCCGCAGCCTTGACTGCCATCTTTATGGTGTTATATTTAATACCAAAACACCAATCAGGACAGGTATTGCCATGCCGCCATACAAGACATTGCTCACAACGGAGTCGGTAAGACGCTATCTTCTGCAGATTATTGCGAAAAGCGGAACGGAGCCCGTACGCCTGGAACCGGAACGCGATCTGGCGGAGAAACTGCACGTCAGCCGCGTCACGCTCCGCCGCGCAATGGAAAGTCTGAAAGGGGCCGGTCTCCTGATGAGCCTGCCGGGAAGGAAGGGAACATTCACCAATCCCGCGGCATCCGGTTCGGTGGAACATACCGTTGGAATTGTGATTTATCACAGCTATGTCGGGCTGATCTTTTCCCAGTTCCTGAGCGGACTTTCCGAAGAACTGTACTCGCTCGGCTACAACTGCAGCTTCACCATGCTGCCCCGCTCCGAAAATACCCCCGAAAAAGAAGCCTTTGAGCTGGAAAACAGCGGATGCGACTGCATCGTATGGCACACGCAGACTCCGGATGACTTTTCCGTCATCAACCGGATGCTCGCAGACGATTATCCGGTCCTCACCATCTGCAACCCGAATTATCCGGAATGGGGCCATCCCGAGCGGAACTGGTATGCGCTGGACATGGACGCGGGAGCGGAAATCGCTTCGTTTTTTCTGGAACGGGGATGCACGCGTCCCCTCTTCTGCAGCAATGAACTTCTCCGTTTCCGCTCTTTTGCCGCGAAAATGAAAGAGAAAAAAATGGATCCCGCGGCTTTTTTCCTCCCCGATCCGGAAGAAATCCGGAAAACGCTGCCCCGGCTTTTGAAAGCAAAAAAGATTGACGGCGTTTACTGTTCCCACCGGACGCTCGGGACTGTGCTGAAGGTGCTTCCGAAGGGATGTGCCGTTCCGATTCTGTCGCCGCACTCCACGGACCAGGAACTCAAAGGCTGTAATCCGAACGGAATCCCGCTGGTGTCCTTCGACCGCATTTTTCTTCAGAAACAATGCCGGACGCTGGGCGCCATGATTGCACGGGGAATCGGGCAGATCTTCGAGGGGAAAATATCGCGAACCAATCTATGCATCAAAGGGTTTCAAATTCCAAAGGGAAAAGGCTGAATCATGAAAAATGTTATTTTTCTCTGCGCGCATCCGGATGATTTCACCGCCTGCTGCGGGACAGCTCTCCGGATGCGGAAACGTTTTAACCTTCACCTGTGGGATTTCACAAAAGGAGAGCGCGGCCTGATCGAACAGGGGGTTTCCATAGAGGAATGTGCCGCCACGCGGACAAAGGAGGAACAGCGCGTTGCTTCCGCCGTCGGGGCGGAGCTCCTCTTTCTCGGCGAGATCGACGGAAATTCCTTCGCGCCGGAAAGCACCTGCCGGAAGATGGCGGACAACCTCCGGGAGATCCGTCCTCGCGCAGTTTTCACCCATTTTGTGCCGGACCGGCATGTGGATCACATCATGACGACGGCAGCTTTGTTCCGGGCACTGAAAATCGCGCGCCTGATGCCTGAAATTTATTTTTACGAGTTTTCCTTTCAGTCGCTCGGGTTTCATCCGACCCATCTCGTGGATGTTTCCTCCGTAATGACGGAGAAAATCAAACTGATCCGGATGTATGAATGCCAGAATCCTGATGACTGCATTGTGCAGAACAAAATCATGACGGGACGTTTCCGTGGACAGCAGATCCACTGTGAATACGCAGAAGCCTTTCAGGCATGCGGTTTTATGCAAGATGAAGCAAAATGTATTCTCAACGAATTGGAGTAAGAAAGGAGGATTTGCCATGAGGAAAAGACAAACTTTTACACTGATCGAGCTTCTAGTCGTGATTGCGATCATCGCAGTTCTTGCCGGGATGCTGCTTCCGGCGCTGAATGCCGCGCGGGAACGGACGAAGGCGGTGCAATGCATCTCGAATCTCCGGCAGCAGGGAACGGCAGTCGGAATCTATCTTGGAGACTACAAGTCCTATCTTCCACCGGTTTCCGGGCAGTATCTTTTTGACGATCTTCCTGCCGCCATGGATTCCTGGCGCTACTGCATGGTCCTGTATGCCTCTCTCCGTTACACGATCCAATCCGACCGCTACCACTGGCATTCCACACCGGGCAATCTCCTGCAATGCCCTTCCGACGAGCGGAGCTGCAATGCCTCATCCGACGATCCGACCTGGCGCGACAACGGACCGGGCCATGTCAAAAGCTACCTCGGAAACTATTACTGCAGCGGCATCGACAGCACAGGAACTTTTCGTTACTGGATGAACCTTGTCACCAGGCTCCGCAGCCCCAGCCGCTGGGCTTATCTCGCCGAAGCCTACGACTGGAAGCTGAACAGCGGATTCGCCATCACCGGCTATCCCTTCAGCGCAACGGGATCCCCTACCGCCGGTGGCGCGGTGGAATGCCGCCACTCGTCAAAGACAAACGCGCTCTTCATGGATCTTCATGTCACGGCGCTCTCGTTCCGGGAACTGTTCAATTCGTCCGGAAAATACATTTACAGTGCGCAACCATAACTGATATATTCAAGAAAGGAAGCAGGAAATGAACCGTAAAATGCAGTTCGTTTTTCTCATGGCGCTCGCGGCGTGTCCTCTTTTTGCCGGAGAGCGTTTTCTGAAAAAGAATCTTCCGCCGCGGGTCATCCGGATTCAGGAGAATGACACCCTCGCCATTCCGCGCACCTCCCGTGAAATGGAAATCGTTGTCGCCGGTGACGCCCTGAGCATCACGCGATTCGCGGCAAAAGAGCTGAAGACTCATCTGGAACAGGCGCTCGACACGGAGATTCCGATCCGGGAAAGGCCGACGGACGGAAAAATCTCGTTTATTCTCGGAAATCATGAATCCGCCCGGGCACTCGGGCTCGACCGGAAGGTGCAGTGGCGCGACTCCTTCGTCATCCGCCGCGACGGAAAGAAAATTTACATTCTGGGAAAGGATGCGCCGATTCTCAAACGCTTTGCAGGGAAGGACAAAGGAAAACCCATGTCCGCCGAGGATGCTCTCGAAAAGGGCGGCATATGGCGGATGTTCAACGAACATGGAACACTGTTCGGCGTCTATGATTTTCTGGAACGTTTCGTAAAGGTCCGCTTCTTCTTTCCGAACAAACTCGGTGTCATCATCCCGAAATACACAGCGCTGAAACTTCCCGGAATCGACATCTTCGACCGTCCAGACAACGACATCCGCTCCTTCGGCATCTACAAAGGAGCCTGGGAGGATATCGACAAAAGCAAAATCCGGGATCCATATGGCAATTACATCTCGCGCGAACGGAATCTCGCCGCGTGGAGGTGGCGGATGCAGACCGATGAAACTCCCACGATGCACGGAATCGAACTCCTGAAACTTGGCGACCGCTACGGCAAGACGCATCCGGAATATTTCGCGTTGCGCCCGGACGGAAAACGCCATATGGAAAAATATATGCCCGGCGCTCCGCAGTTCTGCTATTCCAGCGCGGTTTCCGAGGAAATCTACCGGGATTTCAAAGCGCTGATGGCGGGACAGCCGCCCTCCGCACGCGGGATTCCGCTCAAAGTATGGCCGCCGCACGGGTTTCAGGACCACTACTTCAGCATCTCCCTGCCGGACGGATTGTATCCCTGCCATTGCGAAAAATGCTGGAAACACCTGGAATCGGATCCGCAGAAACGCTCCGATTTCCTCTGGAACTTCGGAACAAGCCTGGCTCGGCGGGCAAAAGCGGAAAAGATTCCCGGCGTATTCACGATGTTCGCCTATCACTATACCGTTCCGGTTCCGGCATGCGAAATACCCGACAACATGCACGTGCAGCTCTGCGTTGGCGGACCGTTCAACGTCCAGACCCCATGCAGCGGAACGTTCAGCGGTGACGATCAGATGAAACTGATCCTCGCATGGAACAAAAAAGTGCCCAATCAGGATCTCTCGCTGTATAATTACGCCGCGAAATATCAGGGCACACGGATCGACGGCGTGCCGAATCTGGCCCCCCGCGCGTTCGGGAAATTCTATACGGAAGCAGGTCCTTACATCAACGGAGCGTTCACCGAATCCGGAACGGACAACTATCTCTTCAACTATCTGAACGTCTACATCTTCGGCAAGGCGATGTGGGACAATGCCTGTGACTACAAGGCGCTTCTCAAGGATCACTATGCTTCCATGTTCGGCGCGGCCGCGGACACGATGGAGAAACTTTACGAGGAGATGGAGGACATCTGGATCGACCGGATCGCCTCCCGGGTTGTAAACACCAGTCTCGGTCCCCGGCCGGTGGCGCCCTCCGAATACGAGGTCTGGACAGAAATCTATTCGCCGGAACGCCTTGCTGATTTTGCAAAGCGCTATGACCTCGCCGAAAAGCTTGCGGCAAAGGATCCGGACGCTCTGGCGCGCGTCAAATACATCCGGAAGCATTTTCTTGATGGTATGCGCAATCGTGCGAAGCAATATCTGGAAAACAGGAGGAACAAAGCGGTGGTTGCCGTCCCGATGAAACAGCTTCCCGCCAAGGAACGGATTGCCATTGACGGAAATCCCGATGAGAAAGCGTGGAAAGACGCAGTCATGCTGAAACTGCAGGCGCTGAATCGGGAAGTCGGCGGGAGCTATCCGGAGACGTTCGTCCTGGTGACGGAAGATGCGGAAACACTCTATATCGCGTATGTCTGCGCGGAACCGGATGAAATACTTGTGAAGCGGACGCTTCCCCGCGCCCGCGACGATTTCCAGATGTGGAGCGACACCTCGATCGAACTCTTTTTCTATCCGGAAAACAGCGAGAAAATCTACTACCAGCTGATGATCAACGCCGCCGGTTCGCTCGCCGACCAGAAATGCCGGAAAATCGGCGCGGGACTCGACTGCGACCGGACCTGGGACAGCGAGGCAAAAGTAGCCGTCTCGTCCGCTCCCGGCAAATGGTTTGCGGAAATTGCGATCCCCAAGAAAAACATGCGGGGAATCGAAAAAGGGGATTTCCGTGCGAACTTCACGCGCTGCCGCGCACACAATCCCGCCGAACGGTATGTCTGGGGGCCCTTCGTCAGGGATTATCACGACATTGACTCCTTCGGAAAACTTCTGCGGAATGTGGATGGTCCGAAAAATCTGGTGAAGGATCCCGATTTCGGCAGCGATCCGGTTATCCGGAACGGACGGCGCCGCGCCGGGGCGTGGGGCATTCAGTCGGGAAGTCTTTCTCTTGACAAGGATCATTTCGTCACGGGAAAACAGAGTCTCAGAATTCAGCTTTCCTCCGTGGGAAATGCAAGTGCGGAACAGGCGATTTCCGGACTTAAACCCGGGACGAAATACTGCCTTTCCTATTTTATCCGCCTCGAAAATGTCGTCCCGAAAAAGAACAACTGCGGCGGACGGATGCGTCTTTCCCTTCCCGGGAAAAACAATTTCCATCCATGGCAGGGACTGATCGGAACTCGCGGATGGTTCCGTCAGAGTTTTGTCGTGCAGACGCCTCCGGACATGAAAGGGGGAGTCGCCTATCTGGCGCCGAGCATCATCGGAGCGTCCGGCACGGTCTGGTTTGATGACATCCGTCTGGAGGAGATTGAGTGAACCAGGTGATAAAACAAAGCTCCGGACGGGGAAAATTTCCCGTCCGGGAAGAACAGCAGCAGGAGACAGCCATGGATCAGATCGCGGATCAGAAAAACATCACCATCCGGTTTGCGGAACATCAGGCGCATCACGACGTAATCTACGCCGCCGCGGCCTCGCCTGACGACAAAGTCTACTTCGCATTGTGCGCCGAAGTCGGATTCGCCGGATCATTCGCCCGTCTGATGTGCTATGATCCGCAGACGGACACAATCCGGCAGGTCGCGGATCTGGAACAGGTCATCCGTTACGGCGAAAGCGACCGCCTCCGTCACCCGCATTCGAAAATCCATACCGCGATCTGTTTCACTCCGGAGGGAAAGCTGCTCGCCGCCACCCATATGACGGCCCCGCCAGTCGGAGAGGACGCCTATCATTACTGGCATGTCTGCAACGATCCGGAACGGAAATTCACCGGTTCGCACCTGATTATCCACGATCCTGCACGCGGAACGACCTCGGACTTCGGCGTCGTCGTTCCCGGCGGAGGGGCGCGATGGATGACTTACAATCCCGAACGCGACGAAGTCTACATCACAGGATTTCTGCGCTGCCACTTCCATGCCGTCAATCTGAAAACGGGCGAGATCCGCGATTACGGGCGCATTGCCGAACACGATTTTCTCGGTCCCTGCTATTCCCCGGCGGACGGGTGTGTCTACACCTCCGACAGTCAGGGCAATCTGCTGCGCTTCCTTCCGGACAAAGGAAAACTGGAAACGCTTCCCGTCGGACTCCCGGACGATTACTGGGCGTCATACAACGGGCGGGGAATCTTCAATCTTCTTCCGTCGCGCGACGGAAAGAAACTCTACGGCACCACGTGGATGACCCATCATATTTTTGAATACGATCCCCGCCGGGGCAAATTCGGTACGATACGCGATCTGGGAATTCTCGGAAAGGAGACGCCCGGACATGACCGCTATCCGGTCAACCGCTTCTTCCCGCGCATGCTGATCGTCGGTCACGATGGAAAGCTCTACTTCGGCGCCTACAACGCGCAGGGAATCAAGCGGATTCCGCCGCACATCTTCTCGCTGGATCCGGAAACACTGGAACAGGAGGACCTCGGGCGCATCGAAGTTGAGGGGTTCGCCTGCCTGAACGTGGTGGCGTCCGCCTGCTGCACCTCGGACAACACACTGTATTTCGGCGGCGAACGGCAGGGCAGCAGCGACGCGCTTTCCCTTTTCATCTACAACCGGAACGGCGTGGACAAGCGTCCGGAGGAGAAGGCACGCCTTCTTTACGGCAGGGATGTCGTGCCGCCCTCGGAAGGGCTTCCCGCCGACCGCTGGGAATATTACGCGGTGACGCCGCGCGACAATTCGCCGTTCGTGATGCGCGGCACCCTGATTGCGCAGGAGGAAGGAATGTCCGGAACCACCCCCCTGATTCCACGCGGATGCGGCAGGATCGGAGCGCTGATTCAGGAACCGTCCTCCCATGTGCTGTTCGGCGCCGCTTACGGCGGCACGCCGCGTCTGTTCGTCTATTTTCCCGTGATTCGTTATTTCCAGCCGCTGACGGAATTCGGGAATCCCTCCGAAGTCTGCCGCAGCATGGTTCTCCTGCCGGACGGGAAACTCTATTTCGGCACCTTTTCTCCGGACGGCGGAGCGGGAAGGTTGCACTGCTTGAATACGGTGGAAGCAAGAGCGTATTTCCACGAGCGGGAAGCCACCGACCGGGGCGAATTCACCAAATATTACACGCTTCCGCCGCATGCGCTCCAGGCAATCAGCGACTGCGGCACGGCAGCACCCGGCGACGGCATTTACCGGATGATTGAGCACCGGGGGAAAATCTATGGACTGACCTTCCCCGGCGGCGAATTTTTCCGTTTCGACCCGGAATCTGGGCACTTCCGCATATATCCCTGCTTCAAACGTTATATTGTCCGCAGGGCAAACCTTTCCGAAGTCCTTTTTGCATACGGGGATACAATTTATTTTTCCGGACAGCTCGGTTATCTGACCGCCTTCCGCACGGATACGGAACAATTTGAAGAGACACTCCTGAAACTGCCGTGCGGGGCGGGACGCGAATATCTCAATACGCTCACGGCAGCGGCGCCGTGCGGAGACGGAACGTTTTATCTTGGAACGTCCGCGGACGGCATCCTTGCCAGACTCGACCTGCATGCAAAGCGCCTGATCCCGCTCGGCAAGCCGGGCATTGAAAACCGGATTCGCGCGCTCTGCTTCAACCGCGACGGCGTGCTCTGGGGAATCTCCGGGCTGGATGCGGATGTCTGCCATCTCTTCCGTTACACGCCGGAGGAGGGAATGACCGACGAGGGGATCCTGCGCGCGAGAATGCCCAAGACCTGGATCGTCCACCGCGCCGACGTGATGCTCGCCGGCTCCGACGGGGAAATTTTCATTGGTGAAAACGACGATATCGCGCATCTGCTGGCCTACCTGCCGCCGGTCCGCGGTACAATGCAATCCGAGGTCTGTCATGAGTGAACTGCATTTCAACTATGCACGGAGAGAGATCAATCCGCCGTTTAAAATGGGTCTGGCGGGATATTTCAACACGAGAATCTGGACAAAAATCCGCGACACCCTTGAAGTCCGGGTCGCGGCGTTCCGGAGCGGAAAGGATCTGGCCCTGCTCATTCAATATGATCTCATCGCCTGTCCGCCGCCGATGTTCGCGATGCTGAAAGAGGAGCTGCGGCGTGAGGGAATCCCGGCGGTGCTCTGCGTCACGGCCACCCATTGCCATACTGCGCCGGAAGTCCGGATCGGACGCGGCGGGTATGAGGAAAAGTATCTGCCGTTCGCGGTCGCCAGAACCATGGAGGCCGTCGGAGAAGCCCTTTCCGGAATGACTCCTGGAACCCTCCGGAGTGGAATGAGTTCCGAGGGAAGATGCTGCTTCAACCGCCGTTTCTGGATGCGCGACGGTTCCGTATGGAGCAATCCCGGAAAATTGAATCCTGACATTCTGCGTCCGGAAGGGGAGATTGATCCGGAAATCCCGCTGCTGGAATTCACTTCGAGCGACGGGAAAACACTTCTGCTCGCGGGCATCTGCAACCACGCCGACACCACGGGAGGAAACGAGGTCTCCGGCGACTGGCCCGGATGGACACGCCGCCTGAGCGAGGAAAAACTCGGAACGGGCTCGATGGTCATGCCGGTCATCGGCTGTTCCGGAGACATCAACCACTTCGATGTGCGTGATCCCCGCCCGCAGACAAGCCCGGAGGAGGCGGAACGGATCGGCCGGATCTACGCGGACGCCGTGATCCGCGGTTTCAAGACGCTCAAGGCGTCTCCCTGTTTTGATATCCGCTTCCGAAATACGAAGCTGAATGTGCCGGGGCGCGAAATTTCCCAGGAGGAAATCGCGGAAGCCGAAGACATTCTGCAAGTTTATCAGGATGTGGAGTTCTCCCCGGGCACCGTCGGCAATCTCACCGCCGAGGATCTGGCAAAGAAAAGCCCGGTTGTATTGAAGTATTTTGCACAATGCCTTCTGGATCTCGCCGCACATCCGAAAAAAGGGGAGTTTGAACTTTCCCTTCTCGATTTCGGACCAGCGGCAGTGCTCGGCGTTCCGTGCGAACCGTTTGCGGAAGCCGGACTGATCCTCCGCAAACTCCTGCTCGCAGACAAGATTGCCATGTGCGCCATCTTGAATAACGGCAGCGGAACCGGATACATCCCCAACGCCTGGAATTACGGACGGGGCGGCTATGAGACAACGCCCCGCTCCAATCCGCTTTCCATCCATGCCATGCGCCTTCTGCTGGAAAGTGCCACTGAAATCATTAGGAGAAACAAGGAATGAAACTCGTTCATTTTGTCGAATGGAAAAAGGTGCCGGACGAAGCTTTTGAAACGACACTGAAAGAACTTGCCTCGTGGGGAGTCTCCGATCTTGTGGCGCATCCCGTCTGGGGACTCCGCGACGAGGAAACTCCGGGGTATCTGGAAAAAACGGCACGGGCGGTGAAAAGCCATGGCATGAACCTTCCGGCATGTCATGCCTACTGGGGGCCGCAGTTCGACATATCCAATCCGGACCGGGAGGCGCTGAAGAAGATTGTAGAAAAACATGCCGCCTTTTTACGCAAACTTGCCCCGTGGGGCATCCGGAGCTATACGCTGCACATCACATGGGATCAGTGGGAAAGCGTCGCCTTTGCCGTGGAAAAACTGCTTCCCGCCGCGGCGGAATGCGGAATCGCACTTGCCCTTGAAAACGGCACGGATGACCATGCCGCCAGGATGAAGCTCATCCAGCTGATCCACAAGTTCTCCCATCCGATGCTGGGAATCTGTTTCGACACCGGCCACGCCAACTGCTACGGGGAACGGGACTGGCAGGGGTCCTGGCTCGATCTCGGTGCGGAGGCCGTTACCTGCCACATGCACGATAATTACGGCGCATTCGACGACCATAATCCGCCCGGAGAAGGCAATCTGGACTGGAGAAAACTCGTATCCGAACTGAAACAAGCGCCGCGCATGCTTCATGCGGAAACGGAATCAGGCGACTGGTCACGCGGGTCATGGGAAAAATTCAAGGCAATCTGGAGCGCACCGTAACTGTCCACACCCGTTTCGCGGGATATCTCCTGGCAGCGGTTGTCCCCGGAAACGGGACCACATGACCTGGTGAGAAATGCCTGTTCAACCAGCCTGGAAAGGGAGGGCGTTTTTAGGAAAAAGTCGTATGACTCCAAATATTTCCCTCGACTTTCCCGTCCAGGGCGGAGCGGAACGGGAACAAGCCGAATACCGGGTATGATCTGATGAGAAAAATCGGACGCCTTGAAATCGGGAATGGCCTTTTGCGAAGTGCGTCCGCATCCTGCGGCTTGAATCCAGAAAAACTCAAATAAGCGGCCAGAATCCGGAGTCAAGCGTGAAACGTCACCAGGAAAACATGCCTTTTACGGCGTTCTCCGTCCGAGTGCGGAATAGAAACGCCGTCCGGGACGCTGACAATGCGGACAGAAAAAGAAAGGGCTACCAGTTTTCCCAATGGACATGTTCTTTGAATGAAATCTCCTGCTGCTGAATAATTTTTGCATCAGGCGCGGCATATCCGACGGCAAGATAACATGGAAGGCGGTATCCCTCCGGAGCATGAATCGTCTTCCGCACATACTCTTCTTCTCCCTGGATGGGAATGCGCAAAGCACAATGCAATCCCTCTGCGGTTGCGGCCAGAAGAATGTTCTCAATCAGACACCAGATTGATGCAAATGAATTCAATGAACTGATGTCGCGCGGAGACATCAAATCTGTTCCCGCCCGGAAAAACGGCAGCACCAGGCAACGGCTCCGCGAGAGCATTTTGACCTGTTTCGGCAGTGCGTCGTAATACATGGCTTTCTGGCACTTTGTCGCTGTATCCCAGTGATCGATGATGTCGGTCTGGACCTCCGCACCGTGTCCGACATGCCGCAGCACGTCGGCAATATGTTCCGGATCATGAAGTACGACAAAATGCCAGTCCCTGGCATGATCATGCGAAGGGGCTTTCATTCCGGCTTCCAGAATCCGCGTCAGGACCTCTTCCGGGACGCGTTTCATTGAAAAATCCCGGATCGTCCGGCGTTTCCGAATGGCCTCATACAATTCCATGGCAGAATCCTTTCCTGAGCAATCTTCCGTGATTAATCCTTGTTTTCCGCATGGTTCCGCAAATTTTCCAACAGCCGGCGGAGCTGATACTCCAACTGTTCGATTTCGGAATCGGAAAACCCTTGATAATAGATGTCCGTCATCCGTTTTGATACATTTTCATAGGCGCTTTTCAAAGATCGGGCTTTTTCCGTCAGTCCAATCAGACATTTCCTCCGGTCATGTTTGTCCGCCTTCCGGAAAACAAGTTTTTTTGCCTCCATTCGATCCAGCATACTGGTCAGGGTCGCATTGGCCAGCCCGCTTCTCTGAGACAACTCCTGAATAGAAATGTCCTCCTGTTCCCAGAGAATGTATAAAATCCGCCCCTGCGGGCCATTGAATTCTCCTATGCCGTATTCCTGCAGCATTTTTTCAAAAATTCTGCCCCCGAACTGTTTCAGAAGGGAAATGAGAAAACCGATTTGCCTGTGCATTTTTCCGCTTTGCAATGATTTCAGGGCCTCTTTTTCTTTTATATAATATATTACCATATGGAAATATTTTTCAAGCTTATTTTTTCAAAAAAATAAAGAAATCCATATTGGGGATTGAAGTCGCATTTGGAATGCGAAATACGGATCTATATCTCTTCAGGCATTTGATGCCGGGACAAGGTGTTCCATTTCCGGGTGCAACAATACCTCCCGAAACCCAAACTCCATATCAGGAACGGTACAGGCTCTCACCCCATCGTTCCAGACCGTCAACAGGGACCAGCATGCCGCCGGAACGAAAGGTTCCCCCTGATTCATGGAGACGATGAAATGCGCGGCGCAACGAATTGTCCGCCGGATACGTGGAGAAATCCCCGTCATCCCGCCCGAAAACGAAAAACAGTCCGGAGCCATCCTCCGGCGGCCCCGGAAAAAGAAAGACTTCACGCATGAACTTTGAAAGATTTGAGTCCGGCAGCAGTTCCAGCCAGGCAGGATTGAGAATCCAGGATTCACAGACAAACAGTTGAATCTCCTTGTGGAACTGTTTCCGGAAAAAACGGGCGGCCTCGCGCAGCGATTCCCCGGCAACCTCCGGAGTCATGCCACCTCCCCCGGGGATATGGACGCTCGGGACCCACTCATGCGGACTCAGAAACGGTTCGAAAAATCTGAGATTGATCGTCTTTCGCACGCCGGGAAGCGCTCGTCCGGTTTCGGGGTCGACGGGGGTTCCTGTCACCGCCAGGCCAGCTTGATCAAGCGTTACAGCCATGCCGCCTTCGTTGCAGCGGAACCCATTTTCATCGATACGCCAGCCGTCACGGCAGAATGCTTCAATGCGCCCGGAGAAGCGATCGCGGTAGAGTGCCGGCACCCAATCCGGCGTCGTGTGAATCAAAAACTCAAAACGCCCGATTCGGAAAAGACATCCATCAATTGAGAGTTTCAGCCAGCGATGCTGACGGAAGTCGGTTCCGGGAATGCCGTGATGAGCCGCAGCATAAATTGAGGTTGTTCCGGAAATCCATTTTGCCGTTCCTCTCACATATGATCCGTCAAGTCCGAGCCGGGCATAAGTTTCGGCAATCCGCGGCAACGAAGCCATCGCCGACATGAGCGAAAACAGACCAGCCCCCTCTTCACCGAGCAGCGCAACCGGATAAGGCAGTTTACGGGCGTCCGGACAAGGAGTTCTCTCAAGCAGCCAGCCCGCAAGAAGATTCGCATATATGCGCAATGCCGTATTCGAGCGGACAGCAGCAGAAAGAGATTCCATCCGGGATTCAGGAATTTCATTCTTCAATTCGAGCAATGGCATCCAGTGATGGAAAAATTCCATTGTCAGATGCTCCGGCATCACATCCGATATTTTCTCAGGCTTCCAGTATGGAGCAAAGAGCTCCTCGACCTCCGCCGGGAATCCGCATTCCCGCACAAAATCCGCTAAAATCATTTGCAAATCATCACATTTCCGTTTAAAGTCCGATAGTATGTCCGCGCCCTGTGGTTCTGAAAGCTCTCCCCCAGAACAGCGTATGTTTTCGATTTTGTTCCGCCTCTTTCATTTATATTCGCCGGGATCCGGGAGGATCAGTTCCGGAGAAATCATCGATTTGTTTTTGATCTGCCCGGCGGGTCCGAGAATCTGATGCGCCGCAGCTACTCCAATCCGGTACATTCCGATATCTATTTCTGCCGGAGGAGGATAGATGCCCCGCAGGAAACAGGGATTGTTGTCACATGACAGATGGTGTATTGTTTCCGGAGAAAGCCCCACAGCCGCCATCTCCTGCCGCAAAGGCACCATAAAATGGTCTGCACAGCAGAAAATGCCCAGTTCGCCGGACGCGATGGCCTCGCGGTCTGCCGCAATGCCGTTCCCGATCCTCCGGCAGATTTCCGAAAGCGGCATCGACTGAAGGTCAACCTCCCACTGCTGGATTTCAATTCCGCGGACACGGCACTCTTCGAGAACCGAATCGATCCGCTGGCGGAAAAGCAGCAGGCGGGGACTTCCGATGCAGGCGATTCTCCGGCATCCGGCGGAAGCGAGATAATCGACCGCCATCCTGCCGATCCGGAGATTATCGTAAGTGATATGACCGCCGGGACAATTATAGTCCTGAGCCCCCATCACACGGATCCAGTTCGTATTCTCCAAAAAGCGGTAGGCAAACTCCTGCACATATTGGGTGAAGAGAGCAACCACCAGAGCATTGTCGTTCAGAAAACGCGGAGAACTGCCGTCAACCTGGTAAAATTGGCATACGACCCCGGCGTCACGAAGGGTATCATGGAGTCCGTCATACAGAATTCCATACTCCGCCTGGAAACCGGAAGGACGGCTGACACCTTTGGCAGAATCCGCCATATGATCTTCAAAAAAGACAAAATTCACTTCGCGCGAAAGTTTCACATATGTCCCGCTTCTCGGCCGGATATCGACAAATCCCAATGCCGAAAGTTCACGCAGGGAACGCTGCACGGTTGCCGGAGACGCTCCATAGCGTTGCGCCAGCACGTTCAGTCCCGGCAGCTTGCCGGAAAAGACGCCATTGCGCAAATCCTCGGAAATACGTTCCCGGAGCGAATCGCGCTTATCGGTTTTCCGCCCCCGTTTGTTTTTCTCTCCCTTTTCCGTCATAAGACACCTCCGAGCTGAATTTCAAGACATTCCATTTATTTTTGATGTAAAATAGCAAAACTGTATCATAATTACAATAATCTAAATCAAAAAAATCCTATTTTTTCTTCTTTTTAAATAATAAAAAGAAAAATCAGACCCTCTGAAAAAAGAGAAAACAGATTCCTCATCCACCGGAACATAGAAAAAAACAGCTCCGGAACATCTTAAAGAAAAAATGGTTTTTTACGCAGAAAAATCTTATTTTTACGAATTTCAAAGCCTTTCCCCGAATCATTTTTCCAAAAACGACGAAGCATGAACCCCCGCTCTTTTCAATTAACGAATCAGATATTTAAAAAAAATGAAAACTGAATCTTGACAAAACAAAAACTGCATTATAATTAAATAGCGTAACAAAAAAACTGGCGGCACTCGGCAGCATCTCCTTCCAGCATGGAAGAACAGAAAACAGACTCCTGTCCCGACGCTTCCAGAAAACAAAAAAGGATTTTCTGCGGCAGTCAAAATGCGGGTTTGCATTACGACGGACTTGAAAACATGAATTGTTCGAAGCACGGGAATTCCATCCGCGGAAGCAAAAAGCATGACTGCCATATGAAAAACAGGAAAGCCGGCAATGCCTGCAATCAAAAAAAAGGAGAATGCCATGACCGGAACGTTTTCTTTCAAGAATAAAATCATGGAGCGGGCTTACGCGGTGCCGCTCCGCACTGCTGCCGGTGACCGTATCCAGAAACAGAACATTCCTGCACTTGCAGAATCATTCACAAATAAAAGGAGAAATCTATTCATGTCCCGCTGGAAAAATTTCACTTTGATCGAGCTTCTTGTCGTTATTGCAATCATTTCCATTCTTGCGGCCATGCTGCTGCCGGCGTTGAACAATGCCAGAATGAACGCGCGGAAGATCAGCTGCCTGAATCAGGAACGACAGCTGAGTTTACTGCTCCTGAATTACGCGGAGGACAACAAAGGCTTTATTTTTGCCCAACAGCCGGTAGGACGTAAAACGTCATGGTTCTTCTATTACCAAAAAGCCGGGTTGCCGGGATTTCAGAAAAACAGTGATCTGAAACAGAAAATCTGCCCGGAGGCCTTCAGCCTCTATCAGGGCATCAGCGAGGTTCACACCTATGCCGTTCCCCGCTGCCATATGCAGAATGTTTTTCAGTATATGCCGCTGAATCAGTTCAAAAACACATCGCGGATGCTTCTTCTGGGAGAAGCCTGGCGTTTTGACTGGAACGGTCCCTTCTGTGTAATGGAAGGAGGAAAAACAACGGCAAGCGGCGTATTTGCACTGTTCCACAGAACGAGCGGCAATATCATATTCCTTGACGGACATGCCGCAAGCCTGTCGCCCTCCCAGGCACTGGACGGCAACACGGTCAGAGTTCCGCGTTATTACAATAAGTTTGAAGAACAGAAGATGACCGGGGTTCTCCGGGTCGATTTCGTCGGCAGAAAATCCGTCTGGATTCAATAAAGGCACTTTTCCCCCTGCGGCATGACAGGAACAATCAGGCGGAGAAAGAGAAGATGCAGGCACTTGCCTCCGGAGAACGGCATATGACGGATTGCCAGACAGAAACTGAGCATAAACCTTATCAGATCGGAACGCTGCGTTATTCCCTGTTCGGCGTCATCCTCGTCGGATTCTGGCTGATTCTGGGCGGATGCTGTTTTTCGCTGATGGCATGGATGATGGTGCCGACGGTGCTTCCTCTGGTTCTGAAGGACTACCATGCTTCGGCCGCGCTGATCGGACTCGTCGTCGGCAATCTGCCTTCGGCAATGAACGCCGTGATGAATCCGGTGCTCTCGACTGCCAGCGACCGGACGCGTTCGCGCTGGGGAAGACGGCGGCCTTATCTCATGTTCGCAACCCCCTTCGTTGCGCTTTTTGTGATTCTGCTCGGCTGGATGCCGCAGTTCGCCGCCTTTCTGGATGCGCACTCCTGGAACATGGGGCTCACAGGCAATGCTCTGGTGATTCTCCTGATTGCGCTCTGCGCGGTTCTGTTTCAGTTCTTTGACCTGATTGTAGGATCGGTTTACTATTATCTTGCCCCGGATGTGATTCCGCTGCGTTTCTTCGGGCGATTTATTGCGGCCTCGAACATCGCGGGAATCCTGACGACGCTGGTATTCAGCCTCTATGTTCTTCCTCTGGTGAAAATCAATACGGCATGGGTGTTCACCGGCGTCGGAGCGGCCTACTTTGTGATTTTCATGCTGATGTGCGTGTTTGTCCGGGAGGGGGAATATCCGCCGGCGGCCGAGTATCAGAAGGAGCGGAACTCCCTCCTGCGGCGGCTTCTGGAGTGGATCGTCATCTATTTCCGCCAATGCTACCGCCAGCCCTTTTTCCTCATGTTCTTCCTCGGACTCGGACTTCACAGCGTCTCGACCACCTGCCGCAGCGTATTCAATCTGCTTTTCGCCACCGAAGACCTGCATATGACAGTGGAACAGTTCGGAAAAGTCGGCGCGGTCGGCGCTCTCGTGTCGCTGGGCGTGATTTTTGCCATGGGATTCATCGTCGACCGGTTCTCGCCGATGCTCCTGTATCTGCTCAGCGCCGTGCCGATTCTCGCCGCCAACATCTGGGGATATTTCTTCACGACGGACTATGGGTCCTTTTTCGCTGTCGGCATTGCGATCAGTGTCGTCTATGCCATGCAGAACGTCTGTTCCGCGCCGCTTGGCGTCATGATCTTTCCGAAGGATAAATACGGACAGTTCTGCAGTGCGAATGCCATCGTGCGCTCCCTTCTGCTGATTCTGGGAAATTATCTGGGGGGAGTGGCGGTCGATTTTTTCGGATACCGTTTCATTTTTGTCTGGGACGCCGTTTTCACCATGATCGCGACCGCGGCGCTGATCTATGTCTATTTCAAATGGAAACAGTACGGCGGGGAAAAGAATTATCAGCCGCCGTGCACGGAATAGGAGATGCCGCGTTCCCGGAACCGCAGCATGCCGGAGGAAGAGCAATGAAAAAGAATATCGGAAAAAACGCATGGCACCTCGGAGCGCTGCTTGCAGCGGCGCCGCTGGCGGGCGCGGCAGCTCCCTATGAAATACGCAGACCGGACTTTATGACTTATACCTTTGAATCGGATTCGGTTCCTGGGGATTTCTCCGCAGGGCCGGGTTCGGAACTGACCATCTCGGCGGATTACGCGAAAAACGGCTCACGGTCGCTGCGCTGGGAATGGGACAAACCGGATGCATGGATTGCATTCCGCAACCCGGAAGCCTTCCGCCATCTGACGGGAAAATCCCCGGATCCCATTGTTTACGAATGGGTGACCTTCTGCGATCTGAGCGGCTTTTCTGCCTGGATCTTCTGCCCGGAAAAAATCGGAGGAAACCTTCGCTTTGAAATCGGCGGCAGCACCTTTTACATCAATCTGAATTTCACGGGCTGGACCTTCAATTCGCTTCTTTACGGACGCGATCTGGCAAAATTTCCCGCTTCCGGTGCGGCGGTGATGCGTATCACAGCTCCGCGGGGGTTCTCAAAGGGATGCCTTTTCCTTGATGATTTCGCGCCGCGCCGCGAACTGGATGTGCGCGCGGTACGGCCGTCATCAAGAATGCCTTATGTCGCCAGGCGCGATCTGAGTTCCGAACAACCTCTCTGGATGGAGGCGGACGCTTACGAATCCCCGTTTTCCGTTGCCCTGTTTGATCCCGCGGCGCCCCGCATTGCAATCGAAACACCGGAGAAGCTTTCCCCGGGACAAATGCGGATGTTACAACGCATCGGACAAGAGTTTCTGCAAAGATTTCCTGCCGGCACCACATTTCAGCCGGATGAAAAGAATCGACTGCAGGAGATCCGGAACCGCTGGGCGCTCCGGCGGACGGGAACATTCGTCAGCGGACAGATTCGCGACATCCCGGCGTTTTACGGCGATCTGCATACCGTCGGGCGGGCGTTGAATTTCGGCGAAATGCCGGAAGGGGAACGCAAACAGTGGCACAGCCTGATGCTGGATATGACCGATCTGGTCATCCAGCAGGGGCACGGCAGTTTTTACGGCATGCGGACCAGCTTCATCGCCCCGGTGCGTCTGCTTCGGGAGGAGCTGAAAAAAGCCGGACGCTTCGACGCACTGATCGCCCGTCTTCGCTTCATTGCAGGAGTCGATGAACTTTACCGGAAGGAGTGCAGCGGCAACGCCGACTTCTATAACACACTCCTGGAGAGCTGCATCGGCGTGATTTTCCTTCAGGATGATCCGCGCACCGGCTGGAGAGACCTTCTTGCGCTGAAGCGCTGGCTCAATCTCACCGCCGGAAACGGGGATTTATGGCCGGATGGCACGATGACGCATCACTCCATGATTTATGCGGGATACAATCTGCCGGCTCTCGAACCGATCTGCCGGACGGTTCATCTGCTGCGGAATTCCCCCTTCTTTCCGGAGCGGATGCATCGCCTGATGCGAAAAGCGGTGATGGCAATGGCCTTTTATTCCAATCCGTACGGACCGCATATGTTCTCCGGACGCTGGAGAGAGTGCGCGAAATTCACTTTCGCCCATGCCTCCGCTCTGGCGTGGATCGCCGAAGCGCCGGGAGAACTGGACAGGGCATGCGCAGCGCGCTATCTGGCATTTGAACACTTTTACAACAGGAAAACTCCGGCGGGAGACCGATTCCGCGCAGCGGGAATCCTGCCGGATCCCATGACAGGAAGTGCCGCGCTGAACTATGCGGTTTCCATGATTCACCGGCAGGGCAGTGGAATGGCGGTTGTGCGCGGACAGCGCAACGGCATGTTCGCCAATGAGATTTACGCATTTCAAGATGGAAACACCATGGGACGCTATCTCAATTTCGGGCAGATGCAGATTCTTGGCGAGACTCCGGAAAAAAGCGGTTTCATTCTGAACAGGGGCTGGAACTACAACTTCTGGCCGGGAACCACCGCACGCGTTCTCCCCGCGGAGGCGCTGCGCCAGCACTTTGAAAACGTCGAAGCTCTGACAGGCGAGTCATTTGCAGGCGCCGTCGCACAGGGCGACGCCGGAATGTGGGCGATGAAACTGCAGGAGGAACTTCCGGAACTCGATGACCCGCTCCGGGTCGGTCCGCCGGTCTGGTATCTCGGGCGCGCCGAATATGCAAAACGCTGTGCGGAGTCGCGGATCGACACGAGCTTCCGGGCGCGCAAATCCCTTTTCGCCTTCGACGGCATGATGCTGATGCTGGGAAGCGCAATCAGAGCTTCGGACAGCGCGCCCGTGGCAACGACGCTCTTTCAGAACTCCCTTGAAAAACTGGACAAAACGAAATTTCAAGCGGGAAAAGGTTTCTTCATTGATTCGGCAGGAAACGGCTATGCGTTCCGCAATGGCAATGTCCGGTTCCGGCGGGGGAAAACAGCCTGGCCGTTCCATCCCTACTGGAATGAGAAAAATCCGGAACTGCACAATAAAATCATCTCCAACGAAGGGGAAATGGAACTGGCTTACTTTGATCACGGTCCGGCGCCGGAAAATGCCGGATACGAATATATGGTCTTCCTCCCGTCGCGGGCGGAACGCGCGGAACGGATTGCGGAACTCTGGAGGAGCTCCCCGGAAAAACTTCCCTTCCGGATCGTCCGGCGCGACCGGAACGCCCACATCGTCCATATTCCGGAAAAAAATCTTGCCGGATACGCTCTGTTTGAAGCGGGAGAAGTGAATTTCGGGGAGCTCTGCGCGGTTTCCGCCCCGTGTATTGTCATGGCACATGCAGAAAACGGAATGCTGCGCATGGATCTGCTCAATCCGCTTCTGGATGCCCCGGGCCCGGGATATCGGATGCAGAAAAATGTCACAACCCGCATCCGGCTGAAAGAAGGCTGGGAGCCTGCCGCTTCCTCCGGACAGATCCGGGCGCTTGGACGCTCCGAATTCGAGATTCAGAACTACAATCTGGAAGCCGCGACAGCGGTTTTCAAATACAGGGAGAACCGTCAATGAAAAGTTGTTTTCTTCTTATCCCGATGCTGTTTCTTGCGGCGGCAGCGGCATCAGGCGCAAATGAAATCTGGCGCGCGGAATCCGGGGAAACCGCAGAGGTCCGCGACCATTTCAAGAGCCCGCCGTCATCGCGTCTCTGGAAGTGGAACGGATCGGGGAAACTGGAAATCCGCTTCCCGCGTGTCACCGTTCCGGAAAGGGATGGAGCCTTCGGCATGTGGTTCTATCTGGAAAAGCCGTGCAGCGGCAGGCTTCATGTGGAATTCTTCGATGGAGGCAAATCTCTTGGAAAGGCCTGGTTCAACCTCAATTTCCGTTACTGGCGCCCGATGGGAGGCCCCTTTTCCGACATCGGGATCAAACCGGGCACAGCCATCAGCAGGATTGTTCTGACCGCTCCGCCGGAAGCCGGCAGTGCGCGGATCGACGAACTGCGCCCCGTCTATGTGACAAACGCCTGGCGCGCCGACCATGTCCAGCCGTGGATCGGACACAAGGATATGCTGAAACTCCCACCAGGGAAGACCATTTTCAGCAGCCGCGACATCGCCTTCAACCGTCCGTATCTTCCGGAATTCCTTCCCGAAACAGAGATTTCAGAACAGGGGAAAAGAGATTTGAAACTGGTGACGGAACGTTTCAGTCATCCGCTCATGCACAGTTCGCCGCTCTCCTGTGACAGCGTGGAAAAACTGGAAAAAGAATTTTCCGCACTGGGAATTTCCGGAAACGGTTCCGGCCCCGCGCTGGAATTCGGTTTCAAGAACACGATCCCGCTGACGGTGAAGGGCTCCATTGATTTCAAGCAGAAACTTCTTCCGCTCTTTCGTAAAATTCAGTTTCTCCTGCCCCGCCTCAAGGGAACGGAACGCAGACGTGCCGCGGAGATCGGCACGGCGCTCTGCCGCTATATGCTGGTTCAGGGATATGCCCAGGGCAATGGAAATCTCGGATGGATCGGCAACGGATACGGCTGGCGTCACTGGCCTCCCGCGCTCCATGCGCTCCGGGAGGAGTTGAAGCGGGCCGGGCTTCTTGACGAAATGGCAAAAGCTGCAGGCTGGCTGTCAGGTGGAAAGGAGATGATGATGGAATCTCCGCAGGGCAATTGCGATTTCTATTTCAATTACACGTCACAGGTGCCGCTCTGCATTGCAATGATGGAAGATCCGGCGGAGCGTTATCAGCGTTTCCGCGTCCTGAAACGTTTTTACGATCTCTCGCTTGCCTCGCAGTCGCCGCTCGGCGAGGATGGGACGGTTCATCATCACGGCGGACATCATCCCGCCTACGGAAGCTACGCCATTCCGGCGCTGATCAGGTTCCAGCTTCTTCCGCTGGAGGGAACGCAATTCGCCGTCGCCGGAAGCACCCGCGAAAAACTTTACCGATATGCGTATGCGCTGAATTTCCAGCTCGATCACGGAAAAACTCCAATCAATCTGCCCATGCGGGCGGGTGACCGCCTGACAATTGACGGCAGCGAAATAGCTTTGCTTCTTTCAAAAATCGATACGCCCGACCGCCGGATGGCGCGTCTCTATCTGAGCGCGCTCAACGGAAGGAAAACCGGAGAAAGCAGCCGCTTCCTTGCGGAAGGCCTGACTCCTCTGCCGCTGGAAGGACATATGACGTTCAATCTGGCCGCCCTGGCGGTTCACCGCCGGGGTAAAGTCATGGCAGCCGCCGCCGGAATGCTTGCATGTCACCGGGGGCTGGAAATTTACGGCTGGCTCGAAAACAACAACTACGGACGCAACAGCCGCAACGGCTCCCTGTTCCTCTCCATCGACGGCGAAGACGCCTTCCGGACCGGGGGGTGGAACTGGAATCATATTCCCGGAGCAACCAGCGTAATCCGGACTCCCGCCGAAATTTTTGAAGGGTATGCGATGTACGGCAATGGAAACAACTTTGCCGGAGGTGTCACGATTCCGGAAGGCAATGGAGTCTGGGGAATGTATTTCACAGGAAGCGATGTCAGTTTCAGGCAGGGAATTTTTTTCTTCGATGACAGAATCACAATTACCGTCAGCGACATCGTCAAAGCCAACCCCCGTCCCGGGAATTCCCCCGGCGGCAGCGCCGTTACCACAATCTTTCAGCAGATTCCCTCCGGAAACAGGATTTCGGCCTGGAAGGACGGCAGTCTGCTCGGCGACAATCTCGGCAACAGTTACCGGATCTGGAAAGGAGCGCCTCAGGTAAAATTCCAGAAAGGCCGGCAGAGCTGGACCTACTTCTACAAACGTTATCTCAGGAATCCGGACAACAATCCGTTGAAGGATATGGCCTCCAAATCATTCCGGGAAAAGAAATACGAAGACAATGAAAAGTATTACACCCCCACCCGGGGGGAATTTGCCCTCGCCTACATCGACCACGGACGCAATCCGATGGGGAGAAGCTGTGCCTACACCATTCTGATCCAGGCAGACCAGACAAAGGCGCAGGCATTCGCGGCGAATCCGCAGATGAAAGTCCTGCGGTTCGACAGAACCGTCCATGCCGTCCGGGACGACAGGACAAAGACAACGGGATATGTGATTTTCGCTCCCGGAAATTATCCGAAACCGCTGGAATCGGTCAGCCGTCCGGCATTCATTGGCGTGAAAGAGCTTGCCCATGCCTACGAACTGAGCGTGGCCATCAGCGATCCGGCGGACCGCTCCCCGTTGAAGATCAAACTGACCGGTGTGGACAGTGTCCATGTGGATCCGCGCTATCCTCTTGGCAATACAATCGTTGTACCGAAACAATAAAGGAGACCCTTTCTTATGAAAGATCTGTTGCAGCAATTCACAGACCTGCGGTTCGGCATTTTCATCCACTATGGACTCTACTCCATTCCCGGCGGAATCTGGAAAGGAAAAGCGCAGGGACGCAACGCCTATGCCGAATGGATCAAATATCAGGCGCTCTGGCCGGACGGCGGGCCGATTCCGGATGAGGAATACGATGCCCTGGCCAACGAATTCACAGCAGAGGAATTCGATCCGGCGGCATGGGCGCGGGAAATCAGGAATGCCGGCGCGGGATATGTTGTGATAACGGCAAAGCATCATGACGGATTCGCCATGTATGATACCTCCGTCAGCAGTTACAATGTCGTCAGAAAAACGCCGTTCGGACGCGACCTGATCGGAGAATTCAAAAAGGCATGCGACCATGAAGGCATTCTCTTCGGCGCATACTATTCCCACTGGCTGGACTGGCATGAGGCGGGCGGAGGGAAACCTCACTGGCCGGCGATTCCGGGCGATCCTGAAATCGTTCAGCCGTCACAGCAGGCATACGGGGAATATTTCTCGGGAAAATGTCTTCCCCAGATTCGCGAACTGCTGGACAATTACGGCATCCGCCTCTTCTGGCTTGACTGCTGGGCGAAAAGTCCCCTGCTGACTCCGGAACGCCTGGAGCGCCTGATGGATCTCATTCATTCCCGCGGCGGAATCGTCAACAGCAGAATCGGGGTGACATGGAATCATCCGGACGGAAACAATGCCGGAATTGATTACCTCTCCATGCCGGACAATACATTTCCTGCGGAAAGTATCAGCCGCCCCTGGGAGACCAGCGGCACCTTCAACGAATCCTGGGGATACAGCAAACGGGATTTTCACTGGAAATCCGTCAGAGAACTACTCTGCAATCTGATTTCAAATGCTTCGAAAAACGGAAACTACCAGCTGAATATCGGACCGCTGCCGAACGGAGCCATTCCGGGAGCTTCCATCCGCAGGCTGCGGGAAATCGGCGCATGGCTCGCCGTCAACGGCGAGGCCGTTTACGGCACGGGCACATCCGGGCTCCCGGAACCGGAATGGGGACGAATCACCCGCGGAAAGGACGGTTCGCTGTACTGTCATCTGATGACGCCGCCGGATGACAGGCGCATCGTCATTGCCGGAATGGAACAGAAACCGCACTCTGCCGTCCTTCTGGAATCGGGAGAAGCCGTCCCGTTCTCATGGAACAATGGACAGCTGTGCCTGGAGCTGCCGCCGGAAGCGTCACTCATAGACCTTCCGGTCATAAAAGTAACCTGCTGATTCAACAACCTGGAAAGGAAGTCCAATCATGAACAAAGCAGTTTTCACCATGATCGCCGTCCTGCTGACCGCGGCAGGAGTCTCCGGAGCAGAAAACATTTTCACCTCGGGTTCCTGGAGTGCCACCGCATACCCGAAAAGCATCCCCCAGGCCTTCGACGGCAGGATGGACACGCGCTGGCAAAGCTATACCAGGGAGGATGCCACTGCCACTCTGACATGTCAGCTTCCGGAAACCTTGCAAATTCAGGCGGTTACATTGATCGGAGCCAATCTTGCCGGAGGCGTGGCGGAAGCCTCCGGGGACGGAAAGAACTGGAAAGAACTCGGGAAGATGAAATCCACATGCGGGAACGGCATGCTCTCACTGTATCTGCCTGAGCCGGTATCTGTCAGGGGAATCCGGCTGAAACTCAGAGGGGCCGCCGACAAAAAACAGGCGATCAGCATCTCGGAAATGGCGGGTTTCATTCCCGATGTCCCGGTCAATCTTGCAACCTTCTGCACCATCGACGAAAAGGGCCAGGGAATGAACTGGCGTTTTTCTCCAAAATTCCTGGTGGACGGCAACTCCATGCCGCGCGGAAATCATTACAGCGCCTACCGGGGATCCACATTGACAGTTGATCTCGGCGGAAATAAAGAGGTCTCCGCAGTCGGATTCTGCTGCATGGCGCCTTTTGACAAAGTCGTGGTATCCACCTCTCCGGACGGGAAAAACTGGATCAAAGCCGGAGAACAAGTGAAACTCGCCAGCGAACAGATGCTGGAATTCCCGAAGCAGACTGCACGCTATCTGAAAATCGAAGTGCAGGCCTCCTACCGGAGCGCACCGTCGGAACTGATTGTGAAATAGCGGTACTGCGAAGATTTTTTATGGCCCAGAGCTGGACACCCAATGCCCGTTCCGGAATGTTCATCCGCTGGAGGCTCTGCGATTTGCGTAAAACATAAGACTTCATCTGACAAAACAGGAAGAAGATGCATATGGAAAGAGCATCGAAAAGAAAAAGGAAGATCAGATGAATCCTGAGGCGAAAATCATGAAACCGAAACCGGAACTTCTGGAGTTGAGCCGCCAGCTTGGCGGCGTAACACACAGGAAGATTCGTTCTCCGCTGCATGATCAAACGGCGGACTCCGTTGCTTGCAGAAAGAGCTTATCCGCCACGGCGAAATGACAGTGACAGCAGACGGATCTCTCATGAGCGGGATGATTGCATTCCGAGGCCGGTTACTGCCTCATCCCGCCGAACAGAATTTTTTCCATGTCCCGGGAAGAAGCCTCAAGCGCACCGTCGCCCCATTCCGGCGAGGCCTCTTTTCCCGGACGGCTGAACCAGAGCGACTCATCCAGACGATGCATTTCGACATGGTCCGGACAGATGGCCATGGCTTCGCTGGTTTCCAGTTTCCCCGCGTGGTCGCACCCATATGCCGCCGTCGTTTCCCTGCTCCGGATCGGATGCACTCCAATCCATTGGAACGGATCATTGCTGCCGGAATAATAGGAACTGAACTTCTCCGTTCCCCACCATCCTTCGCCGGATTCTTTCTCCAGCCATTCGAAGATCACATGACGTGCCGCAAAACGGAATGCCAGATCCGTCGGCATGCCCTGCTCAAACCCTTCCGTCTGATGTGCGATGAACGCATGGATGTTGCGAAATCCGACCCGAAGCAGTCCGCGGAAAATCTCTTCGGCAACAGGAATGATCTTTTCCGAATCCACCTGGATTGTGCCGTTGCGTTCCGGTCCGGCGACGGCAAGCGATGCCGCGCCGTAATAGAACGGCGGAAGCACCACCAGTTCCGGACGGCGTTTTTCAACGCGCCGGATCGCCTCAATACAGGTGAAACAGTCCACGCCAAGCGGCAGATGTTCCGCATGATATTCGATGACCCCCAGCGGCAGAACCGCCGGATAATTTCTGTCCAGAGCCTCGCGCAGCTGATAGGGCAGCATGTTCAGATACTGCATTCTTCCTCCTCCTTAAAATTGACAGCCGGCTGTTTCTGCCTGTTCTGCAAGCGAAATGCGTTTGACTTCCCCTGCGCAGAAAGAAATCTTGCCGCTATCTTTTCCGTTCATGAACAAAGAGGTGATGTGGTCCCGATTCAGCTCATTCTGAATGACAAGCACTCCTTTGTTCCAGTCCGCGCTCACAATTTTGACGCAATCCAGTCCAAATGCCTGTTTCCGCCGGGTATCGACGCTGACGCCGCCGAATTCCCGCAGAATGACGCCGAGATACAGATAAAGGTCGATGAAGAGGGAATAGCTGTTTTCCGGGTAGCTGTGCTTGTAAAGACCGGATTCGTCGTCCATCTGCGGATTGTTCTCGTAGATGCTGTAAAGGATCTGATCCCTGTGAGGATTCCCTTCCAGACTCTTCCCGTCCCGGTGCAGCATGACCTGACGGAATGCCGCGATGCCGCGTTCCATGTAAACGGCCTTTCCGGTGGCTCTGTAAAGACGCATCAGCAGATACGCGACCCATGCCACGGACTGATTGCCGGTGGCGGTGCACTGGGTGCGGGAGTAATCCGGCCAGGTGTAATAACTTGTTGCGATCATGCCGCGGGACTTCCAGGAGATACGGTCGTAGAAACTGCCCGGCACATTCGGTACATTGTAACCCATCTGCATGATATTGCCGTAGAGCTGGACCTTTTCCGCGGCGGCAAGCCATTTGGCGTCCTTTTCCTGATCGTAGAGATCCAGGAACGCCCAGAGCATGGTGCGGTAGCCGTCCACATCCCAGAAATCCGGGTAATCCGTTTCACAGCCCCCCATGGAAAACATCCCCGATTCCTCCAGATCCAGAAGACAGCGTTCCGCAGTTTTCAGATAAGCGGCGCGCAGCCGTTCGTCTCCTGTCGCCTGATACAGCTTGACAAGCGCGGGGATCCAGGTCTGTGTCTCGGAATACTGGCTGATCCAGCCTGCTTTTTCCTTCGGCGCAAGATCCGAATTGTAGAGACGGCGGAAATGTCCGTCCGGCTGCTGCAGTTTCAGCACATCATCCAGAATGTCAAACGGATATTGGCTCTGGAACAGCGTCTCGTCCTGCAGATACAGCGTCATGGCGTCGAAGATCATTTCCGGCAGAGCCAGCGAATCCAGCGCCTCCGCCTCGAAAGGCGCCCCCCAGCCGGTTTTTTCGCAGAACGGCATGATGTTTTTCATGAAGTCGCCGGTATGGAAGGGATAAGTCAGTTTCGAAGCGCCGGCGTAATGATGATAAAGATAAAAGTTCAGCAGTTTCACCGTGCGTTCCCGGTATTCGGCTTTTCCCGTCAGTTTCCAGCGGCGGTAAAACTCGTTGGCTTTGAGCAGATCGTATTCCAGCCAGGAGCAGCCGAACTGATCCGGCGGACGATAACCATTCTTGAACTGTCCGAAGAATTCCGCAAAATAGTGTGCGGCGTAATGATCCGCCTCTTCCTCCCCCTTGAGCTCGGAACGCGGCCAGATCGAAACCAGTTTTTCCACGAAGTCGTGCATATCGGTCTGCGGAACGTGCACCGGCGATTTGTCCAGATGCCACATCACATTGGAAAGCACGCCGGCATGTTCCTCGCCGCCTTTTCCGAAAAACCAGAAATACCGCAGATCCAGCGGACCGTTCACGGGCCTGCGCAGTCTGAAAACATGCGCCAGTTCCGTATCTTCGCGCTCCGTGTCGGAAATGCGGTCCAGCTCCGTTTCCAGATAGGCTTCCCCGAAGTAGAGATGGCCGGAACAGGTGTAGAAAATCCGGTTGTTCGCCGCAGTGGCGAGATAATCGCTCCACTCTTTGCTGAAGGGATATCCGCCCTGATTCATCTTGCGCGACATCCATTTGTAAGAGACATAAGTGAAATCGGCGATCGGCCCCTCATTGAAATAACTGGAACGGAAAACGGCCTCTCCGGCATTGCGGTAATGCACATCACGCACAAAATAAACTTCCTTTTCAAGTGGATCCTCCGCAACGGTGATGCGCTCGGAACCGGCGGCGCTTTCAATCAGAATGTGATCTTTGCCGGACGTCACTTCCCGGACTTCGCCCAGATCGGATTCCGCTTTTTTGCGCCAGAGATTCCGTTCGAAGACATAGGCGCGCAGCAGATTTCCGCAAACCACCACGGCTTTTTCTCCGCGGATCAGTTCCGCCTGACGTTCCGGCAGCTCCGCCAGCTTGTAATAACGCGCCCTGCCTGTGTAGTCCGCGATCATCCGCTGGCGGGCCCAGATTTCCTCATGCATTTAAAGAACTCCTGCTTTTTTGCGCGGCAGGCCGGAGCAGGCGTATGCGGCGTCTGCATCGGTCATTCCGCAGAATTGAATTAAGTTTTGATGAATCCGCTTCATGGTTGCCAGACTTCCCGTGAGTTTTCCGGTTCCGGCGATATAAAGCGCGCCGTTGCGCACGTCGAATTCCGCCGGAGTTCCGGCGGGATCCGGAAAGACCAGTCGTTTGCCGGGAAGTCCGGTGGCGGCACACCCGTCCGTGATGGCGATGAACCGTTCACGGCCTTTGGCGCGCCAGACGGTTTTGATTAATTTCGGATTCACATGTATGCCGTCGCAGATCATTTCCACCGTCAGACGGTCGTCGGCAAGAATATCGAGGAAGGGACCTTCTGTGAAATAGACCCCGTTTTCGTTCCGCAAAGCTCCTTCGCCATTGTTGCAGAAGTGCGTAATTGAAGAGAGTCCGGCGGAAACCGCCGTATTCAGCATTTCCGGGGAACAGGAAAAATGACCGGCGGAAACAGGAATCCCCTCCGAAGCAAAACATTCAATGACAGGCAGGATTCCGGAGAGTTCCGGGGCTACGGTTACATTTCTGATGATGCCGCGTCCGGCGGAAACCAGGCGTTTCGCCGCTTTCAGGGACGGCGCCGCCAGCAGGGATTCGGTCATGCCGCCCGCCAGACGGACAAACGGTCCTTCCAGATAAACGCCCGTGAGCTGCGCTCCGGAGAGCGGCGGCCCATGCATCAGTTCCCCGCAGAATTCCAGACATGCCGTCAGATTGTCGATCGGGGCAGCGGAAAATGCGGCAAGAAAGGCGTCGGTCTCTCCCTCCTCTTTCAGGAAGACGGACATCTCCTCATACGCCTCGCGGTTCAGTTCCGTGGTCTTGTGACCGATGCATCCGTGAAAATGATATTCGAAAAACATAAGCTGCTTCCTGAATCCCTGTTCGCCTTTTGCTCCCGATTCATCGTCCGGATCCATCTCTACCGGCAGCGGCAGGCCGCTCCATGATTCTTGTCCGAATGTCATCCATATAGATCTCCGAACCCGGCGACAGAGAAACCATGGTCAGAAAGCCGGTGATTTCCTGAACATTTTCCTCGGAAGGGCGGAATAGAAAGTATTTCTTCTCCCAACGGTCGGAATGAATGGAAAAAGGAGGAGAGGAGGAACCCGGCGCTTTGGTAATCCAGTAGATTTTCCCCTGACGGTTGTAGACAATGAAACCGATGGTAAAAGTTCCTTTCCCTTTGAACATGCCTGAAACATGCAGTTCCACGGGAAAACGGGTGTATTGACGATTGCCGGAATGCACCGTGAATCCCTTTCCGCTGTCCGCAGGAACCACTGCCTTGAAACAACGGCCTGTCACTCCGTTCGGAACATAACAGACTTTGTCAAAATCCCGTTTGAAGGTCGCCCTGAAATCACTGTCTTTCTCCATCGGGTAACAATATTCGCGTCCGTCAAGCATTCCGCAGAAAAAAAGTCCGCAGAGTGCCGCCGCAGGAAATTTGCGATTCCATTCCATGAAAAAACAGTCCGTGGTTATTTGCTTCATGTGCAAAGCGTATGCCACACGGCCAGGCCGCTGATAAAACGAGCCATGAAACACGTTCTTCCGGCCGGCCGGGCCTGCCTTGACTCCACGCTTTGACATATTGACTAAGTCAATATTAATATAATCCTGATCCGCCAGATTCTATTTTAGCATGCCTTTTATATTTTACCATGGGGAATTAATTTTTTTATAAGAAATCTTGACTTAATCAATTTGGCTGACATGCATATTCCACAGGGCAAGAAAGGGGCGGATTTCAAACATGAAGGAACTGCCCGGAGCCGGGCACGCGAGGGATCGGGACTGCACCTCCGGAACCTGCCTGCACAGCTATTTCAACTTGCCGCACAGTATCTTTCCCTTCAGGCATTCCGCCGCGGCGGATCGTGCCCGTCCACAATCCCGCGGAGAAGAGTGATGACTCCATCCAGCATCTCAGCCGGAAAATATCCGGGGAGCTTTTCCGCTCCGGTCCGCAGGAGGGCAATCTTCCATGTCAAGCAGGATGCGGGGAGATGACGCCGGAACGATACGGTGGTGAAATCAGAAGGATTCCGCTGCATTTCCCGATGTTCCCGACGATCTTCCGACACAGGCCTGAACCGGCCGCCGGGCGCCGTGACAGGAAGGCGGATTTTCTCACTGAAACGCTTCCGGAAGCAAACCGATTTTCCTTTTCAGAAATTCCGGATTGCGCGAAATGAAATCCTCGATCTTCCATGCTGCATAATCATAAGGAGTCTGCTTCTCCCCCAATTCCGCTTCACGGTATGTGCGGCTGAAACGCGCCGCCTCTTTGTAATAATGCCGGACCAGAGCCTCCGGGTTCTTTTCCAGTTCCGGCGGAGTGGAAAACATCATCAGCCCCTTCGGAAGGATGTTCCATTGGGGATCTCCGAAAATGGTGCCGCTCATATCGACTCCGCCCGCTTTCAGTTCCGGCCATTTGAGCTGGCGGTCAACCCGGTCACCGTTTTTTCGGAGGAAGGCAACCATTGTGCGATGCTCCTTCGGCATCCGCAGATGGAATGCGCAGTTTCTTACCTTCAGAGCCTCCAGATGCCATACCCGGAAGAATTCCAGAACATGTTTCAGTGCAAGGTTTTCCGCCATAAGGCAGTTTTCAAACAGCATGGGTTCATCCGGCTGATTGTGTACATAAATATGCCGGGCATTCAGATACCAGACGCAGTTTTTCACGACCAGACCGGGACAGCGCATGAACATGCCGCCGAAAAAACTGCTGATGATTACGCAATTGTCCAGCAGCAGATTTTCTGCAAACTCCGCCCTCACCAGTCCGGGGGTATAGCTGCTGGAGCGTCCGTCCGAAAAGCAGCGCCGGACCGCAATCTCCCTGCCGTTGCTGATGCGCAGGCAGGCGCCCTGTGTCCCCGCCACATTCCGGAAGGTGAATCCATCCACCGTGACATGCGATTTGTTCTCCAGCGTCATAATGACGGGGATCCTGCGGCGTCCGTCAATAACGGCCCGGCCCGGAACCGCAGAACGAAGCAGAATTTCACGTCCCTGGTCCCCGCCGGACCGGAACATGACATGTTCGCTGTAGATCCCCGGTTCCACCGTAACGGTATCTCCGGCGAGAGCAAGATCCATGGCATGTGAAATGGAAGCCAGGGGGGCGCCTTTTGTTCCCGGATTGGCGTCATTCCCTGCCGGCGACACGAAATATTCCCGGCGCGGCGCCTCCGCGGAAGCCGTTTTGAATTCCGCAACTTCCGATTTGACCAGTTCGCGCGCCTTGAATTTGTCGGCGATGGCAAGTTCCGTGTTGGAATGGTGTTCCCGCAGCGGGGAACGGGAGGCAATGCGGAAATAATATTTCCTCCCCGGCTCCAGTCCGGTAATCGCGGCGGAATGATAACTGCCTCCCGCATATCCTTTCCCGACTTTTTTCCCGCAGGAGGGATCCGCTCCCCAGTAAAGTTCGGAACTGACGTCGCTGCGGTCGGTCCACCATTCGATGTTGGCGGTGGTCGCCGTCACAGAGCGGACAAAAGGACCGGTAATTCTGGCAGGCTTCGCTTCGCGCAGCAGCCGGTACGGACCGACCGGCAGAGCATCAAAGCCGCGCCCGGCGAACATCTCCGCATTTTTCAGAGTGAAATCACCTCCCGCCGCATCGGAATAGAGCGGTTCCGGCCTCGTGTCCGGCAGCAGATTGCTGTGCGCCGACGCTGTCCCATCCCATTCCGGAGCCACGGTAAAGGCGTTGTGAAAAATCTGCGCGTTTTTTCCCGTGATTTTCAACGGGACATGAAAACCGCATCCTTCGATGCGGGCATTCGCTCCGGACACGGAAACCTTGCCTTTGATGAAGTTCAGGTCGCGAAGACGCACATCGGAAGCCGCAATGGAAAAAGTATCGTTGAAAATGGCTTTCGCTCCTGTGCCGCGCGTGGAAAGCAGGACACGGGGAACCGTGATCTTCTGCGCCCCGTAAACGCCGGGCAGCAGGTAAACGGTGGAATCCGGTTTCAGATTCCTCAAG
This sequence comes from uncultured Victivallales bacterium, assembly GCA_944391115.1. Lineage (GTDB taxonomy): Bacteria > Verrucomicrobiota > Lentisphaeria > Victivallales > UBA1829 > UBA11452. Next base: position 35,541 of record CALXSJ010000016.1, on the reverse strand, counting down.
GTTTTCCAGGCGTTTTTGAGGGAGCGTCCGGAAGCGGAATCATTGCCGAAAGGCGATACGAAAAAGACATTGTTCCGGTCGGGCAGCCCTCTGGAGACGCCCGGCGCCCCCTCCTGCGGACGGTAATCGTGGCGATCCGGATCGGCAAACAGCACATTCCGCTGATCGCGCCGGATGCGGTCAATTCTCAGCAGATCGGGATCATTTGTCTTATATCCGTTAATCCCTCCCGCGGTATTGCCGCGGGTATAGAGCGCGTCCAGACCGCCTTCACTGTAATTGCCGATGCACCAGCTGTTGATGTTCTCATTCAGTTTGATTGCGGTTGCCTGTTCTCCGAATGAAATGCAATTTTCAATGCGGCAGTTTTCACCCCGGCCGCCGTAAATGCGGATGCCGACGGGACCGTCCGGTTTCGCGCTGAAAAAAGAGACGCAGTTCCGGATCACACTGTTTTTGACCGGCCCCCAGATCACCAGCTGCCCGCCGGAGGAGGGATTGTGGGAACCGTTTGCGTAGACGGTGCAATTTTCCAGAATATTGCCGTCGCCGTGTCCGCTGTGGATCCCGTTGGCATTGAAAAACGCGCGGCAGTTGCGAATCGTGCAGTTGATTCCGAAATTGATGCGGATTCCGTAAAGCGCGGAACTCATGCGGTTTTCCACCCGTTCATGAGAATAGAATCCCGTGACATAAAGGCCGTCGATTGTCACATTGACCGGATTTTTCAGGAAAATTCCGCTGCCGCGGATCACGGAGACCGTGTAATAATGCCGGGACGGAAGCTCGCCGTCAGTTGTGGAAATATACAGTTTACCGTTCTTCCTGTCATGAAAAAAACGTCCGCGCTCAAATTCCAGATCGCGAAGTGTCGCCGACGGCAGCAGAATCTTGAGAGAGTCGCGTTCATTGACGGCAAGGGCATTCTCCTTCCAGTCGCAGACAAAGGTGAATCTGGTGCCGAAAACAGGATGAAAGACCGGCGCCTCCTTGTCGCCCCGCAGCAGGACACTTCCTGCCCGCTGCGCACGAATCACGGTTTTCTTCTCCGCATTGCCGAGTCCGGCATGTTCCACGGATTCAAAATATGTGCCGGGAAGAATCGTCAGCGTATCGCCGGGCTTCATCGCCCGGATACCTTCTCCGATCGTTTTGAACTGCGCGTTCTCTCCGACATAATATTCCGCGCCATGCAGCAGGGCTGCAGTCAGGAAACAGAAACAGGATTTCAACAGGATTTGCCGCATCATATTATTCTCCAGCGGATTATGAAATTAATGATTTTTCACTGAAGAGAAGTCGTCAGTCTGCGTCGCCTTCAATACCCTCAGATAATTTTCACCCAGAATCTTCCGGATATCCCCGTCGGAAAATCCGCGCTGCACCATGCCGACGGTGAACAGCGGGAAATTGGTCCATGCCATGGAGTCCCACATTTCCCCGGTCTCCTCGAACGGGGATATGTCCGCATCCTTCGCCCACCAGGAATCAAAGAGCGGCAGTTTGCGATATGTTTTCCGGGAGTAGCGCAGCGGACCGACCATCGCTCCGGAATCCGTGGCAATGGCGACATGATCCGCGCCGACAAGCTCCACGAAATGCCCGATGTGATCGAGCATGGCCGCGATATCTCCGCTGCCTCGCAGAAACTTCGGATAGGCGCAGACTCCGATGAAGCCGCCGGACTTTGCCACAGCGCGCACCGCGTCGTCCTGCTTGCAGCGGTAATGATCGCTCAGAGCCGCAGACGCGCTGTGGCTGATGACCACAGGTTTCCGGGAGTGCTCCGCCGCCTCAATGGCAGTGCGGTTGCCGCTGTGCGCCAGATCGGGGATAATCCCGCATGCGTTCATTTCCTCGATTACCGAGCGTCCGAAACCGCTCAGGCCGGCATCCCCGGATTCCGCGCAGCCGTCTCCGATAAGGTTCCTGCGGTTATAGGTCAAATGCATCATGCGCACCCCCAGACGGGCAAATACCCGGAGGAAGGAAAGCGCCTGTTCCAGGTTTTCAAGGTGTCCGGGAAGCGGAACGGCATTGGTGTCAAAGGCAAGTGCCAGTTTTCCGTCGCGTTTCGCTTCCAGCATCTGTTCCGGCGTCGTGCAGCGCCGCAGGATTTCCGGAAAGCTGTCGCAGAGGCAGGTATAATAGCTCAGACGCTTGATGAGTTCCGAAACGGAATTGTTTTCAATTCCGGCATTGACTCCGATGCAGTTGACACCGGCTTTCCGGATGGCATACTGGAAATCCTGCAGGTTCGTTCCATCCTTGAGAAAATTCAGAAGGACATATTCTTCATAGCGGTCGCGCAGTTCCATTCCGTGCAGTCCCTGATCGATCCACCCGTCATAAAGATCAATCCGGACATGCGCGGCAGGCAGAAATCCGTAGGATTCCGCGACAAAAGCATCGGCATGAAGCTCCAGTCCGTGTTCCAGTGTTTTTTTATCCGGACGCAGAATGTTCAGCGCCGTCTGCCAGCAGCGTTCGGCATTCTTTTTCACGTCATCGTCATAATTGCATCCCATGTTTCCGATCCTTTCTTTTACCAGTTGTCGTCCGCATTGCGGTCCCAGGGTTTCCAGAAGGTTGTTTTGTAATCGCCGGGATTCCGCTGATAACTCGGCATCCGGTTGCGGGCAATGGATTCGACATGCAGATCGAAAAACAGAACATTGCAGCTGCCGGGGCCGTTCAGCAGCGGGGTGTCGGTGCCCGCGCCATCGCCGGTTCCGCAGGCCGGATTGCCGTGCGGGAAAGCAGGCCAGTCCGCTTTCGAGTAGGAAATGCTGGTATTCCCGAATGGAGATTCCGCGATATAACAGCTGCGGGAAGGACGGAGGACACTTCCGACTTTTCCGGCTTCGCCGCTCTGCATGCCTGCAACATTCAGCTGCCCATGGAGTCCCAGTGCGTAAACATATCCGCTCTGTCCGGAAAAGTCGCGTGACGGGCAGGCAAACTGGGAATGGCTGGTCGTAGCGGCGGACTTGTAAAATCCGCCCAGCGGGGCGGAAGAATACAGACGGAGATACGGGGCAAGCATGCCTTCACTTTCACTTGCCTTGTACCAGAACTGCGTGGAGGTGGACGCCTTGTCCCCGTTCCGGAGCAATACGGGATAGTCCTTGTTGTCATCGGAATAGAAACTGCAGGCTTTGCCGATCTGCGAAAGACTCGCAATGCATTTGATTTTGTATGCCTGTTCCTTCGCCTTCTGCAGAGCCGGCAGAAGCATTCCCGCCAGTATCGCGATGATCGCAATTATGACAAGCAGTTCGATCAGGGTGAATTTTCTCTTCATGAAGCCATCCTTTCCCGGCAGAAAACCGGATTTTCTGCTGCGGCAATGACGGAAAGAACCATCATTGTCCGGGCATAAGATTCAGTTTGACGTCTTTCACCATGACATTTTCCGAATCACGATGCGCATAGACGGTAAGATAAAAACGGTTGACTTTGCGCATGATTCCTTTCTTGTCCGGCTTGTCGGCATCCCTGAGCACAATCTCCCCCTTGAACGTGGTATAGCCGGAGATGGCCTTCGAACGTTCCGGATTCCAGACTCCGCCCGGGAAACCGACAACCTCCCCGATATGACCTTCTTTGCTCCACTGCGCCAGACGAACGGAAAGATTGCCGGCCGTTTTCTTCATGGTAATTTCATAAGCGACTTTGTCGCCGGCTTTCCCGGGAATCGGATTCTTGAAGCGGAGTCCCTGTCCCTTCGGCAGTTTCACGGCCGTTCCGTCTTTTTCCGTAACAAGTTCGAAGCTTCTGCCTTCCCAGGCCGCAAGAGGAGTTTCACCCCCCGGCTTGAAAGGCATCTGCAGATCAACCGGCTCTGCCAGTGCGGAAAGCGTAACGAGAGCCGAAAGAACCAGAATCTCTTTTTTCATTTGTGCAGACTCCTTTTTTAAGGTGATTCTTTCCTGTCTTATTGAGATTTCATTATTGTTCCTGAAGCTGATGATGCATATTGCTGCGCAGTTTCCGAAACCACTCAGCCCTTCGCATAATGATCTTACAGCATCCGTCCAGTTCCCGCTTGAATTCCTTCCCGGATATCTGATTTCGCAGAAAGGAATCGCACAGAAGATGAAATTCCCGGTAAAATGCGGCGGGGAAAAAATCTTTCATCAGTCTGATCCGGTTGAAACCTGCAAAATAAAAATCATCCCGGTAAGAACGGACCTCCATCAGTGACACCGTGATTGTTCTGTCTGCGGAGAGCCCCTGATAGCGATTGCACATCGCCTGCTGAAATTCCGGAGAAAGCGTATATTCGCAGATCTGAAAAAGCAGCTCCTTGTTCCGGGCCTGGCGGCTGACGCAAAGAGATTCCGAAATGACAGGCAGGATTTTCTGGTTGAAAAAAGAAGGAAACGGAGCCAGCTCGAAATCAAGCCCCTGCCGCATGTAATACTGAAGACGGGGACGAGGCACAAATTCAAAGAGAGTCCGGCCGCCGGAAAAATCATCCCCGGGATCCTTATACTGAAACCAGGGAAGCACAAGATCAAGCGCCCGGTGAATCACGCTGTCATCATTGCGCACCATGGCTGCGGACAGCATTGAAGAGGTGATGATAAGCCGGGCAAAAAGATTGCCGAATCCGTACCATCCCCGGTCACATGCCTTGCGGCAGAGAACGGGGAAAGACTCCTGCGTCAGCATCCGCGGATCGAAATGCGGTTCAATTTCATACATGAGATGCTTGTTCCAGGCGACCGCCACCGGAGAAAAAAAGGCGGGTATGCCGTAAATGAATCCGTCCTGCTCATGCATGTCCAGGGCAAAAGGGAAAAAACGCCTTTCCGATTTCAGTCTGGCAACCATCTCGTCCGGAAATGGTGCAAACATGCTTCCATATGAGAAAGGCATATTCGTGACCGCATTGATCAGTTCCGCATCGGGATCGGAGGAACGCCGCAGCGACAGTTCCGGAAATTTTTTCATGACGAGACTGCTCAGCACATCAAAGAACGGGGCGCAGCCGCCAATGACATTTATGGTCCGGCGCCGACGTTCCGCCACGAAAGTTCCGCGGCCGGGGATTCTTTCCGCAAGATGCCGCTGTTTCAGAAGATTCAGAACATGGGCGGCCGTCATTTTCGCGATTCCGAACTCCTGGACAAGCTGAGATTCCGAGGGCAGTCTTTCCCCGCCACTCATTCCGCTCATCCTTTTCTGCAGCTCCTGCGCGATGCGTTCCGCTTTGCTTCCCATGCCTGTTCTCCTGTGCATCCGGGGTCTCTGATTCCATAATTAAATGTATGGAGAGGCAATTGCAAGAAATGGAGCGCCGGATTTGATGGAAAAATAAGGTGAGCGCCCTATTTTTCACATTTAAAAATCAGGGTGGGCGCCCCCCGGCATGCGCCCGGGAGTTCCTTTCCCGATTTCAAACATACGGTGTCAGGAACGGAAGGACGGGAACGGAGACGCCGAACGCGCCGTGCGGAAACGGAACGATCCAGCGGCTCCGATTCAGACCGCGGCAGTCGGCGACTTTTCACTGGATCAGTCGGATTTCAATGGAGGAAAAATTCCATTCCGCGCCGTGCGGTACAGAGGGGGAATCAGACGAGGAACCCCGTTTGAGCGTTTCCGCTTCCGTCTTTCCGTCAAACGTCATTCCGGCGCGGAAGGATCAATTCCCCATCTCAAAAGCCGGCGGCGGAACCCCGCCGTGTCCGGCGGGGCAGAGAATAAGGCTGAGCGTCAGTCAAACCACTCGTCCGCCGGATCAAACGCGGGAAGAGAGACATTCACGACCTTCAGCTCGCCGACCGCGCGATGGCGGCAGTATTCCCGGATCAGAACCGATACGCCGGGTTCCACTGGCACGGTTTCCCCATCCACTTCCAGAGCGCCCCTCCCCTCGAGAATATAATAAATCTCCAGATGGTTTTTGTGATAATGCAGCTGCGCGTCCTTTTTGATTTCAACGACATGAAAGGAAATGCGCGCGCCGGACTCTTCGGCAAAAGCGCGGCGGGTCATCCCGCAGGGGCACGGAAGCGGAGGAATCTCGGACATTTTCAGTTTCCGGAATCTCTTTTCCATCATGACTGGCCTTTCTCTTTGAGTGGTTGTCCGTCCGTGGCAAGCTCCACGGGACGGCCGAGGCGTCCGCTTTCCTCGATCGCTTCGGCAAGCCCCTGCACCCGGACGGCGGTCCGCAGATCCGCCGCAGGAGGCACTCCGTCGCGGACCATGCGCACAAAATCATACATGATATTTTCATTCGCCGCATTCAGAGACTGGGAAAAATTGACGATCTGCGGACGGCAGAAACTTTCATACGATTCGTTGAAACTGTGGAAGTCCCTGCGCTCGGAAGGCGCGCTTCCGATCTGCGAGGTCCGGAATCTGGGACGGCGGAAGAACTCCAGCTGATTCATGCCCGCATTCATTTTAAAACTGTAGTTCTCCGCATGGAAACGATAGGACATCTCCGTATAATACACCATGCTCGAATAGTGGAAACGCCCGTTTGCCCCGTTTGCAAATTCAAGGTTCGCAATCAGATCGTCCGGACTCGGATAGGGACGCTCCGTCACTTTGATCCGCTGCGAGGAGACACGCCGCACCGGTCCGCCCATCAGCAGAAGGAGATCCAGCATGTGGCAGCAGTGAAACGGGATCTGCGAAACCTGAAGCCGGAAATTTCCCGGCTGCTGGAATAAACAGAAATTCATCTCCGTGTCGCCATGATGGAACCAGTTGCAGTCCACGCAGAAAAGTCTTCCCGGATCGTTCTCCCTCAGATAGGCGAGCGCGGCGATTGATTCCGGCAGATACCTCCGCATGAATCCCACCTGAACCGGAACGCGGTGCTGCTCCGCGAGCGCGGCGAGTTCCGCCACTTCCGACGCGGAGAAGGAAACCGGTTTTTCGACAAACACAGGCTTGCCCGCGGGGATGGTTTTCCTGAGGGCCTCCGCATGGGCGAACGGCGAAAGGCTGATGAGAAACGCATCGACGCCTTCCAGTGAAACAAGCTCTTCCGGAGTCCGGCAGACGGTTCCTCCGTATTTCGACGTGAGAGCTTCCGCGGAGTCCCGGTTGAGATCATAAGCTCCATGCACCTTGTAGAAATCGTCGTTGCACAGGGAATCCAGCAGAGCCTTCGTCCGGTTCCCCGTTCCATAGAGTCCGAGTCTGATCATTCTGAATCTGCTCCTTTGTTAAAAATACCGTTATGCCGCACCGGATGGCGGACGGGCATGATTTCCGAATGGAATCCCCCTCCCCCGCGCATCGATTTCAGCAAATGAATGGCTGCGCGCTCCCCCAGTTTCCACTGAACAGCGGACCAGTCGTAGGAGGGAATGCGGATCTTCAAATCCGGATATTTCCGCTGCACCTGAAACGCATGGGGTACCGGATCCAGAACGAGGGTCACATTCCGCAATTCCGGCAGGGAGCGGTGCAGTTCCGGCAGGAAAAAGAAAATTCTTCCGTCGGCAACCAGGCAATCCGCTCCGTCGGCAAGAATCATGCGGATTCCGGCAATTCCGCTTTCCAGTCTGGTGCAGCGATGATTCATGATATACTCCCGTTCGGAACACGGGAAAAAATCAAGAAAGGCCTGAAAGGTGGGGCTTTCCGTTCCGAAATACGCGATTCTGCCACATCCTGCATCCCTCACGCATTGCGCCCGAAGGATGCCGATCTGGGTAAAATCAGGCTGAATGCAGTTCTTTGCGGGGAGCGGATAACTGGATTTGTGCGGAGGCGCGACGACGACGAAAGGAAAGTTCCGGCGTGAAAGTTCTTCGATGACCGGAATGTCGCGGGACGGCGGAGAACACCAGAGCAGTCCGTCCAGTCCGCAGTTCAGAATTTCCTCCACGGCATCCTGCGGTTCCGACGACGCGATTTCCAGATAATGATAGTCGGCGGACAAATTCCGCAGTTTGCCGGCGAAACCGCTGATGAGAAGCTGCGTCCCGCTGTCCAGATAACGATTCGCACGTTCCTGCGTCATAATCCCGAGGAAATAATAGTCGCCGATTGCTCTTGCCGCCGCCGGATTCATGAAGAGACCGCGCCGTCCGGGAATCCGGATCAGCCTGCCGTCGTTTTCAAAAGCGGAAAGCGCGCGGCGGATCGTCAAACGGTTTGTCCGAAACTTCTTCGCAAGTTCCAGTTCGCCGAGGGGCTGCGGTTCATCGGACGGATTGTGCATCAGACAGCTGTATACGTACCGCATGATTTCCGCCTGCCGGACAACTTTTCCACTCCTCGCTGACATAAGCTCCCCACAAGTGTATATTTTAGTATACACAAAAAAGTGTTAAAATCAAGAAGCGCGCAAAAAAATCAGGAAAAATACCATGCTTCAGGAAAGAGAACGGCAGGAGGAATTCACTCCGCATCCTGATTTTTTCATCCGGCAATGTACCATCTCTTCCGGATATCGCAAACTTTTTTGAAAGGGTTTTCCTTTTTTTTCTTGAGTTTCCCGGGGAGAATGTTATATTGGGGATCAAGGAAAACGGGATGACTTCGGAATGAGCAAAGAAGTTTTTGTAACAGACAACCTGCATCGGATCAGCGGTCAGATCGCGGAGGCCGCGCGCAAACCGTCCGGCGCGCCCGGAGACGGAGAAAATATCCAGGAAACACATCCGGAGGAACCGCAGCAGCCGCTTCCGCCCAAAACAAGGGAGAAGATGAGTTCTGAAACGGAACATGCCCTCCGCCTGCGCCATGAGGAGTTCCTGCGTTTCAAATCCGATCTGACGGCACGCCTGACGGAGGCGGAGGCGGAAGTTGCCGCCGCATCCGCCCGTTACCGCAAATCGGCGGATGAATTCTATGCCGCGGAAATGCAGTTTGCCGAGGCGTTGAAAAAAATTGAAAAACTGAGGGAACCGGATGTCAACGCTCATGACTATCAGATCCGTCTTGCGGAAGCCTGCCGCAGCCTGGAGCTGATCCGTCTGGAAATGATCTCCCGGCAGGGACGTCTGGAATCTCCCGACCACCGTCCCAGTCCGGCCGCAAAAACGGAAGTCAATCTTTTTGCGGAAATGGCCTCCGTTTCCTTTTCGCAGCTCTTCCGGATCGGATTGGGCGTCGGACTGCCGCTGCTGATTGCCCTGTTCATCAGCAGCATTCTGATCGGCGGAGTCATCATTCTGACTTTCCGTCTGGGAATTTGACATGCGCCGCAGACCACACGAGAGAATCGACTATTTCAGGAGCGAAGACGAACGGCGGCGTCTCACGGAATATCTGCGCAACGGAAATTTCAAAAAGATTGCCGGATCAAAGGAACTGGGAGGAGATTTCCGCCGGCGGCGCCTCCTCTTCTGCGGCATCGCCTCCCTCTTTCTTCTGACCGGACTCTTTTTCATCATATTCTAATTCTGCCAGGAGGGATGAATGTTCGAGGTGACACAGCTTGCCGTCGGCGGACTGGATGACAATTTCTCCTATCTGATTCATGCCGCAAACGGTGACACCGCAGTCGTGGATCCCTGCGGCGATCTCTCAAAAATCTTCGCCGCGCTCCAAAGCCATGCCCGGGTCAATCCGGCATACATTCTCATTACCCACGGGCACAGGGATCATATCTCCGGACTGGAGGAGGTGCGGAAGGTTTTTCCCGCACCGGTCGCCGCCCATCCGGCATGCCGGGCGCATCCGGACATTGCACTGACCGACCGTCAGCGTCTGCCGTTCGGCGACTCCTGGATCGAATGTCTTTTTACACCCGGGCACGATGACAGCAGCGTCTGCTACCGTCTGGGAGACGATTCCGCGATTTTCACCGGGGACACGCTGTTCATCGACTGCTGCGGTTACTGCGATCCGGATCTCATGTTTCACACCATGCGCGAGGTTCTGCATCCCCTGCCGGACTCCCTGATCGTGTATTCCGGACATGATTACGGATATGCACCCTTCGAATCGCTCGGCGCACAGAAACGGACGAATCCTTATCTTTATACCGATACGCTTCCGGCTTTCCGCCGGGAAATCAAAAAACTCTGACACGGAAAAATTTCCGCCGCATGACGGGCTCCCGATGCCGCAAGTTCGGCGGAATGCGCGGAAACGATACTCCTTCGGCGAAAACCAGGTTTCTCAGCGCGGCCAGTTTCCGCCGGACGGATGAAGGGGATGTGTTATCGATTCTTTTTGAGATCGGAAAGAAAGTCTCATCGGAATATGGCATCACAGATTCAAAACCGGGAAAAGCAAATCGGGGGCGGATTCCGGCGGACGACAGATGGCGCCTCTCTTCCTGTTCCGGGGAGTGCCGGACTTGCGCCGCTGCCGGGGAATCATGACGGACGCCCTGTCTCCCGTGAGGAAATCGCATAACGCGGAGACGCGCGGGACTTTTTTCATTGTCCGCGCGGAGGCGGCCTTTTCCTCTCCTTCCGCAATCCGGCGTCATGCCGATTTCAGGCCTGCGGCAGGATGCAATCCGCGGGAAAACCCGCTGACTCCGCATTCCCGCCGTGAGCGCGCCGGCGTGCTGCGCATTCCGGAAAGGCAGGTCAGCTTTCCTTCCGGTAACGGATGGGGGATATTCCGTTGTAATCACGGAAGACTTTGGAGAAATGATAACGGTTGCTGTATCCGGTTTCAAGAGCAATCTCGTCCAGTGATTTTTCCGTATTCGCCAGCAGCGCCACTGCACGATGCATCCGCAGTTCCAGCAGGAAAAATTTAGGAGTCTTTTTGGTCTCCTTCAGAAACAGCCGGTAGAAATTGTTGCGGGACATATTGACTCTGCGGCAAAGCTCCTCGTTGGAAGGAGGGGAAGCCAGTTCATGTTCCAGAATGTAAGCGGCGCGGGCAATCCGCGGGTCGAGATCCTCCCTTCCGGTCGTCTGGAAATCCTCCTGCGGAATCCGGCTCAGATAATAGGCGACAATGCTGCTGATCATCATCTGTCTGGCGGTTTCGTCCGTCAGCCGGGCAAACTCCCGCAGTCTGGCGTATAGAAAATCCGGATCCATGATAAAAATCTTGTGCTTGATTTTCTCAAAGGGACCGCCGACTTTGAAATTGATCGAAAAGTGCGGGACCATATTCCTCAGATGCGTGGAGGTCGCGATATGGGAGGGAATCAGAAACACTCTGTCCGGCGTGATTTCATATATCGTATCCTGAAAAATAATCTGCGCACCTTTCTTCTGGTTCCAGTACAGACGCCAGAACTGGCCGAAATTCCGGGGATGTTCCCATTTTTCAAGCATCATGAAATTATAATTGCAGATCTGCAGATTCGGATGGGAAGCGGAATCCTTCTGCTCCCAGAAGAGAGGGGATATTTTTTTAATAATGGGATTTTTCCGTATTTTTTTAGGAGGAAAAGACATTTCCAATCGCCCTTTCAAAGTTATAATTAATATAGAACAAAAAAAATTCCTGTCAATCAAAGAAAAAACGGACTTGAAAGAGGCGTTTCATGAAAAAAATTCTTCTCCCGCCCTGTTTTATGATTCTTTTCTGTCTCCCGCTGATCGGTGATGCCGCGCCAAAGCAAAACACGGGCATGGTCATTTTCGAGAATTTTGAAGACGCCTCCAAACATCGGGTCATCAGCAAAAACGCTGAAATATCCGCCCGGTTCGGTTTTAACGGCAGTGCGGGACTCAGGCTTTCCCCCCACGGCAAACAGGCGCAATATGAGCTTCCCCTCAATTTCAAACCGGAAAAAGGGAAAAGATACCTTCTGACCATCTATGAAAAAAAACATGGAAAAGTCGTATCTCACATTGCCTGGGAGGCATATAAAAATTCCAGGCATCAGTTCGGCAACTGGAATGTCAACAGGACGCCTCTTGAGGGCGGCTGGACGAAATGCGAGCTTCCGGTATATATCAAAACCGATGATGACGTCTCCGGAAAAGACTGGAAATTCCGCTATCTGGCAATCGCCACCGCCAAAGACTCCGCGGGAAAGGATGCCTGGGTAGACTATGACAATCTGTCAATCCGCGAGGATGTGCCGGTCTGGCATCTTGCAAACGTCTGGCCGACGCACAACAAACTCCAGGCGGAAGACGGAAAAATCCGTCTCTACTCCGCATTTGACGGTTCCTTCCTGAAACCCGGCGCGCACCCTCTTTACAAACTGGAACTGCTTGTCGACGGACAAGTCATTGCCACGCAGGTCCTGAAGGATCAAAACGGTGTCATCCGCGCGGCGTTCGGCAGACAGAACCGGTGCGGCCCTGCGATTCTCCGGGTTTCCCTGCTTGATGCGGAAACCTCCGGAACCGTCGTTTCCAGAGAACTTGAAATCCGGATAGCAAAGCGTTATCTCCCGAAGAAAGGGGAAATCATCATCGATGAAAAGGGACGCGCCATCATAGACGGCAAACCATTCATGCCCCTCGGCTTCTTCACAGGCTTTCCCGGAAACAAACCGGAAGATGCCGCAAGGCATCTCAAATGGATGCATGATGCAGGATTCAATGCGGTGGTGGAATATCTCGGCGACAGCTGGAGGGGAAACATCAGGACGCTTCTCGACATGATGCAGCGCAACGGAATCCGCATGCTCTACAATTTCACAAGCGCCGTTCACCACCCGGAACAGATCGAGACGAAATACCGGAAGCGCGCGCTGGAGATCAAGGATCATCCCGCCGTGATCGGATGGTATATCATGGACGAGGCGCATGCGGAACAGCTTCCGGCCATCATCAGGATGCGGAAAATGCTCAATGAAATGACGCCGGGACAAGTGACATGGTCCTACAACGTCTTTGAAGTCCCCCCCTATCTTGCGGCTGCCGACATGCCCGGCGGCGGCATCTATCCGGTCGGTCAGGCGCCGGATCTCATGAGCTCCGACATCAAAATGCGCAAGGCCGCGGCATGCGCCACGGGACTGTGGTATGCGCCGCAGGCCATGAACTGGGCGAATTACCGGAAAGGGGCCATGGATTCCGAGGAGGCCTACCGGAAAGCGGCTCCGGAGCCTTCCGCGCATGAGCTTCTTGCAGTCGCCCTGCACCAGGCCTCGCACGGAGTCACAGGGTTCTTCTTTTATCATTACGGAGACATCTGGAAAGGGAAAGTTCCGGAATGGATCCCGAAACGTCTGGAGGCCATGCGCTACATCGGACAGACGATGAAAAGCCTGGAGCCGTTCATCCTTTCCGGTGAGGGAATCACCGAAATTCCCCATGATGACTTGAAGGGGAAAAGCCGGGTTGTCGCACTGACCGACGGCAGGGGGGCATGCAGAATCCTTGTAATCGGATTGCAGAAAGACAATGAATGCTCCTTTGTTCCGCCGGAAAAATACCAGGTGAAAAATTCATATACCGGACTTTCCGCATGGAAAAACGGAAAATGGTTTTTCCGCGGCAAGGCATTCAGCTGCGACATTCTGAAATAACCGCGGAGCGGCGGCATGTTGTGGTATAATTACACAGGCGGAGCGGATGTCCATCATCATTGCAGCATGGATGACGGATTTTTTGCCGATTGCGGAGAAAAGAAGACGCTGAAACCGGGGGAAACGTTTCAGGCGGAGATTCCGGTCCGCTTTCCGGAAGACGGGATCTACACACTTCAGTTTGAATGTCATTTCCTTCTGAAAATCAGATTCAACGATACGGATTACAAAGCGTATGATCCGATGTCCCGCGCCGGCCTTCTTCCGTCGGTGTCCATCCCGATGAAACGGGGGCGGGGACTCCTGAAAGTCACATTGAGGAATCCCCTGCCGGAAGGCGGAGAGATTCTGCCGGCCCGTTTTCATCTCCGCTTCATTGACGGGGACGGTGAAATTGTCAGACAGGAAATCGTGCATCATTTCCGGAGAGAAAACGAAAAAGCGGGAAAAAGAATACGCGGAATCCCCTCTCTGAAAGGGTATTCCCCGGGAGCCGGCGCGGCGTTCAAAAGCGCGGGAAGATTCTGCCATACAAAGGGAGACGGACTTCTCGACTGTGCGGTTTCCCAATTCGGACTGATTACGAAAGCCTACATTTTCGGGGATCCGCGCTACCGGAAAAATCTCCTCTGGCACTATTCGGTTCTCCCGGACGGCTATCGGGAAACAGGAGACGTCACCCGGAGCTTTCATCCCGGAAAAAATGAAACCGTCACGGCGGACTGGAACGGAGTTTCCTGGGAACAGCGGCGCGGGCAGTCGTTCTTCCGCATGAGCTATTCCCTGCTTTCGCCTTCCATCCTGATCGAGACCGATGAGAAAACGCTCTCTCTGAGCCGTCTTTCCTCCGCGTGCGCCTGCCGCCGCATTCTGCTGCCGCTGAAACGGGGAATCGTGGAACGTCCGGATCACTGCGGAATCTTTTACGACCGTGAAAAAGACGGCCCTCTTGCGGAGAACTGGCTTCTTTTCTTTGACAACCGGGAGTTTCCGGAGATTCCGATCGAGTGGATCCTCCGGACTTCCCCGGAAAAAATAACCGTGCGGAGAAGAGCAGACGGCAAGGCGGAACGCATCCTGATCGAGTTTGACTCGCCGGTCCGATGGGCGGCGACTCTGACGCCGTTCGGCTTTGAAAGCCTGACTCCCGGCCGGATTGCGGAGGAAACATGGATGGAACATGCCGTGGCTCTCTGCCGCCGGCACTCGCGCATGGCGCTGGCGCGCCCGGGGTCATGCAGAGAATATTTCCGCAGGACAGGCGATTCCATGGAAATCGTGCAGCGCTTCAGGCACCGGATCCTGAAAGATGCCTTCAACACCCCTCCCCTTCCCTGCGCCCCCCTCCCGCCGGTTGCGGCATTGGCCGCACTGCACGGACAGGGAGTTGTCCTGGACAGGGACGCGGAAGACATTTGCTTCCCGACCAAATACGGGCCGTTTCATGCGGTGAAACATTCCACGTATTCGGTCTATACCGTCCCGATCCCGGAATACCGCAGGGAATTCGTGCTGTCGGAGCGTGCCGGAAATGCGCTTTCCGAAGATTTCGGAGCCTATTTGAAGTATCATCAGGAACTTCCTTTCATTCCGAATCCCGGAGTTCATCAGTTTCTCTTCCCCTTTGCGGTTCCCCTTCTCACCTTCAACGAGCTGACCGAAGACGAACGGGAACAGCTGCTTGCGATTCTGCGCCGGAATCTGAAGAAGGCCTGCCGCTGGAACAGCTCATACACAGGACCGCAGAACAAGCGCTGTTTCATGTGGTATGAGCGCAAGGACCCCTGTTCCGGCGTCTCCTATGCGATCAATTATCTGCATGTGTCCGGAATCCTGGATCTTCCCGACTGCAGGCGGGACACCATCCTTCATGCGGAACGTCCGTTCATCGAGGTGGACTGGGGCAACGGAATTGCCCTCTACTCCATCTGGCTTGCGGCCCTGTTCACCGGAGACTGGGATGTCATCCGGAGGAATCTTGACACTCTGCAGAAAGCATTCGACTATTATCTCGTCACAATGGACTGGGCATGCATGTGCGCCCCCTATTGCGAAAACGGGCGCGGCTGGAGCGACGGCACCAATTACGGCGGATACCTCGGATATGTCAACATGATGGAGATACTGGGGGAAAAAGAACGGTTTGAAACGGCGCTTTACGCCTACGGGAAGATGTGCGCCGAGCGCATCGGACTCTTCTATGCGTCGCAAAAATATCTGTGCAGATATTTTGCCGCGGAACCGTGGTATTCGGCAAAGACGTTTCCGGATGAAGCCGGGCCGTGCCTTGCGGCCGCCTCCTGCCCGACGGACATCCTGCACGGTCACTACCGGGAGCAGTCCATTTACAATATGACGACGGAAGGACATTATCCGGAAACGTTCGCCATGTATGCCCGCTACTGTCCGGACGGACTGCGGGAACTTCTGGAGGCGGCCGAGGAAAGTCAAAGCGACGGGAAAATAACCGGTCCGCTGAAAGGGAGTGCGGAAAGTGAATACAGCACGCACGGGGAACAGTTCGGAGAGCAGGAAGTTTACAGCTATCTGATGCTCTCCCTCATGAGCCGCCGGTTCGACAGAAAGAAACTTCTTGCCATGACCGCCGAGGCGGCGGAAAACAAACGCCTTTCCCGCGAGTTCCTCGGCGCGCACGCCTTTTCCTACAGGAGGATCCCGAAACACTGGACGGAAGTCTACCTGAAGGACCAGATCCGGCACGCCGGAGAACCCAAGGCGCTGCGCTGGTTCGCCGTGAAATTCGGGAAGACCGCCCTGCCGGAACTGGAAGTGACTCCTCTGGCGGAAGACGCATTTCTGGAACTCCTTCTGCCGCATCCCGCAGAAATCCGACTGGGAAAAAAGAAAGCCGTTTATACGCAAAACGGGAATATTTATAGAATAGCAATCACGGAAAAAGGCATTCTCTCTGTCAGAGAACGCTGAAAGGAGGAGGCGCATACATGGATTGTCAAAAAGACAGAAAATTTACACCGCCGGCAAGAGGAAGGGAGATTCAGACATTTACATTGATCGAGCTTCTCATCGTAATTGCGATCGTCGCGATTCTGGCGGCCATGCTGCTTCCGGCCTTGAATCAGGCGCGGGAAAAGGCCCGCGGCATCGCCTGCCTCAATAATTTCAGGCAGCTTTACCTTGTCTGGGCCGGATACTCCAACGACTTCAATGAATACCTCATGCCGTCCAGTTTCAACTATGCAAATGTTTACGGCTCCCGGGGAGTTGTCGGATGCATTGAATTTTTCGCATGGTATCAGAACGGCTATGACTGGACAAAAGCCAGCAACGATCCGTTATGGCGAAAGAAAACGATCCTCCTGCACTGCCCCTCCGACACGACCTCCGCCGTCGGCAATGCCACGATGAAAAATACGCAGGGCATGACAGTATGGAACTATATTTTCGCCTATGCAAGTGTCGGATATCAGAACAATTTCAACCGTCTGCCCAATCTGGCAGCCGGAGGCGTCAACGCCAGAAAGCTTTCAGATTTAAAAAAGAATGCGAACAAGACAATGGTCTTTGCCGAAACCTGGAAACGCAGCGACTACAAGATAAAAAAGGGAGAAAGCACGTCGGCTGTCTATACGTTTTCAACAGCTGCCGATCTCTGCCTCGGCAGGCTGAACTGTCACAGCGGCGGTTCCAATGCCTGTTTTGTTGACGGCAGCGCGATAAAATCAAAATCAGCCTGGCTGGGCGCTGCGAACAACCAGGCGGCGTCAAAGGCCAGTCTGACCTCCGTGTGGCATTACACGGACAAACTCACCTATTCGGATTACTGTCCTCAATAATATAAAACAAAGAAAGGAATTCAAGATGAAACCATTCTTCTTCCCGCTTGTCTCGCTCGTTCTCCTGCTTTCGGTTTCCGCTCCGGCGGAGACCATGCCCGCAGATTCCCTCTTTTCGGAAAAGACGGTTCAGGAGGTCCGGGAAAAAGGCGGTTCCGCTGTTCTGGACGGAAAAGGAAAAATCACGCTGGAAACAAAAACAAAATCGCTTGCCGTTCCGGTCCTGGAGAAGTTCGGAATTCAACCTCTTTCACTGATCCGGTATGAGATATCCGCGGAAGGAACGGGAAAATTCGGTTTCGTCATCTATTTCTACAACAAAGAGGGCCGGAGAATCGGATATAAAACAGTCCTTCCCGCATTCAAAAACGGCAAACTGGAAACAAAGGGAGCCTTCCGCATCGGGGAAACGTATAAAAACCAGATTCCCGCTTCCGTCTCCATTTGCGCATACATCGCCAAAAATTCGAAAGCCGCAGTGGACAACTTTGCTTTTGACTGCCGGAAAACGATCGGGGAAAACAGTGCGATCCGCGCGGAATGCCGCAAAGACTGGTCCGCCGCCTACAGCAGCAGACTGACACAGGAAGCGGCGCGCAGGAAAAACGTTCCAGTACTTTTTCTCGGGGATTCCATTACAATCGGATGGCTTTCCTCCCCGAAGGCGAAATATCCGGGAGGACGGGATTCCTGGAACCAATATTTCGAGCCGATGGGCGCTCTGAATTTCGGAATCGCCGCCGACACGACAAGCAATCTTCTCTGGCGCGTCACGGAAGGCCGGCAGCTTGCCTGCAATCCGAAAATCATTGTCCTGCTGATCGGAACGAACAATCTGCATCATCAGAAGATCATCAACAGCGGGGCGGAAACGGCCGAAGGCATCATTCATCTGGTGAATGTGATCCAGAAGCAGCTGCCGGAGACAAAAATCATTCTGCTCGGCGTATTTCCGCGGAAAGCGCTTGACAACCACTCGGATTTCCCGATTCCGGCAATCAATGCCATGCTCGCAAAACATCCCTGGAATCAAAATGTGATTTACAGGGATTACTCCGCCCTTCTGCTCGGCAAAAGCGGGAAAGTCACCCGGGAGATCTTCCGCGACGGCGTGCATCTCTCCCCGGAAGCATATGCGCTGCTCGCTCCGGAACTCGCAAAAGAAATCAAGGCGCTTCAGAAATAAGGATGGACGATGCGGAACAAATGGTTTCCTGCGATTTCTGCGGCCGCCGCGTTTCTCTGCAGCTTGCAGGCCGGGGAGTGTCTGGTGAAAGACGGAGAGAAAATTGCCTTTGCCGGGGATTCCATCACGCAGTTCGGCAATCGTCCGGACGGCTTCATCCATCTGGTCATGAACGGATTGAAGCGGAATGGAATTGCCGCCGCTGCCATTCCCGCAGGAGTCGGCGGCAATAATTCCGCCGATATCCTGAAACGTCTGCCGGGAATCCTGAAAAAAAAGCCGGACTGGCTGATCCTGCAATGCGGAACCAATGATGTCGGTCCCGCGCCGAAAGGCCTGTCCGCAGAAAATTACCGGAAGAACATCCGCACCGTCCTGGATGCCGCGGAGAGAGCGGAAATCCGCATCATGCTGGTCACCCCCTCCATGCGCGGGGAAAATCCGGACGGCAGGGAAAATATCAGACTCCGGGAACTCGGCACCTTCCTCCGGGAAGAGTCTGGCAAGCGCAAATGTCTGCTGGCGGACTGGAACAAGGCGGAACAGGAACTGATCGCCGCACGGAGCAGCATCCGGGGATTGAAAGCCACAATTGACGGCGTTCATCTCGACGGCTACGGCAACCGGGCGCTCGCGGCTGTCATTCTGCAGACCTTCGGCATTCCGGAGGAAAAGATCGCGGAACTGCGCAGGGAGTGGGACCGTATCCCCTCCATGATGCCGATCGCCAACGCATGGTACAATCCGCAGTATAAAGTCACCATCCCGGATTACGAGGTTCTTTACCGCGCTGCGGAAAAGCGGGGAACCGGCGTGAATGAACTGGTAAAGGAAATCATTGCCGCTTTCATTGAAAGGGAAAGGAGTCAAAAGTGAGACAATATTTCATTGTATTTGTATTTGCGCTCTGTGCCGGAATCGCTTCCGCCGCCGACGGCATGCCGCCTGACTGGGTGGTTCGCAACGCCGTTCCGGGAGAAGTGTCATGCCTTGCGGAAAACGGGAAAAATCTGATCCGCATCAACTCTCCCCGCGGAACGGTTCTCATGACCCGGCAGGAAAAAGTACCGCTCTCGGAATTTTCCACGGTCAAAGTCCGTGCGGATTTCAAAGGGAAAGGAACCATCAGAGCCGGATTTCACTGTTACGGGAAGAACAATTACTGCGGAACGTTTCCGTGGCGCGGTCGGGAACTGGACACCGGGGGGAAATTCATCCGGGTGCAGACCGTTCAGAAACTGGGACGCTATTCCGACGGCTTCACCCCGGCGGACAAACTGCCGGCATACGGACTTCTCTGCATTTACGCGGGACCGGGAACGGAAGGGGTTCTGACCAATTTCAGCATGGAAGTCTCCCCCGATCCGCCGGACACGACATCCCCGATTGCCGATCCGGAACCGCGGCCGGGCGTTCCGCCGCTTCAGCACCGTCTGGTAATGAGCGGCACCATCTACGCCGTTGAAGGCGTGGAAACAAATGTCTATTTCCGCAATATTTTTCTTGCGGTGAATCCCGATCTCTATCTTTTTGACGTGGACTGCTCCAAAGGGCATAATTTCAAAAACAGGTGGAGCTTCACTCCCGGCAAAAAGGATGTGGGAATCCACGACTGGACGCTGCGTGTCAGAAACGACAGCGGAATCGTTGCCAAAAAGAGTTTCAAACTGGCTGTCGCACCCGCCGATGCGGGAAAAGGGAAAAACATCTCCCTGCTGATGGTCGGCGACAGCATCACCGATGTCACGACATTTCCGAAGCGCGTCCGCGAACTTTTCAAAAAGCCCGGCAACCCTGCATTGACCATGGTCGGCACCCGGCCCTCACCGGCGAAGAACGGCTCCATGGCGCATGAGGGCTACGCGGGATGGGCATGGTCCACTTTTCTTGAAAAGGGTCCTTTCATTGATCCGGCATCCGGAAAACTGGACGTGGAATCATATTTCAAGCGGGTCTGCGGAGGCCGTGCGCCGGACTTCATCACCATTCAGCTGGGAGTGAACGACGTGTTCGGATCGGATGACTTCCGCATCTACCATACGATTGAGCGGATTTCCCGCAATATGGATGAGCTTGTCGGAGCCTTCGTCAAGGCCGCGCCGAATGCTGTGATCGGCATCGGCCTGCCAACCCCCGGCGCCTCCCAGGACGGGATCGGCCGGGTCTACCGCTGCAGACAGACCAGATACCAGTATGACAGAAACCGTTTCATGCTCAGCGATATGGTCATGCGCAAATACGGAAACGGACAGTGCAGAAATGTGAAGATCATCCCGATGTATCACAACCTTGACTGCGAAAACAACTTCCCCATGGCGGAATATCCGGTCAATTCCGGAAATCCGGTGAAAATTCCGATGCCCAGCGACGGTCTGCATCCGGCGCCCTCCGGCGGCAATCAGCTTGGCGACACGCTTTACGCATGGCTCAAATACTGTCTGCACAAGGGGAAAACAAGTCATTCGAACGAAGGAAAGGCGGCACGATGAAAACAAAGTATGCGCTCTTTTATGACTTTCACACCAGCACGGTAATTCCCGACGTCGGAAAAAATTTCGACGTGGAAAAATTCACCGACGATCTCAAGTCCTGCGGGATCGATTTTCTGACATGGCATGCGCGCTGCAATCAGGGCAATGCCTATTATGACACAAAAATCGGCTGGCGCCATCCATCGCTGGATTTCGATCTGTTCGGCAGAATCGCGGAGTCCTGCCGCAGGAAAAACATCCGGATCAGCGCGTATTTCAACGGAGGCCTCAGCGATGAGGAACTTCTGCGCAACCCTTCCTGGATGCGCATCGCTCCCGACGGTCATTGCCTTACGGAAACGCGCCCGTCCGCGGAAATGCGGGCGGCATGTTACAACTCCCCCTATCGCGAACATCTCAAGAACATGGTCCGGGAAGTTGCGGAAAACTATCCGGTGGACGGATTTTTCTTTGACTGCATGGGAGCTTACTACACCTGCATCTGCCCGACCTGTGCAGCGGAAATGAAACGCAGGGGAATCGACTTCCGGGATGAGAAGGAGATCAGGAAGTTCACATATGACTCCATCCTGAAGCTGGTGAAGGAACTCTATGACGTGATTCATTCCGTCAATCCCGGACTGTTTTTCTTCCTGAACGGAGCATGGGAAGAGGAAATGATCGGACGCAACACCCATCTGGAGTGCGAATGCCTTCCTCCATGCATGGATCTGGGATACGATTATCTGCCGGTGCAGGCGCATTATCTCCGCACGATTGCAGGGGACAACTCCGTCCTTTGCATGACCGGACGCTTTTACCGCTGGGGAGATTTCGGGGGGCTCCGGAAAGAAGAGAGTCTGGAATACGATCTTCTCTACGGAATGGCAAACGGAATGCGTCCGGAAATCAGCGATCATTTTCATCCGCGCGGAGACAATTATCCGGAAGTGTTCGACCTGATCCGCAGAACCTACGGAACGGTAAGACAGTATGATCCGTGGTGTCTGGACGCGGTCAACCGTCCGTCAATCGCGGTAGTCTATGGACACGGCGGTTCGCAACTGCGGACGGACACTTCCCTGAAAGCGGCGGTGCGCATGCTGTCGGAGCTGAAACTGCAATTCAATGTCGTGACGGAAAAATCCGCCTGGGATCAGTATGAACTTCTGATTTTTCCGGACAACGTCCCTTTTTCCGACGAAACGGCACGGCGCGTCCGGAAGCATCTTGCACGCGGCGGTTCCGTAATCGCCTCCGGCAATTCCGGTCTTGATCCTGATCTGAAGCGTTTCGTGATTGATTCCTGGCCGGTCACATATCTCGGTCCCACGCCGCATAATCCGCTGTATTTTGCGCCGGAAGGGAAACTCGCGGAAGGCCTGGCGCTTTTTCCGCTTTCCGTCTATGCTCTTGGCGCCGAAGTCCGGGAGGCGGACGGAGCGAAGACGGAAATGTGGAGCGTCAAACCCTACCACAACCATGAGTGGGACGGGATTCACTCCAACTGGTATACGCCGCCGCAGGAAAAGACCAACTCGCCGTTCCTTGCATTCAAGGGGCGCATCGCCTATTGCAGCGGCAGAATCTTCGAAGGCTATTTCAACCGTTCTCCCTATCAGCTCCGGCTTCTGCTGGGCAATATCATCCGCGAATTCATGCCGAGACCGAAATTCCGGTCCTCCACGCTGCCGAGCTATGCACGCGCATTCGTCCAGTACAAGGACAATATGGAACTGCTGCATGTGCTATGCTACACGCCCGAGCTCCGCGGCTGCGCAGTGGCCCTGGAAGAGCGCGGCACTCTGGTGAACAGCGAACTTTCGCTCCGGATCGACGGCAGACCATTCCGGAAAGTGCGCCTCGCGCCCTCGGGAGAGGAACTGCCGTTTACGGAACAGGATGGCTACTGCACGGTAACGCTGCCGCTGCTGCAGGGATATGCGCTGCTGGTATTTGAAAAAACTGGAACATGAAAAATGCAGACAAGAGAACGCCTGATCCGGGCACAGGACTGGAAACGTCCCGGAGGAAAAGACTGGCGGGACGGATTGCTGCTGGGAAACGGCAACCTTGCCGCCGTCGCCTATGCGCCGGGACATCTGGAATGGGTGCTGAACAAAGTTGACGTATTTGATCCGACAACAGCAAAAGCCATGCTGGACAAGCGTCTGCCGCATGCGGAAGTCATGCGCAGGATCCGGAATATGTCTCCGAAAAACACGTTGTTCCTGAATGAAGCGGAGCGCGCGCCGGCATCCGGGAAGGTCATCCGCGATACAGTCAGTCCGGCAGTTCTCCGCCTGCGTTTCTGGAACGGCATCGGCTGGTCATCCCCCGCCATGCCCGCGGTGCATCAGCATCTTTCATTTTACGACGGCGAGCTGTCCGAGGAAATGTCGGCTCATTCGTTCCACCCGCAGGTCAGGATGTTCATCCCGCGCAGCACCGGGCTCATGTGCATGCGGATCACCGAAGCCGGAGCCCCGGACCGGATCCACATTCTGGAACTGGTCCGACCGGGCAACGAACTGCTGGACCAGCCGGAATGGAGCTTTCAGGATGATACTCTGCTCATGAGGCAGCGGCTTTTCCGCTCGGATATGCACTATGCGGTCGCGATCAGAATATGCCCGCACAATCATTCCGTGTTTCACGGGAATCAGACCATGCTTTCCGCAGAACTGATCCAGTACGGAGATGCGGATATTTTCATATCCGTCAAAAGTTCCATGGAATGTCCCGATCCGGAAACCGCGGCGCTCGGGGAGCTCGACCGGGCACAGGCGGCGGCTTTTGACACTCTGGAGACGGAACACCGGAACTGGTGGCGCCAGTGGTGGAACGGCGGATACGCCGACTTCGGCAAATACGGAACCGTTCAGAAATATTTCACATTCAGCCTCTATGCGCTCGCCTGCCATTTCGGCAAGGCGCCCGTGCCGGGATTGAACGGACTCTCGTTCGGCCCCCTGAATGAACAGACTCCCGGCGCAGCCTATCAGGGCTATACGCATGACCAGAATGCGCAGATTCCGGCTCTGGCTCTTTTCCCGACAGGCAGGACACAGCTGATCGGAGCTTTGACGGACACTTACTGGAAGATCCGGCGCACCTTGCGCAGAGAAACCAGAAAGTTATTCGGCTGCGGCGGCATTTTTCTTCCGCTCACCATGAACCAGCTGGGCTTCGAATATCCCGTGCGTTCCTACCGGTATACGCTCTGCGGCAGCGCCTATACCGCCATGGTGCTGGCAAAAGCCTGGCAATATTCCCGTGATCCGATCCTTCTGAAGGAGAAAATTTATCCGCTGCTGCGCGAACTGGTCATCTTCTATACCGGCATCATGCATAAGGGGGAAGACGGAATCTACCATCTGGACTGGAGCGTTCCGCCGGAAATTTTCACTCTGACCCGCGATGAAAGCTCTTCCATCTCCATGCTCAAAGTCGCGCTCCGGACCCTGATCGAAACGGCGGAACTCCTGAACCGGGATAAGAAATCACTGCCCTTGTGGCGCGACATTCTGGAAAATTATCCGCCGGTATGCAAAACTCCCTCCGGCGCATACTGGTGCGGACCGGATATCCCCTTCGATCATTATTTTTTCGGCGGTCATCTCTGGTATCCGTTTTTCCCGGCCGGGATCGACAGCGACATGTCTGCGGCGGAAAAAACGTCGGAACTGATCGAAAAGGAGGCGGCGGAACGTTCCTTTGCCGACCGCGCGGGCGAATGGCATCTGAACCATGAATGGAGCATGTTCCTTCTTACCAGCGCCCGCCTGCGCATGGGCGACCGGAAGGGAGCCTGGCATGGACTGGAACGTTTCCTGGAACTGTTTGCCAAAGAGAACGGACTCTTTTCCCATGATCCCGTCCTGATCGGCAATCCCGCGGAATCCGAAGCCAACGAAAACAGATATGCAGCCAGCATGCAGGGTTCCCGGAAATTCTGCGACGGACAAGTGCTGACTCCCGATCATCCGGAAGTGCCTCATCCGATCTGTGTCACCCCCAACAAGAATGCAAAAAGGCTCGCGCCGGCTGTTCTCGAGGGGAGTTCAGCATTTCTCTGCATGGCATGCGAAGCTCTGCTGCAGAGTCACGGCGGCCTGATACGCCTGTTTCCCTGCATCCCGGAGGATTTTACAGGCTCATTCCGCAATCTGGCTGCCGAGGGCGGTTTTCTGGTGTCCGCTGCAATGCGGAAAGGGAGAGTGAAGGAAGCTGAGATCACATCCCTTCACGGAGGATGCTGCCGGATACAATTTCCCGGGGGGGAAGTGACGGAAAAATATCTGCAGGCGGGGGAGACATTCAAAACCTCACTCTGACGCGCGGACGGAGTCCGCCGGAAAGAAGATGCGGCCGTCAGCGCGCCGGCGAATCCTCACTCGGGAATGCTGATGAGACGACCTCCCGCATCAGCATTTCAGGAGCATGATTCCTTGTTTGTCGACGCACGTATGATACAAGACGGGGAGAGAAGCTGCGGCGTGAATTCCCGGCCGGCAATGAGCTCCATGATCCGGGCGGCCGCCAGCCTGCCGAGTTCATCGATATGAATGTCGATGGTCGTCAGTGCAGGTTCAGACAGTCTGCCGAAGACGGTGTTGTTGCATCCGATCACCGCCATCTCCTGGGGAACGGAAACGCCTCGTTTCCCCAGTGCCTCCAGAACCGCGGCCCCCAGCTCATCGGAGGCGCAGATGATCCCGTCCGGACGGTCGGAATGCTCCAGGAGCTCTTCCACAATATGCGGAACATCCGTCCGGCCGGAATAGTCGGCGGAAAATATATTTTCGCGGCGGAGACGGACCCCATGCTCCAAAGCGGCATCGACCACGCCGCTTTTGAAATCACGGGAAATTGCGACGCCTTCGCCGGAGTAGATCAGCGCCAGATTCCCGCATCCGGTGCGCACGAGATATTCTGCTGCGAGAAATCCCGCATGATGAAAATCAATCCGCAGTGCTTTTTCTTCATATCCGGGCAGATAGTTTTTCACAAAAAACCAGGGTTTGGCTATTTTTTTCAGTTCCCGCAGCGTCAATTCATCCAGCTGGTAGGACCCGATCAGAAATCCGGCATAGGAGGCGGCAAGCTGTTTCAGGCTTTCGTCATGAAAACTGCGTCTGCTTGCCAGAATATCCAGGACATATCCGTTCTGCTCGAGAACTTCGCCGATCCCGCAGATCAAGGCGCCGGTAACCGGATGCGCCGTATAAGCGGTATCATAGACCAGCAGTGCGATTTTGCGGAGCCGCGCGGGGGTTTCGGAACGAATGAAAGTTCCTTTCCCGTGGATCCGGTAGATATACCCCTCGTTCTCCAGCTCCCGCATCGCCTGACGCGCGGTATTGCGCGACAGATTGAACTTTCTGCACAGCTGCGGCTCCGATTCCAGCTGCCCGCCGTTCTCCTGCGGTCCCGTCTGAATCTGCCGGATCAGATAATCTTTCAAATCCTGATACTTGTACTGCGATGAAGGTTTTGTCATTGCAATCCCGTCCGTCCACTTGCTTTCCGGTAATCTACCCATGAAATTCATATTGTCAACTCCTCCCCTGAAAATAGTCGGGAAAACAGAACCGCGCCGTGCGGAAAAATACGGAATCCCCCATGAAAAACGGATGAAAAAAAAGGTTCTCCGCTTGACAATATTTTGTTTGATGTTATTTTACGGACAGGATGAAACTTGTTGAATCAACATGGCGTTTTATTTTTCAATTAAATGATACAAGTTTAACTCAAGGAATGGAAAGATGGGCGCACAGATTTATTTTGAAAAGAAAGTCATGCAGGGAAGCAGACTCGGACCGCAGAATGTCTTTCCATCCATGCGCAACGCGCTGATCCGCGACATAAAAGCAGACGTCGACCCGTCCGACGGACTTCGGATCGGCTACGGACTTGTTCCGAACATCATGCCGCATATGCGCCAGGATGAATACGGCACGCAGATGGAGGAAATGAGCTTTGATTCGGCCGTGCTGGAAAACGAATTCCTGAAGGCGCGGTTCCTGCCCGGGCTCGGAGCACGGCTCTGGAGTCTTTACGACAAGAAGAAAAAACGCGATCTGGTCGTGGAGAATCCCGTGTTCAAACCGGGCAATTTCGCAGTCCGGAACGCATGGGTCGCCGGCGGCGTGGAATGGAACATCGGAAGCCGCGGACATGATGCCTACACCTGTTCTCCGCTGTTCACTGCCGTGACAGCGGACGAAGACGGCACTCCGGTCCTGCGTTTCTACGAATTTTCCCGCGTCCGCGCGGTGGTCTATCAGATGGATTTCTTCCTGCCGGAAAACTCCCGTTTTCTGTTTGTCCGCGTCCGGATCGAAAATCCGAATCCGCGGGAGGTGCCCATGTACTGGTGGTCGAATGCGGCCGTGAAAGAATGCAGGAGACAACGCATCATTGTCCCCGCGGTGACGACATTCGCCAACACTTACATCAGCGACACCCGGCACACTCTGACAAAACTTCCGCTTCCCGTATGCGAAGGGTTCGACTGCACGTATCCCTTCAATCACTGGACCAGCAAAGACCATTTTTTCAATATCCCGGATGCGGAACGGAAATTCGAGGCGTCCATCTACGAAGACGGCTATGGCCTGATCCAGACATCCACCGACCGTCTGAAAGGACGCAAACTGTTTACATGGGGCCGCTCTCCCGGCGGTCTCCACTGGCAGAGGCGCCTTACCGACGGGAACGGTGTGGATTATGCGGAGATCCAGGCCGGACTCTGCCGGACGCAGATGGAACATGTTCCCATGCCTGCCGGCGCTGTCTGGGAATGGGTGGAGGCATACGGCGCCATTCAGACGGATCCCGGAAAAATCTTCGGAGAATGGAGCGGCGCAATCCGGGAAACGGCGGACCGTCTTGAGGAGCTCCTCCCCCGCGGAACATTGGACGCCCTGCTGGAACGAACCGGAAAAAGCTTTGCGAAAAAACCGGCGGAACTCGTTTCCGCCGGCTCGGGATGGGGCGCTCTGGAAAATCTGCGCAGAGAAAAGTCCGGACAGAAAAAACTTGCGGAACATCTGGATTTCGGAAGTGTCGGCGCAGAACAGTCCGACTGGTGTCATCTGCTGGAATACGGAACCCTTCCCGCACACGATCCGGCAACTCCGCCGCAGTCGTATCAGACGCAGGACGAATGGTTCGAACTGCTGAAAAAGGCGAAACCGGACTGGTTCGTCCGGTATCATCTCGGAACAATTTACTACTATCGGGAGGATTGGGAAAACGCACGGGAATGCATTGAAAAATCACTGTCTCTTTCCCGGAACGCATGGAATATTTACGCACTGGCGAATCTCTGCCGCGTTACGGGAGATCCCGCCGGAGCATCCCGGCATTTTTCAGAGGTTCTTGACATGCGCCGGAACGATCCGCCGCTCATCAAGGAGGCGTTCAAAACCATGCTGGAAGCGCATGATTATACGCGCCTGATTCAGACTTACGAAGCTCTCCCGCAAACGATGCAGAAGGTTCCCCTGATCCATTTCCTTTATGCGGACGCCATTGCCAGGCAGGGGGACGTGGATGCGGCGGAGCAGATTCTGATGGAGTATGCCGCGGATGAAATCCCGGACATCCGCGAAGGCGAGAATTCGCTTTCGGAACTCTATATCCACATCCGCCGGAAACAGGCGGAACGGGAGGGCGGAACCCTGGCGCTGGAGGATATGGATATCCCTTACGGCTTCGATCTGCGAATGAACAGTTTGATCAACACAAGAAGGAAATAAGGAACATGCCGTTATGAAGCTTCTGAAACTGGACGACGGAACAATTTGTGTGCAGATTCCGGAAGACGGGTCCCGGCTGACCATTCAGGCTCCCGGATTCGTATATGATGAAGCCTGTTACGTCTCCTTGAATTACGGTAACTGCATCAATCTGGAACTCTCCGGCGCAACGGCAGGGACAAACGTGCAGCTGGACGGAAATGAAATATGCATCCGCATGGAGAAACTGCTCTGGTATGCCCGCTTTCCGGAACACGGATACCGGAAGCCGGATCCGGGCCCGGATATCCGTCTGACTTTCCGCATACGGTTGCAGGATGGCGAACTCCTTTTCATAACGGAGACGCCCGAAGGCCTTGACATGGAGACGCTTCAGCTGAGTTTTCCGCGCCGTTTCCTGAGCTGGGACACCCGGACCGCCTGCGAACTTGCGGGCGCCTTTCACTCTTCCGGCGAGCTGTTCCGTTTCCCGGCATCCGAAGCGGGCTTTTTGCGCTGTGACGGGATTCTTCCGGTCGCGGGACTGTTCCGGCAGTCCGGCGGGATCGGCATTTATGCGCAGAATTCCTTCGATCATTCTCTGGAGATTTCCGTGAATCAGCCGAACCCGCAGGGGTGGTGCGGATTTGCACATGAATTCCTGCCTGGGAAATCGGAATATGCGCGAAGTGTCTGCGCACATTTTTTCCCGGAAGGAAGGAACTATGCCGATCTGGCAAAATGGTACCGCGGCAAGGTAAAGGCGGAAAAACGTTTTCTCTCTCTCCGCGAAAAGGCGGAACAATGCCCGGAAGTCGAAAAACTGGCGGGCGCGGTGATCTGGAAGCACAATGTCTATTCGACACCGCAGCTTCCGCCCGGCGTGAAACGGGACTGGAGCCTCTACGTCCGCAGCCGCGAAGCCGCCGAAGCGGAAGGCAGGCTCGGGAACTGGACCGCACGCGAAGTGTTTCAGACTGCGCACGACAACGGTTTCGACCGGGTCTGTATTTTCAATACTGGCTGGAACCGTTACGGCTTCGACAGCGGCTATCCCACCCGCTTTCCGGTCAATCCGGAACGCGGCAGCATGGCCGATTTCACCCGTGCGGCGGAAGAGGGCCGCGCCCTTTCGCCGGATTACATCTATTCCGTGCACGACAATTACCGCGACGTCTACGCGAATTCGCCGGAATTCCGCATTCCGGAACTGATGACCGATATCGACGGCGTTCCCGTCCGCGGCGGAATCTGGCGCGGCGGACGCTGCTGGCTGATGTGCGGAAAATGCGCACTGGAATATGCAAGGCGGGATCTGCCGAAAATCGCGGAAATGGCGGGGCGCGGCGCGATTTATCTGGATGTGCAGGGCTGTGTGCCGCTCCGTCCCTGCTATCATCCGGAACATGCAGGTTCCCGGCGGGATGATGCGCAGTGGCGTCTGGAGATCTTCCGGGAGGCGAAACGCCGGTTCGGCGCGGTCGCCACGGAAGGCTCCCCGCATGATTTTGCCGTCCGGGATATTGATCTGGGCGCCTACTGCGTCATCAAGGCAGGCGGCGGACGCTGGAATTGCAGACCGATCCCGTTCTTTCAGCTGGTTTACCACGATTCCGTGCTTCAGTTCACGGGAGAAGGGGTTTCGGGAGTTTGGGGTGGCGAATTCCAGAACTATGTGGCGCTGTATGGCATGCTTCCGCACCGGTTCGACCGTGACTCCCTCCGGATCTCCCGTGAGATGCGCTCCACGTTTTTTGCGGAGATGCTGACGCATCAGTTCTGCGGCGATCAGCTGGTCCGGACCGAATTTTCCGACGGTGTCGCGGTTGCGGCAAACTTCGGGAATGCCGAGGAGGAAGGCATCCCGCCTCATTCCTTTCAAATCGAGAGGGAATGAGAATTGCAGCGCGTCCATATCACGGAGAAGCTCAACAGGCTTGAAAAAGAGCGCAGCACGCGGACGCATGCCGTCCGTGAAACATTTTTACGCTGTTTGAATATGGCTGGATCGTTTTCAACTAAAGGAAAAGGATATTAAAATGAAAAGACCCGCAGAAAGGCCGTTCCGCAGAACAAAGGATTATTTCACCTTGATCGAGCTCCTTGTTGTGATTGCGATCATCTGTATTCTGTGAAGCAGGTAAAAAGTTGCAAATATTTCATTATTAGACAGTTTTACTTCTGATACTTCATAAAATCAAAATTGCTGTTGGAATTTCATTTTACGTAGAAAAATCTCATGTTTTGTTCTGACATGCCGCATGAAAAGCAAGTGAAGGCAAGTGATTGAGACAGAGTGCAGTTTGAGTTGAAAACAGGAACTTTCAGGGATGAGAAAATCATCGGAGATTTTCTCATGGGAGACAGCTTTTCTGTTGTTTTTTTCGTCAGAGTTTTTATGGTGACGAAAAAAACAACAATCCCAATGAAGATGGAGGTTTGCATGAAACAGAAACGTCGCGCAAAAGGAATGGGGCGTGTCTACAAGGAAAACGGAGTGTTTTTCCTGCAATACACCACGAAGGATCATAAGCGCAAAGCAATGATTTTGCGAGAGGAAAACGGTGCCAAGATCACAGAGGAACGCCGCGCGGAGAGTGTTGCCCGGGAATTTCTGGAACGCGAGAAACAACTGAAAGATATTGAGACCCGCGAGGAATACCTTGAGGAAAAGGCAAAGCTCAAAAAGCTGAAAGCGCGACTGACGATCACTCTGGACGATGCGTTTGAACTGGCACAGCAGAAACCGCACAGCCGTTCCGCCTCGGAACAGGTGTTGCGTGTGTCCCGGCGTTACTGGATTGATTTCGTCTCTTTTCTGAAAGACAATTACCGTTTGACAACGTTGGATGAAGTGGAACGTGCTCATGCGGAAGCGTATATTGCCCATATCCGGAAAAATGGACGGTGGAACCGAAAAATCAGTTACGTAAAATCCCGCTGTCCACAGAGAAAGAAGTTCAAAGATTATGAATTCGGAGGAAATTTGAGCGCCACGACGTTGAACCGTTATCAAATGACCTGCAAATCGGTTTTCACGTTTCTGCTGCCTGATCTCGGGTATTCGGTGGAGGAGAATCCGTTTTACTTCATTCGTCCGCTGAAACTTTCTCCTGCGGAACGTGAGATTTTTACGGAAGAAGAATTGCAGTTGATCTTTCAGAATCCTCCTCCTTTGATGCGCGGTCTGTTTACGATCGGGATCTGCTGCGGTCTGCGTCTTGGAGATGTTGCCACTCTCCGCTGGAGTGATATCGAAGGTTATACACAGAATCTGCTTGATCCTGATTTCTACCGTCATGAAATTACGCGAGTGACGCGCAAGACGAAAGCGGTGGTTCACATTCCGATTGAACGGGAACTGGCGGATTATCTGCGTCAGCAGTATGAAATCTCCGGACAGGAGGAATATATCATCCCGGAAGCGGCAAGGCTGTATCTGGAACATCAGAATGTTCTGAACAACCGGATTCTTGGTTATCTGCATTCTCTGGGGATTCAGACACAACGGAGTATTCCCGGGCGGACCCGCAAACAGAGTGTGAAGGACTTTCATTCGCTTCGTCACTGCTTTTGTTATTATGCGGGACTGCGCGGCGTTCCGCTGCCGGTGGTGCAGAGTATCGTTGGACACCTGACCGCAAGTATGACGAAGCATTACCAGAGCCATGCGGACAGGAAGGCCCGTATGCAGGGAGTTGCCCTGATGCATGGATTGGCCGGCGGGAATCATGGGAGAAGCGGAACACCGGACAGTCTGCTCAGGCAGAATTTGACAGAGTATATTCAGACGGCGTCCAGCATGGAAATTCTGAAGCTGAATATGCTGGTTGCTCAGATTGCAGATTCCGCCAGATACCCGCAACCTGAACCGAAGCTGCTTTCCATCGAAAATTTTTAACTTCTCAATTTGACTTTTCAAAAACAGCACGTATTCTATATTCAGACGGACACGTATTAAAACAGGAGGTGAAACATGCCAATGAATAAACTTACGCTGACAGCTTCCCGGAAAGTAATTTCCCTTGCAGAAGAGCAGGCACTCCGCGAGAAGACGAGTATCTCGGCAATGTTTTCCAATTTCATACTTGCCAAATCGCGTTTGAATAATAAAAAGCATTCGCGGCGGAGCATTGGTCCCCTGACAAAATCCCTTACGGGAATCGTAAAACTGCCTGATGACTTCAATGAAAAAGAATTCATGAGTGATGTGTTTGCGGAAAAATATGGGCTTGACAAATGAAACTCTTTCTTGATACGAATGTAGTGATTGATGTGATTGCAGGTCGAGAGCCGTTTCTTGCGGATTCCCAGGCAGTTTTGAATCTTTGTGAAAGGGGCAAAGCGGAAGGTCTTGTTTCCGCACTGACATTTTGCACGGTTGCTTACGTTCTGCGTAAAAATGTCGCCCCCGGAACAATGCGGAAAAACCTGCGGATTTTTCGCGACATCCTCAAGCCGGTTGATCTTTCCGTATCCATTCTTGACCGGGCGATTGATTCTTCCATTGCCGATTTTGAGGATGCGGTTCAATATTTTACCGCAGCATACAGTGATGCGGATTATATCATTACAAGGAACGTCAAGCATTTTCCGCAAGACGATATTCCGGTTTTGACCCCGACTGCATATCTTGCATTACAATAAACTTTCAAAATTGCGCTATTGGAAATAACTGTTTCCCGTTTCCAAGGTGTTGACAAGACGTTTCTCATGAAAAACGTTGGGATACGATTTCGGAGTTACAGGAACCATTTTACAGGAAGGTGAAATCGTATTGAGTGTGTTATAGTAAAACAGGAGGATTTGTATGGGAACTCTCGGGAAGGCCGCCTGGAAACTGATCAAGATGCTTCTGAAGTCTAAAATCCGTGGCAAGGCGGTTCGCCTGATGGATGTTTATTCACTTGCGCTTTCTGAAATGTCGAATACGTTGGGAACACCTCCTCCGCCTGATACGACAATCGTGAGCGAAACAGAAAAAATTCGAGAACGTCTGCCGGAGGCGCTTGCAGTCCTTGAACAAATTCCCTCCTTGGAATACAATATAGAGAATCCAGTGCAGGCGATGAGGCTGTTTTCTGTTTCGCTTGAGACCGGAATCGACCGGAAGATGCCACTGTCTGGGCGAACTCTCCAGCAGATTGACGGGATGGTCAAGGATCCGGAACTTTCCGCCCCGCAGAAAGAGAAGATTCTGCATCTGGCGATTGATTCCTATCTGACCGGGCTTCTCGCGCCGGTGATCCAACTGGATTTGTTCACGCAGAAACTGGACGATCTTCTTTTGGAAACCCGTTGCAAAACACGCGAGGAAATGATGATGCTTTTGCGGGAAGAAATCGCCAAAACTCAACTGGCGGAGGCATTGCTGAAAAAGTTACAGGCACAACAGCAGGCAGATCTTCAAAAGAACCGCCGGAAAGCGCCATTGACTCTTGCGGACAAGGTGATGATCATCAATAAAGCCTTCAAAAGTCTTGAAGATATTGATGCAAAGCATTCGTTTACATCGCGGACGATTCAGAACTGGGACAACGGGAAGTGTCCCTACGATGGCTACAGTCCTCTCTTCAACGAGCTGGAACTGCTGGCCTGGGCAAACAAAAGAGTCGGAGAAATCCGCAGTAAACAGGCGCTCTCCAATCTTGTTCGCGGGATGTCCGAAGATGAGATGTCCCGGCGTGCGAAGAAACGCTGATTTTCTCCGAAAACATTCTCCCATTTTATGGCGTTCCATTCCCCGGAACGTCTTTTTTTGTCCTGAAAAACGGAAATGATCCGGAAACGGAAAAACTTCTTTTGAGCGTAACTTTATGATTTTTCCTGAGAAAAACGGAAAAATCAGTCTCCATGATGCAGGCGCGTCTGCAAAACAGAACCCCTCATCAATATCAAGGAGGCATTTTTATGCTGAAGAAAAGTCCAATTCCCGTTGTGGTGCAAACCACCATCGTCAATCTGCTGCGCGAACACTACCCTATGCTGACCGCTGAAATGCTGTTTACCGCATTGGATCAATACGGCAATTCCCGGGAAACCGTCGTGCGGAAAAAGCTGACACGGAGCGAATGCGCACAACTGCTCGGCGTATCGGTGAACAGTATCAACCGTTACATCAAAAACGGTCGTTTGAAAGCGGTCAACATCAGTCCGCGACTGATTCGGATTGAACCTGAAAGTGTTCAAAATCTGTTGGAGCATGGCGTTCCGGAAAATGAAATCATCGTTCCGCAGTGCCATGGAAAGGCGGGTGCCAGGTGAAAAACAGTGTCATGATCCCCCGGGAGATATTGGAGCGGGCAGATTTGTCGCCTTATGTCAAGCTCGTTTACGGTCGGGTTGCGGTTCTGATCGGAAGAAGTGGATCGACTGTACTGACCACAGACGAACTTGCCCGTCAATGCGGCATTACCCGGCGGCAGACGGCAAAGGCTTTGCCTGAACTGGTAACGTTGAATCTGGTCCGGTCGCATGAGTCGCTTTCCGGAAGCGGATTGCTTCGGGTCTTCCAGCAAGCGGAATTCGTCGAAACAGAAAAGAAGAAGTAGCTCCCAATACGGTGAATGGTTTACCCTGCCGTTCACCGTTTTTCCTATGATTCTTCAAATTCATATTGACAAACTGAATCTTTCGCCTGAAATGCTTCAGGAGGTTCTTGCCTGGCAGAATCTTCCGGAGACAGAATTTCACGCCCGTATTCAAAAGATTTTTGATGACGCACAAAATTATCGACGTTTCCTGCGGAGACGGCATGAAAAGGCAAATGAACGGGCAGTTCACTGGGGCAAGGAATACGATTCCTATTTGCAAAAACATCTTGCGGCAGGGCTTCGACTGAAAACGGCGAAAGCTGCAGCAAAACGGGATTTCATCGCTGCCCATCCGCGCCCGAAAAATGCCGATGACCTCATTCGGACAGATGAATTTCCCGGTCTTT
>CALXSJ010000015.1 GCA_944391115.1 uncultured Victivallales bacterium | reverse complement strand
AAAAATATCGAAACAATGAACTTGCCCTATCGGGCTGGGAAGGCAATTAAAAAATCCCAGTCCGACAGGCTCCTAGGCAAATGCTAAATTATCATATCCCGGATTTCAGAAAACGGAAACAGAAGGAGTGGTGTCTTCCATGAAAATTTGTCTGCTGACTCTTGTCATCCTCCTTTTTGCCGGAAAACTCCCGGGAGAAGAACTGCAAATCGCCTGCTTCAATCATTTCACCTCGTTCTTCCGGGAATTTCAACGACCGGGCGATATGATCCTCTCCGTCCGGAAAATGACGGAGGAGGATATCGGAAAACAACTTGAAAACGGCACACTCCGTCTGGCACTGACCGCACAGCCACCTTCCCAGCCGGACCGTTTCAACATTACGGAACTTGCCGTCACCGGCGTCATCCCGGCGGTCCATCCGGAAAATCCGTTGAAAAACATCTCCAGCGGAAATGCCAGCCTCCTGCTGAATGCGAAAATCCCGACCTGGCATCCATTGAACGGACGACAGGCAAAAGTTCATCTCTACCGGACAGCCTCCACTCTTCCCTCGCCCCTGAACCTCGGCACCGGAAAATCCCCCTCCCCTGCACCCGCAGCCCCCCGAAACACCCCAAAAAAAACAGATCAATGCGCAATGGTCTTCCAGACGGAAAACCATTCGAAAAGTTTTATTCTGCTGTTTGTCGATCCGGACGGAGCCGCAGGACTGCCGCTGACCTCTTACAAGGAGGACAGGGTCAGGCTGCTGCCGGTGGACGGTGTCGCGCCCACGCTCGAAAATTTCAGAAACGGCACCTATCCCCTCGCCCGGAAAATTTATCTCGTCACGGCAAAACAGCTGACGGACTCTGAAAAAAAGATTGTCTCCTATATCAGAAGCAAAACCTTCGCCGCACAGATTTATGCGGACGGCACACTTCCCATTGAACAGAAAGCGGAAATCAAATGAAAACCTACTTTGTCACCGGAACCGGAACCGGAATCGGAAAAACTTATGTAAGCGCGCTCCTGGCAAAAACGGCGGTCCGGGCCGGACTCCGGACAGCCATGATGAAACCCGTTCAGACCGGAATGACCGATCCGATGCTCGGGGATCTGGGGGAAATCCGCAGAAGAGTCCCCGGAATTCTGGAAATCCCCTCCGATCTGGCCTGTCCTTACTGCCTTGCTTACGAATCCTCTCCGCACCTCGCGGCGGAAAAGGAATCCGTGACTATCGAATTCGACAGGATCCGGAACTGTTATGAACAGATTGTGAAAAACTATGCGCCCGATGTTGTGTTTCTGGAAGGCGCGGGAGGAATCTGCGTTCCACTCTCCGACCGGATCCTGACCGCGGAACTGATACGTTTTCTCGGATTCGAGGTCCTTCTTGCCGCTCCCGCCGGACTCGGTTCCATCAATCACACCCTTCTTTCGCTGGAATACCTGCGGAAGTGCGGCATCGAAGTTGCCGGCATAATCCTGAATCAGTTCAGCACTCCGCCGACCGAGATCGAACTCGACAATATCCGGATGATCGAATCTCTCGGGAACACGCGCGTGCTGGCAAAGGCGTCCGACGGCGCGGAGGATTTCTCGGAATGCCTGCTCTTCCAGCATCCGGAATAATCCGGCAGAAAAGGTGGCGCGGCCTCCGGATTTACGCTTCGATCGAACCGTAAAGGGTCATGGGGGTCGCCCGTTCGATCTGGACACGGACAAAATCGCCGGGCTTGAGTCCGGGAGACGGCGGAAAAACCGTCAGCTTGAAAGTGTCGGTTCTCCCCGACCAGCGCGCGGCATTGCGCTTGCTCGGACCTTCCGCAAGCACTTCAAAGGTTTTCCCGACCAGTTCCCCGTTGCGCGATGCGTTGATTTCGGCCAGGTCGCGGAGCAGAAGTGCATTTCTGCGCTCCTTCTCCTCCTGAGGCACATCATCCGGCATCTTCGCCGCGACGGTTCCGCGACGGGGGGAGTATTTGAAGATGAACGCATTGTCGTAGGCGGCCTCGCGCATGATTCTTCTTGTCGCCTCGAAATCCTCCTCCGTCTCGCCGGGAAAACCGACAATGATGTCCGTGGAGAAGTTGATCCCCGGCACCAGTTCGCGCAGGGAACGGATGATGTTCATGTAATGCTCCGCATCATAAGGCCGGTTCATCCGCTGCAGGATACGGTCCGAGCCCGACTGGAGCGGCAGGTGAATGCACTTGCAGACCTTCGGAAGACGCGCAATCGTTTCAATGAGCTTCCGGTTGAAAAACGCCGGATGGGGCGAGGTGAAACGGATCCTCCGGATGCCGTCGATTGCGGAAACGCGTTCGAGCAGTTCCGAAAACGGCGAGTTGTCTTCCGCGATCGGCGGCGGCACGCCGTCCAGACCGTAGGCGGCGACGTTCTGCCCGAGCAGCATGATCTCGCGGATGCCGTGATCCGCCAGAGAGCGCGCTTCCGCCACGATGCCGTCCATGTCGCGGCTTCGTTCCGGACCGCGCACATACGGCACAATGCAGTAGGAACAGTAGCGGTTGCAGCCGCGCGAAATCGAAAGAAATGCGCTGAACTGTCCTGATCCGGCATTCACGCGATGGGCGTCGATGCCGGGAGTGTCCGCGCCCTTGCGGTCATCCCGCAGAATTTTCCGTTTTTTACGGACAATCTCCTCCACAATCTCCGGGATCGCATGAATATTGTCCGTGCCGACGGCAAAGTCGAGATGGTCCACACTTTTCAGCAGTTCCTCCCCGCGGCTCTGCGCCATGCAGCCCATGATGCCGAAGATCATGTGCGGACGCTCGCGCTTGAGCTTTTTCAGAATGCCGAGCTTGCCGATCGCCTTGCGTTCCGCCTGCTCCCTGACGCTGCAAGTGTTCAGGATGATGATATCCGCCTCTTCCTCGGTTCCGACAATCCGGTGTCCCGCGGAAACAAGCATCGCGGCGGCGGACTCGGAGTCGCGCTCGTTCATCTGACAGCCGTAGGTTTTGATGCAGACGTTCATTTCGCCACATACATGTTGTTGCGGTGCACGACCTCCTCATCCGCGTCATAGCGCAGGATCTGATGGTTTTCCGAGGATTTGTGCCCCATCAGAAGACGGCATTCGGCGGCGGAGAAATTCGTCAGCCCCTTGGCGACCAGCGTATTGGATCCGGATACGATTTCGAGCACGTCGCCTCGCTCGAACTCGCCGTTCACGGCGAAAATCCCCGAGGCGAGCAGACTGCATCCCTTCTTCCGGAGCGCAGCCACCGCACCGTCGTCGATCACGAGTTTTCCCTTCGGGCGGGAGAACGCCGAAAGCCAGCGTTTCTTGGACTCCATCTTCTTTTTCGCATTCACCGGCAGGAAGATCGTCCCGACGTCCTCGCCGCTGAAAATACGTCCGAGGATGTCGGAATCCCGTCCGGAAGCCAGCCAGAGCGCCTCGCCCGCGGAGTTGAGCGTATCGGCGGCCTGGAGCTTGGAGGTCATGCCGCCGATGGACATATTGCCGTCGTCGGTTCCGGTAGCCATGGAGCGCTGGGTGTCGGTGATGCCGCGCACGACGGAGATGCGCTCGCCCAGCGAACCGTCCGGATTCGGCTTTCTGAGGCCGTCCACCGTGGTGAGGATGATGGTCAGGTCGGCCCGCGTCATGGAGGCCAGAAGGGAGGCCAGAATATCGTTGTCTCCGAACTTGAGCTCGTCCACGGAGACGGGATCGTTTTCATTGATGATCGGAAGAATATTCTGCGAAAGCAGTGTCTCGATGCAGTTCAGGGCGTTGAGATGCCGCTCGCGGGAACGCAGATCGTCGGCAGTCAGCAGAATCTGGGCGCAGCGGAACCCGGACTTTTCGCATTCCGCCTCGTACATCGCCATCAGCTTGCCCTGCCCCAGCGCGGCGAGAGCCTGAACTTCGGAGAGTTTGCGCGGGCGCTTCCTCATCTTCAGGATTTTCATCCCGGTGCCGACTGCGCCGGAGGAGACGAGAATGACCTGTTTCCCCGCGTCGCGAATCGTTTTAATCTGTCCGATCAGAACCGGCAGAGAATCGGGATCGGTCAGGAGGCGTGTTCCGGCCTTGACTACGATCCTGTGACAGTTCCGGATCAGTTTCTTTCGCAGCTCGACATTTTCCGTGTTCATTTCCTAATTCCCGTTGATTGAGCGTTCCGTGTGTTCGCGGGCGTCCGCGCCGGAGTTTCAAGGGGTGTAATATACTCCGGAAAAGTGATTTGTCCATGCCGGAAAGCAAAATAGGAGAAAGAACTTCCGAAGCCCTGACAATCTCCGGAATCCGGCGGAAAACAGAATCCGGAGAAAAAATCCCGCTTATCCCCGGACGGCATAACGCCGCCACGCTTCCGGCGACATGCCGCAGGCTTTCCGGAACGCGGCGGAAAAATAAAGCTGATTCTGAAATCCCGTCTTCTCCGCAATCTCCTTGATCCGCATCGGGGTCTCGGCAAGAAGTCTGCGCGCTGAAAGAATCCGCTGTTCCAGCAGATAACGGCAGGGCGTCATCCGGAACGCCTCGCGGAAACATCTGTTGAACGTGGGAAGACTCATTCCGAAATCCGCCGCAAGACGGTTCATGTTCATTTTTTCCGCCAGATGCCGCTCAAGATGCTCCCGAATGCGCAGAGCCTCGGGGGAGATCCGCCGGGAGACATCCGAATTTGCAATCACGCTCAGGAGCTCGAATACAATGCCGGACACGCGCTCGCATCCGCCCGGAGCACGGACCGCACGCAGAGCCCGGCAGAGCCGCTCCAGAAAATTTTCCATCCGTCCGGAATCGGGGAAATGCAGACAGCGGACATTTTCCAGATTCAGAAGACGCAATATCTCCTCCAGGCGGCCGCCCCCGAGAATCATTCCGGATTTCCGGCAGGAGCTTCCCGGCAGATGCAGCAGCCCGCTCCTCCGTCCGGGATGCATCAGCAGGAGATCGCCCGCTTCCAGAAGCCAGGCCTCCTCCCCGCTCCGGACATGAATCGATCCTTCAAAAACATACTCCAGCGAGAGAAATTTCTGACGGAGCCGCCGCTGGAAAAAATAGTCGTCCAGAACACTCCGGGAGACATAACGGCAGTAAAGCGGCTGCTTCAGCAGCGGAGGATGGCAGCAGACGCATTCGCGGATTGAACGATGGCGTCCCGCGTTCGAGATCATCGAGGGTGGATCCGCATACAGAAGTTTTGCCTTCCTGCAAGTGAAAACGGAGAGATCTTCCAGATGCTTCATTTTTATAATTTCATATATTTTTTTATTATTTCATATATAAAAATAACGCCGGGAACTGTTTTTTCAAGCAATCCGCCGTATCTTGGGAGAGAAAACCGAAACCGGCGGACACCACCCGCAGCATCCGGAAACGCGGCATTTCGCTCCGCCGGACTTTTCCGGAGTGCCGGAAACGGAACCGCCAAAGGAGAAAACCATGCAGGAATTCAAGTTGGAACAGCACACGGCAAGTCTGCTTCCCGACGGGAAGAAATGGAAACTGATCTGGAACGACGAGTTCGACGGACGGGAACTGGACCGGAGCAAATGGGACTTCCGGCTTCATTTCTGGGGAAAACGCTTTCCGGCTTTCACGGAGGAAGGCGTCGAACTCGACGGACAGAGCCATCTGCGGATTCACCTCATCGAACGGGACGGCCAGTACTGCTCCGCGCAGCTTCAGACAGGATCGCTGACCTATGATCTGCCCCGGCCGGAAGAAGGATTCTGGCCGTTCGGCGGCTATCAGAAACAGAGGTTCCTTCACAAATTCGGCTACTATGAAATCCGCTGCCGCCTGAACAGGCAGGCGGGATGGTGGACTGCCTTCTGGCTGCAGTCGCCGTCGATCGGCGCACACCCTGATGCGGCTCAGTGCGGCGTGGAATGCGACATCATGGAAAGCCAGGATTATCCGACGGAAGGAAAAATACGCTGCGGCAACATCTGGGATGGATACGGAACAGACGGGAAAGGATCCGGACACCGCAAATTCATTCTGAAGGACACCCCGGACGGATGGCACCGTTTCGGCGTGGACTGGAGCAGCGCGGGCTACGTCTTCTATGCGGACGGCGAAGAGGTGAACCGCGTGGAAGGCCCGGTCTCCAATGTGGAGCAGTTCCTTCTCATCACGACGGAACCCATGGGATACCGCGACTTCACGAATCCGGGTCCCGATCCGCTTCTGAAACAAATCGTCTTTCCGGAATATTTCGAGGTTGATTACGTCCGCGTCTTCGATGCGCAGGAAATCTGATCCGCACCAATACAGAAAAAGCCCCGTCGAAGCGGGGCTTTTTTTCTGGGGCTTTTCCCTGCATTCCCTCCCTCCGCGGGAGGGTGCATCCGGTCATTCCGCGTAAATCACGGAGGGCCGCCAGATTCCGCCCGCTCCGTAGGAGTCGTGACCGTGCACGGCGATCACATTTTCCCCTTCCGGACGC
This sequence comes from uncultured Victivallales bacterium, assembly GCA_944391115.1. Taxonomy (GTDB): domain Bacteria; phylum Verrucomicrobiota; class Lentisphaeria; order Victivallales; family UBA1829; genus UBA11452. The sequence goes on along the minus strand of CALXSJ010000015.1, from coordinate 88,230 downwards.
CAGAGTTTCGTCACGTCCGCGGCAATGGACTTGTCCCAGTCGCTGATCGGACGGCGCGAAGCAACCTGCACGCCGTTGAAATAGATGTCGCCGCAGTCGTCAATGGAACCGATCCGGAGAATGATTTTCTTCCCTTCCGGCATCGGAGGAGCCTTGAAGCGGCAGCGGTACCAGAAGCTTCCATTCAGAAACGCGTATCCCTGCGGCTCGAAACAGTTCCACGTGGAAATGAACTGCCAGCCCCGCGAATCGTCCAGCGCAACGGATTCATATTTCTCCTTCAGCCCGATTTCATTCGGATCGGCGCGGAATTTCCAGTTTTCCGGCAGAAAAAAGAGTCCTTCCGTCTTTTCCGGCACGGCGGCGCCGGCAAACGCCTCCCGGAGGCGCGTCTTTTCATCCTTCAGCTCCGGACGCCCCTTCGCCTTCGCCTTCGACAAGTCGCCGGAAGCAATCACCCGGCGCATGAATGCAAGGAGCGACGGAGAACAGGTTTCATCAAGATCGTTGTCCGCCCAGTATTTGAGATAATCCGCAGAAAGACGCCGGAAGTGCTCATCGCTTTCCTTCGTCCGCTCATTCAGATTCGTGCAGAGAGCGCGGTAAAGTTCCGCCGCGCGCGCCTGCATCTCAAATGTCATGCGGAAACGCTTGAGGCGCTCCAGCTCGACGCCGGTCACCTGATTGGCGGCATCGTCAAGCAGACGGCGGCCGCGCCGGATCAGATTGTCCGGCAGCATCCGGTGCGTGACTTCGATGCTGCCCAGTTCAATCCGGCTGAACTTGCGCAGTTTCGGGTTGTAGAAATTCATCACGTCAAGAACCTGCTGGCCGGCAAGTCCGTAATAGACGCGGCAGAATTCGTCCAGATACTCATAGGGGTTCCGCCTGCCGTTCCAGGCGAACTGCGCGAGACTCCAGAGAATGGGCCATGCCTGTTCATTGCGCTGCATCACCTCGACATGATAGCGTTTGTATCCGAGTTTCTCATACTGGACGGCGACATCCAGAATGTTCAGGGGCTGCGGCGTCGTCTCATAGAGCAGATAGTCGTAGTTCTGCATGTTCACCGCCCCCTGTTTCCGGATGGCGGTGATATCCTCGTAAAACGTGGTGTTGAACGGATAATGCTTCCCCATGATAACGGCTTCGGTCCGGCAGGTGATCGGAACGATGTTCGGCTGAATGCGGACGTCCGGCGGAGGCTGGCGCAGTCCGGAGCCCGAATACGGGACAAAGAAGCTGATCGCCGCATCCGGGCGCTTTTTCGCAATTTCCGATGCGACGTAATTCATGAAATTCCAGACCAGGCGGTCATTGGCGAACGGCCCGTCCCCTGCGATTTTCCGGCATTGCGGGCATTCGCAGAGCCCCAGGCAGTCCGCAAGGCTCAGATCGGCGCAGACGCCGGAGACCTCATCCAGATCGGTGACCCGTTTCTCCCGTTCCGCATCATATTTCGCATACCATGCGAGCACATGGTTCACGGCAGCTTCCCGGTTGCGCGGATCGGAGAAGCAGATCTGCCCGCCGGACAGGATCCGTTTCTGCTCCCCGTTCACGGTGACAAGGGGAAAGCGTTCCGGATTCTTTTTCATGTCCACGCCGCGCAGCACGTTCACCTGGAGCCCGTGTCCCCCGCCCCGCCCCTCCACGGGGAAATTGAACAGATGGCCGCTGTGAATCGCACGGTGGAAATGGAGGCGGTTCCGGATCAGCCAGAGATCGTAATCCTGATGAATCCGTCCGGTCAGGCGGTTGAAATTTTTTGCATTGAAGTGCGCGTCATGCCAGGACCCGAGGTCCATCTCCCTGCTGATGAAGCGCGGAGAATGGCTTTTGCGGGAACGCCCGATGAGGATATCCTTCCGCTTCGGAATATGCGTCCCGACCGCGCCGGGCGTGAACCAGCGGCAGCCGAGCTGTTCCAGATACTGGTAGACGCCGTAAAGCACCGCGGTCTCCGTGTTTCCCTGAATCCGCACCGTGCTCCCGCTCTCGATCAGGATGAAGGCCTGCGCGGACTGCTTTCCCTTCCAGAGTTTTTCCGGCCTCACTTCCAGATGAATGCCGGGCGCCCATTTCTGCACGGCGAAACAGACGGGCGGCGGCGTTCCGCACATTGCCTGAAGATGTTCACGGAGTTCCTGCACGGCAAACAGGACCGGTCCGCCGTTCCGGAGCGCGGGGAGATAAATCGCCCCCTGCGGCTCGCCGTCTTTATACAGATATCCGGTATTTCGGAAGTGCGCGCACAGCGGCAGTGCCATCAGGCATGCGAACAGGATGCAGAACCTTTTCATTTTGCAAAATCCTTTTTCATGAATGCTTCATTTTTCAAACTGCCCTCGCGGCTGACCATGTGGGAGGTCCCCTGCATCAGCAGCATCTCCTTCGGAGCGGTGATCCGGTTGTAGACGGCATAAACCGAATGCGGGGGACAGACGATGTCGATCGCGCCGCAGTTCATATTGACGGGGGCCTTGATCTTCGGCACAAAGTTGACGAGATCGAAATAGCCGCAGATTCTCTTCCTCTCCGCATCCGGAAGCTGTTTTTCAAAACGCACCATGACACTGTAGAGATTCGGCCAGCCGGGCGCACGGGCGGAAAAACGCCCGTTCTGGTCCCCGAAGGCGGGAATGGAGGCGGAAACCGCTGTGATCTTTCCGGAAAAAGCCGCGCACATCAGGGAAAGCGCGCCGCCCTGACTGCTCCCCGCAGCCACCAGCGATCTGCCGTTCCAGTCAGGCCGCGCCGCCAGATAATCGACCGCTCGGCAGAGTCCGGGAACAACCCGCGCGAGATAATATTTTTCCGGGACGGCGGCATTCCTGGCCTGATAGGGACGCGGCTTGTCAATTTTCGCATATTCGCTCCGGAAAAAGGTCTTGTCGGAAGGATCGATGCAGTGGATGTTCATCTGGAGCGTGATGACACCGGGCTGGAACCGCGGCGCGGTGAACCCCGGACCCGCCCCGGGAATGCGGAGAACGGCGGGATATTTCGCCTGCGCGGAGCCGGACGGAACGCTCAGGAAGCCGTACATGCGCTCCTTTCCCAGCGCAAAGCTCAGGAGATATGCCGTATGCGTCTTCGGCACGCCCTGCGTCAGCGTCTTCAGCTGGAAATCCGGAGGAGTCTCCAGAGCGTTCCGGAAAACTTTCTCCCAGAAAGCGTCGAAATCAGCCGGTGCGGCAACGTCCGCTGTCAGCTTCTCCGGCTCAAACGGCACGGTGTCCCGGCCGTAGACGTAAGCGATCTTTTTCCCCGGAGCCCGGTATGCCCAGGTGCGGCAGGTGAGGAATCCGCTTTTCCGCATGGACGCCGTGATTTCCCGGGGATTTCCCTCCGCCAGATCAAGCTCGATCTTTTTTGCCGGGATGCCGTTTTCCTGAATGGAAATCTCCAGCACGCCGTTTTTCAGCAGCTTGCCGTCCTCCATCGCCTTCACGGTAAAACGGACCTCTTCACCGGGCTTGCGGTTTTTAAGCGGATCCTGCGCATGCACCTCGGTCACTGGTGTGGCATGCAGCGAAATCCCGCACAGGAAGAGAGCGCAAAACATAACGCATCTGCAAATCGACATATTCCGATCTCCTTGTTTTCCGATCTTCTGCACTGCACAGGCTCATTCAACGGCAACGACGAAAAGATCATCCAGATCCAGCGGCTGATGCACGCCGAAATTGACTGCACCGCGGTCCTTCGGAATCGCCTGTGTCAGAAGCGGTTTTCCGTCCACCGCAAGCTTCATCTCCTTTTCCAGGACATCAATGGAGCACGTGTGCCACTTTCCCGGTTCCAGCGGAACGGCGAAATCCACTTTTTTCGTAGTCTTCGTCCCATGATTGAAGTAGGTGGCGTTTTTTGCCGTGAAATTGACTCCGCCGCCACGGAAGGAGGTGCTGAAATGCAGCGTGCCGTCATAACGGAACCGGAAGGAGAGGCGGTAGTTTTTCCAGTTCTTTCCGCCATACTGGTAAAAGATTGTGCTGTGATTCAGGACAGCATAGCTTTTCGCGGGGATTTTCATGTAGACGTTGCCGTCCGCTTCCTTCACGGCCTCTCCTTTCTGGAGATAGGGGGGGCGTGCGCCGGGCGCCACAGCGGAAAAGTCATTTCCGAAAAGCGGCTGGGGACGGATTTCAGCCTCGGCCGCGCCGAGAGTTCCGCAGAGCGTCAGAACGGCAAGAGCAAATGTTTTCATGTTCTTCTCCTTTTCTTGTTCTTATTGCAAAATTATTCGAATGCAACGAAATTGCGCAGACGGATTTTACAGTCTGCAACGGGAACCAGACGGTTCAGATCCGCCGCATGGCGGGGCATCGCCACAGCCAGGCCCGCAACGCTGACGGGATAGACGGGAACGCCGTCGCCGTCCGCCTTCCATACGCCGCCGGAAGCATTCACCTCGCTCAGGCGGACGCGGGAGGCCGATGTGAACGGGAACTGGATCGTTCCCCATCCGTCGAAATTGACATAGGAGAGCGCTCTTCCGTCACTTCCGTATCCCTCGCCGCTGGAAATGAACGTCTGCCCCCTGGAATCGATGAGAACGAAGAAAATGCGCGCCCATGAGGAGTTGCCGAAAATTTCAATCCCGAGACTGGACGGTTTTCCCTTCAGGGGAACGGGACGGCGGAAGGCGATATTGACATACTCCGCGACCGTCGGCGGAATCTTCTTTCCCGCGGGAGGCGGAAGCAGCTCAAGCTCCAGACAATCGCGGGAATCGCGGAGAACGAAACGGCCCGGCGTCCGCCAGGGAGAGGCGAGCCGTCCGTCCATGCCCTCCATCAGAAGGACGTTTGCGACCGAACGGAGCGGGTCGACGCTCTGCACCTTCTCCGGCGTCACGCGGGGAGGCGTCTCCCGCCGGACGATCCGGATCGTCTTCACTTTCCGCACGCTGCTCAGATAGAGCGGGAATTCCGAGATCCGCACGGAAACGCCGGAGCCCGTCCGGCGCACCGTCTCGCGCGCACCGTAAAATCCGGTGATTTCCGCCCGCGGATCCCCGTCGAATTCCACGGAGAGCTCGGCACTTCCGCGCGGAAGCCAGAGCGGATAGACAAAACGCCCGTCTTTCTCTGCAAATTCCATGGCGTAAACTGTCAGGGACCCGGTCGGAACGCGGCGCACAAACCGGGCATTGTCCAGCGCCTTTGTCATGGCCGCGGCCGCGACATAAACAGGTTTCGGATAAAGCAGAGGATAACGCCGGCACATGGCGCCGCCTCCCCACTGGGTGTTGAAATAGGAATCCTCCACGTCATACAGCGTCCCGAGGGGAATATTCCCGAAGCCGTAGGCATGGGCGAGCAGAGCGTCGCGCACACACCAGGCGGCTCGCTCCCCGCGCGTCAGTTCGCGGTCGATGTGGCCGACCCACTCGTAGCACGCCTCCACCGGCTGCGGATATCCGTGCATGCGTCCGATCTCCCGCAGGAACCATGCGCCGTGCGGCCCGCCGGATTCCTGAAACAGCTCGGGCAGACAGAACCGCCCGACGGCTTCACTGCCGAGGAAATCGAACAGCTCCTTCGGAAATTTCATGCCGAGCATGGCGTCCGCAATGGCGGTCGAAGACGCGCTGTTTCCCATGACCAGCCTGATCTGCGGGAACTTCTCCCGGAACATGCGCGCGACGGCGCATCCCGTTTCAAACAGTTTTTCCAGCGCCGCGCGGTTCCGCGCAGGAAGAGGCTGCGCCGTTCCGCCGTACAGACGGGGCGGAACCGGACCTCCGTAACTTTCATGGAAGATCAGCGCGCTTCCGCAGGAGGGATATGCCGCGATCGTTTTACGGACCTCCGCCTCGTAAAGTCTGATCTTCTCCGCGAGGGGAATCCGCTTGCGGATGATGTCATGGAACCACGGGATCTGCGTCAGCGTCAGCTTCCAGGGGGCGAGTCTCCGCTCGTCCGTATTGAGAAATGCGGCGGTAATGCGGCGGATTCCAGCCTTTTTCAGCATGGGACCCGCGACTGCGGGATCCGCCGTCCCGTTGTGATGCGGCCCGAACCACCATCCGGAATAAGGAGATTCGAGACCCGCCTTGCGCGTGTCCTTCCCGAGTTCCGCAAACGATGCACGGTGAAGAACCAGTTCCCGGCCGCGGGAATCGAGCAACGAGAGCGCAAGGTCGTAATATCCTTCGGACGGCATGCGCAGGTCCAGCTCTTTCCGGACCGTCTCGCCGGCTTTCAGCTCCAGCGGAAACGTGTTTTCCCGGATCATTTTCCCGTCGATGGTGCCAACGACCGCCTTCACCTGATATTTTCCCCCTTCGGCGGCAGTGACGCGGACCGGAGCGCGCCGCGGATCGGCGTCCGCGAAAATCAAGCCCGGCACACTCTGTTCAAGCTCCATTTCGGCGGGCGCGGCCTCCAGGGCGGCGCCGAACACAAGCGCGCCGCTTTTTTCCGCTCCGGGCTTCCGGCTGAAATCCCAGAGGATCCCCGCCTTGCCGAGCGGTCCGAGAAGTTCAAAATCCAGATAAGGGGTTCCGAGCGAACCAAGTTTTCCCTTTTTGACAAACAGATAATCCTGAATTTCCCCGACCGGCAGCCTCACCTCATACAGCGCGACATCGAGCAGCTTCCCCCCGACGGCGGCCTTTCCGACAATCCGCCGCGGAGACTTTGACAGATCGATCGAGGCATCCGCCACGGCATCCCCGACGCCGCCGAGACGGTAGCGCGTCAGGCGGGCGGTCAGAATCGGAGATTTCGCCGGATCCGGATCCAGTGCCGCCAGAATATGCGCCTTCCAGTACTGGCGGGAGGGAACGCTGTAGAGAAAGGATTCCGGCATTCCGGAAAACGCGCTTCTGGAGAGATAGGCGTCCAGCTCCTGCTGCGGCCGGGTGAATTCCTTATGGCGCGCAATCCGGAGAAATGTCCCGTCCGCCTTCAGAAACTCCGGAAGCTTCTCCCGCAGTTTCAGTTCCGCGCGCTCCACCTGATTCTGCTTTCCGGTCTCAAGAGTGAGAAAACGCGTTTTTTCCGCGGCTTTCCCGGCGGCAAGAGTCCCCCGGCGCCCGTCCGCAGGCAGCCGCAGCACGATTTTTGCAAGTTTCCTTCCGGAAAAAACGCCGGCGAAACGTCCGTCCAGCCAGACCGATGTCCCGGCATCCTCCGGCAGAAAACGGAGTTCCGTCTCCCGCTCCGAAGCCCCCGGCAGGGAGAGAAAACCCTCAATCCGTTCCGCACGCTTCTTCGAACCGTAAAAACGGTAGTCCGGCCGGATGAAATGCTTGATGTTCAAGCCTTCCGTGCGGAAATACGCGTCGGGAATCTCCCTGCGGCGCCAGACGGTTTTCTTCTTCTCCTTCACCGGAACGGACGCATAATCGGACGCGGGAATGAACTGCAGGCGTTTTTCCGTGCCGTCCCGGAAGCTCAGGTCCAGAGTCGCCCCGCCGCGCCCCGTCTGAAAGGAGACGACGGCCGTTCCTCCTTCCGGAACCTCCAGCACATGCACCGGAAACTCCGCCGCAGGTTCCGAATCCGTGAAGTGGCGCACATCCACCGTTCCGTCAAGAATCATGCTCAGTTCCTTCGTCTCACCGGAAAAAGGCAGGAAAGCGCCTTCGTGCCAGTTCTCCCCGTTCCGGATGAAAAGCGCGCTCCCGTTTCCGGAAGAGCGCAGGCGCGCCTTGATCCACTGATCCGCGGGAAGCCCCTCGTAAAACCCGAGATCGCGCCAGAAGCGGTTCGGATAGGCGGAGATTTTTCCCGTGGCGCCGAAAAAGACGCTCGGACGGCAGTAGCCAGGAAGAATCGTAAACGACGCAATCGCGCGTCCTGTCTCCTGTCCGCCCCGACGCTCCAGTCGGAGATTCCCCTTCCCTCCTTTCGGAAAACGGAATTCAAATTCCAGGGAGCGCGCGGAAGGAACACTCCAGACTTTTTCCGCCTTCTTCCCGGTATGGGAGAACTCCATTGCAAAGGCGCCGCTCAGCAGCAGCCACTCCGCAAGAACAACCAGAAAACTCCTGCATGAAATCATCATGTTCTTTTTCCTTTTATAAATAAACCGTAAACAATCCAAAATTCGGAGGCGAATCCTTCAACGCCTCCTGAAACGTGAAGGAGCGGACCGATCCGTCGACAAAACCGATCACCGTCGTGTTCATATGATAAAATCCCACTCCCGCATTATCGGGAATGCCGTTTTCCGTCACCTTGTATCCGGAAGTGCGGATATATCCTCCGGCGCCGGTTCCGCAGCAGGCGACACGGCCGATCTGCCCGGTCCGCTTCAGCATCCCGAGTTTCAAATACTTCGGACGGACGACCGTTCCGGCGGAATTGCAGCCAGTGCCGTCAGGTCTTGCGTAATAATAACACCACCCCTCGAAATTCAAACCGGAATTCATCATATAGGTGCCCTCCACGCCGTTCCATGAAGCGGTCTCGTAAATGCGGCTTCCCGGACACCCCCAGAGTGTGTTCCGGCAGTTCAGCTTGTCAGACTCGTAATAGGTGAGCAGCTTGACGCCGAGCCACGGATTGATGATCTGCGACCATCTCCTTTTATTGAACTGCGAAGGAGGCGCGGCGACGCCGTTGTAGTCGTCACAGTACATGGTGATGCCAAGATTGATCTGCTTGACGTTGCCGGAACAGGCAATCCGGTATGCAATCTGCCGTGCTCTGCCGAGCGCGGGCAGAAGAAGACTGACCAGAATCGCAATGATCGCTATCACGATGAGAAGTTCGATCAATGTAAATGATTTCATCCGCTTGTCATTTTTCATCATAAACTCCTTTCCTCAATAAGATTCAGCAATTTCTCAACAGCCTTCACGGCGGACGCGGAATTCCCGAGATTCAGGCAGATCACCTGGTCGAAGATCCCGTTGTACAAACTTCCGGCGGGGGAATCGCTTCTCCGGTAATTGCAGATCGTATAGGGATGCGGTCCCTCCGGTTTCAGCATCCTGTATTTCCAGTATCCGGAACGGGCGTCGCCGTGAATGTACAGGACATCCGGATTCCGCTCCATCAGGGCGCAGCATTCCGGATATCCGTCCGAGTTGGTCGAGGCGATGAGTTCATCGGCAATGACCGCGCCGGCCTCCGCGACGGCAATCCGGAGAGCCTGAATGCTTTCCCTGTCAGCTTCATAGCTCGGATCCCCCATGAGCGCGGCGATCCGTTTTCCCCGGAACGGACGGAAATATCCGGCAAGCTTGCGGGAGAGCTGATGCAAAAGATCGACCCGGACCTGCGGATGCTCCGCGGAAATGGCATAATTGCCGAGAACGACATAGGGAACATGAAATTGCCGCAGTTCCTGAAGGAGTTGTTCGTTCACATCTCCGGAAATCAGAAATCCGTCAAAATGCAGGTCGCGGCGGATCAGCTCCGTCACGTTCTCCCCGCTCCTGAAATTGTCCAGGAGAACCGCCTCGTAAAGATGTTCGTAGGCGCAGTTGTAAACCGCCTGCATGACCGCGCCGTCTGCCATCGGATTGGTTCCGGGATATACGAAACCGATCCGGTAAAAACGCCCTGTTTTGAGCCCGGGATTGACAAAGACGCCGCGCTTGGGCTCCGTATAAAGGTAATGGCGCGTGGCAAGCGCGCGGAACGCATAATGCACCACCCGGTAACCGACGCCATACTCCGCGGCCAGTTTCCGGACGCTGGGCAGTTTGGCTCCCGGACGGTAGATCCCGTCATGAATCTTCCGGATGACATCCTCCACAACCGTCATGTAAAGCGGGTGCAGCTCTTTCGCGTTTTCAGGCTCGTCTGCCATTCTCCAGGGCTCCATTCTCCGTTGTAACAGTTTTCAATATATCTTGTAACAGTTTAAATGCAAGTCCGTTTTTCAAACTTTTTTTCAAATTTCCGTTCCCCGCATGAAAAATGACAATCTTCCGGGAATCAATGTTCCGGAAGTCGGCACCCGCAAGCTCATGTCATGAAACAAAAAAATCCCGTTCTCCGCAGTTTCCCGGCTTGACAATGCAAAGATTCCGTTTATAATTAATATCACGTTGCGAAAACGTTTGACTGAACAATCCAATTCGGGAAAAGGGAACTACGGTGGCGGTCACGATCAAAGACATCGCAAAGGCGGCGCGTGTGGACAAGGCGGCAGTATCTCTGACGCTCCGGGACCGTCCGGAAGCGCAGCGTCTGCGCCCCGAGACCAGGGAGCGGATTCTGAAAACCGCCCGGGAACTGGGCTATCAGCGCAATCTTCTCGCCTCGGCGACCCGGACAGGCGTCGTCAACACGATTGCCGTCATCGGGCGCTTCCGGAAAGACGATGTTCCGCCCTGCACAAACCGGATGCTCGCCGGCATTCTGACCACATGCACACAGTACGGCTACAACATCAAAGTCTATTCCGACATGAATCTGGATGCCGTCTTCGAGGAAATCGGCGGCAGCCGCATTTTACATGTCATTTCCCTTCTCGTCAAGCAGGAGGACCGGCAGCGGACCGCGGATTTCTGCCGGCGCGGCGGCATCAGACTGGTCCATGTGTTCGAAGACGCGTCCGACGGCTTTCCCTCGGTCAACACGGACAATTTCGCATCGGCCCGGGAAGTGGTGAAACATCTGGCCTCCATCGGACACCGGAGGATCGCACTGCTCTGCGCGCCGCACCGCTATCACTACATCCGGGAACGCCATGAAGGCTATCTGCAGGGACTGCGGGATGCCGGTCTGCAGGCGGATTCCCGCCTGATCGACTGTTCGGAAGATTCGGGACAGGGAGTCGCGGCAATGCTCGCCCTGCCGGAAAAAGAGCGTCCCAGCGCCGTATTCGCGCTCGCAGACTCTCTCGCCGTCAAGGCGGAATATCTCGCAATCCGGCTGGGATTCAGAGTGCCGGAGGATCTTTCGGTCTTCGGTTTCGGAAACACGGAGGCCTGCGGCACGGCCTTCGTCCCGCTGTCAAGTGTGGAGGAATCCCCTTACGACTGCGGGGAACTGGCGGTGAAGATCATTCTGGACAAGCCGGCGGACGTATGCAGGCGGGAGGACGGACGTTATCTGATCGCACCGCTTCTCGTTCACAGGGATTCAACGGGCCCCTGCGGACATGGACACAGGAACAACAGAAACATCAAATAAAAAACTGGCTTGCCGCAACTGTCCGGAGTTCGCCGGAGAGCGGCATCCCCCCAAAAAAATCGGAGGTTTTTCGATGCTCAGGGAAGCAAAGTACGAATTCAGAAAACGCATTGACGAGGTGCATCGCCCGGGCGTGCGCCGCGAGACGGCGGAATGCGGGGCGGAAGAAGTCGCCCTGAACGAAAGCTGGACAATTGTCTCCCCCGAACCGCCGACGGCGGGAAGCGCCGCTCCGGATCTTCAGGATTATCTGCAGGTCAGCATGAACCTCTCCCTGCCGATCCGGAAACAGGCGGAGGGGAAAACGATCCGTCTGATACCCGAGGAGGACAAGGGCTTCTTCTGGAAGGTGGAGCCGGAATGCATCGAAATCCGCGGGAATGTCCAGCGCGGCGCGCATTATCTGGAGGATCTGATGAACTTCCGGGAGGCGCCGTACCTGAAATGCGGAAACGGACGGCGCGATCCCCTCTTCACGCCGCGCATGGTTCACTCCGGCTGGGGCCTGGACCAGTTTCCCGACCGGCATCTGAACGCCATCGCCCACGCCGGATTCGACACAATCCTGCTGTTCGTCAAGGGCGTCGACCTGACCACGCACGGCGTGATGGACTTCAACGACCTGATCCGCCGGGCCGCAAATTACGGACTCGGCGTCTATTTCTACAGCTATCTGGACAGTTACAAGCATCCCTCGGAACCGGATGCGGACGAGTTTTTCGACCGGAATTACGGCAGGGTGTTCCGGGAGTGCCCCGGCGCCAAAGGCCTGATCCTTGTCGGGGAGTCCTGCATCTTCCCGAGCAAAGACACCAGGACCACGGGCAAACGGATCAGCCGCTCCAATGCGGAAAACGACGGGATCGTCGATCCGCGTCCCATGCCTGGCTTCTTCCCCTGCAGCGACTATCCGGAATGGCTTGAAGCCGTCAAAAAGGCGGTGCGCCGCTATGCGCCGGACGTGGACATCGTCTTCTGGACCTACAACTGGGGCAGCAAGCCGGAAGGCCCGCGGCTCGACCTGATCCGCAGCCTGCCGCGCGACATCTCGCTGGAAGTCACGTTCGAGATGTATGAAAAACGTCATTATCCGAATCACACGATGGTTTCGCCGGACTACTCCATCACCTTCCCCGGCCCGGGAAAATACTTCACCAGCGAAGCGGAGGCCGCCCACGAGCAGGGACTCCGCCTCTACTCCATGACCAATACCGGCGGAATGACCTGGGACTGCGGTATGATTCCCTATGTGCCGGTTCCGCAGCAGTGGTTCAAACGGTTCGCGGGAATCCACGAGGCGCGGAAAAAATGGAATCTTTCGGGACTCATGGACTCCCATCACTACGGATGGTTCCCGTCGGTGGTCTGCGAATGTGCCAAATGGAGCTTCTGGTCGCCGACGCCGGACATGAACGAACTTCTGCACCGGATCGCCGTGCGCGACTTCGGCGGGAAAGGGGCGGAAGCGGCCGTCGCGGCCTGGCAGAAATGGAGCGATGCAATCGCCTCCTATACGCCGGGATTCGACGACCAGGCGGGACCGCTCCGGATCGGACCGGCCTATCCGTTCATTTTCCATCCGATTCTCTACCCGCACACCGAACAGAAGATGCTTTACCCGACCACCCCGCAGTCCTCGGTCGGCGCCAGATGGCTGCATCCGTTTTATCAGCCGGAGCACATCTACGGGCACACGAACTGCGGACGCCGCATCCACGAGGATGTCGGAATCATGTCCCGATCCGTGGAACTCTGGGGCGAAGGCGTCAGGCTGATGGACGAAGCGATCCGGCTTGTCCCGGAGGAAAAACGCCGGGCCGCGGAACAGCAGGCGGGAGTCGGAAAATTCTTCTGGCATGCGCTCCGGACCATGCTCGGAATCAAGAAATGGTGGATTCTGAACAAGCGTCTGGAACTGGAATATGATTTTGAAAAGGCGCACGGAATTCTGGATGAGATGGAAGCGCTGCTCCGCGAAGAGGAGCAAAACGTCCGGGAGGCGCTGCCGCTGGTCGATGCCGATTCGCGCCTCGGATGGGAACCGAGCATGGATTACATGGCGGACCGCGAACATCTGGAATGGAAGCTCCGCCAGCTGGACACGCTCCTGAACAAGACGCTTCCGGCCTATCGGAAAACCGTTGCCCTGAAGCCGTGAAAATCCCCTGCCGTCCGCTCAGACGGCAGGGTGAAAACGATATTCCCGGAACTACGCCGCGCGGGACACGGTCCCGCGTTTCACAAAAACCAGAAACCTGAAAAGGGGAAAGACAATGCAAAGCAAAACCATTCTGACAGCCGCGCTCGCCGTTCTGACTGCGGCGCTGTTCGCCGCCGACGCCAGGGAAGCAGTCCGGAACGGAAACTTCCAGGAAAGCGCTCCGCCGCCGAAAAACGCCAAGGGCATTACGGGAACGCAGTGGGTGAAATACTGGAACTGCGCCGGAGCGGCAACCATGAAAGACGGAAAAATCCAGCTCTCCTCCGGAGTGATCTATCAGTTTCTGAACCTTCCGCGCGACGGCAAGGCATATCTGCTGAAAGGGGAAGTAAAAGCCGCCGCCATGCAGGGGAAAAACGCCGGACAGCTGTATGTCCGTCTGAGTTCGTGCATCCGGAAGGATCCGAAAACACCGTTTTCCCATTCGCTTCAGAAGAAAACCGACCAGTTCAAACTGACGCCCGCAGTCCAGACATACAAATTCGAATTCAAAATCGAACCCTACGAACAGGGCTATCTCTATGTCGGCGGGGGCGACATGCGCCTTGAATCCGTGTCCATCATGACGGAGCCGGTCGCGGCGAAATAACGGCGTTCACGGAAGCCCCGTCCGGAAACGGGGCTTTTTTTCAGACTGCGCGCCGCCGGAATTTGCCGATCGCGCGCATGGTGATCCGCTGAACTTCAGCAGGAGCTTCGTTGTTGTGACCGTAATAGTAGCAGGAGAGATGATCCGGAGCGATTTCGGACATCGTCCGTTCAAGTTCTTCCTCATATTCCTCATGCACGCTTTCCGGCATCAGAATGTTCTCAATCAGCACAAACGTCCCGCAGGCGCCGCCGGGATTTTCCCCGACAGTCCGCTTCCACATCTGTCTTGCGCAAGGTTTGACTTCGCGCGGTTCCTCATGGAAATAGCTCATCCGGGAAATCGAGGCGTCGAATCCGCAGAAATCAATTCCGGGGATCAGGGGACATTTCGATGTGAAACGCCGGTCCGTTCCCGGCATATTGAACACCGTGACGGAAAGTTCCGGGCGGATGCGCCGGGCGGCGGCGGTCAGCTCCGTCAGATACTCCAGAAAACTGTCCATCATGTTTTCCGGAGTCGGAGACGGGCCGTATTTGGCAAGCGTGTCCGGATGCGTCGAAACCAGGGAAACGGCCTTTGGTTCGTCCCATATAAGACCGTCGATCTCAAAGGAGGAAACAAGATTTTCGACGAAATGCAGCGACCACTCCCGGTATTCCGGATTTTCCAGGCACGCGATCGCGGGTTCTTCCGGCACGCCGCTTCCGGGATGGTTCGCAAGCCACAGGCAGGGCATCAGCGGCGCGCCTGCGAAACGTCCCCCGATCCGGCTCGGAATCGCAAAGACCTTGAGCCCGGCCTGATGCGCAAGACGTATCTGCATTTCAAATGTGCGCATGGCATAACGGGCTTCGCTTTCGCTGAATGTAAGATCCACGGCGTCGAATCCGTTTGCAGCAATGTCATCAAACGTCATCTTCCAATGATCCGGGATTACGGTCCAGTTGCCGTAACTGAGCGTATAAGCAGACAGCAGCATTGTTTTCTCCCCGTTTTTCCGCATGACGCCGATAAGCATAGCACGGGAAATGATTTTTTCAAGCGGTCAGCCCCCCCCCTGTCTTTGCGGGAAAGCGGGTTCATGCATTGGAAAGTCCATCCATGCTTCCGGAGCGTCCGCCGGAATGGCGGAAAACGGAAGAAGCAGCGGATAAAAGATAAAAAACTCTACTCCCAACACAGACAGGAAAGGATTCAGGACAAATGAACGGGAAAACATTCCAGGCGGCAGAAACACAGATCATTCTGAAGACGTCCGCCGGACCGGTGGAACGCTTCGCCGCGGAAGAGCTCCGCCGCGCATTGCGGGAAATCAGCGGCAGCGCTCCCCCTATTCAGACGGAGGGAAAACCGGGAGGCTTCTCCATTGAGCTGGAAACACTCGCAAAGGAAAATCCGGAAATCCGTTTCGACGGGTTCCGGATCGCAGTCTCCGGAACAAATCTACGGATTACCGCCAATCTTCCGCGCGGGATTCTGAACGGCGTTTACGAACTGCTCGATTTCTGGGGATGCCGCTGGTTCTTCTACAGGGAATCCCCTCTGTATCCGCAGGCGTCGGAACTTCCTCTTCCGGAAAATGGGATCTCGAATCCGGATCTGGAACTGCGCGGCGTCTGCATTTTCCCCGTCAACGCGGAACACTGCGAAGAGCTGCGCAGGATTCTCGACTGGCTGGGGCGGAACCGCTTCAACCTGCTTCTGACCTCGATCAACCGGACAAAGAAACGGGACAACGGCTGGGAAGTGGAATGGCGGCAGGTGGAACGGGAACTCCTCCCGGAGCTGACACGGCGCGGCATGATCCTGAATATCAGCGAACACTCGGGACGCTATTTCTTCCCGGTCTCCCTTTTTGAAGAACATCCGGAGTGGTTCGCCATGAACGCGGAAGGCAGACGCTTCTCCACCGGGCAGATCTGCTATTCCAATGAAGAGGCCGTCAAGGTCCTGGTCCGCAATTTTACGGAATATGCGGAAAAACATCCCGAGGTGTCCATTCTCGGAACCTGGCCGGAAGACGGCTACGGATTCTGCAAATGCGAAAACTGCTCCCGCCCGGGAACCGTGCTAAAGGCGGTCAACCGGATTGCCGACGCCATCAGGAAGGTGCGCCCCGACCTGACCGTGGAGTATCTCTCCTACACAAGCGAAACCAGCGACGTGCCGCCGGACATCCTGCCGCGCGACAATATGTCGATCCTCATTGCGAACATGCGCGTGGCCTCCGAATGGAAGGCGAAAATCGACAAGGTCGGCGGACGCGGCGTCTACCGCCTCCATTACCACATCACGGACAACACGGCGGAGCGGGCGAATCTCGCGCTCAAGTTCCATGAAACGGCAGCCGACTGCCGGGAAGCGAAGGAATACGGTCTCCGCGGAATCATCCCCTTTTTCATCGGCATCGACACATGGTGGCGCTCCTCGCTGAATCTCTATTTTCTGGGGAAACTCTCCTGGAGCGTTTCCCTGAGTGCGGAGGAAATTCTTTCCGACCTGTGCGAAAAACTCTATCCGTCCGTCGCAAAAGAGATGACGGAACTCTTCCTGCGCCTTGAAAAAATCCCGATTGTCGATCAGAAGCGGCCGCCGCGCTGGCCGCTGTGGCAGGAATGGGAATCGATGAAAAGCTGCTTTTCCGGGCCGGCATGGGAAAAGACGAAACAGGAATTTGACTCCCTCTCCGGAACCTTGTGCAGAATCAGGGAGTCCGCCCGGGAGCCGGCGGAACGCTTCCGATCGGCTGCGGATTTCATCGCCTTCCAGAAAGAGATGTTCGAAGCCTGGCATTTCCGTGCACTGGCGGTTCAGGCGTTTGAACGGAACGCACCGGATGAAGTCCGGAAAAATCTGCAGAAAACGGCGGAATGCGAACAGCGCCTCGCCGATCTGGTGAAGAATTCCGCAAACGGCTCCGGAATCGCGGGCGCATGGATCGATTATGAATTTTTCCAGAACTGGCGTCTCCAGCTTGACAAACAGCTTCTGGAAATGCGCACGAAGGAAAACGCAATCCCCGTGACGGATGAAAATCCGGATGTGGAACTCTTCCTCCCGGGACTGCTCGAAGAACGGAAACAATAAGCGCACCGGAACATGAAAGGGGGACGGAACAGCGCCGTCTCCCCGGAAAACGCCGGAACGGAAAAGCAGAAGAAAACAGCCCTTTCCATCGGGAAAGGGTTACTCGTCCTCATTGCTTTTTCCGAGAATTTTCTCCACTTCGTCAAGCACCCTGCCCTCTCCGAGAATCATCAGGGAGTCATGCAGGAGAATCTCCGTGCTGCCGCGCGGAACGACAAACCGGTGTCCGCGCCGGATCAGCAGCACCAGCGCGCCGGGAGGCAGTCCCAGTTCGGAAAGCCGTTTCCCGGCAAATGGAGCGGAGTCCATCACTTCGAATTCCTTCATCTCCCCGTCGAGCGTGCCGGTATTTTCAAATTCAAGCGGAACCCTCGGCGAAACTCTGAGCGGTTTGTCCAGGGCAAGAAGCTTCGCAAACGGCATCAGCGTCTTGCCCTGCAGCACGACGGAAGTCAGCACAATCAGAAAGACGATGTTGAACATGACGTCCGAATCGGGAATCCGCTCCTTGTACATCAGAGGAAAGGTCGCGAGCATGATCGGAGCACCGCCGCGCAGACCGACCCAGGAGATGAACGCGCGCTCCCTCATGGAGAAGCGGCTCCCGATCATGCAGAGGAAAACGACAAGAGGACGGGCGAGGAACATCATAATCAGGCTGACGCCCAGTCCGAGCCAGACCGCTTTCAGAAGCCCGGAAGGAAACACCAGAAGTCCGAGCATGCCGAACAGAGTCACCTGCATCAGCCACGCCACGCCGTCGTGAAAGCGTCCCAGCCCGTACTGGCAGGTGAACTTGCTGTTGCCCATCATGATGCCGCAGACATATACAGCCATGAATCCGTTGCCGCGCAGATACTCCACGCCGAACCCCCAGTCGGCAAGCCCGTAGGAAAGCAGAACGACGCCGACGCCGACAACATAGTAAAGCCCCGTATAGTCAAAATCGATCCGGTCGAAATATTTCGCGGCCAGTTTTCCGATGACAAGCCCGAGAAGAATGCCGATCCCCATGCGCATCGGAAACGTCCAGAGGATCGACCAGTAGCTGGTCGCCTCCGGACGCGTGATCACGTCAATCATGAACAAAGTCAGGAAGGTGGCCATGGGGTCGTTGCTTCCGGATTCATATTCCAGCAGAGGCTGCAGCTTTCCCTTCAGGCTGACGCTCTTGCTGCGCAGAATCGCAAAGACGGCCGCGGCATCCGTGGACGAGACGATCGATCCGAGCAGCAGACACCATGAAAAGGGAAAGTTCCGTCCAAGCAGGCGGAAAAACGCATATGCTCCGGCGCCGACGGCAAGCGCGGTCAGGAGAACGCCGATGCTGGACAGCACACTGCCGTATCCGATCACGCTTCGGATGGATTTCCAGCGCGTGTCGTAGCCGCCGGAATACAGAATGAATGCCATGGCCACCGTTCCGATGACATTGGCGGAAAACGCGTCCTCATAATGGATTCCGCCGAAACCTTCGCTTCCCGCCAGCATGCCGACCGCCAGAAACATCACAAGAACGGGAACATTGATCCAGCCTGCCACGCGGCTCAGAAAGAACGCAAGCGGCCTTGCCGGCCGCTGCGTCGCTGTTGAAATGCGCTGCGAACATGCGCTGACGATTCCGGCAAGTTTGCTCGAAGTCGCGCCGACAAGAATCAGGACAGCCACAATGGCAAGGGATACGGAAAGATTGAAGGCCAGCTTTTCCATGACTGCATCCGTTTTTACAGATTTTCACACCCGGGCGCAAAGCGCGGAATGCGCACCGCCGCCATAAGGTAACATGAGAGAGGAATATTTCAATGCGGACATCAGAAAAAGATCCTTTCCCGCATCCATTTTTCTCCGCAGGTTTCCCACCTCATGCGCCGCCGGCGTGGAAGAGCGGATGAAAAAACCGTTTTTTTTACGTTTTTTATGAAGAAATACTTGTGGTCCGGGGGAAAGACAGTTATATTGTATGGCGATAATATTTTAATTCTGAACCCTATCAACACCGGAGTCGTTATGGGCGGTTTTCCAAAATTGACAATCCTGTCTGAACAGTTGAGAGGCAAAACCTTCGAACTGGACAAAGACATGCATACCGTCGGAAGAATCGAAGAGCGTGACATCTGCATCATGGACCCGACGATCAGCACCTATCACTGTTCCCTGATCAAAAGCGGCAACACCTACATTCTGAAAGACAACAACAGCACGAACGGCACAAGAGTCAACAACGTCCCGATCACCGAACAGGAACTCCAGAACAGCGACATCATCCAGATGGGCGACGTCGAAATGCTCTACGACTGCGACGACAAGACCACCCAGACGGAAACACGGACGCAGACGGGAATCGATCTCAACAAAAACGTCATATCCTCCTCCACGATCAAGAAAATGGATGCGATATCCCCGTATTCCAAAAGCGCGGCGAACGCGACCAGCCGGAAAAACCAGCGCCTGCTCCTGATTGTCCTTGGCGTGATGGTTGTCGTCATTCTGGGACTTCTGGGAATGCTTTTCTATATTCTTTTTTCCACGGAAAAACCGCAGGCGGCGGCGAACTTTCCTTCCGCGCGGCTTGTCCAGGTGTTCAAAGTCTGAAGTGCAAATTTGCGGCGGCCGGAAAATCCCCCCTCCGGCATCCGGGATGACACGCGGGATTTCTTGTGCTCCGTCATGAACAGTCAACATCAATTACAACAGGATAAAAATGAGCGACAACAACAGCCCTAAAAAACCGTTCCGGGACAAACAGGCGCCCAAGGGACCGCCGGCGGCACTCTTCATCTGGCTCCTGATTTTCATCACCTTTGCGGGAATCATCATCTTCCGCTTCAATCCCTCGCTCATGGGGGTGAAGGAGTGGACGCAGACAACCTTCGAAAAGGAACTCGCCAACGGCGCAATTCTGACGGCGAACATGATGCCGGAATCCGATCAGGTCTACTACATCGAGGGAAAGTTGAAACCCGACTACAAGCCCGCGGGCCAGCCGGAAAACGTCACCGATCTCAGCAGGAAGGCCTCCGAGGCCAAGATTCCCGACATCTATTCCACGCGCGTCACGATGAGCGACGACCTGATGAAGAAAATGGAGCTCAAAGGAGTCGAAATCAAAGTTCTCCAGCGTGAAAACTGGTGGAAGAGCCTCATCGTCAACCTCGTGATCGGCGCGCTGATTATCGGCTTCATCTATTTCCTCTTCTCGCGCCAGCTCCGGAACGCGGGCGGCGGCGCCATGCAGTTCGGCAAAAGCCGCGCGCGCATGATCATGCCCGATGAACACCGCAAGAAATTCGACGATGTCGCGGGATGCGACGAGGCGAAGGAGGAAACCAAGGAAATCGTGGACTACCTCAAGGACCCCCTGAAATACAAGCTGCTCGGCGGCAAGATTCCGAAGGGGGCGCTTCTCATCGGCCCGCCCGGAACCGGCAAAACCCTGATGGCCAAGGCCGTGGCGGGAGAGGCGAGCGTGCCGTTCTTCTCCATCAGCGGGTCGGACTTTGTGGAAATGTTCGTCGGCGTCGGCGCCAGCCGCGTCCGGGACATGTTCGAACAGGCGCGGAAGGTCGCCCCCTGCCTGATCTTCATCGATGAAATCGACGCGGTCGGACGCTCGCGTTTCTCCGGAATCGGCGGCGGACACGATGAACGCGAACAAACCCTCAACGCCCTGCTCGTCGAAATGGACGGACTGGAAACGCAGGAGGGAGTCATTCTTCTTGCGGCAACCAACCGCGTGGACGTGCTCGACCCCGCCCTGCTCCGCCCCGGCCGTTTCGACCGCCAGATCGTAATAGACCTGCCCGACATCCGCGGACGGCGCAAAATTCTGGACGTGCACGCGAAAACGGTCAAGCTGGAGCCGTCGGTCGATCTCGACCTGATCGCCAAGAGCACGCCCGGATTCAGCGGTGCGGATCTTGCCAACCTCATCAACGAGGCGGCGCTTCTCGCCGCGCGCTACGACCGCAAGGCCGCCAACCAGCAGGATCTTGAGGAGGCACGCGACAAAGTCCGCTGGGGACGCGAGCGCAAAAGCCGCAAAATCTCCGAAAAGGACCGCCGCCTCACCGCATGGCACGAGGCGGGACACGCGCTCGTCACGCTCTACTGCGATCACGCGACACCGCTTCACAAGGTCACGATCATCCCGCGCGGCATGGCGCTCGGCATGACGATGATGATCCCGGAGGAAGACAAATATTCGTTCAGCCGTCAGGAGATGCTGGACGCGATGGCCGTCTCGATGGGCGGACGCGTCGCGGAGGAGATCGCCTTCACGGACATCACCGGCGGCGCTTCGGCGGACATCGCCAACGCAACCAACATCGCCCATGCAATGGTCTGCCGCTACGGCATGAGCGAAAAGCTCGGCCCGGTCCAGTACGGCGAACGCTCGGAACACATCTATCTCGGACGCGACATCACGAGAAACGAATCGTTCAGCGAGGAGACCGCGCGCGAGATCGACCTCGAAATCAAGCGGCTTGTCACGGAGTCCAAACAGCGTGCGGAACAGATTCTCCGCGAGCACAAGGACAAACTCGACAAACTGGCGCATGCCCTCCTGGAAAAGGAGACGATGGACGTGGCGGAAATCCGCGTTCTGCTTGATCTCCCCGCTCCGAAGGAGGAAGCCCAGGACGAAGCCGCGACCCCCGAGGCGCTCACGCCGGAACAGCACGGCGACGATCCCGCCCCGCAGGCGTGAAAAAGCGGAAGGCGCCGCCATGACCGCAGCGGAACTTGCTCAGGCTCTGAAAAACGCGGACGGCGGCGTGATTCTCTCCTGCCACGTCCAGCCCAACGCATCCCGGACGGCAGTTGCCGGAATGTACGGCGCGGAACTGAAAATCGCGCTCAAGGCGCCACCCGTGGACGGCAGGGCGAACAAGGAACTCTGCCGTTTTTTCGCCGAGACCTTCGGGCTCTCATCCACCTCCGCGCAGGTTGTCGCCGGACAGACTTCCCGGAAAAAAAAGATATTTCTGCGCGGCGTCACAGCCGAACGCGTCCGGAAGGAGTTCGCACAATGACGCAGGCTCCCTTCCTCGGGCTTCCGACGGGAAGCGTTCTGATGGCCGCCTTCAGCGGCGGGGTGGACTCCTCCGTCGCCGCGCATCTTGCACTTGAGGCGGGATACCGTGTCCGAGCCGTCTCCATGTCCGTGCTTGGAAAGGAGTGTTTCCCGCGTGAAAAAGTCGAAGCGGCAGCGGACCGGCTTGGTATTCCCCTGGACATTCTGGAACTCTCCGAAGAGTTTGAATCGACTGTCATGCGCTGTGCCTGGGAAGAATACGCTTCAGGGAGAACCCCGAATCCGTGCGCACTCTGCAACGTGCTTTTCAAGTTCGGGATACTGGCGGATTTTGCCCAAAAGCACGGATGCGCGGGACTCGTCACGGGACATTATGCACGCATTCTCCGCGATCCGGACGGATCGATCCATCTGCTGCGCGGCGTCGATCCGCGCAAGGATCAGTCTTATTTTCTGTTCGGCCTTTCTCCGGAGACGCTCGCGTTTGCCCGCCTGCCGCTCGGGGGACTGGAGAAAACGCATGTCCGCGAGATCGCTTCCTCGCTCGGACTGCCGAACGCCGATACGCCGGACAGTCAGGACGTCTGTTTCGCGCCGCCGGACGGATCGTCCATCGGGAGAATGCTCCAGGCGAAATTCGGAGCATCTGCCGTGACAGGCAGCTTTGTCTCTTCCGAAGGGAAAATTCTCGGACAGCACGACGGAATTCACGCCTATACGATCGGACAGCGGAAGGGCACGGGTGTGGCGATGGGAAAACCCGCCTACGTCAAACGGATTGATCCCCTATCCGGAAATGTGTATCTGACGACGGACGAAACGGAACTCTTCGCAGATGAAGCCATCCTGACCGATCCGAACTTTCTCCGAGAAGAATATGCGGGATGCGAGTCGTTCGAATGCATGGTCAAGATCCGCTACCGCAGCAGAAGCGTGCCGGCAACGGTTTATCCGATGCCGGATGGAACGCTGCACCTGAAATTCCGCGAAGCCCAGCGCGCCGTCACCCCCGGTCAGGCGGCTGTGTTCTACGACGGAGACGAAGTGCTCGGCGGCGCATGGATTCAATCGCAGGAGCCGGTCCGATGAAATACGGAAAAATCCGAAAGCCTTGTCTCCGGCTCCAAGCCCTTGCCGCGCTCCAGCGCCGGGATCTCGGCCGGGCGAAGCACGAAACCCCATCTTCCCCTATTTTCATACTTAAGGAGGACCCGAAATGGTTCACAAGGTGACAAATTATCTGAACAAGGAACTGTGGATGATCCGCAGCACGGAAATGCCGTTCTGCAAGCGTGTTCTCCTGAACACGGCGCGGGTGCTGACGCTGACGGGACGCTTTTTCATCCGGAACCAGTGCACGGTGAAGGCTTCCGCGCTGACCTATTATACGCTTCTTTCCATTGTTCCGATCCTCGCGCTGATCTTCGGCTTCGCAAAAGGCTACGGATATGCCAAGGTGCTCCGGCAGAAACTTTATGAATGGATGGATGCGTATCCGGACCTGGCGGACAAGATCATCGAATTCTCGGACAAGACGCTGCAGGACGCCAAAGGCGGCGTCGTCGCGGGCGTCGGCGTGATCGTGCTGATCTGGACGGCGATCAAGCTGCTCTCCAACATCGAGCTTTCACTGAACGGGATCTGGGGTGTGAAACGCGGACGCACGATGATCCGGAAAATCTCGGACTACATCGCAATCCTCATCATCTGTCCGTTCCTGATGCTGACCGCGGGCAGCGGCATCGTGTTCGCCGCTTCGCATCTGAACGGCTTCACGGAAAAACTGCCGTTTTCGACGGCAATCAACGCGCTGATCAACTATGCGGTTCCGGTCGTGGCGGTCTGGGCGGTTTTCACGTTCATCTACATGGCGATTCCGAATACGAAAGTGCGTTTCCGCGCGGCGCTTCCGGCGGGATTCATCTCCGCGCTGGTGTATCTGGTCGTGCAGTCGGTTTATGTGTTTGCACAGTTCATCGTGGTCAAATACAACGCCATCTACGGCAGCTTTGCGGCGCTTCCGCTGTTCCTGCTGTGGCTGAATCTGAGCTGGATGATCGTGCTTGCCGGTTCGGAACTCTCGTTTGCAATCCAGAACGTGAAGGAATATGAGATGGTGCCGGAGGATCACAGGCTCAGCCTCACACAGAAGAACATCTATGCGATGGAGCTCATCAGCAGAATCGCCACGGTGTTCCGCGAGGCGGAGCAGCCGCTCTCCGACGAACAGCTCTCCGAATCGCTGGAAATCCCGATCCGGACCGTGCGGAAAGTGCTGTTCGAGATGGTTGCGGCGGGACTGCTCAGCGAAGTCTACATGAAAAACGAGAACACCCTGCGCGCCTATCAGCCCGCGATGCCGCTGGAGGATCTCACGCCCATGAAAGTGATCCGTTCACTGGAAGACCTCGGCGGCATCCAGCTTGAAAACGGCAGGGACAAACACTATTATGAGCTGATCTGCCATCTGCGGGGCGTGCTGGAGAATCTGCCGGAAAACAAACCGTTCGGAAACGGAGAGGAGACAGCCGGAGAAATGGCCGCGGTCACTTCCGCGCCTTGAACTCGTTCGGCGTGCAGCGGTAGACCTTGCGGAACGCATGACAGAAGCTGCTTGCGTCACAGAAGCCGTGGCGCTCGGCAATTTCGTTCAGCGTATAGATGCCGGTTCTCACATCGTTCGCCGCGTTCGTCAGACGGACGCGGAGCGCAAACTGGCCGTAGCTCACCCCCATCGTCGAATGAAACAGGCAGGAGAAGCGGCTGACGCTCAGAGAGCACGCCTGCGCGGCATCGCCGAGCGAAGGCGGCACGGGAGAAGTTCTGACCAGGCTGACGGCCTTCTGAATGCGGTTCATTCCCGCGTTGAATCCGCTGGTTTCCGGCTGGGCGAAAGCGGCAACCCGTTCGGAGGCCCTGAGAATCAGTTCGTGAATCATCAGCCAGCAGTGAGTCCGCCAGTTCGGGCTTTTTCTATTGTAAATTCGGAGCAGTTTCCGGGCGACAAGTGCGATTTCCCGCCGCTCCGGATCCGTTTCGGGACAGTAGCGCCGGCAGGGATCGACGGTAAACGGCGCGAGCCAGTCGGCATTTGAGCAGGGACCGCAGTTGCCGAGATTGTCGATGTTGATGTTGACCGACATGACAAAATTCCTTGCGCCGAGCAGGCGGTATGCATGAGGTTCCCAGCACATGGTCCACCAGAGTTCGCCTTTGCGGAAAACGCGCGACCAGTCGCCGAACACGGCCTCTGCGGCGCCTTCCATCACAATGGAGATCTGGAGCGCATAATGCACATCCCCGGTCAGATTCTCCTCGGGCCCGCGCCCGTATTCCCAGAGAATGTTGAACGGACTGGCAAGAGTGAGCGAAGGATGATCCTGCGATTCCAGCTTGATGTCTTCAAAAACGCCCATGACAGTAATTTTTCACAATTTAATGGTTATTTTTTCCAAACGATTCCGATTGACGGAAAGCCGCCGCCGATGCTATAATTTATAGCAGAAAAAAGAAAAAACAAATTGCAGAACGTAAGAAATTACGGACAACCAGAAACTACAAGGAGAAAATCCATGGCTGCAAAACAGAAACTCGCAATCGACGGCGGCAAGAAGGTCTACAACGGAACATTCCCGGCCTGGCCGAGCTTCGAAGAGTCCACCGTACAGGCCGCCGCTGACGTCCTCAGAAGCGGCAAAGTGAACTACTGGACCGGCAAGATCGGAATGCAGTTCGAGAAGGAATGGGCGAAATGGCTCGGCGTGAAGAACGCCATCAGCGTCGCCAACGGGACATGCGCGCTTCACACCGCTCTCGCCGGCATGAACATCGGCCCGGGCGATGAAGTGATCTGCACCTCCTACAGTTTCATCGCTTCGAGTTTCTGCGCGCTGCAGGCGGGCGCCCTCCCTGTGTTCGCGGACGTCACGACGGACCACACGCTGGATCCCAAGGCGATCGAACCCCTTATCACCGAGCGCACGAAGGCGATCGTCGTCGTCCACCTCTACGGCATCGTCGCCGACATGGATCCGATCATGGCCATCGCGAAGAAATACAACCTGAAGGTCGTTGAGGACTGCGCGCAGTGCTTCGGCGGCGTCTACAAGGGCAAAAAGGCCGGAACGATCGGCGACGTCGGATGCTTCAGCTTCTGCCAGAGCAAACACTTCACGACCGGCGGAGAAGGCGGCATGGTCGTCACGAACAACGACGATCTCGCCTGGGAGTTCCGCTCCTTCCGCGATCACGGTTACGATGTGCAGGCCAAGCTCAACCTCCTCGAAATGGAAGGCAAGCAGCTCTACATCCACAAACGCGTCGGATTCAACTTCCGCATGACCGAAATGCAGTCCCAGATCGGTCTCTGCGAACTCAAGAGATTCGACAGCTGGAACCTCAAGAACCGCATTTTCAACGGCAAATATCTCATCAAGGCCCTGAAGAACCACCCGCTGGTGAAGTATGCGCCGCTCGACACCAAGGAACGCCAGAACGCCTTCTGGTGGGCTCCCTTCGTGCTTGACACCACGAAGTTCAAAGCCGGCATCACCACCAAGGACTTCATCGCGGCTGTCGCGGCGGAAGGCGTGCCCGTCTACAGCGTCCTCTGGCCGGAAATGTACAAGGAGCGCGCCTATGTCGAGCGCAACGGCTTCGGCGTGGCGAAGTATCCCTTCCACGATCCGAAGGCCAGAAACATCGACTACGGCCAGTTCAACTGCAAGCAGGCAAACTGGATGACCGACAGAACAATCAGCTTCTTCACGCACCCGGTCTACACCGAGGAGCACATGAAGGCTTACGTCGACGCATTCAAGAAGGTCGCGGACGCTTACATGAAATAAGCTGATTCTTCATGCGCAGGTTCCGGACGGGATGCAGCCTGTCCGAAACCTGCGAAACGCAGAATGCCGCGCCTTGTAATACGCAAGCGCGGCATTTTTCATGAAAAAGCAGAAAAAAACTCCTTTTTCAAACTTGAAGCGAATCCGCCGCGGAGCTATTTTGCCTCTCGGGCGCCGCTCCGTGCAAGACGGCGGAATGTCTGAAAAAAGGAAATGCACCGGAACAGAACGAAAGGATTTTCCCATGTCAAAAGTCAAGTACGGACTGATCGGATTCGGAGGAATCGCCGAAAACCGCGTTGCCAAGGAAGGTTTCGCCTGCGACAGGGCGCGCTTCGCACCGCTTCAGAAGGCGGAACTCGTCGCTGCCACGGACATCAACCAGGGCCGCAAGGCGGCCGCCGAAGCGCTCGGACTCAAATGGTATGCCGACGCGGACGCGATGCTTGCGGATCCGGAAATCCAGGCCGTCTACATCGCCACCAACAACGCGACTCACGTGCCGCTGGCGATCAAGGCGCTGAACGCCGGAAAGCACGTCATTTCCGAGAAACCGATGGCCACCGCCTCGGGCGACGCGGAGAAACTGGTTGCGCTCGCGAAGGAAAAGCGTCTCTCGCTCGCGGTCGACCACATGATGATCTACAACGCCTGGAACATCAAGGCGGAGGAACTCGTGAAGGGCGGTGCGCTCGGAACGGTCAACGACTCCTGTTTCCACATGGAGTTCGCCTACGGCTACGATCCCGCGGAAGCCGCGACCTGGCGCTGCTCGAAAATCGAGGAGATGGGCGGCCCCATCGGCGACGTCGCCAGCCACTGCTTCTATCTGGCGGAGTACATTTTCGGAAAGAAGATCACGAAACTTGCGGCGGTCTATCTGCCGAAGATCATGTCCATCGTCGCGGAGGACGGCGCCTACATCAAGTTCTTCTTCGAGGACGGCATGCAGTCCAGCGCGAAAGTGGCCTTCTCCGAACTGCGCGGCGGACTCGGGGGAACGCTGAGCAATCTCGGCTATGAAATCTACGGCGACAAGGCCGCGCTGCGCGGCTACGGCACGATGTTCCAGCTTTCCGGGCACAAGGACGAGCCCGTGAAAATCCGTCTGGAACTCGACAGATTCGACGGCACGGCGGAAAATATTCCCGCGGGCGAAATTCACAACATCTACCAGTGCCTGATCGAGCATCACGCGCAGTCCGTCCTCGACGGCAAACCGCTTGACGGCGGCGACGCGCTCCATAACATCCTGCTCTGCGAAGCGGCGCACGCCTCCGCGCGGAACAACGGAAAAATCATGGAGATTGCGAAATGATCCAGGCTGGAACCGCCTCGGAGATCATCACACCCGCGAGAGGAATTCCGCTCGCGGGGTATTTCGATCCCCGCCCGAACACGGGAGCGCATGACGATCTCAAGGTCAAAGTGACGCTGTTCCGGCAGGGCGACCTCGTCACGGGATTCGTCAGCTACGATCTCTGCTTCATCTGCATGAACATCATCGACGCGGTCAGAAAGAAGCTCGCGGATGCGGGATTCGCATTCGGGAACGAGCTGATCTTCCATGCGACACACTCGCACACCGCCCCCTACCCCGCGCCGTTCTTCGGCGCGGACTGCACGGACAAGGCATATCTCGACGATCTTGCGGACGCCTCGTTCCGGGCGGTGCGCCGCGCATGGCGCAATCTTGCGGACGCGGAACTTTTCTGCGCGAAGGAGAAGAACAATCCGCTCGCCTTCAACCGCCGCTACTTCATGAAAAACGGCAAGGTCGTGACGAATCCGGGCAAATGCAATCCGGACATCGTCAGGCCGGAAGGCCCCGTGGACGAGGAGATCACGGTGATGGCGATCCGGCAGGGCGGACGCATCAGCGCGGTCCTTGCGAACATCGTCAACCACACCGACACGATCGGGGACGATCTCGTATCCGCCGACTGGCCGGGCAGGATGGAGCATGAGCTTCGGACAAAACTCGGTTCCGGCGTCCAGGTCGCCATGATGCTCGGCTGTTCCGGCAACATCAACCACTTCGACGTGAACTCGAAGGCCGACCAGACCAGCTACGCGGAAGCGAAACGCATCGGCACGATCTATGCGGACATCGTCGCAAAGCTGATCGACAAGGCGGAAAAGATTCCCGACGATACGCTCCGCACCGCAACGGAAACCGTCGAGATTCCCCGCCGCACGATTCCGGAAGAGGAAGTCCGCAGGGCGGAACAGATCATGGAAGAGACCAAACACTTCGACGGCGGCGCGGCAATGACCAGCGAAGAACTCGCCGCGGGAGCCGGTCCGGTGCTCCGCTTCTTTGCAAAACAGCTTCTCGCATTTGCGAAGGAGTGGCAGGGAATTCCGGCGAAATTCGAGTTCAAATCATTGAAAATCGGTCCGGATTTTGTCGCAGTGTCCTTCCCCGGGGAACCCTTCACGCAGATCGGCATGGCGGTCAAGGCGGCGTCGGACGCGAAATACAATTTCATGGTCACGCTGGCAATGGGCGAAGCCGGATACATCTGCATGGAGGAGTGCTATCCCCGCGGCGGCTATGAAATTCTGCCGATCGCCGAAACGGGAATGGCGTATAACGCCGCAAATATTTTTATTGAGACTGGAAAAAAGCTGTTGAAGCGTTATCTTTAAGAGAGAAACCCGTTTCACACACAATCAAACAAAGGAAGAAAAATGCGCGCATTCAGCAAAATTTCTCCGGAGTGGTGGGACTACACCACACTCGACCGCGGCATCCTCGACGAGGCCGCGAAAATCACCATTGACACGCTGAAGAGCTTCGAACGCCCCGGCTTCAAAATCAACATCTACGACACGCTGCAGGAGTTCTACTGCGCGGAGGCGCTGGAATACATCAACGCATGGAAGCAGGCGACGCCCTCCAAGCCCGCCGGAATCTGCGGCCCGATCGGTCCGACCGAACAGCTTCCGCTCGTTGCGCAGATGGTCAACGAGATGGATCTCTCGCTCAAGAACTGCCATTTCTGGGGCATGGACGAATGGATCGTGGACGGCAAGGCCGCCGACATCAACTTCCCGCTCGGATTCGCGAAGGCGGACATGGATCTGTGTTTCGGCAGAATCCGTCCCGAACTCATGATGCCGAAGGAAAACCTCCACTTCCCGACCGAGAATCCGGAGGAATACACGAAGTCCTACGATCTCGCGCGCTGCGTCACGATGCAGGGCGGACAGGGAGAGACCAAGCACTGGGCGTTCAACGACCCGGTCAAGCGCATCGGGCAGTACAAGGACAATCCCCCGACGCCGGAAGAGTATCTCAAGAAGAAAGCCCGCGTCGTCGAACTTCATCCGATCACGCTGATCCAGAATGCGAGGACCTCCGGCGGCGGAACGGTGCAGAACGTGCCGTCTTCGGCGGTCTCCGTCGGTCCGTATGAAACCTGGAAGGCCGAGCGTGTCTCGATCTGGCATCCGGGCCACCACGACAATCCGTTCGGACAGCGTCTCTCCACGTTCATGATCTCGCAGAAGATCGCGGACAGCTGCGTGCCGATGTCCCTGCTCTCCAAGCACCCGGGAGAGATCATCTTCAACTTCTACCGCTTCGGGTTCGGCGTCTGCGACGTGGAGATGCACTGATCATGACGAAGAAAGCGTTTGCCATCGCCTGTCATCCGGATGATCTTGAATTCGGCATGATGGGCACGATGATGCTCTTGAAGGACGCGGGCTATGAAGTCCATTACATGAACGTCTCCAACGGTTCTCTCGGAACGGATCATCATGATTATCAGACGATCGTCCGGACGCGCCGCGAGGAGGCGATGAACTCCGCAAAGCTCGTCGGAGCGATCTTCCATGAGAGCATCTGCGACGACATCGAGGTGTTCTACAACTACGAGAATCTGGCGAAACTCGTTCCGGTTGTTCGCGAGGTCGAGCCGGAGATCATCCTCACGCAGGGCCCCTACGACTACATGGAGGATCATGTCAATGCCGGGCGTCTCGCCGTCACCGCCGCCTTCTGCCGCGGCATGGTGAACATGAAGTGCGCGCCTACGGCGAAGCCGACCCTCCAGAACGTCGCGGTTTATCACTGCATGCCGCACAGCATCACGGATCAGCTGCGCCGTCCGGTCGAGGCTGACTTCTATGTGAACATCGCCTCCAAGATGGAGATCAAGCGTCAGGCGCTCGGCTGCCACAAGAGCCAGAAGGAGTGGCTCGACATCAGCCAGGGCATGGACGCCTACATCAAGGACATGGAGAACCGCGCCGCGATTTTCGGAAAACAGTCCGGCGTGTTTGAATTTGCGGAGGGATGGGTTCAGCACAATCCGCTGGGATTCGGCCCGGAGGACTTCAATCCGCTGGCCGTTGCGCTCAAGGATTTCGTGAAGCTCATGCCGCACGCGATCCGCTGACAAAAAGAAAACGCGGATATTGAACGGGGAACGTCCGGAAACGGGTTGTTCCCCGTTTTTTTGTAACGGAAGCAATTATGATTCGTGCAGGACTTTCAGTCCTGCCGCGGTCCAGCTGCGCAAGCTGGTCGCCGGAGGCGAAATCTCCCCCGGCGGCGGTTCCACCCGCTTAAGGACGAGAAGCGAAGCTTCGAGAGCCGCCGACACAGTGCATGACCGCAGGGAATGATCCGGAGCTCTCGTGAATAATGAGTATTAAAGAGCCGAAAGAATGCTTGTGCATTCTTCCGACTCCATGGATAAGCCCGGAGCTCTCGAACTTTTCCAGCAGAAAAGTTCTCATCACTGAGCGGTTTGAACCGCTCCGGGCGGGAGATTTCGTGCTCCGCACGACCAGCGTTTCGCCGCTGGATCATGCCAAGGGTCAGCGACCCTTGACCCCGAGAAGAATGCGTTGCATTCTTCCGTCACTGGATCATGCCAAAGTTCAATGTCCTTTAATTAAACAGTATAATATTGTGCGGCTCAGTCCTTTGATATTCTTGATTTTCTCCCGTTTTTATGCTATTTTCGGAGATAGACAATTCCGGTATTATGCCGATATCGCAGAAAAAGAAGGGGAAAAAATGTTCTGGTATGCAGTATTGTATGTTGTTCTGATGATCGGCGCGTTGTGCAGCGGCTTTTTTGCAGGAGCCGTTCCCGACCGGACTCTTTTGGTGAAACGTTTTTTCATCGGACTTGGAATCGCCGTCTTGTGCGCGCTTCCGCTTCTCCTCTTTCTGCTGTGCGATATGAGAGGCGCTCAGGAACTCCTGCTCGGATGGAATAATGAGTTTGCAAAATTGAACATGTCGGCATTGATGGGGGATTCCCTGATCCGGTGGATCGCTGTCTGTATGCTTCTGACCGTGCCCATTTTCTATCTGAGTGCCTTCAACTGCCGGAGAACTGCCGGCAGTCCATGGCACGCATTGTGGGGAATCCTGCTGTGTGCGGGACTTGTTTCCGTCTGCTTTGCACCTGCTGTTTACGGGATGATTGCTTTTCTGTGCATGATCGGAAATTTCTCCCCGGTCTGCACTATTTCAAACGGTATTCTGGGAACCTTTCTTTTTCTGCTTGTTCTGCTGTGTGCATGGAGTGTCCGGACTTGCTTTTCCGACCGCACGGGATGGAAAGTTCTCCTCGGCATGAGTGTTCTGCCCGGACTCTGCTGCCTTGCGTTCTGGCTTGTTGCGCTGGCTTCTGCTCAGCTGTATGCTTCCGGGGCGGAAAAGAAGGCTCTGGCAAACGGCGTCGTCCCGGATACCCTTGATTGGAAATTGTCTCCGGAAACAGAGAAACTTCTGAAGCCGGTGAGCGAATTTTACAAGTGCCATCCCGAATTTTCTCTTCCGTTTGCAGGCATTTATTCCTGGCATGAAACTCCTGCCGTAAAATTGCTTTCGAGGAAAAATCAACAGAAAACGGTATCTGCGAGTCGCTTAATTCCGGAGAAAAATCGGCGTGAGACTCTGAAACTTTTCCAGGCTCCTGATTTTGAGGTGCTGCTGGCCGCTGAAGCTGCGGCGCTGGCTCCGTTCGAGAAGAATCCTGTGGATGCCGGACCGATCTTGAACAACTTCCGCTCGTATGTGAGGAACCGTGCGGGCCGTGCCGCGCTTTTCCGGGAAACAGGACAGACGGAGAAGATTCTTCCCGAGCTGGAAGTGTGTCTGCGCATGTTGAAAAACATGCCCCGGCAGACCTGGCTTATTTCGGAGCTGGTTCTGAATGCTGTTTACTGCATCCTTACTCCTGCGGCGGTTTCGCTGGGGCCGGACGGGAAGGAATACGCTCCCTTTTACCGTGAATTGCTTTCCCTGCTGCGTTCCCGTTCCCTCAATCTGCCGGGCGAGACCGGATATTTTCTTGCCGCCATGCGTTCCCTGAGCTGGGAAAATGCCCGCTTTGCCTATCCGATGCACCTTGCGAAAACAGCGCAGGAGATTGATACACATCTTGCGCTTCAGTCCCTTTTGAGACAGATGGAAACGGAGACGGTTCCCGAGACGGGAGAGTGGGATTCGAAAATTCCCGACTACTATCGTAATGCCGCCCTTGTTTACCAGCGGGGCCAGGCGCTCAACATGCTTGCCGCGGCATTGAAACTTTACCGAAGCGAACATGGCGCCTATCCGGCTGCATTGGAGAACCTTGTCCCGGAATATCTGGATGCGCTTCCTGTGTATCCAGATACGCGGAAGCCATACCGCTATGCTTCCGACGGACACAATTTTGAGCTGGAACCGGACGTGGAAAACGGGGAGAGATTCCGGAGAACTTCCGTTCCGGCGTATTGAGAAAGAAGATAACGGAAAAATGCGCTGCATTTTTCCCGGGGTCAAGGGCCGTTGGCCCTTGGCGTGATCCAGCGGCGAAACGCTGGTCGTGCGGAGCGCGAAATCCCCCGCCCGGAGCGGTTCAAACCGCTCAGAGACGAGAACTTTTCTGCTGGAAAAGTTCGAGAGCTCCGGGCTTATCCATGGAGTCGGAAGAATGCACAAGCATTCTTTCGGCTCTTTAATACTCATTATTCACGAGAGCTCCGGATCATTCCCTGCGGTCATGCACTGTGTCGGCGGCTCTCGAAGCTTCGCTTCTCGTCCTTAAGCGGGTGGAACCGCCGCCGGGGGAGATTTCGCCTCCGGCGACCAGCTTGCGCAGCTGGACCGCGGCAGGACTGAAAGTCCTGCACGAATCATAATTGCTCCCGCAATTTTTTTAATAACGGAAGAATGCAACGCATTCTTCTCGGGGTCAAGGGTCGCTGACCCTTGCGCGGCAGGACTGGAACTCCTGCACGAATCATAATTGCTTCCGCAATTTTTTTAATGACGGAAGAATGCAACGCATTCTTCTCGGGGTCAAGGGTCGCTGACCCTTGCGCGGCAGGACTGAAAGGCCTGCACGAATCATAATTGCTTCCGCAATTTTTTTAATCTCTGCTGCGTGGCCCGTAAAAAGTCTCAGAGAGTTTGAAGGCGGGTTCGGGCAGAGTTTTTTCCGCGAGGAAATCGCGCGACAGCGCAAGCGCCTGCTCGAATTCCGTCTCCCGGAACCAGTGGATCGCAATGCCGTTGCGCTCCATGTTGCGGAACCAGGAATCCTGACGCTTGGCAAACTGGCGAATCCGGATCAGAAGCTGATCGCGCATCTCCTGAAACGAAAGCTTCCCCTGAAGGTGAAGCGCCATGTAGCGGTATTCGAGCCCGAAAAATTCGAGCCGTTCCCAGCTGACCCCCTTTTCATCGTGAAGATGCCGCGCCTCGTCGAGCATTCCGGAAGCGAAACGCTCGTCCAGACGCTTCTCAATCCGGTAATGAATTTCCGCTCGGTCGCGCAATACACCCGTCACCAGAAAACGCCATTTCTCCGAGGGCGCATTTGCATTGGAAAGCAGTGCTTCATCCGGCGGCAGCGTCAACATCTCAATCCGCCGGATCAATCGCGTCCGATTCTCCGGCTCTCGACGCAGGATCTCGGAAGCTGGCTCCAGCACGCGGAGCTTTTCGCGCAGTTCCTCCGTGGGAAGAGCCCGGAGCGCGGCGCGCTGCACAGGATCCGGCGCCCCTCCCTGAAGCGAATAGTTGTGCAGAACCGCATCCAGATACAGCGCACTGCCGCCAACCAGCACAGGGACATGTCCCTCCGCAAGAATCTTTTCCACGGCATTGCGGCAGTCGCGCATGAACTCCGCCAGATTGTAAGGATGATCCGGTTCTGCAATATCAATCAGGTGATGTCCGACCGTCTCCCCCGACGGAAGCGTGTATTCGGCAATGTCCTTCCCGCTTCCGATATCAAGTCCGCGGTAAAGCTGGCGGGAGTCGACGCTGACAATCTCACCACCGATCCGGGAGGCGAGACGCACGCCGAACGCGGTTTTCCCGGATGCCGTGGGACCGAGAATCACAATCACTTTTCCGTCATCATTCATAAAAAAGGGCCTTTTTTCAAAAAAAAATGCAAAAATCATTGTCCAAGGGCGTAAATATAATGCTTGTCTGCTGGTAATCATGCGGTTTTGGCGTTAAATTATAGAAATTTTTCAAATTTTTAAAACCGAGAGCAGAAACAATTATGGAAATGCAGAATACAATCGGAAGCGAGGCCGCAATCAGCGGAATCGCGCTCCATACGGGGCTCCGCGTCCATCTGCGCATGAAACCGGCTCCGGAAAATACGGGAATCGTGTTCCGGAGAACCGATATGCCCGGCTCTCCGGAGGTCAGAGCCTTTGCCCCCAATGTCATCGACGTCCGCCGCGCCACGACGATTGCCGCACCATCCAAGGCGTATGTTGTCACGGTGGAACACATCATGGCGGCGCTTCATGCAGCACGCGTGGACAATGTCTACGTGGAAATGGACAACGCCGAACCCCCGATCGCCGACGGCAGCGCGGGACCTTATTTCAAGATGATCCGCGAAGCCGGAATCCGGGAACAGAACGCGCCCGCGCAGATCTGGACCGCCAAGACGCCGCTCTATGTCGAGAACGGAGCGACGACAATGGTCGTCCTGCCGTCGGACGTTTTCCGGATCACCTGCACCGTGGCCTTCGGGGAAACAGCTCTTGACACGCAGTTCCATTCTCTGGAAATCACGCCGGAAAGCTTTGAAAAGGAACTCGGCCCGTGCCGGACATTCGCGGCCTACCGCGACCTCGCGCAGCTGATTGCGGCAGGCCTCGCCAAAGGCGGCAGTCTTGACAATGCGGTCATTCTTCACGAAGGAGCCATCATCAGCAACAACGGACTGCGTTTCCCGAATGAACTGGTCAGGCATAAAATCATGGACATGGTCGGCGATCTTTTCCTCACGGGGAAACGGGTCCGCGCCCATGTCATTGCAATCAAACCCGGTCATCCCACGAATGTGCAGCTTGCCAAAACCATGCTCGCCGCGGATACCGCCGGAAAATAAAGAAAGGAAAAAGCCATGTCTGGAGAAATGATCGGCGTTTCCGCCCTCCGGGAAATTCTTCCCTGCCGTCCCTCCATGCTCCTGCTCGACCGCGTCTTCGTGGAGAGTGAAAACAAACTTGTGGGACTCAAATCCGTTACAATGAACGAACCCTGCTTCATGGGCCATTTCCCCGGCCATCCGATCCTGCCCGGCGTGCTTCAGGTCGAGGCGATTGCGCAGCTTGCCGAGGTCGGACTCTGGAAGCGCCTTGATCCGGAGCGCAAGGGCGACTTCTACATCAAGGAACTCCACAAGATCAAATTCCGCCGCCCGAACAATCCCGGAGACCGTCTCGTGATCGAGGTGGAACTCTGCAACATCGGAACGGACAGCGCGGAATTCAAGGCGACCGTCCGGAACAACTCCGGCGTGGCCTGCAACGCCAACGGCGTCGTCGCAATCCGTCCGAAGGTTGCAGCAGTAGAACCGATCATGCCCTACAATGAGTTCGACAAAGGCGAAAACAGCGTCATGAGCGTCAACCAGATCATGGAACTGATTCCGCACCGCTATCCTTTCCTGTTTGTCGACTATGTTTCCAAAATCGAGGGCAGCCATGTGACCGGCGTCAAGAACACTGCGGAAAGCGAACCGATCTTCCGCCAGTACAAAGACGGCTACACGGTTCTCATGGGTGCGGTCCAGGCGGAAATCATCGCGCAGGTCGGCGCAATCTACATGCTCTCACATGAGAACAACAAAGGCAAGATCGCCTACTTCATGGGCATTGACAAATCCGAAATGTTCGCTCCGGTCTTCCCCGGCGATCAGCTCCGCCTTGAAGTGGACATCCCCGACGGGAAATCGAAATTCGGCAAGGGGGAAGGCTACATGTATGTCGGTGAAAAGCTCGCCTCGCATACCTCCATGCTCTTTGCCATTGTCGATCCCTGACCGCGGATTCCGCGATCACGGGCACAGAAAAAGCACGGCGTTTCCGGCGCCGTGCTTTTTTTTGCAGCGTCTCTTCCGGAACCTTTAAAGGATTTCCAGATCCATCCATTTGGCAAACAGCCTGAGCTTGTCCATGATGTCGCCGTGCACGACGACGTAATGGTGTTCAATGCCGTTTTCGATGACCGTGTCAATCATTTCGGGAATTCTGCGGTCGAACTTCACATTCAGCGGATTGCCGCGGAGAATCTGATCGGTGTCCAGCGCCGTTCCCGCCGCGGCGAACAAACGGTATTTTCCCTGTTCCCGGGTTTCGCCGAGCCGAAGCATTGTGACACGGCCCGGCTTCAGCGGAAATTCACAGGTCACGCCCTTGACGCCGCCGCCGTCGATGATCGAGGATTTGCAGAACTGCGGACTGCAGCCCGCGCGGCAGAGAGAGGGAGCCGCCGCGCCGCAGTGCCAGACGACCCCGGTGTTCTCACGTTCATCGAAAGCGATCCAGTCGCAGAAAAACGGGACAGCTCCGTCGGTAAGCCACTGCGCCAGCTTCATCGCCACGGCGCCGAGGACATCGCCTTCACACGCGGTGATGTAACCGCTTTCATTCAGCATTCCGATCAGTCCGCATATGCCGAGACCGTAAATGTCATTGACATCCGGCCAGCAGCGGAGCGCAAAAGTGGAAAGACGGTATTTTTCCGCCATACCGACGAGCGACTGATACAACGCCTTGAGCTTCCGCAATTCCTCCGCCGTGACATCCCGGACCCGGACTTTGTCCGCCGCGGCGCAAACGGGTTCCGCGGAGGCTTCCAGAATTTTCCGCGCTTTGTCGACCACTTCCAGAAGCGTAATCTTTTCCGTTTCCACACCGAACTTAGCACAAAGCCCCAGCTCATCGTAGTTGGACGTATAAAATCCGGGAACCCGGCCGCCGACGGAACCGATGCGCAGTCCCGCCAGTTCGCGAATGGCGCGCACCACGAGGAATTTTTCGCACAGTTTCTCCCGGACGGAATCGTTGTCCCCGTAAACAAAGGAATAGCGGAGTCCCATCCGCCACAAGGCGTGCGCATTCATGTTGGTCGCGCAGAAACTGTTCGCCTGAAGGCGGCCGCCGCACATCGGAGGCTCCGGCACGGACCAGAAAATCACGGGAACCCCCAGTTTCTTCGCCGCGGAGGGCGCGCAGGCGCCCAGTGCGAATGTCAGAAAATGAATCAGCAGACAATCCACGGAGGCAGAGGCAAAGCGGTCGATCGCCTCCGCCGCCTGCGCCTCGTTCTGAATCAGACCGCCGCAATCGACCACTTCGATATCGAGTCCATTCAGCATTTTCAGGGCATCCGCGCGCTGCCCGGCAAGCCGTTCATTGATCCAGGCTCCTTTGACGAGAGAAAGATAACCGACCTTCACTTTTTTCATGACATCCTCCTGAGTTTATGGCGTCGAAGTAAAATTACACGCGGAGAGACGATCCGCCAAGCGGATTTTTGGTTCAGAAAGCGGATTTTTGGCGCAGTCCGCCGCGGCTCCCCGCGCACCGTTCCGCATCTTTCTTCCGAAAGCGCCCGCCGAAACTCTTGACAATCCGCTCTGACAGGATATATGTACCCCTCAAACGGACACAATCCGGAAAACTTTATGGAAAGGACAGAACAATGATTCAGCTGCCAATCGCCCTGCAGGCGTATTCTCTCCGCAACATTTATGACGGCAACCCGCTGGAAGCCCTGAAAACAGCCCGGAAAGCCGGCTACACCGGAGTGGAATTCTACGGCATGCATTTCCAGGCGGAATTCTATCCCGCCCTCCTCCGTGAAACCGGTCTTGCCTGCGCCGGCTGGCACATGCCGATCGAGGCGCTGGAAGATGATTTCGAATCCGTTCTCCGGCGGAATCTGCTTCTCGGCAACCGGTATGTCTGCGTGCCATGGTTCAATGCGCCCATCGCGGATGAATGGAAAAAATTCGCCGACCGCCTGAATGCCATTGCGGAAAAGCTTGCGCCGTACGGAATCCGGACCGGCTATCACAATCATGCACATGAATTTCAGCCGGTGGACGGACTTCTTCCCTGGGACATCGTCGCGGAAAACACGCTCCCGCAGGTGATTCTGCAGCTGGACACGGGCAATGCCGCAAGCGGAGGCGCGGATGTTCCCGCCGTGCTGGAGAAATATCCCGGACGCAGCCAGTCGATCCATTTCAAGCCCTACTCGGCGGCTGAAAAATTCGCCCCCGCAATCGGAGCGGACGATCTTCCGTGGGAAAAAATTCTGGATTTCTGTGAAAAACGCGGCAATACGGAATGGATTGTCGTGGAATATGAAGAAAAAAATGATCCGGAGAAAGGGGTCGCGCAGTCGCTCGCCGCTCTTCACAAGCTCCGTCCGCGCGGATGAAGCATCTTATTCCGCCGCATAAAAAAAATCCCATGCGCACCGCATGGGATTTTTTTTATTTCCTCCCCCGGCAATGAACCGCGGAAAAATCCGTCAGGCTCTGCGACCGCCGCGGTCGCCGGTCAGAATGCCGCGTTTCGTGGTCTTGATGAAATCGAGAAACTCCACGACCTCGGGCAGGAGCGGAACCTCGGCCTCCGCCCTGGCAATCGCGTTGCTCATGCTCAGGCCATGCCGGAAAAAGATGTCGTAAAGATCCTTGATTGCGCGGATCGTCTCTTTGGAAAAACCGTTGCGCTTCATCCCGACGATATTGAAGCCGCGCACCCCGCCGTTGCGTCCGTCGCCGATCATGAACGGCGCAAGATCCATCGAAATCTGCGATCCGCCGCTCAGGACGGCCATGCGCCCCATGCGGCAGAACTGATGCATTCCGGAAAGTCCGGAAATCAGACATTTGTCCCCGACGGTGCAGTATCCGGCGCAGCCGCTGTAAGGCACCATCACAACGCCGTTTCCAATCGTGCAGTTGTGGGACACATGCGTATTCGCCATCATGAAACAGCCGTTCCCGATTGTTGTCACAGTGCCCTCGTGAGTTCCCCGGTTGACCGTGACGCCTTCGCGGAATTTGTTGTTGTCACCGATTTTCGTATAGGAAACGCCGCCCTCGAAGCCGTAATCTTCCGGTTCCGTGCCGATCGAAGCAAAAGGGTAGACGACATTGTTCGCGCCGAGTGTGGCGTATGCGCCGATGCGGCACTGTCCGAGAAGCCGGGTGCCCGGCCCGATTCTGGTATCATGCTCTATGACGCAGTAGGGCCCGACCTCGACGTCCTCTGCCAGCACGGCGGACGGATCGACAATCGCCGTCGGATGAATGTTAGCCATGAAGAACTCCTTGCTGTAGGAAAAAATGTCCGGATCCGGACGGATTTCAATGTTGCAGACAGAAAAAAGGCGGGGAAATCCCCGCCCTGCGATTATTTCTTTTTGCCGGTCTTCATTGCCGCTCTGACTTTCGCCTTGACTCTTTCCAGATAGGCTTTGCGGCGGGCTCTCTTCTGAAGCTTGTTATACTGCTTTCCCATTTTTTCGACTCCTTGTCGTCCATCGTTGTTTTTGACACATCATGTTAAACCATGCAAAATATCATGTTTTTCCGGGAAATCAAGTTTGGAATGCTCCAAAATAACATAAAAATTATACTTTTGCGGTTGTAAATTGAAAGAAAACTGCTAAAGTTAAATGTGTCTGATTTTTCATTTCACAAGTTTTGCAGGACAGAAGAGAAAGTGATGAATCTTCAAAAACGGAACAGGGTGCGAACCGGAAACGGTTTTCTTTTTGCAACGGCTCTGTCGGCCTTGTTTCTGGTCTCCTGCTCGGACAGCAAACTGCCAGCCCCGCCGAAAGCGCATCCGGAACTTCTCCTCGAAGTATACGACGCAACCGCGAAGGGAAATCATAAACTGGCCCTCGTGAAGATTGAACGGCTCCGCGCCATTGAAAAAACCAGCGTGTTCCTGTCGGAACTGGAAGCCGTCGAGCGCAACAATGCCGTAATGGAACATGCAAACGGACTGATCAAAAAAGGAAAATTCACAGCTGCGCTGAACTACCTGGAAGCTCAGGAGGTCAAAAACGGCAAGCATGAAGATACGACGGAGGCAATGGAACAGCTGAAGCGTCTTGTAAAAATCGCCTCGTATCTGGAACAGGCACGCAAGGCAAAATCCTCCGATCAGCTTGAAAAAGCACTTGCAGGTCTGCGCAGCGCGGCGAAAAACATCATGATTTCCCAGAAGATACAGAACTTTATCGAAAGAAAAGAGTCTGAAGTAAAGACGATGCAAATGGCGGAAAAAGACCGGATGCAGTTCGGCATGATAGCCGACATCGGCATGCTGCTTGAGCAGGAACAAGGAGCAGCCGCGGCGGCAGTCACGGCGCTGCTGGCGCTGGAAAACGGGACAAATCCGGCTCTTCCGAAAATTCTTTCCGCCATGGCCGGCTCCCCGGGCGGCCGGAAATAATAATTTTCATGACTGAAGCTTTCAACAAATAAGAAAGGGGTTCCAGACAATGATGAAAAAAAACGCATTCTTCCGCTCCGCGACGGTTTCGGCAGCCGGTGCGCTGGCATTGAGCGCAATGCTCTGTGCATGCGATGAAAACCCGAAAACCACAGCCGCTGCCGGAGCTCCGGCGGCAAACGTGAAACAGGCAGCTGCAAATGTCAAGAACACACCGGCCAAACCTGCGGCCAAAACGCTGGACGAAGTGTTTGTCTTCCTGCCCGACACCCTTGCGACCGTCGGCGACAAGAAGATCACCAAGCAGGATTTTCTCAGCCAGCTCGGGAAGATTCCCGTGGAATATCTTGCGCAGCTGACGCCGGAAATGCTCAAAAACCAGGCGAAACAGATGGTCGGCAATCTGGTTGACATGGAAGTTCTCCTTGTCCTCGCGGAAAAAGCGGGCATCAAGCCTACGAAAGAGCTTGTCGTCGCCGAATTCGACAAACGCCTCAAGGAAATGCCCAAGGAACAGCTTGACATGGTCAACAAGCAGCTGGAGCTGCAGGGCAAGAAGATCGACGATCTCAAGAACGAAGCGCTCAAGGATCCGAACACCTTCAAACTTTACGCGATCAACAAATGGGTCGAGGACAATCTGAAGAACAAGATCAAAGTCACCGATGCGGAGATCGAAAAATACTACAAGGAGCATCAGGATCAGTATAAGAAGCCTGAAACGCTCACCGCCTCCCATATCCTGATTTCCACGATGGGCGCCGACGGCAAACCCGCAGACAAAGTCGATCCCGCCAAGGACAAGGAAGCCAGGACGAAAGCCGAGAAAATCCTTGCCGATCTCAAGAAAGGCGCTGATTTCGGGGCTCTCGCCGAAAAGGAAAGCGCATGCCCGAGCGGAAAGAACGCAAAAGGAAAGCTTCCCCCCTTCACCAGAGGACAGATGGTTCCCGAGTTTGAAAAGGCCGCGGCCGCCCTCAAACCCGGCGAGCTCTCCGGTATCGTCAAAACGCAGTTCGGCTATCACATCATCAAGCTGGAGGCAAAAACTCCGGCAAGCGTGATGCCCCTGGCGGATGTCAAGAATCAGATCAAGGGACAGCTTGAGGCGCAGACACTGGAAAAACAGCTTTCCGACGTGCTGACCAAACAGAAAGCCGAAATGAAAGTCACGATCAGCGACTTCAAATAAGCGAGATCGGAAAAACAGTCACGCAAAAAGCCCGCCTCCGCACGGAAGCGGGCTTTTTTTCCAACGGGAACAGGGAGGGAAATCATGAATATCGGAAATCTGCTGCTTCTGATCCGGAACCACCGGAGCTGCCGGGCGTATCTGCCGGGAAAGAAAATCTCCGACGAGATCATCCGCAGCTGTCTGGAGGCGGCGCGCCTCGCGCCATCCGCCTGCAACCGCCAGCCATGGCGTTTCGTCATCGTCCGGAA
This sequence comes from uncultured Victivallales bacterium, assembly GCA_944391115.1. Classification (GTDB taxonomy): domain Bacteria; phylum Verrucomicrobiota; class Lentisphaeria; order Victivallales; family UBA1829; genus UBA11452. The sequence continues at coordinate 45,140 of CALXSJ010000015.1, read as the reverse complement.
TCCGGAGATGATCCGGCGCATCACGGACGGCGGACTGCTTCCGGGGATCGGCATGAAATGGCTTGCGGACGCTTCCGCCATTGCAGTTCTCTGCGCGAAGACCGATGCGAAAGTGCACTGGCTCGCACCGATTCTCTCCGGGGTGCAGTATCATCTGGTCGATCTGGGCATTGCCGGAGAACATTTCTGTCTCGCGGCGGAAGCGCAGGGACTCGGCACGTGCTGGATCGGCTGGTTCAAGGGGAAAACGGTTGCGAAAATGCTCGGCATTCCCCGGGGGATCCAGCCGGTCGCGCTGATCGCCGCAGGTTATCCTCTCGAAAGCAGGGAACCGACGCCGCGCAGGGAGCTTGCCGAAATCGCCTTTGCCGAACGCTGGGGCGGGAAAATCGCTGAAGCACCCTCATCCTCAGATTCTCAGTAGGAACGCCCGCTTATCTTTGCAGCATAATTGACAAGTGCGCGGTTCACGACGCGATTGCCTCCGGGGGTCGGGTAATCCCCGGAAAAATACCAGTCGCCGCGATGCATCGGGCATGCGGCATGCACATCTTCCAGACGCTGGAACACCACCTCGACGGATGCGGCGAGATCCGGCGGCGTCAGAAGCGCTCCGATTTCCCCGCAGAGCTCCTCGAATGAAACGCGCTCGTACAGCGCCCGGACTCGATTCCGCATTTCCGTGTCCCCCTTTTTCAGATCGGCGGCGGCCGCTTCGGCCGCATGGGCGACAAGGCCGCCTTCCCCCCGTTTCCCGAGCAGGGAGACGAGCGCCTCGAACGCAACCAGTTCCCCGAAGCTGGACATGTCGATTCCGTAACAGTCCGGATAGCAGATCGGGGGTGCGGCGGAGGCCACGACGATTTTTTTCGGACCGAGGCGGTCCAGAATCGGCAGAATCGCGTTGCGCATCGTGTTGCCGCGCACGATGGAGTCGTCCAGGACGACCAGGGTATCCGCCCCGGGACGCACAACGCCGTAGGTCACATCGTAGACATGCGGAAAAAGATCGCGCCGATGGGCTGCGTCCGTGATGAACGTGCGGAATTTCGCGTCCTTCACGGCAATCTGCGAAAAGCGGACGCGACGGTTTCCCCGCAGTTCGTCAAGCCCCTCCAGAAGACCGTGAAAGCTGATCTGCGCAGTATTGGGAATGTAGGAAAAGACCGTGTTTTCGAGGTCGCCGCCAATCGCCTTCATGACGGACGGAACAAGTGCGCGCCCGAGCGCAAGGCGTTCACGATGGATGTCCGCATCATTTCCGCGCGAGAAATAGATGCGCTCGAATACGCAGCGGCGGTGCGGCGCACGCTCCAGACACTCCCGGAGCGCGATTCTCCCGTCCGCTGAAATGGAAAGCGCATGCCCCGGCGGAAGTTCCATCACCTCGGATGATGAGAGGTTGAAGGCGGTCTGAATCGCGGGCCGTTCGGAGGCGACCACGGCGATCTCGTCATCAAAATAGTAATAGCCGGGGCGGATGCCGCAGGCGTCGCGCAGAGCAAACGCGTCGCCGTTTCCGAACATGCCGCACAGGGTGAAACCGCCGTCCCATTCCCGCGCCGCGCGCCGGAGCAGCTCAAAGATGTCCAGCATCGGCTCGTGTCCGTTGCGCGCTTCCAGCATCTTCTCAAGGTGATGCCCCAGATGCAGAAGCAGAATCTCGCTGTCCTGCCGCCCCGCCGGATGATGACCGGACTTGACAAGTTCCCGGAAAATCGCCTCTGTATTCGTCAAATTGAAATTTCCCGCAAGAAGCATGGTATGATTGCGGCAGGAGCTGACGCGCGTGACCGGATGACACGCGGAAAGGGTGCGGTTTCCGAATGTCCCGTATCGCAAATGTCCGAGATAGAGCTCCCCGCAGAAGGGCAGAGAAAGCGAGGAGAGGCGGGCGGCTGTTTCCCCCTCCCCCGCAAGTCCGTCTTCGATCCGGCTCCCGATCCGCTCCAGAAGATCCGCAAGCGGCAGATCGCGGGCCGACTTTTCCAGCTGATAATAGGGCCGTCCCGGTTCGACGTCAAGTCCAAGCGCCGCAATTCCCGCGCCGTCCTGTCCCCGGTTGTGCTGTTTTTCCATCAGCAGGGAAAGTTTGTGATAGCCGTAATACGCGGTCCCGTATTTCCGCTGATAATAGTTCAGATCCTTCCGCAGGCGCAGAAGCGCAACGCCGCACTCGTGTTTGATTTCATCGGACATGATTCCCGTTCTTCTCCCGTTTTTCCTGATTCCATAATATCCATACAGCAGGATCAATGCCAGAATGCGGCACGCCTGAAATATGAATTTCAACCAATATTTTTTACATTTTTGTAAAATGAAAATATGATAATTTTACAAAATTGTAAAAATATCAGTGCGGAGCACACGCGTTCCGTGGATTTCGCCTCCGGCGGCCAGCTTACGCAGCCGGACCGAGGCAGGACTCACGGGAAAGCATGAATCATAATTTGCTTTGCAAATTATTTTTCCGGCGCAGCTTCGCGCGCAGAATCTGTTTCGCCTCCGGCGACCGGCTTACGCAGCCGGACCGCGCAAGGGTCAACGACCCTTGACCCCGGGAAAAATGCTCTGCATTTTTCCGTTTCAGGCATTTTCCGATTCTGGCATGAAACATGCTGATACGGAAAACCAGAATGCAAACAAGGAGTGTGGCAATTATGGTGGAAAACAATCAGGAACAGCAAAGCCCGGAACGGCAGGCGGCATATCCCGTGCCCGACACGGGATTGTATTCCTTCCGCAACGAGCACGACGCCTGCGGAGTCGGGCTGGTCGCGAATCTGAACAATGAAGCCGGACACCGGATCGTCGAAATGGGGATCACGGTTCTGAAGCGCCTCATGCACCGCGGCGCGGCGGGCGGAGACCCGGAAACCGGAGACGGCGCCGGAATTCTTCTCTCGATGCCGGATAAATTTTTCCGGAAGGTTCTTCCGGTCGCCCTTCCGAAAAAGGGATCCTACGGCGTGGCAATGCTCTTCGGGGGCGCACATGAGGAGTCGCGGATCGAAAGCATCGTCACCTCGGAAGGGGGACGGATTCTCTTCTGGCGCGATGTTCCGGTTCATCCGGAGTGCATCGGCGCGGCGGCGCGCAAGACCTGTCCCCTGATCCGCCAGGTCTTCATCGGAGGTGAAGAGTTCTCCTCGCAGGCCGTGTTCGAACGCAAGCTCTTCGTCATGCGCAGACTGATTGAAAAGCGTCTGCCCGACTGCTATATCCCGAGCTGTTCCAGCCGGAGCATCGTCTACAAGGGACTCCTGCTCGCCACCCAGATCGACAAGTTCTATTCCGATCTCAACGATCCGGATTTTGAAAGCCCCCTCGCACTGGTGCACCAGCGTTACAGCACAAACACGTTTCCGACATGGAAGCTCGCCCACCCGTTCCGCTATCTTGCGCACAACGGAGAAATCAACACGCTGCGCGGCAATCTCAACCAGCTCAGAAGCCGGGAGCCGTTCCTGAAATCCGAACTGCTCGGAGCGGACATTCCCAAGATTCTCCCGCTGATCGACGCGGGACAGAGCGACTCGGCAAGTCTGGACAACATGTTCGAGCTTCTGGTCGCCGCCGGGCGCAGTCTGCCGCACGCGATGCTGATGCTGATCCCGCAGGCCTGGGGGCAGAACTACCACCTCGGACGCGACGTCCGCGGATTCTTCGACTACCATTCGGCGCTGATGGAGCCCTGGGACGGTCCGGCGGCAGTCGCCTTTTCCGACGGCGTGAACGCAGGCGCGATTCTCGACCGCAACGGTCTGCGCCCCGCCCGCTACTCGCTGACAAAGGAGGGAATCTTCGTGCTCGCCTCCGAAACCGGCGTTCTTGACTTCAAGTCCGGTGAAATTGTCCGGAAAGGACGCCTCAAACCGGGCGAAATGATCTACTGCGATCTGGAAAAACACCGTCTTGTCTTCGACGCGGAGCTCAAGAACGACGCCGCCCGCCGCAAACCCTACCGCCGCTGGGCGGAGGAGGAGAAAATCACCGTGCACGGGCTGTTCGATTCGGTCAATCCTCCGGAAGTGCCCGAACACATCAGCTTCCGCCAGAGCCTTTTCGGCTGGACACGCGAGGATGTCGAAATCATTGTGCAGACGATGGCGGAAACCGGACACGAACCCGTCGGTTCGATGGGCAACGACGCCGCGCTGGCAGTGCTTTCGGGCAAGCCTCAGCTCCTCTACAACTACTTCAAACAGCTGTTCGCGCAGGTAACGAACCCGCCGATCGACCCGATCCGCGAGGAGCTCGTCATGAGTCTGACCACCTACATCGGCAACGAGGGCAACATCCTCTCCGACGAACAGCCGGAATCCAAGCTCATCAAGCTTCCGCGCCCGGTCCTCACCGACGAGGATCTCCGGCGTCTGAGCTCGCTGAGCGACGGATATTTCTCGGCGGCAACGCTCCCGATCTCCTGGAACGGCAGTCTCGAGGAAGCGCTCGCGAAACTCGAGGAAAGCGCGGTCTCTTCGGTGAAGAACGGCCGCAACATCCTCATTCTGAGCGACCGCGAGCTTCCGGAAGGCTCCATGCCGATCCCCGCGCTTCTTGCGGCGGCGGCAGTCAACCGCGCGCTCTCGGCGGCGGGGCTCCGCCCTCCGGTCGGCGTAATCATCCAGTCCGGCGAGATCCGCGAGATCATGCACTACGCGCTTCTCCTCGGCTTCGGCGCGACCGCGATCAACCCGTATCTGGCGCTGGAAACGATCAGCGTGCTGAGCGCAACGGGAAAACTCAGACTCGATCCGGCGCGCGCCGTGGAGAACTATATCAACGCCGTGGACAAGGGTCTCCTGAAAGTCATGTCCAAGATGGGCATCTCGACGCTCCGGAGCTACCGTTCGGCACAGATTTTCGAAGCGGTCGGCATCGACCGCAGCGTCATCGAGCGCTATTTCCCCGGAACCGCGAGCAGGATCGGAGGAATCCGCCTGAACGACATCGCCGAGGAGGTGCGTCTCCGCTGCGGCGCGGCAAAAGCGGGCCTTCTTCCGTCGGGCGGCCAGTACCGGTTCCGGCGCGACGGGGAAAACCACCTCTGGACACCGGAAAGCCTGAGTCTCTTCCGGCAGGCGGTGCAGAACAACGATCCGGAAAAATACAAGGCATATGCCGCCTGCATCAATCAGCAGTCGGAACACCTCTGCACGCTGCGCGGGCTCTTTGAATTCGCGGACACGCAGAGCATTCCGCTCGACGAGGTCGAAAGCGTGGAAAGCATTCTCCGGCGCTTCGTTTCCGGCGCAATGAGCCTGGGTTCGCTCAGTCCGGAGGCGCATGAGGCGATCGCGCTTGCGATGAACCGCATCGGCGCAATGAGCAACTGCGGCGAGGGCGGCGAGGATCCCGCGCGGGAAACGCCCGGCCCGAACGGAGAGGACCGCAGAAGCGCCATCCGCCAGATCGCCAGCGGACGTTTCGGCGTGACGATCGACTATCTGGCGAACGCGCGCGACCTTCAGATCAAGATGGCGCAGGGCGCGAAGCCGGGCGAAGGCGGACAGCTGCCCGGCCACAAGGTGGACGAGGCGATTGCGCGGGTGCGCCACTCGACGCCGCACGTGACGCTGATCTCCCCTCCCCCGCACCATGACATCTATTCGATCGAAGACCTCGCGCAGCTCATCTACGACCTGCGCAACGCCAACGAGAAGGCGCGCGTTTCGGTGAAGCTCGTCTCGGAGGTCGGCGTCGGCACAATCGCGGCGGGCGTGGCGAAGGCGCACGCGGACGTGATCCTCATCAGCGGGCACGACGGCGGCACAGGCGCGTCGCCCCTCACCAGCATCAAGCATGCGGGGCTCCCCTGGGAGCTCGGCATCGCGGAAGCCCAGCAGACGCTCGTCCTCAACAAACTGCGCGGCAATGTCAAGCTTCAGGTGGACGGCCAGCTCAAGACCGGACGCGACGTCATCATCGGCGCGCTGCTCGGCGCGGAGGAGTTCGGATTCGCCACGACGCTTCTGGTCTGTCTCGGCTGCGTCATGATGCGCAAATGCCATGAGAACTCCTGCCCGGTCGGCGTCGCCACGCAGGATCCGGAACTGCGCAAGTGTTTCCGGGGCAAACCCGAATACATCATCAACTTCCTGCGGATGCTGGCTTCCGAGGTGCGTGAATATCTCGCAAAACTCGGGCTCCGCTCGCTCGACGAGGCGGTCGGGCGTTCCGATCTTCTGCGGATGAACCGCGCAATCGACTTCTACAAGACGCGCAATCTCGACTTTTCAAACGTCTTTCTGCGTGTGCAGGACGGCGATGTGCGGTTTGCGGGAAGAAAAAATCCGCTGGAAACATTCGACGATGAACATCTGCTTCCGCGCCTCCAAAAGACGCTCCGCGACGGATCGAAAGCGGAACTGGCGCTTCCGATCCGGAACGTGGACCGGACGGCGGGCACACGCCTCTCCAGCGAGATCGTCCGCCGCTTCGGGCCGCAGGGACTCCCGGACGACACGGTGACGGTCCGCTTCACGGGAACCGCCGGACAGAGCTTCGGCGCCTTCCTCGCCCACGGCGTCACCTTCCGTCTGGAGGGAGAAGCCAACGACTTTGTCGGGAAGGGAATTTCAGGCGGCAGAATCATCATCCGCCCGCCGGCGGACAGTCCGTTCGCTCCGGCGGACAACGTCATCGCCGGCAATGTAATCGGCTACGGCGGCACCTCCGGCAAAATCTTTCTCAACGGTCAGGCGGGTGAACGCTTCGCGATCCGCAACAGCGGATTCACGGCGGTCGTCGAGGGAGTCGGCGACCACGGATGCGAATATATGACGGGGGGACGGGTCGTGGTGCTCGGTCCGACCGGCGTCAACTTCGGCGCGGGAATGACCGGCGGCATCGCCTACGTCTACGACGCGACCAACGACTTCGACCTCCGCTGCAACGTCGGGACGGTCGATCTGGAAAGCGTTCTGGCGGGGTCCGAAGATGAAAAAGAGCTTCTCGCCCTCCTCCGGGAGCATCTGGAGGCAACGGGCAGTCCCTGTGCGGCGGCAAAACTCGAAGACTGGGAAAACGAACGCTGCAAATTCGTCAAAGTCATTCCCGTGGAATACCGTCACGCAATGGCGGCGCGGAAAAAGGAGGCATGAGCCATGAGCAGAGATTTCATGAAGATAGAACGGATCGGGCACGTCTACCGGAGCGCCGGAGAACGGGTGCGCGATTTTAAAGAGGTGGAAGTCCCCCTTACGGAAAAACAGCTGCATGAGCAGTCCGCACGCTGCATGGGATGCGGCATTCCCTTCTGCCACGGCACCGGCTGTCCGCTTGGCAATCTGATTCCGGACTTCAATGAGGCTGTGCATCAGGGAGACTGGCGGCAGGCCTGGGAGCTTCTGAGCGCGACAAGCTCTTTTCCCGAACTCACCAGCCGCGTCTGTCCCGCGCTCTGCGAAGGAAGCTGCACGGAAGGACTGAACCTGGAGCCGGTCATGATCCGCCAGATTGAAAAGGCGATTGTCGAACACGCGTTCGCAAACGGCTGGATCAAACCGTCCGCTCCGGAAAAACGCTCGGACCGCAAGGTCATCATCGTCGGAGCGGGCCCCGCCGGACTCGCAGCCGCAGTGCTGCTGAACAAGGCGGGACATCATGTCACTGTCTATGAAAAAAATCATTTCCCCGGCGGACTGCTGCGCTACGGAATTCCGGACTTCAAACTGGACAAGGCGGTCGTGGAACGGCGCATCCGGATTCTGGAGGAGTCGGGCATCCGTTTTGTGCTGGATACCGAGGTCGGGCGCGATGTTTCCGCCGAATATCTGCGCGGCCGCTGCGACGCGCTTCTGATCTCCTGCGGAACCCCTGTGCCGCGCGACCTCAATATCCCCGGACGTGAACTGGAAAACATTCACTTTGCACTGGAATTTCTTCAGGGGCAGAACCGGGCGAATTCCGGAGAATCCTCCACGGTTCCCGTCTCGGCGAAAGGCAAACGCGTGCTCGTGATCGGCGGCGGCGACACGGGAAGCGACTGTGTCGGAACGGCGAACCGGCAGGGGGCACGAAGCGTCACGCAGATCGAGATCATGCCCCGTCCCCCGGAAACGCGTTCGCCCTCAACCCCCTGGCCCTTCTGGCCCTATCAGCTGCGCACGTCTTCCAGTCACGAGGAAGGCTGTGTCCGGCGATGGGAACTGCAGAGCAAAAACTTTTCCGGAGAAAACGGACAGGTGCGCGGCGTGGAGGTCGTCCCGGTCCGCTGGACGCTCTCGCCGTTCGGACGGCCGCAGAAATTCGAGGAGCTTTCCGGCAAGACGGAAACCATCGAAGCGGATCTTGTCCTGCTGGCGCTCGGTTTTCTCAAGCTCGACCGCAAAGCAATGCTTGAACGCCTGCATCTGAACGATGCGCCGAATGTGTTCCTCGCAGGCGATACCGCGACAGGCCCCTCGCTCGTGGTCCGCGCGATCGTCGACGGAAGAAAAGCCGCCGCACGGATCGACCGGTATCTCTCGAACTGACATCATGCCCCACTCCGGCCGCCGGGCGGCGAAGCGTCTCCACCATCGCATCGCCGTTCGGCGGTCTCTTTTGTTTTCCGTACAAAAAAATCCCCGCAGGAAAGCGGGGAGATCCGAAAAGGGCATGGGAATCAGCAGGTGACCGCAGTCCAGCAGTCAGCGGGGAAAAACCGGGCGGTCACCTGGCATCGGTATCATACAGATTTGTCACGGTGCTCGGGAGAGCATTGTAGACAGTGTCCGTCCTGTTGTCGATTTCACTTCCGGCAAGCACGGTTCCATTGATCTGGCGGAGAATGGCCGCACTGTCGCGCGCGAGCTTGGAACTGATCGAATCCGTATCGCCGACGCCGTCCATCTGGGCGGAAACGGTGCCGAGGAGTTTTCCGTTTTTGTCAACCAGTTTGATGGTCGCCTCCATTTTCCCGTTCTTTTCACGCTTCATGCCGACAAGACAGAGGGCGCCGCATTTCAGTTTCGCGCACAAAGCGCCGATCTCCTGTTTCGAAAGTTTCTTTCCATGTTCGAATTTCAGATCGCCGATCGCCTTCTGGACGGTTTTGGTATCCAGCACGTTGACCTTGGCATGAGTCGTCAGTTCGGAAAGGAAATATTCGATGAAAAGGCTGCGGCACATCTCCAGTCCGTTCGTCGGATCGTCCTGAATGTCCGTCACGGCAGAGACGACGGGTTTCTGGGCAAAAGCGGAAAGCGCGCCCAGCAGGGACAGCGCAACAACGGCGAGCAGCTTGCGAACCATAAGGATATCCTCCGTTTTCGTTTCTATTTAATTTAATTTTTTAAATAATATAGCATGGCGGCAGTTTTTTTCAATCGCGCCAGGCATCATGAAAGGCAACAAACATAAGAAAAATCGCTTTTTTATTTTAAAAATGCGGAAAGGAGTTTATATTAATGGGCTGTATTCCGTATTTCAGGTCAGACAACAAGTATGGAGAGACCGTTGATGAAAGAATTCAAAGTGGGAATCATCGGGTTCGGAACTGTCGGCGCCGGCGTGGCGGACTGCCTTCTGAACAACGCAGATGCAATAGCGAAACGCACCGGGGTAAAGCCCGTTCTCGCAAAGATCGCCGATCTGGACATCACGACAGACCGCGGCGTCAAGGTCCCCGCCGGAATTCTTACAACCGATGCGCAGGAGCTGATCGACAGCGTGGATGTGGTCGTGGAACTCATCGGAGGAACCACGGTAGCCAAAAAGATGATTCTGAACGCGCTCGAAAAAGGAAAACCCGTCGTCACGGCGAACAAGGCGCTGCTCGCCGAACACGGACGCGAGCTCTTTGACACGGCGGAAAAATATCATACCGAAATTTACTACGAAGCCAGCGTGGCGGGCGGCATTCCGATCATCAAGAGCCTCCGCGAAGGGTTCGTCGGCAACCGCATCAGCCGCATCTACGGCATCATGAACGGCACCTGCAACTACATTCTCACGCGCATGCAGCGCGAGGAGATCGACTTCGCGCCTGTGCTCAAGGACGCCCAGCAGCTCGGATACGCGGAAGCGAATCCGTCGCTCGACATCGACGGTTTCGACACCGCGCACAAGGCCGCGATTCTTTCGGCGCTCGCCTACGGCAAATGGTTCGGCATGGACCCGATTTATGTGCAGGGGCTCCGTGACGTCACACTTTCGGACATCAAGCTCGCCGACGAGCTCGGATACAAGATCAAGCTCCTCGCCATCATCAAGAAGGAAAACGAGGACGTCGAAATCCGCGTCCATCCTACGATGATTCCGAAAAAGACCCAGCTCGCCATGATCGACGAGGTGTTCAACGGCGTCATGGTCACAGGCGACTATGTCGGCGACACCCTGTTCTACGGGCGCGGCGCGGGCCGCGCGGCAACCGCCAGCGCGGTGGTCTCGGACATTGTCGACGTCGGGCTGAACCTGACGCACGGATGCGTGCGGCGTATCCCGTCCTTCCGGGAAGGCACGCAGTTCGCCGGCATCGTCAGGATGGACGACGTGCATTCGCGCTACTATCTGCGCGTCCAGGTCGTCGATCAGCCCGGCGTGCTGGCAAAAGTCGCACAGCTGCTCAGCGAAAACCGGATCAGCATCTCCAGCCTGGTCCAGCGGGAAGGCCAGTCCAAGAACAACGTCTCGCTTTTAATCATCACCCATATGACCGTGGAGAAAAACATCAAGCACGCTATCGAGGCCATCAACCGTCTCCCGGAGGTCAGGGACACCGTGAAACTCATCAGAATCGAGGATATCTGAACCATGGGAAACCACACCATTGAAAAAATCGGCGGGACTTCAATGAGCCGTTTCGGCGAAGTCATGAACAACGTCATCATCGGATCGAGAAAAGGCGCGGAACTCTACAACCGCGTATTTGTCGTCTCCGCTTATTCCGGCATCACAAATCTGCTTCTCGAAGACAAGAAGACCGGAGAACCAGGCGTATACGGCTTCATTGCGAAAGACAGCCGGAACTGGCCGGAAGCCTTGGAAAAAGTCCGCGCGAAAATGCTGGAATACAACCGCAGCTTCGAATCCATCGGACTGGATGTCGCGGACGCGGACAAGTTCGTCAACGAGCGCATCGACGCCATCCGGGAATGCCTCAAATACATTATGTTCCTGCGCAGCGCGGGGCACTCCAAGCCCTCCGAATACCTGCCGTCCACCAGAGAATTCCTCGCGGCTCTCGGCGAAGCGCACAGCGCCTACAACTCCGCCCGGATTCTCAGGGCCAACGGCGTCAACGCCCGGTTCGTCGACCTTTCCGGCTGGATGTCGCCCGAGATCATGTCGCTTGACGAAGCGATTCTTTCCGCTTTCAAGGACATTGAATTCGACAAGGAGATGCCGATCGTCACCGGCTATGTCAAATACGACGAAGGCATCATGAAACGTTTCGACCGCGGCTACAGCGAGATCACCTTCAGCAAAATCGCGGTTCTGACCGACGCAAGGGAGGGAATCATCCACAAGGAATTCCACCTTTCCACCGGCGATCCGAAGCTCATCGGCGTCGACAAGGTGAAGATCATCGGCAACACGAATTTCGACATTGCCGACCAGCTCTCGGACATGGACATGGAAGCAATCCATTCCAAGGCCGCCAAGGAAATGGAGATGAAGAACATCCCGATCCGCGTCAAGAACGCATTCGATCCGGAGCATCCCGGCACGCTCATCAGCCGTGATTACGTGTCTCCAACCCCCCGCGTGGAAATGATCTGCGGGCGCGGAGACCTGATCGCCCTTGAAGTGCACGATCCCGAAATGGTCGGAAGCGTCGGCTACGACCACAAGCTGACCGAATGCCTGGCGCGCAACGGGATCAACTACATTGCCAAGAATACAAACGCCAACACAATCACTCACTACATCCCGCAGAAAAGCAAGAATATCGACGCCTGCATGGAGGAAATGCGCAGAATCTTTGTCCACGCTTCCGTCACGGAAACCCGCGTCGCTGTCGTTTCCGTAATCGGAACAAACATGAAGATTCCCGGATTCCTGGCGAAGGCCGCAAAAGCGCTTTACGAGGCGGACATCAACGTCCTGGCGCTCGATCAGGTCATGCGCCAGGTGAACATCCAGTTCATCGTCTCGCGCGACGACTTCAAAAAGGCGCAGATTGTTCTGCACCGGGAATTTGTGGAAAACGCGAATCCGTAAGAACCGTTTCCGCTCCCCGCAACCGCTTTGCACGGCTTTTCCGCCCTCTGCGGAAAAATGCGGAAGCGTTTTTCCCGGTGAGTCAAGGGCATTGCCCTTGTCGCGGTCCGGCGGCGAAACGCCGGTCGCGCAATGCGCGAAACCGTTTCCGTTTCCGGCAGGCCGGAACAGCTTCGCACGGAAAAATCTCAGAAATGGAAAATCTCATCGAAAAAGGTGAGAAAGACAAGAAAGTTGTAAAATCCGTGCAGGCCGATTGCGGCGGCGAAATACCAGAGCGCGTCCCGCAGGTTGAACGGCTGGAAATGTCCCATATGACGTTTCCATGCATGGCAGAGTCCCGCAGAGGCGATCAGTGAACAGGCCAGGTGCAGGATTGTGCAGACAATCCAGCGGAATCCCATGACATACTGCACTTCCTCTTCCGTCATGGAAGCGAGATGATGATAACGGTAGATCAGGTTTTCGAGCACGGAAAACGTAAGTCCGCTCAAGGCGCCCGCCAGCGGAAACTGCCAGGGAAAACGCAGCAGCCATGTCCGTCTTTCCAGAAGATAGATCAGTCCGATCTGTTTGAAGAGCTCCTCCATGAACGGGGAGAAAAAGAAGATGTTCAGGACGACAAGCCATGCGCCATCCGGCCGGAAGAAGGCGCCGATGACGGCAACGACGCCGCTGCACACACCGGCACAGAGAGTGGCCGGAACGATTTTCAGCATGGGATGGTGCGCAATGACATCCTTGAACCAGAGTTCATAGTAGGATGCGTCGGGATCGTCCCAGTGTCCGCCGCTGGGCAAGGGAGCGGACTGCCCGCCGGTTTTATCCCGTCTGCCGGAATGATCGGAATGCGTCATACTGTTCTCCGCCCGTCTGTCTGAGATTCAGTCCATCCGAAACAATATAATCTTTATAAAAAGCTTTTCAATGACGCAAAAAGAATCCGGAGCATTTTTTCCAGCTGCCGCCCGGGACAAAAGCACCTGCGGGAAAAGCGCAGGGAAATCAGTCCTTGAGCAGAAGATCCTGATCCTCCGGCAGAGTCGCGGTATTCTCAATCACCTTCATATGCGTCCATTTGTCGCCGAGATAGCGGGCATAGAACACAATGCCGCAGATGATGATGTAGACCACGATCGTTCCCCAGATGAACCAGACCGCCATGCCAAGCTTTGCAAAAATCAGCGACGGCAGCGCAAGTCCGAAAAACGCCATGCACATCCCCGCGACCATCGCAAAGAAGGTGTCTCCGGCGGCCTTGATCGCGCTGCTGTAAATAATCGACATGCCGTCGAAAAGCAGGTAGACGGCAATGAAGCAGAGCATGATTTTCGTGAGGCGGATCACCTCCGGATTGCTCTGGTCGAACATAGCCAGAGGCACCTGCGGCACCAGAACGAATAAAACGGCCATAAGCCCCATGTAGATGAGCGTCAGATTCCGTGCGCTCTTCACGGATTTCTTAGCCCGGTGCACGTCGTTCGCCCCGATGGACTGCCCCACGAGAATCGCCACGGTCTGCCCGATGCCGAGGATCGGCGTGAACGCGATGGAATTCAACCCGAAGGCAATCGCCGTCGCCGCCCCGATGTCCTTGCCGTAGGTTCCGACCACAATGACGAAAATATTGAAGGCGGAAAGGTCGATGAAGAACTGGAACCCGTTCGGGACGCCGAAGCGCACCAGACGCCACAGCAGCCCCCAGTCGATGATATTCGAGCAGGTGTTGAAGTGGCGGCGCGAACTCCGGGGGACGAAAAAGAAATACGCATAAACCAGCACTCCGACCAGCGCCGAAAGATTTGTCCCCCACGCGGCGCCTGCGATTCCGAGCTCCGGAGCGCCCCAGTTCCCGTAGATCAGCGCATAGTTGAACGGAATGTTCATCAGCGTGATGAGAAAGCTCACGCTCATCACCATGATCGTCTTTCCGCGTCCGCTCCAGAACGCGCCGAATGCGGTGTTGAGAAGAAGAAGCACATTGCCGACGGAAAGGATTTTGAAATAACGGATTTCCTGCGCAGTGACGTCAGGATCATGCCGGAAGAGCGCAAAAAGCGCATCCGCCCAGAAATATCCTGTTGCCAGGATCGCTCCACCGGCCAGCGAAAGGAAAATGCCCTGCCAGACCGCTGTCCCGACACGTCCCGTGGCGCCCGCTCCGGAATACTGCGCTACGAACGATCCCGTGAAACCGATGGTTCCGAGAAAAAAGCAGGCGATTGTAAAACCGGTCAGTCCGCCGGTGAGACTTGCGGCAACCGCCTCCTCCGAATAATGCGAAAGCATGACGCGGTCGGAAAGCAGATTGAGGGCGTGAGCCGCCGCGCCCATAATCAGAGGCAGCGCGATCCGCAGGACTTCAAGCAGTCCCCCTTCCGTCGAGAGAAACTGGTTCTTCTGAATTTTCATAAATTGCTACCGTATCTTGATTTCACGCCGGACATCGAGATCGTCCTGGCGTTTTTTCAGTGTTTCGCGCCTGTCCTCGAACGTCTTGCCCTTCGCCGTTCCGAGCTCCAGCTTGACCCTGCCGCGCGAGAGATAAAGTTTCAGCGGAATCAGCGCGTATCCCTTCTCCTTCACCCGCTGGGAGAGCTTCAGGATCTCCTTCTTGTGCAGCAGCAGAACACGCGGCCGCACCGGGGTGTGATTGAAGCGGTTTCCATGGGAATAGGGAGATATATTCATATTGTAGAGCAGAACCTGCCCGTTTTCGATTTTCGCAAAAGAATCCTGAAGCGATACGGAGTGCATGCGGCAGCTCTTCACTTCCGTTCCGCGCAGGGCAATCCCGGCTTCCAGACTGTCAATGATCTGGTAGTCGTGAAACGCCTTCTTGTTGCGCGCGATGACGCCGTCACCGCCCTCTTTGTCCTCTCTCTTTGCCGCCATTGCCTTTCACCTTGAAGCATTGGGTTCTGACAGAAAAAGCGGAGTCCGGCTGACAGGCGCGTTTTTTCACACCGTCGGCGGGGCCCCGCCAATCCTCACTGTGCCCGGATCATCCCGGGAAGCGGCGTCTGATCTTCTGCTCAAACGCCGTCTTCAACGGATTGTTCTGGGGAGTGAGCGAATCGTTGTAATACTTGAGCAGATCCTTCTGCTGTTTCGACAAGTTCGCAGGCGTTTCCACCATCACCTTCACCAGATGATCGCCGCGGATGCCGCCCTTGAGCGCAGGAATCCCCTTGCCCTTGAGGCGGAGCGTCGTGCCGTTCTGGGTTCCTTCCGGAATGCGCATCTTCGCAAGCCCGTTGATTGTCGGGACCTGCACGATGCCGCCGGAAACGGCGGTGTTCACATCAATCGGAAGCTCGCAGAGCGTATTCGTTCCGTCGCGCTGGAACAGATCGTCCGGCCGCACGGAGATAATCACGTAGAGGTTCCCCGGCGCGCCGCCGTTCGTTCCGGCTTCCCCCTCGCGGGCGATGCGCAGTTTGGAACCGTTGTCCACACCCGGCGGGATATGGATCATGATCTCCTTGTCCACCTTGACCCGGCCCGTTCCCGAACAAGGCTTGCACGGATGCGTGATCTTGAAGCCCGTTCCGCGGCAGGCCTTGCAGGGCTGCTCCTGCATGAACAGCCCGTTGCCGGTGCTGATGCTTCCCGACCCGCCGCACTGCGGACACGGCGTTTTCGCATATCCCGGCTGGCTGCCGGTGCCGGAACAGGCCGCGCAGACATCGTATTTCGCAAGACGGATGCGCTTGTCGGCGCCGTGGACCGCCTCATCAAAGGAGATTTCCAGCTTATACTGGAGATCCGCGCCGTTTCTCCCGCCGTTCTGCGCGGAGGAGCGTCTGCCGCGGCGCGACGAGGAGCCTCCGAACAGATTCTCGAACATCTCGGCATTGACGCCCTCGGAGCCATAGGCTCCGCCGAACACCTGGCTGAAAATGTCGTAAGGATCGCGGAATCCCCCCGCGCCCCCGGGTCCGTAGGCTCCCGCGCCTCCGCCGGAGGGGCCGCCCGCGCGGAAGTAGTCGGCGCCGAACTGGTCATACTGCTTGCGCTTCTTCTCGTCGCTGAGCACATCATAGGCTTCGGAGACCTGCTTGAACTTCTCCTCCGCGCTCTTGTCACCCGGATTCTTGTCCGGATGGTACTTCACGGCAAGTTTCCGGTATGCTTTCTTGATTTCCTCGGCGCTCGCCGTTTTGGGAACGCCTAAAATCTGATAATAATCATTCGCCATAAGCTGACACTTCTTTCCCAAGCCGAACATTCCGGCTTTTTCTGAATGAAAATCCGGCGGCTTCGATATTTATTTCCTTCCGGCTTCCGCGGGCCCGGAGCTCACCACAACGCTGGCGGGCTTGAGCAGGCGGTCCCGGAGTTTGTAGCCGTAGCACCACTGGCGGATCACCTTCCCCGCCGGCACGGTGTCCGACGGTTCCTGTGAAACGGCCTCCTGCGTATTCGGATCAAACTCCTTTCCGACCGCGTCGATCCGTTCGATTCCGAGATCCGAAAAGGCGCGGTCGAACTCGGTCTGAATCATTTTCATGCCGTCGAGCAGCGCCTTGAGATTGTTGCTGGTTTCCGTCGCCGCGACCGCCATCGCGAAATGGTCGAACACCTGGAAGAACGGGTGAAGCGTGTCGGTCATCACGGAATAGCGCAGCGCCTCCATGTCCTTGGCGGCGCGTTTCCGCTGGTTGTCCATCTCCGCGATCAGGCGGATTCTCTTGTCCTCCAGCTCGAGCACCGCCTTCTCAAGGGAGGCGATCTTCTGTTCCGGAGCATCCTCCGGCTTGCCGGGAGCTTCGGAGGCGGGGGCTTCCGTCTTTGGCGTCTCCTCCTTTTTCTCGGCGTTCTTCGGCGTCTCCGCCTTCTCCGCCTTCTTCTCGGCGTTTTTTTCCTGCGCTTTCCGGGGAGCTTCCTTCTCCTTGTCCTTTTCGCTATTCTTCATGGTCAGTCCTTTCTTCATGTTGCATTCATGCGTGATAATGTAGCCGCAACGGGCGTTTTTTCAACCATCCGCACGGGGGATTCGCAAGGAAAATAGGACGCGGAGGAAAGCCTCCGCGTTTTCCCGGCCTTCACCTCAGTCGTTTTCCGGTGCTTTCGCTTTTTCCGCGACGGGCGTGAACTTGAGCGCGCCCTTGACAAAATCGACCTTCAGGGTCATGCCTTCGCGGAGGTCGCCCGCAATCAGCATCCGGGAGACCGGCGTTTCGATCTCGTTGACGATCACGCGCTTGAGCGGACGCGCGCCGAATTCGGGATCGTAGCCGTTTTCCGCAAGATGCTTTTTCGCAGCCTCGCTGATCGTGAATCCGACGTTCTGGTCCTTCAGACGCCGCGCGAAATCGGCGAGCTGGATGTCAAGAATCTTCACGATCTGATCCATCTGAAGCGACTTGAAGATCAGAATGCCGTCGACACGGTTCAGAAATTCGGGGCGGAAATGATCGCGCAGACGCTGCATCAGGTCTTCACGGAGTTTTTCCGGATCCTTCTTCTCCTTGATCTCCTCCAGCAGCATGTCGCTGCCGATGTTGGAGGTCATGATGATGATCGTGTTCTTGAAGTTGACCGTCCGACCGTGGGAGTCGGTCAGCTGGCCGTCGTCCAGGATCTGAAGGAAGATGTTGAAGACGTCGTGATGCGCCTTCTCGATCTCGTCGAACAGCACGACCGAATAGGGCCGGCGGCGGACCGCTTCGGTCAGCTGGCCGCCTTCGTCGAATCCGACGTATCCGGGAGGCGCGCCGATCAGACGCGACACGCTGTGTTTCTCCATATACTCGGACATGTCAATCCGGATGATGGCGTTTTCATCGTCGAACAGATCCTCGGCAAGCGCCTTGGCAAGTTCGGTTTTCCCGACGCCGGTGGGACCGAGGAAAATGAACGACGCGGTCGGCTTGCGCTGATCCTTGAGTCCCGCCCGGGCGCGCAGCACGGCGTCGGCGACGGTTTCCACCGCCTCGTCCTGTCCGACCACCCGCTCATGCAGCTTTTCGGAGAGGTGCAGGAGCTTGTCCCGCTCGGTCTGCACAAGCTTGTTCACGGGAATCCGCGTCCAGCGGCTGACGATTTCGGCGACATCCTCCTCGTCGACCTCCTCCTTGAGGAGCCGGTGTTCGGCGGCATCTTCGGCCTTGAGCTTCTTCTCGGCCGCGGCGATCTGTTTCTCGATCCCCGGGATCGTGCCGTGCCGCAGTTCGGCGGCCTTTTCGAGATCGTATTCCCGCTCCGCCCTGGCCAGCTTCGCCCTGGCGACGTCCAGACTTTCCCGCATCAGGCGCAGTTCCGAAATGGAGTTTTTCTCGGCATCCCATGCGGCGCGGAGGGCTTTGGCCTTTTCCTTCTGTTCGGCGAGTTCCTTTTCGATGATCTTCCGCCGTTCCATGCTGGCCTCGTCCTTTTCCTTCTTCAAGGCGGCGAGTTCGATTTCAAGGCGCATGGCCTTCCGTTCGAGTTCGTCGATTTCCGTCGGACAGGAATCGATTTCGGTGCGCAGCTTCGCGGCGGCCTCGTCGATCAGGTCGATCGCCTTGTCCGGCAGAAAACGCTCGGTAATGTACTTGTTCGAAAGAGTGGCGGCAGCGACGATCGCGGCATCCTTGATTTTCACGCCGTGATGCAGCTCGTAACGCTCCTTGAGCCCGCGCAGAATCGAAATGGTGTCCTCAAGGCTCGGTTCGCTGACCAGAACCGCCTGGAAACGGCGCTCCAGCGCCGCGTCCTTCTCAATGTATTTGCGGTATTCGTCCAGCGTGGTCGCGCCGATGCAGTGAAGTTCGCCGCGGGCGAGCATGGGCTTGAGCAGGTTGCCCGCGTCCATGGAACCCTCGCTGGCTCCCGCGCCGACGACGGTGTGCAGCTCGTCGATGAAGAGGATGATGTCGCCGTTCGCGGAGGACACCTCCTTCAGGACGGCTTTCAGACGCTCCTCGAATTCGCCGCGGTATTTGGCGCCCGCGATGAGCGCGCCCATGTCAAGGGCGACGATCCGTTTGTTCTTCAAGGTTTCGGGCACATCGCCGCGCACGATGCGGAGCGCAAGCCCCTCGACGATGGCGGTTTTGCCCACGCCGGGTTCGCCGATCAGCACGGGATTGTTTTTGGTGCGGCGTGAAAGAATCTGGATGGTGCGGCGGATCTCGTCATCGCGGCCGATCACGGGATCAAGCTTGTCCTTCCTGGCGGATTCGGTCAGATCGCGTCCGTATTTTTCGAGAGCCTCGAAGGAGGCCTCGGGATTTTCATTCGTCACGCGCTGATTGCCGCGCACCTCTTTGAGGGCAAGCAGAACCCCGTCGCGGGTGCAGCCGACGGATGAAAGAATCTTTTCGCAGGTTCTGTCCTCCAGCAGGGCAAGGAAGAGATGTTCGACGCTGATGAATTCATCCTTCATCTCCTCGGCTTTGTTCTTCGCCGCGATGAGCACCTGGCTGAAATCGCGCGAAGTATAGGTCTGCTGGGCGCCGGGTCCCGAAACGGACGGAATGGCGTCAAGCGCGGAAATGACGGCGGCATTGACCCGTTCCGCATCGATTTTCATTCTCCTGAGAAGAGAGGGTATCAGCCCCTGCTCCTGGTTGACCAGCGCATACAGCAGATGGACCGGGCGGATCTCCTGATGCCCGTATTCCACGGCGGTTTCCTGCGCTTTGACCATCGCCTCTCTGGATTTCGCTGTCAGTTTTTCCATGTCCATAAACGGTTCTCCTTTTCTGTTCTCATTTTCTGATTATGACAGGATAAGGATAAGCAACTATTATGCCAATGTTTACAAATGAGTGCAGAGGCGGTAAATCGATGTGTCATTTTGTCGCACTCTGTAAAAAAAGGACGCATGACGGGCGTTCCCGCCTATCCGGATCAGCGCAGGGGAACCGCTTCGGAAACCAGGCGCCGTTCCGGAAACTCCCGCGTCAGTTTCTCCTGATCGGACGGCGCGAGCGCAAACGCCGCGGCCTCCAGATTTTCCCGCAGATGCGCCTCCGAAGCGGAAGCCGCAATCGTGACGACGTTTTTCTGGCGGATCAGCCAGTTCAGCGCAATCTGCGCCTTGCTTTTCGCGTATTTTGCGCAGAGCGAATCCAGAAGCGCACAGTCCGGAACACCGCGCAGGGGCCGCCAGGCCTGGATCATCACATCGTTGTCCTGAAGCCACGGGATCAGCTCGCCCTCGGCCTCCCGGACCGCAAGACTGTAGTGAATCTGATTGACCACAAGCTTGTGTTCCGCACAGGCCTGCGCCCGTTTGAAACGCTCCAGAGCGAAATTGCTGACACCGATGAAACGCACGAGTTTTTCAGAAACCAGACGGTCGAAGGCGCGCATCGTCTCCCGCAGCGGGACATCGTCGCCGACCTGATGATACAGATAGAGGTCCAGATAGCCGGTTCCGAGCCTGCGGAGAGACCCCTCCGCCGCACGCAGCACATCGTCATACGCAAGATGGGTTTTCCAGACCTTGGACGTCAGAAACAGCCGGGAACGGTCGTATCCGCGGATTGCCGCGCCGACCAGTTCCTCCGCCTTGCCGTCGGCATAGGATTCCGCCGTATCAATCAGGGTGAATCCGAGATCCAGTCCGGTCCGCAGGGCCTGAATCTGCCCGTTGTCGTCATTGTCCGGATTGCGTTCCAGACGTCCTCCCATCTGCCAGGTGCCCATTCCGAGTTCCGGCATGGAAAAACCGCACTCCAGAGTCTTGCATTGCATGATCGTCCTCCTTGTTTCTGAGATTCCGCGGAAACGCCCGGGCTGCGGAAGCGGGAGGGCATCCCGCCTGAAACGTCCGCTCCTGCCGGCAACCTACTCGTTTTCTGTTTCATTTTCAAGCCGCAGGAGGCGGAAAAAAACGTTTTTCAGGAGCCTGCGCGACCGCTTCCGCGGGAGCACTTCTCCGAATCCGGCGCCCCGTTCCGGAAATCCCGGAAAAGATCATGCCGGAGATCGCTTCTTTCTCCGTTTTTTTCATTGAAAAAAAAGCGGGCGGATGTATATTACGGGATACCGGTCCGGACTCTCTCCGGACCACCACCAGAAAACGGCGGAAATGAATGTTTGCAAATACGTAACGAATGGAGTGAATGATGGCGGAAAACGAAATTCCATCCGGGGACGCCTCCCCGGCGCAGCCCGGCGCCAATTACACAGCGGGCAATATTACGGTTCTGGAAGGTCTTGAGGCGGTCCGCAAACGCCCCAGCATGTATATCGGAGACACCGGTCAGCGCGGTCTGCATCACCTTGTCTACGAGGTGGTGGACAACAGCATCGATGAAACGCTCGCCGGATATGCAAGTAAAATCGTGGTCACGATCCATCCGGACAACAGCATCACCGTGGTGGACGACGGACGCGGCATTCCCGTGGACATGCATCCCGAGGAGCACAAGCCGGCCGTCGAGGTCGTGCTCACCGTCCTGCACGCCGGCGGCAAATTCGACCACAGCAACTACAAGGTGTCCGGCGGACTCCACGGCGTCGGCGTCTCCTGCGTGAACGCGCTTTCCGACTGGATGCTCGTCGAGGTGCGGCGCGACGGATACGCCCACCGCATCAAGTTCAACCGCGGCAATACCGTCGAACCGCTGACGAAACTCAATCCGACCGCGGACCGCGGCACCAGCGTCACCTTCAAGCCGGACGGCACGATCTTCTCCACGACCGAATATGTCTGGGACATTCTTGCGAACCGCATGCGCGAACTCGCCTTCCTCAACAAGGGCGTCCACATCACGCTGATCGACGAGCGGACCGAACCTGTCCGGAGCGAGACCTTCCACTATGAAGGCGGCCTCGTGGAATATGTCAAGTATCTGAACGCGCACAAGATCGTCCTGCACGAGCCGATCTACATGCACAAGGAAAAAGACGGAATCGACGTGGAAGTCGCCATGCAGTACAACGACGGCTACACGGAAAACATCTACAGCTACACCAACAACATCAACACGATCGAGGGCGGCACCCACCTCACAGGATTTCAGGGCGCATTGACCCGCACGGTCAACGCCTATGCCAAGGCGGCGAACCTCCTGCGCGGCGACAAGGCGAACGTCAGCGGCGCAGACACCCGCGAAGGACTTTCGGCGGTCATCAGCGTGAAGGTCCCCGAACCCCAGTTCGAGGGTCAGACCAAGACAAAACTCGGCAACGGCGAAGTGCGCGGCATTGTCGAATCCGTCGTAAACGACTGTCTCGGAACATTTCTGGAAGAGAATCCCGCCGTGGCAAGACAGGTAGTGGACAAGGCGATGCTCGCCTCCCGCGCCCGCGAGGCGGCGAAGAAGGCGCGCGAACTGGTCCAGAGAAAAGGCGCGCTCGACGGACTCTCCCCGTTCCTCGGAAAACTGGCCGACTGCTCGGAAAAGGATCCCGCCAAAAGCGAACTCTACATCGTCGAGGGCGACTCCGCAGGCGGTTCCGCCAAGCAGGGACGCAACAGCTCCTTCCAGGCGATCATCCCGATCCGCGGCAAACTGCTCAACGTCGAAAAGGCGCGGATCGACCAGGTGCTCAACAACAACGAAATCAAGTCGCTGATCTCCGCGATCGGCTGCGGCTACGGCAAGGAGGATTTCGACATCTCAGGGCTGCGCTACCACCGCATCGTCATCATGACCGATGCCGACGTGGACGGCTCCCACATCCGGACGCTGCTTCTGACCTTCTTCTTCCGTGAACTCAAGCCGCTCATTGAAACCGGCCACATCTACATCGCCAAGCCGCCGCTCTACAAGGTGCGGCGCAAAAAACGCGAAAGCTACATCGACACCGACGAACAGCTCGACAAGTTCCTCACGGAAAACGGCTGCGAGGATCTCGTCGTGGAAAACATCGCGACCGGGGAAGCAATCTCCCCGGAGGAGATCCGGAAAATCGCCTCGTTCGTCACGGAAGCCCAGCAGATCATCCAGGGGCTTCACCGGCACGGAATCGATCCGGACGAATACCTGAACGCGGCACAGGACGGACATTACCCGACGGCGCAGATTCTTGTCCGCAATGCCGACGGAACCATGACGCGAAAGTTCGTCTACTCCGCCGCGGAACAGGCCGCCTTCATCGAGGAGGTCGAAAAGACCCTGCCCCGGATTACCGACGACACGACGCCGGAACAGCCGGAAAACGGTGAAGCGGCGCCGCACGGCCTGCACCCGTCGATCGACATCACAACGATCTACGAAGCGGAGTCCTGTCTGGAGCTCGGCAGCCGGATCCGCGAGGCGGGATACGATCCGTCGGTTCTGTTCCGGGGCCAGACTCCGATCTTCCGGATCAAGGAGGACGACGAGGAAATCCCCGTCAACTCGCTTACCGAACTTTTCGAGGAGATCAAGAAAAACGGCCGCCAGGGACTTCAGATCCAGCGCTACAAAGGTCTGGGCGAAATGGATCCCCACCAGCTCTGGGAGACCACGATGGACCCCGAACGGCGCAAAATGATCCAGGTCACAATGGAAGATGCCGTCGAGGCGGAACGCATGTTCACGCTTCTGATGGGCGACGACGTCGAGCCGCGCCGGGAATACATTGAGAAACACGCGGCGGGCGTCAAGGATCTCGACATCTGATCCGCAGAACACAGAATTGAAAATTCTTCAAGGAGCATATCACATGGCAACAGACAAGGAATCGAAAGCGGCAAAGTCCGCCGCACAGGCGGTCAGTCCGGCGGAAGCCCGGGCGAAGAATCTCGGAATCGCTCTCGGCCAGATTGAAAAGGAATTCGGCAAGGGCGCGATCATGCGCCTCGGCGACAACTCCACCGTCGACGTTCCCGTCATCAGCACGGGGGCCCTCTCGCTTGACATCGCGCTCGGGATCATGGGACTTCCCCGCGGACGGATCATCGAAATCTTTGGCCCGGAATCCTCCGGAAAAACGACGCTCTGCATGCATGTCATCGCCAATGCCCAGAAGGCGGGCGGCGTGGCGGCGATCATCGACGCGGAACACGCAGTCGATCCGCAATATGCCCGCAAGATCGGTGTGAACATCGACAACCTTCTGATCTCCCAGCCGGACTGCGGCGAAGACGCCCTGAACATCGCAGACACGCTGATCCGGAGCAATTCCGTGGACGTAGTGGTCATCGACTCCGTGGCGGCGCTCGTTCCGAAGGCGGAGTTCGACGGACAGGTCGGCGACTCATTCATGGGACTCCAGGCGCGCATGATGTCGCAGGCGCTCCGCAAGATCACCGGTGCGGTGAACCGCAGCAGAACCTGCGTCATCTTCACCAATCAGATCCGGGAAAAAATCGGTGTGATGTTCGGCAATCCCGAAACCACCACCGGCGGCAATGCGATGAAGTTCTACAGTTCCATCCGCCTTGACATCCGCCGCATCGGAACGATCAAGGACGCCGCCGGGGAACCCACCGGCGCACGCACCAAGGTCAAGGTCGTCAAAAACAAGCTCGCGCCTCCGTTCAAGAGTGCGGAATTCGACATCAACTGGAACGAGGGCATCTCCCGCGTCGGCTCGATCATTGATGTCGGGAGCGATCTCGGACTGATTGAAAAACGCGGCTCCTGGTTTGCGTTCGAGGGCGAACAGCTCGCGCAGGGACGCGAAGCGGTGAAGACGCTTCTTCAGGAAGACCACGAGCTTGAAGAGAAGATTCTCGCAAAAATCAAGGCGGTGCTTGCCGAACGCAAGGCGGCCGCCCAGGGCGCCGCAAAGACGGAGGCGCCCGTACAGGAAAACGCAAACTCCGCGGATGCGGCTCCGGAACCGGAAGCAAAGGCATAACCCTGTTTTGCCGAAGCCATCCGCTTTCCGGAAAGCAGAAAGGAACAACCGTGAAACATCATGCCGGGCATAAATGCTTTGCCGCCGTCATCGCCGCACCGCTGTTCTTCAGTGCGGTGACGCCGCTCTGCGCTCAGCTGAATCCCGGCTCTGACGTATTCAATGCCGTGATGGAGGCGGAATCCCGCGACCGGAAGGCGGGAGACCGCGCTTTCGCAGCGAAGGATTATGCCGTTGCCGCAAGTTTCTACGGAAGATACCTGGAAGACGCGAAAAAAATCGGCGGCCAGGAAACCATGCGCGACGCCTACGAGCGTCTGATCGACGCACTGGTGCTCGGCCGCATGCCGGATCTTGCGGAAAAGACGCTTCAGGAATTTGAAACCGCGTTTCCCGGTGCAAATCCGCTCTCGATCACCATGTGGCGCGGCGACATTCTCTCCCAGCGGGGGCGCTATGCCGACGCCCGGAAAATCTATGAGAGGATTCTTCCCGGACTCCCGGCAAAAGATCCCCGCAGGCTGCGGACGCTGTTTTCCTATGCCTTTGTTCTGGAACGTCTGAAAGCCTACAAGTCCGCCGCAAAGGTCTACAACATTCTTTATCAGCAGACAGGAGCCTCTCCGCTCGGCAAGCTGGCATTCGAGCGCGGCGTGCTCTGCACGGCGGCGGCGGATGAACCGAAGCAGGCTCTGGATCTCCTGCTCTCCTATCCGGCAAATTCCAGTGCAAAGGATTTCACCGCATACAGGCTTCTGAACGCTTATATTCTGTTGAAAGCGGAAGGAGCAGACGCTGCGGCAGGCGCCTGGCAGGCGCTGCTCCGCGATCTGAACGGGGAACGGGGAGCAGACCCGCTTCTCTACATGATCGCCTCCTCCTATGCCGATGCGTTCGCCGCATCCAGAAAATACGCTCTTGCGCTGGATTCCTACCGCGCGGCCTTCCATGCGGCCGTCGGCAAGCAGGAGGCTTTCAGCACGCTGGACCGGATCGTTCAGGTCTTCTCGCGGATCGGCAATAAAAAACAGGCCGCCGAGCTTGCCCTGAAACAGCTTGAACTGTTCAAGAATTCGCTTGTCAATCCGGATACAAAGCTCAATACGGCTCGTCTGCTGGAAGAGGCCGGCAATCCGGATGCCGCCCTTCAGCTTTATGAATCGGTCTACTCGAATATCAGCACGCCTCCCGCGGAAAAACGCGAGGCGCTGCGCCGTTATGCCATGCTGCAGAAAACGCCAGAAACGCTTCAGGCAGCGGAAAAACTGATCCGTTCCCATTACCGGGGTACAGCGGAATCCGACGGGGAATTTCTGATCGGCGAAGTGCTTGCTGCGCGGGGAGAAACAGACCGCTGCATCGACGTCTGCCGGGCAATTGCAGAAAAATGCCCGGCGCTGGCTTCGAAGGCGCTTTACCTGGCCGCCGCAGCCGCGCTGGAAGCCAAAGAGCCGGATAAAACTCTTCAGCTGCTGAATGATCTGAAAAAGCGGAATCCGTCAGAGCCGGAAAAAACCGATCTCCTGTTTCTGGAAGCGGCCGCGGACGAACAGAAAGAGCTGTTTCATGAGGCAAGGAACGTCTACAGCCGATTTCTGGAAGCGGCCCGGCAAGGAAACGACTTCCTTCCGCAGGCCCTGTATAATGCGGCATCTCTGGCCTTTTCCGCGAAAGACCCGGCCGGAGCAGCCGCGCTGTATGCCCGTCTTGTCCGGGAATATCCGAAAAACAAGCTGGCTCCGCGGGCGGCCTTCTGGCTGATCCACGTATATTACAGCATGGGCGATGAAATCTCCGCGGAACGGGAAACCTGGCTTCTCGCCGAGCGGTTCCCGGATTCCGAATACGCGGTCAATGCCATTTTCCGCCTGGCATCCCGCTATGCCGATACGGGCTCATCCTCCCGCGCGGAAGCCGCTCTTGACAGACTGATGAAAAATGACAAATTTCCCCAGATTCAGGCGCGCGCCATTTTCGAAAAGGCGCTTCAGCACTACAAAAACAAAGAGTTCAATGCCGCGCTCAAGCTCCTGAATGAACTTTATGAACGCTTCCCGGAAACAGCCAGCGTCGGCGACGCCTATTACCTGCATGGCGACATTCTCCGGGAAGACGGCGATTTTGCCGCTGCGATTCCCTATTACAGAAAGGCGGCGGAAACTCGTCCCGGAACCGTCATTGAATGCGCCGCGCTCGGATCCATCGGAGACTGCATGTTCGCAATCGCGACCTCCGGAAGCAGCCGGCCGCGCAAAGAACTGAATCAGGCCGTCTCCTGTTACCGGAAACTTCTGGAGCAGGAAAACTGTCCGCCGCAGCTGCAGATGATGGCCACCTACAAAATCGGCCGCTGCGTAGGAAAACTGGAAAATGAGGAAGCGGCCGCGGATTATTACAAGCAGCTGCTCTACAAGCTGCCCGCAGCGGAAGCGGAACTCCGTCCGGTGGAAACAGTCTGGTGCGTGAAAGCGGCCGAGGCGCTGGTGGATATCGCGGCCGGAAATCCGCTGCGTTCCACTGTGGAGGATGCGAAATTCGCACTTCACTGGCTTCTGGATGCGAAGCTGATCGACCGGAAGACGGCGGAAGAACGCTTTGAAAAACTGAAAAAACAAAAATTCAATCCATAACGGGAGGTTTTCGGTATGCTGTATTGGAATATGATCGTTTCCGGCGGACCGGTCATGTGGGTGATCGTGCTGTGCAGTCTGCTTGCACTTTATATCTTTCTTGCCAAATGGTTTCAGTTCCATCGTGCGCAGGTGAATGTGCAGGAACTAATCAGCGGACTGGTCAACGTGCTGCGCCGCGACGGCATGATCGAGGCAATCACGCTCTGCGACAACACCCCGGGCCCTGTCGCGAGAATTCTCACTGCCGCGATTCAGGCATATCAGAACGACGATGACATCCGCAAGGCGATCGACGATGCCGCCCTTGTGGAACTTCCCCGCCTGGAGAGCCGGATGAACATCCTCGCAACCATTTCCAAAGTCACGCCGATGCTGGGACTGCTCGGAACTGTTGTCGGCATGATGGAAACCTTCATCGCCATGCAGATGAAGCAGGGGATTTCTCTGACGCTCGGCGATCTTTCCGGCGGCATCAGCGTTGCCCTCACAACCACGGCGGCAGGGCTCTGCGTGGCAATTCCAAGCCTGATCGCCTACAACTATCTCGTCACGCGCGTCGAGGCCTTCTGCGTCGACATGGAAAAGGCCGCCTCCGAAATCATATACTTTTTCAAACACCATAAGGAAGGCCGTGACGCTGATGAAAAATAACATATCGCCGCACATCCGGCCGCGCGTCAAACTCATCAAAGGCTTTCCGGAGCTGCTTCCCTTTGTCAGCGTCTTCTTTCTTTTGACTGTATTTTTCATGATGGGAAGCTCTTTTGTGCCTGTTTCGGGAATTCCGGTGAATCTGCCGACCGCCAGGATTGCCGGGACTTACAGCGTAAAAAAATACATTGTGACGATTGACAGAAACGGAAACATCTATTTCAACGATACAATCGTCGAAAATCTCAACCAGCTCAAAAGCAAACTGCTGACCGACGTAGCCGCTCTCGGGGAAAACGCGGCGATCGTGATCCGTGCGGACATGAACACCCAGTATGGAACATTCGCGCAAATCATGTCGCTGGCGGATGAACTGAAAATCAACGTTTTTCTGCTCGCCCGCCCCGCAGATACCGGGCGGCAGACCAACTTTCTGGACAACTGACCGTGGAAAGGCCCCCTGCATTGCGGATGAAACCCAAAAAGAACCTCCCGGCCGGAGCGCTTGTCGCCATCGCCTTTGCGTCCGTGGCGTTCCATGCAATGCTGCTGTTTCTCTTCAAGCCGATCCAGAAGGATCCGCGCCCCCTGCATTCCGGTTCCCATCATACCATAATCTGCAAACCCGAGGACCTTGCAGGCGGAGATATCCACCAATTGAACTACTGGCTGAAATTCACGGAGCCGGAAAGCTTTGTCAAGCCCAACGATGAACATGGTTTCAGCCTGATCCGGGAAATGCGCCATTATGATTTTCAGCAGCCAGGCATGGCGTATTCCGGTCACATCCGTCCCGTTCCGGAAAAACCGGACGATTCATCTCTCCAGGTCAGGGAACTTGCCGATCTGAACTCACCGCCCGACATTCCGGTCAAAATTCCGCAAGTGAAGGAAACTGCCCCCGCTCATGTTCAATATCCCGTCTGGTCGGACCTGAAGGGGAAACTGTTCTACGGCCTCCTCGTGGAGGATGCTGCATCCCGGCAAATTCTGGAAAAAAACAAGGCGAATTCGACAACCATGCTGACCTATCTCCCCGCAAAAGAGAAGAATATGCCTCCGATCATCCGGATTCTTCGCTCCTGCGGCAATACCGCTCTTGACACCCTTGCGGAACGTCAGCTCGCGCTTTATGCTGCGGCGAAGGCATTGAAAACCAGAAATCTGTTCCTGGTCACCTGGAACCGGCCAGGACCCGTAAAAATGGAGAGAGATCAATGATTCCGATTTCCGAACTTCATATTTTTTATCTCTACATCTTCTTCTGGCTGCTTGCGCTTGCAATCCTCTGGATCCGGCAGGAAATGCGTCAGAAAAAAGCCTATGACTGGTCCGTCGTAAAGGAACGGCTCTATTTCTGCGACAACTGTCATTTATCCTTTCTGGCTCAGCACGACAGCGAAAATGTAACCCGGTGTCCCAGATGCAATGAACTCTGCTTCATCCGCAAGCGGAAACGCTTCTGATCCGGCAGTCATTCAAACAGATCCGGGGTGTACGGCAGATTCTCCACTCCTGAGGCATGCTCATGAAGCCATGCCATCAGGACGGAAACAACATATGCGGTTTCCGCATCCGTCAGGGTTCTTCCCATGGGAATTCCATGCCATTTTTCCAGACAGGAGCGGCAGCAGCATCCGGTGGCATGCTGCGCGATAAAACACGGATGGCCGCGCATAGGAGTCTGACGTCCGTCATGGAAGGGTTCCGCGGGAACAAGACGCTTCAGAATGAAGCCGCGGCATTGATGTTCCGTGTTATCCCATCCGCTTTCCGCAATCATCCGCAATTCCGTCTTCCCCAGCTGAAAACGGGAACGGAATCCGGAGCGGGCAAGGCGCGCTTTCAGGGATATCCATCCGGAAGGTTCTCTCATGACATCCTCCTGTTCCCGTCCGGCTGTTCCTCCCCGGAGGATTTCCGGGGAACCATGTCCGGGAACAGCGGCAATGCATCAGTTCCGGAATGAAGGAATGCCGGGATCTTCACGTTCACGAAGCGGAGAACCATCCGGATTGACCAGACGGCAGGAAAGAAAGATCATCAGATTCTTCTTGGCTCCGGAACGTCCCTTGGACTGGAACAGGCGACCGATCAAAGGAAGATCGCCGAGAATCGGATAGGCGTCATCCAATGTCGTCGTCTCGTCCTGAATCATACCGCCCATGATAATCGTGCCGTTATCGGTGCATTCGACATTCGTCTTTGTCATGCGGCGTTCAAAGATCGGCATTCTCATCGTATTCGGGACGTTGACGACCTGATTGTTGCCGTTGATTGTAATGTCCATCGGGACATCGTAACTGTAATCATCCCAGCCGATGAAGTTCTGGACCAATGGCTGCATGAAAAGGTTGATGGTGTATTTATCGGAGCTGACGTTGGGGGTAACCGTAAAGATAATACCTTCCTCAGTGGCCTCGTCCAGCTCCGCCGTGGAACCGATAAAAACGGGGATTTCAGCATTTCCGCCGCTCATAACGGTGTATTCGGCCTCTTCCCAGTCTGTCGGGTAGTATTTCTCTGTGACCATTTTAATCGTGGCAGACTGACCGTTCATCGTGGTAACGCGGGGACAGGAAAGCACGTCCGTGGCATCCGACTGATCCAGGGCGTAAATGGAGGCGTCCAGCTTGTATCCATATTTATTATAGTATGACATGTTGAACAACTGGCCGTAAGTATCGACAATCGAAGGATTTTCCAGCTGTCCGGTACTGTTGAAAACACGGACGATATCATCATTCGGACCGAATGATATGGACTTATCCTGAACTGGAGCTTTGGTATAATAAATAGTCTGTCCGGTAGTATTGCTTACCAGACCGCCGGTTCCCCGCAAGGTGCCGCCATAATCCAGCCATTTGGATGTCTTCGTGGTTTCAAACACAAGACTCCCTCCGCCGCTTTCGCCTGAGCCTGTGCCTGAGCCTGTGTCTGTTCCTGAGCCTGAGCCTGTGCCTGTGCCGGAACCTGTTCCGGTAAATCCGTTGTTCCCGGAAGAAGTTCCGGAGGTGGAATTACCGCTTCCCAGGCTGATGCTCTCGGTTGTCGAGTTAGGGAAATAAACATTATAATATTTGTCTCCGAGGAACTGCTCCGTTCCCGGTTCCCAGGCAATCAGGTCAGACTGCGTCAGCTTGGCAACATTGGAATTCTGTCTGGAGAAGTTGTATTTGAATCCAAGTTCTTCCAAGTCATTGAATTTGACTTCCACAAATTTAGTCTGAATCAGGACCTGCGGATCGACAATATTCATCTCCTTGATGATGCTCTCAATCTTCTGCAGATTTTCCGGAGTATTCGTAACAATCAGACGGCCGATGGATTCATCATACACAATCGCGGCTCCGGCCGGAAAGGAAATACCCCGGTTTTCAAAACTGCTTTTGATATTTTCATCGGTTCCAAGATTAATCACATCCTTTTCAATCGGATAGATTTTGGTCTCCACGTCCTCCAGCTTGACATCAGGCGAAGCGATCACAACGGCGTATTTTTCAATACGGTATTTCAAATTCGCCTGATTGCAGATATATTTAATCGCGGATTCCAGCGGAATGTTGTCAACCATCATCGTCAGGGGCTGGATCGTCGGACCTTCCCCATCGTTGGAGACGACTTCCTCTTCAAGCACTTCATCACCGTCCGCCGTAATCGGCTGATTGATCTTGCCGCGCAGCACAATATTGACTCCGACTTTTTCCGGATCCTTTTCCTTGCTCCGCTCTTTCAGATATTTCGCGGCAGTCGCAATGGACACATCCTCAAAATCAATCCGGTCTATAATGATTTCCTTCAGCTTTTTCGTGATCGGACTTTCATAAGTTTCCTTGATCACCCCCGTTTCCTGAATCGCCGCATTCGCTGCGTTATCCATGGGAATAATAGGGGTAACAGAATTCCAGATCACTTCCGCTGCCCGTTGATTTCTGGTCACTCCCGTGCGGCGCCTTCCCGCTTCCAGGAGCTTGATATTGATCTTGCGGACATAATCAATGGCAAACTCGTTATAGGGATCCATCGCAATCACTTCCTCAAATTTGGAACGCGCCTTATCCCAGAGTCCTTCCTTGTACAGCACTTCGCCCTGACGAAGCAGAATACGCTTTTCCTTGACCTCTTCCGGATCATCCGCTGTATTCGCCTTGATTTTATCGGCAGCCAGGGTTTTCTCTTTCAACAGCTCATATTTCTCAATAATTTTTTCCATTTTGTCTTTGCAGGGCGGATAGATCTCCATGGCTTTCCTGCACTTTTCTATGGCAACATCATAATCGGAAGCCTTTGCGGATTTGACTGCGTCAAAATAAATCTTCTGAGCCCAGTAATAATAAGCCTTGGATACGGAAAGATCACAATTGTCGATTTTGGACTTGATTCTTGGAAGATTACTGATTTTGTAGAGCGTTTCAAGACGTCCCTTGGCATCCAGATAAAGATCAATGGCTTTGTCAAACTCATTGTTCTGATAGAATTTCACCGCTTCGGCAACAAGTTTGTCTATCTCCTTCTCCGATCCCTGCAGACGGACGACTTCCCGGTTCTTGAACTCATTTTTACGCGCGTTCAACTCCGCAACGGACAAAGCCTGCGGAGCATCCGCTTTTTTCTGTTTGCCGGCGGGATTCTGTGCCGATGCATGGCCGAGCGTCAGCAGAAGCGATGCAATTATCAGAAATTGAAGAAATCTTACAGGCATTGTCATGCTCTCCATTGTATGTATCTTATCCTTCATGATTCTCTATCCCTCAATTATCTGGTAAATTCAAACAACCCCTGCGCACGGGCATCCCGGACAGGAAGTCCGTTCCCTTTCATCAAACGGGCGGTCACAAAAATCAAAAGATTGGTTTTCTGACTGTTGCTGAAAGAATTTGTAAAAAGCCTGCCAAGCAACGGAACATCTCCGAGGAAAGGCCATTTGTCTTCCACTTTGGAGGCCTTGTCCTCCAGAATGCCGCCGATCACAACGGTTTCCCCGTCATAGATTTTCACTTGCGTATCCACTACACGGCGGGAAAATTCAGGCATTTTCATTTTCGGCGTGATATTGCCGAGAGTTGTATCGGCGGGACTGTTCATAAGACCGCCGATGATAATACTGTAGTCGTAATTCGACCAGCCGGTCATTTTTGAAACATCGCTGTTCATCTTGAGAATGATCGTGTAATTGTTCGGACTGACCGTGGGCGTAACGCTGAAAACGGTTCCAACGGCCTGTTCCTCAAATTCCGGAACAGGAGGATTGTAGGTATAGGAAGTGCCGTTGACAATCGTCACATCGGGCTTATCCCAGGAATCCGGGAAATAACGCTGCTGGTCCACATTCAAAGACGCTTCCATTCCGGATACCGTCAGCAGACGCGGGGAGGAAATAATTTCCGCCCGGTCCGTCCGGTCGATGGCGCGAACAGAAAGAAACAAATTGAATTGATTCTCGCTGCCGAAATTCGGAAGAATATTCAGATTGTTGATAATTTTATTGTTCGCCTCGCTGGAAGGACGATAAAGGTTGGAGACGGGAAGATTCCCGAAGGTGAAACGCTGATTGGTATTGGTATTGAGATACGTCAAAGTCCAGTCAAAGCCAAGTTCCTCAATGGCCTCCATCGTAATTTCAAGGATTTTTGCCTCAATCAGGACAAGCGGAGTTTGGATGTCAATCTCTTTCAGCAACGCATCCAGACGCCGGAGATTGTCAGGAGTATTCTTCACAATCAGTTTGTTCGTTTTGGTGTCAAATGCTATCGAGGAATTTGGGGCATCAAAGGAAATGCCGCGCGCGGAGAAAAACTGTTTCAGCATTTCCGGAGTCACCGGCGCAACGGAAATCATCTCCTGCGCAGCTTCATCAAATGCACCTTCATCCGTAAACGTATCGACACGGTCTGTAATTCCTCCGGTTTTCTCTTCTTTTTTCTCTTCTTTCGGCCCGACCTCGGCGGCAATCCGGTTGATCAGAGAATTTCTCACCTGGAAGAAACCGTGTTCCATGTCGTCAATCCCATCGGTCCCGACCAGAACGGCACGGTCTTCGATTTTATACTTGAGGCCGGCAAGTTCGCAAACATATTTCAGTACTTCCAGCAGAGGAACTTTCTCCAGTTCAAGATAAGGGATCTTTCTGGAACGAACCGCAATATCCGGCGGAGGAATAATGCTGACTCCGGTCCCTTCCGGATCATTCTCCTTGCTGAGAGCGGCAAGACGTGCGAGAATCGACTGGATGTCAGTTGTCTCGAAAAGAATTTTATCAATCATGATCTTCTGAAGCTTGTCATATAAAGTGGATCGGTTTCCCGTCATCTCACGGGGAACCTCCTCCTCTATGGCGCTGTCGGAAGGCAGTCTCGGCTCGTTCCATCTCCATTCAACATCGGCCATTCTTTCCAAAGCGTCGTTTTCCCGCCGGGAAAGACCGATATCGTACAGTTTTTTATATGTCTTGTTGAGCAGAGTCATGGCATCCTGATTGTAAGGATCGAGGACAAGTACTTTTTCCATATTGTCCCGGACTTTTTCATACTTTTTCTTTTTATATAAAATCTGAGATTCCTTGAGCAGATTGGCGATATTCTCCTTGCGTCTCTTATTGTCGGGATCCACTACGGCAAGAGAAGTTTCTTCGCGGAATTGAATCGCTTCCGTCATTTTTTTGCAATCTGCGGTAAAGGTTTTCACGCCATTATAAAAGGATGGATCATCTTTGGAAAGTTTCTGCAGGGTATTATCATCAAAGTTCGCCTCGGCAATCGTTTTCCCCGCATAATAAACAGGCAGAGCGGACGCGGCAAGCTGCTCCGCCTTGTTGAATTCAGCAATTGCTCCGGCAGACTCCTTCTGTGTCAAGGCGTTCAGATAGATTTTCCTTGCCTCGCGGGCGATGGAAAAAGCCCACTGTTTCCGTGTCTGAAGCATTCGTTTTTCAATTTTGCTTTTGACGGAAATCACATAGGCGCCATTTCCCAGTTTGCTGCGTTCAATAATGGCAAGAGCACGTTTGTAAGCCCCGAATGCATCGGCAAAGCTGTTAGCGGCATAAAACTTGTCCCCGATTCTCACCTGCTGGAAAACGCTTTGTTCAAGAATATTATTCCGAACCTGGATCTCCTCCATGACATTGTCATCCGGAATCTCAAATTCAAAGGGATCCATCTTAAACGCATCCGGACGGGACACGGCATCTTTGGAAGATGCCTTCTGGTTTTGAGAAAATGCCTCCGCAGAGATCAAAGAAAGAGTTAATACGACAATCACGGATAATGACAACCGGACGGACTGTCTGCTGAACTCCATAACAAACTTCATCATAGCTGATCCTTATATTAAATTCTATCTGTTTCTCTGTTGCGGGGGCTGTTTTTGGGAAGCAGCCCGTTTCTGCTCAATGATAAACGCGATTTGCGGCTGCCGGGAAATCGTATAAGTCTTGCCGTCTTGTTCAAACTTGAGATCGACCGTCTTCTTCTGGGCGTCAGATGCCACGATGGTATATTTTTCAGTTCCGGTCATCTGGGTTCCAAGTTCGAAAGAGTCTCCCGCATAAAATTCTTTTTCCTGATTCCGCTTGAGTGAGCCGAGACGCAGAACGATTTTTTCACGAGGTTCCGTGACACGGGATTTGAGATGTGCTTCGATTCTGTCCTTTGATCCGCGTTTCTGGAGAATGACATAGGAGTTGTCTCTTTCCGTCTGCGTATTTGTTCCGCGGATGGTTACCGTTTCCGTCTGGCGGATGATATCCACCACGGTAAATGTGCCGGCTGTGCAGTTAAACGCTTTTCCCAGCTTGAGATAATGACTTTTTTCACGGCCTCTCCGGTCCCGGATGCCGATTTGGACATCGGCAAGATTCTTGTCATCCTTCCCCTTGAAATCAATCAATTTGATCGTAATCGGAAGAACAGTCTTGCTGACATTGACTACAGAGATCTTCTGATGGTAGGGCGGACGGCTCTTGGGATCCCGGATCTTGGTCCCTGCAATGAACTCTTCATAATTGGTAAATCCGTCATCATCGAAGTCGGCCGCCGCATCATTCGGATCCTTCGGATTCATCCCCAGGGCGAGTTCCTCCTTGTCCGGAATTCCGTCTTCATCCGTATCCACAACAATATTAAGCTTGTTGCGAAGAGGGGCTTTCAACACATGACGGCAAAGCGAACAATGCCCTTCCCGATCGGAATTCACCGGCGGGAAATCAACTGCAGGAATCATTTTCCTGCAGTAAGGACAAAACGCCATGGGATAAGGAAGCATGAAATCAGTATACATCACAGATGATGCAAGACGCTTCTCCGATTTGAGCCACTGAGGCGTTTCCGCAAGATTCGCCAGCACATTAAACGGGGAATCCTGCGCTTCAAAATCAATACTGGTGTAATTGGGAGGAGGAGGAGTGAA
This sequence comes from uncultured Victivallales bacterium, assembly GCA_944391115.1. Classification (GTDB taxonomy): domain Bacteria; phylum Verrucomicrobiota; class Lentisphaeria; order Victivallales; family UBA1829; genus UBA11452. The sequence goes on along the minus strand of CALXSJ010000015.1, from coordinate 8,568 downwards.
TTCCAGAATGCCGTCGATTTTGATTTTCTGTCCCTGCTGCCAGAGCAGAAACTGAAAAATCAGCAAGACGATAAAGATGATCAGAAGAGTTCCGAGCAGAATCTTTTCATAATGTTTCTTTAAAAACAGCAATTTAATACCCTCATTCCATCCATTAATTTGTTTTTTCCAGCCTGTCGCCGACAAAGATATAATAGTCAAATTCCATTTCCGCGGACACTTGACGATTCAAGCCGATAATAACCTTGCCATAATCGGAGCGCTCCTCCAACGGAAGATGAGCCTCATTGTCCGCCGAAGACGACTGATTTGCACGGACCTCCGGCCGAGGCTGGTTCAATCTTGCATTCGGCTGCAGCCCGGCAGCATCACTTGCAACCAGGGCCCGGGCTTGCGCGACTTCCTGATCCGTATGAGAAACCAGGGAAACCCATGTCACAACATATACCTGATTTTCCTTGTAAGCAGCATGAAGGTTATTGACAAAATTCCGGATGGAATCAATCGTGCCTGTCACTTTGGTTTTGAACGAATACTTCCGATATTTATCAGAATGCGCAACACCGGAATTGAGTCTGCCGAAGGATTGCACATTCGTAAGTTTGCTCAGACGCATCCGGTAAAAAATGTCCTCGTAAATCGGCATCATGGTCAGAATATCAGGAATCGCATTCAGAGGAGGCGGAGTCTGAACATACTGGCTGTAGGTAAAATCTCGAACTGTTTGAATACTCAAAATCCCGGGAATATTTCTTCTGTCAAAAATATTACGCTGCATCGTGGCAAGAAACACGTGGCAGGCGGAAGAATTCATAGAGCGGGGAATTCCCAAGGCAACGGCAAAAATATCGATGCCGCTCGAAGCAGTCAAAGGCTCCACGGTAATCTTTTGAACCGTTTCGATAAAACGATTGAAAGCGCTTTCCACCTTCTTCTCATCGCCGAGAGTCTTTTTGAATCCGGGAATCAGAACTTCCGGAGATTTGTCCTTCTGCTCATCACTCTCGTAAAAATCACGGAACTTGCTCAGGAGCTCGTCCTCGGTCATTCCAATTTCGCGGGCAAAAGCAATCAGAGCATTTCTGTAAGGTTTTCCGAAAATCCGCTGAAGAACGGCGGTCCGCTGTTTCACAATCTCCGTATCGGATGCAATCATCTTGACATTCGGTTCCACCGGACGATTGCCTTTGCCTTTATATGCCTTATCGGCTTTCTGCCGGCTTTCCTCTGTTTCGGCATTGGCTTTGGCAATCAGGGAATGCTTTGCCAGATCCAGATAAATCAGATAAAGCGATGCAAAAAGCGTCAGTGAACAGACGATAAAAAATACAATATTCTTTTTGATAAAATTCATCTTGCCGTAACCTTTTTCCGCCTGCTAGTTGCCTCTTTTGTAGATTTCCTTCAGATGGGATGTCAGGGAAAATGTCGATACGTTGAACGTACTTGCCACTGTTCCGTCAATTACAGAAGTAAATGTCTCCGTCTGGGGATTGAACTTGAAGAAAGAGGATTTGGAAAGCATTTCCATATACAGTTCGTTGATCCCGTTGTCGCGAATCAAGGCATGCCCGTCAAATTTTGCTGCGGAGAGTTCATTCGGCGAAGAAGATGCCTGTCCCGATGAAGCGGAACGTGCAGTCCCGAACAATCCGCCGCTGGAGAAATCATCCTGAGGCGCCTGATTTTTATTGCTCGGGAGATTGTTGGTCAAAGTAAAGGAGGTCAGCCACATGTCATCGGGAAGAACTTTCTGCGATTCATTCAGCATCGACGGCCAGACCTTCTGCCTGGCGAGAATCTGGGCCGCCGCCTCATATTCACTTCTTGCATTGGAAAAATCATTTTCCGCAGACTTCAAGCGGGATACGACCTGGTTTGTCTCCTTCATGAATTTACTGGCGATTTTCTGTTTGTATTCCGCGATCTCCAACTGCTTGGAAAAGCCGAAAAAGGTCACAAGAAGACAGAGAAGCAGAGACGCTGCGGATGCATAAAGATAAGGTTTCTTAAGCTTGAACTCATTCAGTCTTCTCATGGATTCCGGAACCAGCGAAATTTCAATGGGACAAACGGTCGCATGACGGACGGCCAGGCCGATGGTTTCAGAAAACATATGGGCGAGATTCGCAAGACTTTCCTTGTCCAGCTCCGGTCCGATTGCAATGTTCTGGAACGGATTCAGATATTCCACGGGAATTCGGAGTTTTTCCGAGAAGAAACGCGGCGTATACGCCATGACGGAGCTGCCGCCGGCAAGATAAAGCTTTTCCGGTTTCCTGCCTTTCTGCTGGGAACGGTATACATTGATGGAGCGGTTGACTTCTCCATGGAGACGCGTCATCACATTCCGGATGATCTTCGAAACGGTGGCAGCCACCTCGGAATCCGGTTCTTCATATGCTCCGCCCAAAGCGACAAAACCGTGACGTCGTTTCAATTCCTCGGCTTCATTGTAAGGAATTCCGAATTCCTTGCTGATCTGCAGAGTGACCGAATGCCCTGCGATGGGAATAATCCGGACAAAAAAACCTCCGCTGTCGATAAAAATCAGGGTGGAACAGCGCCCGCCGATATTCAGGATCATCTCGCAGTCCGCATCGCCGACTCCATTCGCCCGTGCGGCATTGTAACAGGCTGTCGGAGCAACTTCAATCAGGACAATTTCCTTGCCCAGCGATTCCAGTATGCGGGTGATTTTATCGATTTCCTCATTTTTGACAATGACAAACATCGCCTCTATTTCGCCGCTGTCATCTGCGGAACTGATCAGCTGGGAATCCCATACCACCTCATCCATGGAAAACGGGATTGCATTCTTGGCTTCGAATGCAATGATCTGCTTGATTTTCTTCTCGTCACTGACCATCGCGGGGACTTTGACGAACTTGATGTAGGAATTTTGACCGGAAATGGTAAGGCAGATCTTCTTCGCCTGAAATCCGTTTTTCAGAACAATGTCGGACAAGGCGGTGGCAAAGGCGGGGAAATTATCCTCTTCACCGTTCAGCTCCTTGCCGAACTCGGAAAATGCAAAACGTTCGAGGACCATATCCCCTGCGGGAGAATAGGAAAACTCGGCCGCTTTAATACTGTCGCCGCCGACATCAATGCAAAGTAGCAGTTCATTTGCAGGCATGATTCATTCTCCGCTTTCATCTCCTGCGCTCTTTTCGGCAGGCACTTCCTTGATCTGCGTCTTCCGGATATTCTGGAAAACAGGCTTCGGCAAATCATATTTCTCCGCGTCGATCCATTGCCAGGGAGTATTCTCCTTCGGCCAGATGGCATCGACGAACTTGTATTTTTCCTGATTGATATTCCGGAAAGCATTGCGCAAAGCGGCAGTCTGCGAGGAGGAAAGCTTCTTGCCGCCCGCCGAGAGGTCAAAGAACTGCAGTCCGAGAATCTGGTCATCCCGGTCGCTGAGAATCACAATCCCCTGAAGGTTCTTCAGAACATCCCGGGACTTCCGTTCTCTTGAAATATAACGGGCGACGGTGGACGGCGGCATGTAAAGCGCGGCATAGTGTTTTTCCATGTCTGCCATGACGCAGTGCAGATATTGCACCCCGGTGAACCAGGCATATCCGTCCGGAGCGGGATGGCGGACATAAAGCTCAATCTTCATGTCCTCGTAAATCTTCCTGGCATTGACAGCGGAAGAAGAAAATTTATAGGCGACAAGGAACTGAATCCATTTCTTGCTTTTCCCCAGAGGAATGCCTGCATCCGCCTTGTCCAGCACCTGAATGGACGGTGCGCTCACAAGACTGACCGAAAGCTGAATCTCGGGAATCGCGGCTCTTCTGGAGGAGGAACGCCGCCCCTGGGCATGAAGAGAGCCCGCCGCAAACAGCACAGCAGATAGAAACAAGGCCGGCAAGAACCGCATTTTTTATGCCCTTTCCAAGCTAAACACAACGTCAAAGACAATAATATTATCGAAAAATACAATCATATATGCTTATGTCAAGCCCCGCAGGACATAAAATTTCGTAAAAAAAAGCTCTTATCTTTCTTGACACGCTCTTTTCAGGCGATTTTTTCCCTCCTATGATTGTTTTTCCAGACATTTGCGGCTATTTTACCTTTCCGTTTTCAACTGCATGCAATCCGGTAACTTTTCTTGAAAATTATGGCTTTGAAAAAAATATCGTTTTATCCCGGCGACATCCCGACAAAACCAGGTGTCTACATTTACCGCGATTCCTTCGGCACGGTGATCTATGTCGGCAAAGCGGCAAATCTCCGGAAACGGATGTCACAGTATTTCCAGCCTTCCCGGGAGACGCGCGCCGACCCGAAACTGCGTTCGCTCATCAACTCCATCGACACATGGGAATGTCTGACGGTCCGCAGCGAGGACGAGGCGCTGATTCTGGAATCGCGCCTGATCAAGGAGTATGCTCCGAAATACAATGTCCTGCTCCGTGACGACAAACGCCATCTGCTCATCAAAATCGATCTCTCGGAACGTTTCCCGCGGCCGAAGCCGGCACGCCTGCGGAAGGACGACTCCTGCCTTTACTTCGGACCCTTTCCGCATGGAGCGGCCCTCCGCCAGACACTGGACTTTCTGATCCGCCATTACGCCTTGCGCTCGTGCGGTTTTCATGATCCGGGAGAAGAGGAATACACCCACTGCCTTGCCGCAAAAATCCGGGACTGCTGCTGTCCGTGCATCGGAAAGGTCACGGAAGCGGAATACCGGGAACGTCTTGACCGCCTGATTGATCTGCTGAACGGAAACGTCTCCGGAATGCTGGAACTTCTGCGGGGAAAAATGCAGGAACATGCGGAAAAACGCAATTTTGAGAAGGCCGCTCTTTTCCGGGACATCTCGAAAAACGTGGAATCGCTGTACGGTTCGAAAACAAGAACCTTTTCGAACGCATCCATTCCCCAGACGGCAGGCGGACCGGAAGCAGTCGAGGATCTCCGCAGCGCCTTGAAGCTCAAAACGCCGCCGCGTGTCATGATCTGCTTTGACATTTCCAACATCTCCGGAACCCTTGCGGTCGCATCGATGGTCTGTTTCCGCGACGGCCGTCCGTACAAACAGGGTTACCGCCGCTTCCGCATCCGGACCGTGACAGGAGCCAACGACTTTGCCATGATGCGGGAAGCCGTCTCCCGGCATTTCTTCCGACTGCTGGAAGGGAAACAGGCTCTTCCGGACCTGATGATCGTGGACGGCGGCAAAGGACAGCTCAGCTCCGCGATTGATGCACTGCTCAAGCTGAACTGTCCGCCCTTTCCCGTGATCGGTCTGGCCAAGCGCAACGAGGAAGTTTTCATTCCCGGCCGATCGGAACCAATTCTCATCGGCAGGGACCGCCCTGCCCTGAAACTGCTGCAGGCGATCCGGGATGAATCACACCGCTTCGCCGTCACCTATCACAGGGCCCTGCGCCTGCGGACCATTCAGAACTCAATTCTGGATGAAATTCCGAACATCGGCGGTGCAAGGAAGCGCATGCTTCTGGAAGCCTTCGGCTCCGTGCACCGGCTCCGCAAAGCGTCGCCGGAGACAATCTGCGCGAAAGTGGAGGGGATCGGTCCGGAAACGGCTCAGGCGATTCACGACTATCTGGAAAGCCATCCGGCCACAGGCAGTTTCGACATTCTGTGACACTTCCTCCGCGTCCCCGCCGCCGGCCCGGAGCGGACATCCGGAACTTCTCCAGAGTGTCCGCGCCGCGATACGGAAAATTTCAGGCGGCTCATCCCAACCGGGGACCGGAAGCGGCGGTTCAGCGGCTCAGCACAACGGTTTCCCCCGCTTTCATCGGAATGCTGAACTCTTTGCCCGAAGAACCCTTATAGCGCAAAGGAGTGCGGAGTCTGACTTTCACGGTCCCCGCGCGGGAGGCGGTAATTTCCGCACCGGCGATTCTACCGTCCTTCCATGCGGCGCCGACGGTATAACCGCCTTTGGCCCTCAGACCGGCAAAGGAACCGTCCGGCCACCCGGGAAGTTCAAGAGGCAGAATGGAAATTCCGTTGCCGTTATTCTGCAGCAGGAGCTCGCAGAGCGCACCGACGATGCCGAGATTGCCGTCGATCTGAAACGGCGCATGGGTGGTGAAAAAATTGTCCATGGTATTGTAGCGAAGAAGAGAATTCACCATTTCGACGGCTTTCTCTCCATTTCCGAACCGCGCCCACAAGGCTGCGCGCCACGGCCAGGTCCACGAACGCCGGGCATCTCCAGTGGTCGTCCTCCCCTCCAGTGAAATCTGCGCCGCCCGGAAAAACTCCGGCGTTTCAATGCCGTTGATGCTGTTCCCCGGATACACGGCAAAGAGGTGGGACGTATGACGGTGGGAATCCCCCTTGACATCCCGGTCTTCCTCCCACTCCTGGAGCTGGCCCCATCTGCCGATCTTCGGTCCCAGCAGACGGGGACGGACAGCGGCGGCACGTTCCGTCATGGCATTCCGGATGTTCAAGATCTGCGCGGCATTCTGGAAGGCGTCGAAGAACTCCGTCACGATCTGCTGGTCATAGGAAACACCGTCGACGACCGGTCCATGCTCCGGAGACCATCCCCGGGGAACGACCACACTGCCGTCCGGACGCTCTTTCAGATACGAAAGCCAGAATTTCATGGTTCCTTCGAAAAACGGCCAGGCAGTCCGCCGCAGAAAATCCGGATCCGGATTGTATTCATAATGCTGGAACATGTGCAATGCCAGCCATGCATTGGACGGACAGTTCCACTTCCAGCCCCCCCCGCCGAAGGGATTCAGGCTGGTCCGGAAGGTGAAGCCCTCTATCCGGCGTTTGCCCGCCAGACTCCGCATCCCCTGCTCCGCAATGGGAGCGGCGGCATTCATCAGATCGAAAAGCGGCAGATGGCACTCGGGGAGACCGGCTGGTTCCGCGCCCCAGTAATTCATCTGGAGGTTGATGTTCGTATGATAGTCGCTGTGCCAGGGGGGAGTGTTGGAATTGTTCCAGATGCCCTGCAGATTGGCGGGCAGCGTCCCCGGACGGCTGGAGGAAATCAGCAGATAGCGCCCGTACTGGAAAAGCAGGGCCGGAAGTTCCGGATCTCCGCCCTTTTTCCGGAATTCCGCCAGACGCCGCCTCAGAGGAAGATCTCCGCGGCCGGAACCGAGCGACAGGGAAACACGGTCAAAATAACTGCGGTATTCGGCGATATGACGCTGACGAAGTTTTTCCTCTCCCGCGGAAAACGCCTTCTCCAGCCGTTCCCGGAGACCGCGGAGTTTTTCCGGATTCCGGAAATTTGCCGCGGGATTCATTTCATACGTGGTGTCCGCGACGAGGAAAACCGTCAAATTGCGGCAATTCCGGAAACAAAGCGCATCGTCAGCCGCCTCGACAACGCCGTCGGCGGAAACTCCGGCAAGCACGCCGTAGCGCAGATCGGACGGGACGGCGTCAAACACCTTTGACATCAATTCCTTCATGACTTTCCCGTCTTTCCCGTATTTCAGCTCATTGGGAAGAACGCCGTCAAGGCGGAGTTCCCTGCCGGAATAGGAAGTCCCGATTTTTTTCTCCTTTCCGTTCTCCCGGTATGCCATGCCTTCCCGGGAATCGCGCAGGACAATCCGCCCGGAAAGCGGCTCTTCGGAACGGACGGCATAGACCAGCACCTGATCGGGGGCGCTGACATACGCGGTCCGGGTCTGGCCGCCGATGGAGACGGTATGAATCGCGCGGGTGATATCCAGTTCTCTACGGTAGGGTTTGGAAGGGGAGACCCGGTCATAGGAAATCCGCAGCTCGCCCAGAGACTGATAACTGCCCATCGAAGCTAAATTTCCGGAGGGATTGCCGTCCCCGGTCCAAAGGGAATCCAGATTGAGCTGAAGGATGTCGAGCTTGATCCCGCCGTCGAGCATCGCGCCAAGCGCGCCGTTCCCGATGGGAAAATACTCGGACTGCCATCTTCTTGCCGGAAAATCCTGCCAGAGACGCAGATTCTCCGCCGCCGCGGCGGCAAGAGCCGATAACACGACGAGAAAACCCGCACACAATTTCATAACGGAACACGACAGCCGAATCCGGCGGAACGGGATTCTGCGCACCTCTGAGAAGAAATGATTTTTTTTCTGCATAACTGCACCATGAATTTTTATATTTTCCTAATTCAATACGGAAAAGAATGAATTTTTCAATCCCCCGGAAATGATCCGGAAACTTCCGGGGTCGCCCTTGCCTCCCTGTTATGTTTTATTCTGTTAATTCAACAGTCCGGCTTGTCATCACCGTATAAGGATCGTCCGCGCCGAACTCCGTCACGGGAATCCGCTGCACCCCGCTTTCCGGTAAAGGCTTCTCCAGTTTCAGCGTCGCATATCCCAGCGTTTTCCCGGCACGATGTCTTATCCCGGATTTGTCCTGGGAAAGGATTTTATACGCCTTACCGTCAATCACGAAATTGTCGCCGGGCGCGGCATTGTCCCCTCCCCCCGAAAGGACCGTCATGTCCTTCCGGTTCGGCGCAGCGTCAACAACCGCGATCACCTTCCGCGCGGAGCGGTCCAGCTCCAGCTCCGTCCGGTTCCCCGAAAGAGCCTTGACTCCGGT